>NZ_VCNL01000009.1 GCF_007671685.1 Halorubrum salsamenti | reverse complement strand
ACCAATGTCTAACTCCCAGCCTGTCTCGTCCATGAAGCGTTCGACAGCCTGATTTACTCGCTGTCGCACGTCGTCCGAGTCCATTGTCTCGGGCACACCATTCCGGAGGACGACGTCGCCGTCAACGATCACTGTCTCGACGTCGGCCGGGACCGCGTTGTTCACGACGTGTGCGGGAACGTTGGTCAGTGGCGTGAACTTCGGTTTGTCGACGTCGAGGAGGATAATATCCGCGCGCTTTCCCGCTTCGATACTGCCGATCTCGTCGCCCATCCCCAGCGCGCGTGCGCCCTCGATAGTGAGCATTCGTATCAGTTCCATCGAGTCGAACTGCCCGGCTGAACGCTTGAGATTTGCCGCCAGCCGAGCTTGCCGCGCTTCACCGAACATGCTGTACGAGTCGTGCCAGTAGTGGTCGTCAATCCCTACTCCGACGTCGACGCCGGCGGCTCGAAGCTCGGGAACGGGCGTCCACTGCGTCTCCCCGTCCGGATTCCAGTAACAGAAGACGGACGGGCAGTGCGCAACAGCCGCGTCCGCCTCGGCGGTTCGCTGGATGTCCTCTTCGTCGCCGAGGCGGAAGTGAGCAGCGACCAGTCGGTCGTCCAGGAGTCCAACGTCGTCGAGCAATCCTACCGAGTCCTCGCCACCGTTCGCTCGTGCCATCGTGTTACTCTCCTCGAGTTCGAGCAAGTGCGTGTGGACGAGCAGGTCCGGATACTCTGCGGCGAGGGATGCGGTCCGTTCCCACAGCTGCCGGGTACACGACCAGTCGTCGTGCGGGCAGATCGTCGCCCTGATTCGGCCGTCGTACGTGTCGTGGTACGTTTCGACGAACTCGCGAGCACGGGCGAACTGCTGATCGACTGGTTGGTCCCAGAAGAGGTCCGAGATCGCCGGGCCGAAAAATCCGCGGAGCCCTGCTTCCCCGAACGCCTCTGCACCTGCGGCAGGCCGTGCGTCCATGGAGTTCACGGTCGTGACACCGCCCAGGAGGAAATTGAGCGCTGCGAGCTCGACGCCTGCCTCGACGAGGTACTCGAATTCGCCGTTCCCTAGTCTGTTAAACAAGGCCGTCCCACTCCCGAGCATCTCCGTCAGCTCGAGTTCGCTAAACGCACCGATGAGCGGTGTCATCTCCAGGTGCGTGTGGGCGTTCACCAACCCCGGCATCACCAGTTTCCCGTTCCCGTCGATAACGGTGGATGCTTCTAATTCTCCGTCTCCTGCACGTGATGGTCGGACTTCTTCGATACAGCCATCGGTGATGCATACTGTGCCGCGCTCGTACAGGCGGTTCCGCTCGTCGGCTGTGAGAACGAGTGCATCATGGATTGCCAGATCGACAGCCATCGTAAATTAGGAAGTGGATGTGACAGTTACCGTACTGGACAACCGAGCAGGCCGGCGAAGGCTGTTCTTCCAGGTGGTGTTCCCCTCATTTGGGATATCATCGGTCTCTACTGGTCCCATTAGCCTCTAATACGTCGGCGTGATTTAATCAGATTCCCCTTTTGAATCTGAAGTCGGATTCCGTGGAGCTTGTGGAGGTTTGCAATGTTTTCCCCTCTTCACGATAGATCATCTATGGCCGACGGTTACGATGCCATAGTACTGATACCCTCATAGGCAGTATATTCTAACCAAAACCGCAATAGATGATCCCTACAATGATACACCTATGCAGGCGACGATAATCGACGGAGTTCTTGAATCCCTTCGTATCGGTGTCGGATTTCTCTGGACGGCGGCGTGGGCGATCATCATGGGCCTCACGATTACGAGTCTGGTCCAGGTCTACGTCTCGAAGGAGCGGATGGCACAGGTGCTGGGTGAGGGCGATCTAACTGGACTTACCAAGGCGACTGTGTTCGGAGCAGCAAGCAGTGGCTGTAGTTTCGGCGCCGTCGCCATCGGGAAGGGCCTGTTCAAGAAGGGGGCGCACGCGGTGAACTTCCTCGCGTTCATGTTCGCGTCGACGAACCTCATCGTCGAACTAGGGCTGATGATTCTCATCCTGCTTGGCTGGGAGTTCCTCGTCGCGGAACTGCTCGGCGGCCTGATTCTCATCGCCGTCATGGCCGCCATCGTCCACCTTACGCTTCCCGAAAACCTGTTTAACGAAGTCCGCGAGAAGCTCAACGAGCGCGACCGCCAGGCGGGCCTCACCGAAGATCCCACCTGCGGGATGGAGGGGAAAGACGAGTACACGCTCACGACCGACGGCGGTGAGACGCTCAAATTCTGCTCGGAGGGCTGTATGGAGACCTATCGCCAGGAGACGTCGAGTAGCGGCGGGTGGCGTGACGAGTTGCTGTCGTGGGGTGGCTGGTACAAGGTCGGGAATCAGTACCGCAAGGAGTGGTCGATGATCTGGAAAGACATCGTCGCCGGCTTCCTTATTTCTGGGTTCGTCATCGTCTTCGTCCCGCAGTGGGTGTGGAACACGCTGTTCATTCAGGGCGACGGCCTGCTCGTGACTGCCGAGAACGCCGTCATGGGCGTCATCATCGCCGTCCTCAGTTTCGTCGGCAGTATGGGCAACGTCCCGTTCGCCGTCGCGCTGTGGGGCGGTGGCGTCAGCTTCGCCGGGATCATCGCGTTCGTCTACGCCGACCTCATCACCGTGCCCGTGCTGAACGTCTACCGGAAGTACTACGGCTGGAAGATCATGCTGTACATCCTTGGCGTCTTCTTCGTGACGATGGCGTTCACTGGCTTCCTCATGGAGTTGCTGTTCGACGCCCTCGGCATCGTACCAGATCTGGCCGGTGGCGAGACGGCGACCGAACAGACGTACTTCGAGCTCAACTACACGTTCTACCTCAATATTATCGCCTTCGCGCTCTCCGGGTTCCTCCTGTATGTCTACCGACGTGGAATCGGCGCACCAGGTCAGTATCGTGATCCGGTGTGTGGCATGCGGACCGACGATGAGGGGCCGAGTGCGTCCAATGATGGGATGACGTACTATTTTTGCTCGAAGACCTGTAAGCGGGCATTCGAGGAAGAGCCCACGGAATTTGCTGATCAAAGCCCGCAGATAACAAACCACGATCACGATCACTGATAGATGTACTGTGGTTCATCCGCTGTGAAGCACTTCATCATCGCACCTTCAATCCGCAATTGTCACACCTGTCGCGCCAAAATTGATTGTATGAGCAGTCAGATATCGAAACAAGGGGATGTCATATGAACCAACGTCCAGCGGATACCGTCGTTGGTGTGCTCCTTGGGTTCGTCCTCTTGGCTGGCGGACTACTCAGTTGGCGGGCCTATCAACAGCGTCGCGCTATCGAGCAGTCGATGGGGCCGATGATGGACTCGTCTATGGGGGCGATTCACGGTCCAGATCCTCTCTGGTACGTGGTTGGAACCCTTCTGGTCGCAGGCAGTATCGGTGGCATCTATTACGTGGTTCGAGGGAATCTCATCGATTCGACAACCGACTCAGCGGATCACATCGACCCCGATCAGGTATCGGAGGCAACGCCTACATCGATAGACGATGACGCCTCGCCGGCGACGCCTATCAATCCTGAATCGGATCCGCAAGCGCGCGTTCTCGATCTCTTACCGGATGATGAACGACGCGTCCTTGAACCCGTCCTGAACTCGCCTGGAATCACGCAGATCGAACTTCGGGATCGATCTGAGTTCTCAAAGAGTAAAGTGAGCCAGACCGTGAGTTCACTCGAGGAGCGCGGGCTGCTGTATCGGGAACGACAGGGTCGAACCTACCGCGTGTATCCGAGTGATGACCTGCAGAACTAACAGACGTAGAAATTCATACTAACACTACCCATCATGTCACAAGCAACACTCGAAACTGATCGCATTAGCCGGGTTCTCAAGTCAAGCACGTGGCTCAATCTCCTCCTCGCCGCACAGTTGATCGCCGGGTTGGTGTACGCATATTTCACAGGAGATATGGGGAGCCGGTGGACCCATTTCGTCCTTCCATTTATTTGGTTCACCGCCTCAGTCTGGGTGATCTGGCACACTCGACCTGTAACGAAACGTCGAGTGTATCGTATTGGTGCCGCACTTGTCGTTGCTCTATATCTCATCGTGATGTTTTATTTTTCAGGATTACTTGGACCGAGCACCTCTCATTTCGGGCAGCTCACTGGACCAAGCGGCTTCGGAATAACGTGGGGTCGATCTTTGGGATGGAGTCCGGTCTTCGTCTATACAGGTGACCTGATCACGGTCTCGCTCATTCCTTACCAAGCGGTTGGCCTGTTCGCGCTGGCGTATCTCGTCTATGATGCATTGCTTGATTTCTCGCAGTCGGCAGTCGGAGGAATAGTCGGGATTGTGGCGTGCCCTGCCTGCGTTAGCCCGTTGTTTGCCGTACTACTTGCAGGCGGACTGAGTGGTTCTTCAACGATGTTATTGCTTGGTGCGTATGGCTACGAAATTGCGACCGTTCTGTTCCTCATGACAATTGGAATCCTCTACCATCGTCAGGCACTCACGAGGCAGTATCACCAGTTCCGAGGGAACTGATCCATCTCGTTCGTGGTCAGCAATACCCGAGCCTCCCTCGCCGCCTGAACCGTGGTTATTGTCTGGATCGCCGCAATGAGGTGAACAGTCTCGACGGATCCCCTTTGCTCTCACCATTCCTCTGATCCTTTCGAATTCGGCAGGTATGAACGATCCCGTCAGTAGAAAACGTTTAGATGGCGTTATAGACGTTCTTGAACGCTCTCCTGTTTGAGTTCACTCCCACGAAGATAACTCCGAACCCACCGTATGACTACTTGAGGCGAAAAACAATGACCAACCGAAACCTCGGACGATGGCTGCTCGTGGTGCTCGCGATTGTCGGACTCGCGTTTGCCGCCCCGGTAGTTAGCGCACACGGTGACGAACCGATCCAGGGGAACGAGACGGCAGCTGAAGGGACGCCAGCCGATGGTAGTGCAGCAGACTGGGCGGCCTGGATGGAAGGTCACATGACCGACTACATGGGCCCGAATGCCGTTGACGAGATGGAAGCGCACATGGGCGTGACCGTCGACGAGATGGCCCAAGATATGGCGGACGACAATCACACCGCGACGGGGATGAACGGACAGGGGTACGGCTGCTAACGATCCCTGTTCGGATCCTCGTCTGACACGATAGATATTCGACTTACTGACTCAACGATCACAATGACACACTACACCAACACTCTCGGGCGGACGACTCGTCGAATCGCAATACTAGCGGTTCCGCTGTTGATTGTAGCAACGGGCACCGCAGCGGCTCACGGTGGTGGAGGCTACGGCGGCGGTATGATGGGTAGCGGCGGTTGGGGGGTCTTCAGCGGTGGAATGGGCCTCTGGAGCTTCCTTTGGATGGGGCTCCTAATCGTCGTCCCGCTCTATCTCGTCTACTCACTCCTCAACAGAGATTCTGAGAGGAGTGATAGTCGGCCGCTTTCGGTTCTTCGTGAGCGTTACGCTCGCGGTGAACTCTCCGATGAAGAGTTCGAACGTCGACGAAAGCAACTCGAGTAGTGCCCATGACCGAAATAGAAGGAGCATCGTCGAGAAAAAATTCTCGTCTGCCAGTTGGGGCGACGGGACCGAACGCTTAAGTGCGTAAACAGGATACAGTATTACATGAGTTACACAATACAAACCAAGATTGATGGAGAGTTCGACGATGTCGTCGACGCAACGAATGCCGCGCTCAAAGACGAGGGATTCGGTGTTCTCTGTGACATCGACATTCAGGCGACGCTCAAGGAGAAACTCGGTGAGGAGTTCCGCCAGTATCGCATCCTCGGTGCGTGCAATCCTCCGCTGGCATACGAAGGGTTGAGTGTAGAAACTGAACTCGGTGCGCTCTTGCCCTGTAACGTCATCGTCTACGAGAACGATGACGGCGTCATCGTGGTGAGTGCGGTCGACCCGGAACAGTTAGTCGGGATCGCTGATAACGACGCGCTTGACTCCGTCGCGACCGAGGTCAGCGAACGATTCGACCGCGTACTGGCAGCCGTAACTGACGAGTTCGGATCCGCATCGGAGGCCTGATCTCTGATGGCATCATCGGATCAACTGGATACGACGACGATACTGCTCATCGTCCTCGGAGCGTTCATCCTCCTTCCCTTGCTCACAATGGGTATGGGGTTCGGTGGGATGATGGGATACGGAGGAATGATGGGCCAGTACGGTACCACAGGTGGTTGGTGGCCCCTCATCGGGATGCTCGTCCCGGTCATCTTCCTCCTTGCGCTTCTGGGCGGTGGATATCTCATCTTCCGGCGGATGAGCGAGACACAGACGTCTCATAATCCCGCGATGGAAGAGTTACGTCTGGCGTACGCTCGTGGCGATCTCACGGACGAAGAGTTCGAAGCCCGACGAGAAAAGCTCGAACAATCAGAGTGACCACTACCCAAACCGCGTTTCACCCGTTTGAACACCTGCGGATCGACTCGAGGGTATCGAAACCAACCGTTCGGCAGCATCGTTCCGTTACATCGAAATGGTGTGCTCGATTCAGCATATGGTTATGAGTAGTAATGGGAACAAACGACAAGTTCGGAGTGAGTCACGTCCGAAGTCTTCGCACCAGTATCGCGCGTAGCTACCCACCGAAGAATGATCCAGACAACATGACACATCACAGCCGACGTCAATTCTTAGGCATTGTCGGTGCCAGCGCAGTCGCCAGCACCGGCTTTGCTCAGTCAGCGAACGCACAGGAGACGCCCATCGTGGAGATGGGAAACAATTACTTCGACCCAATCGGCCTACGTGTTGATCCCGGGACAACCGTTCAATTTGAACTCGCAGCGGGGGCACATTCCGCTACGGCGTACGCAGATCGTATTCCGGAGGGCGCTTCCGCCTTCGATAGTGGGACGATCTCAGACGGGAGCTTCGAATATACGTTCGAAACGCCAGGGACGTATGATTACTACTGCATCCCGCACAAGTCGATTGGGATGGTCGGACGGATCGTAGTTGGCAGTCCTGGCGGACCGGCAGAGGAGGATTCAATCCCGGATGGAGAGGTCCCATCGAGTGAGGCGATTGTTGACCAGGGTACAGTCGCCTACGGCTCAAGCAGCGATGGAAGCGGGAATACTGGTGGTGGAATGATGGGACGAGGTGGTTCTGGAATGATGAGTGGCCGCAACGGAGGTGGAGTTGGAGGGCTACCAGCTGTTGGTGGCGTACTCGGAATGCTGGGCGTTCTCGGTGGCGGGCTCTACTGGCTTGGAAACCAAAATTCTCCTCGATCGGCTACCGACGACTCAGCCAGAAAAACGCTCCAGAACCGCTATGCCAGGGGCGAAATTGACGAGGAGGAGTATAGACGCCGCCGTGAGCGATTAGATGCTACTGATGAGGACTTCTCCAACTGATTGCCACCGTGAGAGGGTGAACTGATCGGGGTCAAGTGATTCGGGGATTAGAGAATACCGTCCTCACCGATACCTTTGATTTCAGAACGATCCCGTGACCTGTTTTGTTCTATTTATGACTGATCTCTCTTGTGATCAACTCGCCTGCGTGACTCTGTAATATATACCAATTGCGAGCACGGCTACGAGGAGAAGATATCCAGTAGCCCACACCAACGAGAGAGCCGTATCTACGTCGGTTGTGAGTCCGGTATCGACCATTACACGGACTGGCCAATAGCCCGGAAAGAGTTTCATCCACCAATCAGGTTCAGATTGAATGAACAGCGGATCCTGAAACAGTCCGATATCGAGCATCGGGAGAATCAGCATTAGCCACATCCCGGCTAGGCGGTTGAAGACGGCCCCGACGAGCATCCCGATGAGGCCATACGTGAGCGAGACGACGAGCATCGCTGCGACGAACCACCAGAGATACTCGGGCTGGAAATCGACGCGCATCACACCAACTGAGACACCGGTGACGATGAGAGTAATTGCTGCGAGAACCCCAAACCGGGCAGCGATTACCTGTCGTGCACGATAGCCCGCGACTGCCAGACGACCGTCCGTGTCTTTGGCTTCTCGCATCAGGAACAACCCGGCGAGTCCGGCGATGAGAGCACTCGTAATCGGCGTCATAATCACGCCGTGGACCTCCGGCATTCCCCGCATCACCGTCACCGTCTCACCGTCGACGAGCGTTCGAACCGGCATCTCGACATTTTGGGTGACTGCGAACGCCAACGTGATGAACGAGACCGGTAAGACGACCAGCAGAGCGACGAGGACGTAGTTTCGCACCTGTTCTTTGATACCGATTGAGAACGCCGTTGTCGTGCGGTTCATGCGGACCACCCCCCACTGGTGCGCATCGTCATTCCGAACACTACGGTGACGAGTACGAGCAAGACCAACAGGTATCCGGCAACGAAGCCGAGATTACCTGTCGTATATGTGCCCTGGAACATCGCCTCCTGAAGGAGTTCCTTCGGATGATAGAGCGGGAAGTATTCCACGAACTCAGGAATGTCAGCAGCCAGCGGGCTGTCGCCACTGAGGAACGCATCCATCATCGCGAGGAACACCACGACGAGCGAGCCTTCGAACAGTCGTGGAAGGAGCGCACCGACGAGTGCGCCGAGAAACGCATAGACGAGGCCAGCAAGGACGAGGAATACGAACGTCAGGACAGGGGCTTCCGGTGAAATTGTCAGCCAAAGCACGCCGTAGTTCACGGCAGCCACGACGACCGTGACCCCTCCGAGCGTCGCTAATCGAGTCGCAAGCAATGTCCGAGGTGGATAGCCCGTCTGGACGAGCCGACGATCGGCTGTACGCGCACTGATCATCTGGGTGAGTCCCATCAGGCCGGCGATGATAGCGATCCCGAATATCGCTCCGAGGAGGCGACCCAGATCGATCGGAATCGCCTCAACTGTCGGCATAGTTGGCAACCCCGCCATCGCTTGTCCCCAGCCTTCGATAACGACAACCGGAAGTAGGAGTGCTAAGACGACATCCAGGGGGGTTCTGAGGAAGGTGGAGACGTTCGATCGAATCCCTGTTCGAACCCTATTCATCGGTCGCTTCCCCCCGTTCACTGGCCGTTGCATCAGTCTCGGCTTCTTGATCAGTCACGTCGTAGACTTGTCCGTCACGAACCTCGTAGATGCGGTCGAGACGACTTTGTTCCTCGATCAGGTGTGAAATCATCGTGACAGCTGTTCCGTCAGCAGCGAGTTCCTCTGCGAGATCCCAGAACGTGAGATACGTCTCCCAGTCGAATCCAGTGTAGGGCTCGTCCAGCATGAGGACGTCCGGGTTGTGCATCAGGGCGATACTGAGATTGATTTTCTGCCGGTTACCACCGCTGAGTTGGTCGATTCGGTAGTCAAGGTACTGCTCGAAATCGAGTTTCGACGCCAAGCGGTGTTTGGCCTCGTCGATTTCTTCGGCGGTCATTCCGTATCCGGAACCGAACAGTCGGAACGTCTCTCCGACCGTCAAGCGGTCGTAAAGCAGTGGTTCCTGTGGACACCAGCCAACGGTTCCCGTCCGTTCGACTGTTCCGGAATCCTGTTCGAGGACACCGACGAGGATGTTCATGAGCGTGGATTTGCCCGACCCGTTCGCGCCGACGATCCCGACGATTTCCCCCGTCCGAATTTCGAGATCGGCATCGGTGAGGACGGTCACTGACCGCGTAAATGGAAAACTCGATCCGTACGTTTTTTCAATCTCATTAGCACGGACGAGTACCTTGTTGCTTGTAGCTTCTCCTGTGGTGGTTGTGGACGCTTCCATAGGTGTATACACACGCTCCTAATTCACTACGATTACTGTTTCAAATCCAAACTATTAGCAGCAAACTCGTGAGTAATCAGGGATTGAGTACACAGCTAATGCTAGACTCTAAGCATCAGATTTCTCTTGACTTTCTGTATACTGTTCCCTATACGTTGTTTCACAGTTCTCACTGCAAAACTGCTGGAGTGAACCACCGACACGGGTGGCTAGTCCGTCTTCACCGACAGTGGTTCCGCAATTTGCACATTTGAGTGCGGATTCTGTCCCCTCGGCATACGCTGAGTGAGCAGTGCTCGACAGCAGTTGTACGTCGTATCGCCGCACGTCAGTCAGTGGTAGATATTGCTGTGCCCAGTTTCCGACTGTAGTCCGCGACGGCGTCGCAACAGCTACGATTTCGCCCTCCGCAGTTGTGAATACGTGTTCTACGGATGGGGTCTCGAGGATCGATTCTCGAAGAGAATCCGTCTTTCCGAACTCAGGCTGGAGGCGTACCATGACGTGTATCCGGTTTTCGTACTGTGTGAGGTCGAGATCAACGGTGAATCGACGAATGACACCTTCTTGCTCCAGTTGACGGACGCGTGCTGAAACCGACGGGGCTGAAAGATTTACTGCCTCAGCAATAGTACTGTATGGTCGTCTCGCGTTCTTCGCTAAAAGACGGAGGATTTCGCGATCCGTGTCGTCAAGTTCTGGTTGGGTCATCGAAAGGCGGAATGGGGGTGGGGGGATCGGGTGAATGGGGGTGGGTGTGGGGGGAGCTACGACGCAGGTGTGGGGTGTGACGGTTAGACGTAATCCTCCGGTGTCAAGGTGAACGTCTCCTTGCAGCCCTCGGCACAGAAGTAGTACGTTTGACCGTCGTACTCAGCTGTGGCCGCCGCATCCTTTTCATCGATGTCCATTCCACAGACTGGGTCAGTTGCCATTCGGTTTCACCCCACATCATACGTACGAGGGCCTAAATCAAGCAATTTGTTCTTAGTACTCCAAAGTCGAGATATTGAGCGATTTGAGCCGTGCTGCATAGTTTGGCTTGTCCGACCCCGGAATCAAGGATTAGTACCTCACAATACCGAACTATCGTCCGAGCATACCAATGGATTCCTATCCGTGTTTTTTATAAATACTAGAGTCTGGACCAATTCTAAATCTATGGGTCACGATCCAACACCGACAATCACGGGCGATGAAGATCCCGCAGGTCCATCCAAGTCCGGAGGATGCTCAAGCGTCGACATGACGATTCGATTCTTTCACGTCGTGTGAGTAGCAGTCAAGTGGCCTCTATTTCCGCAACGAAGATAACGTGCCGCAGGAACGGCAGCGCGTGGTGAGCCTTCCTCACCTGCTCAGTAATCGCTGCGGGATCGAGATCATACGTTCCCAACAGTCGTTCAATGAGTGCCCGGAGCGGGCTCGTGAGTAGCTGGAGGTACAGCGTCGTCCACTTTCGGAAGCGTCCGACGCTGTGTTTCGTGATATCTTCGACCGCTTTGAGCTCATAGCTGGTATCGTCGAGAGCGGCTTTGTATCCTTCAACAGTACCTAACGGCGGCATATCCCACGCATCCGAAAATGAATCGACTAATCTCCGTTCCGTTTCAATCGCGTCGGATTGTGTCACGAGATCGGAGACTACGAAAACCCCATCGGGTACGAGGGTATCTGCGACTGTAGCGAAAACGCGGTTTCGGTCGGGGAGGTATACAAGCGCGTCGATTGCAGTACACGCGGTAAACGAGTCCCTGGTGAACGGGAGTTGTGTCGCGTCGCCAACGACGAACTCGGAATCGAGGTGCATACCCCGTGCGTTCTCGGTTGCCATCTGGATGTTGTACGGAACGAGGTCGACACCAGTGGCGTTGAAGCCGAACCGATCGGCGAGATGGAGCGCTGGACCACCCCGACCGCAGCCGACATCGAGAAGTCGTACTCCCTCCGTTGCAGGTAGGTGCGATACGACCCTCGAGCCGACTTCCGTGACGAGGCGACGCTGACTCGAGCCGACAATATGTGGCTGGTACCACTCCGAGTAGCCGAGATTGAGGAACTCGTCAGTGTCGAGCAGGAGATCGAAGATCCGCCAGATATCGGCTCGCTCGCCGCGGTAGGAGAACTGGTCGGTGACTCGGTTGCGTAGAGTACTCTGATCCATCGGTCACCTACTCGAGTTCGAAAACCTCTGAATAGCAGTACTCGGATTCGTCGCAGTACGCGAGGTCGGTACACCCGCGAGGACGCTGGTAGTCGATTCCTTTGTGCCGTCGGAGATACGTCACGTAACCGTCGTCGACGCGGTCGAGGATGTCGTGACAGATCCACTTCTCCCCGTACCAGGTGGTGCCCAGATTTCGGTACGGCACAGGAAGATCGTCCGCTCGACCGAATCGACCTGTGGCGTCTCGACGATCCGGACACCGACAAGGCGATACGCAATGCGAAGACGGGTGACGACCGATTCTGGCGTATTCGCACCGAGGAAAAGTACGTACGCGAGCACATACCCGGGATCGTGGAGGAGTCGTCGAATCATCGTTCTGGGTGTGGACTGCCGTCCCAAAGTATCTTGACCAGGTCTTCTCTGTTCAGATTTCGGTGTACACGTCACCTGTCTTTCCGCCGCCGAGTTTGTAGACGGTGAATGTATTGGACTTCGTCCCGCCCATCCCCGGCGATCCGGACGGCATACCGGGCAACGCGATGCCGTCAATCGCCGGCTCTTCATCGAGCATCGTCGCGATAACCTCGGCAGGAACATGTCCTTCGACGACGTACTCATCGAGGACGAGTGTGTGACAGCTCTGTAGATCCGATGGAATCTCGTGTTGGCGCTTGAGATCCGTCACGTCCTCGATTTCGGTTTCCCCGAGCGACGTGTCGAGATGGTCACGGAGATACGACGCGTACCGTCCACAGATTGCCCACCACACGACCCAGAGACCTGACTCGTTACACCGACTCCGACGCATCGCTCCTCGAAACAATCGGCAACACCCCGATCGTCGAACTCGACGCGACGCCCAGCGACGTGTCCGTCTACGCGAAGCTGGAGATGTTCAACCCCGGCGGCAGCGTGAAAGACCGAATCGGCAAGCACATCCTCGAACGCGGCGACATCTCTCCCGGCGGCACGATTGTCGAACCGACAGCCGGAAACACCGGCATCGGAATGGCGATCGCCGCCACTCGACTCGGCCTCGAGACGGTCTTCGTCGTTCCCCGCGGATTCAGCAAGGAGAAAGAACGACTGATGGCCGCGCTCGGTGCGGAGATCGTTCACATCTCCGGTGATGCGGGGATGGGGGAGGCTGCCGAAACGCCCCACGAGATTACCGACCGGCGCGACGATGCCGTCGTCCCACAGCAGTTTGCGACGCCGTTGAACGTCGAGGCCCACTACGAGACGACGGGCTGGGAGATCCTCGATACGCTCGGCGAGCACGTCGGCACAATCGTTGCGGGCGTCGGTTCCAGCGGGACGCTGATGGGCGTCACCCGGGCCGTGCGTGAGCGTGTCCCCGACGTCCACGTCGTAGCCGTCGAGCCCTCCGGTTCGACGTTTGGCGAACTCCTGAACCGAGAACGCGAAGAGGCACCATACAAGACCAAAGGCATCGGCACACACGACCCGGACGTGACCGGGCTGCTCGATCCAGACGCTATTGACGACATTCGGACGGTTAGCGACCGGGACGCACACGCCGGAGTGACTCGTCTCGCCGCTGAAGAGGGGCATCTTGTCGGCTCCAGTTCTGGTGCGGCGAGCGTCGCTGCACGCGAGGTCGCCGAAGAGGCCGCGGCTGGTGAACTCGATCTCCCGGCACCGGCTGTCGTTACGGTGTTTCCCGATGGCAGCGAACGGTACCTCTCGAAGAACATCTACGGTTCCTTCGAGGCCTGGGAGGGGAAAGCATGAGCGACGACCAGAGAGACGAGACGCACGATGCTGGCCGGTTCGACACGCGGGCGATCCACGCAGGCCAGCGCCCGGACTCGGATACCGGCGCAGTCATGACGCCCATCTACGCCTCCTCGACGTTCGCCCAGGACGCGCCCGGCGATCACCGTGGCTACGAGTACTCGCGAACCGACAACCCGACGTGAGCGGCACTGGAAGCGAATCTCGCCAGCCTCGAAAACGGAGCGTACAGGCGGGCGTTCGCCAGCGGGATGGCCGCGATCAACACGGTCCTGAATCTGCTCGAAGCAGGCGATCACGTCGTGGTCGGCGAAGACGTCTACGGCGGGACCCATCGGCTATTCACGCAGGTCTACGAGGATTACGACCTCACGTTCGACTTCGTCGACACGACCGACCGCGACGCAGTCCGAGAGGCGGTCTCCTCGGCGACGGAAGTCGTGTGGCTCGAGACGCCGACGAATCCACTTATGTAGGGCGTCGATATCGCGGAGACCGCCGAAATCGTACACGAGTACGGCGCTCTCTGTACCGTGGACAACACATTCGCGACACCGTATCTCCAGCGCCCATTAGAGTTAGGCGCAGATATCGTCGCTCATTCGTTGACGAAGTACCTCGGCGAACACTCCGATGTCGTCGGCGGCGCCCTGGTCACGGACGACGAAGGTCTGGACGAGCAGTTGGGGTTCTACCAGAACAGCGTGGGAGCGACACCGGACCCGTTCGCGTGCTTCCTCGTCCTTCGCGGAACGAAGACGCTCCCCGTCCGGATGGACCGACACAGTGGGAACGCCCGCGACCTTGCGGCGTGGCTCGACGATCATCAGTCACTCACGCTCTTGATTTGGCTCGGACGTACGATCCGACACCTCATGCCCCCTACATTGTGGATAGAGTGCCTACGCGTCTCGTCCGGAATGGACGTGGGACAAACTGCAGCAAGTATTGGAGCAAAACGGAGAGACTGTCGTCGAAAATGTCCAGTCCCGGGCAGCTGCCGACGATGTTTCAGTCGTTGCTGAGATCACTCACGCTGTTCCTCATCAGGCAATAAGGAAATACTGGATCAACACGGAATCGACCTCGTCGTGATGGGAACACACGGACGATCCGGCCTTTCACGACGGCTCCTCGGAAGTGTGACCGAACAGGATCTCCGGAACTCAGATGAGTTCATTTTAACCATTCGAGGAGTATAGCCGTGGCTCGAGCTACTGGCGAAGCGAGATGAGAAGCACCACGAATCCGAGACCGATGGCGACCGATTCGATGATATGGACGAAAGCGAGATCGAGCCCCCCGAACTCGAACAGTACTCCTTCGATGAACACACCGAGGGTGATGATCCCGAATCCGATTGCAGCGTTTCTCATATAGTACGTCCCCGTTCGTCGATAAGCCTCGAAACTGTAGTACGTGATCAGAATACCGAGGGCAAGGACAGCCAGGCGGACGGCCACGAGAACGGCTGTTGTCGTATCCACCATTAGTCAGTTCTCCAGTTTCTGCGGGTCACGTCCGTATAGAGCGTAGAGGATCGTGAGCATACCAATCGCGACGATGGTTGTTGCCACCGTTCCCGCATTATGTAAGGTCAGGCCAACCACGTCGAACAAGATTCCTTCGACGATTGCGCCGAAGCTGATAATGGCGAACCCGACCGCGAGGTACAGCATCGATTGACTGTTGCTACGTCGGTACCCTCGATAGGCCTGATAGGCGATCACGAATCCCAGAACCATTGTGACGAGCTTTGCGACGATGAGTCCGGGGTGCATGGTTATTCGTTCCTCATTGTGTTCCACAACCGAGCAAATCTGTCGGGCGCGTCTTCTCGAAGTTCGATACGGATGTCGAATCCTGATTCGAGGAGCTGGACCTCGACGCGGTCGAGTTGGGCTTCGTATTCGCTGTAATGATGACCGTCGGGATCAACGTGCGTTCGCTCGATAAGCAGATCGTACTCCAGTAACGTGTTGACCCGTCTGGAAACTGTCGAGACTGACATGTCACACTCTTCGCTGAGTTCCTTGGCGGACAGCTGTTTTGGGCGAGTCGCCTCGAGGATGGCGCGTGCATAGTCGTCGTCAAGGATTTCGAGAATCCCCGAGATGTCTCGCTCCTCACTCACAATCCGTGTTGTTGTGGGTGGGTATATAAAGGAACGCCGATTTGCTGACCCAGCAAATCTGCTTTCCGGACTATATGCCCAGACCGTGTAGGTTCACCTGTAAGGTGACCGATGCCATGACCGATTCACTCACGCGTCGACGGATGCTCCAGCTGACTGGCGGTGCGGCAGTCGTTGGGCTTGCCGGGTGCACTGGAACGCAGAACAACGATGGCGGAGCGGCAAACGGCACGCCGACTGAGACTGGCCACGACGACGGCGGCACGGAGTCCGGTCACAGCGACGACGAGGATGACCACGACGAAGCAGTCGGGGCACCGTCCGATACGGCCGAGGTGCGGATGATTACCGAGGACGGTGGCTACCACTTCGAGCCCCACGTCGTGCGGGTGAACGTCGGGGGAACGGTCACCTGGAACAACGAGAGTGGGAGTCACTCGACGACCGCCTACCACCCCGACAACGACCAGCCCCAGCTCGTCCCCGACGGCGCAGCGGCCTGGGACAGCGGCATCGTCTCCGAGCAGGGTGCGACGTTCGAACACACCTTCGAGACCGAGGGTGTCTACCACTACTACTGTACGCCCCACGAGAGCCTCGGGATGATCGGTAGCGTCATCGTCGGTGAGCCGGACCCCCACGAGCAGGTCGCACTCGAAGAGCCGCCGGCCGACAAGCCCGAGCGCGTCCGCGAGAAGCTCGAAGAACTCAATGGGATGATTCGGACGGCACTCGGCGACGACCACGAAGAGGACAGCCAGTAGACCCACATAGCTTTCCCACCGTAGCAAGCACTTCTCATCAGGACGGAGGAGCGTCGACGGATGGGTATTTCAACACAGCACCAAGATCGACCACTCGCGCTCTGGGCACTCATCGCGACGATTGGTGTGCTCGGCGTGTCGGGACTCGCCGGCGGCGGCCAGTTCATCCTCGCTCCCTCGGGGCGTCTTATTGGAATCTCGCCGACGCTTCTGGCTGGTTCCCCGTTCGATAGCTATCTGGTTCCCGGGGTCATCCTCTTCAGTATCCTCGGTGTGTTCCCGCTGGTCGTCGTGTACGGCCTCTTCCGTCGAAAACGATGGGCGTGGCCGGCGGCCATCGCCGTCGGCGTCGCGCTCGTCGTCTGGGTCCTCGTCGAAGGGGCCGTCATCGGATTCGGGAAACGGTTGCAGTATCCCCACCTAATCCAGGGTGTGGTGATTGTCGGTCTTTCAGTTCTTCCCTCTGTTCGAGCGGCTCTCAGATGAGAAGATTGTACCCGACGTGGGCGAGCGAAAGTGCGAGATACCCGAGCACGAGTGCCGCCAGGGTTCGCCGAGAGAGTGATGGGAACCCGATGTCGTCGGAGCCGTGAATCCGCTCGCCGAGTGCGTACGCGAACCGCCCGGCGAGTAACGCGAACGGCAGGTGGACGAACACCAGCGGGAGCACGAGCGAGTCGAACCGGACTGTCGCCTCCAGCCGCGACAGGTACTCGAGTTTGAGCACGAGTTCGAGGAGCGCAACGGTCAGCCCGGAGGCCACGGTCGCGAGCAACCCCTCGGTCTTCGAGAGGAGCGTCCCCCGACGGTAACTCCAGCCGTAGAAGACGAGTATCAATGGGACGAACCGGACGAATGCCTCCTCGACGAGTCCGACCAGAAGTGTCCAGGTCGCGAGGGTCGTCACTCCGAGCAAGAGAAGTTCGAACTGGTAGGCGATCCACACGCCGACCCCGGTCACGACGCTGCTCACGCCCACGAGCCCGACCAACGACCGATACCGGAGCGTCATGAGTGGTGATGAGACTGTGTCTATCCGTCGGTGCGCGACCGAAATAGGCGTACCCGTTCGAAACGCGTACACGAAGAGCCTTTATTACTGCACCCCTGTTACATGGTACCACGGGAACCCAGCGTAGCCACGCACCATACTGCTATGCCCACCGATGACTCCGCGTCCGTCTCTCGCCCGTCCGATACGGAAAGAGACGTTGTAGGACGGGTGGAGGAGACGATTCTGTCACGGCGGGGGTTCCTCGCAGGACTCGGCCTGGGGAGCGTCGGCGGCGCTGGGGTGGTTCTCGGTCTAACGCGAGCGGGGGAGGGTTTTCAGTCGCTGGCGACGCTTGCGGGTGGGGCCACGCTTCCCGCCCCAACGCGCTACTACCTTCCAGCGGTCGACAGCTTCGGTGACGGTCTCATCGTCCCGTTCGAGTTCGAGTTCACCGACGGGGACGGTGAACTGTTCGTCAACCTGAACGGAATCGAAGTCCGTCACGACCTCCAGCTCGCGCTCCGAGAAGCGAGGGAGACGGCCACACGTCTTACCGGGGAGTCGCTCACCAACACGGCGACGCACGTCACGTTCGAGCCCCCCGCCTCTGGTGTACTCGCACTCCGCGGGAAGAGCTGGGAGGCCGGTCTCACCGTCGCACTCGTCGCCAGCTTCCGTCAGGAGTCACTCTCACAGGAGACGCTCATCACGGGGATCGTCGACGACGAGGGCACGTTGCTCCCCGTCGGCGGGATCGAGACGAAAGCCCGCGCGGCGCGAGCAGTCGGCGCACGGGAGCTGATCGTCCCGGCGGGCGAACCGACGGACGTGGCTGTTCAAGGGTTCCGAATCGTCGAATCTCCCTCGATTACAGATGCACTCGACCGGATTCTGTGACCGGAGTGCCCCACGGCCGACGAAATCCATGGGAGCGATGATCCAGTCGTCAGATCGCCCACGGGAAACGATTCAAGAGCCGGGGCGCCGTAGCTCAGGGTATGGCCGAAACCGATCCTTTCGACGCGATACGCGAGTTCGAGTTCGACGGAGATGCCTATCGGATGGCGGACCTCACCGCCCTCGAAGAGGCGGGACTCTGTGAACTGGACCGTCTCCCGGTCAGCATCCGTGTCCTCCTCGAATCCGTCCTCCGGAACGTCGACGGCGACACGATCTCCGCCGAGGACGTTCGAAACGTCGCGTCGTGGCAACCTGACGTGCCGGACGTCGAACTCCCGTTCACTCCCTCACGAGTCGTTCTTCAGGACCTCACCGGTGTCCCTGCCGTCGTCGACCTCGCTGCGCTCCGATCAGCGGTTGACCGGAAAGGCAAGGAGCCCGCGATCGTCGAGCCAGAGATTCCAATTGACCTCGTGATCGACCACAGCGTCCAGGTCGACTATTTCGGCTCCGAGGATGCCTACGAGAAGAACGTCGAGCTGGAGTACGAGCGCAACGGCGAACGCTATCGCGCCCTCAAGTGGGCTCAGCAGGCCTTCGACGACTTCCGCGTCGTCCCGCCGGGCACCGGTATCGTTCACCAGGTGAACCTCGAATACCTCGGGCAGGTCGTTCACGCCCGCGAGCGGAACGGTGAGAACTGGCTGCTTCCGGACACGCTCGTCGGCACGGACAGCCACACGCCGATGATCGGCGGCATCGGCGTCGTCGGCTGGGGCGTCGGTGGCATCGAGGCCGAAGCCGCGATGCTCGGCCAGCCCATCACGATGAAACTGCCCGAAGTCGTCGGGGTCCGCCTTACCGGAGAACTCCCCGAGGGTGCAACTGCGACTGACCTCGTGCTTCACGTCACCGAACAGCTTCGCGAGGTTGGCGTCGTCGATCGCTTCGTCGAGTTCTTCGGCCCCGGCGTGGCGAACCTCACGGTCCCCGACCGGGCCACTATCGCGAACATGGCCCCCGAGCAGGGATCGACAATCTCGATGTTCGGCGTCGACGAAGCGACGCTCGACTACCTCGAACTCACGGGTCGTGAGGAGGAACACATCGAACTCGTTCGCGAATATCTCGATGCGCAGGGGCTGTTCGGCGAACAGAATCCGGAGTACACGGAGACGGTCGAGCTCGATCTCTCGACGATCACGCCGAGTCTCGCGGGACCAAAGCGTCCCCAGGACCGTGTCCCGATGGACGATATGAAGACCCACTTCCGGGGGCTGGTCCACGGCGAGTTCGAAGACGAACTCGACGAAATCGACGAGGACGCGCTCACCCGCTGGCTGGGAGAGAGCAGCGTCGCCGCCGACCGCCCCGACGCCGACCTCCCGGAACCGGACGTGGGCGAACTAAACGACACGGTCGACGTCGACCTCGACGGCGAGACAACCGAAATCAGGCATGGGAGCGTCGTCGTCAGCGCCATCACCAGCTGTACGAACACGTCGAACCCTTCGGTAATGCTCGCCGCAGGCCTGCTCGCCCGCAACGCCGTCGAGCATGGCCTCGATGTCCCCGAGTACGTCAAGACTAGCCTCGCGCCCGGGAGCCGCGTCGTCACCGAATACCTCGAAGCCTCGGGATTACTGCCGTATCTCGAAGACCTCGGCTACAACGTCGTCGGCTACGGCTGTACGACCTGCATCGGGAACGCCGGGCCACTCCCCGAACCCATCGAGCGCGCCATCGACGCCGAGGACCTCTGGACGGCGAGCGTCCTCTCGGGCAATCGGAACTTCGAGGCGCGCATCCACCCGAAGGTCAGAGCGAACTACCTCGCCAGTCCGCCGCTGGTGGTCGCTTACGGGCTGGCCGGTCGGATGGACATCGACCTCGAAACGGACCCACTCGGGACGGACGATAACGGGGACCCGGTCTACCTCGCCGACATCTGGCCGGACGCCGACGAAATCCACACGGCGATCCATGAGAGCGTGGACGCTTCGATGTTCGAGGAGAAGTACGCCGAAGTGTTCGAGGGTGACGAACGGTGGGAGGCACTCGACGCGCCGACCGGTGACGTCTACGAGTGGGACGATTCTTCGACGTACATCCGCGAGCCGCCCTTTTTCAAGGACTTCCCGCTGGACGAGCCCGGCGTCGCAGACATCCAGGACGCTCGCACGTTGATGCTGCTCGGTGATACGGTCACGACTGACCACATCAGCCCAGCGGGCCCGTTCTCTCGTGAGCAACCTGCTGGTGAGTGGCTCGTCGAACAGGGCGTCGAGCCCCACGAGTTCAACACGTACGGCGCTCGCCGGGGCAACCACGAGGTGATGATGCGCGGCACCTTCGCCAACGTCCGCATCGAGAACGAGATGCTCGACGATGTCGAGGGGGGCTACACGGTTCATCAGCCGACGGGCGAACAGACGACCGTCTTCGAAGCGAGTCAGCGCTATCGAGAGGACGATACGCCGCTGGTCGTGTTTGCGGGTGAAGAACTTGGAACGGGGTCGAGCCGCGACTGGGCCGCGAAGGGGACCGACCTCTTGGGCGTTCGTGCAACCATCGCTGAGAGCTACGAGCGCATCTTCCGCGACAACCTCGTCGGCATGGGCGTCCTCCCGCTCCAGTTTGCCGACGGCGACTCCTGGGAGTCACTCGATCTCGATGGATCGGAGAATATCGCGATCCACGGCCTCGACGACGGCCTGAGCGTGAACGACGAACTTACTGTCGTCGCTGAACGATCTGACGGATCGACCGTTGAATTCCCAGTCACTGCCCAGATTAGTACACCGGCTGCTGTTCGATACGTCGAAAACGGCGGTATTCTCCATCTCGTTCTTCGTCGCCTACTCACCCAAGAGTAGCTGCGACGTTCTATTTCTCTCACTTCAACGTGCGACGGTTTTGTCGCTCTTCGAAGAGTGGCCTTTGCTACTAACTCTGATTGCCGAAGAACTTGTACGCCCCACCAAAATCGGCGGGGGGACGCGTAGCTATATAGGTCGTTGACGAATCACTCTGTAGTATGTCATCACAGGAAGTCACGCTAGAAAGCACAATTGGCGGCTTCACGGCGAGCGGGAAGCTCCACACCTTAAGCGTCTGGTTTATCCTCGCGCTCAGGCTGATGATGGGGATTGCGTTCTTCCAGAGTGGACTTGACAAGGTTCTCTCCGGGAGTTTTAGTGCCGGTGGATATCTCACTGGGGCCGTTCCGAACAGCGGGAGTCCGCTTGCAGATTTGTTCGTCTCGATGGGGAACACGCCGTGGTTCGTCGACTTCGTGAACGTCGCAGTACCGTGGGGAGAGGTGCTGATCGGCCTCGGACTGTTATTCGGCGCGCTCACTCGGCTCGCTGCGTTCTGGGGGGCGTTTATGATGCTCATGTTCTATTTCGGCAACTGGGACGTCGCACACGGCTACATCAACGGGGATTTCGCGTACATGCTCGTGTTCCTCTCTGTCGCCGCGTTCGGCGCTGGACGGATACTCGGCCTCGATGCGTATATCGAACAGTACGAGGTCGGCGGAGTGCCGCTCGTCGAACGGTATCCCTGGACTCGATATCTTCTCGGGTAGGCTAGTGGTCATTCAATAATGTCTCAAAGCACCTATGCCGCATCAACAATAGACGCCTCTCTCTCGAACCCTGCAGCTTGGGGTCTCGCGCTTATCGTCATCGTCGTAGTTTCCTGGTTCTTCTATCGATATTTCGCTCCGAACAGCTGGCGGGAGTGGGTTGGTGCAGGGGTGGTGCAAGCGTTCATCATCGCACTGTATGCAGAGATGTACGGGTTTCCACTGACGATCTATCTGCTGGTCCGGTTTTTCGGTCTGGATCGCGAGTACGTCAGTACCAACCTCTGGTCTACCCTAATCGGGTTCGGCGAGACGGGTATGTTCGTATCAATGCTCCTCGGCTACGCTGTGGCGTTTGTCGGCATCGGTCTGTTTGCGCAAGGGTGGCGGCAGGTTTATCGAGCACGACAGGACAATCGACTGGTCACCGACGGACTCTACGGATACGTCCGTCATCCACAATACACGGGTCTGTTCATCGCCCTGTTCGGCGAGGGGATCATTCACTGGCCGACGATCTTCTCTGTCGGTCTATTTCCGCTCGTTGTAGTAGTTTTCACGTGGCTTGCACGGAGGGAAGAGCGTGATATGATCGACAAATTCGGTGAGGAGTATCGAACGTATCAGCGCAAGGTGCCGATGTTTATCCCCCGCTGGAAGCAGTGGCGCGATCTCGTGGCAGAGTCTCGCAGCGGCGGTGATGATTTTGAAGACTCTTGAGTTATCTTCCTCCATAGGCGGCGGCGAAGCCTGAATCTCAGTCACCACCATCCGTCTAGCCAAGACGTAAGATCTGATGCCAGAATGGCCGCAAGGCGGAAACTCGCGCCTTCAGGCGCGGGACGATGTTGACAATGGGGATACCAACCACACTGGATAGCAGGCCGACTCCCCCACGCCAACCAGAATTATTATAAGTACATACACTTACCCAAGTGGCGATCTTCGGCAACAACACGTCGGTCAATGATCTTCTCTACAGGGAGACCGGGCAGAGTGCCTTGTAGCTGGAACCTGAGGCGGTTCACTGGTTTGAAAGCAGAACAGCAACTTCGAACTGCTTTTTATTGCTGATTGTCTATCTCTTCGTGAGTCCCTGAATACGTAATCAGCTGTGAACTTCTACGACTTATGACGCAACCAGCACTCGAAAGCGATCGTATAAGCCGATTTCTCGTATCCAGCACGTGGCTCAATATCCTCCTTGCTATGCAGTTGGTCGCCGGGCTGGTGTACGCATATATCACAGGGGATATGGGGAGTCGGTGGACCCATTTCGTCCTTCCATTTATTTGGTTCACCGCCTCCGTTTGGGTGATCTGGCACACTCGCCCCGCGAAGACACGTCGCGTGTATCACATCGGTGCCGTACTTGTCGTTGCTCTATACCTCATCGTTATGTTTTATTTCTCAGGATTACTTGGACCGAGCACCTCTCATTTCGGGCAGCTCACTGGGCCAAGCGGTTTCGGAATGACGTGGGGTCGGTCTTTGGGGTGGAGTCCGGTCTTCGTCTATACAGGTGACCTGATCACAGTCTCGCTCATTCCTTACCAGGCGGTTGGCCTGTTCGCGCTGGCGTATCTCGTCTACGATGCGTTGCTTGATCTCTCGCAGTCGGCAGTCGGAGGGATTGTCGGGATTGTAGCGTGTCCTGCCTGCGTTAGTCCATTGTTTGCTGTACTACTTGCAGGCGGGCTAAGTGGTTCTTCAACGATGCTATTGCTTGGTGCGTATGGCTATGAGATTGCAACCGTTCTTTTTCTCGTGGCTGTTGGAATCCTCTATCATCGCCAGGTACTCACGAGGCAGTATCACCAGTTCCGAATAGATTGATACATAACCGTGGATTTGCCCGAACCGTTCTCATCGCCGATGCCGACGATTTCTCTCGCCCGAATTTTCAGATTGGCACCGGTGAGGACAGACACAGATCGCGTCAGCGGGAGGTTTAACCCGTGCGGTTTTTCAATCTCATCAGCACGGACGAGTACCTCGCTGATGGTAGCTTCTGACGTGGTGGTTGTGGATTCGTCCATAGGTGTATACACACGCTTCTGATCCACTGCGATTACTGTTTCAAATCTAAACTATCAGTAGCAACCTCGTGAGCAATCAGAAATGGAATACACAACTGATGCTGGACTCTAAGCATCAGATTTCTCTTGACTTTCTGTGTACTGTTCCCTGTATATCGTTTCACAGTCTTCACTGCAAAACTGTCGAAGTGAACCACCGACACGGGTAGCTAGTCCGTCTTCGCTGACGGTGGTTCCGCAATTTGCGCATTCGAGTACGGATTCAGTTCCCTCGGAATACGCTGACCGGGTAGCGCTCGACAGCAATTGTACGTCGTATCGTCGCACGTCACTCAGTGGTATACTTCGCTGTGCCCACGTCCCGACTGTAGCCCGCGGCGGCGACGCAACGACCACAATCTCGCCCTCTGCAGTTGTGAATACGTGTTCTACGTAAGGTGTCTCCAGAACTGATTTTCGAAGTGGATCCGTCTTCCCGAGTTCAGGCTGGAGACGCACCATTACGCCGATCCGGTTGTCGTACTGTGTGAGGTCGAGGTCAACGGTGAATCGACGAATGATGCCTTCTTGCTCCAGCTGACGAACACGTGCCGAAACGGACGGGGCTGAGAGATTTACTGCCTCGGCAATGGCACTATATGGCCGTCTCGCGTTCTCCGCTAAGAGCTGGAGAATTTCGCGGTCCGTGTCGTCAATTCCATGTTGCGTCATTGAAAGATGGAATGGGGTGAGGGGGGATCGGGGATGGGTGGGGAGCTACAGCGCTTGAGTCGCGGGGTTTTCTCGATGGGTGTTGCGTTTAGACGTATTCCTCTGGTGCTGAAGTGAATGTCTCTTTACATCCCTCAGCACAGAAGTAGTACGTCTGGCCGTCGTACTCAGCGCTGGCCGGTGCTTCGGTTTCGTCGACGTCCATTCCACAGACGGGATCAGTTGCCATTCGGTTTCACCCCGCTCATATGTACGGGCTCCTAAACCAAGCACTTTGCTCTTAGTAATTCAAAGCCGTAATGCCGAGCGACCTGAGCGGATCTGGACGTTCTGGCCGTTTGATGCCACGAATCGAGGCCCATCTTCTCACAATACCGAATGTACCGCTTGTACGTACCCTGGGTTTCTTATCTGCGTCCAATATAAACGACGTGCTTGAGGTGTGGAAGCGCCTGATGAGCCGCTCTGACTTGAGTGAGGACAGTTGATGTATCGGGTTCTAACTGTTGAAGCAGGTGAACGATAAGAGGGCGGGCAGGACTAGCCACTACTCCAGGAAGAGTGTCGTCCACTTCCGGAAGCGACCGACGCTGTATGCTGTGATATCCTCGGCCCGCTGAAGGCTGAATCCGACATTTATGAACATTTTTCCTACCTTTTCTTCAGCGAATCACGATCGAGGAGCGAGGAAGGTAGCACTAGCGAGTGGTGAGACGGTCTTGTCAGTAGTTCGCGGCCTGCTGACCCGGAGGTGTCCGGGTCAGCCGCCCCATCTGTCGCTATCCGTCTGGAACTGACAGCACGAATAGCCGAAACTGTGCTGTCGAGACGGCTGGCCGATCAGTAAACTCTCGCTGATCAGCAAGCAATAGGCACACCAGAATCCAAAGATTGTACATCGCCACCGCGAACAGAAACTCGAACAACCGCACCGCAAATGTCGGTGACGACGTTCATGGGAGGAACTCACCAATCTTTCGATAAGACGTTTCTATTTCCCACCGGTGGCGGTCATCATCTCTCCGACACGACGGTCGAAACTCGCGATGGCGACAGTCACGCGACCGAACAGGCGACCTTTCTACAGGAGGTCGCCGAGGGGGAGGCCCCACGATCAACACGGTCGAGGAGGCGTTGTCCGTCCAGCGCGTCATCGACGCGATCTATCGCTCCTTGGAACGCGAACAGGCGATACGGCTAGACTGACCGCGGCGCTTGCATCGAATTCGTCCCCGACGCGACGGGTATCAGAACCTATTCGGTCCTGCAGACCCTCCCCCGAGATAATTCGTGACACGCGATCCCGGTCCCACCCCGCCCTCCGAACGGATCGTCAGCCTCGATGCGCTCAGAGGGTTCGCCCTGCTCGGAATCTTGGTCATCAATATCTGGGTCTTCGCGATGCCGGAGGCGACGCTTCTCAACCCGACGGTGTACGGCGACTTCACCGGCGCGAACTACTGGGCGTGGTTCCTCGGGCACGTGTTCGGCCAGGCAAAGCTCATCACGCTGTTCTCCGCGCTGTTCGGCGCGGGGATCCTGCTATTCGTCGACAGCAAGGAGGAGAAGGGCCAGCCGGCAGTTCGGCTCCACTACCGGAGGACTGTGGTCCTCATCGCGATCGGGATGGTGCACGCGTACCTGCTGTGGTACGGCGATATTCTCGTTGCGTACGGATTCACGGGGCTGTTCCTGATCACACTCCGCGACTTGGACGCGAAGCGACTCGCGGTGCTAGGCGGAGTCTTCCTGTTGTTCGTCCCCGCGACGGAGCTGTTCGCCGCGGTCAGCATCGGCGGCGACGCGATCGCCTCCCAGTGGGGGCCCGCAGAGGTGGCGCTCCGTCAGGAGGTGGCGACGTACCGCAGCGGGTGGATCGAACAGCTCGACCATCGGGTATCTTCCTCATTCCAGCGGCAGACGACAGGGTTCATCGCCTCGACGTTCTGGCGCGTCGGCGGGATCATGCTGCTGGGGATGGCCCTGTACCGCTGGGGCGTGCTGACCGGTGAGCGCTCGACGCAACTGTATCGCCGGCTCGTCGGCGTCGGGGTCGTCGGCGTCGCGATTGTCGTCGCCGGTGTCGCTTACATTGAGGCCAATAACTGGAGTGCGGACGCCGCCTTGTACTGGCGGCAGTTCAACTACTGGGGAAGCCTCCTCGTCGCCGGCGGCTACCTCGGACTCATCACGCTCTACGCACAGTGGCGGCCGAACGGTCCGATAACGAGAGCTTTCGCTGCGGTCGGGCGGACCGCGTTTACGAACTACCTCCTCCAGACCGTCATCGCGACCACGATATTTTACGGCCACGGGCTTGGCTTGTTCGGCTCCGTCTCCCGCGTCGAGCAGTACGCGATCGTCGTCGTGATCTGGTCGGCGCAAGTTGCTCTGTCGGTGCTCTGGCTGCGCATTTTCCGGTTCGGACCCGTCGAGTGGGTCTGGCGGACGCTCACCTACGGGGAGCGGCAGCCGATGCGGAACTCGAAGTAACCCACGCCGGAGCGCGGTACTGTCGTGTGGGCACCCAATCGGTTCGCAACCGACGCCGGAACTCCCCGGCTGTGGGTCGTAGTTTTCGATGAGATAATACCATACCCAGAGTAGGAGTCCATCGCTGTTGCATTCATGACACAGTCACACCACCCCGGCAGTATCGCCGTCCCAAGCGGGGTGTGGGTGCGCACTGAACCACTCCAGCAGAGATACGTCATCCCGTGGACGGTGGCAACACTGAAAGACAGTCTTCACATGTTGGCAAGCAGGGAACGATTACGGCCGTGGTCACCGATGAGATCGCGGCAGCAACGCGATCATACGTCCCGGATCGTAGCTGATCGAGAGGATCTCAGTCGCTTTCCGTCGCCGCTTCTGGCTGTTCGACCGCGGGCTCACGCGGGAGATCGAGGGCGGCTTGGAGGTCATGATCCTCACCTGTGAGCAAGTAGAGTATATCTTCTAGGATGGTCAACAGTTCCGGGAGCTCGCGGACGACGAGGTAGGTGATCGCCATGAGCGCGACGACCGCCCCGAGTTGGCTGATGATGCGGTCGGAGATCAGAAACGACACCCGATGAGGATCGGTTTCGCCGAACACAAACAGGATCGCCTCCGAGAACCAGTCCATCAACTGATTACCGGCGGCGATCGAAATGAAGGCGGTGCGAAATACGTTGAGCACGAAGATAATCGGGACAGCGACCGCCAGCGCGCGGAGCTTTCGGTTTAGGGGTGCTTTGACGGCCGCGATCAGGCCACTGAAAACGGCGATACTGCCGAGACCGGTACAGGCCAGGACGATGTAAATGTTGTAGATATGGCCGTCGCTCAGCGTCCACTGGTAGGTCGCCATGAACCCCTCGGGGCTCTCGACGAGTGCGGGCGAGTAGCCCGCCACCGAAATGATCCAGCCCGTTATGACCGTCGTTACCTCGATGAGGTACTGCCGGGGGGCCGGTAATGAGAGTCCGCTAACCGTGATCGCCGGAATCGTCTCGAACGGGAGATATATAAATCCCATAACGGCGATGGCCCGAGAGAGGACAAACAGCGTTGTCCGGCCGGTATAGAGTTCGTAGGCCGCGTAGAAACAGGCTGGGCCGCCAATCAACGCGAGAAGAGTTTCAACAAAGCTCTGCTGTTCGAACCACCAGAACGGCACCGAGTTAAGCCAAAACAGCCCAAAGCCGATCCAAGCGGCCGTTGCTGTCGTCCGTGCGGCGTCCATGCGCTCTGTCCCCGAGTGGCGGCCGTACCACTCGATGACCCCCGCAGCGGCAAAGAGGAGCACGACGACCCAGATCAACGTGTCCGACAGCGGTCCCATGGTAAAGAGTTCGTCGCGGAGCCATGCGACGGGGGAACCGGTCATACTAGGCGGAAGGAGATAGCCTCATAAACCCCTTACGCTCATCTGTAGAAAGTCAGTACCTACGCTCATGGGAAGTAGGTTGTTGGTCGGATAGAGCTACCACTCTGAAAACGTAGTGGGCAAGGGTGACGCGGATGCGTCACTAAGTGTGTTCCCATTCGAAGTATTTCGTTCGGAGGCCGCTGCCGCGAGCATGCTCCTGCAGGTTCGTTGGCGTGATAGCCTCTACTGTCCGCACTGCCACAGTGAATCGGTGATCAACTACGGCAGTTATCGATTGTTCCAGCGGTATCGGTGTAAGGATTGTGGCTGCACGTTCACCGACAAAACCGGCACGATCTTCGCCCACGCGAAGATCGACCTGAGAATCCTCGCTGCAGACCGCGGGTACGACGCAAAATCCTTTCGCAACGAACTTCGTGAAAATGGCATCAGACCACTGATCAAGCATCGTATCTACTCATCGCTTGATCGTACTCACAACGCCCGAATGGACAGTGATCGCTATCACCAGCGAACAATGTCGGAAACCCTCTTCTCAAGCACAAGCGCACGCTCGGCGCAGTCGTGGGCGAAGGTGGTGGCATAAATTCCGCGAAATGATCCTCAAAGCCATCGTTTACAACCTCCGGCGAAGCGTTCGATATCCATGAAATCGACCGCCGTATGCCGAAACTACACCTATGAAAGCCTGCTAGCTCAACAAACCACGTCTGCGATACTATATTTTTCGCCGAGATCGACCTGACCTTGTTCACGGGGAGAAAATCACCAGCCTGCACGGCGAAAGCTCACGAAACAGCCGGCAGGCGGTCAGAACGTGAACGCGTTAGCTGTGGCTCACACTCGCTGCGACCGGCCGGTGAGGGCCGCCGTCTCGGCGGCCTTCAGTAACTCAGCTCTTGTGGATCAGACTCCTCCATGCAGTCGAGCATCTGGAAGATCGATACGAGCTACTGCTGCGCTGATGGGTGGTGTGTGCGTAAATGGAGCAACACCTATTCGGGCTCGCCGCCCGGATGCCGCTAGCATCCGGGCGGCCTCCCATGATGGTGCTTCCTTGGCAAGTAGGCCAATCAGAGCCACGCGTTCGAAGACGCTGTTGAATCATCGGCCTTTGACCACCCCAGTACCTCTTTACGCACCCTGGGGACTTAGCAGGCCATCCGTCTTCAGTTAAGACTCACACCTCGGTTGTGTAGCGGTAGCGAGCGTCTCTTGTAAGATTGGTCGCTGCTTGTGGATCTTTTGAGCGTCTTCGATCAGTCGTTCAAGCAGCGGCGATGGTGAGTAGCCGAGATACTCACCCAGTTTGTGGAGGAAAAGCTGGGCGTGCGACCGGAAGGTCGCCGCCCAGCGTTCTGTCGGAAACACGAGCTCATCATCCGCCTGCTCAGTCACCAGATCCAATAAATCGCGGCTTACAAGCAGTGACAGCAGTGCTGCGTATAGTAAGATCTTCACCACGTGTTCGTCGCTCGTGTCGAACTCATCCAAGTTGTACTGCGTCTTCAGCTCACGGAACAACAACTCAACTTCCCACCGACATCGGTAGATCTGCGCTAAATCCGCCGGGAAGAACTCCTTTCTCGCCAAATTCGTCACGTACAGATGGTAGTCGTCGGCGTTCTCGTCGCGGACGCCGACGACGCGAAATCGCTTCGTATCCAGCGACCGCGTCCCATTGTACGTCCCCGTTTGAACTCGACTTCGACCTCCACATCGATGTACTTCCGGTCGAGATCGTCGAGAACAGCTCGGAGCTGCTTGCCCTCTAAGGGAATGGCGCGGTAGTGATGTAGGTGAACCCTTGATATAATTTCACCCAGTACCGTTTAGAGGTGTTCTCCTGTGGGATCTCTATAGATTTCTCTTGCTAAATCCCATTTATAAGTGAGTGGCAATAAGAGCCGATTCAGGTCTTGAAATGTCTGAAATGAGCTAGACACATTCTACCCATCCGATTCGCCGTCCCACATATCGATGAACTAAAACCGATTTAAAATTTCGTGCACCTAGTGCACGTAGTTCTAAGGTCGTATTAATCAATTAGAACAATTAGCTCAATTCCTTCCCTGAGCCACTACCGCGCCATTCCCGTAATTCTGCTGTGATCACCGGATTTGCGTTCTGCTTCAATCGACTCACGAAGAAGCCGCCGTTCTCGTCGATCAGCGCAAACCGGCGGTACTTGAAGTAGGCGAGATCGAACAGCATGAGGCGATTCTCAAGCCATGGTCCTGTCTTGAACAGGGTGCTGTCGTGTGCTTTCTCGTCAGCAGTATCGATCCGTTCAATCGTCTGCTCGGTGGCATTGTGGAGCAGGTGGAGCTTCGCTCCAGCCTGCTCCTCGTGGCGTGCTTCGAACTGATCTGAAAGAAATTCGTGTAACCGCAACACCGTTCCATCAGCGATCATCACATCTCTGAACCGGTCGATATCAGCAGCTGTCGCGTTAGGAACAGCGACCTCGTCGAGACCGTGCTCGACGAGGTCGCGGAGGTACTTCGCAAGTGTCGGAGTCAACCGCTGATAGAACCCACTCGGCGAGATCGTCTCATCGGCAGTAGAGTTGTAACAGCGTCTGAAGCCGGCGAGTGTTCGGCTTTCGCCTGCGGCGAAGCCGAACACGAATGTCCAGACGAAGGCAGGAATCTGAAGCTTCCCCTCCCGTTCGACCACGCCGAGTTCCTCGGCGTGCTCTTCAAGGAACTCAGAGGGAAACAGTGTAGTAAGCCGACGCATGATTCTCGATGAGGAGGCGTCTTGGTGCACACTTGCCGCCTCCTCATTCCTCTCAAAAAGTAGCCTCGATAAGCCGCTGCTGTCATGCGGTTCTTCGCTTAGCTAAAGACGAATGCTGCTTGGGTATCATCCGGTACGGTCTCTGAGAGCTCGCCGGTGATATTCTCGCGAAGATATGATGCATACTGCTCGCAGCAGCTACATCCTGGTGAGCTAAATTGCTGTGCTGATGCCACTACTACTGGTTCATTAATATCCCATGAATTCGTGCTTGAGCCACCCAGACAGCCTGTAAGACCTAGTATTCCAATTGTTCCACCAAGTTGAAGCATCCGACGACGATTCCACTGTTGCGGCATTATCGGACGTTACAGCAGTAGCTCTCATACGCTTTATCCCTATTACTAATAACCAGGAATGTGATCACAGTCACCTTCGGTAGGGTTGTCTATACCAAGACACGTCAGTCCCACACTCTCGCCCCCTGTTTTCTTTCGATACGGGAGTGATCCAGCAAGGGCTACGCCCGGTGAACCCCTCAATTCACTATCCCAGAGACCATTCGGCCGGTTTCGATTCTTAACAGAAAGTGCGGTAAATCGTCGTTACGTATAGATATATATGAGCTCCCCACGCCGTCTAGAAGTTCGAGAAGGCCCGGACATCAACCTGTACAACCAGATACTCATTCCACTCTACGGAACTGATGTAGTGGACTCAGTGGTCCAATACAGTCTATCACTTGCAGAAACATATGATGCGGCTCTCCACGTATTATCTATTCAAGATGAGGACCGCACGGGGCTGGAATCCGACCAGATCACTACACAAGAGGAGTGGGACACAGCAGCGGTAATTGAACCCGTGGTGGATCAGGCCCACTCGCTCGGACTCAATGTGATACCAGCAGTGGATAGTGGACACTCTCCAGGTGTTATTCGGCAATACGCTGAAGAGAATGATATTGATTTGCTTGTCCACCAGAAACCTAAACAGACTAGATTAGCACGAGTTCTCCGGAGAGACGTCTCCAGTCACATCATTCAAAATGTCCCCCTTCCTGTCTTGACGATACCTGATAGGGACCCCTCTGATCCGGTTGGAGGTTCATCTACCAGCCAGTTCACCGATATTCTCGTGCCTACGGATGGGTATGATGAGGCGTCTGTTGCGTTCAAACATGGGCTACAAATTGCTAAACGGCATAATGCGACCCTGCATGGACTTTTTGTTGTGGATGAACAGTCCTATTCGAGTCGGCCTGGATACACGTGGGGTGAGGTTACTGACTCTTGGGAACAGCGGGGAACTCGGCTTCTAGAAGACATTACGGAGAAGGCAGCGACCTTAGACGTTCCTGTCCGAACTACGTTGAGTTATGGTCAAGCTCAACAGGAGATTCTCGAATATACTGAGGTAAATGGCATTGACCTTGTTACAATGGGGACACGAGGATTGACTGGTATTCGCCGACTGTTACAGGGAAGTGTGGCATCTCGAGTGATCGAGGAAGCAGATTGCCCCGTTCTAACGATCAATCGCACGACAGCAGAATTGAAAAAGCACCCGTACACGTTTCTTCGAAAGGAAAACCAGAATCGAATGTCAATCAATTAACTCCCACTGGTTGGTCATTCCTCCATAGACACGCTTTAAAACTCGCCGTCTCGAGAAAATACGGGCGAACAAGACAGGGTGACAGAGGAGACGCAGTAGAACTGTGCTCGGAGACCGGTCAACGTGTTCAATATCGATTCCGGCGGCGGCACGAATTGCTGCTCCCAGAATTTGTGGGTTGCGAGTTTCAAGAAAATATCTCACAACTGTGGCGAATATATACTCTGCTTTCATCGTCTGATATAATCTGTCGGGGTATGTGTGTAATTGGCCGCTTTTAGCCAGCTCTGCGGCCAGAAATCCTGATTCGACGGCCTGTGAAATCCCCTTTCCGGTGAGTCGGTTTGCGAGACCTGCAGCATCACCAACCCGTACGACAGAGTGCTCCGGAAGATACGTTCTGTCGGGATCGAGGCTTGGTCCCTCCGGAATGATTGCGACGTTCGTCCGTTGCTGTGACGGGGCTGGCCACCCATTCCGCTTACAAGTTTGCTTAAATGTCTTCATATAATCACTAGGCCGATCACTGACCGTCCAGCCGATACCAACGTTGGCCCGTTGAGGTGTCTTCGCGAATGCCCATGAGTACCCAGTATAGTTCTCTAGAACAATCCGGCTGTTCGGGTACAACTCGGTGAAGTCCCCTTCGACATCACTGTTAAGCGCCACCATATATCCTGAATACTCGTTGGTTGTTCCGAGCGCTTTACTGGAGAGTGATGGCTGACCGGTTGCATCAACGACGAGATCATACTCATCGGCGAACTCGTGGAAATCTGTCCGTGTGATAGACTGGTTTTCGTGGATGTCAACACTCTTCTCTGAGAGGTGTTCTGCCCAGGACTGCTCAACGATATTTCGGTCCGTTATATATGTATCCGCAGCAGGAAAGGTACCGGCTCCAGTGCGGTGGCGATCGGCGTCAATTCCGTCATACACCTCCACTTCCATCGCTGGCAGCGGATTGAGAAAGCCGTTCTCTACAGTCGGCTCGAGTGGTATCTTCGATACCGCTGTCATCGCTTCTCCGCAATTAACGCGTTTGCTGTCGTAGGACTGACGCTCATACAGTTCGACGTCGAATCCAGCGTCGTCGAATCCTGCAGCTGCTGCAAGTCCGGCCATCCCACCTCCTATTATCGCAATTCTGGATATTTGATTCATTGGTCAGGCCCTGATCGTGATTCATAGAGAAACCGACGCCACTGTCCACTACGAGGAACAAACATCGGAACGTCTTGTATATATGTTCGGTAGCTATCACCAAATTGAGTGTTCATTTCGCGTTCTTCTTTGCGTGCTAACCACGCAAACGTCAGAACAATAATGGGGAATAACCCGACAGAAAAGATAGTTGGCCAGTGAACAATTCCCTCACCAAAAAGAGCAATGAATAAGCCAGTATATTGTGGGTGTCGTACTACGCTGTATAGGCCCTCAGTAACAAGCTGATCTTCTTGCCGCGCCTGATGAACTTGCCTCCATCCCTGAATGAAGACGCCAATTCCAACGAATGCAAGACCATATCCCAGTGCCATTGAGATGATCATACCGGTCTCGCCTACGCCAACCAGTGTTGACCAGAGATTCGCGCTCACGTACTCACGGTCGAGCCCAAAGTATCGAACCAATAGATAAATCGTCAACGGGAAGCCAAACATTTCGGCGTACAACGCGATTACGAAGGCCTGTACAACACCAGCACCAGCCCATTCCCGCCAATTTTGCGGTGCAAAATAGCGATAGAATATCCATGAAACTAGTACGATAACGATCAACGCGATTGCCCATCCTCCAGAATGAGCAATCGTCCCGTCCCAGTTTGGTAAGTTTTGAATCATATTTTTTGAATATTACCAGCGCATAGTTGCCGCCTTTGTGACATCGAGATCCTTGAAATTCCGGTACAAGACAAGAATAATTCCAAGTCCGACGGTGACCTCCGCAGCAGCGAGGGCCATGACGAAGAGGCTGAACGTTTGCCCCGTGAGATTCCCCCATTGATATGAGAAGGCAACGAAATTTATGTTTGCCGCGTTGAGCATTAGTTCAACAGACATCAAGAACATTAACGCGTTTCGTCGGGTCAAAATCCCGAACAACCCGATACTGAACAGTCCTGCCGACAGCAACAGGTAGTATTGAACTGCAATCATTAGTACATCACTCTCAATATGTCCCGGACTGCCTTCCACCAACGGGAGGCCAACTGCTGATTCTGGACCATCCCCACATAGAATCGTCTCTGTCCGAATGAATCTGCTTCATTTTGGGAAGAGGGCAACTTAGTCATCGTTGCTGGCACCTTGAGGAGGAGTTTCAGATGTTGATTGCGTCCGTGTGAGCATTACAACAAAGCTGATCAGAATAAGTACACCGCCGACATATACAAGAACCTGCATCGCAGCGACAAACTCAGCCTGTAACATCACGTAATGTACTGCAATACTTAGAAGAGTTACACCCATCAGCAATGCAGAGTGCCACATATCCTCAACAAGGACCATTGCGAGAGCACTCCCGAGTGTGACTAACGCGAAGAAAGCAAAAACGAGCAGTTCTAGATGTTGGGTCATATGTAAATCACTCTCGAAGGACTATATTGACGTGACCGTTTTGGGTAGATTTCATCGTTTCTCATTATTTGGCTAATAGGTCTAATTCTTGTAGCTTTGATTCTACTATATCGAATGCTGTTCCAGTCTGCTCAATACTGGTTGCTCCCGTGACCACGGCCTTTCCACTCCCAAACAGCAATATTACGACATCTGGTCTCTCTAGTCGATATATGAGACCAGGAAACTGCTCCGGCTCATATTCAATATTCTTAAGCCCAACTCCAATTGCAACCGCATGTAAATTCAGTCGATGGTTGAAATCCCCACTCGAAACAATGTTCTGGATCTGTATTTCACGGTCACAATCGATAGCGATCCCGAGTGTTTGTAGTTCGTTGAACACGAATTCTAACGCGTTATTCATGTCTTGAACACTTTTTGCGCCAGTACAGACCGCTTTCCCAGAGCGAAAAATAAGTGTGGCAGCTTTGGGAGATTGGGTTCGAAAGACCAGCCCTGGGAAGGATTCCGGCTGATACTCTGTAGTGGGAAGGTCGTCGGCTAACAGCTCTAGATTCAGTTCCTGACCCAATTCGGTTGAAGCGACCACGTTCTGGATTTCGAGGGTCTCCTTTGACTCAGGCATGGTTTTCAAGGGCCACGATAGTTTTACTACTCCCGCTCATAACCGCTGATCGTGAACGAGTCTCGCAGAAGCCTGCTACTGTTCTACTCGACACCATAATCACCACCGTACTTCATGAAGACGTAAGTCAACCCGAGCGTGCTCACCATCGCGGCGAACGCTAAGATACCTAGGGTTTTTGCACTGTCCGGCACCTGTGGTGCTGGTTGTCCACTACCACTCTCGCCACTGCCACCACTCGCGGTGCCAGTAAACGGGTACGCAATCGACCCTTGATCGACGATCGTTTGGCTATCTGGCATCTGTCCGCTCGGAGGGTTGGTCGGGATAGAGCTCTCTGTTGCCGGTCCACCGGGACTTCCGACGACGATTCGCCCGACCTGTCCCAATGATACGTGAGCGGTGCAGTTGTAATCATATGTCCCCTCGACCTCGAACGTATGTTCGAATGTCTCTCCTTCTTGCAGTAACCCGCTGTCCCAAGGCTCTGCATCGCTTGGGATGCGGTCTTCGTAGGCCGTCGAGGAATGTGGGGCCCCCGGACCAATTTCAAACGTGACTGTTTCACCGGGTTCAACGTATAGACCAACCGGATCGATGAAGAAGTTCCCACCGTCCATCGTGATCTGGACCGTGTTTGCTTCTTGTGCGGCTGTCGGTCGTGCGAGGGTACTTGCTGCTGCGACTCCTCCTGCTGTTTGTAGAAATGTTCGGCGATTCATTATTCTATTATGATGTTCTGGTGAATTCCCAGTATTATGCTACCAGCGGCGGCTTCGAGAAGACGATCTTTTCGCAGAACGCGTTGTAGCGTCAATAACGGCTTTTCTGGCCAGGGTTGGCCCCCAGCAGAGTGGGTGGACATTATCACGTCAATATACGTGCTTCCTATTCATTCGGATTTCTGTTAGGAAAGCCCAGACTCAGAGGGCGTGTTCTTTCGACTATTCGGCTATGACATCGGACAATCGGTATAGTCGAATGATGTGAGAGAAGCGGAACAACAAAGAATATCACCAATCCGCTTTTATCAAGCCTGTTAGTGCCTGTTTCTATTGGTATGGAAGCTTCAATCCGAGAGGTTTCCCCTATATGAATACGTTGCCAACAAACCCAGTCCCACCTGTTTGGGCTGACATCAGTTCGCTCTGGTGAAGACGGAGTACGTCAATTCCACCTCGCCTTCTGGAAAACGACTCTGTTGATCACGGCTCTCACGATCGGCAGTTCCCTTGGAACGCCAGCGTCGCGATGCTGAAATATGGTACATTCATGGTTCCACGCATTATATCGGACTTCAGGGCGTTTTGAAGTAACTACCGATGCCGGACCTGGCAAGTCGTCGATGAGGGGCAACAGATTTGAAGTTAGCTGGAGCAGGTAGACATATGCTCACCTCGCTAAGCGGTGCTGTTTCGACGGGAGTAATTCTCGTAAGTACTGTGTATATCGCGGTGAGAACACCCGCAATCTGGCACCGGTACAAGGGACAATATGGTCGACTACTCGTCGGTGTCCCACTCGTTGGCCTCCTGTTCGGGCTCGCTCACCTCGGGATGCTCACGCCGCTCTCACATGGCCTGCTTGCCACGATTGAAACAGGGGCTATTCTCGGTGTAGCAGCAGTAATCGGCGGACTCGGATACATTCATCCCCGACTTGGATATTCGGGGGGAGAGCTGCGATGACCGTACTACTGCTTTCGCTTCTCTCGATATTCGTCGCTGGTGGACTTGCACTCTTTTGCTACGCGCTCCTCTATCGAGACGTTGTATTGGTGATTCAGCGTCCGTTCTTTTTCAGAATCGGGTTCGGGGCGTTCGGTACTGCAGTCATCGGAACAAGTGCAGTACTGGTTGACTGGCTCCCGCCACATCTGGTTCACGCGGTCTTTGTGGTCTCGGTTGCGGCAGCGGTTCACGCTGTTCAGGGTGGTCTCCACCCGGATACCGAATCGTGGTTCTATTCGCTCTTTCGAACGTGAGCATTGATTCGTGCGAGTTCCACCCCGGATCGGGTTGGTTTGGATTCCTAACGGCAAGTAGTCTAAAGGAGGCGACCGAAAAGCGAGACGATGAGCGAGAAGTTGGGTCTCCTCGGTGCTGTCTCAATTGCACTGGGCGGCATGATTGGAGGTGGGATCTTCGCCGTACTCGGCGTTGTCGCGGAAATGTCGGGGGCTGCAGCGTGGATTGCATTTTTTGGCGGCGGTATCGTCGCGTTCTGTGCCGGCTACTCGTACATTCGGCTCCAGCGAGTCGGTGATGTGAGCGGTGGCTCTGTTAGTTTCTTAGAGGAGTTCATTGACTCGACGACAATCACAGGAATGGTCGGCTGGACCCTCCTGTTCGGCTATATCGGGTCAATGGGGATGTACGCGTTCGCATTCGGTAGTTTTGCGACGCGACTCCTCGGCGTTGAAGCCGCCTTCGGCGTTCCTCTCCGCCCAATAGTGTCGATTGTTGCCATCTTGGGCTTCGTGGGATTGAACGTTGTAGGCGCGCGAGCGAGTGGGCTGACCGAGGTTCTCCTGGTCGGGGCAAAGGTTGGGATTCTCCTCGTCTTCGGCGTGTGGGGATTCTATTTTGGGGCCCGGACGGGGCAACTGACGACCGGACTATCGTCGTCGGTCGAAGCGGGTGGATTGCTCATGTCCGCGGCGCTGTCGTTCGTCGCCTTTCAGGGCTGGCAACTGCTCTTTTACGACGAAGAGAGCCTCCGAGACGCTCGAACGACCATCCCCCGGGCGATCTACCTCTCGATTCCGCTGTCTCTCGGACTATATATTCTCGTAGCGGTCGTCACCACGGGACTGCTCCAGCCTGAGACGATCGCTGCGAATCCGGAAGTATCGTTGGCCATCGCGGCCGAACCGTTCATGGGGCGGATTGGATTCGCTCTCATCTCGGTGGCGGCGCTATTCTCTACGGGGAGCGCAATCAACGCGACGTTGTTCTCAGCAGCCCGCTTCGCCACGGGGATGCTTGAAGACGACCTGCTTCCCGATCAGATCGGGGATGCCGATGCCGACGGTGCTCCCACGCGACCCCTCCTTGTTTTGGGGCTGATCACGGCCACGTTCACCGCCTACGGAAGCCTCCAGGGGATTACGTCGTTCGCGTCGCTTGCGTTCATTACCGTCTTCGGATCAATGAGTCTGCTCGCCTTCAGGAATCGAGAGGGACTCCGTACAGGCGTCCTCCCAGCGGTCGGGGTACTCGGTGCTGTGTTATTTTTCCCCTCATTAGTATACCATCTCGCTGTGATGGAACCTGCAGTCTTCGGCGTGGTTCTCGTTGTAACAGTCGTCCTCATTGGGCTAGAAGTCCTCTATTTCGAGCGTGAAACTATTCGTTCCGGGATTGATGGCGTACGACGATAACAGTATCGCGGTGCTTAAAAGATTAAATATGCTGAGTAGAATTATCGGGTGTACTCTTCTGGGTCCACGCTGTAGTTGCCTATCTCACATACCGAGGTATTCTTGCCGTTGGTTCTACTGACCGACCTCGCGATATCGATGTCTTGGCAGTTGTGGGTGCTGCATTACTCCCTGATATCGTCGATAAGCCGCTTTCCTTCGTGGTAACATCGCTACCGAGCCGCTCTGCCGCACACTCACTCTTCAACGTGGCCCTCGTTAGTCTAGTGATTCTCTACGTCACAAGACGAGCAGATCGGTGGGAGTTCGGGGCCGCGTCTGTCTTCGGATATCTCTCACATATCGGTGCAGACCTCGTCGACTCACAGATTATTCCTGCAGAACCTCTCGTGTTCGTCTACTGGCCGCTGATTACGGACTACCATCATATCGATTCAATCGGAGGATTACTAGCGTTGGTTAGACCGACACCATATGTCATCCTCCAGATGTTGCTCACCGTTCTTGGCGTTGGGTTGTGGGTTTACGACGGGAAACCAGGTCTGCCTTCCAACCAGGCTGAAAGCCGATAAACTCGTGGAATTTCTGCTCTCGTCTATCGGGTATCTTCGTGAATCCCGAATCACTCTACAATTACATTTCCGATCATCCCATTCTCCTCGTGTGGAAGGCAGAAATATCGATACGTCCCAGAAACCTCGAATGTATATTGGTACGTTTCGCCCCGCTCGAGAAATCCGCGTGCCGATGTACTTTGACGGACAGCCTGTTCCGATTCGTAGTCTCCACTGGCGAAATACGCCGCTCCCTCTGGAAGTGATTGCTCGTAGGCTGACGTCGTGTGAGGAACGTTACTGTCGTTCTCCCACGTGACGGTCTCTCCGGATTCGATTGTTACTTCTGCTGGGTCGAACCGTAGGTCACTCGTCATCGTCACAGTCGGTCCTGAGGAACCGCTGCGTCCGCCGAGACATCCCGAGAGGGCTTACCATTCCTCCCCCGATAGCTAGGCCACTTCGACGGAGCACAGTGCGTCTAGAGAGTGTGTTCAGTGCCATGAGTCGCTTCTAGAACGCAGTACCCTGTGTGACTGTATAATATGCTATGCCGAACTGTACAGCGTTGTACGTCCCGTGAATGAGGGCTGGGACAGCGAGGTTATCCGTGAGTTCGTATGCCACCCCGAGCACGAGTGCAAGGGTGAAGACCACACCGATGTACACGAATTTCCCGTTTCCTTGAAGGGAGAAGACGTGTACCATCGCAAAGATGAGGCTGGCCAAGATGATTGCTCGAGCCGGGTGGAAGGATTCTCGCAACGTCCCCTGGATGACCCCTCGGTGCAGAAGTTCTTCACCGGGACCGACCAACAGGAACGAGAGCGGGATCAGTACCAGGAAGACAGCTGGGGCTTCTTGGCCGACCTCGATGATCTGATTGGTGGCCTGCTCGAATCCGAGAGACGCGATTATCGCTGAGAGCGCGCGAACCGTAATCAGTAGCGTGAGGAGTCCTCCGATGAACCACCCGATATCCCGTCGCGTCGGAGTATGCACCTGAATGAAGCCTACAGCTCTGTCGCTGATCCGTAGATAGACGAGCGCGACGCCTCCGAACGCCACCCCTTGGAGTAATACTGTGCTCAAGCCAAGACGTAATGCTGGCCGATTCTGGAGCTGTATTCCGACCGTAGAGAGCGACTGTGAAACGAGCGTTAGGAGAACTGCTCCAACAACGAAACTCCCGAACCCAATCCCGAGGGTCACACCTACGGCACGGAGCCGTTCTTGGAGTGTCGTCATGACTCAAGCCCTCCATCAGGCTTGTCGGTTGGTTGGTTCCCTTCAAGGGTGGTGGAAGACCGCTGAAGTTGGACCTTCTTCACCCGTGTGGCGAGGGCCAGGAACGTCGCCGCGAGTGTGAGCGCTACTGCTGCCGCCGCGGCGAGATCGTGCGCTCGCAGTGAATGATCGAGTGTCGTGCCGACGAGCTCGGCCCGAAGAAACGTGTGGTGATAGTCGCCTACCAACGGGACGAAGTAGTCCACGAGGTCGTTGAACCCGTACCAGACGGTGGCGATAGCGACCGCCCCGACTGAAAACTTGGCGTAGCGATAGATCAGGAACGACTGCAGACTCATCGCGAGATGGCTCATGATGAGGAACCAGTAGAGCCAGGGTTCGATGCCCCCTGGCCCATTGAGAACCAACTGGACAAACGGCGTCCAGAGGCCGAGCTTGATATTTCCGAAGAAGGCGAGCATGTGGAGCCACTCGACATCGTAGTCCAGTTTCCACGCCGCGAGACTGAGCGCGACGAACAGCGTCGCAGCGGGACTATCGGGAACGAACGGCCACATCATCAGCGGGGTTTGAGCGAGCTGGAAGCGATAGTACCAGAATCCGAACGCGGTCCCTGCGAGGTTGATCGCGACGATGAGCCACGCATATCGGAGTGCGAGGTCCTCAACACGCTGGGGAAGCGGTGCGAGGTACAAGGGAAAATTGTCCCGAGAGACAGTAGCTACCATTGGTTTTCCTGCTTACATTCCCGACCCGCTGTCGAGGCGGTTCGTCATGATAATCCCACTGAGCAGCATCAAGACTGCGAGCGCAACCATCCCGAGGTCCCAGCCCATCCCAGCAGTCATCGATGAACCCATGCCGCCGCCCATCCCCCAGTTCGTACTCCCAGTAACGCCGACGAGCGCCTGGTTGAGCAACATCACCAGCGAGTACCCGATCATCAGCGGCCCACTCGCGTTCCCGAGCCGACTCGCATAAGGCGTGAGCAGAACGACGCCGTGGACGATCACGACAACGCCGAGGAGCGCCATGAGAAGGCCGCTGTTAGAACTCATCATCCCGCTGCCGGTTGTCGCCGAGAGCAGCGAGTAGACTCCCGAAACGAGCGCGATAGCTGCGCCGTACTGCCGTGTCGTACTGTTCGTGTTCATCGTATCCATTATCAGACTCCGAGCATCATCCGAAATGACCCCCGGACGCCCATCGGGAGCCCGATCGCCCCGATGAAGAACGTCATGAGCCACCACCACGTGTGGTCCATTTCGTCTTTCGCGTCCGCGAGGAACCACACGATGCCAACAATCACGAGGAGTTTGAGGACGAACGTCGACCCCGAGAATCCAGTCGCCTGGTACACGAGGTTCGTCACGAACAGCTTCGGGGAATAGCCGAGGAACGTGACGCCGATGAGGTTCTGTGCGGCGTCCCACATCTGTCCGAAGACGGCCAACAGAAACAGCGGGTGACGGATGTGTGCAATGTCGACGAAGCTCGTCCCCCAGTAATAGAGGGCGGTCACGCCGAGAGCAATCCCCGTCGTCGCGACAGGCACCCATAGGCGGAGTGGGGTCGACGTTGAGAGGCCGTGCCAAACTGCCCACCCGACGGCACCGACAGCCCACACCGACCCGACAAGCCCGACTGTTAGCGGGATAGAACCGATATTTTGGTCACGCACGAGTGCACCGACGCCGAGCGCGAGGACGGTGACAGCGGTGACGACGAAGTAGATCGACGGCGTAATGAACCACACCGCGTAGTCTCCCAGCAGGCCGATGTCCTCGAGCGCTCGCATCGCGCCGCCGGCGATAATGATCGGAGCGAATCCGTAAGCCAGGCGTGCGTCGAACGTTACATCGAGCTGGTCGAGATACGCCCGCAGTCCGGGGAGGCTGTACACGACCGCCGCGAGGTAGGTTACCGTGTTCACCGCATTGTAGCCCCGGACAGCACGAATCCCCTCGTGCGTGACTGGCTGACTAACGGCGTCGGCGACGACTGGCCCCCAGAGGTACTGCCAGATGAACCGGTCGTAGACCAGCGTCGGGAACACGAGGATGCCCCCACCGAGAAGGACGAGCGGGGCCAGCAGGTACAGCGCCCACCACTCGCGTGAGCCGGTCTCCGGAAGGACGGTTTCGACGCGTCGGGTGACAGTACTCACGACTCGTTCACCTCCAATCGCCACGTCGTACTCTTCGAGCGCCCCCACTGTTCGAGTGAGACGTTTGAGAGGTCGTCCTGAAGTTGACTGAGGTACTGTGCAACGGCCTTCGGCGATCCGTCAAGGTCGCCGGCGATCTCGCGAGCCCGGAGGTATGTCGGTTCGCTACTGGCTGTCTCGACGAGGTACCTCCGAACCGTTTGGCGGGAAATATTTGACATTGATATAGAGGTGACGTTCAGCGGAGGCGACCGAAGAGCTTGTAGTCGTGATCGGGGGTGTACCGCCGGAACAGCAAGCTGTTCGTCAGCACCGACACGCTGGAGAACGCCATTGCTGCTGCAGCGAGCACGGGCTGGAGCAGGCCGAGCGATGCTAACGGGATCATCGCCGTGTTGTAGCCGAGCGCCCACACGAGGTTCTGCTTGATCTTCTTGAGTGTCGCGTCCGAGATCCGGATCGCCTTCACCACGTCGAGCGGATCATCGCGCATCAGCGTAAGGTCCGCAGCCTCAATGGCGACGTCCGTGCCGGAGCCGATGGCTGTCCCGACGTGTGCGACCGCGAGCGCCGGCGCGTCGTTGACGCCGTCACCGACCATCATCGCCTGCCGACCCTCGTCCTGAATACTGTCGACGGCGTTGGACTTGTCCTCGGGAAGGACCTCTGCACGGACATTCTCCGGATCGATACCGACCTGTTTGGCGACCGCACGAGCAGTTCGTTCGTTGTCGCCCGTAATCATCATCACGTCAACGCCCCGTTCTTGCAGGGCCGTAACGGCCTGCTTGGAGCTCTCTTTGATTGTGTCGGCGTCAGCCACTACACCAACCAGTTCGCCCTCGAAAGCGACGAGCATCGCCGTCTTCCCCTCGTTTTCGAGGCGTTCCATCGTCTCTTCGGCGGGAGACGGGTCGATGTCGTTGTCTCGCAGCAACTTGCGGTTGCCGACCAGTACCTCGCTGTCACCAACGACCGCTTTGATCCCGTGACCAGGAACGTTCTCGAAGTCATCGGGCTCAGTCACGTCCAGCCCGCGTTCTTCGGCCCCCTCGACGATTGCGCGGGCGAGGGGGTGTTCGCTCCCGCTTTCGGCTGTCGCCGCCAGCCGCAGCACGTCGTTCTCAGAGAGACGTTCACGAGTGCTGAGCTGTCCACCATCCGGTGTCGGCTCGCCACCGTCAGTCACCGCATTTCCATCGCTATCGAAGACGACCACGTCGGTCAGTTCCATTTCACCCTTCGTGAGGGTGCCCGTCTTGTCGAAGACGACCGTGTCGACGTCTTTCGCGCGTTCGAGGATGTCACCGCCCTTGAACAGGACGCCGTTCTGAGCGCCGATAGTCGTCCCGACCATGGTGGCTGCGGGCGTCGCCAGCCCGAGCGCACAGGGACAGGCGATGAGGATCGAGGACGCGAAGACAATAATCGCGAACTCGAAGACCGAAACGCTCCCACCGACGGGGGCGGGGCCGCCAGCGACTTGACCCCACAGCGGAAGCCAGTCGACGAAGCCAGCCAGCACCTCCGGGAACAGGAACCAAATAACGCTCCAGAGGATAGCGTTCGCGATAACTGCCGGCACGAAATACGCCGAGATGCGGTCTGCTAGATTCTGGATATCTGGCTGGCGCGATTGTGCTTCCTTGACGGTCTGAACGATTTGCTGGAGAGCGGTATCTTCGCCGACGTTAGTGGCCTCCACGAGAAGAACGCCGTTCTCGTTAATCGTCGAGCCGACGACCTCATCTCCCTCCTCTTTTTCTACAGGGACAGACTCACCGGTAACCATCGACTCGTCGACGGCGGACTGGCCGTCAACGACGACCCCGTCGGTTGGGATCTTCTCACCGGGGCGGACTTTCATCTGGTCACCCGTTGTGACCTCTTCAAGTGGAATCTCTTCTTCACTACCATCCTCACGGACAATGGTCGCCGTTTCGGCTTCCATTTCGAGGAGCTTCCGGAGGGCCTCGCCCGCTTGACCCTTCGACCGAGCTTCAAGATAGTTACCGAGCGTAATGAACACGAGGATGAGGGCTGCCGTGTCGAAGTAGAGCCCACCTGCAATAAGTTCAGATAGGACTGCCACAGAGTATAGATAGGCGGTTGTTGAACCGATCGCGATCAGTACGTCCATATTGGCGCGGCCGTTTTTCACGATCGCCTTGTACGAGTTCTTATAGAACGGCCAGCCGAGGATCGCCTGTACCGGCGTGGCGAGCAGGAACTCGACCCAGCCGAGTTCCACGCCGAAAACGGTTTCAGGGACGAACACACCACCAAGAAGATAGCTGTCGATGAGGAAGAAGAGCAGTGGAACTGATAATACTGCCCCAAAAAGGGTTAGCCTGAGCTGTTTCCGTATCTCAGCCTGGCGGGCGGCATCACGCGCATCCTGCCCCGAGCCCTCATCGCCACTGTCTTCGCGAACTGGCGAATAGCCGGCGTCTTCGATGGCATCGTACAGCGCATCGAGAGACACCTCTGCCGGATTGTAGGTCACCTGTGCCTCGTCAGTCGCGTAGTTTACCTCCGCGGTAATGACTCCGAGTGTACTTTCGAGAGCAGTTTCGTTAGTTTCGGCGCAGTTGGCACACGTCATATCGGAGATGGCAATCGTTACCGTCTCCGAGACTGCACCGTAGCCCGCCCCGTCGATTGCGTCGTAGATTTCGTGAAGCGATACTGTCTCGGGATCGTAGGTAACAGACCCCTCATCGGTGGCGAAGTTTGCATCCGCCTCCGATACCCCCTCAAGGGATTCGAGAGTGTCCTGGATCGTCGCCGAGCAGTTGGCGCAGGACATTCCCGTAATGTCAAGATGTATTGTTTGGCTTGTCATGCTCGTATTACTATACGGGGTCTATATTTACACGATTTACTGTTTCGAGAGGGTGGTTATCGAACCCACAAAAGTTTGGAATCTAAAAGGATACTACACCCCTTCTTCGAGTCGCTGATAGCGGTCTTCGAAGCGTGCGAGACAAGATGGACAACAAAAGTGATAAACCTCGCCGTCAATCCGTGTTGTCTCTCCTTCAGTATCGACAGTATTGTTACATTCAGCACAAGTAAGCGCAAACTCGGCACCATCAACGGATGGCGTCCATTCCATTGCGTCGATTAGCGTGACCGTATAATCTGCTATATTGATCTCATCGAAGAGTCCATTCATCCACTGACGAACGTTATGAGCTTCGACACGTGCGTAAAACCAGAGATCCCCCTCAGAGGTCGTGAAGACGTGTTCGACACCATCTGACTCCCGGGCCTGCTTGCAGGCTGGTTCCAGCGACTCAGATCCAATCTCAGCCTGAATGAATACCGGAACACCAGCTCGGAGTTGGGCTCGGTTGACATCAATCGTGAACCCGTTGATGATGTCGGATTCCTCTAACCGTTTCACGCGGTCTGATACGGCCGGACCAGAGAGATCCACCTCCTCACCGATGCTGCTGAACGGACGTCGCGCGTCCTCTGCCAGTAGCGAGAGGATCTTCATGTCAGTCTCATCTAAATCACGCATATCTATCTGTAGGTATCTCGAATTACAATATTGTTTCCCAGCGTTGGGCTTCGTATGCCATTTCATTTTCAGGATTGACTTTGGATTCGAAGCAGTAACTGACAAAGACGTGCATCTCATACGTATAGCTGTATGACGCAGACGATCACCGTCGAAGGCATGACCTGCGGCCACTGTGAACAGACAGTCGAAGACGCGCTTCGAGAAGTGAGCGGTGTGACCGACGCGACCGCCGACCGCGAAACCGAACAAGCGAGCGTCGATGGAGACGTGAACGTCACGGAACTGGTTCAGGCCGTGGAGGACGCTGGATACACGGCATCTGCCTGAGAACCCCCCGGAACGTCCGCTGACGAACATCCCACCGTTCTTATTCAACTCCGATTTCCAGAAGTCGCGCGGAGTATCGGAGCTCGGACAGAATTATAACGAACGGCCTCAACACCAATCTATGAGCAACCATCCAGATCACGAACATTCCGAGACCGAACACGCTCACACTGGAGAAGCGGAGCACGCCCACGACGCGCACAATCACGGTGGGAACACCCACGAAGGGGGACATGGGGATCACGGCGATCACACGGATCACTCGGGCCACGAAGAAATGTTCCGGCGACGGTTCTGGGTGTCGCTCGTTCTCTCGGTGCCAGTCATCTTCTTTAGCGAATTCATTCAGGATATTTTCGGCTACACAGCGCCGACGTTCCCCGGAAGCGTCTGGATCACACCTGTCCTTTCGGTAATCATCTTCGCGTACGGTGGCGTGCCATTCCTCTCAATGGCCCGAACGGAACTGAAAAACCGCGAGCCGGGAATGATGATGCTCATCTCGCTGGCAATTTCGGTCGCATTTATCTACTCGATTGCGAGTCTGTTTCTCGAAGGGACGACGCCGTTCTTCTGGGAACTCGTTACGCTGATCGACATCATGCTCCTCGGGCACTGGGTGGAGATGCGGTCGGTCCGAGCAGCCTCAGGGGCGCTTGACGAACTGGCGAAACTCATGCCCGACACCGCCGAGCGCGTCACCGAGAGTGGGGATACCGAAGAAGTGCCAGTCTCAGAACTCGGCGAGGACGATGTCGTGCTCGTTCGCCCGGGCGCGAGCGTGCCTGCTGACGGCGAAGTCGTCGAGGGTGAGTCGTCCGTCGACGAATCGATGATTACGGGCGAATCCAGGTCCGTGGGCAAGGAACCTGGATCAGAAGTGGTCGCCGGGACGGTCAACCAGGACGGGAGCCTCCGCATTAAGATCACGAAGACGGGCGAGGAGACGACGTTAGCGGGCATCATGCGGCTCGTTGATGAAGCCCAGAAATCGAAATCTCGAACCCAGTTGCTCGCCGACAAGGCAGCTGGCTGGCTATTCTACGTGGCACTTGGCGTCGCGGCGATTACGGCCGTCGCGTGGATCGTCGCCACCGGGTACAACATCACCGTCCTCGAGCGCGTTGTGACTGTACTGGTCATCGCGTGTCCCCACGCACTCGGCCTGGCCGTCCCGCTCGTGGTAGCGATCAACACCTCGACCGCTGCCAAGAACGGGATGCTCATCCGCGACCGCATTGCCATGGAGGAATCCCGGAACCTCGATACGGTGATGTTCGACAAGACCGGGACTCTCACAAAGGGCGAACAGGGCGTCGTCGGTGTCGAAACGGCAGGTGACTGGAGTGAAGAGCGAGCGTTCGAGGTCGCCGCTGGTGTCGAGGGTGACTCTGAGCACATGATCGCTCGCGCCATCCGGGACGCCGCCGAGGAACGGGGCGTCCAGCGAGCGAGCGTTTCGAACTTCGAGAACTTCCGCGGTCTCGGCGTCAGAGCCACTGTGGACGGTGAGACGGTTCATATCGGTGGACCAAACCTGATCGAGAAATTCGATATCGAACGATCGGACGGCATCGCTGCCTTCGCGGAGGAAGCCGGCTCGAACGCAGAGACGGTTATCTACCTGGTTCACGACGAATCCGAAGTCGTTGCAGCATTCGCGCTCGCGGACGTTATTCGGGAGGAAAGCCGGCAGGCCATCGAGGCGCTACACGCGATGGATATTGAGGTGGCAATGCTCACCGGCGACTCCGAAGACGTTGCACGGGCTGTCTCGGAGGAACTCGGCATCGACCAGTACTTCGCGGAGGTACTCCCCGACGAGAAGGATACGAAGGTCGAAGCGCTCCAGTCCGAGGGGAAACTGGTCGCGATGGTCGGCGACGGCGTCAACGACGCGCCCGCGCTCACACGAGCCGACGTCGGTATCGCCATCGGTTCAGGGACTGACGTCGCCATCGAGTCGGGCGATATCATCCTCGTCGACAATAATCCGGTGGACGTAGTGCGGCTCATCAAGCTCTCGAAGGCGAGCTACCGGAAGATGCAGGAGAACCTTGTCTGGGCGACCGGCTACAACGTCTTCGCCCTCCCGCTCGCGGCAGGGATCCTCGCGCCTATCGGCATCCTCCTGTCGCCAGCGATCGGCGCGGTGTTCATGTCGTTGTCGACGATCATCGTTGCGATTAACGCCCGTCGCCTCCGCAGCACCGATATTTCCGTGCCCGGCGTGAGTGCGTGATCGCCATGCCATTCGATACGTCACCGGTGTGGTTCAGCGTCGGTCTCCTATCCGGGGGACTCCTACTGGGTGGCCTCCTTGCCACCATCGTCAGTCCGACATTCCGGTTCTGGCCGCACGGGACGCGGAACTGGACGTTCTGGGTCAGCTGGACCGCCTGGACGCTATACGTCGTGGGTCTGGTCGGCATTGCATACCTCGACTGGTGGCACTGGTACAAACCACCGGTGGTGGTGCAACTCGTCTGTGTGCTTGTTTTCGTAGCAGGCACAACGCTGTCTATCTGGGCGATGTGGACACTCGGATTCTGGGAGAGCAGTGGTCTCGAAGGCCACCTTCAAACTGAGGGACCGTATCGCTTCTCTCGCAATCCACAGTATGTGGGGTTCATCACCATGCTCGCCAGCGGAGGCCTCCTCGCAGGTTCGATTCAAACGGTCATTCTCGTTATCGGTGGAATCCTGTGGTTCCTGCTCGCACCACTCGCCGAAGAGCCGTGGCTCCGCGAGCAGTACGGGGGCGAATATGAGTCATACTGCGAGGCGATTCCACGATTCCTTGGTAAACCCAGTAGACGTGCAGCGCAGACACATTCAGAGCAGTCCGAGAGTGATTCTCAATGACTGGATCCGCGACACAACCGATTGAGGTCGGCGGCCGAACCATCTCACCCGGAGAGAAGCGCCAGTTCCGCTATTCGGTGGGAACGAGTTTCCACGGCGACCCGATCGACATTCCGGTCACGGTCGTCAACGGAGAGAATGATGGCCCGGCGGTGTTCCTCAGTGCTGCCGTGCACGGCGACGAACTGAACGGCATCAAGATCGTCCAAGAGGTCGCAGAAACCTACGGTCCCCCGGACATCCACGGGGCACTCGTCTGCCTCCACGTACTGAACGTCCCGGGATTCATGGCCCAACAGCGCTACATCCCGATCTATGACGAGGACCTCAACCGGTCGTTCCCCGGGAATCCACAGGGAACGATGGCGAAACGTCTCGCCCATACTATCTTCGAGGAATTCGTCTCGAAGTGCGACCTAGGGCTGGATTTCCACACCTCGACGCGCAACAGGACGACGATGTATCACGTTCGGGCAGATATGCGCGACTCTGACGTCGAACGCATCGCCCGTGCATTCGGAACGAGCGTGATTCTCGACGGTGAAGGCTCAAACGGGACGCTCCGAAAGGCAGCATCGAAGACGGGGGTTCCGACCGTAACTGTGGAGATGGGGCGCGCCCACCGGTTCCAATCGACGCATCTCGAACGCGCCCTTCACTGCGTGGCGAGTGTCCTCGCTGAACATGAGGTTCTGCCAGACCGGCCGGTCTCTTGGCCTGGGTGGACGCGTGTGGTCGCACGCGACGGTGAGAAGACGTGGCTTCGTGCTGCCACCGGCGGACTCGTCGATATGAAGTGGGGCCCACAGCCGCTCGTCGAGGACGGGGAGCAGCTGTTCACTATCTCCGATCACTTCAAAGATGAGGTCGAAGTCGTTCGTGCACCGTCAACTGGCCTCGTCGTCGGTGTACTCGAGAACGCAGTCGCGTACCCGGGGCATCCGCTGTGTCACTTCGTGAGCGTCGACGAAACGACCGCAGACATCATCCGGGACGACATCGAGCGGGGTGAGTTCGATGTCTACCGTGAGGGTGGTTTCCAGCGGCCGGAATATGGTGAGAGCGGTGAGTATGAAGGACGAGATCCGCTCTCTTGACGGGCCAGCGTCTGCTGACAGGCTCTTCATCGGTTCGGAGAACCCCCCATAATTGCCTACTGGCTCGTTCTTCGGCCAATAACCGTTCCAAGTTCTAATTCGTACGGTATGATGGTCGGCTTTTATCGAACATCGTCGAGATCACCTCAGCAAGATCGTGCCCTCTCAACTACAGACTCGCCGGGTACCAGTGTGTAAACTGTACAGATCTGCTAGGTGATGCCCGGTATAGTAACGCTCACCCCAACTTTTTCGCGACCTATTGCGCGTTTTCAACCGCTTTCCTTACGTCAACCCAGACTTCATCAGGAGACTGTTTTCCGTCGACACGTTCCAGTTGGCCTCGTTCTTCGTAGTATTCAATAACTGGTTCAGTGGTCTCACGAAATACACGTAGACGTTCACGGACTGTCTCCTCGGTATCGTCATCCCGCTGCTCAAGTCGTCTTTCAACTTCAGGATCTTCAGGCGGACTGTATTCTATATGATAAGTGTCCCCTGTTTTTGGGTCTATACGGCGACCCGTGAGTCGTTGAACAAGTTCCTCCTCGTCTACGTCAAGATATAGAATAACGTCAACGTCGGTCATATTATTGAGTTCCTCAGCCTGTTCTACGTTGCGGGGATACCCATCCAGAACAAAGCCATTGACTTGCGATAGAGCCTCTTTAACGAGCAGAGTGACAACCTCGTCCGGAACAAGCTCACCTTGATCCATATATGTGCGCGGGACATCATACTCTGATTCAAATTCTGAAATATCCCTGTCCTTATTTGCCCGAAGGAGCTCCCCGGTAGTGATATGCTTTATATTAAACTCCTCAGAAGCCTTTCTACTCTGCGTCCCCTTTCCTGCGCCTGGTCCACCGAGGATTAGAATCCGTGGTTCGGCCATGTCTCTCTTTTGATGTCAGTCACGAAAAAGACACGTATCGAGAGTCTCAGATGCGGGGTTACTTTCTCTGGGACTCTGACCGGATGATCCCGGAGAGATTGTCCATCTGTGCGGAGACATGGGCAGCTTCTCCCGCGAGGTGAGTGATGAGATCGTCAAGGGTGACGATCCCCACAACTGAGCCATCTTCGACAACGGGAACATGGCGGGCAGCCGCCTCGTTCATTTGTCGCAGTACCCTCGGTACCTCCGCCTCAGGCGTTACGGTGAGGGGGTCGGAGGTCATCACATCTCCGGCGGTTATGTTGGATTCGCTCTGATCCGTTGCGAGAACGTTGAACTCACTATCTGGCGTGAGGAGCGCGCCAATCAAATCTCGATCTGTAATGATGCCCACGAGCTGGTCGTTTTCTTCCACAACGACGTAGCGGGCACATTTGGTTTGGGCGACCATCGTTTGGGCGACCTCTGCTACCGACGTATCCGGAATAACGCGACCAACTGACTCGTCGGCGATACTCCCAACACGTAGTGTGAGATCGGATCGATTCTGTTCCACACTGGGGGATTGGTTAGAGAGACTAAATAATATGGCGGCAGTTCCTCACTTCATAGAAGCATCTCAGGGAGTTACGGTGCTTGCCTTCGGTAGATAGTAGCACGTTTTGCGCTGCTACTATCCGACTGGTCTCCCGCGTAATGTTGGAACCAAGTGTGGTGAATGTGCGACCGTAGTTACTAGTGGGCAGTCCAGCCTCCGTCGACAGGAATGTTTGTGCCTGTGATGTACGTCGCCTCATCAGAGGCGAGAAACATCGCAATGCCGCCGATCTCCTCGGGTTCGGCCACTCGCTGCATGGGTGTCTCGTCTCGGACGAACTCGTAGAACTGTTCCTGGTCGAGGTAGTCGTCTGTCATCGGCGTTTCAACGAATCCAGGGCAGATACTATTGACACGTATCCCTTCTGTGGCGTAGTCGATGGCGAGCTCTCGTGTGAAATTCACGACACCACCTTTTGCTGCCGAATAGGCAGGTGATCCAGGACCACCAACGAGGCCATAAATCGACGCGACATTAATGATGCACCCCTCACTGTCTTTGAGATACGGGATCGCCGCCCGCGAGCCGTACATAACCCCCGTGAGATTAATTTGAATGACCGTATCCCACTCTTCGAGCGACATTTCTTCGATGGACCCTACTTGGCCAATTCCAGCGTTGTTTACGATTGCGTCAAGCTGTCCGTATTCGTCAACCGTACTGTTGACGAGGGTCTCTACCTGCTCATACTCCGTGACGTCACATTGGTGGAATTCACAGCCGAGTTCTTCGGCAGTCTCTCGGCCGGTTTCTTCCGTGCGACCTGCGATAACGACTTCGGCTCCGTAATCAATGTACTTCGAAGCAATTGCTTTGCCGATCCCGGTTGCACCACCAGTGATGATCGCAACTTTATCTTTGAGCATATCAGGTACTTCGCATAGACGCCACAAAATAGTTTGAGGCGTCGTGGAGGTACTCCGTATTCGAGATATCAGTTATCGACGCTGTTGCCTTGATGAATGAATGAATAAAATGGTGAAGCCGAGTGCGACGACGACCCCAACAGTAGCAGAGATCTGACTTACGGATAATGCGAGACCACTCGCTACAAATGTTCCTCCTGCGAGGATGGCGTACCCGATCGAACGAGTCTGCCGTCGTTGGCTCTGTGCGATCTCCTGAGGTATCACTGTGCGTTCCTGTTCTCGTGCGTCCAGTTCACGATCCAATTTCGTGGGTAGCCGGAGGAGGGCCCAGAGGGAGGTTTCCATGTCGGACCGAGCTTCGGCAAGTTTCATCCGGGCTGCTCGCTGGAGGAAGCCGTGTTCGCGGAGGAACGCCTGCGCAGCTGCGAGGATATCGAACTCGGGATCGAGCTGTCTGAGAACGCCTTCACCGATCGATCCCACCCGAATGACTAACATCACGTCTGGCGGGATACGAAACGGAAACTCTCGGAGCATTCCGACGACCACGTCGATTATCTGCTGCCAGTTCACGTCACCACCCCCTTCGAGGTCATCGATAACTAACTCGAGAACGTGACCGACGGCGGCCCTGTCGGCGTCGGGATCGAGTGCACCAAGGGCGACAAGTTCGTCAATGATTGCGTCGACATCCCGATTGACAGCGGCCAGATAGAGGTTAATCACGCTCGCTTGCATCGCCGGCGTGAACCGACCGCTCATCCCGAAGTCATAGAAGACGATGCGGCCGTCGTTGTCGACGGCGATATTACCAGGATGAGGATCGCCGTGGTACACACCGTGGTCGAGTCCCATCGTGAAGTAGGCATTCGCCACTCGTCGAGCGACGTTCTCCGGATCGTAGCCCTTCGCTTCGAGTTCCTCGAGGTCAGTAACCTTCGTTCCCTCGGCGTACTCCATAGTGAGGACACGTTCGGAGCAGACGTCACGAAATACGCGTGGGATCGTAACGGTCTCATTCTCGTCGGCAGCGAAATTTTCCCGAATCTCCTCCATCATCTGGGCCTCTCGCTCGAAGTCCAGTTCCTCCAGAATGATGCGCTCAAAGTCGTCCGCCATGTTCCGGAGTGAGAAACTGAACCGATCAGGTGCGAGAAACAGTGCAAGGGGAACGAGGCGACGAATAATGCGCAGATCGGTCTCGATGAGGTCCTTGATTCCGGGGCGTCTTACTTTCACGACCACCTGTTTTCCCTGATAGGTCGCCCGATAGACCTGTGCTAGCGATCCGCCGGCGATGGGTTCGGGATCGAAGTCGTCGTACGAGTGATACCCGACGTCTTCGGCGAGAGCCGGAATCATCTCTCGATACGGACCCGCCGGGATCGCATCTTGGAGCACTGCGAACTCCTCCGCGTACACTTGCGGAACGAGATCTGGGCGCGTCGAGAGAACTTGGCCGATCTTTACGAACGTCGGCCCAAGGTTGAGCATCGCCTCCCGTAGACGGCGGGCACGCTGCTCGTGCTGGTCCCGTGGCACAGTGCGTGACCCACCGACGATCAGAAACCGATGCCGATCACGGAGAAAGCGTAGGATGAACGGGGTGAACGTCCCAAGAATACGAATTAGACGGAGAAGAAATCGAACCATGGGCGTTGTCATAGAGTTCTTCCGACGGCCCTTAATACGTGCCCGTCGACCTACTTCGAAATACCCAATCGGCTTGGAGACGGATCTGTGAACAGAATGCCGAGGGATCCCGTCTGCGGTATGCAACTCAGAGTTGACGAAGCGGTAGCTTCAGTCCGGCACGACCAGGTGACGTACTATCTCTGTAGCGAAGAATGTCGACAGCGCTTCGAGAAACAGCCCGCAGTATACACCGAGTAGGGAGCCTACGCACAGTAGCAAATGGCCGACTGACGTTTATGGAAGGGCGAGGCGTACTGCCAGTATGCCAGTTGAGCCGGTCTGCGGTATGGAAGCCAGCGACTCAAGCGAAATCACCGCCGATTTCGAGGGGACGACGTTCTACTTCTGTTCGTCCGACTGTCGTGATTTCTTCGAAGAGCACCCGAAGCGATTCGTCGACGAGCCACGACCCCACCTCTGTGATGCGAGTGGCGTAATGGTACCGCGCTTGCACTACGGCCGCGCCGTCGGTGAGTTCAACCTGACGGTCGCCGACCCGGAATTGCTGAGCGTCGGTCTCGAGGACGACACCGACCTTCAGTTCGATCTCGAACGGGCGAATAAAGCTACAGAACGATCCTGATTCCTTAGCGAACTTCGGATACTTCGCTACCGTTTTCGTCGACCGATTCTCGAACCGTCATTTCCAAATCCCGGTCCTCTCGAACCGTCTTGATGAGTGCTTCAAGCAGACTGTTATACGCATTCGGGCGCTCTATCATAGCGACGTGACCGGTACGCTGTAGCCTGCAGAAAACGCTCTCGGGAATCCGCCTCGCGGTTCCGCGTGCCACCTCGATGGGAACAATACCGTCGGCTGGTCCGTGGATGACGAGCGTTGGGGCATCGACTCGCTCAATATCGGGGCGACCGTCGTACCCCCAGAAGGCCTCGGTGACAGTCGTCCACGCTGAGCGACGGTGGGGAAGCGGGTTCGATTGCAGGAAGTCCTCAACCACGACCGATGGCGTCTCCTCGTGGAAGCCGACGCTGTAGGCTAACTGCCGGATGAGCGCGTCGTTCGCGGGTATCTTATAGAGTCGGAGTGCCAGAAATAGTCGCAAAAGCGGTTTCTCCCCCGCGGGGGTGAGATCATGATCGCCCCCTGCGTGTAACACGAGCCCGGCTGTGGGATGGCGCTTCGCGTACTCGATAGCGAGGGCGGTACCGTAACTGTGGCCGTGGATGATCGGATTCGTGATACCGAGTTCATCAAGGAGATTCAGGAGGTCAGCTACATGCCCGGAGAGGGACTGCTCCTGCCGCATGGTCGAGTTTCCGTTGCCGGCGAGCGCATACGTGACCAACTCGTGGGGCCCCTCGAACGCGTCTAGTTGTGGATACGGGTTCCAAAGCGACCCGAGACCACCGTGGACGAACACGATCGCCGGGTCCGGCCCGGGGAGGTGAAGCGTCTCCAGTTCAACTGATTCCGACACCGGAACGGGTGTCGGTTCAGGAAGCGTTTCGGAAACGTCGTCGAACCGGACGTATCCCGGTGGAAAAGATGGTGACGCCATACTGAGTTAGAGATACCCCCTGCGGTGGTGTCGAATAGACGGTCCATCTGAGAGCCTGCTCCGAGGATCGTCTCGGTGGACACTAACCATCCTTGACAGTTATCGGTTGAGGGCGATTGTCTGGATGACCGGGTTACCCGTCATCGTGGATCTCATGCCGATTCCAGAGCAGGGCGAACAACCCGCCCATGAGATATCCTGCAACTAACGCGATCATGAGGCCGGCACCAGCCAGAGAGAGGTCGAAATCGACCGTGTCCTCGTACTCAACGAAGTTGGTCCGGGCGACAGTGGCGACCGCTGTTTCAGAGAAGCCCGAGACGACGAATCCGATCCATGCAGCGTGCGACGCTGCGAAGATGGCACCGAATATGAGTCCTGCCCGGTTGGCGGAGATTTCCTCGCTCATGGTTCCGCCTCTCCTATCGAGTCATGAGCTGGTCGCTCTTCAGGGGCGGTTTCATCAGCGAACAAACCCAGCATGTCTGTCATACTTGTAGCACCGGCTACGGTCGCCTATTTCACTACGATTGTGGTTTCGATACTGGCATGACAGAACACCTCTCGTTAGAATGTGAAACCGATCCGTGGCTGTAGTGACGATGACCCCAACCTGTCGAATCAAATTTCGGAGTTCTCTGGTAATCGAGCGTCCAGAGCGAACGCTCGGTCGTCCTTTAGAATTGTAAGCGTAATCGACTGAAACGAGGGGAACGACAACCAACATGAAAACGTAGGTGACCATATGGAACTGGCACTCTTCGGTGCGACAGGCGGGACCGGACGTGAACTGACGGCACAAGCGACCGAAGTGAATCACTCGATTCGCGCGCTCACTCGAAGCCCTGCAAAACTCCCACCGAACCAGGCAGTCACCGCCGTAGAGGGGGATGTACTCGATCCGGACGCGGTCGAAGCCACCGTAAACGGATCAGATGCGGTCATCTGTCTTCTCGGTCGAACGTCGGACAATCCCTCCGACGTGGTCTCTCGCGGGACCGCGAACATTATCGATGCAATGCAGGAACGGGGGATCGAACGCCTGGTCGTCCTGACATCGATGGGGTTAGGATCGAGCGTCCAGCAGGTTCCGTGGTACGTCCGCCTTGCGAACGTGACGGTGCTCTATGACCTGATGGCCGACAAAGCCAGACAGGAGGAACTCGTCGCTGGGAGCGGTCTCGACTGGACGATCGTCCGCCCCGGCGGTCTTACAGATGGACCCAAAACCGGGGAGTACGAACACGGCGTCGACATTGACGCCACGGCTGGTCCGATTTCACGCGCTGACGTTGCGGACTTCCTCCTTGAGATCCTTCAGACGGACTCCTATCTCCGTGACGTGCCAGTCGTAACGACGAACCAGAGCGTTGACGCCGAATTCCTCTGGGACCAAGTCACGGCTGTCGCGCAACGTCTACGAGGATGAGTGAATAACCGTCTCACTAATTCACGATTCCAAGATACTTTGCTGAATCGGGAATTCAGGGGTTCGGCGCATAGAGCGCGTACAAGATAGAAAGCATTCCCGCCGCCGCGACTAGTGCAGCCACGAGACCTGCCTGGAAGATTGACACCTGGAGCAGTTCGAATAGAACTCCTTCGAGGAGTCCACCGAGGCCAATTAGTGCGAACCCAAGGGCGACGTAGAGCATCAGCTGTGTTCCGTGGCGTTGGTAGCCTCGATAGGCTTGGTACGCGATAACCAGAGCCAACGCGGTCATGAACAACTTGGCGATGACGAATAATGTGTGTTTCATGAATCAGTCTCCCCGCATGTTTTCGAAGATGGATGTAATCCGGTCCGCGGGATCCGGCCGGACATCGATCTGGATGTCAAACCCCTCGTCTTGGAGGAGGACTTCGATACGTTCGAGACGTGCCTCATACTCCCGATAGTGCCGACCAGCGGGATCGACATGCGTGTACTCTTCGAGAAGTCCTTGCTCAACGAGTGTGTTGACGCGACGAGAGACGGTTGGGCGTGACATATCGCATTCCTCGCTGAGTTCTTTTGCAGAGAGTCGGTCCGTGTTCGTCGCCACGAGAATATCGCGAGCGTACTCGTCGTCGAGTGTGGCAAAGACGGCTGGTGGGCTCAACTCCTCAGTCACACTCGCATACTCGTCCTAGTGGGGTAAAATAGCCGCCCGGTTTTCTGACTCAGAACACTGGCTCACCGGTATATCGTCTCTCCCTGCCTACACTCACTCGGTGAAGTAACAATGTCTACGATTCCCTCTGGAGTCAACCAGCTAGAGAGCAAGGTCGGCGGTCTGACCATCGGTGGTCGTGTCCACAGCCTGAGCGCATGGTTCGTGCTCGCGCTACGGCTCATGATGGGCTACGCGTTTGCGTACTCGGGATTCACGAAGATCGTTGCCGCCGAGCCGTTCTCGGCGGGTGGCTATCTGGCGAACGTCGCGGCGACCAACGGCAACCCCCTCGCGGGTATGTTCGCGTGGATGGGGTCGACCCCGTGGTTCGTCGAGTTCGCGAACGTCGCTGTCCCGTGGGGCGAGCTGTTCATCGGTCTCGGACTGCTCGTCGGTGCCGTCGTCCGCCTCGCGGCGTTCTTCGGCGCGCTCATGATGCTCATGTTCTACTTCGGGAACTGGGACATCGCCCACGGCGTCATCAACGGTGACTTCGCGTACATGCTCGTGTTCCTCGCGGTTGCGGCGTTCGGTGCGGGCCGCATCCTCGGGCTCGATCAGTACATCGAACAGTACGAGATCGGCGGCGAGGCGCTCGTCGAGCGCTACCCCGTCCTCGAGTACATCCTCGGCTAACCACGCCGAACCATTTCAGGAGAAATACGCATGACAAACTCAATTCAACCACGCGGTACTCGATCCCTCGGACTGATCGTCGTCGGTGCGCTGACGGTCGCGGTTATCGGGGGTATGGCCCTGACGCACGCAGCCGTCCCGGACGCGGTGATGTGGGACTGGCACTACGGAATGTGGGACGACGGCCACATGACCGGCTGGGGACTATGGGGATGGGGGATGATGCTGTTCGGCCTCCTCTGGATGGCCCTCATCATCGGTCTTCCCATCTATCTCGTCTACTGGCTGGTGGCTCGATCTCAGACTGACGGACCCGCTGAGGATAGAGCCCTCGGGGCTCTCCGTGAGCAGTACGCCCGCGGTGAGATCGACGACGAAGAATTCGAACGCCGCCGTGGCCGCCTCACGGCGAATCGCTGACGTACGTCGCTCCCGAAGAGGAGAGATACTACCGACATCATCCGAGATGGAAATCACGCCCATCGCGGATTTTCAGATGATTCATAGACAATGGGGTAGCTGATCTGTACGAGAGAACCTACGCAGGCGCAGACTCACCAATCTCGATGTACTGACGTTCCCACTCACGGCGGGCTTCGATTTCACGGCGGCCGCGCCGCGTGAGCGTCTAGACGTTCGTCCGTCGGTCTTTCTCGCCTTTCTTGACGAGCGTATCGAGATTCGGGTAAAGTCGCCCGTGATGGATCTCCTTCTGGTAGTAGTCTTCGAGTTCCTGCTTGATGGCGAGGCCGTGAGAATCTTAGAGGCCGGCGATCACGTACAGGAGGTCGCGCTGGAAGCCGGTCAGGTCGTACATCGTCCTGCTCACTGATACGAAGCGCTATCGCATACGTCTGTTCCCCCTCAGAGGACAATACAACCCCACAGACACCGAATCAGATACCTGTATTTTATACAGAGGACGGGAGAAATGTCGCTACGTATGGCATACCTGATCGTCAAATCGGCCGTGAAAGAAGCGCTCAACGACCACAACGTCTCGGCGGATTTCTACGACGCCCTCGATGAGGAAGTTGCTGACCTGCTTGACGACGCCGCGAAGCGGGCTGAGGCCAACGACCGAAAGACCGTCCAGCCTCGCGACCTCTAACGCGGCCAGCGCCAATACCCGGGGCCCATTCTCGATAGTGCGACCAGTCTTTAAGAGCGGCGTGTGAACTATGTAGCGATATGGGTACGCTCACAGAGTCAGTTGACATCGAGAACGTCGTCGCGTCAACCGGTATCGGTCAGGAACTCGACCTCGAAACGCTTGCTGATGACCTCCGGGCGACCAAGTATGACCCTGAACACTTTCCTGGCCTCGTCTATCGGATGCAAGACCCCAAGGCCGCGGCCCTCATCTTCCGCTCGGGTAAGATTGTTTGCACCGGCGCGAAAAGCGTCGCCGATGTTACGGCTGCGCTCGAACAGGTCTTCGACAAACTTCGGGGTTTGGGTATTCAGGTAGATGACTCGCCAGAAATCGAGATTCAGAACATCGTCTCGAGTGCGGATCTCGGCCACACACTCAATCTGAACGCGATTGCGATCGGCCTTGGTCTCGAGCACATCGAGTACGAACCCGAACAGTTTCCCGGGCTCGTCTATCGTCTCGATGAGCCATCAGTCGTTGCGTTACTCTTTGGGAGCGGGAAGCTCGTCATTACAGGTGGGAAACGGATTGAGGATGCCGAACAAGCCCTCGAGGTGATCGAGGACCAGCTCACCGAGCTCGGCTTGCTCGAGTGAGCCTGAATCTGTTATCGATCGAGAACGGCAACTCGATAGTAGTTGGAGAAGATACTGCTTCACTTTTGCACTCATATCAGAGCTTGGTCATGGTTGGGTTGCTTCGTTTGAGCAGAGTGCCTCCGATAATGATGCCTGCCGGCAGCCAAAGAACGCCGGTCACGAGACCCGTCTTGACGAGCGGATAGCCGATTGCGTAGTACTGGATTCCGCCGAACAGGAGACCGGCACCGAGCGAACTTCCGGCCACTACCTTCGGGAGATGGTAGCCGACGACAACAATCACGCCCATCACGCCACCCGCGATGAGAGTCTGCCATGTCATCGACATCGTCAGCAATTGAATGATTGCCCAGGAGTAGGCGAACCCGCCACCAACGGTTCCGAGGGCGAGGAGGGCAAGATACGCGAGAAGTCGAGGAACGAGCGGTGGACCGTTTCGATGCGGAGCGCTGCTCGATCGCCGGCTTTGCTGCGGTGTCTCGAACAGGTCATGCCCATGGAGTTCGGCATGACAGGGTTCACAGAGTGTCGTCAAGTTCGAAAGACGATTTGAGCCGCCTGCCGAATGCGGGACGATATGGTGGGCGTGGAGGCGAACGCCATCGTCGCCGGCGTGAGGGCCGCTCTTGCGCCCACAATTCGTGCACGTCCAGTCATCGCGTTCGTAGACCGTCCGACGACGGGCGTCCCAATCCGGTGGATACTCACCCCCATACGCCGATGGGTCGTCCCATTGGGGATGGATGTCGTATCTGGCCGTGCCCATCAGTTTTACAATTGAGTGCTGCTGGATTATGAAATAGGTGGTGCCCGCAGGTACTCCGTTGGTGAGTGATGCTCTCGAGACTCATACAGAAATAACCGATTAACGGAATATTATTTTAACTGAATTGAGGTGCTGAGTCCTCTTCCTCAAGGAGCAACGCAGGGAGCGAAGTGACCGAATAGCGCAGTAGAGAGGGGGTACAGCACCGCACAGTTCTCGAACTGGATTGCCGCAGACGTTTAATGATATGGTTAACCAACACCGTAGATCGATGTGGCACCACTGTTGGTTAATACGGTCCTTGAGTGGTGAGTCTTCTGATCGGGATGGTAATCGAGTTCTATTCAGGATCTATCCCAGTAGCCAGAAAGTATTTACCTCACATACAACTACCACGTCAACGTGTACCACAGTTTAATCGGTGCATACCTGAACCCGCACACATGATTACACGGTCAGTCACCATCGAAGACATCGATGAGCTGTACCTGATGTGGAACGACCACATCAACGCCTCGGCCCTCTATCGCCGCGCCCTCCGCGAAGAGATGGCGGTTCGGGATGTCGATCCCGACGAGCTTCGAGACCTTTTCGAACGGGCCCGCGAACAGGGCTACAGCAAAGACGAAATCGTCGCCGAGACCAATCGATACGCCGATCTCAAGACACTCGTCGACGACGCAGAGGAGTAACCCACTATGTCACAGGACACCACTCCCTCCGAAACGACTCCGAATCGCGCCGAAAGCCAGTCGACGGCGGCAAGTAGGCTCCCCAAGCAGGCGGCACTCGTCATCGTCTTCCTGAGCCTGTTCGCTGTGGAACCCGCCGCTGCACAGACGAACGCCGTCTGCAGTGCGGACAACCTCCCGGGTATGATCGAAGGCTTCTTCCAGCTCACCACGGCGCTGGGGATTGTCGGCCTCGCGGTCGTGTGGCAGGCCGATTCCCTTATCGAGATGTTCACGATCACGCCCGACCAGAAGAAGGGCCTCAAGCGCCACAAGCGCTCCGCGATGAAGTCTGCGGTCGTCCTTGTCGCCCTCGGGCCACTCTACACCGTCGCCGGATCGATGATGAACCTCCCGCTGGCGCAGTGCGTCGACCTCGCCCCCTGGTAGGCGACTACCGCCCCCGTCGCGAGCCCCCATGAAACAACGAGAGCTCTCCGTGCTAATGGCCGCCCTGTTCGTGACGAGTTTAGTCACGGGTCTCGTCACTGCAAGCCCGCCACGGCCAGGCACGGAGGGAAATGGGCTCACTGAGAATGAATCAGCGACGCTGTGGTCTCGCGACGCGGACAACTACATCACCCAGGAAGAGTACCAGCAGCGCTACGGCGAGAGCCGGACCGCGATGCACCAGCTCGCAAACGGGACGGACATCACGTTCAAGCGCCCGCCGGAGACAGCTGCAACGTGGACGCGAAACGATTTCGCTGATCTCGAACCCGGTGGGTCGGATACGTCTGTGCATCCGCGCCACGCGTCGCTCGAAGATGGGGTGTTCATCGAGGACGCCCACGCCACAGTGTTCGCAGTGCAGCCGTCGACGCGAGGTCACTTGGAGTCGGGTGAAACCCCGCTCTATATCGCGCCGAACGGCACGATGCGGGGGTTCGTTGACTATCGTGTTCGCGTCCCGAACGGAAGCTCTTCGGGGAACACGACGATCGAGTGGTCGCTCACGAGCAACGAGGTCGAGGAGGTTCGATTGCAGAAGGACGGCGAAACCATCGTCGAGAGCGACGGCTCGCACACGCCGGCCCTCGACTACCAGATCGAGGACGACTGGAGTGCAAACCTCACGCTCGAAGCCGAGATCAGCGTCCGGTTGAAGAAGACCACGCGAATCGACCGAGGCGACGAGACCGATGTCGAGGTCACGTACCGAACCGAATCGCTCAACGTCTCGGATTCGATCGCCGTCGAGATTTACGACCTCTCGGCGTACCCCTACTACGCCGAGTACCCCAATGGTGACGCTGGTGTGGCTATCTTCCAGTCCAGACCGTGGCAGGGGTACACGCTCACGGAGAATGGAAGCGCACGAGTGCGTGGCGTCTGGCGGTTCTACACCGCTCGGAACACCAACTGGGATACACTCGTCAGGTCGAACCGGACCGACAGCGCCACCGTCGAGTCTGACGCGATTCCGGTCTATGTTCACGCGTATCCGTCGCGAATCGGCCCGCGTGCTGAACCAGTTCGCGATGGCCCAGAGATCATCGACACCTGGGGCACTGACCGACCGTCTCCGGACGGAACGCTCGGTGAGAACATCAACATCGACATCGTCAACCAGTCGTACACGACGACGTACGGCGTCGCAGTTCGCGCGGAGAACGTCGACCGCAACGCGCTCCAGGTAGCGGGGATCGTACGGGGCGTGAACGCCTCGATTGTGGCACCTGACGCTGGCTCTGAGCGGCAGCTCCGGCGCAGTAATCTGACTGTTGAGGTGCTCCAGCAGAACGAAAGTCAGGCCACACTCCGCATCGAACTCCGGGACAACGAGACCGGCGCACCAATCGTGCTCAGCGATCCCGACCGACGATATCCAATCGGTGGGAACACTCGCAACGGGTACATCACCGTCGCGGAGCAACGCGTCGAGACCAACGCCTCCGGGGTGGCGATCGTGACGATCGACGAGCCGGGTATCTACACGGCTCGGTACCATCCGGGTTCGTGGCTCGGGCACGACCCCGCGTATGTGAGTGCGACGGCAACAGCTCGGTGGCATCCGCTCGGCACCATCGACGGTTGGTTCTCGTTCATTTTCGAGGTTGGCTGGCAGCTCATCCCGTTTATTGTGATGTTCTACGCTGGCAAGCGGCTCCTCCGAATGCTCGGTCCAGAAGACATCTTCCAACGGAACCCATAGTCCATGACTAGAAACCACCCACACATCAGTCGGCGAACCGCCCTCCGAACAGTCGCAGGTGCCGCCCTCGTAAGCGTCGCTGGCTGTCTGAACGACAATGACGGTTCTGGGACGCCTGGTGACGGAACGACCTCCCCAGATAGCAACGGCCCACTCACGCGTATCGCTGTTGAGGGGATAACACTCGTCGTCGAACTCTCCGAAGAGACCGACATCGACCAAGTCAATCTCATCCAGCCGAACGGCGAGTTATTCGGAAAGCGTGACGTAGCCGCAGGTGCTCAGCAGGTTTCATTCGAGATTGGCACCGCGTATGCGCCCGGTGAGTACCGCGTACTCGCGTTGAAAGGCGAGGAGACTGTCGCAGAAACCTCGCTCGCTATCCAGCCGGAATTGGTGATACGAGATGTTGGGCTCTATCGGAATAACCCGGATAAACCATGGGATGAAGTCTATGGCGAAAGCCAAACGGATTCGAAAAAGAATGGGGAAGCATTCGTCACCGTGGAGAATACCGGGAGTGGTCCAGAAGCAGTAGTTGAACTCCGATTTACCGGGGACGTTCCCAATCCTGTCGATGATCCCCGTGGAAGTGGGATATACGAAAAAGAACGTGTCATAGTCGGTGCAGGTGAGACAGTAGATATCTTCAGCGACTCGTTCCCGTTTGGCTCGGAAATCGGGGAGGATGGTATGGGTTGTTCAACTGATGGAAATAGCGGGCAGTTTACTGTCGTACTGGAGACTCGAACTACAGGCCAACAAGTCACGAAATCCTACGACGTGGAGTACACTGGCTCTGACGAGATGCAGAATTGCGAGGTCACAATTAGCGAGGCTTGATGTATGGTTGATCTCATTGATGTCGTCTTAGAGGGGTTCAAGGGCGTTGTTGACTGGATTATTGGCCTCTTCATGGATGGCCTGACGACCGGTTATAATACGCTCACCGAGGAATTATTCGGAACTCCTACACCTCAAACAGATGGCGCATTCGTTTTTGGCGAACCATCGAACGCACCCTGGACCACAATTCAAGATTCCCTCGTTGGCGGCGAAATCATGCTCATCGCATTACTGCTGCTCGTAATGAGCGTCCAAGGCCGGCATACAATCCGGATATTCAACATCGGAAGTGCCTATGAGGCAAGGAAGACGAAGAAAACGGCGTGGGTGGGTGCCTTCCTGATTATCGTCTGGTATTGGATTGGTGTACTCTCTCTCTATATCGTGGACGGGTTTTCAATCGCACTGATGCCGAGTATGGCTTCGCTTCGGAACGCTATGTTGGGCTTCCTCACCGTGTCTCTAACGAATCCAGGATTGTCTCTTCTATTCGCCCTGCTCGGAGGAATTTCGATGTGGGCATTGCAGGCACTGTTCTACATCCGTGAGATTCTCCTCTACGTGTATCTCTACGGAATGCCAATCGCAATCGCTCTCGGATATGGGAATATTCCTGTTGTGTCTGATATCGCATTGGGCTTTGCCAAGCGATTTGTGCCCCTGGCTGTCCTGCCATTGCCGGCAGCGATGGTCTTCAAGGGGTACGATTTGATATACGGCGGTGGAACTCTCACGCCAGGAACAGCGTTCCTCAAATATCTCGTCGCTGCGTCCCTCCCGCTGGTCGCCCTCTACATCACGTGGAAGACGTTCAAATACGCGACTCCGCTGACGGCCAAAGTCGTCGGCGGTGCAACGAAAGGCGCAGCACTCGTTGGCGGTGTCGCCGCTGGAGCCTACGTCGGTGGCGCCGGCGTCGCGACGACCGCCGCTCGGTGGGGGCCGAAAGCCGCCGCTGGCCACGCCGTCGCCCAAAAAGCGGCTGCCCGCGGTGGGCATGGAGGAGACGATGGCGGGACGCCATCGTACCGTCGAACAGAGAATGACCCTGGTGGAGCGACAGCGGAATCGGCGAGTGACGACCGTGGGATGGAGTTTGATCGAGGAATCCACTAACAATGTCAGCAGATCAAGACGCGGCCGCACGGCGCATCATGGATCAGTTCGGCGAGGAGAGCCGCATCCCGTATCTCAATATCGAGGAAGGGGACGTCGGCATGCTCATCGCCTTCCCCATTATTGGGCTGTTTATCGCGGGCCTCACCGGGATCGAATCACTGGCTCTCCCGTTCGTTGCTGGCGGGCTTGGCTTTGGCGTTGCCGTCATCTACGTCTCACCAACCCACCTGAACGCCTGGACGTGGACCAAAGACGTCTATCGGTACCTCAAACGGCCTCAGGTCACGTTCAGTGCGCCCGCCAACGCCGACACGGGTACCAACGAGTCAGAGCGCAACGAGGGCGGACTCACGAACTACACGCCGTTCAAGCCGGACGAGCGAACGCAGGATCTCACCAACATCAAGCGAGCGTGGCCGGGCGCTGGTGCTATCCAGCGTGAAGACGGCTCGATGGAGGCATTCATCGAGATCGATCCGGCCAACATGGACTTCGCAATGTCCGACGACTGGGCACAGCTGCAAGACGCCGGAGAAGAGTTCGCCAACAAAGAGCTGGACTCGAAGCTCAAACTCCACGCCACAACCCGTTCCTTCCCGGTCGAGCAGATCACCGAGACCATCGAGGAGCGCCTCACTGACGAAGACGTTACGGAGAACCCGATCTTCCGGGAACTCCTCGAAGAATATCGGGAAACACGGCCGAAGGAGATGCGTGACCGGGGCATTCAGCAGGTCCGGTACTACATCGGCGTTGAAGTCAGCCCGATAGAAGTGTACGACCGCTTCCGCGACGAGGGCACCCCCGCCGAGAAGCTGACCCAGTTCCCCGTCATCGGGTTCCTGTTCAACCCGTTCGTCACCCGCCGCGAGGACCTCACCGACGTCGAACGTCGTGCGCAGATGTTCGAGAAGCTCGACAGTCGCGTGAATGATGTTCGCTCCGAGTTCATCCAGCAGGCGTCGGGGTGGTCCGCACGTCGACTCAGCACGGTCGAGCTGTTCGTCCTGAATATGGACTTCTGGAACGGCCGCGAACATGACTACGACGAGGCGGAACGTGTCGTTCGCGACCAATCGATCATCGGCCACTCGCGCCGGGAGGACCCACACGATGCGTAACGTGATCCTCCAGACTGATGGTGGCGCGCTTGGCTCCGTCGCCGGGTGGCTCCAGAACCTGACACCAGCAGAGAGTGCAGTACTAGCCCTTGCAGTGGGTCTCGGCCTTGGCGTCGGCAGTAAGTACCTCTGGGACCGCTTCACTGCGGATGATGAACCAGAGGTAAACTTCACCGATGTCCTCGATGAGGAGACACTCGAAGAAGGCGAGGCCGAACGCAAGCTCCTCGACGACATCTCCGAGTCGCACAAGACCGTCACCGCGCCCGGAGCTGTCGAGTGGGAGACGCGAGCGGCACGGGTCGGCGAACAGTGGACGACGACGCTGTACATCGCTAACTATGCCGACTATCCCAACGACGGGTATCTGAGTGACCTCTTCGAGATGACCGATGTCCAGTTCGATCTGACGGCCCACATCACGCCGAAAAATCAGGAGCGGGCCCGGAACGAACTGCAGGACATCGCTGACGACCTCCAGGTCGATGCTGACCTCGAACAGAGTATCCGGAGTGCCTACCTGCAGGAACGCGCCAACGAGGCCGCAGCGACGTACAAGGCCGTCGAGAACGGCGCGAACGTGTTCGACCAAGGGATGTTCATCACCGCCCGGGCCGACGAGAAAGACGAGCTCAGAGATGCCGTCCAGACGGTCAAGAGCGCGCTCCGCGACGACCCGGCGAACCTCACGCCGAAGACCGCAATTTGCCGGCAGGATCTCGCCCTCCAGTCCGCCGCGCCCATCGGCGACAACGAGTTCGGGCGGACGTCGATTGCGCTCGGCGGCGCCGTCGGCGCGTTACTCTCCTCCCCGCACAACGCGACGATTCTCGAGGAGGGTGGCGTCGAGTTCGGAATTCACAAGGACAACCAGAGTCCGGTGGTCATCGACCCGTTTGCCCGTGATAACGGGTACGCGATGTTCACCGTCGGCGACACCGGCTCCGGAAAATCGTTCAGCTCCAAGCAGAATTTCATCCGCTCTATCGAGCAGAGCAAGGACCGCATCGGCATCATCCTTGAGCCATTGAACAACTGGGCTGGTGTCTCAGAGGCGCTCGACGCCAAGCGGATCACCGTCGGTGGGACGCTCGGGCTGAATCCCCTGGAGATCCGCGAGACGCCCGAGCACGTCCAGCGAGCGATGGGTGAGGACGCGAGTCCGTTCAACGAGAAGCTCGACGACGCGATGAGCTTCCTCACGAACTTCTTCGCCCTCCGGGGTATCTCACTGGGAGATCGGCGCACCACGCTCGAACTCGCCCTCAAACGTGCCTACCAGCGCAACGGGATCACCGACGACATCTCGACGCACGACAATCCGAGTCCGACCATCCGTGATATGATGGACGTGTTCGAGGATATGGTCGACGACCCCGAGGAGTTCGTCGTCCGGTCCGACGAAGAGGCAGGGAAGATCAAGGAGGATGCGACGTGGCTCCTCGACCAGCTCCGCCCCTTCGAGGACGACGGTCGCCACGCGAATCTCGGCCAAGAATCGGATTTCGACATCCGCAATGAGAAGGTCATCTACCTCGACCTCGCCCAGCAGGAGGGCAGCGTCGACAGCAGCACGGCGCTGACGATGCAGTTGTTGATCTCGTTGGTGTACGAACGGGCGAAGGTCTCGGACAAGGAGGTCGTGTTCTACATCGACGAAGCGCGCTACATCATGCAGGACGCCGCGAGTCTGGCGTTCCTCGAAACGGTGTTCCGGCACCACCGCCACCACGACCTCTCGATCCGTCTGGTCACGCAGACCGTCGACGAGTTCTTCGAGCACGCCGAATCAGAAGCGATCTTGGACCAGTGTGCCGTCAAGCAGTTCCACCGCCTCGACGGGATGGACAAAGAGTGGGCCGACGAGTTCGGCCTGAACTACGCACAGATGCGGTTCGTTCAGGACGCCGTTCCTGGCAACGAGGACGCCGGGTTCTCCGAGGCGCTCGTCGGCGTCGACGGCGAGTGGCGCGGCATTCAGGTCAAAGCGATGCCCAAGGAGAAGCAGGTCATCGACTTCGAGCCAACCGAGCAACGGCGAGACTCACTCCCCGGAACTGGTGAGAACGCCGTGGACGCGGAGGTACAGGCGTTCCAAGATGATATTGAAAGCCGAGCGACCGACAACGGACAACGCCCACCTGAGCAGACGCCAGCAGAGACTGATGGTGGCGCAGCGGGAGGTGACGACGATGCGTGAGTACCTTCGCGTGACGCCAACCTCCGAACGGCTCAATCCGGAGCGTCTGCCGCAGGCACTGGAGAGCCTCCACAAACTGACCTCAACGGACTCGACAGGGCTAGCTGACAAACTCAATCCGCTACATAGCGACACGCCGATACGATTCGAATTTCTCGCGCTGAGCGAGGGGGCGGATGACCCCGTCGAATTCTACTACGGTGCCGATGACCATCTGGATACCCTGAAGAAACGGCTCCGGTCGATCTATCCAGAGACGTTCGACATCGAGCGTACCGAGGTCGACGTCGCATCCCGACTCGTTCAACCTGTCGAATTCGACCGCGAGACATTCGTCGAGCACTATGAGTCGGGCGAGCTCTCGTACGAGTTCGGTCCTGACGAGCAATACGAGCGTGGCAGTGACGACAACAGTCAAGCGGGTCAAGGGGACGCCAAATCAGTCGCGGATGGAGGAACAGTCGGCGACCAGTCTCCCGACCACTTCATCGAGATCGGCGATACTGCCCTCGAACTCGCCCCACCAGATGCGATTCCCGAGGATGAGCCACTCACGACACTTGCCAAACCAACGGTAACATCGGAGGGGACGATACTCGCCCGGCCAGCGACCGAATCCGTCTCCCCACTCGGCGTGCGGTGGCAAGGGTCGGCAACTCGGAAGCAAGACTGGATGACCTCACTCTCGCCATTTACTGCCGACGACGAAGCAGAGCTCCCAGCCGTGGATCAACCAGGGGGTGCGCTCGCGTCGCTCGTCGATCACCTAATGGAGGCGACAGCACCAGTAGCGTTCCAGGTCGTCTTCCAGCGACGCGAGAACTGGCAGTCCGATGCCGACCTTCGCAAGGAGGACGTCATCGACGGACGGGACACACTCGCACAGGAGATTATTGGCTCCCTCTTCGAACTCGACGATCAGCCGGAGAGTCGGGATAGAAACCAGCTGAGCGACGCGGTTGCAAAACGTGTCGCGGCAATCGAGGCAACAAATCCGAAGCGGTCGTTCACCGCGAACATCCGAGCAGTCGGGATTCCATCCGGTGGTGACGGTCGCGATGATCTCGATGAGCGGATGCAATCACTTGTTCCGGTATTCGACCCGCTTGACGGGCCGTACTACCAGGTTGAAGCCGAGCGGTTGCGTGACAGCGGCTTCCGGGCAGCCACGAAAGACCGGAACGCACGAGCGGCGCTGCAGCGGCTCTTGGATCGTGAGATCACGACTGGCCGTGGAAAGACCCGACCGGAGTTCGTCCTGAGTGGCCGAGAACTCGCGCACTTCGTACTCGTCCCCTCCTCGGAACAGCTTACTGTCGAAGGGGCACGTGGGACGCGTGCAGAACAGCAGAGTCGGAATCCGTTGCCCCGTCCTCATCAGGACCTCATGCGTGAGTTCCGAGACGGGATGGCAATCGGGTATGCCCTCGACGACACCGGCGAGGCCGAAGACGTGCCGACACACATTCCACCCGGGCTGTTGCCCACTCATTTCGGCCGGTTCGGAACAACCGGCTCTGGGAAGTCGAAAGCCCTCATCAACGATATGCTGTCGCTGTACGACAACACCGAGGGGCCGACGATCCTCATCATCCCGAAAAACGACGATATGGCCCAGAATTACATGCGGGCTCACGCGCGTCGGTTCGGAATGACCGACCTCGAAGAGAACGTCGTCCACTTCCCGATTCCGGACGTCCTCCCCGGGTTCTCGTTTTTCGATCTCGAACCGTCGATGGAGAGCGGACGGCGCCGCGAAGACGCCGTCCAACGGAAGGCCGACCACTACGAAGAGATTTTGAAGCTCGTGATGGGAACCGACCGCTACGAGCGGGCGACTGTGGCTCCAACTCTCATCAAGACACTCATCAAGGCACTGTTCGACGAGGAATACGGGCGTGAGAACGGGCTCTACCGAGCGTCGACGGATTACTTTGCCCACCGACAGCTCGAACACGTCGTCGACCAGCTCTGGGAGGCCGGGCCACCGAACGAGAACATCGGCGACGCCCCACGGTCGAGCGACGAGGAAGTCACGCGGACGATTCGACGGCAACTCCAGTTAGATTCGAACACCTTCGCGAACGTGATGGGGGGTGTCGGAAACCGCCTCGCCTACATCTCACAGGATACGCACCTGCGGCAGATCTTCAACAATACCGAGAACCAGTTCGACTTTCGGGATGTCCTCGACGAGGATACGGTCATCCTCTTCGACCTCGGAGATCTCCGCGACGACGCTGCCCGGATCATGACTGGTGTGATCCTGACCAATCTCGATGCAGCTCTCAAGGACCGCAAACAGGCCCTCTCCCAGCACTCGGACGACTACGTCGTGAACTTGCTCGTCGACGAGGCAGCGTCGGTCGTAGTCTCCGACATCATGAATGATCTCCTCGAGAAAGGCCGGGGATTCCGGCTCTCTGTTGGCCTGTCGATGCAGTTCCCCGAACAGATGGAGGCTGAAGGTGGGCGGAAGATCTACCTGAATGCTCTGAACAACATCGGCAGTTCACTCATCGGGAAAATCAACGTCGACCGGGAACTGGCGCGAGCGATGGCCCACGAAGAGATGGACCCCGCGGATTTCGCCAATCGGATTCGTTCGTTGCCACGAGGGGAGTGGATCGCCAGCCTGCCAAGCCCGACGTTCGGTGAAACGGGGCCGTATCCGTTCAGTCTCGAACCACTCCCGATTCCACCGGGCCACCCCGAGAGCGAATCTCCGCTCACAGAGCGTGAAGAGGAGCAGTTCACTGAGACACTCTCCTCGATGCACGAGAACATCAGCGAGGAACACGGCGTGCCGGCTGCAACAGACGCCTCAACAACGAGAACACCGACCGACGGACACGGAGTGCTCGATATCGCGAGCGACGACCTGGACGTCGCGATTGCGACGGTGGTCCGGAGTCTCCAGCTTCGAGAAGGATGCCGTGAGGAGAACGGTTGGGTGGCCGTTGAAGCGGTTGACGACGAACTCAGACGCCTCTTTGACGACGTCGACGCCGAGCCGCCATCGTATGATGCACTCGCGGACATTCGCGAACGATCACGATACCTCGATACGACCGTCGATATCGACGCCGACGAGCTCCGCATCCGGCTCACTGACGCCGGAGAAAAGGTCGCGACACCCGATACTGGTGGCGTGCAGGCCGCCGGTGGGAGTGCCCACGACGCAGCACTCCTTCAGATCGAAGAAGAACTCACTGCACTCGGTTTCACCGTCTCGATCCTCGCACAGGATGGCAGCGAGAAACCTGACGCGAGGGCGAGCCACCCCGACGTTTCCGACCGATTCGCCATCGAAGTCGAAACGACGACACCCGAGAATCCCGCGAAGGTGCTCACGAATCTCCGGAAAGCCCAAGAAGCAGGGGATATCCCGCTGTTTGTCGTTCGACCAGGAAACGACGAAACTGAGTGGGCCGAGCGTGTCGACGGCATTCTCACACCACCCGTTCGCACACTCCAGAATGGTGAGACACGGTTCTACACGACTGACTCGAATCTCACGTTCAACGGTGGAGCGACCGAAGAAGGTGGAGTGACGGCCGTCCGACCGGCGACCGACGACGAGAACGGGACTCAGAACATCTGGCAGCGTGATGGCGATGAGATCATCCTTCGTGATGCCAGCGGGACGGAACACATCCGCCTCCCGTCGCTTGGAAAACTCTCGAAAGATCGTGTTCCGGCCATCTACAGCTACGACCACGCTGCCGACGAGTACGTCGTATACGAGCACGGTGAGCAACACATCTACGAGACGAAATCGGCGTTCGAGGGCGACTGGGTGCGTATCAAGAAGCCATTCGTCCCCGAAGCCGAACTCCAGACACCCGATTATAGCCCCACGTCGTACGCTATCGTCATTCTCCCTGAAGAAGGCAACCCGGTCGTGTACGATACTGACGGTACGTACTCGATGGACACCTTACTCGATACCGTCACCACAAGTGGGTGCGAAGAAACGACAGGAGAACAGGCAGACCATATTCAGCAGGCGCCTCAGCCATCGATTGACGATATTGCTGAGGATCCAGAGGCGGTTGTTGAGCGATTCGCAGAGACACACCTCGTCGAAGATCCGGAAAGCAGAGTAGCCGCCGGAGATGTCTACGAAATCTACGAGCAGTGGGCTGAGGCTCACGGGATTGATACAGATAGCAAACCCTGGTTCGGCCGTCGCCTCGGGAACTATGTCACGTTCGAGCGGAACACAGACAATGAGAACGGCGACTCTGTTCGATACTACGAGGGGCTTGCACTCAAATCAGAATAGATCTGGAGGGGAATACAATGCAATCCACACTCAGCGCCAAATATATCGTAAATGTAAATTTGAGTTTGCATAACAGGAAATGCCTCTCGCGTTACGGAAACATCGAGGCATATCGTCTCCGCAGCACCGAAATCAGCAGACGGAGAGGGGTTACGGCAACCAACCGAAATGCCGTAACACAAGCATTCTGGAGAGATTTTGCTGTATGCACGTATCGGGAGCCTCAGACCCAGGATTTCACTGATTTGAATGATCTGTTACGGCAAAAACCAACTAGGATAGAACGGGGGTTCCCCGTTGGGACCAAGGGATTGGATCGACACGCAGAGCAGCGTGAAGTCTGTGCTGGCTCAGAGCCAGTGAGAGCCATGCGAGGTGCTATGTGAGGATGAGTGAGAGTAGTATCGACGAATCGGAGGCGATTCCGGAGACGCTACGCGAACGGGACCAGTGGGTGTGCTGGCGCGAAGAGGAGCGGGACGGCAAGTCGACGAAGATTCCGGTGACGCCGGGAGGTGGGGGGTTCGCGTCATCAACAGAGTCGGAGACCTGGGCGAGCTTCGAGACAGCGCTCGACTACACCGAGACGGCACACGCCGATGGCGTTGGGTTCGTGTTTACCGACGACGATCCCATCGTCGGTGTCGACCTGGACGACTGCCGTGATCCTGAAACCGGCGACGTCGACGACGCGGCACTAGACATCATCGAGCGCCTCGACTCCTATACGGAGGTGTCACCGTCCGGCACCGGCTATCACGTCCTCATCAGGGGCGAACTTCCCGAGGGGCGGAACCGTCGCGGGAGCATCGAACTGTACGACACGGCACGATTTTTCACCGTCACTGGCGATCACGTCGAGCGGACACCAACGTGCGTCGCACGTCGACAGGACGCGCTCAGAGCGATTCACCGTGAGTACGTTCAGGAGACAGAGCGTGACACGGCAGCAGAGTCCGAACAGCGTGGTAGCGCTGACGACGAGTCACCGACGACCGGTGCAGCCGGCGTTGACGTCGACCTCGAAGACGAGGACCTCCTCGAGAAAGCGCGGAATGCATCGAACGGCGAGAAGTTCGAGCGGCTCTGGAACGGGAACACAGCCGGCTACGACAGCCAGTCCGAGGCCGACATGGCGCTGTGCTGTCTGCTGGCGTTCTGGACCGGCGGCGACCGGACGCAGATGGATCACCTGTTTCGCCAGTCAGGATTGCTTCGGGAGAAGTGGGACGAGGTCCACTACGCTGATGGGTCGACGTATGGGGAGAAGACCATCGAGCGAGCAATTGCGACTACTTCGGAGTTCTACGACCCGGACGCCGGCGACGATACCGCGGACGAGATCCCCGCCACATCGTCGCCAGACGTCGGCGCTGCTGACTCGGAGCGGAGTCGCGCGTATCTCGCCGAGAAGAACCAGATCTTGAGCGACCGCGTCGACGAGCTCGAGGCGACACTCACGGAGAAAACCGAGCGCATCGACGCTCTCGAAGCGGAGGTCAAGCGACTCACTGACGAACTCGCCACCCGTGGCCAGGAGGAGGAGTGCCAGGGCGAGCACGCCGCTACTACGAGTGAGAACAGTAGTGAGTCAGAGTCATCCTCACTGTTGGGTCGGTTATTCGGCGGTCGGTCCAAGTAGCGTTGCGACCGCAGCGGCACGTCTGTCACCCCCGCCAGGGGGCGGCGGGGTACATCACGTGCCCCCGATAGACGATGGCTTCGGAACGTACGACCCAAACGCAGACGGTACAGCAAGCAGCAACCAACTCCGACGGGGAGGCTCCGTGGGCAGACCTCGAGGTGGCGATCCCGAACGACCGCGATCACGCGTCGCTCGTCGCGCTCGTGGAGTGTGCCCTAATCGAGCTGACGCACGAGCACGTGGGGGCAGTCGTCGTCACCCACCAGGTCCGGGGGACAAACCGCACGCAGTACGTCGCCGTCGACGACGTCAGCGAGCAGTTCCAAAAGCGGCACTTCGACGCCCGGCTGGGCTGGCACGAGACAACCGTTCCTCGGGAGATCGTTCGCGACGAACTCGTCACCCAGCTCACCCGGTCGGCAGCCTCACAAGCGGAACGCACACGAGAAGCAGCAGCCAGCGAGCCGGACACGTTCAACGTGAAGCCGGTTCAGGAACTCCGGACTCCATAGGCCACACTCTTAACCAACACTCGGGACCAGTTCTGTCGAAGTGTTGGTTAACGACGTTGCCAGAATTCATGCCCTCAACCCCCGCCCACCGCCCTATCCCTCCGCGACGTTGCCGTTTTCGAGTATCGCGACCCAGGGTCGGACTGACGCCCTCCGACTGGGCTGTTTATCGGCGCCGAGAGGCGTGCAGCGCGCGAGAGCGTGCGCGGCGTGATTCACCATGGCTGGTCCCGATCCTCACGACGACACGAGTGCCGACCACGAACAGCTCGAAACCGAACTCCTCGCACAGGACCGTGACGCCGCGAGCGTCGCGACCGCGGACGTCGACGACGCAACGGCCCGCAGCCTAGTCGACGACCTCATCGACGCGGACGTCGTCACACCCGTTCCCGAGGATCGCGTTCTCGTTCACGAGCCGAGTGTTACTACCTTCGACTCGACGACGCAATTGGCCGTCTTCCACCGTGGCTGGACGGCCGGCCGCGACGCCGACGCGGAGGCGGAGTAATGCAGCAGACGCTTACAGGGTGTGCGTTCTGCGACGCTCCGCCCAGCACCGAGACTGGCGAGGCCCACACCTGGGGGGAAGATGAGCGGGTCACCCACCCTATCTGCGTCGACTGCGCGATCCAGATGGAGCCGGATCCCGACGAGCGCGATCGCGACGCCTGCGATGGCTGTGGGCTCGTCGTCGACGCTCTCGCGGCGCTCACGCGCTTCCGTGTGGAACTCGGCCATCTCGAGGGGCCGCTGCAGCTGTGTGCGCGATGTAGTCCTGGCGGGCCCGCGACGTACTGGACGCACGACCTCGATGAGCATCTCGTTGAGTGAGACATGTTGCCGACGCTTACACCGTTTCCATGGAGGACCTCGTTGACGAAGTCGACGTCGCGCTTGACCGCGACTAATGGGGAGTCTCCCTATCCATGGATAGGGAAAGTATCCAATAAGCCGCACCGCTTGGCATTACGCCATAGATTCCGGTATCCCTCGCCGTCAGATCGTCGTCGAAAGACGCTCGATGCGATCAGCGGTTCCCTTGACTGCGTCTTTCTCCTCGAGACGACTCACGATATCCTGTAATTCAACCGTGGTGTAATCGAGTTCCTGCTGGAGGGCAGGCATAGATTTCGGTTCGTCGAGGGCGTGAAGCACTTCGAGTTCCTCGTATACGCGCTCTGTAATCTCCGCGACCGGCTCATGCAGGGGTGTCCTCACGTTGTGTTGCTCGGTGAGATCGGCCAACGCCTCGTTCACGTATGTTACGAATAGCTCTTGATCCAAGAGGTCGATCTGCGCGGCGAGTTCTGCTTCGACGACGTCGAAATCGAGGTCAGTCTGCAGCAGCGAAAACATATCTTCGATATCGTCCACCCGTCCGGCGACCGCCTTGAATAGGAAGATGTCCTCTGGGCTCACGAGTTCGACCACCAAGTTGCTGGGGTTGAGGTACCGCTCGCTACGCTTCCGAATCCCGTCAGAAAGAACCAGTTTATCGATTACCTGCTGGTGAAAGATGTCGATTCGACACCCATCATCGTTCTCGAGGATTCGCTGAGCACCGAGCGCTTCGTATTCTTCGTCCGGTTCCCGAACGATATCGTAACCAAGTTCGAGCAGTACTGCTTGGAGCTGCCCGAGGTCATCACCGGATGCGACGATGAGATCGATATCCTTGGTAGTGGTCTTGAGATCCTGGAACGCCATTGCCCCACCGCCGATCAAGAAGACAGTGAGTGGGTCGTCTAGCTGCTCGCCGATGCGCTCGAGTTCCGACCGAATGTACGAACTGTCGAATCGCGCCCTCATGCTGACACCCCGTAGTCCGCAGCCAATTCTTGGAACTCTTCCCACTCGGGAAGTCGAGATGCCCGCTCCTCGCCACTCGTGTCGAGATACGTGAGCAAGTCCTCGACGAGATCGTCGACGCCGTACTTTGTGGCCTGGTCACGCAGTTCGTCACGGTCGACGTCAACGTGGCTGAGCAGGAGCAGACAGTATGACTGGGTACGTGCGCCCGAATCGATTACGAGCATATGACAGCACAGCATCGCCGGCGAGAGATCATTCATCGTCTCTGAATGGAAATAGTACCGACGGTCGCGGGCCAGAAGGGGCAGGTCGTAGGTCTGGAAACGCTCTGGCCCCGTCGAAAGGAAGTCCTCGGCGGTAATCTCATCTGCGGTCTGGACGAGGAACTCGTCGAGTGACTCCCAGAGAATCGTGTAGGTGTCGGTGTGTTGTTCGACGGTCTGGCGATGGTCGTGGTGAACGAGTTCCCGAGCAAGCGTACTCAGTTGTTCGAATCCCTCGTTCAGCACATATGCATCCTCGTCAGTTTCGTAGATGATCCCTCGATGCTGAAGTGGATCGAGGGCGCGATGGACGGTACTCCTGTGAATGTTGGCCCGGCGTGCGAGCTCCATTACGACCCGCGGTGTTTCAAGATAGTAGAGAACGCGGAGCGTCGCACCCGACAACAGTTCAGGCCAGTCGATGTGCGAATACTCTTGGGTGATGTCTGCGAGGAGTTCGAGTGCTTTCGCGTCCGATGGCCGGATCTGCTTTGTTTTCCCTTGTCGACGCGTCTCGACGAGTCCGGTCGCTTCGAGACGATCGACAAGTTCAGACGTGTAGCTGAGACTGCGGTCCAGCTGGGTCGCAAATTCGGAGACTGTCTGCTCACCGTGAAGGACGGTGAGCGCGCGAACCTCGCCTTCGGTAAGCATCTGTTGCGTAGATACGAACCGATATTTAAATAACTTCGCTATCTCGCAACGAGTATGACTGACTCAGCTGAGGTTGCTGGGTGAGCAACACGATGAAGGCCCTCGGCCGTTCACGGGCGGCGCGCCGCCCGTTAGCTCGGGAGAGCCTGCTTTCCCGGTGACCGAGACGGCCTCGCCCTTTCTGAGTCCGCCAGGGCAGTAGTTGGGTCGCTGAGTGTCGCGGCTGGGTGGACAGATGTGTCCGTTATGGCCCGCACCGCTCGCCGCTGCCGCCCTCCGCGTCGCTCGCGACCGACCATTCCGGGCATGCGGGCGCTCTCCGCACCGCCCGCGCCCGTTCCGGGCTAAAATGGATGTGCCCTCGGCGCCAGCGGGTATCCCCGTCGGTTGCGCCCCTTGCGGGCTTTCGCGTTCCAGCGCTTTGTGCCGCCTGCGCTGTCGCGCGCCACACCGCGGCGCGCGTTCTCGGCGACAGTCGCCCTGGACACGGACCCGCACATCGGGCCGGACACGAGCGGGCATATCCCGCTGGCCGCTCGCTCCGGGCGGGTCGGCGCGCGGTGCTGGTTGGTCGTCCGCCTCGGGCGCGCTCTCGCTCGCGCCCAGGGGGCGCTCGCGAAGGCGCGAGCGAGAGCGCGCAGACGAGTCTGTCGGTCGGTGTCGTCGAGGAAATCCACGATGTTTGAGGCATCGCGGTGTCGGGCGCGTGAGCGCCTTCAGGAACCGGTGAGTTCCAATGTCAAGTAAGAACGTCTCCAGTGAAGTAGTTTCGGTCGATGAACAGGCTTTCGAGAAACACGATGACGTCGAGGTCGACGAGGACGGATTCGAGGTCGTCGACGAGACCCCGGAGTTCCGGGCGACAGTCGACATGGAAGTGCAGGCGAAAGTCGATTCCAACCATCCAGACGCGCGGGTCGAAGAAGGTCCGGATCACCTGTTCGGGAAGACCCTCGAACAGGAAGAGCGCATCGAGGCACGGGAGGCCGAGTTGGAGCACATCAGTGCCCAAGCGGAACTCAGTCAGCAGGAGGGGCGTGCGAAGCGGACGCGAGACATCGCAGCGAAGCGATGCGCTGAGCGGCGTGTGAAGTTCCAGAAGCGGGCAGCGAGCGTGAATTCGATGACTGACCCGGAGCGAGACGATCCTCGTGCAGAGCTCACGCAGGAGCAGTTGGCGGCGGTGAACAAGCAGTCGATGCGACTGGCGGAGAAGCTGGATGGCTGGTCGCGAGCAGCGATTGGCCGGCGGTTGGGTGAAGCCGTCGTCAGTGGGAAAGACCTAACGAGTGCAGTCGTCGAGGTGTTCGAGGAGTTGCAGAAGGCGCCTGGGACGGTGATCCCCATTGGGAAGCTCGAGGACGTCAATCGCAAAGAAGTGAGCATCGAGGGTCGAGTCGAAGTACTCTGGGATGCAGACTCGCCGGCCATCGCTCAAGTCGGGCTGATCGCAGACGACAGTGGAAAAACGAAGGTGACGATCTGGGAGAAATCAGATGCGCCGTGGATTGAAGAGGGCGAGCAGGTGCGTATTCACAAGGTAGCCCGGAACTGGTACGAGGGGCGCGTCTCACTGGCTGTCACTGGGTGGACCACCATTATGTTCCCTGAGCGCGGTCGGTGGTGGGAATAGCCGGTCGGCGCACCCCTTTTTTGCTGGTGTGTACGCGGTCACCGCCACCTCCCACCACCTCCACGGTCCGGGCTGCTCACGGCGCTCACGCGCCGTTTCGCGGCCGGGCTTTCGCCACCGCGGCCCATCAGTGTCAGCGCTGTTCCGTGTGGTGTGTATGTGCCCCCTGATGGGTGAGGGGCACTCCGAGAGACGCGATCCGCGTGAGTCCCCTCGTGAGTATCCATGGCAACCAGAGAGATCTACGAAACGACGTTCGACGAAGACGTCCAGACCGACTCGAATGCTACGCAGTGTCCCGAGTGTAACGGGCAAGTTACAACCAACGCGGTTGAAACCGTCTGCGAGGACTGTGGACTCGTCGTCGACGAGCAGCGGATCGACCACGGGCCAGAGTGGCGAGGGTTCGACGACGAACGAGAGCGCACGGGCGCTCCGTTGACGGCAGCACGACACGATCGAGGGTTGTCAACGGAGATCGGTCGCGGGGCCGATGCGAACGGGAACAGCCTCTCCGAACAGAAGCGACGCCGGCTGTTCCGGATGCGCCGTGAACAGACCCGTGGGCGGTTTCAGTCGAAAGCTGAACGCAACCTCGCACACGGGCTTAGTGAAGTCCGCCGGATCAGTAGTACGCTCGAACTATCCGAGACGATCCGTGACCAGGCCTGCCAGCTCTTCCGCAGCGCTCAGAACGAGGAACTCCTGCAGGGCCGGTCGATTGAGGCGATGGCCGCCGCGAGTGTCTACGGAGCGTGTCGGTGTAACGGGCGACCACGAACGCTCGACGACATCACCGAGTCGGCGCGCGTCGAGCAATCGCGGGTGACGAACGCATACACGACGCTGAATACAGAACTCGGCCTACCAGCCCAACCCGTGACGCCCAGTGCGTTCGTCCCGCGGTTGGCGTCGGAGCTCGACGTCTCCGATCAAATCCGGCAGCGGGCTCGGCAGCTGGCGGAAGCATCCGAATCGACCGGAGCAACCACGGGGGTTCGGCCATCCGGGTTCGCCGCAGCCTGTCTGTACAAAGCCGGACGCGAAGACGGGCGGTGGCTCACCCAGTCGGACATCGCTGACGTTGCGAACGTCTCAGTGGTCACCGTGCGGACCCACCGCGACGCGCTGGACGAACTGGCTGTCTAAGGCCCACACTGCTGATTTTCGGTTGTATGTCTGTAGGCTGATTGATGTGAGAGCCATTGTTTAAACCCGAAGACGAAGCATGATACGGCCAGATCACTCTATGACCGACCAGTACGCCGACTACGAAGCCCTCCGACCGCTCGGCGAAGCGACCCACGTTCCCGACGATCAACTCGCCAGTAGTAGTGGTGAGCCCCGGCGGCAGCGCTCCGGTGGCGTCGACGCGGGCTATCCAGACGGCCCGACAGCAGATGCGACCGAGTGCGCTTCCTGTGGAGCGTCGATCCCCGCTGGCCAGTCGAAGTGCCGGTTTTGTCTCACGAACCATCTCGAAGCAGCCGATGATCAGGACACATCGACTGCCGAACGGACTCTCATCCACGTCATCCAGCTGCTCGTCGAGGCGTCGACGTTCTACGGCGCCGTCGGGAAGGGATCTGCTGCGGCTACCCTCCTCGTGAAGGCAGACGATGACCCAGTAGTCGATGACTGCAAGCTAATCTACGATCTCGACGAGGAACCGGCCCCACAGCTTGTCGATCAGTGGCCCTCGCTCCCCTCGGCGACACGGGTCACGTCTGAATGTGGTAATCAGCTGCTCGCGGTTGCTCGTGAGCGGACGGCGTGGACAGAGACGACGCAGTCCTGTCACGACGGCGAGCACGCGACGTTTCTCTACGACGAAACTGGGAGCGCGGTTCGCACCGAAGAGGGGCTTGCAAGCCTTCGTGAGGACGCAGACGACGACTTCTGGCTGGTGCCAGCGATTGCGCTCCAGGAATCCGTTGACAAGACCGATACCGAACAGCCACGACGCGAGCGCCCAAACAGGACTCACCTCGAGTGTCGGGAATGTGATCGGGAGACTAAGCATCGATTCCGCGAATTCGAGGCTGTCCCCGATGATGAGTGGACCGGGCAGCCCATGTGGGAGTGTCAGCGGTGCGGGACACCTCGCTATGGACCCGAACCAGAAGCCGATCAATAGAGGCGGAGTCAGTTTAACCAACGGACCTGATATCGACTCGTTCTGTTGGTTAACTAGAGGTCAGTTCGTGATCACTCCCAGACTGCCCCGCTGACTGCCCGCCGGTGTTTTTTCGCGCCAGAAATTGGCGGAGGCGCACACATGGACCCACGAGACACCCCCGGCTATCGACTCCACCGCGCGCTCAGTAGCCTCACCAGTATCGACAGCGACCAATTGGAGCCCGCTGATCAAGAGCGAATTAGCACCGCGACGACGCTCCTCGAGCAGGTGGATGTTCTCACCCAACCGAATACGACGAGGGACGGTGACGTCAACAGAGAATCCTGACAGCTCGATGCATCGGCAGCGCAACGTCATGTGGCCGTCACAGCGTGAGCAGTTGCTCGCCCCCTGAAGGGGTGCGGGGGCGCGAGACAGCTCCCGAGAACAACCGATGGCAACTCTCCAAGCCGCAACGACATCGACCGGCGCGCTCGTAACAGACCCACAGGCCGTCCGCCAGCTCTGTGAGAACCACTGCTTCGGGACGCTCAACTGGGAGGTGGACGACGACGGCGAACTGATCATCTGGGGCTACGATAGCTTCGAAGTGTACGAGGCCCGTGAGAACGGGCTTCCTGACTACGACGGTGGCATCGTCACCCACGAGTTCCTCCGGTCGCTCGCGGAGTATCTCGAACCGGACGAAGAATTCGACATCCAGACAGCCGGATTTACCAAATGCCGATTTCCCGTGCTGGCGAAACGGTACGTCGTCCGCGACGGTGAGGTGCTGTACGCGGACCTCAGTTCCCCCGACCCGATCGACGAGTAGCGTTGTTCGTCCCCCGGGAGGGGTGCGGGGCGATCCAGTCGTGGATCGTTCTGCGAGGTGATTGTTCAATGGGCCACCGCGCACTTGTTGCGTACGAACGAACCGACGGACAGTACACGCTCCATTACTCTCATTGGGGTGCATCAAATCTGAAGCTCAAGCACCGAATCTCGGCTGAGTCGCCGTTCGGTGGCGAAGACACCGACTCCAAGTGGGCGAAACAGCTGCTGGCGGAGTTAGCCGATGGCCTCGAGGCAGATGCGGTCGACGGCTACCTCGCCGGCGAAGACCGACCGTCGACGGTCGTCGAGCCGAAGCCTCGCGCCACCGGGCTCACGCTCGAGGAGATTATCGCTGACCATCTCGACTACCTCCACCATGAGGCGTTTTACGTGGTGTCGACGACGTTCGAGGTGACCGCCTATCGGACGCTGTGGTTCGGCCTGCAGTACGACTCGGAGACAGTCGAACAGGGGGAGACGGTCGGGAACGGCGCGCTCGCGACGGTGCGCTGGTACGACGGCGAGCCGGTCGGCGACGGCCACCTGCAGGGCCAGTTCGCGGCCCTCAAAGACGTCGTCGGCGACATGCTCGACAAGGGCGTCTTCACACCGTCAACGGCGAGACAGTATCTGAAACGGAAGCTCGCTGAGCGGGTCGGAGACCGACAGGAGCTGCTCATTCCGACCGGAGAATCACCCTTCGAGACAGCGAGTCTCGGCAAGCCGTAACACCAATCCCTTAGTGGATATCGGGGGATGTCTAAGTATGTCAAATCAGTCTGAAGATGACGTTCGTGTTTGGCTTGTCGAACGGACGTACTCCGATGACGAGCAGAACCTGATCATCCTCACCTACGCAACACCCGATGGAGAACAGTACTATCGGAAGGAACGCGCACTCACGTCCTTCACCGACGTCCGAGATACGACAGCAGCAGTCGATGCTGAACCCGGCAATCTTGGCATGGTCGATGACCCCGACCTCCAGGAGCAATACGCGGCCGAAGCACAGCGAATGCAGGAAGTTCACGACCCTGACGACGTAATCTGAGATCTACTGGTCGACAACGCTGCAGGCCATGGGTTATGTCGTAGCAGGCCTTAGACGGGGTATGCGCGAACTCGTCTTCGCTCTCGAATACGAGCCCGGCTGCAACAGGGTGGCGGACGCCCTCGCCGACCACCCCGACGCTCGCGTTCGCTCGCTCTCGCTGCACGCCACTGCCGAGCGTCTCTGGCGGGTCGACCATGCCACCGGTACGCCTGAGGCGCTCAACGCCATCGAGGACGCCTTTCTCAACGGCGACTACTACGCTGACTGTCTCGCCACCGAGGACTGCAACGCCACACAGACCACCCGCGTCCTCGACCGCACGGACGACGCGCTCATCCTCTACTCAGATTGGGAGCGCACTCCGACCTGCGCCTCAGTCCCCCACATCGCTCGCGACCACCTCGGCGACGGCGTGCTGTTCGAGACTCGTCACGAGGGCCGCCACTACACGTGGCGACTCATCCACTCCGGCGATGGCGACGTGGCGGCGTTCTTCGACGCTCTCAAAGTCGCCGTCGGGGAGTGCGCCCAGATGGAGATGCTCCGCACAGCGGACACAACATCAGCTAGGGGAAGCGACGGAACACCAAGTGGATTGCCTCCAGCCCAAGAGGCTGCTCTCCAGGCCGCCGTCGAACACGGCTACTACGAATCACCCCGCGAGGTCGATGTTGGAGAACTCGCAGAGCATCTCGACGTGCCACGGTCAACACTCACCTACCGACTCCGTCGGGCGGAAGAACATTTGGCGAAGCAACATGTCGCCGGCGAGCGGGTAGCGGAAGAACGGCTGGCATCCCACTGAGGGCCGTAGTTGGAATATTCCAACAAAGACATATCGAACTCCCGCTCCTACCGTGACGTGATGACAGAGAATCCGGACGCAGCAGGAGGAACGAGCGGCGGCGGACAGCGACGTGAGCTGACCGCCCGCCTCGCCGTTCCCGAGATGGACTGTCCCTCTTGCGCCCAAAAGGTGAACAAGAGCCTCCAGCGTGTCGACGGCATTACTGACGTCACGCTCCAGCCGACCACCGGCACAGCCAACGTCACGTACGACCCTGATCGGACTAGCGAAGCCGACGTCGTCAAGGCGATTGAAGGCGCCGGCTACGAGGTCGTCGGGGGCTCGGACGCCGAGGGCGATGATGAGGACAACCAGGCGGCCGATGGCGTCGACATCGCACCACCATCGGAGGTCTGGACGAGTCCTCGCGCGAAGAAGACGTGGCTCGGCGCGGCGTTCCTCACCGTCGGGCTCCTCTTCGAGTTCTTCCTCGCAGGACAGAACATCGCCATCGCAAGTGTCCTCGAGTACCCGCTCCACATCGCAGATGTCCTGTTCCTCGGCGCCGTCGCGGCCAGTGGCATCCCGGTCGTCCGTAGCGGGTACTACTCCGCGAAGAACCGGAGTCTGGACATCGACCTGCTAATGGGGACGGCCATCATCGCCGCGACCGGTATCGGCTACTTCGTCGAGGCGGCGACGCTGGCCGTCCTATTCAGCATCGCCGAGCTGCTCGAGGACTATGCGATGGACAGGGCACGGGACTCCCTGCGCGAGCTGATGGAACTCTCGCCCGACGAGGCGACCGTCCTTCGCGATGGTGAGGAAGTCACGGTGCCCGCCGAGGAGGTGGAGGTGGGCGAGACCGTGGTTGTTCGCCCCGGTGACAAGATTCCGCTCGACGGGACGGTCATCGAAGGCGAGAGTGCAGTCGACCAGTCGCCGATCACGGGCGAGAGCGTCCCCGTCGACAAGGCTGCCGGCGACGAAGTGTACGCGGGCAGCATCAACGAGGAAGGATACCTCGAGTTCGAGGCCACTTCGGCCGCCTCGGAGTCGACGCTCTCGCAGATCATCGAGATGGTGCAGGGCGCACAGGCGAAGAAGACCGAGTCCGAGCAGTTCGTCGACCAGTTCGCCGGCTACTACACACCCCTCGTCGTCGTGCTGGCAATCCTGACCGCCGCTATCCCGCCGCTGGTTATCGCTGATCCGGTGTCGGTGGACCTAGCCGGTTACGGGTTCACCTTCGCGGGCGACTGGCAGGCGTGGTTCATTCGGGGGCTTACTCTGCTGGTGATCGCCTGCCCGTGTGCGTTTGTCATCTCGACCCCAGTCTCCGTGGTGTCGGGGATCACCAGTGCCGCGAAGAACGGTGTCCTCATCAAAGGCGGCAACCACCTCGAAGCGATGGGCGAGGTGGACGCCATCGCCCTCGACAAGACTGGTACCCTCACCAAGGGCGAACTCGC
>NZ_VCNL01000008.1 GCF_007671685.1 Halorubrum salsamenti | reverse complement strand
AACCACCTCGAAGCGATGGGCGAGGTGGACGCCATCGCCCTCGACAAGACTGGTACCCTCACCAAGGGCGAACTCGCGGTCACGGACGTCGTAGCGCTTGGCGGTACGAACGACGAGACGGTACTCCAGCACGCGGCTGCACTCGAGCAGCGAAGCGAACACCCAATCGCCGAGGCGATACTCGAACGCGCCGAAAAGGATGCCGGCGATGACGTGCCGAGTATCGAGAAATTCGAGAGCATCACCGGAAAGGGGATCAGCGCAGACATCGACGGCGAGACGTACTATGCAGGCAAGCCCGCCCTCTTCGAGGAGTTGGGTTTCGACCTGTCGCACGCCCACCTCCGTGCCGACGGCGGCGCAGTCGCCGAAGTGGCCCACGAGCAGTGCGAACGCGAGGACTGTGCCGACCTCGAGGACGGCGCGATCTCGCGGTTCGAGAATGAGGGGAAGACGGTCGTCCTCGTCGGCACGGATACCGAATTGATCGGCATTATCGCCATTGCCGACGAGGTGCGGCCGGCCGCCGAACGGGCGGTCGCACGGCTGCACGAACTCGGCGTCGCGCACGTCGTGATGCTGACCGGCGACAACGAGGGGACGGCCCGTGCGATCGCCGAACAGGTCGGCGTCGACGAGTATCGCGCAGAACTATTGCCCGACGAGAAGGTCGATGCCGTGGAGGCGTTACAGGCGGAGTACGGCGACGTGGCGATGGTCGGCGACGGCATCAACGACGCGCCCGCGCTGGCGACCGCTGAGGTCGGCATCGCGATGGGCGCGGCCGGAACGGACACCGCAATCGAGACCGCCGACATCGCGCTGATGGGCGACGACATCAGCAAGCTGCCGTATCTCTACGGGCTGTCGCACACGGCGAACGGCGTGATCCGCCAGAACATCTGGTCGAGCCTCGGCGTGAAGGCCCTGCTTGCACTCGGCGTCCCGCTGGGACTGGTGAGCGTCGCGGTCGCGGTCATCGTCGGCGACATGGGGATGAGCCTCGGCGTCACCGGGAACGCGATGCGGTTGTCACGAATCGCGCCTGAACGCATGGACAGTAAGACTGGCCAAGAAACGGGTGCCTGAACCCATGAACACTAGCGAGGAAGGCAGTGCCACCTTATGCAGAACTGTACCACTCGTCGAACGCGAGAGCAACGAGCTCTCTGAACCCCTTCGGGCAGGTCCAACTGCTCGAATCCCGTCTCCCGAGAACGGGGACAAGAATAACCGTTACTCCGTTTGAAGTATTCCACAATAATGAACCCCTTCAATGCGATCCGCGAGTTCGAAGCCGATGGAACGACCTACAAGATGGCCGACCTCACCGTCCTCGAAGAGGAAGGCCTCTGTGAACTTGATAAACTCCCGGTTAGCATCCGTGTCATGCTCGAATCCGTCCTCCGAAACGCCGATGGGGAGGACATTACCGAGGACGACATCCGTGACCTCGCTGGCTGGCAACCGGACGTTTCCGACGCCGACATTCCGTTCCAGCCGTCCCGGGTCATCCTCCAGGACCTCACAGGCGTCCCTGCCGTCGTAGACCTCGCGGCGCTCCGGTCGGCCGTCGACCGCAAGGACCGCGACCCAACTCTCGTCGAACCCGAGGTGCCCATCGACCTCGTGATCGACCACAGCGTCCAAGTGGACTACTTCGGTAGCGAGGACGCCTACGAGAAGAACGTCGAACTGGAGTACGAGCGCAACAGCGAACGGTACCGGGCACTGAAGTGGGCGCAAAACGCCTTCGACGACTTCAGCGTCGTCCCACCTGGAACGGGAATTGTTCACCAGGTGAACCTAGAGTATCTCGGGCAGGTCGTCCACGAACGCGAGCAGAACGGCGAGAACTGGCTGCTTCCGGACACGCTCGTCGGCACGGACAGTCACACGCCGATGATCGGCGGCATCGGCGTCGTCGGCTGGGGCGTCGGTGGCATCGAGGCCGAAGCCGCGATGCTCGGCCAGCCCATCACGATGAACCTCCCCGAAGTCGTCGGCGTCAAACTTACGGGTGAACTCCCCGAGGGTGCGACAGCGACCGACCTCGTACTGCACGTCACCGAACTGCTCCGGGACGTCGGCGTCGTCGACCGATTCGTCGAGTTCTACGGCCCCGCCGTGGAGACGCTGACCGTCCCTGACCGGGCGACCATCGCCAATATGGCCCCCGAGCAGGGCTCGACCATCAGCATGTTCCCCGTCGACGAGGCCACCCTCGACTACCTCGAACTGACGGGCCGCGACGAGAAACACATCGAACTCGTCCGGAACTACCTGGACGCCCAGGGGTTGTTCGGCGAGCAGAATCCCGAATACACCGAGACAGTCGAACTGGACCTCTCGACAGTCACTCCAAGCCTCGCCGGCCCCAAGAAGCCCCAGTCCCGCGTCGAGATGGGTGACATGCGGGGCCACTTCCGGGAGTTACTCCACGGCGAGTTCGAAGAAGCCCTCGATGAAATCGATGAGGAGGCGCTGGCCCGGTGGCTCGGAGAGGGCGGCAACACCCAGGCCGAGTTGACCGGAGAACCAACCGACGCCGAACGAACTGACGGCGGCGTTCAACAAGCGGGCGACACTGAAAAACAGAATCTGGGACCCCTCACGAAGCGCGCTACAGTGAACCTCGACGGCAACGAAATCGAGATCGGGCACGGGAGCGTCGTCGTTAGCGCCATCACCAGCTGTACGAACACGTCAAATCCGTCCGTGATGCTGGCAGCCGGGCTCCTGGCGAAGAACGCCGTCGAGCGCGGCCTCGACGTCCCGGACTACGTCAAGACCAGCCTCGCACCCGGCAGCCGCGTCGTCACCCAGTACCTCGAAGCATCGGGACTCTTGCCGTACCTCGAAGACCTGGGTTACAACGTCGTGGGCTACGGCTGTACGACCTGCATCGGAAACGCAGGGCCACTCCCCGAACCGATTGAGACCGCGATCGACGAACACGACCTCTGGACGACGAGCGTACTCTCCGGGAATCGGAACTTCGAGGCACGCATCCATCCAAAAGTGCGGGCGAACTACCTCGCCAGCCCACCGCTGGTGGTGGCATACGGGCTGGCCGGTCGGATGGACATCGATCTGGAGCACGACCCGCTGGGGTACGACGAGGACGGCAACCCGGTCTATCTGTCGGACCTCTGGCCGGACAGCGACGAGATCCACGAAGCCGTCCACGACTTCGTCGACCCGTCGATGTTCGAGGAGAAGTACGCCTCCGTGTTCGAGGGCGACGAACGATGGGAGGCGTTGGATGCGCCGACTGGCGAGGTCTACGAGTGGGACGAGGACTCGACGTACATCCGGGAACCGCCGTTTTTCAAGGACTTCCCACTGGAGAAACCTAGCGTCTCCAACGTCGAGGATGCACGGTGTCTGTTGACACTGGGTGATACGGTGACGACCGACCACATCAGCCCCGCAGGACCGTTCGGCTCGGACCTCCCCGCCGGGCAGTGGCTGATGGACCACGGTGTCGAGCCTCACGAGTTCAACACGTACGGTGCCCGCCGGGGCAACCACGAGGTGATGATGCGGGGGACGTTCGCCAACGTCCGCATCGAGAACCAGATGCTCGACGACGTCGAAGGCGGCTACACGATTCACCAGCCGACGGACGAGCAGACGACCGTGTTCGAGGCCAGCCAGCGCTACCACGAGGAGGGGACGCCCCTCGTCGTGATGGCGGGCGAGGAGTTCGGAACCGGCTCGAGTCGTGACTGGGCGGCGAAGGGAACCGACCTCCTCGGCGTTCGCGCAACCATCGCCGAGAGCTACGAGCGCATCTACCGGGACAATCTCGTCGGGATGGGCGTGCTGCCGTTGCAGTTCCAGGACGGCGACTCGTGTGAAGCGCTCGGACTAGACGGGTCAGAAGTCTTCGCTATCTACGGGTTGGACGACGGGCTGGAGCCGATGGCCGAGTTGACGGTGACTGCGGAGCGGTCGGACGGGTCGTCGGTCGAGTTCCCGGTGACGGCCCAGGTCGGGACGCCCGCCGGTGTGCGATATGTTGAACACGGCGGTATCCTGCACTACGTGCTTCGGCAACTTCTGACCGACTCGTGACGCGTTCCGGGTGAAATCGCGTAGGATCGACTGCTTTCAGGTATCTGGTTTTGTATTTGGAACTACTTAGAATCGAAAACAGCAGTACTGTGTTGAGGAGAAGTCCGATTTGGTTGCGATCCTCATTTCATTCCAAACACATTCAGCCGTAAAAGTTCCCTTCTGTTCTAATCAATCACACACCCAATATAGCTCAAGCCACTCATACTACGTTCAGCCATTCACACAGCCTCAGATGCCAATCATCAGTTATGAGTTCTCATGAGAGCCGTGTTTGTTATTGCACCGGCGATGGGTGCCGGCGCAGCAGGAGCGAGCGAGCAATCACTCCCGATGCGTCGGCGTTTCGAGGTGTTCGAGATGCATATGGTGATTTACGCACTGGTAGAGGCATCGACGCACGACGACGCGCTGGTCACCGGAAAGACGGTGTTCGATCGCCTGGTCGGCGCGGACCCACATGCCGGCGCCGTCTTCGACTACTATGTGACCTTCGACGAGGAGGACACGTCCGTTGCGGGGAAGGCACGATGGGGGGAGTTGCCGACGGCAGCCCCCGTCGACTCCGATGACGGCGAAGACCTGCTCGAGCGTGGCTGGGAGGCGACGAAGGAGGAATTCGAGCGTAATCTCGACCGGGTGAAAGAGGCCATCGAGGAGCTCTCCAACGAGGAGATCATGCGCGACGAAGATCTCGCTCGGCACGCGTTCCACCAGGTCGGTGCCTACGACGGGCCAACGATATTCCTGTACAACGAATATGGGAACGGTATCCGTCACCGTGACCACCTGGATCGAGTGCTGGAGGAGAGCGAGGAGCTCTGGATCGTGCCCGCCGACGTCCACTTCTAACAGATGTCCCGGATCACAAATTGGAAGCGCGAGAGCCGCACACCCACACTCGCATACCGGAATACCGAGACCGGCGCTCGGGCTGTCCTACACCGAGCCCCGGACTCGTACCGCTACAAGTGGCGTGGCGCAATCCTCGTCGACGGCTACCCAGTGTGGTCGCGGGGGTACGAGACGAAAGACGCGAACGCGTTCAGGAACGTTCTCCGCGACCAACCTGCTCCCGAGATGAGTTGTCGGGAGTGTCTGGACGGTGACGTGGTCGTCGGTGATAAATCGGCTGACGGTGCGAAGGTCCAGCGCTGGTTCGAGTGTCGGAACTGTGGGTACGAAGCGCCCTCAAGGATCGTGTACGGCGCCGAGCGCTGAGGGGACATCCCCGCCTTTACCGTGCTAAATATCGGTTTCGTCGAGAACTTTTCTATCGGAATTGTTCCGCTGGTCTTCCAGCCAAGTGCCGATATCTGAAGGAGACTTACTATCAAGTGTTCTATTTAATGACTTTGCACGAGAATTGAATGCCTTCTGTTGGAGATTGAACTTGTCCTCGTTATTCTTTTTGAACGTTACCAGCACAAGCGCGATGTTGTGTTCGTCACCGGCAAAGTACCCAGAAAACGCTCTCGCACCGCTACCATTTCTAGGAGACCATTTGAACTGCCATAAATCACTCTGCAGCGGTTTTGCAAAAGCGGCCTCAGGGCGCCAAGCATCAAGAAAATCCGTGATTTGGTTTTCCAGCCGTGTCGCCATATGATTCCCCATCGCATCAAGATTCGTCAGAGCTGGCTCAAAGAACACGACGTATCGTCGGCCCATCTATACGAACAGCAAGCAAACAGGAGTAATAAAGGCGAGTGTTAGAATTCGGCCTCAAACTCGTCTTCGTCAGGCAGCATCTCAAGTGCCTCCTCAGGAGAAACAGCTTCAGGAGACTCATTATCGGCTTCGTCTCCGGCTTCTCCGGCCGTGGGAGCGGACATACAAAACCATACACAGTGTGGTCTGATAAACCTTTGCCAGCAGTACAGCACCAATCGACATCCCTCACGGCGAATGACGTTTATTTGTGGGCCGGGATGGGTGGCCCGTCTCAAGCGGGCCAGATCCACAGATGAGTCTGGAAGTCATCGACCGCCACAGCGAAGCACTGTTCGAGTTCCTCTGGTGTCCGGTCTGCGGGCACGAGATATTCAGTCACATTCCCTTCGAGGGAGTGTTCTGCAAGAACTGCAACACGCAGGTCATCCTCCGGGAATCCAGAGAAGACCGTGGCTACGAGGAGGCTGTGCTCGCGTGCTTCGACACCGACTCGACGTGGAACCTTCACGTCGACGAGAAGTTCCGTCGTGACCTACCCGATGGATCGGCACGGGTGAAAATCCTCGGCGCACCGGGGGCCTACAAAGTCGACTGGTGGAGTCCAGCACCTGGGGAGGATTGGGAGCCGGTCGAGCGTGGTGAATTCGACGACGTGGAGGAACCAGCCGATATCTCCCATCTCGCGTAGGGGCAAGCAGTCCCTGTGACTGTTTTTCACCCCCTGAGCGGTGCGGGGGTGCTCGAACGAGTAGCTCCCGAACAGACCGATGAGTAGACCTAGCGACACACACTCGATTGAACAGACACGCCCAGCGAGCGGCTGCGACATCGTCTACGTCGGGTATCGGCAGAGCGGGCAGGCTATCGTTGAGAAACGTCCCGGCCAAGAACGGCTCACACCAGAACGGAGTCTCGCGCTGGTGAATCACAGTCCCTCGGGATTCGAATGGGGATATGGTGGTAGTGGTCCGGCACAACTCGCGCTCGCACTCCTCCTCGACTACACGGGAGACGAGGCGTTCGCCCTCGACCACTACCAGGCATTCAAAACCGAGGTCGTGAGCCAACTGGACTGTGCTGGGTCTGCTGGACGCTGGCGACTCACCGGGCCCGAGATCGACGCAGTCCTTCACGAAACACCCGGCGAGCCGGCCGCACCGTCCATCTAAATACCAATCACCGAAAGAAATCCATGTCAGAACATACCCAACCATCTCGTACGGATGGCGAATCGGCTGAATCGAGCGAACAGACGACACGAACGGAGTACGTCGAACGAAGTGACGTCGGCGTCTCCCTCACCGTAAAGCTCAAGCGTGGAACCGGTACCAGAGATCAGGACGAGGTAATCGCGAAAGCGAAAGGCAAGACCCTCGAAGACGCTCGCGAGGACATGGAAACCCTCAGAGAATACATCCACGATCTCGCGGAGGACGCTCGCCAGATCCAACCCGAGGAAGAAGACGGGTAACGGCGAGGGGAGTTTTTTGTCGCCTCAGCAGTGGCGGAGGCGATTATCAGTGAGCAATCCAGACGGTCAAACAACAGACGAAGGCGAGCTTTCGCCAGAACAACGGCTCGAGCCATCGAATACGCGACTCATCAACGCTGGTATCGTGACGATCAACGATATGGAGACGCTGCGAGCCTGCGTCGCCTACGAGAACGCGAATCAGCAACGGGTCCAAATCCTCCGCCGGCTTGAACAGCGGGCCAGCGAAATCCGCGCACAAGACGATTGACCCAACGCCCGGAGGTGTCTGTCGGAGCCTCGGTGGGTGGAGGCTCAATCCAGATGAGCGATCGACCAGAGATCGAGATTCAACGACAGACCGCATTCCGTGACGATGGCCAACTCGAAGTAACCGAAACAAGCGTTGAGACCTCGCTTGAGGACTTCGGCGCTGACGTGGATCATCGTGACCGGGATTCGCGTCTTGATCACCCCGAGGCGAGTGAGTTCGGCGTCGACGATCGACCCGAAGTTGAGCAAACATCCGAGGGAGATCAGTCAACACTCTTCGCTGATACGGACGAGGATCAGCAGACCCTCACTGGCGACGATGCAGCCGCTCGCTGTCTCTTCGAAGAATAGACTTGCCTCTATCGATTGATTGTCTGATGAATTGTTGTAGTCTGGACTATAATAGTCTGAATTCTAATTTTGAAGCGACGCTGAGGGACTAATAGCCGGTGGTGGTTTTTCGACCCCCAGCAGGGGCGCGGGGAATCCGAACGCCCGCATGCAACCGATGGAGATGAATTCGACTACCGACCCACGAGCAGTCGTACAGGATACGGATGAGCGATGTCAGGCGAGTACAGACCGCGTCGAGTACGTCGGGATGCGTGTCGACGGAACGCCAGTTGTCCTGAACCTCACCGCACACGAACGCCTCTCCCCCAATCGAAGTCTCGGTCTCGTGCGGCATAGCCCGGCGGGATTCGACTGGGGCTACGTTGGGAGCGGACCGGCACAGCTCGCCTGTGCGCTCCTCCTCGATTACACCGACAACGAAACCGTCGCCCAGCAACACTACATCCAGTTCCGCAACGACGTAGTCAGTCAGTTGGTGTGTGATGGCCCGGCCGACTGCTGGCACCTCACCGGGAAGGATATCGAGGCGGCACTCGCCGAATTCGAAGAGTACCGAGTACTCACGCCAGATGGTGGGACGCCGTCATCGTCACTGCCGGCAAACTGGAGTGCGGTGAGCCGGACAGATCGGACAGTCTTCCAACGTCGGGAGATCGACCACTACGTCGTCCTCGCCGAAGGGAGCGAAGAGTGGTTGATCATACTTTGTGCGCAGGGGGATCGGGCGTATCCCACCCCGCTTGACCATCGAACGCTTCCGGTCGAGAACGATCCTGCTTCAGCCGTTCAGGCACTCGTCGCTGAGAGTAACGACCTCGTCGAGCCAGAGGAGGAGACCTAATGGAAAACATCCGACTCTCGCGGGCCACATACCAACTCATCGAACGCGCCGTCACGGCGCTGGAGTGCATCGGCCGAGAACTCGAGCGATACAACGACCGGCACGAGCGAACAGATGGGAAAGACACAGACGAGACGAATCCCAGCGAATCATGACTGACGAAGCGACGCTTGACGATTTCGAGATCGAGGATTCGGCCGGAGAGTCCCGCTCGCTCACGCTGGAAGAGCGACTCCTCTCACCCATCTCCCGGTCCATCGGTCTGCGGGTGATTGCCGGACGCGGCGATCCGCTCTATCTCCAAAATCAGGGAGCAGAACGGTATCTCTTCCGCGACGATCATGACCGGTGGTTCATCCTTCAACCCTCGGCGAAGGACTCAGAGAAGGCGTTCGTCCGGTGGGTGTATCTCCCAGCAGACCGGCCCGAACGGCTGGCGCAGTCGGCGCTTCGTCGACGGACAGTGATCGGCTATGATTACGTTCAGCGGTCGGCTGCACCAGATCCAGTCAGGTCGACGGTGACAGCGATGTTCGTCACGGAACGCTGGCCCGAGACCGCCTACGAGTGTGGGTCGTGTGAGGCGCTGTTCGACACGCCACGAGAGCACGCCCTTCACTGCTGGGACGCCCATCCGTGGGTACCGAATCCTGAGCAGGTGCGCCGTAGGCGGAGAGATTGAAGGACAGAAGGGACAATAATCGATACGGCGATGTTATTTCTTTGCCCTACACCTATGATGAAAGAGACACGAGTTGCTAATATGGCGACAAGGATGGCCACTCGGCTCGAGAACTTCTTCGAACAACGAACTGACGGGAATCTCCGGAGTATCGTGAAATACGAGGAAGGCACGTACGAAATCGTCCATCTCAGGGATGACGTCGCTGAGCAATATACGACAGATGAGCTCGAATCTGCAATCGACGAATCCCGAATGGAGTCGTTAACGGCACCAATCTACGAAAACACCTTCTCAGAAGACCACGGACAGCTCACGTGCCTGGTTCAGTGCTTCGAGAACGTTATCGAGATGAATTTCGTTCTCGAAGACGGGATTGGAGCCGCAGTCGCACTTGATGCGGAAGCGATGGTTGATGCCCACGGGCTTGTAGCTGAAGCAAGGCGGATCGTCCTCGAAGAACGGGAATAGTCGCGGTCAGAAGGCCATCCTACCGCCTTTTGAAAGGTACTTCTCGTCCATCAGCAAAACCTGATTAACCAACTAGTTCCGGCGATCGAGGTCAGTGTTGGTTAACGTGGTGTTGTTGTTGCGCCCGGGAGAGGGGCGCAGGGCGCGAGACGATGCAGGCGTCCGTCGACGAGGATTCCTGAAGTGAGGTGACTGAGATGAAAGATCCAGAGTCCAGAACCATCTTCGCTGGCGTCGATGGACGTACCGACACCGAACTGCCCGAGTGGTACCGAGAGCGTCACGGGGATGCAGACCCCGTGACATTCGCCGAGGCGGTCCGCGATCTTCCGCAGGCCGTCGAGACGACCGTGGCGTACCAAAATCCGTACACCGACGAGTGGGTCGAGACGGAGCGGTTCAATGCGCTCGTCGAGCCGAGTCAAGCTCGGGAGCAGGCCCGAGATGAGGACGCGGAGACGGACCCGTTGTTCCACGTTCCCACAGACAGTTACGCGATCATCAACCCGGTCGACATCTACGGGCCGCTGGAGGAGGTCCTCCGGGAGGAGACCATCGACGGGACGCCGCTGGGCGAGGTGATGTTCGGCGAGATTCGACGCTACCGGGGCGGCGGCGAGGTCCACATGGACGTGATGTTCGACGGCCTTGAGGTGCGCCTGCCCGGTCGGTCGGACCCGATTACGATGGGCGTCACGTCGGGCTACGACTTCTTCGGCGAGCACGCCGTCTACGTGGAGGGGTTCGCCCAGGATGGCTACTGCTCGAACACGATGCGCTCGCTCACCGACAAGGAGGTTATCAAGCACGTCGGCGACGGGAGGAACTTCCGCACCTGGTGGGAGGAACTCCTCGCACAGGTCGAACTCGTCGCCGCCGACCTCTTCGAGTTCATCCGAGACGCCCAGGATATCGACCTCGACTTCTCGGAGCTCCCGTTCACCGTCACGGAGTTCTACACCCTGCTGGGCTTCCCGGACTACCTGGCCAAGCGTGCCGCCGGCGATGCAGAAGCCAATGCGGCGTCCCCCTTCGAGATCGATATGTGGACGCTGCATTCCGGCGCGACGTACGCGCTCACCCACTTCTTCCAGGGGAAAGAGGGGGCGTCCCTCGATCAGTACGTTCGGATTGCCAACGACATCCTGTTCAACCCGGAAAGCACGATCGAGCGCGTCGAGCAGGCCTACGAGCAGCAGCTAGAGGCAGACGGTGACGACGGGTCACAGGCCTCATTGGCCGGCGAACGAGCGCTGGCGAGCATCGAACGGGTCAGCGACGACCTGCAGGAGAAAGTCGAGCAGTTCGAAGAACGCGAGGACGCGCTGCGTGAGCGGTTCCAAGAGGCAATGGGCTAAGAGCAATCGGAGAGAAGATTCGCCAGGCGTGCTTCCGTTCTAGCGGCTGGAATCCACTGCTGACAGTATTAAGTGAGTAGGGGCGCACCCAGAGACCATGTCTATTGAGCATAATCCGACTCTCGACGCGCGAGAGCCACAGCAGGGGGATATAGAGACCTTTGAAGAGTTGGAGCCTGGTGACTCGGTCAAATTCTTTGAATGGCCCGTCGAGCCGTTGACCGTCATCGGCTGGGAAGAAGACGATAATGTCGGGAAGCGGGTGAGAGTAGAAGCAGAAGGCAGCGAGTCGTTTCTCTACCAGGTAAACGGCCACCTCTGGCATTACGTCCCTGAGGACGAGTTCGCCGGAGAAAGCAATCCCTTCCCAGTCCAGAATCTCACAGTACTCGAATCCCCAGAGGCCTAACCAGACTTGAGGGGAGTCCGTGGAGAATTGGTTTCTCTTTTGGAATGGCTCGGTTTACGCATTTCCGCTATTTTCTGTCGCCCACTCGAGTAACGGTTCCAGTCGTGTTCGAACCTCGTCGCCATCCTCTGTCAACGCATATTCGACACGCGGTGGGATTTCGTTGTACTGCGTCCGTGAGACGAGCCCTGCCTCCTCGAATTCGTTCAGGCGTTTCGAGATTGTCGACGTGCTCGCTGTCGGGAGGTGGTCTTCGATCTCCGCGAACCGCAGTGAGTCATGTGCGCCGATGATGCTAACGAGTTGCATCGCGTATTTTCGGCTCAACGTGTCGATAACTCCTGTGAGCGGACAGTAGCACGTCCCCTCAACATCGCACGTTGGCGCCGGTGAAGTAGTATCTGCCATAGCTTCGTAGCCTCCAACCTACTCTATAGCTTCGGACTCTGGAGCATAAGAACTTCCCGTCGTAAAGTATAGGCACTGATGACCCACACCTCCGACTATGATCTCGTGATTCTCGGCGGTGGCGCCGCAGCGTTCGCCGCGATCACTGAAGCGAGCCGGCGGGACCTCTCGACTGCGATGGTGAACACAGGCTTGCCGATTGGCGGGACCTGCGTGAACGTCGGCTGTGTCCCGAGTAAGCATCTTCTCGCCGTCGCCGAGAGCGGCGCTGCAGCGTCGGAGAATCCCTTCGACGCCGTTCGATACTCCGAGGAGCCGACCGTCGACTGGGCCGACGCACTCGACGGCACCGACGAACTCGTCGAACGGTTCCGGCAGGAGAACTACGTCGATATCGCCGAGCACTTCGAGACCGACATCTACGAGGGCTACGGCCAGCTGGTCGGCGACACGACTATCGAGGTCGTCGACGGCGCTGACGAGGGCGCGCGCATCACTGGGCAGAAGGCGCTCGTCGCGACCGGAAGTTCGCCCTGGGCGCCGCCCATCGACGGCCTCGGCGGCGTTGACTACTACACGAGCGAGACCATCCTCGAGGAGCGCGACCTCCCCGAGAGCATCGTGATGCTTGGTGGCGGATACATCGCGCTGGAGTGGGGCCAGATCCTCCACCGCGTCGGCGTCGACGTGACCATCCTCCAGCGCTCCGACCACGTCCTCTCGGACATGGAAAGCCAACTGGGTCGCGAGATGCAGCGCACGTTCGAGGAGGACGGCATCGAGGTAATGACCGGCAACGACTTCCAGCGCGTCCGCAGGCGAGCAGCCGACGGTGGAACCGAAGCGGTTCAGTCAATCGTCGCCGTCGAAACAGTCGTCGACGGCACCGAGCGGACAGTTACAAGGGACGCGCTGTTCGTCGCGACCGGCATCCAGCCGAACAGCGAGGGCATCGGCCTGGAAACGGTAGGGGTCGAAACAAACGACGACGGGACGATTCGTGTCGACGAACATTTCCAGACGACCAATCCCGACATCTACGCGGCGGGCGACGTGATCGGCGAACCCGAACTGGAGACGGTCGCCGCCAAGGAAGGCAATCAAGCCGTCAAGAACGCCTTCGGCGACGAGGGCGTCAGCATCGACTACGACGCAGTCCCGGCAGTCGTCTTCACCAGTCCCGAAGTCGCCGCAGTCGGCACGACCGAACTGGAGTACATGGACGAGCACGGCACCTGCTCGTGCCGAACCGTCCAGATGGAGGATGTCCCGCGGGCGAAGGCAGTCAAGAACACAGATGGCCTCGTCCAGGTCGTCAAACACCACGAGACTGACGAGATCGTCGGCGTCCACATGGTCGGCCCCCGTGCCGCTGACATGATCATGGAAGCGACGCTGGCGGTGAAGTTCAGCCTCACCGTCGATGACATCATCGACACCGTCCACCCGTTCCCGACGTTCTCCGAGGCGTTCAAACAGGCCTGTCAGGCGTTTCGGCGGGACACGTCGACGATGAGCTGCTGCGTTGAGTAATCCCCACCAGCATTATCCGAATTATGACCGTATCCAAGAATACAGTGATTCTCGTTCAATGTACCACCCGAGAAGCAACGGCAGACCACAATACAATCCAGATCGGGAGCCAGAGCGATGAGTAACGGATACGACTACGATCTGCTCGTGCTCGGGGGTGGGATGGCCGGCCTCCCCGTCGCGATGAAGTGTGCCTATTCGGGCATGGAGACGGCCCTTGTCGAGGAGGATCTCCTCGGTGGAACGTGTCTCAATCGCGGGTGTATCCCAACAAAGACTATGCTCCGGAGCGCGGAGGTCGCGAATCTCGCCCGCCGCAGCGAGGAGTTCGGCATCGACATCGACAGCGCAATCGAGGCCGACATGGAAGCGATTCTCGATCGCAAAGACGACATCGTCGAGAGCATCCGTGAGGGCGCCTATGAAAATGTCGAGGAAAACGAGAACATCGATTTCATCGAAGGCCACGGCGTCTTCACGTCACAAGACGAAGTCCAGGTCGACGACCAGACACTCTCGGCCGACCGGGTCATTATCAATACGGGGGCACGCCCGGCGAAGCCGCCGATCGACGGTCTCGACGCCGTCGAGGTCCACGACAGTACAGATTTGCTCGAGCTTGACGCAGTTCCCGATTCGCTTGCCGTCATCGGCGGGGGGTACGTCGGCTGCGAGTATGCCCAGATGTACAGCCGATTCGGCGCTGATGTCACCGTCTTCCAGCGCGGTGACCACCTCCTCCCGAACGAGGACCCCGAGGTGAGCGAGGTTATCGAGAGCGCCTTCGAAGACGAAGGAATCACCGTCCAGGCAGACGCGCCCGTGACGGCACTGTCGGAGACTGATTCCGGCATCCGAGTCGATGCCGATGGTGCCGGCGCCGTCACCGTCTCAGACGTCGCGCTCGCCGCCGGGCGGACGCCGAATACGGACGGTCTCCGCCTCGAAGATGTCGACGTGTCGCTCGATGAGCGAGGATTCGTCGAGACCGACGACAGCTTCGAAACGACTGCCGACGGTATCTACGCCATCGGCGACGTGAGCGGGCCACCGATGTTCACTCACTCCGCGCGCGACGACGCCGACCTCCTGTATCGACACCTCGCGAAAGACGAAACGATCAGCACCGAGGACCGAACCGTCCCGTGGGCTGTGTTCACCGACCCGCAGGTCGGCCACGTCGGACTGACCGAACAGGAAGCACGAGACGAAGGGTACGAGGTGGGCATCGGCCGCCAGGACTTCGCCGACCAGGGCAAGCCGAAGGCACTCGGTGAGACCGAGGGATTCGTCAAACTGGTCACCGACGCCGACACCGACGAACTCCTTGGTGCCCACGTCGTCGGCGAACAAGGGGCTGAAATCGTCCACGAACTCATCCTCGCCATCGAACTCGGCGCGACCGCCGACCAGATCGCCGACACGATGCACATCCACCCCACGCTCCCCGAGAGCATCAACTCAGCCGCCGGAGGTGTTCACAAACCCTCGTAACGCGTCTTGAAGCGAGTTATTACGTCACAGAGCAGGCGATATTTCACCGCGGAATCGGTCACTCAGCTGTCGATAAGAGTTCGTCGAGCTCCCCAGTTTCGCCGAGGTCGATGAGCGCGCGATTGAGCAGTTCTCGAACGACGAACTCCTTGTAGTGCTGGGATTCGCAGTATTCACACGGTTTCATCTCCTTGGCTACGGCCTCGATCTCGTCGCCGTGTTGCTCGGCGAGGGTCTCGATCAGCGCAGCTAGCTCTTCACGAGTCGTGTCCTGCGCCGGAGCAAGTTGCTCTCCGCTGCTTTCTGGAAGGTCGTACGAGAAGACCCGTGTGTTCGACTTGTAGTACTTCCGTGTCCCACCACCAGCTTCCTCGAGCCGCGCGATTTCGACCATCCCGGCGTCCTTTAGGACGTTCACATGGTGGCGGACCGTTGTTTCCGCCTTCTCCTCGCCGCGACGATGCAGTTCGTCGTGAATCTCCTCGATCGTCATCTCCTCGGTCGCGAGCATATCGAGGATCTTCGCCCGGACATCGTTCTCCAGCGCCTTCGCTTTCTCCGGGTCGGTGGTTACGACTTCCCGGATCGGTACGTCAGATTCAAGGAGCGCCATTCTTGTGAGGAGGTAGACGGACAACGACAGTAAGAGTAACGCCACTCACCCCACAGTGGTAGTATAACATCGAGACCGCTATAACTATCGTCGTAATGGTTATCCGCGTCGCACGGTAACCACCATCCACGATGGGAACGACACACGAACAATTCAACGTCGGGGGAATGTCCTGCTCGTTCTGTGCCGAGAGCATCAAGAAGGCCTACAGCCGAACCGATGGTGTCGAGGACGTCGACGTGAGTCTCGCCCACGAGGAAGTTCTCGTCGAATACGACAACGACCTGCTGAGTGAGGTCGAGGTGAAGGACACGCTCCGGGATCTCGGGTACACCATCCGCGACCCGGACAAAGCGAAGCGGTACGAGCAACAGCAGGCCGAACTCGCCGACGGCAAGCGCCGCCTCCTCCTCGCAGGTGGCGCATCTATCGTGGTCGCTGCCCTGATGGGGTGGATGATTCTCGTGATGGGACGCTTCGAGTCATCATCTCTTGTGATGGATCTGGTGACACTGGGGCTGGCGCTCGGGACGATGTTCGGTTCTGGACGGTACATCAAAGAGAAAGCCTACCAGAGCCTGCGCCGGGGGATCTTCAATCAGCACGTTCTCTTGGAAGCAGGTGCATTCGCAGGGTTACTTGGTGGGCTGCTCGGCCTGTTCGTGTTCCCTGGCTTCCCGACCGTCCACTTCTTCGCCGTTTCCGTGTTCATCACCACCTATCACATCCTTTCGGAGTACACCAGCCTCATCGTCCGCACGCGAGCTTCCCAAGCCGTCCAAGGCCTTCTCGACCTCCAGCCCGACACGGCACGCCGCGTCAGTGATGACGGTGATGTCGAGGAGGTTCCTGTCGACGACCTCGACATCGGTGATCGCGTCCGGGTCAAGCCCGGCGAGAACATCCCCGTCGACGGCGAAGTCGTCGAGGGTGAGTCTACAGTCGACGAATCGGTCGCCACCGGGGAGTCCATTCCCGAGGAGAAAACGGGCGGCGACACGGTGATCGGTGGCAGCGTCAACGAGACCGGGGCGCTGCTCATCGAGGTAACTGCAACCGGGGAGGACGCGTTCCTAAACCAGATCGCCCGCGAGATCGAGGAGGCGCGGGCGATGAAGCCCGGCATCATCCAGCTCGCCGACCGCGTGCTCAAGTATTTCGTCCCCGGCGTCTTGACGATCGCTGGGTTGTCGTTCCTCTTCTGGGTGGTCGCCCCCCTCGCGTGGGGAGCAGCCCCAAACGTCCAGCGCGGGGCGTTCGCGGCGCTGGCGGTCCTCGTGCTCGGCTATCCGTGTGCGCTCGGGATGGCGACACCGCTGGCCCTGATCCGGGGCGGCGGGAAGGCCGCGAACCGTGGCATCCTGATGCGCTCCGGTGACGCCTTCCAGATATTTCCCGACGTCGACCACATCGTGTTGGACAAGACCGGCACCATCACCGTCGGCGAACCCGCCGTTAGTGAGGTCGTCGCGTTCGGTGCCGACGAGGTGGATGTACTCACGACTGCGGCCAGTGCGGAGGCCTTCTCCGAACACCCGCTCGCCATTCGTCTTTAGTTAAGGAATCGCAAGACAGCAGCACGATTGCTTCGCTGTGCAAGTAGCAGCTGAGATCTATTATGACAATCTTTTGATCTAAATTGGAATGAGACGATAAGCTTACCGTGCACCTAGTGCACGTATTTTTGAGAACGTCTAAGATTATGACTCGAACCAAAATGGGCGTCTCCGTCCGAACTGAACTCGTTGAAGAGCTCGATACACTTGTCGATGAGTGCTCAGATCTCGGAGCAAGCCGCTCCGAGATCGTTGAAGCGATCCTCGCAGCATATTTGCAGAATGATGAAGAGAGAATAGAAAAGACCCGAGAGCTGGTTATCCGCAATAGGAAACGATCTAACTCGTAGAGAAGTCCGTGCACCAAGTGCACGGACTTCTTAGAGCGTTATTTGAAATCACAAATTGACTGTGTTCATATCGACACCGTCTTAGACGAATAGAAGACTACTCTCTGCCATCTGATCCCGTCGCTGTACCGCGATTTTGCTCTTAACTAAAGACGAATGCACCCGCTCGCTGATGCGATCCTCGAGGCCGCCGACGAGCAGGGCGGCGAGTACGCGGATCCTGACGCCTTTGACTCGGTGACCGGCAAGGGCGTCCGAGCGACCGTGGCCAGCGACGACGTGCTGGTCGGGAAAACGGGATGGCTCAGCGACGAGGGGATCGACCTGTCGAAGGAGAGCGACGACATTGAACGACTTCAGGGCCGCGGCCTCACCGTCGCCGGCGTTGTCCGTGACGGTGACCTGATCGGCTTGATCTGCATCGGCGACGAAATCAAAGCCGACGCCGCGGAGACCATCCGGCGGATGCGCGACGCCGGTATCACACCCATGATGCTCACCGGCGACAACGAACGCACCGCGCAGGCTGTCGCCGAGGAGGTCGGCATCGATCGCGTTATGGCCGACGTCCTGCCCGACGAGAAACGTGAAGAGATCGGTCACCTGCAGGAAGCCGGCCACCGCGTAGCGATGGTCGGCGACGGCATCAACGACGCCCCCGCACTCACGCAGGCGGACATCGGGATCGCGATCGGCGCAGGGACCGACATCGCCATCGAATCGGCGGACATCGTCCTGATGGGTGACCGGCTCGGCGGCGTGATGGACGCCTACGACATCGGGACCGAAAGCTACCGGAAGACCCGCCAGAATCTCGCGACGGCGTTCGCCTTCAACGGCATCGGCGTCGCCGCTGCGACCACCGGGCTCGTTCACCCGGTGTTCGCGATGCTCGCGATGGTGCTGTCGGTCTCGGCCGTCCTCGCCAACAGCTTCGCTGGTCAACTCCTCTCGGGCGAGGGTGTCAACACCGAGTTCGCCCTCGACGAACGCACGGACGATAACGTGAGCGACGGCCGAGCGGCGGCCGATTAGGCCACGACGTCGTAGCCAGCCTGTTCGATTGCCGCGTTCACATCGTCATCTGAGACCTCATCCTCGAGGACCACGTCGACCGTGTCAGCTTTGTGGTCGGCCTCGACCCGAGTCACACTATCGAGGTTTCGCAGGGCGGTCTCCACGTTCTGTTCGCACCCGTTGCACGACATCCCGGTGACTGAGATCGTCTTTCGCTCCATACGGGACTGTAAACACTCGCGGGGGATGGCCATTACGGTAACTGTTGTATCGGTTTTACCCTATGAGAGGTGGGGCGTTATCGTCCGGAGAGTTGTTTGTGTCGGCCCCAACGGGGGTGGAGGCTCTTTGAGATGGGGTCCACTGACGAGCAAGAGAGTAACGAATTCTCGCCAGAGAAGCGGCTTGAAGCATCGAACACGCGCCTGATCAAGGCAGGAATCGCGACGATTCCGGATATGGAAACCCTCCAAGAGTGTGTTGCCTACGAGAACGCCAACCAGAATCGAACGCAGATCCTGCGCCGGCTCAAGTGGAAGGCTGAAGAGCTACGTGAGGGCGAAGAGTAAGCTCTATCCTTAACCAACACACTCCACGTGGGTTTCCCCATTGTTGGTTAACAGGGTGTGCCTCAGTTTTTCGGCCCCCTCGATGGGTGCGAGGCAGCCAGCAGCGGCCTCGCGGGATCGAATAGAAGCTCAGTCAGCATCAACAGGTAACGACTCACAAACACGAGAACTGACATTCAAATACCAAGCCGGGACCAAACTGAGTGATTCAATCACATCACAAATCATGGGCAAGAAGCTGTACTCAGACGAAGAACTCCTCAATCGTCTCCGGGAATTCGCGTCGGAACTCGGGCGGCCCCCGTCGCAGAATGAGATGAACGAGTCCGGCACTCATGCCGCAAAGACCTACGCGGACCGTTTCGGGTCGTGGAATGAAGCGCTCAAGACTGCCGACCTTGAGACGGGAACAAACGAACCAAACGGAAGACCAGCGACACCGAAAGCCGATCTTCTTGTGGACCTCAAATCAGTCGCTGAAATCGTAGGAGAGGCACCTTCAGAGCGAACCTACAGAAGTTACGGGAAGTACTCGGTGAAAACGTACTGCAAGCGATTCGGCGGGTGGAACTCAGCTCTACGGGCAGCTGGGTTGGAGCCCAACGTTGAACTGAATCTCTCCGAAGAAGCACTTATTGCTGCTCTACAGGAGTTCGCTGAGGAACTTGGCCGCCCACCCACGACAGACGAGATGGATCAAGATGGTCCGTACACCTCGGATCCGTACAAACGGGCCTTCGGAAATTGGAATCAGGCTCTTCAGAGGGCTGGCTTAGAAATAAACTATACACGAAACGTGAGTGAAGACACTCTGCTGTCTGAACTCAAGAGACTCAGCGAAGAGTTGGGACACATTCCGCGCAAAGAGGAGATGCAGGACCAGGGAAAATGGAGCGGATCGGTCTACCAGAAGCGGTTCGGTTCTTGGAACGAGGCGCTTACAGCCGCTGGCTTCGAGCCAAATACCCGGTGGCGAATTCCACGTGAGGGTTTATTGACCGAATTGCGAGAGCTCGCCGAAGAGTTGGGTCATCCGCCGACAACGGGTGAGATGATTAAACACGGGGAATTCACGACCCAGCCGTATCGGCGCGTATTCGGATCATGGCGAACAGCCCTACAGGCGGCCGATCCAGACTATTTAGACGACTACCGCCAGTCAAATACCGAGACAGTACCGTTCGGCTCGAACTGGCCACAGATTCGTGAGGAAATCATTACCCGTGACAATGAATCCTGTCTGCGCTGCGGTATGGGCCGCGAAGCTCACCGCGATAAATTCGGACGTGATCTCCCGGTTCATCATAGGATCCCTCGACGCCGGTTCTACAACGACCCAGACCGGTCGGTCGACGATGCAGATGTACCGAGTAACCTGTTGACTCTCTGTATCCCGTGCCACCGCCGCCTCGAACGGCTTCCAGTCCAACCAGTGGTTGACTAACAAGCGAAGTTCCACGTTCAGCACGATAGTCTGCCGGCGAGCAGAGCGTCTACCTCCCGCCGGCGTGACTTCGCGACCTGTTTTTCGTGCCCCCAGAGAGGGCGAGGGCTCCTTCGAGAGCCCTCAGAGGTGACTTCCAGTGAGTCAACAACAGCGTCCTGACAACGTCTCGATCGACGAGATCCCGGTCGACATCGACAACACGCAATCAGCGGAGGTCGATTCCGCCGATGTCCCCGACGAAATCGAGTCCATCACCCGTGGGCTCGCCGGTGAGCAGCCGCCGACGAATCCCATAGTGGTTCTCAAGGCGGCCCGGTGGTGGTACATTCACGGCAAGGGCGGCACGGATCCCGCCTTCCAGTGGGCCATCGAGTGGGCGCGTCATCTTGCGACCGACACGCCCAGTGACGTCGAGCGGTTCGACGAGTTCCTCGAGTACCTCGTCACGGTCGGCTTTGCGGACGAACGCCACGAGCTCCGCTGACCGACAGAGCGGTTTTTTGAACGCCCCTGAGGGGTGCGGCGCGGTCTGAACAGACGCAGTCGCCGTGAACTTGATTCGGTGAACACGATGTCCACGATCAGAGACTCGTCGGTCTCCTTCGACCAGACCGACACACGATCCGACGAGATGAACAGTACCATCGAACAGTGGATCGACGACCTCGTCGCCGGCGTCGACAACGCGCAGGCCAGCGTGGAGTTCCAAGAGTGGCTCGACGTCCAGAGTCGCTTCCACGACTACTCCTACCGGAACACGCTCCTCATCAAGCGGCAGTGTCCCGAGGCGAGCCGGGTGGCGGGCTACCGGACGTGGCAGGAGGAGTTCGACCGCCACGTCAAGGAGGGTGAGTCGGCCATCTGGATCTGGGCGCCGATCATCACCAAGCAGTGCCCGGAGTGCGAGAATTCGCCGAGCTACCACGAGGACAGTGATTGTGAGTACGACGAGACGCCGCCCGAGGAGTGGTCCGAGGGCCTGGTCGGGTTCAAACCCGCACCGGTGTTCGACATCTCCCAGACCGAGGGCGAGCCGCTTCCCGACCTGGACACGGAAGCGACCGGCGACGCCGGCGACCTCGTCGAACAGTTGACTGGCGCCGCTGACGACCTCGGCGTGACGGTGCAGATCGTTCCAGCCGAGGAGTGGACCCACGGCGAGGCAAAGGGCATCTGCGAGCAGCTGAGCCTCGTCGACGTTCAGCCGCTCGTCGAGGTGCGTGATCGGGAGAACGAGGCCGACCTCGCGCGGACGCTAATTCACGAGTACGCCCACGCTCTGCTCCACTTCGACGTCGACGACGACACCGAGCGGGCGAAACGCGAGGTCGAGGCCGAAGCCGTCGCATATGTCGTCGGGCGGTACTGTGGGTTGGACACTAGCGGGTCGGCGTTCTACCTCGCTGCGTGGGAGTCGGACGATCCCGAGGTCGTTCGCGAGCGGCTCGGACGGATCAGTTCTACAGCAGAAGAGCTCATCGACGTGCTCGAAGGAGACTCCTCGTCCCAACATAGTTAACCAACAGAGTGATGGATTCCTTCCGTTCTGTTGGTTAAGTTTTTCAGCGCCCGCCGAGGGGCGGAGGCGCATTCAGACCTCCGTCGAATGATGACTGAACCCAATCTCACGACGGTCCTCGAGGAAGCCGAGCACGTTGCCGAGCAGCACGACCAGGTCGCTCGTACGACAGACAACCAAGCCCACGAGTACCTCCGATACGCCGTTCTTCGGGTGCTTGAAGGCGAGGCGGACCACCTCCCAGCAGACTGGACGCCGACCGACGGCGTGACCGTCGGCTACGGGAGCGATGAGGCGATGTTCGATAGCTGGGGCTCCAGCGAAGACTGGTGGGAGACCGTCCCGCCGCGAGAAGCGTGTACCCGCTTCCGGGTGTTCTTCCCGGACGACCACCAGGCAGTTCCTCGCGCCATTGTCGACGTGATGGCCGCGCTCGGTGCCTGGCGCGTCTGGACTGGGAGCGCAGCCGCGTGCGGCTCCTACGACCATCGCGAGCGTCGCGAGGTCCACTACCTCTGGCCGGAAGGCCATCCGGTGGAGGAAGTGCTTCACGAGCGGCTCAGTGGCCCTGCGGAAGCCGTCGCTCCCGACGGTGGCCGAACAGGCGACGTTCGCGACCGACTGGTCGTCGACGAGAACGCACAGTCGGAGGACGATCTTGAGCCCCGCACGAAGCGTGCCGTCGCCGAAGCGATGGACGTCTCACTCCTCTCGAAGGGTGGCCGCTACGAGGTACAGTCTGCGTCAGGGAACCGGTACGAAGTCGACGTCATCGACGAATCGTGTACCTGTCCCGACTGGCAGCAACGTTCACCCGAGGGCGGCTGCAAGCACCTGCGCCGCGTCGATCACGAGATTAAACGGGGCCGCGTTCCCCGACCAGACGGCCGCCTTCCCTCCCCGTAGTCGTGGCCAGACTACTCCACGGGACGGACTGTGTCGCCATCCCGACGGACCCGGTCGAACGTTGAGAGATACGCGATCCGGTCGTGAACCTCCTCGTCATCCAGCTCCAGTTCCGCGGCCAGTTCGTCGACGGTCATCGGTTCATCGAGTGCCTGGAGGACTTCGAGCCCCCGGTAGTACCTATTCGTCAGTTCCTGAACGCGCCCCTCGATCGGCGTGGTTACTCCGTACCGCTCCTCGAGTTCGACCAGGGCCTCGTTCGCGAACGTGGCGAACTGATCGTCCCCCAGGCGTTCGATCTGGGCTTCGAGTTCAGTCCGGACGACGTCGTAATCGAGACCGGCCTGTACGAGCATATTCATGTCCTCGATGTCGTCGTCGCGGCCTGCGATCGCCTTGAACAGGAAGATATCTTCGTTGCTGACCAGCCGGACCGTCAGTTGATCTGTGTCGAGGAACGGCTCGCTGCGCTCTTGCATCCCGTCGGTGAGCACGAGCTTGTTCGCGACCTGCTGGTTGAAGATGTCAAGGCGACACCCGTCGTCGTTCTCAACGCAGCTCGTTGCCCCCAGCGCCCGATAATCTGGATCCAGCGATTGAACCTCCGCATACCCGAGGTCCATCAAGACGGCCCACAGCTGACCGTACGCGTCGCCATCCGGGACGACCAGGTCGATATCTTTCGTCGCCCCCTTGAGGTCGCGCAGCGACATCGCGCCACCACCGATCAGGTAGACCGCGAGCGGGGCTGAGAGGCCATCCACGATCCGCTGGAATTCGTTCTCGATGTACTCGCGTCCGAATGTTGGTCTCATTTTGGTAATGGCACCTCGTAGTCAGCCGCCAGCTCCTGGAACTCGTCCCACTCCGGGAGTCGGTCGTCGTCTACCTCGCCGTGCGTCTCGAGGTAGCGGAGCAAGGCGTCGATATCGTCTTCGAGGCCATACTTCGCCGCCTGCTCTCGGAGGGCCGCCTCGTCGACGTCGACGTGGCTGAGCAGGAGGAGACAGTACGAGCGGTGGCGGCTGCCGTCGTCGATCAGCAGCGTGTGACAGCAAAGTTCCGCCGGCGAGACTGCGTCGAGATCCTCGGAGTAGACGTAGTAGCGGTGGCCGGTGAGCAGGAACTGGAGGTCGAAGGCTGCGAACCGAGCGAGGCCGGTTTCGTGGAACGCCGCCGCGTCGATCTCCGTCTCTGCCTGCGCGAGGAATTCGTCGTAGTCCTCCCAGAGAATCGTCCCCTTCGGGGCAACGGCTTCGAGACGCTGGCGATGTAGATGATGTACGAGTTCCCGGGCGAACTCGTGGAGGCGGTCGAAGTCAGCGTTGAACTCGTAGTGGCCGTCGGCCGTCCCGACGAGACCACGGTCACGAAACCGCTTGAGGACGCGGTTAACCGTGTTGCGGTAGTTGTCGCTCCGGTCGGCGATTTCGGAGACGGTTCGCGGCTGGTCGAGGTAGTACAGCACTTCGAGTGCCTTGCCCGTCAGCAGTTCGGGGAAGTCGATATGGGAGTGCTGGCGGACGAGGTCCCGGTAGAGTTCGACGGCGCGAGCATCCGACGGAACGACTCGTTTTCGCCGCCCGTCGCGTTCCGTGAAGACGAGTCCCTTTTCGACGAGGTCGGCGACGGCACGAGAGAGGTAGCTCTCGCTGTGGTTGAGCTTCGTCGCGAGTTCGGAGATCGTGTCGCCGCGGTCGACCGTGGCGAGGACCTCGAGTTCGATACGCCGGAGCACGGTGTAACATAGTACGAAACTGCCATATAAAGAAGTTTCGAGTAGTGTTACATCCAGCAAGCACGGGAGCCGTCTCCATCGTCTTAACCAACAAAACTATGGATTCGTGGGCCGTGTTGGTTAACACGAGAGTCGCCGATGTCCTACGAACCCCCGACCCCACCGGCGAACCTCCCGACGGAGATCGTCAACACGCTCAACGAGTCGGACCCGGAGCAGCTCCGAGACGTTGCGACGTACGCTGAGGCGCTCGCCGAGCACAAGGAACGAGAGGCCCGTCTCGAGGAGTCGGCAGATCAAGAAGAGGTCGAAGAACGGCCAGACGATCTTCCGGACGACGTCCCGGCCAAAGCAACGATCACGATCAAGGAAATCAACGACAATCGCTACTACTACTGGCAGTGGCGGGAGGGAGAGAAGATTCGTTCTCAGTACAAGGGTCCGGTCAACCCGGACGAGTAAAACTCGATGATGGAGGACACCCACCCCACGTTTCCGTCGTAACTGGATGTTGGTGGAGGGGGTGGCGCTGATTTCGAAGGGACCACACCCCCCGCGTTTCCGTCGTTTCTCCACGACGGCATAGGGAGAGGCTACGATAGCGCTATGCAGCCACTAATTCTGTTGACCTAGAACCAATCTAGAGAAGAACTAACTTCTCCAACACATAGATTAAAGTAGTATAGCTGAGAAACGCTCATTAAGTGTACTTCAACCAAGGAGGGGGCGAAGTACTTCGCCCCCTCAGATGAAACGATCCTTTCCAGCTGCTTCTGTAGGCGGCCAGTATTGGACGGCTAGGCCGCTCTCGTCTTTGGTATCCCGTCGTGGATGTCTTCTTCGAGTCCCCTCCCCACCTGTTCGGTGATTACGACGGAAACGTGGGGTGTGTGGGTTCGGGATTCGACAACAACGCGCCGCTTCCGTCTACGGGTTTCCTCTCTCACGTCGGAAACGCGGCTATATTGTCAGCAATCCAATTCCACCGAATAACGGCATTTTCCCGCTGATATCGGACAAGGAACGTCGGAAACGTGGGGTGGCGTTCTCCACTAGATTTATACTCCCCCCGCCCACACCGTGTGATATTCAATGACGCCCGACTCTTCACCCAGTTCTGTCGACGATCCACTCTTTGAATCCGGGCATCGCATCTTCGCGAACAAGGATCTCCTGAAAATCGGCCACGTTCCGGAGGCTGACCGGATCGTCGGTCGCGACGAGGAAATCTCGAAGCTCGCGAAACGTCTCAACGGTGCTGTCCACGGGTACTCCCCAGAAAACGTGATGATCTACGGGAAAACGGGGACTGGTAAATCTCTCGTTTCGAAACACGTCTGCCAACGAGCTCAGAATGCCGCTCAGGATGGCGTCGAGATTGGAACCGCGTATATCGACTGTGCTGAAGACAACACGGAGACTCAAGCAATCTCCTCACTGGCCGCGAAGCTGAACGATGAATCTTCGACTGGAATCTCCGTCCCCCATACCGGCCTCAGTACGTCGAAATACTACAAACTCCTCTGGAAGACGCTCGACGCTCAATTCGATTCTGTGATCATCATCCTCGACGAGATCGATCTGATGAACGACGACAGCGTGCTGATGAAGCTCTCGCGCGCTGAGGAGGCGGGAAAAATCGACTGTAGCGTCGGTGTCATCGCGATCAGCAACAAGATCCAGTACGTCGACAACGTGAACGAGCGCGTGAAAAGCAGCTTCCAGCACAAGGAGCTGTTCTTCAAGCCATACGACGCCAACCAGTTACGGGAGATTATGTTCAACCGTGAGGACGCCTTCCAGGACGGCGTCCTTTCCGAGGACGTGATTCCGCTCTCGGCGGCCTTCGCCGCGCAGGAGCACGGTGACGCTCGGAAGGCGATCGACATTCTTCGCCACGCCGGGGAGGTCGCCTACGAGGCCGGAGCAGAGCAGGTGACGGAGGAACACGTCCGCCAGGCACAGCAGCACGCCGAAAAGGACCGGTTCAGAGAACTCGTGAACGGCGCACCCACGCAGGCGAAGGCGGCGTTGCTGGCGCTCACGGAGCTGAGTGTCAACAGCAACGACGATGCGTTCCTCACGAGTCGGGTGTACGACCAGTACGAACGCATCTGCAACCATCTCGATATGGATATCCTCTCCGTCCGCCGGTTTCGCGACATCCTGAAAGAGCAAGCCTTCCTCGGGGTTGTCGAAATCGAGAAGATCAACAAGGGGAGTGCGGGCGGCATCCACCTCCAGAACCGACTCATCGAAGATCCCCAGGTCGTCCGCGAAACGATCCTCGAGGACAGCCGGATGCAGGACTGGACTCGCGAGTAGTGACCCCCTACTACTGAGTGAGTGCGGACGACGGAAATCCGGGGTGGGGCGTGAGGAAACGACGGAAACGAGGGGGTCGAAAATTACGTCGGAAACGTGGGGTTGGATCGAAACGACGGAAACCAGGGGTGGGGTCCACTACGACAGTTCGTTGGAGGCTCCGAACGAGCTCAAAACGGCGTCCCTCTCACCGGAGAGCTCTCGGCGAATATTGGTTCGGTCCCACCTGAGCGGTGAAAGCACGCTTTCGACCGCTCTGATCAGCTGCGTCTCGTAGTACGAGGCGTCGTAGGTCTCGATCTCCTCGTGGGCGAGGGCGACCCGGTCTCGCGAGGATTTCTCCTCGTCGACGACCACGTACTCGATATCTTGGCCCGGGTGGACTGCCAGGTCCTGCTCGCGGGCCCGTTTCAAGGCGGCCACGTTCTGGGTATTCTGTGAGTAGCTTTCCAGGGGCTTGGAGACACGGTTCCGCTCGACGAGCCGCTCTACTGCTACGTTGCCCGCCTGCAGTTCGTCGATTGCTCGTTCGAGCCGGCCGAGCACCGCGTCCGGTGACCGCGTAGCATCGAGCCGGTCAAGACAGTCCCGCTGGACGTCCACGATGAACGGCGGAGTCGAACGCTGTCGGGCTTCGATACCTCTGATTTTGAAGTCGTCGCCGCCGGCGACCTTCCCGAAGTATTTCGTCAACGCACCAGCGTCGCTCTCGCGCTGCGGGACGAACGCCACCCAGTCGTAGTGGGCTTCGTGTTCGAACCGAATCTCGACCTCTTCCGTGATTGCCGTCGCGAGCGTCCCGAGGTCCTCTCGGTCATCGTCGTCGACGTCGGGGTCGGGCGTCACCCAGATGGAGTCGACGATTCCGTGGACGACGCGCCAGCCGCCAGCTTCCAGCCGCTGTTTCGCCGTCAGCAGAATCTCACGAGCGAATGCATTAATCGCCTCGTGACACTCGATGCGGCCGAATTTCGCGTTGCTGAACCCTTGATAGCCGAAGCAGGCGACGAGGATCCACTTCAGCGCCCCCGACCGCCCTTCGAGTTCGTCGAGGCGCTCCTCATCAGGCTCGTCACGCTCTTGTTCGCGACGGATGGCGGCTTTGATCTCGTCGCGCGCATCGATGATCGGCTGGAGGACGTCGACGAGGTAGCCCCGGTCGTCACAGATCGAGTACCCGAGTCCGGGGACGTCCTCGCGGTCGCGATGGCACTCGCAGCGAATCACGTCCGGCGAGACGTTGTGCGTGCAGATGATGTTCGGATACAACGAGGAGAAATCGAGTTCGTGGACATCCTCGTGGAGTCCGACCTCAGGTGCGAAGATGAACCCACCACGATCGGCATCGTGGAGCACCCCTGTTGATTTGAATTTCTCGTGGCGCCAGGAGTGCCACGGGACGAGGACGCCGCGTTCGTGGGCTTCACAGATCTGGATGGCTGTGAGGATGTTGCCGATCGACGCCCAGGCTGCCTCCTGTATCGGCTTGCGCGACCGCGAGACCAGGTCGAGGACGCCGTCGATGTTGGTCTCGCCAAAGAAGAACGTGTTCGATCGGTCGATGATTGCTCTTCCGGGCACGTTGTAGCGCGCCGGCGAGTGCCCGACGCGGCCGTAGCTCGCGTAGGTCGAGCGGCTCGCGAGCTGCTGGAAATCGCCCTCTGGGGTCCGGCTCAACGAGAAATTGTCGGCGCCATTGCTGGCAGCCATCTCGTACAGGGTCGGGACGATCTCGCTCGTCGAGCAGACGAGGACGTCCGGATCGTGGTCGTCAAGCGCAGCTTGGACTGTCGTCAGGATATCTGCTGGCGGGCCCGTGACCGTCTCGCCGCCGACGGCAAGTTCGGTATACGCATCGCCTGTTGTCTCTGTGAGTGGGACGTCGAGTCGCAGCGTCGAGAGATCGCTCGTTGGCGTCGGATCTACATCGTTCTCGAGACAGTACCGAAACTCCCGCGAGAGATCGACATTGAAGCAGGCGAGATCCCCCACAGGGTACTCGGACAGCTGGCGTGCCTGTCGAGCCAGCGAGGTGATCCGATCGATGTGGACAACGTCGACGGCGAGGACGTCCTCGTCGTCGCGACGGAAGCCTGGCCGCCGGGCGACGATATCGGTCGCGACGACGTCCGGGTGCCGTTCGTACACGCTGCGGAGTCTCGTGAGGTCGATCTCGTCATCTGGTGCGCGGGATGCGACGTAGAAGCGCGGCGAGTAGTCTTCGCGTTCGGTCGCGACGGCGCCGTCAGCCGTCGTCTCCCATTCGAGGACACGGCCATCATCAAGGAAATCGAATGTGAATGGCATTTTCTATCTATCGTCCTCCAGCATAGGCACGCCAACGTACGCTCACCCGATAATCGGCAGTGTGTTGCTTCCGGAGTTCAGGGAATCTGTGTGACACGGCTGCGAAGGGCGTGGAACGCGAATTTGGGGCTTTCCATCCATTTTCCACAAACACTTCCGGGGCGCTGATCCCCTTCTCCGTCCATCTTAACCAACAAAACCCACGCTTGCTACGGGATGTTGGTTAAGTCTACTAATTACGGTACTGAGGCGCTGTATTCGATACAAATTCATTCGAGAACCTCGAGATCCTCGAGTCCCAGGGCATGGAGAGTATAGTGACCGGGACTATCTTCGATCAGCTGTTTGAATGTCAGCCGAAGTGTGTTCTCCTGCTCCATCCGATGTGCAGTTTTCAACACGATGCGATCAGGCGGCACGATCTCGTCAGGTGCATCGAGACGCATTGTCCGATGAAATTCGATATGTCGGACCTCATCTCCCTTCCGGGGGTCCTTTCTCTCTTCGTGTACGCTTCCGACGGAGGTCTCCCACGGATTCTGAAACGTCACACCGCCAGCCTCAACCGGACCGTCTCCGGTAAGGTGGATTCGAATTCGATCACCTGATTCCAAGTCGTTGATTCTCTGAAAACGATCCGTTGCCATACGAACGGTCTAGTACCCCGTACTAAAAACCATCAGTACAATCCGTCCTCCGTTGTACCTGCCTCGGAGTGTTGTTGCCGATCGTCCGCCTCGTTGAGTGCGTTTTCGAGTTCAGCGAGGCGGTCTTCGTGTTCATCGAGTCGGGCTTCCTGTTCGAGATCGATGCTGATCAGCGCCGGCAACAGCGGGTTTTGGTGGTTCAACAGGCCACTCGCGTCGGCGTGCTCGCGAGCGTACTCGAACAGCTGGTCGAAGCGCGGTTGGTCGCGACGACGGAGCGCCCGACGGAAATCCGTCCATCGCTCCTCGATAGTTCGCAGCGCATCCCGATACGTCGGATTGGTGCGCCCCATTACTATCGCCCTCCAGCACTCGTCCAGGCATCGAGTAGTGGGTTCGCAGTGAGTGATGCGGTCGTTCCGTTGGCCGTCATCCCCGTTCCGACGCCGTCGGAGGTCGTGGTCGGGGTGGAGGGCAAGGCCGGTTCCAGCCCGACCTGTTCGGCACGTGCGCCGAGTACCTGACGCCAGTAGGTAAACGTCGTCTGGTAGTATGCCCCATCGTCGACGGGATAGACGAGCGTCTCGAACTCCTCACCCGTGAACCGTGGCCCCATCCGGGTCTGCTCGCACTCGAGACGGCGATCAGCGGCTGTCGCGACCGGCGCCGCGAACTCGTCCGCTTTGCTGCGAGTAACGAGCACCGGCACCTCGTACCCATCCGCGTAGGTCGCCAGTCGAGCGAGCGTTCGCGCTTGGAGTGTCCCGGCGTGGGCGTCTCCGAGCGTGTCGTCAGTGCGGTACTGCGCATCGACTGCCGGGGCGACGATGAGCGACGGGGTGTGCGAGGACGCGTCCTCGTTGCGAGCCGTCGACTGTCGACTGCTCGTCCCGGTGTCTGCGGTAGATCTCCGGATAGATTGGTTCACCGCCGTCGGGAGATCGCAGACGGTGCCGTAGTGCTGGTAGGCGGTGAACCCGCGCGCGACGTGGATCCGGTTGAGCAACCGCTGGCTGGGGGCGATTTGGGCGAGCGTGGTCGTCGTCGCGTGGCCGTTCGCGTCGACCCAGAAGGCGGGCCCGTCGTGCAAAAGGAGATGGTCGAGCACGAGCGATTGCAAGATTGGGACGCCGCGGCCTCCCTCGACGTCGAGCAGCGTGATGCCGTCCTCAAGTGACGGCAACAGCATCTTCTCCGTGGTTGGGTCGGCTTGATCGGCAAGGGTTCGATTGCGGTTAGCGTCCCGGGTCGGTTGATCCACCGCTAATTGGTTTGATATCGATGTAGAGTGCTTGGGCATACTCGACTAGATGGCCATATTCCCGATAAGCTGCGGCGTGTCGCTTCCGCGTTTCCGGGAAGGTTTGGGACAAATTTAGAACCGGCTCCGTCACCGGATTTCTACTATGTTTCGTCTGTTTCTGGGAATGTTTCCAGAACGGTCTTTCAACCCTCAAGTAGTGATCGACCTTTGGCTGTACTGAATACACAGCGCGCATCTCGAATATTGATGGATGAGATCAACATGTTCCGGTAATTCGACACATCTAACCATACTGGTATGTAATCAGTTATCAAATGGAAATTTCGGTCGACGAAATCGTAACCGCGGCGGCCGCAATCCTCATCGCCTCCCTACTCCAGCCACTTCTCCCAAAGACCATTACTGATATCGACCCTCTCACTTTCCTGAACAACCCGTATCTCCGGGTCGTGCTGATCGCCATAATTGCGTTCGCTCTGCTCTGGTGGCTCCTGTCCTGGGCCCGGAACACGTTCGGTAACAGTGGTAGTAGTGGCCGGTCCGCCGCATTCGTCGCCACGGCTCGAGGGAAGCCTCGGCGCGATGTCTCCGAGTGGGAGGTCGATAAGTTCGGCGTGAAATGGCGAGTGCTGCACGGCCGCCAGCGCAGTCTTGGTGACGCCTACGCGTATGCTGACTCACCGGTCTGTCCGGAGTGCGGTACCGATCTGATGACAGACACGAAATCGCGGCGATTCCGGGATGACAAGCCGATCTGGAAGTGTCCCGGCTGCGGGTTCACGCAGGGGCGGCCATCACGGTTCTTGTATGAGGAGTCGGATGCGGTAGAGCGCGAGGTCGAACGGGAAGCCCGTAGTTCGTGATCCTGTGATACAACCGGTCTACTAGTTGATCCGGTATTTTATGACAGATCACGGCCCAACTACGTGGTAATGAGACGGCGACAATCAGTTGACCATCTCTTCTCCGACCAATCAATCCACGAGTACAGGCGGGAGCAAGAGACAGCGCTGAAGGACGAAATCAAGGGACTGTCCAACGACGAGCTGCAGGACAGCACCGACCTCCTGACCCTGATATTCACGTCAAGATACATACCGTCCCCGATCCAGCTCAACGACTACGATTTGGAACAGGTCGGCGAGGTCGAGAAAGAGGTCCCGCGTGGCCAAGGCCTGCCCGGCCTCAATCAGCGCGGTCGGCCTACTAAAACGTACCAGCGGATCCGTGTGAAGCTGCCGTTCGACGGCGACAGCGACCTCCTGCAGATCAATCCTAGCTCCTCAAAGCTGAACAAACCGCGCTACAATGAATTGAACCGGAACGAGGTCGTCTACCACGTTGACTACACAATCGGGAATAAGGATGCGGAACAGGTCCAAGCCGAAATTCAGTCAGAGGTTGACGAATGGGTGGATAAGGTGGCGTGGTTCGTGGAACAGCTTGAGGATGATATCGCGGAGATGGAGGAGCAGCTGCGGCGAACCGCCCGCCGCTCGATTGAGGAACGGCGGGAGATCGTTGATACAAACCATGCGGTGATGGCCGAACTGGGTGTCGACACCGGTGACACCGCGGAACCTGGATATGTAGTGCCGGAGAAAAAGCGAGAGATTGAGCTACCGTCACCGGCTGCGGACAGTGATGACGAGGTGCTCCAGGACCGGACCTTTATCGAGGTCTTGGATCTGCTTGACGACTTAGGACGTGATCTGGAACGATCCGCCACGCCGGTCCGGGGTCTGGATGAGGAGTCGCTACGGGATATTTTCCTGATGGGGATTAATTCGCATTACTCCGGGTTCGCGACCGGAGAAACGTTCAACCGCGGTGGGAAGACGGATATCCTGCTCCGGTATGATAACGAGAACCTGTTCATCGCGGAGTGCAAATTCTGGGATGGACCATCTGTGTATACGGACGCGGTTGACCAGCTCCTAAACAACCTGACTGTCCGGGATTCACACGCTGCACTCTTGATCTTCTCACGGCGCCAGGACTTCGGGACGGTTGAAGACCGGATACGGGAGGCGACGATGGCGCACGACCGGTACGTTTCTGAGGTGCCGGAGATTGCAGATCACGGCGTATATCGACTGGAGTCGGAGAGTGGGTATCCGGTCCGTGTCGCGGTGAAAGCATTCGATGTCCGGGAATAGGCATAGTACGGCTGAGCCACTGGAGCACGAGCAATCGGGCCTCGGCGAGTTCAGTGCCTGATTGGTGGCGGCGTCACGGTCGCTGCATCGGCGACGTAGCTACCGAATCGACGAGCGAGTACTCTCGATCCCGGATGGTACCTTCTGCCGTGAGGCGGTCTTCGAGATGCTTACGCTCGGTCTTATCCGAGTGTGCCTTCCGCTGAGAGAGCATACGTACTATGCGAGGATGACCCGTCTGTTATCGGGCTAGCACCCATCCTGTTCATCTGATTCCGTGTCCGATGGCCATGTTGGGCCCTCTGGGCGGGGGATCTCATCTACCAAATCCTTCTCGAACTGCGAAGCTCTCCAGGCTATCACGTTCTCCTTCCGCTGGACGTACTTTTCGTCGGTATCCAGCCACCGGGCAATCTCCTCGTACCTGTGACCAGCACAGAGCAGCACCATCAACGCGAAATCGAAGCGATCGAGATTGCTCTCGTTTGCATCAGCATCAATCCGGTCGAGGAACGCCTTTGAGGCATCACCGACGAACTCCATCAGTATCTCATACCGCTCTTCGTCATCAAATCCATCAAATGTGAATCCCTCCGTGATGTTGTTCCTAGGGTCACTCTCTTCGGTATCCCAGCGAATTTCTTCGAGGGTTGCTCTTTCACAGTCGTGAAGTCTCGATAGGCGCTCTGGATTCTCCTGTTCCCAGGTTGTGATTGTGTCGGCTACTGCTTCAGATTGAGCGTGTTCGATATAGGGCTCACACCCTCGCTTCGCGATGACTGACTCGATGTTCTTTCCCGAGATCGTCAGTAGGACGGACGCACATCGATCAGTCTGTTCGAGGATCTGTGCGACTTCACGACGCGATTCGAGTTCGTCAAGGCCTGCACGTTTCTGCGCGTCGTGGACGAGGTTGTTTCTGCGTTCTTTGACCTCGACAAGCGATCCGTGGTCACCTCCGGTCAGTATTTGGATATCACAGAGTTTCTCTAATCGCTTCGCGTGCCCCATACTCCGAACGTGCTCGGTGATGCTGTCGAGACGAGCTTCCTCGCGAAAGAGTTCGTTGAGGACCGTTTCTGTCGTCAGCTCTTCGATGAGTGCCGAGGCGAGGAGGAGATACGAAAAGAATGACCGCTCAACGTCGCTGTCGATCTCGTCGGTGGACCGGAGTTTTTCAGCGATTTCAGCACGCTGTTCGAGATAATACTCGAGGACGTTGTCTGCGTGCCCGACGAGAGAGTTTTGGCGTTCTACGTAGGCAACTTGGAGGAGTAATTCCTTCTCGAAAGGGGTGCTCTCACTCAGCTTCTGGCACTTCTGGAGCGAACTTGTGGGGAGATGGCGAGTCAAATAATCGATGTCGTCGTAGACGAGCGGCGTATTCGTCGGGCAATTGTCTACGATTGACTGAAAGTCGTCGTTGTCAGCGAGCTCGCTGAGTGCAGCACGTATCTCGTCGACACTAAGTTCCCGAACATCTTCTGACGCCTCTGAGTCTTCACCGACCGGAACAACGCGGTACGACGCATCTCCAACGATGACGACCGGCCCTTCCAGATCGAGAACCTGATATTCACCGATAGGGCTCAGAGAGACTGTCTCTGCGTCTATTTCGAACGATACGTCGAGATCAGTGTCGTCGCCCACGCGTCAAAACTGCAAAGGGCTCTATTCGACCTGGGCTTCGTACTCGTCCCAAAGCGTGTCGATGTCCGTGCCGGTCTCCTCAGAGATATGGCGCAGCAACTGCGCCCTGTTCTCGAACCGACGGAGCTGGCCCTTTGCGCTCATAGTAGGACATAATCGCTCCTGCAGTAATAAATCACGGGGGTGCATTCTCTCGGTCAACAAAACAAGACCGATCAGTTCCTTAGCCACCTACTCAGCGAGCGTAGGAGATGGTTGGTCGATGGCTGTGTATTCACGATCTCGGCTGGATCCGTCTGCTTTGAGGAGATTGTATTGAGTCATCTTTGACAGATACGCCCGAACGGTTCGCTTGGTCCGTGGATCATCGACGTCCTGCGAATAGCGTTCGTGAATCTCGCTGGGTCCGAGCGGTCCGTGTTCGCGAACGATGTCGTAGACGACCCGCTGGTGAGGGGTGAGTGAATCGATGCTCTTCTGTTTAATCTGGGCCCGGGCATCCTCGGCGGCGTCCAGGAGGATATCGTCGGTGATGCGCTCGTGGTTCTCACGATCGGCTTTGCCGGCGGCTGTTCGGAGGATGCCGATTGCGAGGCGGGCGTCGCCAGCGGCGGCGTCGGCGATCCGGTAGAGCTGGTTGTCGGTGATGCCGTCCTCGTCGAGCCCCCACTTCGCGCGAGCACTCAGGATGTCGTACAGCTGCTCGTCGTGGTACTTGTCCATCCGGACGTGTTCGCTCGAACGGAGCCGACTCACGAGGCGGTCGTCGACGCGGCTGAACAGTTCCTCTTCCGTGTTCGCGATGCAGATGATCGCATACTGCGCGAGGCTGTGGAGGTCGTAGATGACGCTGGGGTCTTCGAGCTGGTCGACCTCGTCGAGGATGACGACCGTTCGGGGGCCGTCATGCTGCTGGAGGCGGTCGACGAGTTCGTCGTGCGGCGTCGACTGCCGGTGGATGTCGATGGTGGCGCCGAGGTCGTCGAGGATCTAGTAGAGCGTCCGGAATCGGGTGTAGTTGCGCCAGCAGTTGACGTAGGTGGTCTCGACGTCGAGGACCTCTTCGCGGAGCCGTTCGGTGACGAACTTCGAGATGCAGGTCTTGCCGGCGCCGCTGGGTCCAGTGACGATGGCCGTGTCGGCGGGTTCACCGTTCGTGAGGGGCTCAAGAACGCTGGAGAGGTGGTTGACTTCGGCGTCGCGATGCTCAACTTCCCGAGGGACGAACCCGGCGCGGAGAACGCGAGCATCGCGAATCATTTGTTTCTGACAGTCTGATTTTCGGGCAAGTCATAAAAGCGTATCCGGGTCGCTTCCGGGAAGACGTTATTATGGTACCGAGAGCTGTTTTCGACCGAGCGCTGTCAGTTGATTCCTGTTCTCGGAAACCGCCTACTTCCGGAATCATGATATAATTAAAATATCTATCAGAGACTCTTTCGGTTCGGATGAGGAACAGACGGGCGAGTTTTAAGGCAACCCGCCAACATCGTCGAGTCAACTATGGCCCAAACAGATCCCTCCTCATCCGACGCGGACGGGGATCACCGCGGTCTCGACGATTTCTTTTCTGACGCCACCCAGGAACACGAGTTCTCCATTCAGATCAGCTACGACATCCTCCGCCAGGTCTCGTCCCAGCTCTACACGAATCCGCGACGCGCCATCGAGGAACTCGTATGCAACAGCTACGACGCCGCGGCAACGGAGTGCTACGTCTCCACACCGAAGAAGTCCGACGACGTGCTCCAAGTCCTCGATAACGGCGTCTCGATGGACAAGGACGAGCTCGAGATCCTGTGGGAAGTCGCGGGAGGTTCAAAAAAGAAACTTGCCGAACAGGGCGAGGATCGGAAGATCGACGCCGACGACGTCAAGGGCCGGCGACAGATCGGCCGTTTCGGCGTCGGCAAGCTCGCGGCATTCGCGCTTGGGAACCAGCTCACCCACGTCGCAACGAAGGACGGCGTCACGCGCATCGTCTCCGTGTCGCAGCAGGAGATCGAGGGCCACGACATGTCCGACCCGCCCAATGCAGAGGTTTATCGGATGGATGAAGACGAGGCCCGCGAATACCTCGGATCCTACCTGAAGGACGTTCCGGACCCGTGGGACAAAGACTGGGACAGCTGGACCTTGGCCGTTGTTGACGACATCGACGAGGAAAGCACAGGCCGCGACTTGAAACCGGAGTACCTGGACCGGATGATCAGAACCGCCATTCCCCGATCCGCGAACTTCATCATCCACAAGAACGGGCGAGAGATCGATCAACGCGATTACCCGGACGAGACCTACGCCTCGATTGACAACCTTGCGGACGACGAGGACGCCCGCGAAAAGGTTCAGCAGGCGTTGAAGGAATTCTGGGTCGGCTGGAGCGACGATTACGACGACGGTGACGACGTCCCGGAAGAGAAGTACAAGCTCGAAACGGTCTATCTCAACCCGTACGAGGAAACCAGCGACGAACCAGAAGAGGACGAGGAAGTAGAATCAGCATCGGAAGAGGGAGACGAGGAAGCGGACATCGACGAGGAGGAAGAATCGGAAGACGAATCGTCGAACGAGATAGCAGCAGTCGAAGTCGACGAACTCGGCCCGGTCATCGCCCAGGGTTCGATCTACAAGGAACTGCTGACCAGCGACAAACTCCAGGACAGGAACCTCCACGACTACGGGTTCAAGGTCACCGTCCGCGGCAAGTTGTTAAACCGTGGTGACCCGCACTTCGGAACCGCGGACAAGGTGTACAAGTGGTTCTACCGGTTCGCCGGCGAGTTCGAAATCCCGGAACTCGACGAGGACATCCTCGTCCAGCGCGACTCCGTCCGCGAAGGACTGCGCCCCGAACTCAGCCGTGCGTTGATGGAGAGCTTCTTCAGCGTCCTCCGTGGCCGTGCCGTCGACGCCGAGGAGAAAGACGAGTACGACCCCGAAGAGTTCGGCCACCGTCTCCACTCGATCTCGCCGCACATGGCGCCGCAAGCACTGGAAGGTCTTGCGAACCGGGATGACACCGACTACCCGGCTAGCGGGTGGAAGGACGTTGATGTCCATCTCGCGGAGCACGGGCGGAAAGGGAACGCGGTGGACTACCACGACGGAACCATCTACGTGAACGAGGACCACCCGTTGTTCCAGTCTCTGAAGGCGAAGGACCTGCCGAACGATCTGGTGAAGGTGATAGGCGAGGCGTTAGCCGGGAACCTAATCTCCTCGGGATTTCTCTCATACAAGAACGTCCGCGACGACCTGGTGGACAGCAGTATCGACATTTCGGAGGACGCGCTGCGGACGGCCTCACGGTTCCTCGAAGACCCGATGGAGTACCACAAGGAACAGATCGAGAAGATGTCCTACGAGGGCGACGACGACTTCGAGCAGGCCATCGTCGACGCCTGCAACCACATCGGACTGGAGGCCGAGCACTTCGGGGCGTCCGGAGACTCCGACGCTATCATCACGTTCGGCGTGCAGGCGGACGACCCGTTCAAGGTCTCGATGGAAGCGAAGGGGAAAGGAGAGGACAAGGGCCCGGTCGACCACTCCGACGCAGAGTTCGCGACCGCACTTGAGCACATGGAGACCGACGAATGCGACCATACACTGTTCGTCGCACGCGAGTTCCAGCTGAACGGGCCGCCGGGAGAGGACGAGAGCAAATTGTTGAAGCAGTTCAAGATGCACGACGAGCTCACCTTGCTGACCGTCGACGCCGTGAAGGAGATCCTCGACAGGCACGCGGCCCAAGGATTCAGCCACCAGCACATCAAGGAAATCATGACGACGGACGCCGAGCCGCGGAACGAGCGATTGCTGGAGGTGATCGATGAGGAATGGAGCAAGATGCCCGAAGAAACGGGGATCGTCCGCACGGTATTGGAAGAGGCGCGGAACCAGTACATGAGCGAGACGGACGATAAACCGGACGTCGGGATGGTCCGTGCAACCCTCCGCGCAGAGGGGAAGAACTCGATCACGAAGGATAAGATCCGTAGCGTCCTGGTCGTTGCCGAGGCCAGCACGGGTATGGTCAGTTTCGACCCAGATGACGGTACGTTCTCGGTCCACCAGTTGCCTGATCAGATTCTCGAGTCGATGAAGGGGCCGGCGGACGACGGCGGCGATTAATCCGGGAGGGCGTCGTCTTCATACCGATTCAGAGATTGTTGGCCGTCATCGAGTATGGCGTACGGCATCTTCGGCCGGTCACTCTTCACGGCCTTGTTCAGCCACCCTTGCTGTTCACCTACCCCGCTGTCTGGTGGAACGGGTATCGGACCGTGATATCCTCCTGCTTATTGAGCGTACGGCGTAGGCTGTACCCGTCCGCGTTCTCGGCATTCAGGTGGGACTTGCCGACCAGGATCCAGACTTCTCCCTCTCGGCCGTCGAGTGCCGAACCGATATTGTCCGATACCTCAGCCAACTATTCGTTAATGTCCATATCCTCTATCGACGTACGCTCTTGTGTAGCATATTGTTGATGGAGAGCCGTCCAGTGATCCCGTGGTGAATCGAGCAGAGTGAGAACACACGACTCAGCAGTTTTGACTGTCAGCTACTGAATGATATACGTAACGAGAGGCTGTATCAACAATCTCCTACGGAAGAGCGTATACGCTTTTGACCCTCTGCCTCATTATTTGTTTTAAGATGGATCCCGAGAGCGATTTCACAGATTTGGAACTCCCCCGGGTCATCGATACTTCTTCTGATGACCTAATGGAGGATTTCTATGTCCCCCTTCTCTCACGAGCTAAGATCTATCGACGTGGTGTCGGATATTTCACTACGAATTGGGTTCGATCTGCAGCTCGCGGAATAGCAGAGCTTGCCGAAAATGGTGGCACTGCGCAGTGGATAATGAGCCCTATTTTAGAAGAAGATGACTGGGAGGCTCTAAAGAAGGGGAATCGTGCTAAAACAGATGAGGTACTCCGGGAATCGTTAGATAGCACGATTTCTGATCTCCGGTATGACCTCGAGTATGAAACTCGTAATGCGATCGCGTGGATGATCGCCGATGGTCTACTCGAAATTAAGCTGGCTGTCCCCTCAAAGAACCTCTCTGGGGATTTCCACGATAAATTTGGCGTATTTTATGACTGGAATGGGAATAGAGTCGCCTTCCATGGCTCCCAGAACGATAGCGAACAGGCTCTCCGGAATTACGAAGCATATACCATCGACTGCGATTGGATAAGCGACCGCGATAATGAGGGGGTGAATATGCAAGAAAAGCGGTTTGAGAATCTTTGGAAAGACCGAGATGAGAATGTCGGGGTCCATACAATCCCTGAGGGGGTTAAGGAGGGAATCGCTGAACTCCGAGATAATAACAATCGACCTTATGAACCGCCAGAACCAGTCCCTACAACCGAATCTGAAATTGTTCTCCGAGATTATCAACGGAACGCTGTCGATGCTTGGTTCGAGAATGACAACAGAGGCCTATTCCAGATGGCAACTGGAACAGGCAAGACGTTCACAGCTCTAGCGGCGCTTGATGAATACACAGATACCGTAGATGATCCACTTCTTTGTGTAATTGCTGTCCCTCAGAAACACCTTGCGCGGCAGTGGGCCCAGGAGATGGATACGTTCGGGCTTGACCAACCAAAATTTGTCTATCACTCAGCTAATCCCGACTGGAAAAACGATCTCTCCCGAGCGGTTTCTAATTTAGAACTCGGAATCAAGAATTACGAATGCCTGATTACAACTCATCAAACATTCTCTGGAGAGCACTTTCGAGAGAAAGTGAGTCAGCTTTCTCGGGATACAATCCTCATCGGGGACGAAGTACACGGCCTTGGTTCTGAGGGTAGGCGAAAAGGGCTTCTTGATTCCTATGATGCGAGGATTGGGCTATCAGCAACACCGGAGCGCTATTATGATGAAGAAGGTTCTAACCATCTGCTTGACTATTTTGACGGGGTCATATACGAATACCCGTTAGAAGACGCCATTCCGCAGTATCTGACCCCATATCGGTATCATCCCATTGTTGTTGAAATGGATGAAGACGAGCTGGAGGACTATCGTCAAATGACTCAGTCTGTAGTCGCATCAAGATATTCTGAAGATGCGGATGAGGAGACAACAAATATTCTCCAATCACAACGCGCAGAAATCGTTAAAGAAGCGATCAATAAGTACGATGTCCTCCGAGACATCCTTCGAGGTTTAGATGATATCAAGCACCTTCTAGTCTATACGAATCCAGAACAGATAGACACAGTCGGGTCGATTCTGAACGAATTTGGGGTTATGCATCACCGGTTTACTCATGAGGAGGGTGATGACTTGCGTGAGGAGTTGCTCACCCGGTTTGGGGAGGGTGAATACGAAGCGCTTGTGGCAATGCGGTGTCTAGACGAAGGTGTTGACGTTCCAGCTACTAGGACAGCAATCTTGATGGCTAATACTGGGAACCCGATGCAATTTATCCAGCGTCGAGGTAGGGTTCTTCGGCAAGCCCCCGGTAAGGATCGTGCGGATATCTATGACTTACTTGTTGTTCCCACTCTTGAGCCAGATGAAGATATTGCGACGTCTGAACAATACATTCTAGAGAAGGAACTCCGTCGGTTCGAGGAATTTGCTGAAACAGCTGAAAATGAATATGAAGCCCGCAACAAGATCGAAGACGTTCGTATCGCATATGGTATCTGAGAAGATACATTGATATGCGTTTGTAGATATGGTTGCAGTATCGCATGAACGACTCCGAGGTACATTCGTTAATCCTTGACCGTGTTGACGGGGTTGAGGATGACGATCTTCGGGCCTTCTTACGCGGGGTTTTGGAGCATGAACGGGACATTCTGAAAGAGCCGCGAGCCGAGTACGCTGAGCAGTATAAAGAACTCGTGGACAACTTTGTCGGGAACGAATCACTGCAAGAATTCGACAATGAATAACGTTCAGATATTCGAACTCGAAATAGAGGATTACCGGCAATATGAAGGAAATCAAACTATCCCCTTAGAGACCACAGCAGAGAAGCACATCAACGTGATTGAGGGGCAGAATGGATCTGGCAAGTCAAACATTCTGAACGCGATTACACTGTGTTTCTATGGGGAAGAAACCCATACTGATTCGAACGATGACGAGGGCCTCGAGTCGGACCCGCTTGTCAACAAGAAACGGCTGAAGGAATTGGAACCTGGTGAATCGATTCAGGGGCACATCGAGATCAAGCTGGGTAAAGGCGAACCCGAGTACGCCTTCCGACGAACTTTCTCGACAGCTCGTCAAGAAGATGATACAGAAGGAGACCGCGAGGAACGACAATTTAACAGCTCTATAGGTGACCTTCGGCTACGCCAGCGGTTTGGGGGGAATGACTGGCGACCGAACCCGAACCCTGAAAATATTCTTCGCGAGATTCTCCCAACCCACGTCCACGAATATTTCTTGTTCGATGGTGAGCAGCTAGATGAGTTCTTCCAAACTGGATATACCGACCACGTACGGGCAGCGGTGCTCGATGTATCTCATATTGAACTTCTGAATAGTGCTGTTAGTCATTTAGGGAAGGTACAGCGGGACTTTGAGAGTGAATCCTCCGAGCTCGGCGGTGATATACAAGAACTCCAAGAACGGAAGGAGGAAGCCTCACAAGAGCTAGAACGGCTCAAACAAAAGCGGGATAACTTAGAGGACGAGATCGACACTGCTGAGGGCAAAATAGATGACATCTACGATGAGCTTGCGGGCAGTGCAGACGACGACGTTCGGGAGATGCAGCAGCGCCGTGTCTATCTGGAAGAACGCTTGGATGAACAGGAAGAGGAGCTTGTAGATGCGAAAGAGGCTGTAGGGGCATCACTCGCCCGATCGGGCGGGATTGCATACAACGCTGATGCCCTCCGATATGCTGTTTCTGAACTGGAAGAGTACGAATCGTCACAAAACGGTGTCCCTGGGCTAACAGAGGAATTACTACGAGGGATTCTTTCTCGGGATACGTGTGTTTGTGGGACTGACTTGGCCGAATGTGACTCTTCACGAGAACACATTGAGGACCTGTTGGAAGAGCAAACTAGTGAAAGCCAAGACGCAATTGAGGGTCGACTCCGGATGGAGCGAGCACTCCGCGATGGCGAATCGCTTATTGAGGATCTCCTGGCTGACCTCAGCGAGCTAGAGGATACACGGACAGCTATCGACGAGAACGAGACAGAACTGGCCAACATCTCTGCCCAGCTTGAAGACGAAGATATCATCGATAATGAACGCGCCCAGGAACTAGAGCAACGCCGTCGGGATATCCAAGGCCGGATCAGTAAGATGGAACGTGAAGTTGGGGAGCTGAACGGGAAAATTGAACAACAGGAAGATGTCGTTGATGAGCGCCGAGAGGAGTGGAAACAGGCAATGCGAGAGCAGGACGAACATGACCTGCTTGTGAGACAGAGTGAATTCATCGACAGTGCTACTGACAAGCTCTCTGAGATCAAAGGAGAGATTCTGGAGCAGGTTCGAACGGAAACTGAACAACGGCTCGAACGATACTATAACGATCTTATTTGGAAAGATGAAGACTATGAGGTAGTCCTCACTGAAGAGTATGAGGTGCGCCTCTACGGTCCGGACGGTCGGAAGAATCTGGGTTCACTTTCTGCTGGCGAACGACAAGTGCTTGCTCTCTCGTTCATGGCTGCACTTTCCAAAATCAGCGGATTCTCCGCCCCTGTTGTCATCGATACACCCTTGGGACGGATATCTAGCGAGCCGAAACAGCTTATCGCGCAGAATGTACCTGACTACCTGAATGATACCCAGGTCACGTTCCTCATGACTGACGTCGAGTATAGTGAAGACGTCAGGGCGTACATTTCCAACGAGGTTGCGAATGAGTACCATCTTGAATTCCAAAACGGTGTAACACAGGTGACCGACCGATGAGTCAAGATACCGAAGACAGCTACGAGGAGCGTGAACCCCGGCGTGACGTTCATATAGATAGCGAACGGCGAGAAATGTTTGAGGCGTTGCAGGAATCTGAGGATTCTCCCTTCTATCAGGCTGAGAATCACGATCTGTTCATGTTTGCACTTGGATATGGGAGAGAGAACACAATGCCTGAAACGATAAAGAACGAAAAGGGTGCGTTTTTCGGGCGTGCGAGTCTCTCGGAACGCCAGCAGGCTGTTATCGAGGCTGTGGCAGTGAGTGAAGAGAGAGATGTTCGAGTTCTTCGTGACCAGCGGATGGTCTATGAGATCGCCGAAGAGTACGCTAATGCGGGGATCGAATTGCTACACGGTCGAGTATTTGGTCCGGCAGATGACGAACCACGGCGGGAACTGGCTCTCGAGGTCAAGGAGCAGTATCAGCCGGAGGAGGACGACGAACCGTGAGTCGTCGTCGAATATTATTGCGAAGTCCACTAGTAGCACCCCGAGAAACAAGCGTAACAACGATGCAACCCCCACTCTGTCGGAGGGATCTGATTCATGGATGAGAATCTATCTGAGGTTGACGAGGAAGTTCGAGGTGTAATAGAAATTATAGCTCAGCACATCAGTCATCAAAACAATTCTACCTCTCTTACGGACTTCGTGGACGAAGTCGGGGAGGCTCGTAATATTGATGACCTATATGATTACCTCCTTGACAACCCGAAAGCTGCGGTCAATCTAGTCGGTGATCTAGAGGAGTACTTCGATCACCCTGCTCCTGACTTGGAGAAACTGAAAGAAGGACAAGGGGAATTCCCCGCTGATACTGAGCCTTGGTGGAATGTCGTTGAGGCCGACGCAGCGAAAATCCATCCCAAAGACGGTGGCAGTGAAAACCAAGAGAATGCGATCGATCTCTGTAAGAATTCAGTAGATCTCATCGTCACCTCTCCCCCTTATTGGCAAAAGAGGGACTATGGGACCGAAGACCAGCTGGGACAGGAGCCTGATCCGGATACCTATATCGAGAACCTGATCGATGCACTAGAGCACTGGAAAGTGTTTCTTCGGCCTACTGGGTCTGTGTTCCTTAACATCGGCGACACATACCATAATAAAAGCCTTCAGGGAATCCCTGGTCGGTTTGCAAGAGCTGCTCAAGAGGCGGGATGGACTATCCGGAACGAAATTCAGTGGGCTAAGGATAATGGAATCCCGTCTTCAGCCCAAGACCGGCTTGTTCCACGGCATGAGCCAATATTCCATCTAGTCCAAGACAAAGATAATTATTTCTACGACTTGCACGGCTACTCAGAGTTATACGGAAATGGATCGAACCCGGGAGACGTATGGCGCATCTCTCATGATCGGAATACTGGAGATCACCTTGCTCCGTTCCCACGAGACCTAGTGCGGAGGGCAATCACGCTTGCATGTCCCCCTTCAATCTGTTCCGAGTGTAATGAGCCTAGACGTCGGGATACGAAGCGAGGATTAACAGAGCTCAATACGGATCGTCCGCAGGCAGAGCGGGCATTGGAAATTTACCATAATCACGACGAGTTGACAGAGGACCATATCCGAGCCATTCAGGCCGTCGGGATTTCTGACGTGGGGAAAGCAGAGGAATTCCAAGTTGGTGCTGGAGCAAACGATGAAGATGTTCAGCGTCGTGCTAAGAAGGCAAAAGAAATTCTAGGTGGTTACTTCCGTGAATTCACTTTCCCTGAGTGGACTACTGTCGGGTGGACCAGCTGTGAGTGTGAGGATCCTGATTGGACTAGGGGAACTGTCTTTGACCCATTTGCTGGCTCTGGAACCACCATCCAAGTGGCGAACAGTCTCGGATATAATGGGTTTGGGACAGACTTAGATACTTCCAACTTCCAACAGGACCAAGCACTGTCCACATACAAATGACGAGATACGTCCTGAAACCTGAAGTCGTACGAGATTGTCTCCACCGGTTAATCGATGCCCCTATCCACCGGATGTTTCCTGGATATCTTTGTCTCCAGCAACAATCCGGACTCGATAATCGGAACACTGGACTCTCCTTTCCCTATAACGAATTTTTCGACGATTACCTCCGTGTCGGGGAGGATGATTCGGCCAAGCCCTATTTTGTCCCCTTCAATCAATCAACAAATCCGTCGCTGAGTTCTCTCTGGTATAATAAGAACGTCGCCGGTACATATGCTCCTTCCTCCCTTCGATCAACTGCCCCACTTATGCAAATAGCCGAAGTTGAGGAAGGAGGACATAATTCGAAATGGGGAATTGAAGATCGTCATTGGCAGCTTGCCCGACACCATCTTTGTGATGACAATCAAATTCCCGCAGAATCTTTGTCTGCGTATCTGTTCCGCGACTATGGATTTGAGGTGGACGATCCTTCTGCTTATACTCTTGTTGAGACATTCATTGAGGAATTTGGCTACGAGTTTGGTGGAGAAGCTTTCTCCCACTTGTACAGAACTAGTGATTCAGAAATAACGGAGGAGTCATTCGTCACCTATGACTGAGCACACCCAAACACAGCTGGGAATTAGAAACACCCACCGTACACCGACTAAAATACGACGACTAACCCCTGATCAGCTCGGTATCCCTTCAAGTGGGGATGAACAAGATGAAGAAACACGCTGGGAGTCTCTGCGGGAAAAAGCGTTTGAGGCCAAAGATGAGTCAGATGTTGGGGTAGCAGTCCGAACTGAGGATGGTTCCGTCTGGGCTGGAACTCGACTAACGAAAGGGATGTCTCATGATGTACATCCTCTCGAACTTGCAGTTTGGAAAGGGTTTGACAGCACTAAGCAACAAATTGTAGATGTCGCAGTCGCGAGTGACGAGTTGTCGCCCCCCTGTGGACGCTGTCTTCAGGTTCTCAGAGATTATTCATCTGAAGATGAAGTGATCATACACATTACTGACGGTGAGCAGGTCGAAGAGACCGCTCTCGCTGATTTACTTCCCTAATGTCTCCCGATCTGGACCAGAAGTCGGTGGTCATCACAGAAGCTAATTATCACCGTGTGTTCATATAGTTAGAAATGATTGAAATCCCCAACTCCCTTCGCTCTCTGTTCAGTGCTCCAATCGAAGAACAAGATGGGACATACATAGTAGAGGTTCCTTCCAGAGAAGTCGGTTCTGAAGCGTTGTCGGCTGACGAGACGTATCGCGTAGCGATTCTGGAATCTCCTGACTCGACGGAGTCGTCAGTACAACGGGAGTCACGGAGAACCCCCTCTCGGGAGACTGCGGGCCATTCTCCCTCTGGACCCCCCGTTGAGGAAGGCGAAGTACGTGATGTGACCATTGAGACAGTCGGCGATCAGGGCGACGGTATTGCGAAAGTCGAACGTGGGTACGTCGTGATCGTTCCTGGCGCTCAACCCGGCGACGAGCCAACAGTCGAAATCGAACAAGTTCAGGAGAACGTCGCGTTTGCGAGGATCATCGATAGCGACCCGCGAGCGCTCTAACCCGCTGTACTTCTGTGGCTCGGTCTTCTCCTCGGTAAATCATCGGTGTGAGAAAGCTCCATTCGAGCTGGTTTGATGGAGGTGGTTCTGAAAGGCAATTCACGCTTTCTCCGCCCGTTCGCGATGGCACAACCTTCCAAGGCCGAACTTCAATCTATGACAAAGGAACCGATCGAGGTGCTTGACGACCTAGCCGACCAAGTCGCCGATGAGTTTTAGGCGTACAGACAGCCGGACTAGTTCAAAGATGTCTCCCTCGTCATTGAAAATAGCGACGCGGAGCATCCGACGTTGGTCGTTCACGTCGATGGAGAGAATGCGGATTCCCTTACTGATCGTATTGATAAGTTCTTCCACGAGCACGGTGCCCGTACTGAACGGGAACGACATTCAGCAACGGACATCCGCGTATTAGCGACGGTCGAGTTGGTCGTGTTCATGGCGTTGCGGACGGTGTGGATCAGGTCGTAGCCGCGACCGTGCACGCCGAAGAAGGAGAGATATCGGTGTGCGGCGCATGCCGCAGTTACTGGCCGAGTACGGATCTGACGGCCTCGTGGTGCGCGGAGCCGTCGACGATGAGCAAGCGTTCAAGGCGTCAATCACTGCCCTCCTGCCGAACGAACTGTAGACCAGCGATTATTCGTCGTCAGTCGGCTTTCAGATACTCGACTTCCATGTACTCTGTGACATCGAACGTGTCCAGCTCCGCTTTCACCGACTCTCTGGTTTCTCCGTCGATCAATGCGTCACCCAGCGGAAGTCCTTGGTCAAGCAGTGACGTGTAGGTGTCGAGCCAGTAGAAGACGTATATCGCGGCGCGGAGAATCGCCCACAACCACGCCTCCAGTTCGCTTGGTTCACGGTCGGGCTTCCCGCCGTGAGCCCACTGGTTCCGGAGTTCGTAACCGCTGCTGATGTAGTCGGCGACGGTGATCGGGTCGAACATGTCTACGGCGTTCCCGATGAGAAAACCGGCGTATCGTGGTACGTCTCTGCTCGGGGTTTCGCCAGCGGTGTGCTGAATGAACAGTGATTCTAGGCCGAGAATCGTGAACGTGACCGTGTTATCCGGGATGCTCCACGTGTTGATCGCCCTGCCGTAGTGGCTGATAGCGAGGTTTCCTGGACCACTGAAATTGTAGAAGGCTGCGTACGGCGTCTCGTACGGTTCCGAGGACAACTCGAAGTACGGTTCCAGCAGGTCCAAGGTGGCCTGTATCTGCGGACCGTTCTTCTCGGTGATTTCAACTCCGAACCCGGTGGGCTGGCCGGATGACATCTTCCGCCCCCACTTGTGCATGCTGTACGTTACAGGACTGATGTAGGTACGAAGGTCGCGCACCAACCCGCCGAGCGATAGGCTGATCGCTAACGTGTATAGGTTGATCGCCTGCATCGGCACCTTTGCCAGTAAGTCATTCTCTGTGAACTCAATGCGGAGGTAGGAGTCGTTGTACACACGGTGCCGGCCGCCGAACGTATCGGACACAAGTGGGAGGGAGTCCTCGCCCAGGACCACGCCGTCCTCGTAGTCGCGGACCTCGACCCCGTCCCGAATGCGCACCCGGTCGGTTTCGATGTCCAATCCTTCCAAGGGGGCGATCAGCTCAGCCTTCCCCTGGCCGTGGACGTCTGCGATGATGTTCTTGGTTATCCGGTCTTCTTGCTCCTGGTACGAATCGAGGTGCTGTCCGGCTCGGCCGAACGAGTCTTTGAACAGGTTAGTCAGGTAATGCTGGTCGATGGAATAGTCGTACTCCTCGCTAAGATGGTCCGCAAAGTCGATGGCTTCATCAACGTCGTCTAACCACTCAACGTCTCGAACAACCGGGCCGAGGCTGGGGCGTTCGATCCGGACGTGCTTGGCTTCGCCGCCCGTTCCCTGTAGTTCGGAAACCTGCGTCCGCGGCAGGTCGACGTCGACGAGGATGTCCGCAGTCGCGTCGAGCAGGTCGTGCACCAGTTCCTCAAGCTGGTCGTCAGAATCCGCCACATCGGCGAAGTCAGAGATATCCATTCAGTCCCTCATCGCCGTTCCCGATCACACTGAACATGGCCTTCAAAGCTGTCTGGGCCTCTTCCTTCATCAAATCGAATGGCGCGGTATCTTGGTTGATTGCGCGAGCCTCCAGTGAATCATCGTCCACGCCCAGACGGAAATGGGCAGTCGGGTTCCGGACCTTCCGCACCCGATGTAGGACCTGTTTCTGTTCCGGTGTTATGAGGTGGCGCGATGCGGCTTCGTCGATCGCTGCGGCAGCACCCTTCTCCTTGATCTCGTCATCTCCCGCCCCATATAGGATGCCGATCAGTTCCTGTTCGACCACTGAGAGAGCGCTGATCATACTGGTTTGGAACAGGCCGAAGAGGTAGGCCTGCTGTGCTTCTTCGTAGAGATTGGAGGATGAGAAGCCGCCGTGAAAGGCCCGGTACCCATCCGTGTTTGGGTGGTGTTTATCGATCCACTCCATCCGCTCAATCTGATGTTCTCGGTCCTTCTCGTGGAACTCGTCAATCCACTCCGTGAACTTGTCGTCTTCCCCGGTCATCCGTTGAATGACCGAACCTCGGACCTCCTGCTAGTTAAGTGATAGCGAAGAATACAATCATCTTCCTCTAAAACAGCGGTGCTGGTTGAGCAAACGGTTATTTATCAACCGCAGTGAAAACAGGGCATGGATAAACTCGAGTGGGCCGTCGACACCGTCGACGGAACAACCTTCGAGAAGATCGCCGGCGAGGTACTGCGGAACGAAGGTTACGACGTTCACGAAAGCGGTGTGATCGGAACCGACGGCGGCTGGGATGCTCGCATCGAGATCAACGGCCGAAAGGGAATCGGCCATGCCAGCGTCGACAACAACTGGAGAGGGAAGCTCCGCGACGACGCCGAAAGCGTGGAGGAACTCGAGGAGGCGCAGAGCGAGTCCTTCGACCTCCTGGTGTTCGTGACGAACCAGCGCGTCACCGGACAGCAGGAACTGGATATGGAGGCAGAGATCGAAGAAGCGTATGGATGGGATCTGAAAATCCTGCACCGGCGGCATATCATCGGGATTACCGGTCATGAACGACCGGACCTCGCGGAGCGGCACTTCGGATTCAACCCGAAGCGGAACGACGACCATCTGGACCAGATCATCGATCTACGGGACGAACGCCTTGACCTGATTTCCAACCGGGAAGGCGTGGCCAGCGACTTGGAGGAAGGCCCGACAGCGGTCGTCCACCTGATTCCGAACGGCGTTTTCAGCGGGAACTACGTCCAACAATCCGACGGTCTCCCCGGACTTCCCCGGATGGGCAAGCTGAACGTCCATCCCGGCACCGAGACCGTGGGGAAGGGGAAGCTGAACGCGGGCGGACGGATGGGACAGCCGTACAAGTCCTACACGTACCTGCAGAAAGACGGGTTGTACGAGGCGGTGGATACGTGGGTGTTCCGTGAGGACGAGCAGGACGGTCTCCTGTTGAATAACGCCCGGGACACCGACAAGTCGCTGGACTGCAAGGCGGGCATCGCGGTGCAGGACGGGATCCGCGCATTGAAGGAGATGGGTGTGACCGGAACCGTGTTCTGCTTTATCAGCCTGCTGGACGCCAAGGGCGCGACCATCGCATACGAAACCCGGATATCGGGACCGGCGGTGCAGCAGCCATTGCGGACGGACCGGTACACGACCGACCTGGCTGAAATCCCGCTGGCCGAGGCCGACGTCACCGACTCGCTACGCAACCCGCTCACGGAGATCTGGCAGGAACTCGGCTGGAACGTCAACCTCCATTACGACGAAGACGGGAACTGGATGGGACCGACAGTCCGGTTCGAGGATATTGGTCAGTTCCCTTCTGGGGGCTGAACGGCCGACTTAGAAATCACTGTGAACCGTAGGAGTTCGATGGGTGCCACTCCGATTGCCGAAACTTATGACTGCACTCGCTCAGTCTTCCTGTCGGTGATACCGAGTTCGAGGTCTTCGTACATCCGGTTGAGCATTGCCAGTGCCGACTGGAATTGGGCGTAGTTCTCGCACATATACTCGATCGTCTCGTCTCTCGGGATCACCGGGTACCCCTCGATGTGTTCAATGTCGAGTGAGGGGCGTGGCTCGAGGACGATTTGCAGCGGTCCGTCCAGTTCGCCTCCCGGCTGTCGCTCAAATGCAGTGGGGAGGCCGAACGACTCGAAAAACGCCTCCCAGGCGTCGACGTCCTGCTCACGAACAGCGAGGAACAGTGGATAGTCGTCGGGCTTGCGACCGACCTGGTAGCCGCCCTGAGTCCACACGTAGACGGCGTCGATCCGCGTGAACGCGAACGGCCAGTCACTGAACTGTGGGATGACGTACGTTTCCTCGATGGAGGGTGGACTGACGCCGGCGCTGGCAGCGACGAGATCGAGCGCTGCGTCGCATACGCGCTCGTCGACTACAGTGAGGCCGTCGTCATAGGAAACGTAGCCTGCCTCTTCCAGCCGATTGACGGCCTGTCTCACTGTCTCGTAGGGCGTGTGGAGGTGTTGGGCGACACGGCGGATGGAGTCACCACTCTCGATGGTGAGGATGACCTGCGCCGCGGTGTCGTCGAGAACCTCATACATCTGGTGATTACCAATAATCCGGTAACAGTTAAAAGCCTTACTAGAGTACGGGGTAGAACTGCTCTGTCTGAGTTCTATCACTCAGGACTTTCAATTGAATAACCGAAGAATGTAGATCTCATAGCCAATCTGCATAATGTGGATAATGTAGATAATGCAAATTGGACTTCTTCAATTGGTTCGTGTGGGTGGCAAAGATTGCGATAAATACGTATGAAATGCTTATAATCTAAATTATGTAGATTGCGTAGGGTCGACGGTGATTATGCCAATTAAGATTGTGCCAACAATCTACGTAATGTACAAAATGTAGATTGTGTAGATGGCGTGCGCAATCTGTCTGACACAGAATTAAGATGGACGAGCTTCACTAACCGCGTATGACCAGTGCGAAACTTACATTATCGACAAAACTCGCGCAACCTTCAACATCTACCCAATGTACATTACCTACAAAATGTACAAAATCCTCTTCTTATGGGGGTGCTGAGCTATGAGTGCTGACGAGTTTGAAGGGCTCCCCGGAGCAGCTGTCTCGTTGCTCAAGGGAGGGGTAGGGAAATCCACGATCGCGCTCAACATCGCTGATCGACTCGCTGCTCGTGGCCATGAGACGGTACTATTGGATCTGGATAAGGACGGGCACATGACGACCCAGTTGGGATACGACGATGCGTACGACCGAGATGCGAACCTCGGTGACGCCCTTATCGATGGTGAGGACCCCGAAGACCTGCTTATCGAGACGGACTTCGGCGTTCACCTACTCCCGTCGAGTAACGAACTCGAGAACGTCGAGACGAGGCTGAAGGACGAACGGTTCGCAGACGTGAAGCTTCGACGGAACGTTGTCGATCCGCTCATACAAAACGGATACGACTACGTGATAATTGATGCCGCAGGCGGCCGTGGGAAACTCTCCGATAACGCCCTCATCGCCGTCCAGCGCGTCATAATCCCGCTAATCCCGCGTGCTGGCTCGATCAACGGCCTCAATAAGATGATTGAACGCCAGATCTCCCCAATCCGGCAGAATATCGGGTTGGATATCCTCGCAGTCACTCCGAATATGATTCGCGAAACAATGGGACAACGCAACGAGCATCGGACTCTCGTTGAAAATCTCAACCGGGAGTTCGGTTCATTCGTCCCCGAGTACGCTCGTGTGGACCCGGAGATCTTCGATGCCCTCGATGATTCGGGACGCACCATCGATAGTATTCCGAAGCCAGGGATTCGCGAACGGACCGCAATTTCCCGCGCGTTCAAGCAAGGAATGCCGGTCTCGGAGTTCGACGAAGATTGTGACCAGATCCCGAATTTCGACCACTTAGCGGACCTCGTGGAGGAACACAGCCATGCCTAATGAGGACGACCGTTTCGGGGACGTCGCTGAACAGCTCAAACAAACGGAGGAAGGAGCCGAATCGGATGACGACGAACGTACTGACACCCAGGATGAACCGCAACCGGATGAAGAGATAATTCCTGAGGACACAGAGTCGGAGACTGAGTCCATTCCTGAGCAGGATGAGGAGGATGTGGACGAATCCACCGGTGGACCGGCCTTCTCCTTTGATGAGACCGATATGCACGGCTTCTATGTCCGGGAAGACACGTGGAATGGCGTCACCCGGATGCGATCATCGGTAACTGCTGCGTGCTCTATGTTTGATGTTCCCGAATTTGAGGGAAGAGAATTTCAAGATGCGTGTCTCCGGGTAATTGCAGACCACGGTGATGAGGTCGCCCTCCAGATCCTCCGGGAGCGTGGTATCGAAGCCGATGAGGAACGTGTTCAGGAAGTTGTGGAGATGCTGAGCGAGCAAGCTACGAACGACTAACATTAGATTTGGGCGATTTCCCTCATCATTCAGATTTCGTGCGCATTGTACATTATGCAGATTGTGTAGCAAGCCATCTGCTTGCAGTCTCGCGATTATTCTCGGAACCGGGTCCGAACGGCGGTCGCGGTTTTGGTATAGCGGTATATGATTTATACCGTTGGCCAACTCCGAATTTCGGGCGATAGAACTCCTCTATCATCGGAAAAATGGTTATGAGACTTCTGTCACTGGTGGTCCTGATTATGTGGGTAATCACGACCACTTTGAAGTACCACGCCGCCGTCGGTGAAGCACGAATGCTGCAACCGCCTCACGACGGCGCTTCCCCCGGGGTAGAACTGCCAAGAACGGGGTTTGAGATTTCTCTGACTCTCCTCAGCCGAGGTCGAGGCGATGGCGAAGAAACGCATTCGATATAGAACTAATGACCTCAACCTATATTAAGATAAAGCGCGAACGGTGTTGTATGTCCGAAGACGAATCGAACTCCGAGGGCCTGATGGAACGCCAGACCACGGGTGAAGACCGCGTGAGGATGACCGCCCGGCAGCTTTCGGAGCCTCAGACGGCGAACTGGATCGCCTCGGAAGCGGGCTGGTCACACGAGCCGACCAAACGCGTCCTCGATCGGCTCGTCGACGATGGCATCCTCCACCGTGACGAAAGCGGGACTCACACCACGTATTACCCTGATTACCGCCGCCAAGCAATGCAGGAGGCGATGCGGCTTCGAGACAGCGGGCACACTGTCGAGGAACTCACGGACCGTCTCGCCGATATGAAGACGCAGATTCGCGACTGGGAGAATGAATTCGAGGTCGAGTCACCGAACCAGCTTCGCGGGACGCTCGCTGACGAGTCTCTTGACGCTGAGGAGGAAGATCGTCGCCGTGAGATTGCCCGCGAGTGGGAGCACCTTCAGCGGCGTATCCAGATCGTTGGCTTCGCCATCCGCGAATGGGACTTCCTCGCTCCGACGACAGAGCCCGCTGAGGCCAGCAGCTAACGAATGTCGGTCCCGCATCCAGGTGGTGATCCGAACGCGAACCTCTACACCCAATTGAAGCGGGACGTCCTCGACCGTGTTCCCCAGATCACGGCCGTCGAGTACGTTCCTGACGATATCGAGGCCAAGCAGCTGCGGGCGATTTTCGATCCGGCCCGTCTGGATCCCCCGACAGGCCCTGATTCGCCGGAGCTGACCGTCAAGTGGTATCGGCAGGACCCTCACGATTGGTTCCGTATCAACTACACCGACCCGAACACGGGCTTTCACGCCGGCTGGCACCAGGACGAGGACCATCCCGATCTCGGACGGGCGCATTTCCAGTACTCAGTCGCCGATACGGAGGATCGCTGGGAGATTACATTCGAACACGAGACCCCTTCCCTGGTTCTCTGGGAAATCGTCGAAGAGCTCCTCGAGGACGTCCGTCCGACCTACCAGTACGCGAACGAGGAACCATGACACCCCGAGAACGCGCCGATCAGTCACTCAAGAATTTCTTCGAGCGCTACCTCCAGGATAAGGGGAAAGGCCGCGGTGGCGACGGCGGGAACTACCGACGTAACGCTGCACGCGAGCTCGAGCGGTTCGCCGAGTGGGCCGCCGGCGACCGCGGCGCCGACGACTGGACCGGGATCGTATCCGACGACGTCGACCAGGAGCCCACCTTCGAAGACCTCGATGAACGCGTCTTCCGGGAGTACGCCCGGCATCTCGCCGGCGATCGCGGGCTCAAACAGAATACCGTACAAACCTATTATCGCTATATCTCCGCGTGGTGCGGGTGGTGCGTCAACGAGGGATATCTCGAAGCCCATTACGCGCAGCGGGCGAGTGCGATGGCGCCGCTGCCGGAGGACGACGGTCGCAAGCCCGGTGATCAGCAGGCCTGGACGTCCGAGCAGCGCCACGCCCTGACCCGGTACGTCGACGAGCGAGCCCGTGACGCCATCGAGACGTTCACCACACTCCCGGGGGATACTGACCCTCTTGACAGACAGCGAGCGCGCTACGCGGCGCTGAAGGCGGCTCGTGACCGGGCGCTGGTGTTCGTTCTCGCGTACACCGCTGTCCGCGTCGGGGAACTGCTCCGGGATCCGAACGACCCACGCCGGCGCGGCGTCCGGTGGGAGGAAATTTCGCTCGACGACGGTAGTATGGATGTCTACCGGAAGAAGCAGCAATGGGACGCCGCCAGTCTCCCCGACCCAGTAATCTCTCCACTGCGGAGCTATCGAAGGCTGATGGACCCACCGACGGAACGCTGGCCGGTGTTCCCGACGTTCGACCAACGGACGCTCGCAGGACTCATCCAGGATGAGCTAGCCGAACGAGGGGAACTCCCGGAAGCAATTACTGAGCGCCGTGAAGAATACGCTCGCGATCTACTGCTGGCGCTCGATGAGGACATTCGGCCGCCGTCGATTACGACGGACGGCGCACGGACGATTCTCCAACGGCTCTCGGAGGCCGCAGAGGTCGATATCGACCACCCGAAACACGATTATCTCGCGCCCCACGGTGGTCGACGTGGAATGGGCGAGGTACTTGTCCGCGCGTTTGGGTACACGGTGGCGGCCCGGTATCTCGATAACTCCGAAGAGATGGTTCGAGAACGGTATTCACATATCGAGGCAGGGGAGTTAGGTGATGTTGCTACAGAAGCTCTGGAAGAGGTCGATTCGACTGAGCGCTAACTATACTAATCACTTTTCGATGAGATGCCTAAACGCGGAGAGTGTATTTTTCCCCTCCTCGGTAAGATCTACGTCCGTCCTTCGCCCCACGTCTTTGGTTTCAACGAAGCCCTTCTCGGTTATCATTCAGTGGATCACAGTCTCGTCGACCGCAACGTGATCCGGATTTACCCCATCGAGCGACTGGAGATCTGTCTTCAGTACCCAGTTGTGGATGGTTGACGGACAACGGTTGACCTCACCGTATGTTGTATAAAAACAATTTCCTATATTCACTTAAGCTAAATAGGGCACATACCGAGCTTCATCGCAGGTTTGGGTATTGCCTCGCGCTCCAGAAAATCTAACTCGAAGCAGTCGCTATCTCCTCGAGGCGTGCGATTTCGAGGAACCCGTAATCTCGGCAGGTTCATCATGGAAGACAGGGCTAACCAGCTGGATGAGAAACGTCGGTGCGAGGAACGTCGAAAGGAGTACTGTCACGTCTACAGCTCTGTTCGCGACGATCACCACGCGCAGTATTAGGAGGATCCACTCAGGGGCAACCCCGGAGCTCTCCTGTGCTTTCTCAAGTGTCTTTCGGACATCCACTCTTCGTATCACTTTCCGGAATTTCACTGCCAATTCTTTGGTGGACAGTGTCCGACCGACCGTCTACATAACCCTGCGATAGGCGCATCGTGGAAGTATAGATTCAGTCCTTTCAAAAGACCCCGAGGATGAACCCGATCCCCATCACGATGAGGATCGCTGCCGTAAATGTAGGGAGGTACTCGACATATCCTTCGAGCCGCTCTTCGTACCGCTCATAGCCGGCCACAAGCAGGAGAGTCACTCCGACGAGGGAGACGATGACGGCGAGCGAGTAGAGAAGCATCAACTCGAGACAGTATGCCGAGCCGGTACAGATGGCAATAATGTCAAACTCTTCGTTGTGTGTGAAGCCAAGCGCAAACGCGAGTGCAACCATCCCGTAGAGGCCACGCTCGGGCGTTTCGTCGACGCGACCGTGCGAGTGGTCGTGGCTGGACTCACCGACGAATGGGAGGGCGCGTCGAATGCGAGCCCCCCACGTGGACGTCTCTTCAGTGCGATGTGTGTGCTCGTGGTCGTCCGCGTGATCATGGGCGTGCTTATCTTCCTCTTCTTCTCCGTCGTGATTAAATCCAGTACCGTGGTCATGCCCGTTGAAATACTGCCAGATTCCGAGCCCGATAAGTAGCGCGCCCGCCACGTAATTCATCCAGCTGAGTTGTGTGAGCCCGAAGTACGAAAGCGCCCAGAAGTAGACCACCACCATCGCTATACTACTGATGAGGTGGCCGATCCCGAGGATGAGACTCGATGCAGCGCCGTAGAACCACTTGTTCGGTTTGTCGAGTGCATAGCTCGCCGCGATTGCCCACCCGTGGCCCGGGGCGAGCCCGTGAGAGAGCCCGAGCACACTCGCCCCGAGTGCAAGACCAAGTACTCCAGTCACCATATAGAAGAATACGAGACTGACGGACTGATAGGGGTTGTTATGGCCGATTCGGGGATCCCGTAATAATGAGTTTCATAGGCGTCCCCGGCTAACATTCCCTTAATGCGAACCAGCCTGAATATTCCCGGAGAAATTCTCGAGTCGTTCGACGAAACGTGGCAAGACGAAGGACTCGAATCGCGCTCGCGTGCTGTTCGGGAGGCGATCCAAGAGTATATAGAGCGTCATACCACCCTCGAAGGGCTTGACGGGACCGCAGTCGCTGCGCTCGCCTTCGACTACGAGCACACGCTCGTCATCGGGGATCTCCACACTGTCCAACACGAGTTTGATGATATCATCGGGACGACTCAGCATATGCATCATGGCGAGTGGTGTCTCGAAACAATCTTCTGTGAGGGGTCAGCTGGACGGATTCGCGAACTCGTCTACCAGCTTCGCGATTTCGACGCTGTGGGGAGAGTCAACGTAATGTTCCTTCAGCCGGACCACGATAATCAGACGGCCGACTGATTACACACCAGGAGTGTGGCGTATCTCTGTATTCGTGCGTTGGTCGTGGAGCTGGTCTCCGGATCCGTCAGACTCGACGGGTGAGCCGTCCTCGTCGGCGTCCTTCCACTCGTCCGTTCCTGCCGGATCAAGATGGACGTGTGCGTCGCCGACGGCGGGGAGATCTCGAAGCCTGTCGATAAGCACTGTTTCGATTTCGTGGGCAGTGCGAAGTGTGTAGTCTCCGGGAACCTCGACGTGGAGTTCAACTTCGAGATTAGCCCCCATATAGTAGACGGCAGTGTCGTGGACACCTTCGACGGCAGGGTGTTCACGAACGCAGTCTTCGACGCACTGTTGGACGCCGGCTGGCGGGGCTGCGCCAGACAGATACGTGACGTTCGCCCAGCAGATGACGGTCGTGTTAACTTAGACAGGCTGTGTTGAATCGCTGTAAGGCGTAGTGATTCACTGTTTAACGAAGCGCTTGATGTTATAGACGACACACATCAGAGCGATTTCTCGGAACTCACGAAACTACGTCTGCGCTCGCACGGCGAAGCCGAGCGAGCGCTTCACAGCCGAGTTCACGGTTTCGGTCATAGAGCGCTGATTGTAGCTGTTATCGTCAATTCTGGCGTTGTGTGCGTGGTCGTACGGAGCGAAGATACGGTGCTTGATCAGCGGTCTGATCCCGAGGTCGCGTAATCCTTCACGAAGCGATTGCTTGTCATAGCCTTTATCGGCCGCAAGAGACCGCAGATCGCCCGCGTTCCGGCGGGCGATCTGCTCAGCAAGGTCTGCGTCGCTTCCTTCCCGGTTCGTTGAGCAGTGAACGTCAAGGACGGCTTAAGACGCTGTATCGACTAATTTCGTGACTTTGAGCTTTTGAACGCGGTAGCTAATTCGCTGGCAGTAGTGGCGGCTCGCTGCTGAGCGTTCGTAGAACGTGGCGTCGATCGCGGCGTGTTCAGAGAGATCGTGCAGCTGCGCCGACTGGCGCAGCAGCACTCGACACACGCTCATACTGATCCGGTCGAACGCCTTACACAACGTGGACGGCGCTGGGAGATCGGCCGCGTTGAGGCCGATCTCTCCGGTTATTTGTGGCATTTCTTTGAGCAGGTCGATCGTAATGCGGTACGATGAATCGAGGTAAATCCGCAGACAGTGAAGGGAAACGAGTGCATAGTCGGCGAATCCGCCGCCGCCTTCCGGGGCGGCAGATTCGCCTCCATCGCCAGTAACTCTTTGAGCAACCGGCACAACTTCCCCGATGAAGCGGGAGATTTGTGTCACAGGCAACCGGATCTTCCCGCTTCAACTCCTTTGATTTAGTGGCCTACCCCGCTGCTGTATGGTGATTCAACACAGTCAAATACGGTGACTCCGCCGCTGTCCTCAGAAGAGGTAGAACAGCGGGAAGATGAACACCCAGACGATGTCGACGAAGTGCCAGTAGAGGCCGAAGTACTCGATCGGCCGCTCGTCCTCTAAGTAGTGCCCCTGATACGCCCTGACGAACAGGAAGATGGCGATCACGAGGCCGATAACTACGTGGATCCCGTGGAGCCCCGTCGTCACGTAATAGATCGACGCCTGGATTGGGTCACCGTGGGCGTTCGCCGAAATCGTCACGCCCCGCTCGAAGATCTCTTTGTTCCACTCCCAGAGCTTGATACCCAGGAATGTGAACCCAAGCACTATCGTTGCGCCGAGTGACGCAAGCAGGCCCTGCCGGCTCTTCCGGCGAGCAGCGACCAGCGCCAAGATCACGGTGAACGATGAGGTGAGCAGCACGAACGTGTTGATCAGTCCCGGTAGTGGTTCGGCCAGTGGCTCCCACGTCATCCAGCCGGCGTTGTACCGGACGAAGATGGCCGCGGAGAGGAACGCGCCAAAGACGATCACGTCCGACGCGATGAAGAACCACATCCCCAGCTTGACTTTCTCGACACCTTCGAACGGCCACCGTTCGGCGAACTCGGTCGGTGGGGCATAGAAGTCCTCGAGGCTCCACTTCACCCCGGTCCAGACGAGTCCGACCAATCCGACAACGATGAGTATCGGGTATACCGGATTCGAGATCGTCACGCTCGTCGATGCGAGCGACTCGCCGACCTCGAAGACAACGTTATCGCGGAATCCGGTAAGCCCGAGGAACAACACACCAACTGCAAACGAGAGTGTGAGCGGCCATATGCTTGCGTGGCTCGGGTGCTTGTCCCAGTACGGGTACTCCTTGATGTGCTCGGAGTGGGTGTCACCACCGTCAGTCGCCCCGTTCCCGTTGGCGTCGGTCTTCACTGCCGGACCTCTGTCGGGCACATAATCCTTCACGAATTCGAGCTTGCCGGACGCGTAGGACGGCCGGTTTGGCCAGTTCTGGAGCGGCGGCGGTGAAGAGATGGCCCACTCGGCAGTCCGCGAGTAGTCCCACGGGTTGTCGCCGGCGGGCTCGCCGGAAACGTACGACTTCGCGAAGTTGTAGAACATGATGAAGAAGGAGAATCCGAGTACGAATGCACCGATCGTCCCGAACTGGTGATAGATCTGGAGTTCGGGGTTGTACTCGAAGACACGGCGCGGCGTCTCCCAGCCGAGGAACATCGAGAAGTAGACGGCGTTAAACCCGATGAAGAACAGCACGAAATGGATCTTCCCGAGGAGTTCATCGTACATCTTCCCGGTTATTTTCGGGAACCAGTAGTACGCAGCGCCGATCAGGGCTGTCGCCCCCCCGAACATCACGTAGTGGAAGTGCGCGACCACCCAGTAGGTGCCACGGAACTCGTAGTCGAGGACGATGGCGCCGAGGAACACTCCGGTGATGCCGCCGAGGATGAACAATAGTAGCGCCCCGAACGCGAAGAGGAACGGTGTCGTGAACTGTATTCGTCCCTTGATGAGCGTGTAGATCAGCGAGAACACGATCAGGTCGAAGGGTAAGGAGATCCCGATAGTGGTCGCCATCATCAGCGTCTTGATCTCCAGGTTGATCGTCGTCAGGAACATGTGATGCATCCATACGAGGAACGACTGGACGGAGACAAGACAGATGGCGATGATCACCCACTTCCGTCCGACGAGCCGGCGCCCTGAGAACGTCTGGAACAGCTCCAACATCGCACCGAGAGCCGGGAAGAAGACGATGTACACCTCCGGATGGCCGAAGAACCAGAACAGGTGGCCCCATAGCAGGGACCCGCCCTCTGTTGCGGAGAAGTACACCGACCCAAGCACGCGGTCGGACGCGAGGATGAGTCCCGCAGCGAGCAATGCAGCGAACGCGAACAGCATCATCCACACGGTCGCGAGGATGGTCCAGGTAAACATCGGCATATCCATGATCCCCATTCCTTCGGCACGCGAGTGATGAATAGACACGAGGAAATTCACCGACGAGGCGGTGACTCCGATGGTGAACATCGCGAGTGCCAGTATCGCTCCCGTTGAGCCGATACTCGGTGTGTACGCGGGTATGTTGAGCGGAGCGTATATCGTCCAGCCAGCGCTCAGCGTGCCGCCCTGGAAGAAGCTGATTGACAACAGTACGCCGGAGAACAGGTACATCCAATAGGAGAGCGCGTTAAGCCGTGGGAACGCAAGGTCGTCGGCACCGATCTGGAGCGGCACGAAGTAGTTTGCAAAGCCGAAGGCAAACGGGGAGAGGAACCAGAACACCATTATCAGTCCGTGGGCCGTGACGGCCTCGTTGTACGCGAGCCCAGACAGGATCTGATTCATCGGGTCCCAGAGCTGGACACGGATCAGCAGCGCAAGGACACCGCCGAACAGTAGGAAGAACAGGGCAGTAATCGTGTATAGGATGCCGATGTCCTTGTGGTTGGTCGTGACGAGCCATCGTTTGACGGAAGTCGTTGGCGGGAGTTCGCTCATGCGGGGGCACCTCGAATGACTGCGTTGTCAACGCTGGAGGCATTTCCGGCGCCAGCGCTGTCGACACTAGAAGTGTTTTCACCTTGGGTTCCAGCATACCATTCTTCCCACTCGTCTTGCGGGAGCACCGTGATTTGACCAGTCATCGCAGAGTGGCCCGCGCCGCAGAGTTCGAAGCACTCGACTCGGTAAGTTGCTTCGCCACCCTGTGCTTCAACGTCCTCGGAACTCACGGAGAACCAGGTACTACTGTACTCTCCGGGGATGGCGTCGGATTTTATCCGTAACTCCGACGAGCCGAAGTTGTGCCACACGTCGCGTGAAGTCACGTTGAGGTCGATCCGCTGATCGGCCGGAACGATCATCTCGCCCCTCGTGGAGTAACCGTTCGGATAGATGTACTCCCAACCGAACTGGTACCCCTCGACGGTGATTTCGATATTCCCCGCGTCGCTCGTGTCTGGACCCTCTTCGACGTAGAGGAGGAGTCCGTACGCGTACACGACAAGGCTGATGACGACGATCGCGCTCAATCCGAACGACAGGAAGAGCTTCTTCGCTTTCGGACCGCCCTGTCCGGTCGGGAGTTCACCGACGATCGGCGCGTCAAAGTCCTCCTTCGGTTCACTGCCGTCGTCGCGATATTTGAACACGTTCCACAGCGTGTACGCGACGACGATTGTGCCGACGAGCGTACCGAGCGCGAGGAAGACGAAGAAGATCTCGTCGAAGACCTCCGCCTGCGCGCGCCAGTCGCTCCCCTGTTGCAGGATAATTGGATCTATCATGTTTGCCTTTCGACTCTTGCGCGCCCCTTCACGAGGGTACACTTATTATTTTGTATCGTCCGGCTAGAATGGCCGCACCGAACTCTCGGACGAGACGTTACGGCGACGCCGACAGAGCAAGATTGTAACAGACGATTTGCGCAATCAGACACGCATCCGAAACCGAGACAGATACCCTTCCGTCGCGCGTTCGATATGACTGTATTCCAGCTCATGAACGACGTTCCAACTGTATCAACGACCACCATTTCGACGCGGTCGCCATCGACGAGAGCCTCCACGTGTCTCCTTCTCTCCCCCTCGGTTTTGCGCTCGTGGGATCTTCTGCAGTTGAGACTAATTCACTCGCTACATATGGACCAGAAATGGCCAGTGACTGTCTCACGTTGTCACAAAATTGTCTATTGTATTCCCAATCTATCTCTTTAGTGTCATTACAATAAGCAACATCCTTAGGATGGCTCCCGACACAGACGCAACAGAATGGATTTCGTCGAGAAGTACCAGAGTGTATTCGTTATTATTGCGATTCTGAGTGGGTTAGTGCTCGGTCAGATCGCTGGTGTTCCGCCGATTGCGGACTCACTCATTCTCCCGTTCTTGATGGTGATGCTGTTCGCCGCGTTCACCGGAATCCCACTCTCTCGCCTCCGGGCAGCGTTCGGAAATCGTCGTGTAGTCGGGTCTAGTCTTCTGGTCAATTTCATCTGGAGTCCGCTGTTAGCGGTGGCACTCGGCGCGGTTTTCCTTCGAGATCACCCTGCCCTGTGGGTCGGACTCATCATGCTGATGGTGACACCATGTACGGATTGGTATCTCATTTTCACCGATATTGCGGACGGAGATGTTCCGCTGGCTACCTCTATTCTCCCGTACAACCTCGTTCTCCAGTTGATACTGCTTCCACTCTACTTGTACGTCTTCGCGGGCGAACTGGTCGCGTTACCGATGGAGCTGCTGATCGAAAGCGTCGTTCTCGTACTCGTCGTCCCGCTTGTGGTTGGTGGACTTGCTCGGTGGGCATTGACCCGACAAAAGGGGACGCAGTGGTTCAAGCAGCACTTCCTGCCGAAATTGAGTCCGCTCCAGATTATTTTCCTCAGTCTCGCCATCGGCGCAATGTTCGCTTCGCAGGGGGAGCTAATCCTCGAAAACCCCGGATTACTTGCTCTTCTCGCGGTTCCCGTTCTCGTCTTCTATGCGATCAATCTCGGCATCGGGTTTGGCGTCGGACAAGTACTCTCGTTCTCCTACAAGGAGATGGTCTGTTTCAACAACACGATCCTCTCACGGAACTCACCGACGGCCCTCGCAATTGCCGTCGTCGCGTTCCCGAACGAGCCGCTCATCCCGCTCGCACTGGTTATTGGGCCGCTGTTGGAACTTCCGCTGTTAGGCTTCATTGCACAAATCCATTTGGCGATCCGAAACCGCGAGTGGTGGCCGTTTGATCCAGCAACGGTGTTTAGCAGAGACTGAATGAAGACTGGCAAGAATCATTACTCCCTGATCCTGAGCGGTCTGTGAATCATATGTCTTGACCACTCAGAGTGATCGGTCGATGTTGTGACTGAGACAAGCGATGGTGAGTTCACGGAACTGCTTCCACCATCGTCGTGAGCGGACGAACGCACCGTACTTCCGCTTGAGCGTAGAGTTGACTGTCTCGGATTGACTCCGCTGGCCATAGAGATCAGCATCTAAGCGCGCGTTCCATGCCTTATGGAGCGATGTGAACTCACGATGCTTGATCAGTGGACGAACCTCGTGTTGACGAGCAAGCCGCCTGATCTTCTGGTCGTCGTAGCCCTTGTCACCGAGCAGAATGTCGATATTCTCGGGATTGCGTTTGATCAGTGACGGCGCAACCTGGCTATCGTGTTTCCGGGTCGTCGTCACGTGTAAATCTAGGATTGCGTTCACCTTCGCATCGACCAGCAGCGTCACTTTGAGCTGCTGAATCGTGAGCTCGGCGCGTTTCGTGTAGTGTTTCGAAGCGTGACTGCGGTCGAACCCTGATGCATCAACTCCAACAACTCCGCTCGTCGGAAGTAGCGTCGCTGAGAGAGTCAATATGATACGCCATACGGTCATATCAAGTCGATTGAACGCCTTACAGAGCGTTGAAGGAGTAGGAAGTTCAGCTAATCCAAGAGCTCGACGGATGCGTGGCATCTCGATCAGTTCGTCAAGCAAGCCACGGTAGGTTGTGTTCTTTTGAACTTTGAGACACAACAGAACAACGTGTTGGGGAAGTGTATAGCGGTGTTTAGAAAATTTCGAGGAGTATCGGGAGACCGCTCGACGCGCCAGATGGATCGCCTTCTCAGCAAAACGGAGAATCTGCGACTTCGGGAGGGCCTTCATTTCGTCGAATTACAGGCTAAACATGTAACTCTTTGAGGATTTCAACAGAGCCGCGGCGCTGTATCCCCTCCTTACTCGCTCCCTTCGGTCGCTCGTTGAGGAAGGGGCCATTCGTCTTTAGTTAAGCCCAGTAGTAATACTTGAGTTTAAATTATGTCTAAGAGTATTAGATGTAGTAGAAATCACGGCTGAGATTCTGTTGTTGCTGATATCGAACGACAAGCAACCCTCAAAACCGCCATTTTCCACCTATTGCCGGCACGAACGTGTCGAATCTGGATCGAATATGAAGCTACTAAGTATTACTAAGAGTATTAACTAAAGACGAATGAGGAAGGGGCCTTAGCGCCTCAATTCAGGTAATCGTCGAGAATCCGCGACTGCTCGCTGTGATGGCGATTCCCGTGATCGCCTTTTACGTGATCAACCTCGGTGTCGGATTCGCTATTGGTCGTATGCTTGATTTCTCGTACGAGGAACTCGTGTGTTTCAACAACACTATCCTGTCGCGAAACTCACCGACTGCACTCGCGATCGCCGTCGTCGCGTTCCCGAATGAACCACTCATTCCGTTGGCGCTTGTGATCGGTCCGCTCTTGGAACTGCCCCTGTTGGGGATCATCGCTCAAGTACACATAGCGATCAGCGAGCGAGGGTGGTGGTCGCATATTTCCGAGGATGCTACGTAGGTGTGGATACGACTGATTGACACAGATCCACCACAGAGAGTATCAACAACCACATAAACACGACCCACTTACCGAATCATAAGCGACAGACACCCTATCATCCGAATACGTTCTATAAAAAACATGGTTCATAGTGTCCATTCAGACCGGTGTGCTCTCAGACAGACAGCATGAACCACTCCCACTAATATATGACTGAAAAATGTTATTTGTGTGGTCGAGAGATTCAGTCTTCCACGTTCGAGGCTGATGGTGAACGCTCGTTCTGTTCGAGCGGGTGCCACGATGTACACACGACGCTTGGGGCTCCCGATTCTCTCGATGTCACCCAGACCACAACTGAGAACAAGATTGATGAGGGAGACGACACTGTTCCTCCCGATCAGTATCGTTCTCGGACGTTCCTCCGGATTGACGGCATGTACTCCGCGACGTGTGAGGCGTATCTTGAATCTCTCGCTGAGAAACAAGAGGGAGTGATCAGTGCCGAGGCGAGTTACGTCACCGAGACGATCCGAGTTGAACACGACCCAGACACTGTTTCGAAGGAGTCGCTGCGTGATGTATTGAGTACCCTCGGGTATACGGCGTATCTCCGTGAGGATGCCTCGTCAGACGTGAGCGAAACCGGTGGGACGACGCGCCGAGCACGAGAGATGGGTGGAATTCGAAAGCGTCGAGACGACCAGCTGTTGGGAATGCGATACTCCGTCGGATTCCTCTTCGGTGCGTTTCTGTTGGTCCCGTACGTCGCAATTATCTATCCCGCTCACCTTGCGTCAATATTTGACTGGCAAGCGCTCGAAATATTCGAGGGTGCCTTCCGTCTAGATAGCGAGGGAGCGTTCGTCTTCCTCCGGCTGTATTTCGTGATGACCGGCATTATTCTCCTCTTCACCGGTCTCCCGGTGTTGCGCGGCGCATACCTCAGTCTCAAAATGCGACGCCCGAACACCGACCTGTTGGTCGCGATCACCGCGATCAGCGCGTACACGTACAGTACGGCCGCTGTCATCCTCGGACAAAACGACATTTTCTACGACCTCGCGATCGTCGTCACGGCCGCAGTCACCGCGATGGTGTTCTACGAGTCGTCGATCAAGCAGCGCGCCCTTGATCGCCTCACCGAACTCACGATATCACAAGTCGAGCGCGCACGAACGTATGACTCGGACGGGAAGACTGAGGAAGTTCGCGTGGAGGACCTCAATTCAGGGGATGTCGTGCTCGTTCGACAGGGTGAACGAGTCCCAGTAGACGGTGAACTGGTCGAAGACAGCTGTACCGTCGACGAAGCGATCGTCACTGGCGAGTCGCTTCCGGTGCTAAAACGCGCCGGCAACGAGATCATTGGTGGATCGATCGTCACGGACGGCGCGGCCTTGGTTCGTGTCGGCACGGACGTGACGAGCAGTATCGATCGGATAACCACAGCCGTGTGGGACCTCCAGAGCGCGACTCACGGCGTCCAACGCCACGCCGACCAACTCGCGTCGTACGCGGTACTTCTCGTTGTCGGAGCCGCCGTTGCGATCGGTGGTGCCAGTGTAATCGCGTTCGACATGAGCATCCCGGACGCGATCCTCCTCGCACTGCTGGTCCTCCTCGCCGGTTCGCCGTGGGCCCTCGGACTTGCGACGCCGCTCTCGGTCGCGAAGAGCCTCGCAAGTGCACTCCGTCGGGGGATCATTATCTTCGACGAGACGGTGTTCGAACGACTCCGAGACATCGATACCGTTGTTTTCGACAAGACGGGGACCCTCACGACCGGAGAGATGGAGGTGATCGAAGCGGACGCTCCTGCGGACCTCCTTGACGCCGTCGCAGCGCTCGAACAACGAGCATCACATCCCGCTGCAAACGCCATCACAACGGCTTTCGCCCACAGGAATGCGACCGACCAAGGCCTTGACGATCAATCGAACTCGGACAATAACGGTAATGAGACAGAGAAAACAGGCCAGATAAGCGAGTTCACGAATCACCAGTCCGGTATCGAAGGGGTGATCGATGGAACTCCGTATCTTGTCGGAAACCTCGATCTCTTCGCGGAACAGGGGTGGACCGTGGACGACGACATCCGGTCTCGTGTCGCCGACGCTCGGGGCTTCGGTCAGCTTTCGGTCGTCGTCGGTCGCGACGGGACAGCAGAGGGGCTGATCGTCGTGGGCGATGAGCCGCGGGACGGCTGGGACGACACCATCTCTCGGCTCGGAGCACGAGACACGGACATCGTCGTCTTGACCGGTGACGACGAGGAAGCGACGGACTTCTTCAAGCAGCACGAAGCCGTGACGCACGTCTTCGCGAAGGTTCCACCGGAAGGAAAGACGGCGACGATCCGGCGACTCAAATCAGACGGTCAGGTCGCGATGATCGGGGACGGTACCAACGACGCCCCGGCACTCGCAGCCGCCGACCTCGGTATTTCGTTGGGCGGCGGCACGGCGTTAGCTGCTGACGCCGCCGATATCGCTATCGTCGACAACGACATCCGCTCCGTCGAAACCGCCTTCGACCTAGCGGGTGCGGCTCGTCGTCGCGTGAAACAGAACAACCTCCTCGCGTTCTCCTACAACGGAATCGCTCTCTTGGCGTTGGCCGTCGGGTTCTTCAATCCGCTGTCAGCAGCGATCGCAGTCATTGCCGGCGGCGGTCTAGTCGCTGTGAACACCCGACGAAAGTTGCTTCAGTAGCATGTACGAGCCAAGACGAGAACAGAGTTGAGTCGCTCGGTTGAAATCCTCAGGAGTTGATAGATTTTTCGTGCTAAATTCAGAGGATGACGGCACCGTAGAAAGGTGTATTGATGAGTTACCTGAGTTTTCTATGTGACTTCAATTGAGGTGTCTAAAATAATATTTGTAAGTTATTTACATCAGAGTTTCGTTAAGTCAATAAATTGGGTAATAACGTGTTTAGAGAAAATACTGAACATGAGCAAGAGATGCTCTTTTCGCCTTTGAAAGACCTTTCAGGCAGGATACGAAAGAAACTGCAGAATCACTGGTCTACTCACTTCTGCGAACATGTTTTCACCCAAATTGATGAAACAAAGTTCGAACGGCTATACCACGACGGGTATAGCCGTCCGAACAAGCCAGTCAACGAGCTTGTCTCCTTGGAGATTATCTAACACCTGCCGGTATGTCCGACAAAGAGCTCGAACACGCCTACGTCTTCGACTTTCGCGTCAGGAACGTATTAGGAAAGGAGACACTCGGAGACAATATTTGTGAGAAGACACTCACCAATTTCCGCCGTCGGTTGATGGAATACGAAGAAGAGACCGGTCACGACCTGCTAAACGAGGTTTTCGAGAATCACCGTACCTACTTTCAGGGTGAATTTGAGATTGATGCGAGTACTCAACGGATGGATTCGACGTTCATTGAGGCCAACATCAAGCAACTGTCTCGTGTCGATCTCCTCGCTAAAGTGCTTCACAATTTCCTGTGCGATCTCCTTCGGGAGATCGCACAGGAACTTCCTGCTGGAATGACGAGTTCGCCGACATCGAGAACTTAGAGCTGTCCTATCATCTTGAACCGGGCGAAATTCCCGCAACGATGGAAACGCTCGCCGAGCATACTGCGTGGCTTGTTGATCGATTCGGAGACGAGGATGAATACGCCGGGTTGAACAGCTTCGCTCATCTACAGCGTGTCCTCGACGAACAATGCTATCGCATTCCTGATCTCGAAGACGATGACGATAATCAGGATTCTGCTGATCAGGGCCATCCCGGTGACGAGTCACCGGGCTGGCAGCCACTCCAAACGTACACCTCTTCAAGTGACTCTACAGAGACTGCCGAAGATGAACCCGACTCCGAGTCGTTAGAAAGAGACGCCGAAGACAGACACGATCACATCGGACTGGAAGAGTCCGACGAGATCGACAGCAGCTCACTGCAAAACCCTCACGACGACGAAGCGACGTATCGTTCCAAGGACGCGGAAGATTACTTCGGCTACAAGTCGAATATCGCTGAGACATGCGATGGTGAAAATCCGTTTCGTCTAATTACGGCGGTTCGAGTCGATACGAACAACACGGATGATGGAGACCTCTTGGCCGAAGACGCGAGGAATCTCGCCGAGGAAACGGGATTACGTGACCTGCTCGTAGATGGTGGGTACACGCACAAGGAAGTAGAAAAGTGCTGCCGTGATCAGGAGATCACGCAGCACTTCACAGGAATCACGGGTCAACGGCCTGCGGCGGAGAAGATGTCGCTTGCCGCCCCAGAGTGGGATGGGACGAGAATGGTTGCGTGTCCTGCCGGACACGAACCATTCGAGCAGAACCATTACGAGACCGGCCGTATCTCGGGGAAGATGGACAAGAAGTTCTGTGATGGCTGCCAGCACCAAGAGAACTGTTTCGTCGAGGAACAGCAAGAACACTATAGCTACGGGTTCAGGGAACGGCGGGTAGAAGTGGCTCAGCGACGGAGGCGGTTGGATGATCCAGCGGAACAGGAGTTCCTGAACTTACGTGCCGGAGTTGAGTCATTGATGAACGAGATGTATCACAAAGACGGTGAGAAAACGAAGTTCACGGGGAAAATCAAGGTGAAAAACGCCTCGATAGCGAAAGCAATGGGGAGAAACCTGAAGCGAGCCTCCAGATTCCTGGAATCGGAGGCGAAGCAAGAGAAATCGACAGGATAGCCGGGCAAGAAGTGTCGTTTGTCGCTGTCAGCTGGTCCCTGTGTGGTGACGGCTCCGTTTTGATGAGAGAATCACCGGTGATCGGGCCGGGGTGTTCTCGTCAGAACACCCCTTTCTACGGTGCCATCAGAGGATCTATGTAGCACTCGGCCAGTGTGATTTCACGGCGATAATTGTAAATCAGTTGATCATCAGATTTGCTTTCTTAAACACTTTGTTTGTCCAGCCACCATTCCTGATATGGAATTCGACTTCACGCGCTCGGTGATTCCACTTGCTGTGATCGTCGCCGTCGCAACAGTCGCGCTAACGGTTATGATGACCCCCTCGACGGTCTTCATGATGGTCCTCCCCTCAATGATCGTCTTCTCGGTCATCGCGTTCTTCTTCGGGATGAAGCACGGTGAGTTCCGCGCTAGTCCGTAGTGGTACAGCCCAGTCCGTGAGATTCACAGGGTCGAGATCCATGCTCGCCCTGCGTTGTCTCTATCCGATTGATATTGCTGATCAATACGCTCTTTATTTCAACAAGACCTCGGTGAACAATCACCGACAGAGGATATCAACAGATGTAGTTGAGTCTATCTAATCCGCACTAACCTCAAACACGTCTTTTCGGGTAGGTGTAGCGGAATCGATCGAATAGATGAGCGTCCCGGTGAATAGCGCGATGCTACCCAAGAGGAATATCGAGTTGAGCGGCGACGCCGAATCGACGAAGATCCAGTATATCGGCGCCGCAATCGTGGGACCCGCGGCGATTACTGCGACTTGGGAGACGAGCGGCCCACAGCATCCACACGTACACGCACCGACGACCGTCGCCGTCCCGGCGGTGCCCTGTGTCGCTCCTGCCTCACGATTGAGACGCCAAGAGTGAGCAACGGCGGCCGCATTCAGGCCCACGAGAACGCCAAGCGATCCGAGTACCAGTAGTACTCCCGGAGAGATAGCGATGAAGAACGGAACGTCCGGAAGGAGTATTTCGAGTGTGGGCCACCGTACGATCTGATACAGTACGGATAAGACGGCCACAGTTGTCTCTTCGGGGGCACCTTCCTCACTGAAGAACGACAGATACCCCGATGTCGCCATAAAAAAGATACTCACCATGGCTCCGATACCGAATCCGAACCGACGTGCTACCGGATCCTGAAGAATCACGGACAGCGTCGGGCCCACATCTTTCCAGAGAATATATCCAACGAGCAGTGGTGTTGCGAGGACAATCCCGTAACCTATCGGATTCGTGTAGCCGCTAAAACCCGGAAGTAGGTACGGATACAGTATCCATCCTCCAAGTATCATTCCGAGAACCATGTACCGGGGACATGTTGTCCAACGCACGACCCCGACGATGAAACTCACAACCACGACCGAAAGACCCGTTACGATCGCGAGCGGCTGATACCACGACCGGGGGAACGGCATCGAACTGGCCTGATACGTCGGGTCCGGGGCCAGCCCCTCGAACAGAATCGCTCCGGCGACAGTAATCCCGATGCCGACCGCAATCCCGTACAGAGCGGCTGTCGGAGAGATTCGCCCGCTTCGTTTGAGCAGTACGAGAGTACCGACTGACAGGACGCCGATCAGAACGATCGCCAGTCCGTGCGATTGCGAGAGGCCTGACGCTTCGGAGCCACCGTGAGCGGCCACGGTCGGGATCAGAGAGAGGAGGATAACCCCGACTGAAAACAGGATACATAAGCGGGAGAACCTTCGATGAGAGCCCTCTCTGTCACCGTCTGTATCCTGTTGGCGTCCTCTCGGAAGCATTACCCAAGTTTAGCGATCCGCATACAATTATCTGTCTCTTTCGGCCCTCACGAAATCGTTGAAGTGACTCCGCGGAAATTTCCGTCCGGGCAAAACGTTTTGGAGAGAGCCCGATCAGGTTGTTTTGTGAAAATGTCCGATCTTATCAGTTCGGTTCGTATCCGGCGTACTCCATGAGCTGGCTGAAGATGTCCGAATCCATGACGGAGCGATACACGACTCCGGTAAGCATCCCGCCGGGATAGAACGTCCCATTCATGACGTGGTTGACCTTGTGGCAGTGCATGAGGTAGATGCCGGGGTCCGCGTCGGCCGTGAACTCGATCGTGTGCCGCTCGGCGGGGGCAATGTTCGTGACGTCGATGTCGTGTCGGGCTGCTTCCGGGACGACTCCACCGTCCTTTTCGACGCGCTGGAAGCGGTGGTTGTGGATGTGCATCGGGTGGGACATGTACCCGCCGTTGACGAGGTGAATTCTGACTAAATCTCCCTTATCGACGATGATCGGAGAGCCCTGTTCGGGATGGAGGGTTCGGGGTGCGCTCTTCCCGTTGACGGTGAAGACGTCCGGATTGCGCGAGGCCGTGTCGTACGTGAAGTCCGCTTCACCGGCCCACTTCTTCGGGACCCGCGAGTCCCAGTCTTTGATCGTCATGAAGTATTCCCGGTCCGCCGGTTCGTAGCCTTCGGGGTCGACCCGGAAGATCCCGTACATCCCCATATCGATGTGGCGGTGGGTCTGGAGGTGACAGTGGTACAAGTGCGTCCCCGGAACGTTCGCCGGGATCTCGTACGTGTGTTTCTCGCCTGCCGGGACTTGGATGCCGGTCGACGTCGGAACGCCGTCATTCTTCCACGTCTTCGTGACGCCGTGGAAGTGGATCGTGTGCGGCCGGCGTCCGTTCGTGTTGTCGAGCGTCACTTCCATGTCGTTACCTTCGGTCGTTCGGAGGATCGGGCCCGGAACGCTCGGGTCGTTGTCGTCGGCCTGCCACGCCCAGACGCGCGGGAACTCGACCGGGCCACCCATTGAATCGAGCGGGTGGACGGCGTGTCGCGCCGGCTGCGTCCCCATCGTTACGGAACCTCCCTGCTCGTCGACGTTGACCACCGTTGGAGGACTGGTGTAGGGAAGGTCAGACGACGTCTGTCCTTCGTTCGGGGCGTTCGCGGCCGCCGTCGGCGCGTTAATTGTTTTTGATGAACAGCCTGCCAACGCCGATACACCCGTCACGCCGGTTGCAGCGAGAAATTCCCGCCGGGACAGTCCAGTTCCAGGGGCACCGAAAGATCGGGTCATGGTCCATTTGGACGTTGTGCTGTCGCGATAAAGGGAGACTGCAGAATCTCTGTCTGTGAGAGGGCACGCTAACATGTTCGGTAACAGCCGGACGGATCCGGCAAGCAAACGCTTAGTTCTCCGTCACGAGAGCTAGTATCCGGGGTCAACGGGTAGCAAACAGTTACATTCCACCTGTGGCCGTCAAATATGCGCTCGTAAACTGTATCGCATTATACGCACCGTGAATCAGAGCCGGAACAACGAGGTTATCGGTGTACTCGTAGGTCGCACCGAGTACTAGAGCTAGCACGAATGCGATACCGACGTACACAAGCTTTCCTTCTCCACTCAACGAGAAGAGATGGATCGACGCGAAGAGGGCACTCGCAAGAACGATTGCACGGGTTGGATGTAGCGTTTCTCGAAGTGTTCCCTGAACCAGTCCTCGGTATAACAGCTCTTCGCCCGGACCGACTAGCAGAAACGATAGAGGGATGAGAATCAGAAACGCTGTCGGATTCTGCTGGCCAACTGTTACTACCTGGTTTTCCGCCGATTCCAGTCCGAGTGAGGAGATAACGCGTGATGCGACAATGAGCAATCCGAGAAGTGTACCTATTCCCCCGATGATTACAGCAATATCCCGCCTGTCCGGAATCGAAAGCGAAACGAATTCGAAGTCGAGATCGCGAAATCTGAGATAGAGGATTGAGAGCCCTCCGAATGTTACCCCCTGTAATAGGATCGTGCTCATTACGAGGCGCAACGATGGACGAGCGGTTACATCGACCCCGAATGCGCCCAGCAGTGCGGCAGCGATGGTGACAATTATCGACCCGATAACCGTTGAGCCGTACGTGAGCCCAACTGCACTCCCGACAGACTGAATCCGTGTCGTTGATTCTGTCATTTGAAAATACTGGTCACTGATCGATCTGTGAAAGCGATACGTCGAGTTCTGATACTGGGTTGTGCTTGTAAATTGGGTTTGATCATTGGTTGCGTGGTTTTGTCTTCGTTTGTCTCACAGATACAATTATACAGATAGCTCCTGCGGCTGTAATGAGCGTGAATGCCAGAAGTGAGAGATTCAGAATTGTCATCTTTTCTACAGGAACTGCTATTGTACAGCGGCACACGGTCCTTTGAGGGAGCAGGTGGTTGTCGCGCTTGCAACACTGTGTGATACGTTGCGATCACTCCACCCAGAACTGACAAGGGAATACTAGTCCGCCAAACAGTAGGGCGAGCTTCGATCGCTGCGACACCCATAACCATTACTAGTGGGTACATCAGAATTCGTTGGTACCAACAGAGGTCACACGGTACCAGTCCGAGGCTAAACCAGAGACTCCCAGCTGTTGCGATCCCGGCGATGAGGGTTGCACTACCCAATACGAGCCAGATCCGATCACGATCCATCTGCGAGTTGTTCGATAAGGGTACGAGTTCGTTGTTCGTCACTCAGCGGGTTGACTGTTTCACCATCGATCACAAGGGCGGGGGTTCCCGAAACGCCGGCGTCGGCTGCTGCCTGACTCGTCTCTCGAACCGGTGATTCGTAGGCTTGTTCCTGAATTTTTGTCCGGAGCTGTTCCGTCTCCGTTACTCCAGCCTCCTCAGCGAATGACACGAGTTTGTTAGTGGTTGCCCATTCCTCACCCTCCGGTGGTTGATTGGCGAAGACGTATTCGTGGTATCGCCAGTAGGTTTCAGGAGCTACATTCCAGACACCGAGACCACCTTGAGCGGCACGAGGGGCATCAGAGGCGAGGAATGGCTCACCGTCGATGTAGGCCAACGCACGGAATTGTAGGCTGATGTCTCCGGGCTCGACGTAGTCTGTGACTATATTGCCGAGAAAATCTGTGCTGAAGTCTGCACAGTACGGACATTTCCAGTTCCCATAGTAGGTCACCGTTGGTCGGTCGGCCGCTCCCGCTCTTGCGTATGTGGATGATGTGGGGTCGTCTGGGTCCGGCGCGTTAGCTACCGCATCATCAACAGCAGCATTTGTTGATTCATTATTTTCGCCACCGAGACATCCACTGAGCGCCAATACTCCACTTGTCGCGAGGAACTGACGTCTCGTTAACAGTCTATGTCCTCCACCAGATGATGTGAGCATAGTCGAGATGCGTTCGCTATCGGTCATGCTTCTCCCCATATTTTGGATTTATCGACTCGTGTGTCACGAAGATAGGTCGTAAGGACGGTCATGAGCAGGCTGAGGAGAATGAGAATAGCGACTCCGAGGTGCGTCGTGACTATTATTGGTTCGAGGTTCTCTGTGACAGTCAGTCGTCCGAGTACGACCTGAATTGGAAGCAAGATGAGTGCCGTTGTTGCGGACCACTTGACTAACGTATCGTCTGGGTAGAAAATCCACGCACCAACTGCTGTCCCCGCGATGAAGAGGCCAGCAGTCATCGCAAGTCCCCGGTGGGCCCATTCGGCGAATATCTGCAGGGCAGAGTACGGTGAATTTGCGATGATATCGGGTTGGAAGAAGGGTACCCAGGTACCGTAGCAGCTCGGCCAGTCGGGGCAAGAGAGTCCAGCACCGATTGCACTCGTATAGGCGCCGAGAAGCATCACGATGTACGTCAGAACCAGCGTCAGGCCGGCGATGTGCTCGAACTTAACTGGACCCTCTGAAATCGTCTTTCGAAGGTAGTTTGAGTTCGCTGAATTTTGGGCCATATCTCGATTGATGGGATGCCTCCCAATTACGATAAGGCTGTTAAAGGCATGATGACAAAGGTATAGGTCGGATTCCCCCTAAGTGGGATTCCGCCACTTGTTCATTGCGGAGCCACCCCTCCGAATTGTCAAGAAGACCCACGATTTGGAGGTGCAAACCTGTCCATAATATTATCATTATGTGTCAAAAACAAAGCAACGAACAGTCGTTAGATAGTCGCAAGCGGGTCTCGGAGTGTATCGAGAGCAATGTGTGTCCTGAGTGTCAAGGCCAAATCATTCAGAAGGGCAATGGAGGTGAATCGGCTTGTGAAGGTTGTGGGTTAATTTTCAAGGAAAGCCGAGTCGATCACGGCCCGGAATGGCGTGCGTTCACGTCGGAAGAACGTGATGAAAAGAGTCGTGTTGGTTCCCCGACGACGCATCTGATGCACGATAAGGGATTGAGTACTACCATTGGTTGGCGGGATAAGGATGCCTACGGACAAGCAGTTCCTGATCGCAAACGCGCTCAACTACAGCGCCTTCGGATGTGGGATGAGCGGTTTCGGGCGAAAGATTCCTATGAGCGAAATCTCAAACAAGCACTCGGTGAGATCAACCGCATGGCGTCTGCTCTCGGTCTTCCGAAATCAGTCCGAGAAACTGCCGGCATCCTGTATAAGCGTGCTGTAGAGAAGGACCTGCTACCTGGCCGATCGATTGAGGGGATGTCAACGGCTTCGTTGTATGCGGCTGCTCGACAGCATGGGACGCCACGTCCACTGACTGAATTCTCCGACGTAAGTCGTGTCAAAAAAATCAGAGTCCAGCGAGCATACCGATATCTCTCCCGTGAACTCGGGTTGGAGATCGAGCCGCAAAATCCGACTCAATATCTTCCACAATTCGCGTCATCGCTTGATGTGAGCGATGAAGCAGAACGACGTTCTAGAGAACTTCTTGAGGTGGCAACAGATAATGGTGTCCACAGTGGGAAAAACCCGGCAGGATTGGCGGCCGCCGCGCTGTATGCTGCGACCCATCTCACGAACGAACAGCTCACACAGGAGACTGTAAGTGAAATCGCCCACGTCAGCCAAGTAACGATCCAAAACCGATATCAGGAACTTCTCGAGGTGTATGAGAAGCATGCCTGAATGGGTGGGTCTGTTCGGACAGCAAACAGCTCTTCATTCACTCACAGCCGTAATTCTAATATGAGCAAATTTCAGATAGAGACCAAGATTGATCGAGATACAACAGTTAGTAGCCAGCCACCTTCTTACGTAATAGATATTGTTAATTCAGTTGACAAACATTTGATTGCTGTCGAACAAACATGTACCCACTTTCATAATGACGAGTTCATCAGTTCGCTCGGGCGAGGCTTCTCCGAAATCATTGAAGAAACGGCACAACGATCCGAAACTCAGTATAGGTTATAACACCCCGCTATTAGTATCACTATGTCGACTCTCATCTCGCGATTCTTTCGACAACTTACCTGTTATGAGCTGGATATCGCAACCGGTCTTAGATCCGAACCATCAGGAGCATTCCCGAAGAACAATTGGACCCCATATTCCGCCCAACATATTTAATAGAACAATGCGAGACAATTCAGCGTCATCTGAGGACACACCGGCGTTACAAGATGTCCTCGATGCGTTGGACGATCCTGAGTGTCGATCCATTCTCCGCGAAACCATTGAACCTATGACTGCAAACGAATTGAGCGATGTCTGTGACATCCCCAAGTCGACGTTGTATCGCAAATTAGAACTTCTCAGCTCCGCTGCTCTCGTACGAAAGTGGGATACGATCAATCCCGGTGGCGGACGTGTCACTCACTACGAGCGGTCATTCAATGACGTAATGATTTCCCTGGATGACACGGGTGAGTTTTCGGTGAATATCGAGCGGCTATCACAGTCTACCGACGAGCGACTTGCTGACATCTGGACAATGATGGGGGACGAAATATGAAGGAAGTTGTACCCGCAATTGCGATAGTTAAGTTTGTAATCCTGATTCTCGGGGGTGGAATTACTTATATCGCGTTCAAAGCTTATCGGCGAACTGGTGAGAATTCTCTCCGCGTTCTGGGTATCGGATTTGGTGTCCTCACGCTCGGAGCACTGTTGACAGGTGTAGCTAATCAGTTCTTCTCTGTCTCATTGGCATATGTTGTCCTCATAAATAGTATGTTCGTCGCTTTCGCACTCGCGATTATTATGTATTCTTTGTATATTCAGAAATAGCTCTGATCTTGCCGAGAGCGAATGTACGGTCGAGAAAGCAGTCACGGCGGGTGAATCACCTTCCAGCCCTGAAGCGAGTGGGCGACAATCTCGTCGGCGGAGCGGTCGTCACAAACGGGGCTGCTGTGTTCACGGTGAGTGACAGTGTATCCAGCAGAGTTGACGGCTCATCACGTGGGTCTGAGGTCACCAGAGTGGAGACCACGGCATCCAGCGATGGGTCGATCGATCCGGGTCGTCCGGTCTTTCAGTCGTCGTGGGCGGAGCGGTATTGCTGGCGGCTGGTCGCTCGTGATGGGGGCTGGCGTCTCGATCGCCGTCCTGACGGCGTTGTCAGTGTCTTGATCGGGTGTCCATGGGTACTCGAGTTCGCGACACCATTCTCCGTCGCAACGAGTATCGAGGAAACAGTGATCCGCGGTATCATCGTGTTCGACGAAATCGTCTTCGAGTGTCTCCGAAACGGCGACGTTGTCGTCGGCGAATCACAATTGGGTAGAGATGACACGCTCACGCAGCTGAGCAACCGTGATACGAAGATCATCGTTCTGATCGGCGATGACGAGGATGCCACTGGCTTTCTTGACATCTACCTGCCGTCGACAACGTGCTTGAAGGAGTTCCGCCTACGGTAAATACGACCGTCGCGGTAGCAAAAGCAACCAGACATAGGCTGGTGATTGCAACTAGTTCTACGGAGGTATACCTGCCCAACACGCGATTCTGTGAAGCTAGTCGTGTAGTGGGCAGATATGAGGTCGGCCTATAGAGGGTCGAAGCGGGTTGGAGATGCTCCATCGAGGATTTGAACCTCGGTCCTCGGCGTGAGATACCGAGATGATTGGCCGAGCTACACCAACGGAGCATATTGATCTCACTGGCGAATCCAGTTAAGCCTAATCACTTTACGAAACAGAATTCGACATCCGTAGACGACTCATGGTGTCTACATAACGAGTCCGTGGTCACTCCGACTTTGCGAGTTCGGTACGTCAAATGAGGTCGGTGTCCTACGTATTGGGTATCCTCCTTTGCCTCTTACGCTCTTCGGAAGTAGATTGTTGGTCAGGTAGAGCTGTCGCTGTGGAAGCGTAGCGGGCAAGGGTGACGCGAACGCGTCACCCGAACGCAATGTTCCCATTTGAATTGCTGAGTTCAGAGGCGAGCGCCGCGAGGGCCTCTGTTGCCCCCGCTGCCGGTCTGAGTCAGTGATCAAACACGGCAGCTATCGAGAGTATCAACGGTATCTCTGTAAGGATTGCGACCGCACGTTCAACGACAAGACTGGCACGATCTTCGCGCACGCGAAGATCGGCCTCGACAAGCTCTTGTTCGCGTTCTACTCGTTCCTCCGATTCAACACGAGTATCCGCCAGTTAGATGCTGAAATTGACGTTTCGTATCGTTCACTTCGCCGGCGCGTCGAGCAGTTCGCCAGAACGCTCGACGCGCCAGACATCTCTCTCGTTGGCCCGGTCGAGATTGACGAGTTCTACGTCTCTTCCGGCTTGAAAGGCCGCGAGCGCGACCGCTGGTCGCGCTCTCGCGGCCTCTCTCGACGCGGACGCGGAACGTATGATCAAGACAAACCACCCGTGTTCGTCCTCGTGGATCGCGGCAGCGGTCAGCGATACGTCATTCCGGCGAAATCCGCCGACGAAGCGACGGTGCGACTCCTTCTCGGCAACCACGAGAAGGAGTCGCTGACCGTGTATACTGACGGATTTCGGGCCTACGATCCACTCGACGATGACGAGAACTTCCACCGAGAAGCAGTAATTCACGATGACGGCGAGTACGCTGATGGAGACGCGCACGTGAACACGTGCGAGAGCCACGCGTCGCTGGCGCGACGGTGGCTCTCGCCGCATCGAGGCGTCTCAAAGGACAAACTGACAGCGTATCTCAGACCGCTCCAGCTTCGGCGACGAATCCTCCATAAACCGGGTCGAGAGGCACTGAAAGAGATTGTCCAAGCAGTTCTCTGACTCACCAACAATCTACGTCACAAGAGCGTAGTGCCATTCTCACTACTGCTCGTTGGTCCTGGCGAAGAATTCTTATTCCGAGGGCTTATCCAGGGAACACTACGACAAACCTTCCGGCCAGGGAGTGCAGTCGTTATTGCGAGTGCGATCTTCGCTGTGAGTCACACGACAGCTCTCAGTGGTGATGGCCAACTCACCTACATGGCCGTCGTGTTCGTTCTCGCACTCGTCCTCGGCGCCACCTACGAATATGCGGAGAACCTCGTAACCCCAGCTGTGATCCATGGTGTGTATAATGCCGTATTGCTCTCCGCCCTCTACTTGCAGGTAACGTGAAGTGCTCAGAGAAACCGTGAGTCCCACGCCGTCATCGCTTACTGATGCTCTGGCACCTGTGCATATTCGTTCGATTCACTAGCCATGTCGATAGTCGCGTGGTCAACGTCGAATTCGTCGTGAAGAACGTCGACAGCCTGTGTTTTGAGTTTCTCCCGCTCCTCGAGTGACTGGACATCGTCTTTCAGATGCATCGACGCGACGCGGATCGTACTCGATAACTGCCAAACGTGTACATCATCGACTGCCACGACGCCCTCGAGTTGTTTTAACCGGGTTTCGACTTCGTCGACGGAAACCGGACTCCGCTGGAAGAATATTTTGCCGCTCTCACGGAGTAGTTTCACAGCCGACCAGATAATGATGACCGCGATCAACACTGCCGTGATTGGGTCAGCGAGTGTCGATCCAGTGAACTCAACAACGAGCATCGAAACGATGACAGCGACGGACGCGCCGGTATCCCCGATAAGATGGTAGTACGCACCCTTCTCGTTGAGGTTCATTTCGCCGCCCTGTAAGTAGTACACGGACGCGAAGTTCACGACCAGTCCGCCCGTAGCGAGTCCTGCTGTCATCAACGGATCGATCTCGACGGGTTTGAGGAATCGCTGATAGGACTCCCAGACGAGGTATCCCACCATCGGAACGAGGAGGACACCGTTCAGAAACGCAGTGAACGGCTCGACACGGTCCAGTCCGTATGACCAGTACTCGCCTGGTTCAGTACGTCGTGAGACGTAGGCGGCACCGAAGGCGAGAACGTACGCGAGCGCGTCGAACAGCATGTGGAAGGCGTCGCCGATCAGGGCTACGGAACCGAAGAGGAGACCACCAGCAAGTTCGATCACGAAGCCGACGAGGTTGATCAGGGCGACCACGCCCAATTTCCGGATGCTCCGTTCGCCACTATCATGGCCGTGTCCGCTGTCGTGGCTCTGAGTAGTTCCCAAACGAAATCACCTACATTGTGATTCTTAATCTAGTAGATTAAACACACAGGTTTGGGTTCTGCCGTACGAAGGAAACACTCCAGTGCATCATCTGTAGAAGGAGAAGAGCCTGGAGGACGGATATGAAAGACTAGATCCTTGGACAGAGAACACCTCGTCACAGTAACTATTCCGTTATCAACCTGGATTTCGTACGTCAACGGAGGATTACCCTGATATCTTAATAATTCTATCCGTTGTGGCTCTCCGCTAACTCGATGTGACCTGCCGATTGTGGACCGTGTTGAGTGTTGATGAATCACCGAACGCTACGTCAATTATTACCCGATCTCATCCCATCGACGGACAAGTGCGATCCCGAAGATGAAGACGATCGCCCCCACACCGAGCTGTCGCCCGACCGTGCCGAACTCCACGTTCTGGAGCGCGACAAACCCTCTGATAGCCATGATCGCCGTCACCAGACAGACGAGCACAAGAACGACACGCCGGGTATCCATACGGCGGCGTTATCGGTCGACATAATAAACGGTTCGCCGCTTCCCGGCGAGAAGGAGGTGCGGATATGTTTAACATGATATGTTCTTTAGAATCGGCTGTTAGCCACTCCTTCAGCCATGGTCGATCCACTTATCGCTAGCCGGCTCCAGTTCGCCCTCACCACAATCGTCCATATCATCTTTCCGGTGATGAGCATGGGGTTAGCCCCGTTTCTTATCTATTTTACATGGAAGGACATTCGAACTGGCGAGCCGGTGTACGAACAGTTGCGTCGCTTCTGGACCAAGATCTTCGCCATCTCCTTTGTTGTCGGCACCGTTACTGGAATCGTCCTCGAATTCGAGTTCGGGACGAACTTCGCGGCGTTTTCGATTGCCGCCGGCGAACTGTTTGGTGGCCCGCTAGCCGTTGAGGGGATGATGGCGTTCATGCTAGAGGCGACGTTCCTCGGGATCTTCGTTTTCGGCCGTGAGCGCGTCGATGACACGCTCTACTTCATTTCAAGCGTCGCTGTCGGTCTTGGCACGTGGCTCTCAGCCGTGTGGATTCTCATCGCGAACTCATGGATGCAAACCCCGCGTGGCTATGAACTAGTCACCGAGGGCGGCCAGACGGTCGTTAAGCTCGTCGATCCGCTTGCAGCGTATTTTAACCCCCGATTCGGCTACATGTTTGTCCACATGCAGAACGCGGCCGTCGAATCGGTCGCGCTCTTCATGGCCGGCATCGCCGCCTACTACGTGTTCAAACACCACGTTCGTGGGATCGATGTCGACAACGTGAATTTCTGGGAGATGACCCTGAAGATCGCCCTCGTCGCTCTGCTGATCACGGCCCCGTTTCAAGTCTATCAGGGCGACATGTACGCCCGCTCGGTCGCCGAAACCCAACCGCAGAAGTTTGCCGCAATGGAGGCCGTCTGGGAGACCGACTCCTACGTGCCTGAGTATCTTATCGCCGTCCCGACGAACCTCGATTCGATCACCGACCCACGGGCGAAGGAACTGTTCGGCATCGGGATACCCGGTGGCGCGTCGTGGCTCGCCAGCGGGGGTGATCCGACCGCCGAGATACGTGGATTGAACACCTTTGAGAGCCAGGCGCCGCCGGTCGCCATCGTCTTCTGGGCTTTCCGTGCGATGGTCGGTCTGGGATTTTGGTTCATCCTGTTATCGTTCTGGGGTGGCTACCGATGGTACAAGGGCCAGCTACTGAATGATGGTCTGTTACACAAGGCACTGATGGGCTCGTCACTGCTGGGCATCCTCGCGGTCGAACTCGGCTGGATCGTCACCGAGGTCGGCAGACAGCCGTGGGTCATTCAGGATGTGATGAAGACCAGTGAAGCGGTCTCACCCGGGTTAACGGGAACTGAAGCGACGATCTCACTCGTTGGCTTCGCCGTGGTGTACCTTGCGTTGCTCGGGCTGTATACCTACGTTATCACTCGGGTCATCCGCAACGGCCCGCCCGGTCGCGAACAGCTTCGCGAGCGTCCCGACCGCACACCTATGCTAGACACGTCGGCCGCGGGAGGTACCGACGATGACTGACGTGCCGACGGTCATGGGGAGGTCGACGCAGATTGATACTGCTAGCGGACAGCCGAGAGGTATCATCAATGATTAGCGTCGAGTCGCTCAGTGCTGGACCGCTGTTCGGCCTCCCGCTCTCTGAGATGTGGTTCGGTCTCATCTTCACGCTGCTAGCGACGTTCCTGTTTCTCGATGGGTTCGATTTCGGGGCAGGGGCGATTTACGGTCTGCTCAACACCGACCGGGAACATGAGGCTGTCCTCGCTGCCGTCGGTCCGTTCTGGGACGGCAACGAGGTCTGGCTGGTCGTCTTTGGCGGCACACTCTTTGCCGCCTTTCCCGCGGCCTACGCGAACCTGTTCAGCCGGCACTACCTGCTGATGTTCGGGATTTTGGGTGCGCTCATCCTTCGTGGGCTGGCGCCTGAGATGTACGAACAGCGTCATGACGAGCGCTGGCAGCGGGCGTGGAGTGTCGCCTTCGTTGCTGGGAGCGTCCTCGCGCCGTTCCTGCTCGGTGTCTTCGCCGGCAACTGGCTCGTCGGCAACGAGAGCTCCGTCTCGCTCATCGGCGTCGTCGTCGGCTTCACGCTGACGCTGCTGACGGTCGTCTCCGGGGCGGCGTTCCTCCGGCTGAAAGCGCCACTCGATCTGCCCGAGCGGGTGTCGACGTACGGTCAGTTCGCGGTCGTCGGCTACTTGGTGGCGGTGGTGGCAACGCTAGCGATCCTCGCCGTGCGACTGCCCAGTGGGCTGTTGACACTGCTACATCCGGCCATCGTCGTGTTAGTGGTGACTTCGATCGGCCTCACCGCGGGATACATCGTCGCCATGCGGCGCGGTGAGAGTCTACTGGCACTCGGGGCGGCAGCGGTCCTCACGTACGGGCTGATCGCCGTTGTGGGGATTATTATGTATCCTGCCATCGACCCAGCAACTGGAGCAACGATCAGCGAAACCATTGTCTCGACGCTCCCGCTGAATCTGATGTCAATAGCCGCCGCACTGTTGTTGCCGCTGGTGGCAAGCTACTTTGTCGTGCTCTACTCGGCGTTCAGTGGTCCCATATCCCCCGAGGAGGCTTACTGACAGTGGTCGACGCCAACGTTCCTGACGACGGGGAAGGGCTCACCGTCGCGTCGGACGAGCAATCGATTGATGCCGACCGAACGTGGCTATTGTCGCGCATTCTGCTGACGTGGGCTGAGCTCATCGTTGTTGGACTCGGTGGCGCGGCCCTCGGTGGAACGGTTTCCGGACCACCCGGATTGATCGTCTATCTGGGAACCGTCCTCGCCTCGGTCAGCGTGCTCCTGTACAACGTCGATCAGATGATACAGCAGCGGCTCACGCTTGTCAAAACGAACTAAGAGAAATGTGTCGGAAGGGCGTTACTCCGGGTTGGATCCCGATGGCGATAGATTGCCGATCAATCCTTGTTCTCGGAGCCCGATGCCGAGGAGGACAACCGCATTCGGCAGAAACAGGAGTGCACCGAGTGCCGCCACCGTGTCTTCGGTCTGGACGCCGTAGGTAACGGCGAGCCCAGCGATGACGAACCCCGAGACGCCGAGGAAGTACATCCGATACTCATAGACCCTCGCAAGCGCCTGTTTGAGTAACGTCATGGTTATATTCCTGTATATGAATTCAGATCATATATACAAACGGATCTCTGACGTCGATCTCATTTTCTCCCAGAAGCAGAGTCCGTAATTAGGAACGATGGGAACTACCGATAGTGGATGAGCATATATCAGATAGACTACTGTTAGTGTAGGCACCAATGAGTAGGTTCGAATCAAGTCTCCGAGTGCGTCCCTTGGCTGGCTGTAAATCATCCGCTTTTATTATTCTACACTACAGAATTTAATAAGAATTGTTAATATTGGGGGGTATTATAGCAGCCAGGTTAATAAGTTTGAGAGCATTCGTTTCACATAATGACATCACCACCAGAAGAAGGTGGTCACGACCACGAACACGACCATGACACTAACGGACAGGACACTGATAGCGTATCCTCGACCTCGTCAAATCGGGACGATGTTGCCCAGTTCTCGGTGCCCGAGATGGATTGCCCATCTTGTGCGGGGAAGGTGAAAAATAGTGTCAGAAAACTTGATGGTATTACCACTGTTGACCCACAGGTGACGACTGGAACACTCTCTGTTTCTTATGAGAGAAGCCAAACATCTCCGGACGAAATCGCCGACCGCGTCAAAAAAGCGGGCTATACGGTTGAGTACCAGGGCGAGACAACCGCGGCGTTCACTGTCCCCGAAATGGACTGTCCATCCTGTGCGGGAAAAATTGAGAACGCCCTTGATGATCTCCCGGGGCTCTCGAGTTACGAGACACAACCGACTACTGGGAAAGTAGTGACGACCTACGATGACGACTCCACTTCGCCATCGAAGATCACTGATGCGATCGAGAGTGCTGGCTACGAAGTGACCGACTCGACTGCGAACGACGCAAACACTGCCGAGAGTTCGACTGACGAACGGGAGAACGTTTGGACAAGTTCGCGGGCGATAAAAACGTGGATTAGCGGGGGGCTCGTCGCACTTGGGCTCCTCTTTGAGTTCTTCCTTACGGGCCAGAACGTCCTTGTGGCCGAGCTCGTCGGGCGCGAGTTACTTGTCGCCGACATCCTGTTCCTCGGCGCGGTTGGGATCGCTGGCCAGATCATTTTCCGCAACGGCTACTACTCTGCGTTGAACCGGAATCTCGACATCGACCTGTTGATGAGTATTGCCATCAGCGGCGCCATCATCGCCAGCCTCGTCTTCGGGGAAGCGCTCTACTTTGAGGCCGCCACACTCACGTTCCTGTTCAGTATTGCAGAGCTGCTTGAACGCTATTCGATGGATCGCGCCCGGAACTCACTCCAAGAGTTGATGGATCTATCGCCGGACGAGGCGACCGTAAAACGCGATGGCGAAGAGGTAACCGTTCCTGTCGATAACGTGGCTGTCGGCGATGTCGTCGTCGTGCGTCCGGGTGAAAAAATCCCGATGGACGGCGAGGTTCTTGACGGAGAGAGTGCTGTCAACCAGGCCCCCATCACAGGCGAGAGCGTGCCAGTGGACAAGACACCGGGTGACGAGGTGTACGCTGGCACAATCAACGAACAGGGCTATCTCGAAATCGAGGTCACCTCCGAAGCGGGCGATAACACACTCTCGCGCATCGTCCAGATGGTCGAAGACGCACAGTCCAACAAAACCGAACGCGAGCAGTTCGTCGAGCGGTTCTCATCATACTACACCCCCGTCGTCGTCGGCTTTGCGGTCCTGGTTGCAGTTGTCCCGCCGCTCCTATTCGGGGCATCGTGGCCGACGTTCATCGTCTACGGCCTCACGCTGCTTGTGCTTGCATGTCCCTGTGCGTTCGTTATTTCCACACCCGTCTCGGTGGTGTCGGGGATCACCAGCGCCGCGAAGAATGGTGTCCTCATCAAGGGCGGCAACCATCTCGAGGCGATGGGCGCGGTGGACGCCATTGCAATGGACAAGACCGGCACGATCACCAAAGGCGAACTCACCGTCACCGACGTCGTCCCGTTGAACGACAACAGTGAGGACGATGTTCTCCGCTGTGCCCGCGGGCTGGAATCACGGTCGGAACACCCCATCGGCGATGCAATCATCGAATTCGCCGAGGAGAGTGATATCGGAGCGCCGACAGTCGATGATTTCGATAGTATCACCGGGAAAGGCGTCGAAGCCTCTCTCGACGGCAAGAAACACTACGCAGGGAAACCGGGATTCTTCGAGGAACTCGGGTTCAATCTCGAACACGTCCACGCGACGACCGACGGCGGTGTCGTCACGACGAAGAGTCAGCAGATGTGTGAGCGCAACAACTGTCTCGACCTTCTTGAGGGGACGGTCCCCGAACTCCAATCACAAGGGAAGACTGTCGTCTTAGTCGGGACTGAGGACGAGATTGAGGGCGTGATCGCCGTGGCCGACGAGATTCGACCCGGAGCGAAGGCAGCGATCCAGCGGCTCCACGATCTCGGCGTTGAGCACATCGTTATGCTTACCGGTGACAACGAACGTACGGCCCGGGCGATTGCCGAGGAGGTCGGCGTCGACGAGTTCCGCGCAGAACTCCTGCCCGACGAGAAGGTCGAGGCGATCAAAGAGCTCGACGAACAGTACGACGGGGTCGCTATGATCGGCGACGGCGTTAACGACGCACCCGCGCTTGCGACGGCGACCGTGGGTATTGCGATGGGTGCCGCTGGAACGGATACTGCTCTCGAAACAGCAGACATCGCACTGATGAGCGACGACCTATCGAAGCTACCGTACCTCTACGAACTCTCGCACGACGCGAACAGCGTCATCCGGCAGAACATCTGGACGAGTCTGGGTGCGAAAGGACTCCTCGCACTCGGTGTGCCCTTCGGACTCGTCCCGATCTGGGCAGCTGTCCTTATCGGCGATGCTGGTATGACTCTTGGTGTCACCGGCAACGCGATGCGGCTCTCCAGAATCAAGCCAGATTCGTTACTGAACGAGTAATTAGCTTTATTGGTTATTAACATTCACCAGTTGGGGGGATGAAGCGCAGGTTTGGCGTCGTCGAGCGGTAAGCAACCGAATATTCGTCGAGCTCTGCCGCCTCTGCCGCGGCAGCTATAGCCGTCTCCCTATCTCCGATCCCGTCAGCCAAGCTGTTCTCGACGGCGGCAGCACCAGAGTAGACCTTCGCGTTGCTCAGATCAGTTCGAGACAGTGAGAGCCGAGAGCCACGCTCTGCGTACACGCTATCGATGAACGAGCGCTTGAGCGTCTCTACTTAGGCCCGGATGTCGTCACTAGTGAGGCCACCGACTTTATCAGGACCGATCGCCATAGGCAAGGGTACTCCGTCAGGTTGGGGGACTAGCGCGCGTACGCCGACGCTCCCGACGAGGCTTCCAGGTGTCACGTAGATCTCGTCGCTCGGCAGCACCGTGTAGTAACCTCCCGAGGCTGCGATGCTGCGGACGCTGGTAATGACTGGCTTCACGCGGGCAAGTCGCTTGACCGCCCGGTACTGTGATTCGCTTGCCGCGACGGCCCACCGCCGCTGTTGATGGGCAACACGACTGGATCAATCGAGCTGTTCTGCCGGACTGTACGTAGTTCGTGAGTCACATCGTCCGCGGAATTGCCGCTGATCGGCCCTTCAATCGTTACCACTGCGACGGTCCCACGATCGTCGTCCTCAAACAACGCCAATGAGGCTGTCGGACCGACCGCAGCACCGATCAGAAGAGCGGCAACAATAATAACTGTGTACGAGGTCAACAGCGTCTCGACTCGTTGATCAATCGGATTCGCCACGAGTTTAGATATCGAGTCACACAAGTAAAAAAACCGTGGCAACTCCAGAAATATGGGATTTGATAGATTCTATGTACGTTGCACTAGGAGACTGGCGCAGGGTTAAGGATCGATGGTGCCGATCACAGATCTCCGGCTAACGTCCAATATTAATCCCGTAGACGGTGGCAATACTGAAAATAGTCTTCACATCGTTGGCAAGCAGGAAACGATTACGGCTGTGGTCACCGATAAGGTCGTGGCAGCAATGCGATCATACATCCCGGATCGTGGGTGATTGGGAGGATCTCAGTCACTTTTCGTCGCCGCTTCTGGCTGTTCGACCGCGGGCTCACGCGGGAGATCGAGAGTGGCTTGGAGGTCATGATCCTCACCTGTGAGCAAGTAGAGTATATCCTCTAGGATGGTCAACGGTTCCGGGAGCTCGCGGACGACGAGGTAGGTGATCGCCATGAGCGCGACGACCGCCCCGAGTTGGCTGATGATGCGGTCGGAGATCAGAAACGACATCCGATGAGGGTCGGTTTCGCCGAACACAAACAGGATCGCCTCCGAGAACCAGTCCATCAACTGATTGCCGGTGACGATCGAAATGAAGGCGGTTCGAAACACGTTGATGCTTCTGATTACCGTGTTGGCCTTGGGGCTCGGTTCGGGCACGCGGGACATGCTCCGCGTGACCTTTGATATTTAAGCAGAAGATCGGTGTTCAGTCGTTCGATTGTAATGAATCACTCTTCAGTTACGGCCAATATGACGATTGGTGCGACTCGATTGGCGTCGTTTGTATGCCAACCAGTACGAGATCAGAAGCGTCACGACGAGGATCACGAGCTTCGCTTGCAGATGAGTGCATACTTCCGGAGGAGGCGGCCGGCTCGAAGGACTGCACCGCCGGGCAGATTGCCGACCGATTCGTGGTATCGTTCGAGCGAGTGGAGGAGGCGTAGGATCCTTGTCTCGGCTGCGACATCAGTGACGGCGCTTTCGTCGTTCTGTTCGTATCGACTGGGATACAAACCGTTTAGGGACGGTAGGAAAAGTATCCGAGTAGGGATACCCATGTACACAGAGACGGTGGATCCTAAACCCGTCGGAGGTGTGTGGGTGACTGACACCGACGACGCAGACGAGCCCGTCACGAACGCTACCGGTGACGCCGGCTCGGATCCGCGATTGACGATCGTCGTCCCCGTCGAGCCGTTGCCGACCCTCCGTGCGACAGTCGTGCACATCGTGGAGGCTGTCGTCGAAGGAAGTGAAGCCGACGGCGACGTCCCCCGTCGCGCCCGTGAGGGCACGCCGCGTCCCTCGCTGGTTCTCTATCGGGTGCCGCCCGCGTTACTGGCGATGTTCCTCGTCGCGGTCGCGCTCGGCTTCGGCGGCTACGCGCTGTTCAAGTGGTTCGACCCGGTCCTCATGGAGGTGTTCGCATGACTGACGTACCCATAACCGATCTACGCCCCCTACTGGCCGTCCTCGTCTCGTTCGTCGCGGCGTTCTTCATCGCCGCGTCGCACCGCTCCCCGAACGTCCGCGAGGGGTGGACGATCGCGGCGGCGGTCACGAAGTTCGCGATCGTCGCCTCGATGCTGCCGGCGGTCCTCGACGGCGCGGTGTTCGAGTGGTCGCTCGGCGCGTTCCTGCCCGGCGGCATCGAGTTCGTCCTGCGCGCCGACGCGCTCGGGATGCTATTCGCGTTCCTCGCGAGCGGGCTGTGGATCGTCACCTCCTTCTACAGCATCGGCTACATGCGCGGGAACGACGAGGTGAACCAGACCCGGTACTTCGCCGCGTTCGCGGTGTCGCTGTCGGCGACGATGGGGATCGCGTTCGCGGGCAACCTCGTGACGATCTTCGTCTTCTACGAGCTCCTCTCGATCGCGACGTACCCGCTCGTCGCCCACGACGAGACCGACGAGGCCCGCGCGGCCGGCCGGAAGTACCTCGCGTACACGATGTTCGGCGGCGGCGTGCTCGTCCTCGCCGGGACCGCCCTCGTCTACCTCATCGCCGGCAACGTCTCGTTCACGGCCGGCGGCATCGAGGAACTGGCGAACGCCGACCCCGGCCTCGCGATGCTCGCCTTCTTCCTGCTCGCGATCGGGTTCGGCGTGAAGGCCGGGATCATGCCGCTCCACCAGTGGCTCCCCGAGGCGATGGTCGCACCGACGCCCGTTTCCGGGCTGCTGCATGCGGTCGCGGTCGTCAAGTCCGGGGCGTTCGGCGTCTCGCGGGTCGTCCTCGACGTGTTCGGCCCAGAACTCGTCTTCGACCTCTCGCTCCCGTTCGGCTTCTCGGCCGGACTCGTCCTCTCGACCATCGGAGCGATCACGCTGACGGCGGCCTCGATCATCGCCCTGCGGAAGGACCACCTGAAACAGCGGCTCGCCTACTCGACGGTGAGCCAGCTGAGCTACATCATCCTCGGACTCGGCCTGTACGGCTGGTACGGGCTCGTCGGCGCGCTGCTGCACATCCCGGCGCACGCGTTCATGAAGCTCACCCTGTTCTTCTGTGCCGGGAACCTCCACGTCTCGACGCACACCGATTACATCTCCGAGATGGCGGGGATCGGCAAGCGGATGCCCCTGACGATGGGGGCCTTTACGGTCGCCTCGCTCGGGATGGCCGGAATCCCGCTGCTGGCCGGGTTCGTCAGCAAGTACTACATGCTGATCGGCGGGATTCGGATGGGCGCTCGGCTGACCCCGGTCGCCTACTACCTCGTCGGCGCGCTGCTGCTCTCCGGCGTGCTCAACATCGCGTACTTCTGGCCGGTGATCTACACGGCCTTCTTCGAGGCGGAGGACGCCCACGACGCGAAGCCGCTCGTCGACTTCCGGATGGGCGGCGAGACGCGGTCGACGCTGCCGGCGACCGATGGGGGCCGTCCGAAGGATGCCGACGACGACGTTGACGCTTGTAACGACGACGACCCCGACGTCGACGAGGTCGTCGAGAGTGCCGAGGGCGACTCGGCAATCGATGCCGAGGGAGCGGAGTCCACGGGCGACGACGCCGATGTCCCGGACGACTCGGACATCCCCGACGCGGAGATGGACGACCTCCCGACCGACGAAGACGGCGTGGTATGCCCGGACTTCGACACGAGCGACCGGGACTTCTCCGAGCCCGCAGAGCGCGTCGACACCGGCGATTACGCGGTCGACCAGCGCCCCTCCGACGCCGACGTTCCGTTTGGCGTGGGGCGCGGCGACGGCGATGACGGAGGCGATGAGACAGGGCATGATGCCCACGACACGAGCCATGACGATCACGCAGACCACGACAACCACGGCCACGCGGGCGGGCCGCCCGCGAGCGACTGGGAGCACATCGCGGGGCTCGACGCCCTCTGCGGGGGCGAGTCCACGTGGTTCACACTCGGGCCGATCCTCACCGCGATGAGCCTCGCGGTGCTGCTCGGCGTGATACCCTACGAGATGGGCTTCCTGGAGCTGATCGAGCTCATCGTCGACACGCGACTCCCCGAGGGGATGATGCGGCCGTGAACCCGATTCTCACCTCGGTGCCTCCGTACGTGCTGCTCGCCTTCGCCGCCCTCGCCGTGCTCGCGCTCCCGCGCCGGTCCGGTCACGCAGTGGCCGCGCTGGCGACGGCGTTCACCTTCGCGCAGGCCGTCCTGCTCGGCGACGGCGGCGCGGGGACGTACCTCGCGACACAGTTCCTCGGCTTCGACGTGGTCTTCTTCAACGTCGATCAGTTCTCGCTTTTGATGGGGGTCGTCGTCGGCTTCCTCGCGACCGCGGCGGTGCTGTACGCGTACGGCACCGAGGCGCCCACGTGGGTGACTGCGTTCGCGCTCATCTACGTCGCCTCGACGATCGGGACGATCTACGCCGGCGACTGGCTCACCCTGATCTTCTTCTGGGAGCTGATGGCCGTCACCTCGACGCTGCTGGTGTGGCAGTACGGCGGGGAAGCGGTGCGGGCCGGCTACCGCTACGCGCTGTTCCACGGCATCGGCGGGACATTCTTCCTCGGCGCGGTCGTCGTCCACGGCGCGGCGATGCTCGGGAGCGTGCCGGCCGGCGAGATATTCCTGTTCTCGTCGACGACCGGGATCCACGCCTCCGCGACGCTACTCGCCGCGATCGGGATCGGCGTCAACTGCGGGTTCATCTTCCTGCACACGTGGCTGCCGGACACCTACCCGCGCCCGCACGTCGCGGCGTCGGTGTTCCTCTCGGTGTTCACGACGAAGACCGCGGTGTACGTGATGTACCGTGCGTTCCCGGAGGGCGGGATGTGGCTCGCGTATCTCGGCGGGTTCATGGCCGTCTACGGCGCGTTCTTCGCGCTGCTGCAGTACGATCCGCGTCGCCTGCTGTCGTACCACATCCAGGCGCAGGTCGGCTACATGCTCGCCGGACTCGGGCTCGCGACTGCTGTCGGCGAGTTCGCCGTCACCGGCGGGTTCGCGCACCTGTTCAACAACGTCCTCTACAAGAGCCTCCTGTTCATGGCAGTCGGTGTCGTCGTCTACCGTACCGGCGTCGAGGACATCAGGGACATGGGCGGACTCTGGCGGGAGATGCCGATCACCTTTCTCGTCTACCTCGTGGGTGCGGCCTCGATTACCGCCGTTCCGGGGTTCAACGGGTTCATTTCGAAGGGGATGGTGATCTCCTCCGCCCACGAGGTCCACAACTTCGAGCTGCTGTTCGGCCAAGGGCTGCTGTGGTGGCTGCTGATCCTCGGCGGCGTGGGGACGTTCATGTCGTTCATCAAGCTCGGCTACTATATGTTCTTTCACGGGTCGGCGACGCTATCGCCGAAAGACGCGACGCCGTTCCAGACGGCGGGGATGCTCCTGGCGGGCGGCGCCTGTGTCTTCTTCGGCACGCCGCTCACCTACGGTTACCTCGTCGAACTGATGCCGTTCACTGCCGCGGTCGCGCCGGAACTGCACCCGTACAGCGCGAGCCACCTGACGGAGAGCGCGGCGCTACTCGTGACCGGCTTCGTCGGCTTCTTCGCGCTGAAGCGCCCGCTCGGCTGGCTCGCCCACCATATGCGCGACGTCGACGCGGTGACGTACCCGGCCGCATTCTACCTGAGCCGGGGAACAGTCTGGGGCGTCACGGAGCTGTGGGCTGCCGTCGACCGCGTCGTGATGCGGCTGGTCGCCGGCGTCAAGCGGACCGCGACGCACCCGCGAGCGGCCGTCTCGGCGCTCGGCGCCGACGTCGAGATCCGGGCGGGCATCGGTCGGAGCGTCCTCTTCTTGACGCTCGCGGCTGGTGTCGCGCTGCTCGTGTTCCTGCTCGGGTAGCGAGAGAGTTGAGCCGCCGGTTCGTGCATCTCACTCGTCCTCTTCGACAATTCGCCGATCCTGTTCGCTGAGCGAGAGGAAGACGATCACGCTGATGAACGGAACCACGAATCCGAACATTTCGCCGCTCTCTGCGCTGGTGTAGCGCATGAACAAAACCGAGGTCATACTCACGCAGAAAACGCCGACGTAGACCAGCGAATTGGCATCGGTGGCGTCGTTGTCAGAGCACATACGTCCCGGAAATTCTCGTAGCTCGTCTTGTTCCGTGATCGGTTGTCGTAGATCCGCGTCACTTGCTGTAGCATACGGTCTTCCATACCGTATGCCGCATATCTAGTCTGTTTGAATTCTGACTGCCTGCCATCATCTTCTGGTAGGTGACTTTCGCCGCCACTGATACATATACTCGTGTCCTCCCTTCGTATATAGAGCGTGACTGTAATGGCCGCGAGTGGGTCAACAGTATTACTCGCAGCATGTTTCAACGAAGCCGATATAAGGGTTATTCGAATTTCAAATTGCAACTTTCGATATGGTATAAACTCGCCGGGCCTTACGGTGCGACGGTTGCGGTGTCACCGGCTTCCGGATCAAACGGGAGGTTGATGACGAGTTCGTCAAACCAGACGACCGGACGTTTACTCTGGCCGTCTTCTTCAAAGAAGATGATGCCCAACTGGGCGAGCCGACTGAGTTCCTCGTGGACGTTCTTCACGTCCCGGTTGACAACCCGTGCGGTCTCGTTGATGCTGGATGGCTCTTCCCGACGGATGGCTTCGATGAGATCGAGGACGCGCGGGGTCAGCGTCCCCATGTTCGAGCGGTGGGAAACCGTTTTTGACGCCCCGTTCTGCGTGTTGAGCGTGCTCGGATCGGCATGGTCGTGGTCATGCCTGTGACTAGGCTCGTGAGACCCCTCTTCGTGTTCAGGGGTATGATCTATTGATTCACCACTTCCTGTCGTGGGAATCGTCGTCAGGTGAGATCATCACTAGCCGCTACAAGTTTATTAACTCGGCTGCTATAAATCGCTCATTCACTACCAATGTTTAATATACATACAAAGTTGAACTCTGTGTTTCCCCCATCTCAAACGCAGACCTAGGTACGGTTTGCTCGATACTCACCGTGTTTGGTCCCGAGAAGAGGTGTAAGGACTCCGAACACGATGAGGCCGACACTCGCCATCATGACTATACTGGTGGTCATCGGATACATAATCGTCTCATCAATAATGATGGCGAGCAGGGCCACGAACGTGATCACCGTTTTCGTTGTATTGAATTCCTTCTCCAGTTTGTTACTCAAACTCAATCACAGGTTGTTTCCGATGTCTCGGCTGTCGACATTTTAGGACGGGTAGAGCGTGTCATAGAATCCAACTCATAGCATCTCACAGCCCGGTTCGTTTCCTCGCTCGTAGTTGGTGATTGCAA
>NZ_VCNL01000007.1 GCF_007671685.1 Halorubrum salsamenti | reverse complement strand
CATTGCAATCACCAACTACGAGCGAGGAAACGAACCGGGCTGTGAGATGCTATGAGTTGGATTCTATGACACGCTCTCGTGATGGTGCTCTCCATGGTCGGAGGGTCCGTCGCGTTTGCGGGGAGTGCCGCAGCAAATGCAAGTGGAATTACTATCGCAAATCAACCAGATAACGTTGAAATCGGCCAAACGTCCGCTAGTCAAACAACGACGGTAGACGTGACGGTCAGTTCTAATGGTGGTACAGCGGATGTTGAAATCACAGGCGACACCGGTACAGTCACTGACGCATCCGTCGCTGTCAGTGGTACTGATGTCAGCAAAAGCACGGAAGCCTCCGTAAGTGATGGTGTGATTTCCTTCGCCATTAGCGACGATGGCGATGACACCCAGGCAAACACCGCGACGGTTGACGTGACCCTGACTCACGACACCTCGGACGAAACATCCGAGTCTACTGGTCTGAATTATACAATTGGCGATACCGACAGTGGTACGTCCGCTACGACCGACAATTTCGCTCTCGTCGATACGACAGCGCCATCTGTCTCAAACGTTCAGATTAGCGATAAGACGGACACCAACGGAATTGTGACTGATGGCGATTCGGTGACGATTACGGCGGACGTCTCCGACGCCGGGACGATCGATACTGTCTCGGCTGACGCGAGTGGGTTCGGTGCAGGTACCGTCAACCTCGTTGATGATGGCTCTGGCGACGACGCTCAGAGTGGCGACGGTATCTACACGAAGACAATTACCGTTGATGGTGCAAGCACTACCGACGATGCACAATCTGTTTCGGTCAGTGCGACTGACGTAGCCAATAATGGTGGCTCTCAGGATGTCCAGTCTACTGGAACGATAACTGTCGACACGAACTCGCTGTCCGTTTCGATCGACAGCCCGAGCAACAACGCTGAAGTTCAATCCCAGAACACGATCTCGGGGGAGGCTTCGGACGATAACTCGGTCTCATCGGTCGATCTGACGATCACTGACGGGAATAGTAACACGTGGAACGGTAGTTCGTTCACGAGCGTTGCCACGCAGGTCGCAGCCTCGTACGATTCTGGAACGTGGTCGTACACCAGCAGTATCTCGAGCCAGGGAACCTACACGGTGACCGCAACGGCTACTGATGACGCGGGCAATACTGACAGCTCAAGCGCTACTTACACGATCGATACGACGGCGCCGACAGTTGACACGGTGACCATCTCGGAGAATGATGGCATCGTGACGAACGATGATACCGTTACCGTCACTGCGGATGTCACCGATGACAACACGGTCGACACTGTGACGGCTGACGCGAGTAGCTTCGGTGCAGGTACTGTCGATCTCAGCCACGATTCCGGCACGACATACACGGGTACGTTCACGGTCGGATCCAGCGGCACGGCAACGGATGGTGACCAATCCGTTACTGTTAGTGCAACTGACGCAGCCAGTAATGGTGGCACTCAGGGAATCCCGTCCGATGGATCGCTGATTGTCGACACAGTCGAGCCCGTTGTCTCGAACGTCGACGTGACGGAACTCAACGCCGACGATATCGTGACTAACGGAGACACGGTCAACGTGTCTGCGACGGTCACAGACGGGAATGGCGTCGATTCTGTCGCTGTTGATGCGTCTGCCCTCGGTGGCGGTCAGAACCTCGAACTCACGCAGCAGGGTTCGACCGACGTCTACAGCGCGACTTTCGACGTCTCCAATACAGACAGCGGTCAGGATACATCCGTCTCGCTGACGGTGACTGCTGCTGACACTGCCGGAAACGAGAACACAGGCTCCGATACCGTCCAGCTCGACACAGCTGCTCCGAACATCGATACGTTCAGCGCAAACTTCGATGGCGACAAGACGGTCACGGTAACCCTTTCGGCCAACGAGGCACTTGACGCCAACTCGATTGCGGTCAACCTCAATAACTCGTCTGACCAGACGGTTGCGACGCTGAACTCGGGCGACTTCAGCGCGACGGAGAACGCCGACGAGTACAGCGCGAGCTACACCTTCAACCAGAAGTTCGAAGAGTCGTTCAGCGCCAATCTCTCGGCTGCGAATGATGTGGCCGGCAACGCGGTTGCCGAGCCCGGACTCAACAACGACACGGTCGACGTCGACACGTCGGCGCTTGACCTGACGATCGACTCGCCAACCTCGCAGCTCAATCTGATGAGTGACAGCGAGTTCGATCTCCAGTACAGCTACAGCGACACGAACCCCGACAACGTCACGGTCGGTCTCTCGACCAACGAGGACGGTTCGAACCCGACCTACACGTACGACATTGACGACAGTCAGTACGCGAACGACAACGCCAACAAGACGCTGACCATCGACCTGAGCGAGAACGAGGAAAGCGATACGTCCGACCTCGCTGAGGGTAAGTACTACGTGACCGTTGAGGCTGAGGACTCAAATACGGGCACGGCGAGCACGGCGAGCGCGGAGACGCTGATCGTCGTCGACGACACCGAGCCGACCATCGAGAACTTCGAGGTCGACGATGACTCGTCCACTGAGACGAACTTCTCGGCGGACATCTCTGACACCACGTCCGGTGTCAACGAGTCGTCGATCGTTGTCGACGTGACGCAGGACGACGCGACCCAGACGCTCTCCGGCGGCGACGCCGGCGTCGAATTCGCGGACGGTACGCTCACCGTCGACACGCAGAACAGCAGCCTGAACCTGTCCGAAGATCCAGTCACGGTGAACTACACCGCGGAGGACTACTCGGGTAACGTCGCGGAGAACGACGACAACACCTTCACCATCAACACCGCGCCGCCGGCGATCGACATCGTCGACGCCGAGGCCGGTGAGGACGAGGTGACCGTCAAGTTCACCGAGAACGTGACGGCGAACGACGAAAACATCTCGAAGGACGACTTCGCGTACACGGACGTCAGCGACGGCGATGCGACGGAGATCGACTCCGTCTCCGCGACGACTGACGATGACGGGTACACCGACGAGGTCACGCTGACGCTCGACGAGAAGGTCGGCGTCGCCGATCTCGGTGCCGACGAAGTGAACGTCCGCGAGGGTTCACTCTCGGACAACAACGACAACAACGTGAAATCCACCGCGGCGACGACTGTCGCCCTTGAAGACCCCGACGCTCCGGGAGTCCCGAATCTTGAAGTCGGCAATGTGACTGCTCAGAACGAGGGCGAATACAATGTCACCGTCATGGCCGATACGGCCGCGACGGCGAACATCACCGTCAAGAACAGCTCGGGCGACGTCTTCGTGGAGAAGACGAACGTCGATCTGGACGCGAGTTCTTCCGTGACGGAAGCGTTCAATCTGACCGACATCGAGAACGGTGACGTCACCATCGAGGCGACCGTCAACGACCTCGGTATCGACCGGACCAGCGAGGAAGATGTCGAAACGGTCCAGAAGGACAACGTGTCCGCGACGATCGAGTCCGTCCAGACCGACGCCGGAACGGACGAGCTCGTAGTCACGTTCAGCGAGGACGTGAAGAACGTGGACGGCAACCTTGATGCGGAGAACCTGTCGGATTACAGTGTCTCCGGAAACGACGCGACCTACACGCTCACCGTCGATGAGCCGATCGCACCGAGCGACATCGACAGCGAGAGCGTCACCGTCTCCGCGAACACGGAAATCACGGACATCGTCGGCACGCAGGCCGATACGTCCGCGGTCTCGCTCGAAGACGGCGAGACTCCGTCCGTGGTCGCCGCCGACTCCTCGAACGGCTCCGACACGGTGGAGCTCGACTTCAGCGAGAGCGTTTACAACGGAAACGACGAGGGACTGTCCGCTGACAACGTCTCCTACATGAACAACAGCGGCGTGAGTCACTCCATCGAGAGCGTCGAGCACACTGCAGGTGCCGTCACGGCGACGGTCACGCTCGACTCGGCACTGACGCCGGACGACATGAACAGTGACGAGATCGAAGTCACCGCCAACGACTCGGTCGATAAGCAGACGACCACGTCGGAAGTGATCGAAGAGACAGTCGATATCGACGACTTCGAGGTCTCGAACGCGACCGACGCGTCCGAGAGGAAGATCCAAGTCAGCTTCACGGCCGACGAGGAGCTCGGGACTTTCGACGTGTCGCTCAGCAGCACCGACGATCTGCGTGAGTCCGACGAGGACGACGCCATCGCAGATGGTATCGACCTGGACGACTTCGAGGTCGAAGAACAGGACGGCGTGTACACCTACACGTACGAACACACTGTCCCGCGCGACGGGGAGTTCAGTGCTGATCTCACGTCCGCAACGGCTATTGGTGGGACATCCGCAGACGAGACTCCGGACGACACAACGGTCGTTGACACGCAGGACCCGAACGTCGTTGACGCGGAAATCGTCGATGCCGGACTAGTCGAAGACGAAACAAGTGGTACCGCAATTGCAGTCCAGTTCGACGAACCGGTCTCCGCCAGTGATGGCTTCGAGGATCCCGGCGTTACCCTCGATGGAGATCAGCTGACTGTGCGCGATGTCTATACTGATGGCTCCGACCAGGGTGATGTGTACTTCATCGTCGAAGGCCACACGCCGACTGGTGACGCACCGTCGCTCTCGGTGACTGGTGACTCCATTGAAGAGCGTCACGGCCTAGACGTGAACGATTACGTCGACGCGTCTTCGTCCACGACGCTTGACACGCACGAGTTCTACCTCGCAAACGGGTCGAACTTCGTGTCTGTCCCGGCCGAATTCGGTTCGCTCGACATCGCGGACTCCGAATTCTCGGACATGAGCGTGATGACCTACGAGGACGGCGAGTGGGTCAGCTACGCGCCCGACAAGACCGACAACCAGGACATCGAGTCCATGGAGGGCGGTCAGGGGTACGTCGTGAACGCCGACTCCGACGCGACCGTCGACGTGACGGTTCGCAACGAGGAGTCCGGTGACAGTGCCCAGAACGCCACACCTGGTCAACAGCAGCTCCAGGAAGGCTGGAACCTCGTCGGTCACTGGCAGGAAGGCACTCAGCCCGCCGCTGACGATCCGGGTGGTGCCCTCGACTCTGTCGGTGGCGACAGCACTGCGACGAACGTCTACGGACAGGAAGAGGACGCTGCCGGCGAGTTCGACTACACCACTGTGACCGAGTTCGAACCGGGTGAGGCCTACTGGGTCTTCCTCGAGGACGACGAAGTCTACACGGCGTCGAACTACGCAGCATAGCGACCGCAGCCACACACCTCTCCGAATTTATTTGGGGGTAAACACACCAAAATGACAACATCAACGACACAGATATCACGTGGCCTGCGGCTGCTCACAGTCGCGATGGTAGCCGTGCTTCTCGTGAGCTCGGGTGCCGGTATCGCCGCTGCACAGGTTCCGAGTCCTCCGCACGAGATCTACGGGGACGTCACCGATCAGAATGGAGATCCAGCGGATGGATTAACGGTGACCGTCACCGACGAGGACGGAAACGCCTACACCGCGACGACTGACGCCGACGGGTACTACGAGATACAGTTCCCGGCCGAAGACGGCGACGCGGGCGAAACGCTCACCGTCGAGGTGCAAGACTCGTCAGAGACGACGACGTTTGAATCCGCCCAAACCGAACGGATCGACTTTTCGGTAACGGTCGATACCGGCGATGACGGCGGTGACGGTTCCGACGGTTCCGACGGTTCCGACGAAGATGACGGTTCAGACGGCTCTGACGACGACGGTTCCGACGGTTCAGACGGCTCCGATGGCGGTGACGGCGGTGACGGCGGAGACGGCGGCACCGGCGGAGGCGGCGGCGCAGACGGCACCGACGGCGACGACGATGATGGTACCGACGGCACCGACGGCGACGACGGCGATGACGGTACCGACGGTGACGACGGAACTGACGGCACCGACGGCGACGACGGCACCGATGGTGACGACGGTGGCGACGGTGACGACGGAACTGACGGCACCGACGGCGGCGACGGCTCAGACGACGGGATTCCCGGCTTCGGAACGCTCGTCGCGCTCGTTGCCATCGTCGCGGCCGCGCTGCTCGCGACTCGCGCCGACGACTGAATAGCGACGTTCGACCACGACTTCCCCGTTTTTTCGACCGCGCCCACTTCCGAGCGACAGCGACGGATCGGAAGCGATCGCGACGCGTCACGGCGCCGTCGCTCGAGGTATTGCTCGCGACAACACGGGCCGGGAGGGTTCCACGCGAGCGACGCGAGCGCGGGTCAGTCGCGCCCGTGACCGAACGAAGTGCGGGAACGGACGCGACGTGATTCGAACCAGAGCCAGAGGTTCCTGCTCGCTTCGCTGCGCGGGCTGCCTCTGGCAGGGTTCGAATCCCTCCCGACCGGTTCCCTCACCGCGTCGCTGTCGCTCGGCGGTTCAGTGCACGGGCCGGGAGGGATTCGAACCCCCGACCGTCCGGTTAAAAGCCGGACGCTCTCCCTAACTGAGCTACCGGCCCAGGCACGAATCCGTACGGCGAGACCACGGATAAACGTTTAGAAACCGCGTGCGGCGGGGGGATCGCCCGCCGATCCGAAACGGTTTTTGAGCCCCCGCCGTCCCCGCGAGCATGGACTTCGACATGCGCGCGTTCGCCGCCGACCTCTGTCGGTTCCCCTCGACGGCCGGCGCGGAGGCGGCCGCCGCCGACTTCGTCGAGGGCGAGCTCGACGCGCTCGGCTTCGAGACGTACGCGTGGGACGCCGACCCGGCCCTCCTCGCCGACCACCCCTCCTTCCCGGACGATCTCGACGAGGCGGACGTGGCGGGCCGCCGGAGCGTCGCGGGCGTGCTCGCGCTCGGCGGGGCCAGCGACGACGAGGGTGACGCGACCGACGCCGCCGACGACACGAGCGACGCCGGCGACGCCCCCACGGTGGTCCTGAACGGCCACATCGACGTGGTACCGGCCGAGCCCGCCGAGTGGTCGAGCGACCCGTTCGAGCCGGTGTGGGGCGAGGCGGGTGACGAGAGCGAGGGTGACGCCGGCGAGACCCTCACCGCCCGCGGCGCCGCGGACATGAAGTCGGGGGTCGCGGCGTGCGTCGGCGCGGCGCTCGACGTGCGGGAGGCGGTCGCCGCCGGCGCGGTCGACCTCCCGGACGCGGGGCTCCGGGTCGTCGTCGAGGCGGTCGCCGGCGAGGAGGACGGCGGGTACGGGGCCGCGACCGCGGCGCTCGCGAACCCCTACCCCTTCGAGCGCGACGCCGCGATCGTCGCGGAGCCGACCGAGCTGCGCCCCGTGGTCGCCTGCGAGGGATCGCTGATGGCGCGGCTGGAGCTGACCGGGCGGAGCGCCCACGCTGCCACGCGCTGGCGCGGCGAGGACGTGCTCCCGCGGTTCGAGGCGATCCGGGAGGCGTTCACGGAGCTGGAGACGGAGCGCGGCGAGGCGGTCGTCCATCCCCTGTACGGCGAGTTCCCGGTCCCGTGGCCCGTCGTCTGCGGAACGGTCGACGCCGGCTCGTGGGCGTCGACGGTGCCGGCGACGCTCTCCGCCGAGTTCCGGATCGGGGTCGCTCCGGGCGAGACGGTCGACGAGGTAGAGGAGGCGTTCCGCGCGCGGCTCGACGAGGTGGTCGACGACGACCCGTGGCTCCGCGACCACCCGCCGCGGTTCGAGCGGTTCTCGGTGCAGTTCGAACCCGCCGAGGTCGCCGTCGACGAGCCGATCGTCGAGGCGGCTCGCGCGGGGCTCGTCGAGGCCGGCCTGCCGGACGCGGAGCCGACCGGCGCGACCTACGGCGCCGACTCACGGCACTACGTCGCGGCGGGGATCCCGACGGTTCTGCTCGGTCCCGGGACAATCACCGAGGCGCATTACCCGGACGAGACGATCGCGTGGAAGGAGGTCGAGCGCGGGCGGGAGGCGATCGCGGCCGCGGTCGGACGGTTCGCGGCGGACTACGCCGCGGCCGGCTCGGAGGACTACTCGGGGTCCGACTCGGAGAAGTAGTCGCCGAGCGCCTCCGCGACGAGATCGCCGGGTTCGATGTTCCGGTTCGAGGCGCGGCGCCTGAGCTCCACGTAGGCGTCGAGCGGGAGCCGGACCCCGACGTGGCCGAGCTCGACGCCCGCCTCGCGGACCGCCGTCTCGACGTCGCTCCCGTCGTTGACGGCGGAGGCGATGGAGCGCACCTCCCGGACCGTGAGGCCGCCGTCGATGGTCGCCCACGCCAGCAGATAGCGGTCGGTGCCGCCGAGACGCGCGACGTGTTTCGCCGCGCTCGGCGCGATCCGCCCGCTCGCGACCTGCCTGCGGATCGCCTGCGGGAGGTCGTGGACGCGCGCCCACTTGCGGATGAACGCCACCGAGACGTCGTCGCCGGCGCGCTCGGCGGCCGCCTTGTACGAGCCGACGCCGCGGACGAGCGCGGCGCAGGCGGCCGCCCCCCGGAGCATCAGCACGTGGTCGTCGTCGCCGACGTCGCCGGCCGCGAAGCGGGCGACGGTCGCTGCCGCCTCGGCGACGCTGTCGGGGTCGTCGGGGTCGAACCCCACCGCCTCGGCGGCGCGCTCGCCAGTCACCGCCGGGTCGGACCGGACGACGGGCTCGCCGACGGGAGAGCGTCTGTCCGCGGGTGACTCCTCGTTCATACCTACCTCTTCGGGTGCGCGCACATAAGCGGCCGGCACCGGGGCAGGTTTCGCTGACGACGGCGACGGCCGAGACGCCCGGAGCGTCGGCGAGGCGAGGCGCCGAACCGGTGCGTTCGGCCGACGAGGAGGGGTTTTTATCGGGCGAGCGAGACCTCACGGCATGGACGAACGCGTACGCGAGCACGCGGAAGTGCTCGTCGACTGGAGCGCGCGGGTCGAGGCCGGCGACGACGTCGTCGTGAGCGTCGCCGAGGACGCCCACGACCTGGGCGTCGCGGTCGCCGAGGCGCTCGGCGAGCGGGGCGCGAACGTCACGACGCTGTACGGGTCGGCCGAGGTCTCGCGGGCGTATTTAAAAGGGAGCGAACGGGGCGACCGCGAGTTCGACGACCCGGCCGTCGAGCGCGCGCTGTTCGAGGCCGCGGACGCCTACCTCCGGATCGGCGGCGGGCGGAACACCACCGCGACCGCGGACGTGTCGAGCGAGACGCGACAGGCGTACGCGACGGCCCGACAGGGCGTGCGCGAGGCGCGGATGGACACCGACTGGGTGTCGACGGTTCACCCCACGCGCTCGCTCGCCCAGCAGGCCGGGATGGCCTACGAGGAGTACCGGGAGTTCGTCTACGACGCCGTCCTCCGCGACTGGGAGGCGCTCGCCGACGAGATGGCGGCGATGAAAGAGGCCCTCGACGCCGGCGACGAGGTCCGGATCGTCACCGAGCGCGACGACGCCCCCGACACCGACGTCTCGATGTCGATCGCGGGGCGGACCGCGGTCAACTCCGCCGCCTCCGTGGCGTACGACTCCCACAACCTCCCGAGCGGCGAGGTGTTCACCGCCCCCTACGACACGGAGGGCGAGGCCTTTTTCGACGTGCCGATGACGATCGACGCGACCCGCGTCCGGGACGTGCACCTCGTCTTCGAGGGCGGCGAAGTCGTCGGCTTCTCGGCGGGCGCCGGCGAGGACGCGCTCGCGAGCGTGCTCGACACGGACGCTGGCGCCCGGAAGCTCGGCGAACTCGGCATCGGGATGAACCGCGGCATCGATCGCTTCACCGACTCGATCCTCTTCGACGAGAAGATGGGCGACACGGTCCACCTCGCGGTGGGCCGCGCCTACGACGCCTGCCCCCCCGAGGGCGAGTCCGGCAACGACAGCGCGGTCCACGTCGACATGATCAGCGACGTGAGCGAGGACTCGCGGCTGGAGATCGACGGCGAGGTCGTCCAGCGCAACGGGACGTTCCGGTGGGAAGACGGGTTCGAGGGCTGATCGAGAGGGTTCGGCTACGGCGGGACGATATTTGGCTTTGTTGAAGCCCAGTAGTTGATAGTTTTACACCCTCAATTGGACAGTACAGGGGACTTACAGACTAGAGTTGTCTCATTCATATTTTATTTCTGTCAGGAACTTCCTACGAGATCCAGAAGATGAGTTCAGCGAGCAGATGTCGCTCCATTCATGCTCTCAGTAGTGAAACAGCGGGGAGGTAGCTGTGCGACGATACTTCAGTATCGGCCCCGATCAGATATCGCCGGTGACGATATCCGAGAGACGCTGGCGGTCAAAAAGTTGTTCACCGGTTGGAATTTCACCGAATCCCGGATACGACCCAAACTCTTCCGGATAAAGCTGCTTGGCCGCCATCTCTGTCTGGAACATGTTGATGATCGGTCCTTGATATGGTGTGCCGCCGACGTACAGATTGTCGTTCTGGACGGCTGAGAGTTGGCTTCCGATGGGATCGTCGTTCAGCAACTCGCGCTGTTGCTGGATGAGGTTCTCCCCCTTGAATTCTTGGAAAGTAATTCCGAAATGAAAAATGATCGCGTCGGGGTCGTACTCTAAGAGTCCTTCGTAATCGACGAAGATGCCTGAATTCCCGCCATAGGCGCCTTCGAATGCATCAACGACCTTCAGGTCACGATACTGTTTCTTCCCCCACGCATTGTCAAGTTCCGATGTTGGGTCATAAATGAACCAGCCAGCCTCATTACTTGGGTTGTGTCGCCCGTTGATCAGGGCGAAAGATTGTCGATCATCCTTTTCAGGGACGCGTGACCGAATATCGCTCATAAAGGATTCATATATATCAAGCAACATTTCTTTGCGCCGATGTTCCGCAAAAAGATTCCCATAGCTACGTATGTACTCTTCAACTGAGATGTACGGGTATGACTCCCCTGCCGGCCAAGTTGTCCAGCCATCAGCTCGTTTCCGGCGGCTCTCGTTACCGAACCAAGGGGCAACGTTTTCGTGAATTCTCTCGGCTTCATTTCTCTCCAACCCGTATGTGGACATGAACAGGTTCGGATCAACGGCCATCAAATCCGGATCGAGGTCGTATACTGTTTCTACGTTTGTCCCCAAGTCCTCTGTCGTCACCCGAGTCAAAGACTCCTTGTCCGGCACCGTCACACCGTCTAGGAAGTCGTAGAAGCCTGTATACCAGAAATTCGGATCGACCATCCCTGTAGCTCCATCGGCCTGTCCAAGCGCAGTTAAGACATCGGCTGTGAAGCCAAGGCCACCGATCCAGGAGGAGGGCTTCTCGTTGAGGGAGATCTCACCAACGGGTGGCATCGACGCCGTATAATCTTGGTCAGGAGCTGTACTGCCGTTAGTGGTTGTCGATTGCGACGACTGATTTGATTCGGAGCCGCCGAGACACCCGGCGAGAAGCCCAGCACCGGCGATGGCCCCGCAATGTTTCAAACACTTACGACGTGTTGGCTTGCTATCAGAACTGGGTTGATTCCCCATATTTTTAGGCTCACCTAAGAACAGAAAAGGATTATTATTTAGGTAGGCCTAAAAATAGACGGTGTTAACCGCTATACGGCTTCTAAAGCTACGAAAAACATCATTTGGTTCTAGCCGCAGAGGGATTTTGAAGAGTGCCGATCGGCTGCCACGAGTGTGCAGCTGACGATTAACTGACTCAAGTAAGTGTGTGCTAAGCAGATCGTATTGGCCGATTCACTGCCCGCTTTCCAGCGTAGGGTCACTAACCGATTCGCGCCATGTATCTCGCACGACTGTTGGAGTACCTCTCTGAGTTGGTAAATCCCTTGGCGCTTAATACGCAGTTCTCATTGACCGGCTGTTTTGCGCAAGAATATATCTGAAGAATAGAATTTCAACAGAGCCCGATATTTAAATGAACGCGGTTATACGGTGGCGCGCGCCTGCGAGCGGCCGCCGGGGGCGGCCGCGAGGAGCGCCGCGCGAGGGAGTCGCTGGCGGCGAAAGCCGCCAGCGACAGGGCGAGAGCGGAGCTCTCGCTTGCAACCGGACGCAGTCCGGTGGCGAGGCTGGGGAGGCGTGAGGCTGTGCGGTGCTGTGCGGGGTGGGACTCAAAGGGGCAGCCGCGAGGCGGGCGCAGGTGACGTAAGCACTGGAAGGAGCGAGCGTAGCGAGCGACTGAAGCGCGCAACGAACGTGCGCCCGCCTCGCGGCTGGGGCTTTGGAGGAGTTCACCGTCGATCCGGTATCAGCGACTTATAAACGCCCGACGGCACCCCCAAGATCGACTCCCTATTTCCGTAGCGCGTCGAGGTGGAACTCGAAGGCGGCGACGGGCACCTCCAAGTCGTGTTCGACGAGCACGGCGGGGTGAACCTCGCCGACCACGCCGACCGTCTCGCCGTCGATCACGACCGCGGCGGTCCGGCCGTCGATGAAGGAGGGGTGCTCGGTACGCGGGGTCTCCAGGTCCGCGCCGAAGTCGTCGCAGACCGCCTGCAGCCGGCCCTTCGCGGCCTCGTAGGAGGCGTCGCGCCGGGCGACCGCGCCGGCGACGTGGCGGCGCTCGGCGACGTTCGTGTTCTCCGAGTCGTCGCGCTCGGCCGCGAAGCCGACCTCGGCGACGTCCTGCGGGTACGCGTTGTGGGTGTTCCGTTCGAGCAGCATGAGCAGCGACGGGACCGACCACGTGCGGAGCTGGGTGTACTCCTCGCTGTACGGCTCCGTGATCTCGACGGGGTCGCCGCCGCCGAAGGCGTCGCTTCCGGCCTCCAGGTTCATCCGGTCGTAGTTCTCGGTCCCGCTCGTCATGTGAAAGTTGAGCAGGTCCTCGAACCCGAGCCCGACGAGGCTCGTCCGGACCGCGTCCTCAAGCCGGGAGCGCTCGTGGCGGCCGCCGACCGTCCCCACGTCGGGGTAGCGCGGCTCCAAGTTGTCGAAGCCGTAAGCCCGCCCCACGTCGTCGACCAGGTCGAGGGGATGGAGCACGTCGACGCGGTACGGCGGAATCGAAACCTCGTAGGTCACGTCCTCGTCGAGCGTGTAGGAGGCGTCGAGGCCGGCGCGCTCGAAGCAGTCGACGACCTCCTCGGGCTCGAAGTCGACGCCGAGCAGCGTCTCGATCCGGTCGTGGCCGACCGCCTTCTCGTCGGTGTCGAAGTTCGGGCGGACCAGCTCCGCGCCGTACTCGCCCGGGTGCGTAGCGCCGTCGGCGTAGTTCACCTCGACCGCCTCGATCGTCGCACCGCGGGCCGACAGGGCGTAACAGATGATGTTGCACATCCGGTCGATCGTCCACTGGTCGGTGCCGGTGAGCTCGACGAACAGCTCGCGGGAGCCCGTCGTCACCTCCGTCCGCTTCCCGTTGATGACGGGGGGGAACGAGAACAGGCCGAGCTCGTCGTAGATCGCGGGGTACCGGTCGAGGTCGTCGACGAGATCGGCGTACGTCTGTCCGGTGGCGTGTTCGGCGAGCACCTCGTTCGGCGTCAGCTCGTCGTTCGCGTCCAGCGGGACGAACGCGTCGCCGTCGGGGTCGACGCCGCGGTAGGTGATCGACGGCTCCGCGCCCTCCTGGAGCGGCGCGCCCTTGACCATCGCCAGGTCGTGGATGCCGATCGCGCCCTTCGCGCGGCCCCGTCCCATCGTGGCATGCAGCTTCTCCTGCAGCTGGATCAGCGAGTCGAGCGCGCCCTCGTCGAGGTCGACGCCGCGGACCACGGCGCCCGTCACGTACGGGCGCTCGTCGGGGACCGACTCGTCGACCTCGATCGTCCACTCGGGGTCGTTCGTCTCGGGGACGTAGACGCCGCGGTCGTCGCCGTAGTGGTAGCGCAGCGAGCGCGCGACCCCCTCGACGGAGAGCCGGTCGAGCCGGTCGGGAGCGAACTCGAACTGGAGGAGGCCGTCGTCGGTCTCCCCCTCGAACTCCAGGCCGAGCCCGAACAGGTCCTGCTTGAACTCGTCGTCGCTCGTGTCGGTGCGGCCGGTGAGCCCGCGCAGCTCGTCGGTGTCGATGTCGACGACGGGCATCAGTAGCTCACCTCCGCGTCCCGCAGGAACTCGATGTCGGCCAAGGTCCCGTGGAGGTCGCGGATGTCCTCCGCGCCGGTGGTCAGCATGGCGAGCCGTTCGAGGGCGAGCCCCCACGCCATCACGTCGCAGTCGACGCCGAGCGGGCCGGTGACCTCCTCGCGGAAGACCCCCGAGTTACCGATCTCGATCTCCTCGCCCGTCTCTGGGTGTTCCCCGAACAGCTCGAAGGACGGCTCCGTGTACGGGTTGTAGTGGGGCTTAAACCGAATATCCGTAATGCCGAACTGCCGGTAGAACTCCTCGAAGGTGCCCATCAGGTCCCGCACCGAGAGGTCCTCGGCCATCACCCACCCCTCGATCTGGAAGAACTCGAGGAGGTGGGTCGGGTCCAGCGTGTCGTTGCGGTACACCTTCTCGACCGAGAAGTAGCGCTGGGGCGGCTCCAGCTCGGCGCCCGCGACCCCGGAGAGGTACCTCATCGAGAGCGAGGTGGTGTGGCCTCGCAGGGCGACCTCGCGGGCGAAGTCCTGCGACCACGGCGAGTGGTAGCCGTCGCCGTCCTCGCCCCACCCGTCGCGGTGGGCCGACTCGACGCGGCGGATCAGCTCGTCGGGGATCTCCTCCATCGGGTCCACGTCGAGCGCGAACCGGTCCCAGTGGGTCCGCGCCGGGTGGTCCTGCGGCATGAACAAGCAGTCGTTGATCCAGAAGTCGCTGTCGGCGTGGGGTCCCTCCATCTCCTGAAAGCCCATGCCGACCAGCACGTCCTTCACGCGGTCGGCGGTCCGGCGAAGCACGTGTTTCCGACCGCCCTGCGCCGCGGGCGCGTCGGCCTCGACGTTGTACTCGGAGAACTCCACGTCGCGCCACTCGCCGCTGGCGAGCAGCTCCGGCGTGAGCTCCGAGACGGTCTCGGTCGCCTCCACGCCCGTCATGAGCGCGTCGACGCCGTCGTCGGTGAGCGTCACCGACCGAGTCACCGACTCGCCGCGGTCGACGAGCCCGCGGGAGTCGAGCTGGCCGATGACCGCGTCGGCGGCGTCCGGAGTCTCGCCGTCGGCGAGCGCCGCGAGCGCGGCCGCCTCGGAGTCGGTGTCGGGGTCGGCGTCGGAGTCGACGGTCAGCTCGCCCGAGTCGATCGACCCGAACCCCTTGCGCGCGAAGTTCGACAGGGCAATGTCGACCTCGGGGCCGTCCAGGTCGGCCTCGCCGATGACCCGCCCCATCGATACCGCGGACTCGTCGGCGCCGAGCGCGAGCCCGGCGCGGTAGAGGCGCGTCTCGGGGAGCCCGTCGTCGACGTACCGCCGCCCCTCGTCGGTGAGACCGAGGGTTTCGGCGGCGGTCTCGACGACGGACAGGAGTCCCTCGTCGCGGAGATCGAAGGCGGCGCCGGTGACCGTCTCGGGCTTCAGACCGGTCTCCGCCGCGATCTCGTCTATCGTCCGTTCGTCCGTCGCGCTCGCGGCCTCGAGGACCGCGAGCTGTCGTTCCGGGAGTCGCATTCGAGTTGTGTGTATAGGCGTCTGGCTGGTTGGTAACGGTTCCGGCACGTCGCCGCCGATCCGCCCGGTTTCACCGTCCCGCCGCGGGACGGATCCGCCGCGCGCGACTCACGCGAAGAAGAACCCGAACGCGTCGCCGTCGACCCCACTGGCGATACCCGATCCGGCGCGTTCGAGTGCCATGGTGTCAGATGTCTATCGATCGGACATAGGCGTTTCGCTCGCCGCTGAAAATTTCAATATCGATAGGCGTGAGTTGGGATTTATATATGTGTCCGGCGCCAGAGCGAGTATGAGCAGCGAAACGCCGAACCCTCCGGGCGACGGATCGGTCTCGGAGACGGTCCGGATCGAACACGGCGACGGCAGTCCGTCACCGAGCCACGCCGTCGTCGAGGCCGTCGCCGGCGTCGCCGGCGTCGACCCAATCGACCTCGGCGACGAGGCGGGGATCGTCCTCTACGATCACGTCGACTTAGAGGCGCTGGACACGCTCGTGGCCAGCCAGTCCGGAGCCGACGTAGCTCTCACGTTCTCAGTCGTCGACTACGAAGTCAGCGTCGACGCGACGGCGGTCGTCGCCGAGCCCGTACGGTAAGCGTTCGACCCGGCTCTCACCGAGAGTGGACTACGACGCCGCCTCCGACCCCGCTCGCTCCCGCAGCGCCGCGATCCGATCGCCGAGCGGCGGCTGCACCTCGAACCACGTCGACCAGTCGCCGGTCTCCGGCTCGACGCCCCGGATCGCCGCCGCGCGCTCGAACGCGTCGGCGACGCGGCCCGCGCCGACCGCGTCCGCGGCGCGGTCGTCGGCCGCGTACTGCACCCGCCGCCCGACCCAGAACGCCGCGAGGCCGACGGCGACGAGCGACGCGAACCCCGCGTCGAACGGGACGGTCGCGGTGACGATCGCCGCCAACACGCCGACCACCGCCGCGATCGCGACGGCCCGGAACTCGCCGTAGTACGTCTCGACGCGGCCGGCCTCGGCCGCGAGCAGGCCGAGCGCGACGTCGTCGTCCACGTCGTCGAGCACGGCTTCCGAGAGGAACAACAGCCGCCGACGGGGCGGGCCGCGGACCGCGACCTCGATGCGGCCGACACCCTCGCCCGCTTCGCCCTCGCCCGCTTCGCCCCCGCCGGCTTCGCCCTCACCGCGCCGCTCGATCGCGATCCGGTCCACGTCGAGTCCGGCCGTCTCGCGGAGGTAGTCGAGGCGGCCGCGCTCGCTGTCGGTCGGCTCCCGCAGATCGCGAAACCGGTCAGCCGCGTACAGGGGACCGATCTCGACGGCGAGAAACGCTAGGACGGCGACGCCGACGAGCAGGGCGACCGTGATCATCGTCCGCGGGTCCGTCCCGGAGCGGTAAAAAGGCGCGACTTCGCGGCCCTCAGAAATTTCGGTCCTGGCAACGGGGCACCCGCCGAGCCAGTTCGCGGACCGCTTCCGCCGCGGCGCTGTCGGGCGCGGCGTCGACGACCGGTCGCTCCTCGGCGACCGAGCGGCCGACTCGCGGATCGGCGGGAACGACCGACGCGGGCGCGCCGAGCGCGTCGGCGATCGCGTCGGTCGGCGGCTCCTCGGTCACCCGGTTGACCGCGCAGCCGACGAGCCCGGCGTCGAGCTCGCGGGCGAGCGCCCGGGTCCGGATCGCGTCGGCCAGCGCGAACGCCCGCGGCGACACGACGAGCAGGCAGGCGTCCGCGACCGCGAGCGGCACGCCGGCGTCCGCGCGCCGCCCCGCCGGACAGTCGAGCACGACGGTGCCGCGCTCGCGCTCGATCGCCGCCACCGCGGCTTCGAGTCGCCGGAGGTCGGCCGCTCGCGCGCCGGCGAGTGTCCGGCCGCAGGGGACGATGTCGACCGGACCGGCGCGCAGCGCCTCGATCGGGCCGGCCTCACCGGCGAGCACGTCGTGGAGGTCCGGTCCGCGGCCGCCGGGGAGGTCCGCCATCCCGAGGTCGGCGTCGACGACGACCGCGTCGAGCGCGGCGGCGACGTTGTACGCGAGCGTCGTCTTCCCGACGCCGCCCTTGCCGCCGGCGACCGCGAGGATCACGCCAACCGCTCCAGCGCCTCGACCGGCGCGTCGGTCGCCTCCGCACGCGTCGCGAGCGCCGACGCGCGCTCGCTCAGGTCCCGGAGCCGCGCCGCGTCCGCGGCGACTCGCTCGTCGAGCCCGGAGAGCCCCTCGACGCCGTCGGCCTCCGCGACGGCCTCAGTCGCGGTCGCCAGGTCGGCGTCGGTCAGCCGCTCCGCCTTATCGATCCGTTCCTCGACCGCATCCAGTTGCTCGTCGACCGGGTCGAACCATCTCGTCGTTTCCCCCGACGGCGACAGGGGGGCGTCGGAATCGGCGGCCGGTTCGTCGATGTCGGCCGCGTCAGTACCGGTGCCGGCCGCGCGGTCCGAGTCGCTCGAATCGCCTTTCGGATCCGCCTCGCCGAGTTCGGTCTCTCCGCCCGCGACCACGTCCCTCGGCGGCCGGTGGTCGCCGAGCCGCCGGAGGGCGGCAGCCGTCGCCGAGGCGGCCCTTCCGCCGCCCTCACTGGGCACCACACCGCCCGACTCTGCCGTCGAGTCGACCGCCGCTACCTCGGCGACCTCGACCGGCGGATCGGCCGGCGGAGCGCGGGCCGCGAAGCCGAGCGCCCGCCGTTCGCCGGGGTCGAGACGCAGTGTCACGCCAGTCTCGTCCCATCCCTCCTCCGGGACGCCGCCCCGCCGGGGCGGGAGCACGGGGGCGTCGAGCCGGCTCTCGATCCGGACGCGACGTGGGACGGCGTCATCGTTGCGCACGCGACACCGCACCAGCGACACGTCCCCTTCCCGGTCGAGGTCCCACGCGAGGTCCATAGGCGGGATGCCGCGGTATCCCACTTAAACAGGGGGCGAGGTGGGATGGGGTGAGGTGGGATGGGATGGGGTGGGGTGGAATGGGGTGGTGTGAGGTGGGAAATTGAGGTGGGGTGGATGAGGTGAGGCGGGGTAGGTGAAGGAGCGAGCGCGCCGGGAGAACCGCTTATTGTCCGCGAGGGTCTGCCCCCCGTATGAACGAGCCGGCGGTGTTCGATCGCGTGGTGACCGCGCTCGACGAGCGCAACTACGAGCCGCTGGTCCACGTTCCCGAGGCGCACAGCGACGCGTACGCGGACGTGCTCGACCGCTGTCGCCGCCACGAGATCGCGATCCGCGGGCGGTACCCCGACGTGCTCGGCTTCACCGACGCGAACCGCGTGTTCGCGATCGAGGTGAAGGGGTCGACGAACCTCCTGCGGGGCATCGGACAGGCGCTGACCTACCAGCAGGGCGCGCACGTGTCGTACCTCGCCGGCCACGGCGACGCCGTGCGGCCGCACGCCGACCTGCTCCGCTCGAAGGGGGTCGGCGTCATCGGCGTCGAGGAGGACGGCACGGCCGCGTGGCGCTCGCCGCCGAGCGCGGAGTCGACCGCGGAGGTCGCGGACATCGAGGGACAGCTCTCCCTGCGGCTCCGCGGGAACGAGTTCGGCGGCGACATCACGACGCTGAGCCTCGCACAGCCCGTGAACTACTTCGCGCCGGTCGTCGCCCTCGACCGGTACGGCCCCCTCGCGCGCGACGAGGTCGTCGACGCGATCGCCGACGAGTACGGGTTCGGCGCCGGCGACGAGACCGTCGCGAGCGCGCGCACCCTCGGACTGGTCTCGACCGGATCGCCCCACGGGCTGACCGAACAGGGGAAGCTGGCCGCGACGGTGCTCCGCGGCTACGGGATCGAGGACCTCGACGACCTGCGGCTGACGAAGGAGGACGTGGGGCGAGACACCGTCGCCGAGGTCCACCCGCCGCTCGCGGTCCTCCTCCGGAACTCGTTCGTCAGGCACCCCGAGTTCGGGCTGCTGCTCGACGCGCTCCGGAAGGAGGGGCCGCGCGTGCACTTCCTCGCTCTCGTCGAGCGGCTGGTCCGCGAGTACCCGAACGTCTTCCTGAGCGCGTTCTGCACGACCCGCGGCGCGGCCCGCACCCGGGAGCTGATCGAGCGCGGCGAGACCGCCCGACTCTACCGAGACCGAGGCGTCTGGACCGACGTGATCCGCACCAACGTCCTGTTCAACTTCGTCCAGCAGCTGAAACACGTCGGGGTCCTCGCGCCCGAGACGCGCAGCCACAGCGGGGCGATCGCCGAGTACGATCCCGACGCGAAGCCGTGGATCGTCGCGGACGTGGAGTGAGCGGGTCCCGATCAGCGCCCAACGGTTTCGGGAGAAAACACGGCTAAAAAATGGAATTTGCGACAGAATCGGACCTACGTAGTCGCGAACGAGTCGACGCCCGACCACACACCGTGGTACCGCTCCCACAACAGCACTGCCGGGGGCAGTGCCACAATCGTAAATATGAACGAATACAGCACACTCAGCGCCATCAACAGCCCGAAGTCTCCGAGAACGGGAGTGATCGCGAGTGCAAGCGCACCGGTGCCGAGCGACGTGGTAAGCATGCTTCCGAGCAGGGCACCGCCCGTCCCAGAGAACGTGATTATGATCGACTCGTACGCATCCGCATTGTCATTAAATTCGTCGACGAACCGGTGCGTGGCATGGACGGAGTAGGCGATTCCAAGCCCGATCGAGATCGAGAGAATCGTTGCAGTCAACGCGTTCAGTGACAGCCCGAGCGCTCGCATCGTCCCGAGCAAGAACGCGATGGCAATGAGGATGGGGAAGAGATTCACAATCCCCAGCAGTGGCTTCCCTTCCAAGATCCCGTATGAGATGACGAGGAACAGCCCCGTCAGCCCCATTGCTAGAATCAACCCTTGAATAGCCGAGTTGAAGATGATATCTGTCACGGCGTCGAACACCACGAGCTGCCCGGTTGCTGTGGCTTCAAGCCGAAAGTCCTCCGTGAATTCTCGTGCGTCAGCAGCCGCGTCGCCTTGTGAGGCGCTCGCGTCAATCGCGTACTCGACTTTTGCGTTTCGTCGATCAGGCGTGAGGTACTGTTCAGCGCGATCGCCAGCCGGCGAGGCAAACAGCACGTCATATATCCGTTCGAGGTTGCGATCCGGGACTCCGTCACCGTTCACGTCGCTGCGGGCAACAAGCCGGGCGAACTCGGGATCGCGGTCAGCCTGTGATCGGATCACGGTCACAATACTCGTCGGTCGAGCACTTCCACCGTCACCGACAGCAAGCGCTCCCGGTGGGTTGTCGTTCGGCGCCGCAAGCGCCGCTAACGCGTGATCCTCGTGGAAATTCCCTTCGACATATATCGTCACTGATTGGTCTTGGTTCGTTGAGAAGCGATCTTCCAAGAGGGTGATCGTTTCCGTAACGGTGTACTCGCTGGGAGCGAACGGCTCCGGCAACCCAGTCACGTACTCGGGTAGCTCTTCGGGCGGCAGGAAGTCTTCCGTCTCGAAGGAAGTATCAACACCGCTACCATAGGCTGTCGCCATCCCGCCACTGACGAGCAGAACAACGATGAACGCGATCGGCGCGTATTGGCTGACCTGTGCTGGGAACGTCAGGAGCCGCCCGAGCGTGGAGTCACTCGAGGAGATCGGCGACGAATTGAACTCGGGAACGCCGTACGCGTCGCGGAGTTTGTCGACTTCGAGTTTCGCCGCTGGCAGGAACAACCCGAAGATCAAAAATGTGAAAATGATCCCGATTGCCGAAGCGATACCCAGGTCCCGAATCGGCCCGAGATCTGAGATCACGTTGGCGCCGAATCCGAACACCGTCGTCACGGTGACGATGACGAAGGCGATCATCAGCTGGTTGTTCGCCTCTCGCATCGCCTCAACGGCCTCGTAGCCTTTGACGGTCTCCTCTCGGTAGCGGTTGATGATGTGGATCCCGAAATCCACGCCGACTGCGAGCAACAATACGGGGACAGAGATCATCTGCTGGCTGAATGGGATCCCAGAGAAGCCAAGGAACCCGAACGTCCAGATAACGGTCATCAACAGCGAGAGCAGCCCCAATGAGAGATCGATCGGGTCCCGATACGCGACCACCAAGAACAGCAACAACAGTATCACAACGACCGGCATCACGATGGTCAGCGAGTCGCCGATCACGTTCGCTGTTTCAGCGTTTGTGATGCCGGTTCCAAACGCCCGAATATCTCCAGGATAGTCGTTCGTAATCGTTTGAATTGACGTTTGAATCTCTTGGAGGTTCGAGTCGGAGAATCCCGGGGGAACGTCGTGTGACACGACCGTGATCGACGCCGATGCGCTGGCGCTCGTCGGGTTGAAATCGGTCGACAGCGACCGGCTAAATCGTGGGTCTTCGTCGAGCGTGCGGACGGTTTGTCGAATCTGCGTCGAACTGGCGCCTTCTATCGCACGTCGTTGCTCAGGTATCGTCGTCGCCGATGGGTCGATCGTCCTTGCAACGACCGTGGCCGGGCCGTTTGCTGACGCTACCCGAAGGTCATCACGACGTGAGATGTCTTCTAACAATCGAAGCTCGCGGACGAGCGCCTCTTTCGTCAGCACGTTTCCGCCGGTGTGGATCAGTTGCGTCGACTCGCTGCCGGGTTCAAACGGATCGTCGAACTCCTGATTCACCGCGTCGAGCGCTTCCTGCTCGTCAAGGCCTTCTGTGAACGCGTCGGTGGCTCCGGTGTCGGTGCTAACGAGTCCCATCCCGCCGGCGAACACCACGGTAAGCACGAGGAACGCGACGATGACCTGCCGTGGCCTGTCGACAATGACGTTATTCAGCCGGCGTATCCCGGCCTCAATGCGCTCACCGACCGACATCAGCTACTGCCGCCTCCGATAGATGACGAGCGCGCCGGTTCCAACCACGAGCAGCGCGACAACGATGACGGGGATGGGAAGCCCACCACCCTCGCTTTCCGTCACATCGATCGGAACACGGTAGGTGTCTGACAGCTGGCTGTCACCGTCGGCGTCGTCGTACCGGAAGTCAAGCGAGACAGGATACGTACTCCCGGGTGTTGCAGAGCCGGTGGTGGTCAGCTCAAACGTCATCGAGGTCGTCTCACCCGGTCCGAGCGACTGCACGTACCCGGTGTCGGTGTCTCCCGTTTCGAGGGGATCATCAGCGAATAGTCGTGCTTCGACGTCGCTTGCAGGATCCTCAAGGTTGTTCGTGACTTCGACTTCCACCGTTCGCGTGCCGCCCGCGTCGATCGTCCGATTTTCGACGGCGACGCTAAAGCGGTCGCGTTCCGGGGCGACGTCAGTGTCGACAGCCAGATCCTCGTATCCGCGCGTTTCACCGTCATCGTTGCGGTACTGGACCGCTAGATCGATCGACCGAAGCCCCGCTTCGGCTTCGCCTCCGATAGAGATTGGCAGCGTGAAATCGGTTGACTCGCCCGCCGCAAGCGCGCCGACCGCTGTCGATCGCTCGATCGGGATGACGTTCGCGGAGTCACCCGCATACTGGACGACAACATTGTCTGCTGCAACCGGACCATCATTTGTGACCGTCCCTGAAAGTTCACCATCCTCCCCGACGCGTAACGTCGACTCAACGTCTCGTACGGCGAACGTCTGCTCACCGAGTGGCGCCACACCGGCTGAGAGCCCTCCGTCAACGTGTGAGATGCCGTCCGAGTTCTCAAACGTGACCTGCCCAGAGATGGCGTACTGTCGGTCGGGCGCAGTCGGTGTGAATGAGGCGGCGTACGGGACCGTTACCGTCTCGCCGGCCGCGATCGAGTCGACTCTGGCCGCGTCCGAGGCCCCCTGCCCGAGCGCCAGCCCAGCGCTTGACGACTCTAATGCGACCGTCGCATCGTATGCCCCCGTCGCACCGACGTTTTTGATCGTGGTCTCGAGTGTGCCCTGATCGCCGATCTGCGAATCGGTCGTCACGTTGACAATCCGGAAGCGAGCGTCTTCGGTAACCTCCACTTCGACGTCGGCGGTAACGGTGTCGTCGTCGTCGTAGGTGACGTCTCCGGCCTGTTGACGCGTGTACGAGTACTCCAGTTCGACGTCTATCTCGTAATTCCCCGGCTCGGTGCCGTTGGGTACGCTCACGGGAATCGTCACTTCTCGGGGGGCAGTGTCAGCCACAGAACCAATCGCAAGGGTTCCTGTTTCAACCGTGAGTGGGTTGTCATCGGATTCCGCCGTTAGGCGGACGTTCCGTGCAGTCGTCACGACCTCTCGCGTCTGTGGGGTGCCGAGAGACATCTCACCGTCATTGATGACTTGCAGCGACACTTCGTTTGTTCGTCCGGGCGTGACTTCCGGCCGTGGGATTGTCACGGACAGGTCTGGTGAGCCACGGGTGACGCCCGCAGTCTGGGCCTGGGAGACCGTCTCCCCGGCAAGGTTTGCTGCCGACGCGTCGTCAGCCGTTGAGCTCGCGGACGCCATGCCGGCGACGACGCCAACGGTTCCGCTCGTGAGCATCAACACCGCGACGAACACAGCAAGAAGCGGAGACCGCCTCACACCGATCCCCTCCCGAAGCGACTTTCACGTGTGGTGACGCGCTCGCGTCTCATTGCTCTACCGTCGGCGTCCGTGTGGCGCGTCGATCCCGTTTGGTGAAACACAGCACATCTCTTCGTACCGATGTCTGCTCCATACTAATTCACACGGTCACGAATCAATAAACACTTTGTTTTTGAATTTTTAATACGTGATCGATGGATCACTCCCGATTTACAGTCAGCAGCCAGATTCCGTCCATATGAGTCGATTCACCGACCGGGACCGCGAGCGAATCCGGTCTCAATTGGTCGCCGCCGGCCGAGAGTTATTCACGCAGTATGGGTTCGAGCGCACACGGATCAGCGATCTCACCGCGGAGGTCGGGATCGGCACGAGCACGTTCTACCAGTTTTTCGATTCCAAAGAGGCGCTGTACGTCGAGGTGCTTCTCGCAGAACGTGAGTCGTTAGAAGAGCAGATCGCCGCCGCAGTCACCGACGTCGAGACACCGCGTGAGGAGGTGCGAGTCCTGTTAAAAACCACCCTCAGGGAGGTGCGGGCAAACCCACTCATCTCATCGCTGATCGTTAATGGGGAATTACGTGCGCTACAGGATCGAATCGCCGACGCCGAGGCTAATGACGAGCCGATTGCGACCGACGCCCGCGACTCAGAGCTGCCGTTCGCTGCGCGCTGGGCGGAACTCGAGGCGTTCCGGTATGATGATCCCGAGTTAATTGATCAGTTATTCATCTCGCTCGTCTTTACTGCCCGTTCGCGAAACGCCCCGATTGGCGCCGACACCGACGCCGCCTACGAGCGGGTCGAAAACGCGCTGATCGAGACGGTCGTCGACGGGCTCTTCGAAGGCGAGTAATCGCCGATAGACTATATCCAAGCCGTCCGCTGGTTCACCGTGAATCGACAGACGGCGGCGACCGCCGTCACGGAGCGTGACGAAATCACCCCTCGAAATGAACCCGAAATACTGCCGACCTCGACGCTGTCGGGTGGTTTGCTCTGTATCCACGGGCAGAAGGATTGTGACGGGCGCGACGGGATTTGAACCCGCGGCATCTTGGTCCGGAACCAAGTGCTCTGTCCGCTGAGCTACGCGCCCTCACGACCGGATATCCGCGGCGAGCGTTTAACGCTTCTGACTGCGGACGTCCGGATCGGTGGATGGCGAGGGATCGACGGAGCCCGGATCGTCTCCTTCTCCCTGACGACCCGCCACCTCTAGGATCGGACTCCACTCGAAACGGTCCCCCCTCCCGATCTGGACGACCCCGCCATCGGTACGCGCCTATTCGGCACACTCGACCTGCGCGACCGGGGGTTCGCGATGCGCGTGAGCGACGGGTTCGCCGACGCGTGGGAGCCGGCCGACGCGGTCGAGGAGCTCTGACCGACACCGCGAAAATTCGATGACGGGGAAATCGCCTGCAGTCGCCGGATATCTTCCATAATTATCCCTCGTGATATTTTTAGGGCGCAGCTTTATCCGATCGCGTCCGAAGGGGAGACCGAATCAGCGTGACCCTTCGCCCGACCGACCGCCCGTCGACCGCCCGCCACGACGCCCGCGCCGACGACGACCGCCGGGAGTCGATCGACGGAGCCGGCGATGGCTCCGGTCGCGGGCCGACGGGCGAGGGCGGCGGGTCTCGGACTGGCCGGCCGGTCGGCGCGGTCGAATCGGCCGACTCCGCCGCGTCGACCGCCCCGTCCGTCCCGGGCGCAGACCGGTTCGTCGCGGCCGTCGCAGTCGACGGCGAGGTGCTGTTCGCCGGCCCCTCGGTGCCCGCGGTGCTCGGGGTCGAGCGGGCGGCCCTCGTCGGCGAGGACCTGTTGGAGCGCGTCCACCCGAACGACCGCGATCCCGTCTCCGACGCGCTCTCCGCGATCGCGACCGACCGCGTCGTCACCCACCGGCTCCGCCACGCAAACGGCGGGTTCGTCTGGGTCGAGTCCGTCGTCGACGAGGAGCTGGCCCCCGAGTTCGGCGGCCGCGTCGTCACCGCGCGCCGCGTCGACTCGGGGGCGGCCTTCCCGGAGCGGTTCCGAGAGTTCCTAGAGTACGGGACGGACCTGGTCACCGTCGTCGACGACGACGGTCGGGTCCGGTACGAGAGCCCGTCCGTCGAGGAGGTGCTCGGCTACGAACAGGGGTCGACCGTGGGGCGATCGCCGCTCGGCTACGTCCATCCCGACGACCGCGAGCGCGTGACCGAGCGGTTCTACCGCGCTCTCAACGAGCCCGACGCGACGCCCACATTGGAGTACCGCTACCGTACCGCCGACGGCGACTGGGTCTGGCTGGAGTCCCGGACCCGGTCGCTTCCGGCCGACGCCTCGGTCGGGCACCTGCTCATCAACTCGCGGGACGTGAGCGAGCGGAAGGCGCGCGAGCGCCGCCTCACCGACCGCAACGAGCGGCTCGACCGCTTCGCCAGCATCGTCTCTCACGACCTCCGGAACCCGCTGTCCGTGATCCGCGGGTCGATGGAGATGGCCCGATTGAAAGGCGACACCGAGCCCCTCGAGCGCGGGGAGCGCGCTGTCGACCGGATCGACCAGCTGGTCTCGGAGCTGCTGACGCTCGCCCGGCAGGGCTCCGGGATCGACGAGCCGACCGAGTTCCCGCTCGGCGGCGTCGCCCGCGAGGCGTGGGACACCGCCGGGAGCGCGGAGGCGAGGCTCGTCGTGGGCTCGGACGCCCGAGTGCGCGGTGACCGCGGCCGCCTGCGACAGGTGTTCGAGAATCTGTTCCGGAACGCGACGGAACACGCCACGCCCGACGGCTCGGACGGTTCTCGGTCGACCGACGGCGGCGAGAACGCTCCCCTCACCGTCGTCGTGACCGCGACCGGCAGGGGGTTCCTCGTCGCCGACGACGGGCCGGGGATCGACCCGGCGCACCGCGAGGCGGTGTTCGACCCCGGCTTCACGACCCGCGAGGACGGAACCGGATACGGGCTCGACATCGTCCGCGAGGTCGTCGAGTCGCACGGGTGGGCGATCGACCTCCGGGGGGTGGGTTCGAACCCGCCATCCCCGGACGACGTGTCGGTCCCCGACGGGGCGTGCTTCGTGATCCGGGGTCCCGGACCCGACGCGGTCGAGGCGGGTGAGCCGTGGATCGACGGGTGACCGGGGTTGGCGCGGCGACGTAACGTCAGGGGCGCCGCGCCGTCCCGTCGCGTTTATTTCTCCCGCCTGCTAATCCGGCCCGTGACCCCCGTCGACGCGACCGTCCGGCCGGTCGAGCGCGCCGACCTGCTCGCAGTGGTGCGGATCGAGCGCGCCTGCTTCTCGGACCCGTGGCCGTACGACGCCTTCGAGCGGCTGCTCGACGAGCCCGCGTTCCTCGTCGCGGAGCGGGAGGGGGCGGTCGTCGGCTACGTCGTCGCGGACGCCACCCCGAACCACGGGCGCGACATCGGCCACGTGAAGGACCTCGCGGTCCACCCCGAAGCGCGCGAGGAGGGAATCGGTCGGACTCTGCTCCGATCCGCGCTCGCGCGGCTCCGCACCGTCGGCGTCGCCGTCGTCCGGCTCGAGGTCCGCGAGAGCAACGCGGCCGCGCGCTCGCTGTACGCGGACGAAGGGTTCGATCCGATCCGTCGCGTCTCGAACTACTACCGAGACGGCGAGGACGCGCTCGTGCTCGTCGTCGACCTCGCGGAGTGGGCCGGGAGGGAGTGAGGGCTCCGCGCCTCACGCGGACTTCCGCGTTTGACAAGCCTTAGTGCCCCGGAGGCCAACTCCGTGGTATGAGTTCGGTTCCCGAGCGAGCGGAGATCGACGAGGCGTACAAGTGGGACCTCCAGAGCATCTACGCCGACGACGAGGAGTGGGAGGACGCCTACGAGGCGGTCGCGGACCGGATCGAAGAGCTGGCGGCGTACGAGGGGCGCGTCGCCGACGACGCCGCGACCCTCCTCGAACTGCTGGAGCTGCGCGAGGAGATCTTCCGTGACCTCCAGCAGGTGACGACGTACGCCCGGCTCCGGAGCGCCGAGGACACCCGGAACCAGGAGTATCAGGCGATGTCCGCGAAGGCGTCCTCGCTCGGCTCCGAGGCGTCGAGCGCGGTCTCCTACCTCGAACCGGAGCTCCAGTCGCTCACCGAGGCGGAGGTGGAGTCCTTTATCGACGCCGAGCCCGGCCTCGCCGAGTACGAGCACTACCTCGACGACGTGTTGCGGATGAAGGAACACACGCGCTCCGCCGAGGTCGAGGAGGTGCTCGCCGACCTCTCCGAGGTCACCGACGCGCCGAGCGAGATCTACTCGATGCTGACGAACGCCGACATGACCTACGGCGTCGTCGAGGACCCCGACGGCGAGGAGGTGGAGATCACGCAGGCGAACTTCACGAAGCTCCAGAAGAACCCGGACCGCGAGTTCCGCGAGCGCGTCCACGAGACGTTCTACGACGAGTGGGCGAGCGTCCGCAACACGGTCGGCACGTCTCTCGAAAAGGCCGTCCGAGAGCACGCGACGAGCGCCGAGATCCGCGGCTACGACTCGGCGCGGCAGGCCGCGCTGGACGGCTCGAACGTCCCGGTCGAGGTGTACGACACCCTCGTCGACAGCGTCGACGACAACCTCGACGTGCTCCACCGACACGCGGATCTGAAGGCGGAGGCGCTCGGCGTCGACCGGCTGGAGAGCCACGACCTGTACATGTCGCTGACGGGCGATCAGGGGCCAGACGTTGAGTACGAGCAGGCCCGCGAGTGGGTGATCGAGGCGGTCGCGCCGCTCGGCGAGGCGTATCAGGAGCGGATGGCCGAGGGGCTCGACTCGCGGTGGGTCGACGTGTACGAGAACCGCGGGAAGCGCTCGGGCGCGTTCTCCTCGGGCACGTACGACACCCAGCCGTTCATCCTGATGAACTACCAGGACGACATCGCCTCGATGTTCACGCTGGCGCACGAGCTCGGTCACTCGATGCACTCCGAGCTCGCGGGCGACGCCCAGCCGTGGCACGACGCGAGCTACGAGATCTTCGTCGCCGAGATCGCCTCCACCGTCAACGAGACGCTGCTCACCCACCACCTGCTCGACACGGTCGAGGACGCCGAGCTTCGCACTCACGTGCTCGACGAGTACCTCGAACGCTTCCGCTCGACCCTGTTCCGCCAGACGATGTTCGCGGCGTTCGAACAGCGGATCCACGAGCGCGTCGAGGCGGACGACGCGCTCACGCCCGACGCGTTCGACGAGATATACGCCGACCTCAAGGGCGACTACTACGCGCCCGCCGAGCTGACCGGCGGCATCGAGCGCGAGTGGGAGCGGATTCCGCACTTCTACTACAACTTCTACGTCTACCAGTACGCGACCGGCATCTCCGCGGCGGCCGCGATCGTCGAGCGCGTCTTGGAGGAGGGCGACGAGGCCGCCGCCGACTACCGCGAGATGCTGAAGGCCGGCGGCGCCGACTACCCCCTCGACGTCGTCGAACTCGCGGGGATAGACATGGCCTCGCCCGACCCGATCGAGTCCGCCGTCGGGATCTACGACGAGTACCTCGACGAGGTCGCGGCGCTGCTGGATCTGGAGTAACCGGGGAGAGGGGCGGGGTGACACCGGCCCGGAACTGCGAGTTGATGACACCGGCCCGGGGCTGCGAGTTGACTGCGTTGTCGAGGCCGTGAAGAGGTCCCGTCTGAGTCGGATGGGGCCGGACGATCCGACCGGCGTACGCGCCCTCGCCGCGACGCTCCGACGCAACCCTTACGCGTCGTGACCCGCTAAACCGGGTATATGACCGACGAACGCGACGACGACCGCCACGAGTTCTCCGCCGGGCAGGGCGTCGACGCCGACTACGAGGAGTTCACCCTCGACCCCGAGGAGATCGACGCCGACCCGAACACGGTCGACCCCGTCGACTCCCGCGTGCTCACCGATATCCTCGACCGCCGAAACGTCGAGAGCGACGCCATCGACGTCGAGCGGCTGATCGACGTGGGGCTGTCGTACATGGGGATCAACCGCCACGAGGAGGCGACGGAGACGTTCGAGCGCGCCGCGCACTTCGCCGAGGAGGACTCGCTCGAGGCCCAGGAGGCGTGGGTGAACAAGGGCGCGGCCCACGCCGAACTCGAGGAGTTCGATCAGGCGATCGGGGCCTACGAGGAGGCGCTGCGGATCGACGACGACTCCGAGCACGCCGCGACCGCCGAGACCAACCTCGCGTACGCGCTCTGGGAGTCGGGTCGCAGCGAGCAGGCGCTCGAACACGCCGAGCGCGCCGTCGAGACCGACCCGCGCTTCGCGGAAGCGTGGTACAACCGCGGGTTCCTGCTGGTCGAGCGCGGGCTCGCCGAGGACGCCGTCAGCTGCTTCGACAACGCGATCCGGCTCGGCTACCGGAGCGCGGGCGTGTTAGAGGAGAAGGCCCGCGCGTTAGAGGAGGCCGGCGAACACGAGCAGGCCGAGGAGGTCGCCGACCGCGCCGAGGAGATCCGCCGCGAGGCCGAAGAGAAGATGGTCGAAGAGCAGACCGGACAGGCGCCCGGTCCCGGCGGCCAGGGCCGTCAGGGCGGTCAACCCGGAGCCGGCGGCCAGCCCGGTGCCGGCGGTCGCGGCGGCCGCGGCGGCCGAGGCGGGCAGGGCGGCGCGCGCGAGGAGCCGGAGCGAGAGCTCCAGGGCGAGGGGCCAGAGGGCTTTTAAATGCTCCTCCGCGAGCGCGAGACCGCCGAGGGGCGGCTCGTCTCCGTCTGCGACGCCGACTGCCTCGGTGAGACGTACGACAACGAGCGCGCGACGATCACCGTCAGCGAGGAGTTCTACGGCGGCGACGACGCGGTCGAGGCGACCGCCGAGGAGGTCGTCGCGGGGCTCCGGCGCGCGCAGGTCGCGAACATCGTCGGCACCGAGGCCGTCGGCGTCGCCGTCGAGGCCGGACTCGTCGACGAGAGCGCCGTCTTGGAGTTCGAGGAGACCCGACACGCGCAACTGCTCTGGCTGTGACCGACCGGCGATGACACGATGAAGCGACTCACGCGAGCCGAGTTGGCCGAGCGCGTGGGGCCGCGGCCGCCCTCGGACGCGTTCTGGAGCCGCGTGATCGCGGCCGAACGCGGCACGATCAGCGCCGGACCCGAGGTCGTCGGCGACACGGACCGCCGCGAGCGGGAGAATCGGCGGCGACGCGGCGAGTCCGGTGACGACGGCCTCCTGTCGACGGGCGACATGATCGACGTGGGAGAGGAGTCGTTCGTCGTCGTCGCGGTCGAGGAAACGCCGGCGGGCGGGCGGCGGTATCAGATCGAACTGGTCGAGCCGCGGCAGGGCGAATAAAGATAGACTGGACGCCCGCGCTACAGGTCGGCGACGTCTTCGATCGCGTCGGTCAGTTCCTTGACGCTCTCGACGGTGTGCTCGCCCATGTGGCCGATCCGGAACGTCTCCTCGCCGAGCCGCGAGCCGTAGCCGTTCGAGAACGCCATGTCGTACTCCTCGCTCACGTCCTCGATGGTCGCGGCGACGTCGATCCCCCGCGTGTTCTCGATGCAGGCGACCGTCTGCGACTCGTACCCCTCCTCGGGGAACATCGCGAAGTGCTCGTCGGCCCAGTCGTGGACGTACTCCATCATCTCGCGGTGGCGCCGGTCGCGGGCGCGGTGGCCCTCGTCGAGCATGTGTTTCATCTGCTTGCGGTACGCCAACATGATCGGAATGGCGGGCGTCGAGTGGGTCTGGCCCTTCCGGTCGTAGTAGTCGATGGTGCGCCGGAAGCCGCCGTACCACGAGGAGTCCCCCTTCTCGACCTCGCGGTCGTAGGCGTCGTCGCTGACGACGCAGACGGCGAGCCCCGGGGGCATCGCGAACGCCTTCTGGGTTGACGCGAAGATCACGTCGATGTCGTGTTCGTCGATGTCGACGCGGTCGCCGCCGAGCGCGGAGACGGCGTCGACGACGAAGTAGGTGTCCGGGTACTCACTGATTACGTCGCCGATCTCCTCGACGGGGTTGCGGACGCCGGTCGACGACTCGTTCATCACGGTCGCGACCACGTCGTAGTGCTTGTCGGTCGATTCGAGGTGGGCGCGGATGTCCTCGGGCTTGACGGCCTCGCCCCACTCGTACTCCAGTCGGTCGACGTCCTTCCCGAGCCGCTCGGCGACGTTGGCGTGGCGCTCGCTGAAGCTCCCGCAGGTCGGCACGAGGATGTTCTCGTCGACGAGGTTGAGCGTCGACGCCTCCCAGAACTCGGTGCCGGAGGCGGTGAGGATGACCACGTCGTTGTCGGTGCCGAGGAACTCCTTCGTGTCCTCGACGATGGTCGTGTACAGGTCGGTCATCCGGTCCATCCGATGGCCGAACGTCGACTCGGTCATCGCCTCGATAACGTCGTCGCGGACCTCGGTCGGGCCGGGGATGTACAGCGTCTTGTCGTCGTAGTCGTCGCGGTATTCGCGTTTTTTCGTCACGGGATCCACCTGATGGTTGCTACGGGGACGTGCGAGGGTATGTTCCTTATGATACGTTCAAAAGACGGAGACGGTCAGAACAGCCAGCGTTCGACCGCCCGCCGGAGCCGCCCCGGCCGGCTCGCGCCGTAGACGACTAGCGTCCCGTGTTCCGTTCCGGCGGTCACCGGGTCAGAGCCGCGGTCGAACAGCCGATCGGTGAGATCGCGCTGGACCCCGCTGACCACGAGCACGTCTGAGTCGCGGGCCGCGAGGTCGATCGCGTCGTCCGTGTCCGACTCGACGACGCGGGCATCGACCGGCGCCGCACACAGCCCCGCCAGTTCGGAGAGGTAGTCGTCGGTGGTGTTTCGGCGGCTCTCGGCCGGGTCCGCTCCGACGGGGAGGTAGAACGTGACGGTCGCGCCGACCGCCGTGGAGAGCGCGTCCGCGATCGCGACCTTCGCGGGGTCGAACGGCCCCTCGTCGGTGATTACGCCGACGCGCTCGACGGCGTCGCGGTCCAGGTTCGAGACCTCGATCACGTCGCAGGGGGCGTGGTCCTCGATCCAGCCGACGTCGCTGCCCAGCAGCGTGTCGGACCCGGTCGAGCGCTCGATGAGCAGGGTGTCGACGCCGACCTCCGCCGCGTAGTTGACGACGGCGTGTCGGGTGTCGTGGCTGACGACCTCGCCGTACCGGATCGGGATCTCCGAGTCGGTCGCGCGATCGGCCATCCGGGCCTCGAACGCCTCGTCGGCCTCGGTGAGCGTCGACGCCGACTGCGGGAGCGGCGTCTGGTCGGGGGTCTCGTCGAACTGCGCGACGCGGACGCCGCCCTCTCGGGTGCGCGCGAGGTCGGTGGCGAGATCGATCAGCGAGCGCTCGACGGCGGGCGAGGTCCGGTCGGTGACCGCAACGAGGACCTCGTCGCCGCCGGCGTCCACCTCCGCCTCGGTCTGTTCGACCACGTCTCGGCCGACGCTCCGGCGGAGGGCGTCGGTCATCGCGCCCTCTCGAGGGACGCCGCCGCGGCGGTAGACGAACAGGTAGTACCACGCCATCGACCCGAGGGTGATGACGACGGCGCCGACCAGCGGGACGAACCCGATGTACCGGAGGAGCACGAACCCGCCGACGATCCCGACGAGCTGTGGAACGGGGTACAGCGGGGACCTGAAGCTCGGGTCGTACGCCTCGATCGACCCCTGTCGGAAGGCGATCAGCGCGACGTTGATCAGGATGAAGACGAGGATCTTGAACGCGCTGGCGAGCTTGGCGATGTCGTCGATGGGGACGAACGCGATCAGGACGAGCAGCACCCCACCCGTGATCGTGATCGCGTTGACCGGCGTCTCGAACCGGTCGCTGACGGTCTCGAAGACGTCGGGCGCGAGCCCGTCGCGACTCATCGCGAACGGGTACCGCGACGACGAGAGGATGCCCGCGTTGGCGGTGCTGATCAGCGCGAGCAGCGCCGCGACGACGACGGCGGCGACGCCGAGCGTGGGCAGCGCGTTGGCGGCGGCGACCTGCATCGGCGTCTCGGTGTTCGTGAGCGCCGCCCGGTCCGCGACGCCGACCATCACGGTCACGATGGCGACGTAGATCCCGGCGGTGATGACGAGCGACCCGAGGATCCCCAGCGGGAGATTCCGGTCGGGGTTCTCGACCTCCTCGGCGACGCTGGCGATCTTCGTGACGCCGGCGTACGAGACGAACACGAACCCGGTCGCCCCGAGGATCCCCTCGATCCCGCCGTCGAAGAAGCCCTCGAACCGAGCGCCCTCGACGCTCGGCGCGCCGACGACGATGAACCACACCATCACCGCCAGCATGACCGCGACGATGGCGATCTGCATCCGTCCGGTCTGTTTCGCGCCGACGACGTTCAACACGATCAGCAGGGTCGCAACCGTCAACGCGACCGGGGTCACCGGCAGATCGAACAGCAACACGAGGTACGGCGCGCCGCCGACCAGCGCCAGCGCCCCCTTGAACGTCAACGAGAACCACGTCCCGACGCCGGCGATGGTCCCGAACAGCGGCCCCATCGCGCGCTCGATGTAGAGGTACGTCCCGCCGGCCTCGGGCATCGCCGTCGCCATCTCCGACTTGCTCAGCGCCGCCGGCAACACCAACACGCCCGCGAGGAAGTACGCGAACACGACCGCCGGCCCGGCCATCTCCATCGCCAGCCCCGGGAGGATGAAGATCCCGCTACCGACCATCGCGCCGATGCTGATGGCCGTCACCGCGGGCAGCCCGAGGTCGCGCTCCAGTTGCTTGCCCATTAGCGAACGGGGGATCCGGCGGGCCGATTCCGTCCGAGCGGTACCACGGCGGAGAGGGGATCGACGGGATCTTGTGAGTCGATCACGTGTCGGACACCTGTCGGTACTGGGCGATAAACGACGCGATCGAATCGCACCCCACGGCGAGGTTGCTTACTTCCAGTGCCAGAAGTGGTTCCCGTCCTCCTCGACGGGGTCGGTGCGCTCGCGGAGGGCGCCGACGTCGTCCGCGGTGGGCTCGTGGTCGTCCGGGAGCGCCTCCATGCACTCGAAACAGAGGAAGAACTCGGCGCCGTCCGTCAGTTCGAGCGTCATCCCCTGCGTCGACTCGAACGCGAAGTTCCACAGATCGCCGATCCCGCCGGCGATCCTGACGGACCGCTCGCAGACGAAACAGGACTCCGAAGCCATACGCGAGGTAGCGGCTCGGGGCGGTAATGCGTGTCGCCCTCGATCGATGTCGTGACCGTGTATCGGTGGTGCTCGTCTTCAAAGCCTCAGCCGCTCGCTTATAAATCGTTCCCATAACTCTGCGGTGAACTCCTCCAATGTCCCAGCCGGGAGGGCGGCCCTTTGAGTCCCACCCGCACAGCACTGCAACCGCAGCCTCACGCCTCGTTCATTTATAAAGCGTCGCGCTCACTCCTCGTCGATCCCGATCACGTGCGCGTCCTCCGGGTCGAAGCCGACGACGACCTCGCCGGAGAGCGGATCGCGCGTCCGGACCACGAGGTCGCGCCCGCCCCAGTCGAGGGTCACCCGGGTCGTCTCGCCGAGGAACTCCGCGCTCTCGACGGTCGCCGCGAGTCGGCTCTCCCCCTCGCCGATCCGCAGGTACTCGGGCCGGACACAGAAGGTGAGGCGGTCGTCGGGCGCGACGCCGGTGTCGTTCGCTTCGCCGACCGCGACCCGAAGCGTCTCGCCGCCGACGTCGACGCCGGCTGTTCGGGGGGCGTCGTCGCTCTCGCCGTCGCCCTCCACGTCGACCAATCGCCCCGCGAAGACGTTGTTGTCGCCGACGAACTCCGCGACGAACCGGCTCGACGGCTCCCGGTACACCGTCCGCGGGGGCGCGATCTGCTCGGGCGTCCCGTCGCGCATCACCGCGACGCGGTCGGAGATCGCGAGCGCCTCCTCCTGATCGTGGGTGACGTAAACGGTGGTGATCCCGAGTTCCGACTGGATGCGCCGGACCTGCATCCGAAGGCGCTCGCGGAGCCGCGCGTCGAGCGCGCTCATCGGCTCGTCCAGCAAGAGGAGGTCGGGTCCGGGCGCGAGCGCGCGAGCCATCGCGACGCGCTGCTGTTGCCCGCCCGAGAGGCTCTCGGGGTCGCGGTCGGCGGCGTCGGGGAGGTCGACCAGTTCGAGCAGTTCCGCGACGCGCTCGTCGCGCGAAAGGCCCTCCGGCGGGTCGGCGAAGTTGAGGCCGTAGCCGACGTTCTCCCCGACGGTCATGTGCGGGAACAGCGCGTAGTTCTGGAAGACGACGCCCACGTCGCGGTCCTCCGGAGGAACTCCCGCGACCGACTCGCCGCCGAAGCGGACCGTCCCGGCGGTCGGCTCCTCGAAGCCCGCGATCAGTCGGAGCGTCGTCGTCTTTCCGCAGCCGGAGGGGCCGACGAGCGTGAAGAACTCGCCCTCGCGCACTCGGAGGCTCACGTCGTCGACGGCGGCGGTGTCGCCGTAGCGCTTCGTCACGCCGTCGAGTTCGACGGCCGGGGGGTCGTCGGTCGCGTCGGCGGCGACGCCCTCGGGCTCCGGCTCAGAGCCCACGCGTCTCACCTCCGAGCCGCTCGATGACGACGAAGCTGAGCCCGGTGACGACGAGGAGGACGACGCCCATTGCGGTCGCCGGTCCGAGCCGGCGCCCGATGAACCGTTCGATGGCGACCGGCATCGTGTACGCGTCGGCGCCCGTCGCGAGCACCACCGTCGCCGTGAACTCGCCGATCGAGATGGCGAACGCGAACGCCGCGCCGGCGACGACGCCGGGCCACACGAGGGGGAGCTCCACGTCCCGGATCACTCGTACCCGCGACGCGCCGAGCGCCCGCGCCGACTCGATCAGCGAGCGGTCGAGCCCCTCCAGCCCGGGCGCGACCGTCCGGACGACGAAGGGGTAGCCCGCGACCGCGTGCGCGACGACGATGGCGACCGCGCCGGTCGCCGCGAACCGCCACCCCGCGATCTCCACGCCGAAGACGAGCCCGCGGAGGAGCCCGAGGCCGACGATGATCCCGGAGACGGCGAGGGGAGCCATCGCGGCCGCGTCGACCAGCTTCCGCCCGCGGTACCGGCGGGTCGTCAGCACCGCGACGACGACCCCCATCGGGAGCGCGAGCAGGGTCGCGGCGCTCGCGAACGCCAGCGAGTTGCGGATCGCGGGCCACGGGCGCACCTGGAACGCCGCCCCCGTCTGCTGGCGGTCGATCAGGAACCGGTAGTGGTCGAGCGTGAGCGCGCCGTCTCCGCCGGTGACGCTCGCGAGGACCATGGAGGCGATGGGCGCGACAAAGACGACTCCCGCGACGACAACGTAGGCGGCGAGGCCGAGCCGGGGGAGCACCTCGCGGAGGGACGGGATGTCCGGGACGAGTGACTTGCGCGGGAGGGGCCTCACGCCTCGCGAACTGACCGCGTTCCGCGCCTCGTACCGCAGGTACGCGAGCAGGACGCCGAGCGAGATGACCAGCTCGACGATCGCCAGCGCGGCCGCCTCGGCGTAGCTCAGGTCGCGGACGAGCCGGTAGACGAACACCTCGACGGTCGCCAGCTCGAACCCGCCGAGCGCGAGCACGATGGGGAAGGTGCCGAACGTGAACACGAAGGTGAGCGCCGCGCCGGTCAGCACGGCGGGGTACACCTGCGGCGCGACCACGTCGAAGAAGGCCCTGACCGGCCCCGCGCCGAGGCTCCGGGCGGTCTCGACCGCGCTCGCGTCGACCGACTCCCACGCCGCGGTCGTCACCCGGGCGACGAGCGGCGCGTTGTAGAAGGCGTGGGCGATCACGATCGCCTCCAGCGTGAACATGAGGTCGACGGGCGGGAGGCCGAGCCCGGCGAGGACCCCGTTGAGGGTCCCGTTGGTGCCGAACGTGGCGACGAAGCCGACGGCGACCATGATCGACGGGAGCACGAACGGGACAATCGTCAGCGACCGCAGGGTGCGCCGCCCCGGGAACTCGAAGCGCGCGAGGAGGTAGGCGGCCGGGAGCCCCAAGGCGACGCTGGCGACCGTCGACAGCGCGGCCTGGTACGCGGTGAACCCGACGATCCCGAGCCGGCGGTCGGGGGCGAGGAGCGCGCGGGCGACCGCGAGCGGCGACTCGCCCGCGAACAGCCGAGCGAACTCACCGAAGTAGAACGGGTCTCGGAGCACCTCCGCGAACACGGCGAGGGTGGGAACGCCGTCGACGACGACCGCCTCGATCAGGACCGTCCCGACCGGGTAGTAGAACGCGGCGACGAGCACGGCGCTCGTGACGACCGCGAGCGCGGTCAGCAGGCGGCCGCGGAGGCGCCGAGCGACCTGCTCACGGAGAGTGCGACGACTCCCGGCGCCGCGGCTGGCGTCGGACACGCCGCCGTCAGTTCCCGGCGTACTGCCGCTCCCAGTCCTCGACCCAGTCACCGACCGAGCCTTGGAGCTCGTCGTACGTGAACGTCACCGGTTCGGAGGGCTCCTGGGCCAGTTCGGCGTAGTCCGCTGGGAGCTCGGCCGTGTCGGTCGCGGGGAAGGCGACGTTGCGCTCGGCGATCACGCCCTGCACGTCCGGCTCCAGCATGAACGACATGAACTCGCGGGCGAGCTCGGGCTCGTCGGCGTCGGCGAAGACGGCCATCCCCTCCGGGTTGGCGTACGCCTGATCGTTCAGGAACCGGATCTGGTGTTTCTCCAGGTCCTGTCCCTCCATGTCCGCGAACACCTGGTCGGTCGAGTAGGAGACGACCATCGGCGCCTCGCCCTCGCTCCAGGCGCTGTAGGCGTCGTCCCACGAGCCGAGCACGCGCACGTCGTTGTCCTGTAGCTCCGCCCAGTAGTCGAGGTAGTCGTAGTCGGGGTCGCCGTCCCCGCCCTCCACCGCGCCGTCCGGCCCGTCGCCGAACCGGTGGACCGTGTGGAGCAGGAACGACCGCCCCGTCGACGAGGCGCCGGGGTTCTGCGCGATGAGAGCGCCCGCGTGCTCGTCGTCGAGCAGCCCCTCGAACGTCTCCGGCGCCTCGATCGCGGTGCCGTCGTACACGAGGCTCACGTAGCCGGTGTCGAAGGGGACCGCGCGGTCGAACGGGTCGAACAGGAGCCCGTCGCGCACGTCGTCGAACCCCGCCACGTCGCCGCGCTCGGCGAACAGGTCGTCGTCGAGCGTCTCGTCGACGCGCACGAGGTCCTCGGTGGTGAGCCCGACGTAGAGGTCGGCGTCGATCGACACCCCCGAACTGGCGCGCTCGACGTAGTAGTTCACCTCGTTGTCCGGGGTCGCCCACTCCAGCTCGGCGTCGACGCGCGACTCGAACTCCTCTTTGAGCCACTCGCCCGGACTCACCGACGGCGCGTCGATGAAGCTGCTGTAGGTCGCGACCGTCAGGGTGGGCGTCTCCCCGTCGTCGCCGTCTTCGCTATCGTCGCCGTCGTCGCCGTCTTCGCCGTTCTCTCCGTCCGTTCCGTCCCCATCGCTCTCGTTCGAGCCGTCGCTCCCGTCCCCGCCGTCCGTCGGCTCGGCGCTACATCCCGCGAGCGCGACGGCCCCCGCCGCGCCGCCGAGCGCGAGGAACCGCCGCCGGGTGGAACGCCCGGCCGCGCCGCCCGCGCGGCCGCGAGCGTACCCCTGCCGGTCGTCGGGGGCGTCGCGCCGGTCCGTCTCGGTCGCGTCGTCGTCAGTCATTACTTGGTTGTTGTACCCAGTGGTTACATAAGCGATCCGTGTCACCGACGGGGAGAGCGGCGGGTGTGGGAGCGGCGGGGAAACAGCGAGAACCGAAACGACCGATCGGAGGGCGTATCAGCCGCGATAGCGCCGGCGACACCGATTTACCGCGCCACAACATTCACAGCATCATGAACGACAAGCCGAGCGGAGGGGAAACAGCGGGGTCGATGGGGGACGGGACCGGCGTCACGCGGCGGCGCCTGCTCGCCGGCGGCGCGGCCGTCGCCGTCGCGGGACTGGCGGGCTGTCTGGGCACCCGCGACGGGCCGGTGCCGGAGCCGACGGTGACGAGCGACCGGATCGACGACGGGTGGCGGCTCCTCGACGAGTCGGAGAGCACGGTGTTCGAGCAGTCGTACGGCCCGGTGACGGTGACCGCGCTCGAACACACGCTGATCTACGAGTACGTCTCGGTCGCCGAGGCGCTGTCGGAGACGTTCGGCGCGAGCGGGTCGCCGGTCGTCTTCTTCGCCACCCGGATCGACGTCCGGCCGGCGATCGACAGCCTCCCGGCGGACGTCGGGCGGGACCGGCTGATGTCCGAGGTCGAGACGGCCGCTGTCGACGCGTTCCGGTCGCAGCTGAACGCGAGCGGGATCGAGAACGTCGAGATCGTCGATCAGGGGACGAGCACGGTGGAGACCGGTCACACCGCGACGACGTGGAAGCTGGCGGGCGAGTTCGCCTTCGAGGGCGAGGCCCCGCTTCCGGACGGGTCGACGACGAGCCTCAGCGAGACCGTCGAGATCGAATCGCGGCTGGGCGTCTGGCACGACGGCACCGACGTGCTCGTCGCCGGCGGAGCGTACCCGGCGGAGCCGCTCACGCGGGTGATCGACGACTCTCTCCCGAGCGTGATAGACGCCGAGACCTTCCTCGAAGAGACGGCCGACGAGGAGACGAGAGCGGCGCTCGCGACCGAACCCGCCGCCTTCGACGAGGAGATCTCGGCGCTGCTCGTCTCGGTGGAGTGAGCGGTCGTAGCGGCTGCGGCCCGGGCAGCGCCGCGGTTCGCGGTTCCCGGCGTTGTCCGAACCGACCGGTTTAATCGGCGCCCGCGGCTCTGCTTCGGTATGAGTCAGTTTCCTTCCTTCGAGGTGATCCCCGCCGTCGACGTGCAGGACGGCGAGGTCGTCCAGCTGGTCGGCGGCGAGCGCGGCACGGGCAAGCGCTACGGCGACCCCGTCGAGGCCGCCGAGCGCTGGATCGAGGCGGGCGCCGAGACGCTCCACCTCGTCGACCTCGACGGGGCGTTCGAGGGCGAGCGCGTCAACGCCGACGCGATCGAGGCGGTCATCGAGAGCGTACCGGACGAGGTCGGGCTCCAGCTCGGCGGCGGCATCCGGGCCGCCGAGGGCGCGCGCGACCTCCTCGATCTGGGGCTCGACCGCGTGATCTTGGGCACCGCGGCGGTCGAGACGCCCGAGATCGTCACCGAGATCGACGAGACGCATCCCGGCAGCGTCGTGGTCAGCCTCGACGCGAAGGACGGCGAGGTCGTCGTGAGCGGGTGGACCGAGGGGACCGGTCTCGACCCCGCCGAGGCGGCCGCGCGCTACGAGGAGCTGGGTGCGGGCGCGATCCTCTTCACCAACGTCGACGTGGAGGGGCAGTTAGAGGGGATCGACCGCGGGGCGGTCGAGAGCGTGGTCGACGCGGTCGACATCCCCGTGATCGCCTCCGGCGGCGTGGCGGCGATCGACGACGTGGTGGACCTGAAGGAGGCAGGCGCGACCGCGGTCGTCGTGGGGACCGCGCTGTACGAAGGGCGGTTCACGCTGCGGGAGGCGCAGGCGGCCGCAGACGGGGCCTGACCGTCGAACTCCGGAGAGGCGACGCTCCTCCCGGCGTCGACTACTCCTCCGGGCGCTCGCGCTGAACGACTAACACCGGGCCGAGGAAGCGCTCGGCCACCAGTTCCGACGGCATCCCGAAGACGAACGTGGTGACCGACGGATCGGTTTCGCCCATCACGACCGCGTCGTGCGACTCGGCTCGACCCGCGATGGCGTCGATCGAGGCGTCAGCGTCCTCCACGAGCGTCTCGATCCTGTCGAGATCGATCCCGCGCTCGACGAGGTCGGTTTTGACCCCGTTCAGGAACGACTCCCCGTCGTCGAGGGACTCGCCCTCGTCGAGGACGTGATACAGTGTCACATCGACGCCCGCGTCGGCGAACAGCCCGGCGACGAGCCGGACGTTTCGCCCGACGCCGATCGTGCCGCGGAGCGCGACGAGCACCGAGTCGACGCGCTCAGTGCTGTTCGGGACAAGGACCGCGAGACAGTCGTACTCGTAGATGAGCCGGTCGATCGTGGTCTCTTTGTCGTGAGTGAACACGAGCCGCGTCTCGACGTCGGAACCGGCCTCGGCGAGACGGTCGGCGAACTCACCGAGTTTCGACATCGCCGTCTCGCCGAACTGCTCGCGCGCCTGTTCGGCCGCGGTCTGCTCGGGTATCACGTGATATCCGAGCAGCACGACGCGGGCGTTCGCGAGGAGCTCCGGAGTGCCGGGCGGGGGCGACTCCCCTTCCAACACCTCCAGCGGGACCAACACCGAGGGTCGGTCGGTCTCGGCCCCTTCTCCGGTCGCGGCACCTTCTCCGACTTCGGGCTGTTCCCCTCCGTCTTCCGCGGGTGTCTCGGTCATCAGAAGTCACCTTTGAGTTCGACGTCGGTCGCGTAGTACCGGTACCAGCCGTAGGCCGCGATCATGACGGCGGCGCCGACACCGATCGACGCCGACTGCATGAACGCGATGAGCGCGAAGCTCGCGAGCCCGCCGACGCCGGCGACCGCGAACCCGGCCGGACAGCGGAACGACGGGTCGTACCAGGCCGGGTCCTCTCGGCGGAGCTTGATCAGTGCGACGCAGATCAGCCCGTACATCACGAGGTGGAGGAACGAGGCGACCTCCGCGAGTAGCGCCACCTGTCCGGTCGCGGCCAACACGACGATCGGACCGCCGGCGAGCCCGAGGGCGACGTGCGGGGTGCCGTACGCGAGGTTGAGTCGGCTCGCGGTCTCGGGGATGACCCCGTCGCGGCTCACCGCGTACACCGCGCGGGAGGCGCTGAGGATCGACGCGTTCGCGCTGGAGAACGTCGCCAACAGCCCGGCGACGACGATCGCCAGCGCCCCCGGGAGCCCGACGAACGACCGGGCGACCTCGACCATCGCGGTCTCTCCGAACTCGCCGAGGCGAGCGCTCCCGAACGCGCTCGTCGCGACGAAGATCGTGACGACGTAGAAGACGCCGACGAGGAGCACGGAGCCGACCATCGCCAGCGGCAGGTTCCGGCTCGGCTCCGTGATGTCCCCCGCGACGGTCGCGACCTGCGCGAATCCGAGGTAGGAGGTGAAGACGAGCGCCGCCGTCTGGAGCACCGGCAGCGCCCCGCCGGGCGGGAAGAAGCGCTCCGGCACGCGCTCGGCGCCGAACACGCCGAGCGCGTCGAGCGAGCCGTAGCTTAAAAAGAGCGTGAGGATGACTAAGAGGAGGATCACGATCCCGTTCTGGAGCGCCGCGGTGTTCTCGGTCCCGAACAGGCTGAGGGCCGTGAGCCCGACGCCGAACGCGACGCCGAGGGGAACCGCCGGGTCGATCGGGAGCGCGATCCCCGCTTCGAGGAACACCTGTCCGGCGTAGCTGCCGAGTCCGACGAGGTAGAACGCGGCGGCGAACACGAGCCCGAGCCAGAGCCCGAGCCCGACGACCGCGCCGGCGGCGCTGCCGAGCCCGCGCGAGATGAAGAAGTACCCGCCGCCGCTGCGCGGCATCGCCGTGGCGAGCTCCGACGCCGGCAGCGCGACGAGCAGGGCGATCACCGCCCCGATCGCGAACGAGAGCGACGCCGCCGGGCCGGCGTTCTCGGCCGCAAGCCCCGGGAACACGAAGATCCCCGCGCCGATCATCGTTCCCACGCCGATCGCGAGGCCGCCGACGAGGCCGATCGTCCGTTCGAGCTCCCCTTCCCCGGTGTCGGCGTCGACGACGGCGGCGAGCGCGTCGGGGACATCGCCGCCGGCCGGTGAGACGGCGGCGCCGGACTCCGTCGCTGTCGGCGGGCCGGGCGAGTCGGGGGATTCGGAGTCGGTCATTCCGTGTGCGAACGACTCCCGGACGCGGCAAATATCCACCGCCGGCCGGGGGCGTCGCCCGACACACCCACAACCGCCTTAAGAATCCGCCGCGACGGGCCGGTATGAGCGACCACGAGCGCGCGGCCGCCGTCTCGCGGGAGACCGGCGAGACGACGATCGACCTCACCCTCGCCGTCGACGGCGACGGCGACAGCGAGGTCGACACCGGGATCGGCTTCTTCGACCACATGCTGACGTCGTTCGCCAAGCACGGCCTCTTCGACCTGACGGTCGACTGCGACGGCGACCTCGAGATCGACGACCACCACACGGTCGAGGACGTGGCGATCTGTCTCGGGCAGGCGTTCGACGAGGCGCTCGGCGACAAGCGCGGCATCCGGCGATACGCCGACCGGCGCGTCCCCCTCGACGAGGCGGTCGCCGGCGTCGTCGTCGACGTGGCGGGCCGGCCGTACTACGAGTTCGAGGGCGAGTTCTCCCAGGAGTCGGTCGGGGAGTTCACGAGCGTCATGGCCGACCACTTCGCGCTCTCGCTCGCACACAACGCCGGCCTGACGCTCCACGCCGCGGTCGAAACGGGCGACAACGCTCACCACGAGGTGGAGGCCCTGTTCAAGGCGCTCGCGCGGGCGCTCGACGACGCGACGCGGCTCGACGGGCGCCGCAGCGACACGCCGAGTACGAAGGGCGAGCTGTAGGCGGGGAGGCGGCCGCCGAGCCGCCCGCAACGGCGTTCCGACGGTTTAAATCGGGTCGGGACCCACCCTCCACCAATGCAACCGAGTTCGCTCTCCGGGCTCCCCGCGGGCGTCGGCGAGGCGCTCGAAGCGGAGGGCGTCGCGGAGCTGTATCCCCCCCAAGAGGCCGCCGTCGAGGCCGGCGTCGCCGACGGCGAGAGCCTCGTGGCCGCGGTCCCGACCGCCTCCGGAAAGACCCTGATCGCCGAGCTCGCCATGCTCTCCGCGGTCGAGCGCGGCGGGAAGGCCCTCTACATCGTCCCGCTGCGCGCGCTCGCCAGCGAGAAGAAGACCGAGTTCGAGCGCTGGGAGGAGTTCGGCGTCACGGTCGGCGTCTCCACCGGCAACTACGAGTCGGACGGCGAGTGGCTGGCGACCCGCGACATCATCGTCGCCACCTCGGAGAAGGTCGACTCGCTCATCCGCAACGGCGCGCCGTGGATCGACGACCTCACCTGCGTCGTGAGCGACGAGGTCCACCTCGTCGACGACCCGAACCGCGGCCCGACCCTCGAGGTGACCCTCGCGAAGCTCCGGCGGGTGAACCCCGGGCTCCAGACGGTCGCGCTCTCGGCGACCGTCGGCAACGCCGACGTGATCGCCGACTGGCTCGACGCCGAGCTGGTCGAGTCCGACTGGCGCCCCATCGACCTCCGGATGGGCGTCCACTTCGGCAACGCGATCGACTTCGCGGACGGGAGCAAGCGGGAGGTCCCCGTCGAGCGCGGCGAGGACCAGACCGCCCGGCTCGTCGCCGACGCGCTCGACACCGAGGAGGACGGGCAGGGCGGCTCCTCGCTCGTCTTCGTCAACTCCCGACGCAACGCCGAGTCGTCGGCGCGGAAGCTCACCGACGTGACCGGCCCCCGGCTCACCGACGAGGAGTGCGATAAACTCCGCGAGCTCGCCGAGGAGATCCGGTCCGGCTCCGACACCGACACCGCCTCTGACCTCGCGGACGCGGTCGAGCGGGGGTCGGCCTTCCACCACGCGGGGCTCCGGAGCGAGGACCGAGCCCGCGTCGAGGACGCGTTCCGCGACCGGCTGATCAAGTGCATCTCCGCGACGCCCACGCTGGCCGCCGGCGTCAACACCCCCGCCCGCCGGGTGATCGTCCGCGACTGGCGCCGGTACGACGGGGAGTTCGGCGGGATGAAGCCCCTCGACGTGCTGGAGGTCCACCAGATGTGCGGGCGCGCGGGGCGCCCCGGACTCGACCCGTACGGCGAGGCGGTGTTGCTCGCGAACGACGCGGACACGAAAGAGGAGCTGTTCGAGCGGTACCTCTGGGCCGACCCCGAGCCGGTCCGCTCGAAGCTCGCGGCGGAACCCGCGCTCCGAACCCACGTGCTCGCCACCGTCGCCTCCGGCTTCGCCTCCACGCGCGACGGGCTGCTCTCCTTCCTCGACAACACCCTCTACGCGACCCAGACCGACGACGAGGGGCGGCTCGCGGCCGTCACCGACACCGTCCTCGACTACCTCGCCGTCAACGGCTTCATCGAGCGCGACCGCGACGGCGGGAGCGAGGGCCTGACCGCGACCGGCATCGGTCACACCGTCTCGCGGCTCTACCTCGACCCGATGAGCGCGGCCGAGATGATCGACGGGCTCCGGTCGGTCGCTCGGGACGCCGACGGCGCGGCCGCGCGCGCCGAGGGAGAAGACGGCGAGTTCGTCAGGACCGGTGACGACGGCAACGAGCCCGGGTTCGGGACGTACACGCGGCCCGGCGATGACGAGTCGACGGCAGGCGACGACGGGGAGAGAACGGAGGCGTCCGACGACGCCGAGGCCTCGGCCCCCGAAGTCACCCCCCTCGGCCTCTACCACCTCGTCAGCCGCACCCCCGACATGTACGAGCTCTACCTGAAGTCGGGAGACCGCGAGGAGTACACCGAGCTCTGCTACGAGCGCGAGGCGGAGTTCCTCGGCGACGTGCCCTCCGAGTACGAGGACGTGCGCTTCGAGGACTGGCTCGCCTCGCTGAAGACGGCCCGCCTGCTGGAGGACTGGGCCAACGAGGTCGACGAGGACCGCATCACGGAGCGGTACGGCGTCGGCCCCGGCGACATCCGCGGGAAGGTCGACACCGCCGAGTGGCTGCTGCGCGCGGCCGAGACCCTCGCGCGCGACGTGGAGGGCGTCGACGGCGACGTCGTCGTCGCGGTCCGCGAGGCTCGGAAGCGCATCGAGTACGGCGTCCGCGAGGAGCTGCTCGATCTGGCCGGCGTCCGCAACGTCGGCCGAAAGCGCGCCCGGCGGTTGTTCGAGGCCGGGATCGAGACCCGCGCCGACCTCCGGGAGGCCGACAAGGCGGTCGTCCTCGGCGCGCTCCGCGGCCGCGAGCGCACCGCCGAGCGGATCCTCGAACATGCCGGCCGCGAGGACCCCTCGATGGACGACGTGCGACCGGACAAGTCGGCCTCCGCGGCCGCGACCGCCGGCTCCGCGAGCGACGAGGACGGCGAGGGACAGGCGAGCCTGGGTGATTTCCGATGAGCGACGGCGACGCCGGAGCCGACGGCGGGCTCCTCTCCCCGCCGACTCCGCCTCACCGTCTGGTCGCGGGCACCGCCGCCATCGACGACCTCGACGCGTTCCTCGCGTCGCTCGACGAGATCGCGGCGGAGACGGGCGCGGTCGTACAGGCGTTCGACGCGGAGCTGGTCGTCTCGGCCGCGCACCTCCGGGAGGCGACCCGCCTCGCCGCCCGCGCGATCGCCCGCGGCGAGGCCGTCGCCCGCGATCCGGGCGTCGAGGTCATGCTGTACGCGGCCGGCAGACGTCAGATCGACCGCGCGTTCACGCTCGGCGTCGAGGAGGGAGAACAGCGCGCGGTCGTCCTCGTCGCGGACTTCGGAGCGGTTCCGAGCGCGGATCGGCCCGACGCGGACCTCGACGCGGCCGTCGCGTCGGTGAGGGATCTGCTCGTGTCGCCGGCGGGACCCGTCGATGACGGCGAGTTCGATCCCGCGTTCGACGCGGAACGAGTCCGGGAGTTCTACGACATCGGCGAGCGCGAAATCGCGGCGACCGCCGGTGACCTCCCCGACATCGTCCGCGAACGCGTCGCGCTTCTCGACGTCGAGAAGTAGGAGCCGAACCCCTTTACTTCGATTGGAAAACGCAGTACGTGGCGGCGGTTTCGTTCCAGTAGAAATTTCGACTCCAACCGAAACGGAGGGCGAGAGTGGGACGCGGCTCCGACGGCGGGCGGATCGGCGAATCGGACGAAAATCGACCGGAGCGAACCGCGAGAATAGTCCATCCTGGATTCGAACCAGGGTCGTTGCCCCCAGAAGGCAACAGGATTGGCCACTACCCCAATGGACTGTGCGCACTCACCGATAGCCAGTGGGTCTTTGTAAGCGTTGCGCGTCGCCGGCCCTCTGGTACGCGTTCACAGTCGATCGGAAGCGAATCGGGGGGAGTGTGAGGAGGCGGGGGAGCGGCCCCGTGCGAATCCGATCGCCGAACGTGCGCATATCGATGCGCTTTAGCCGGTCGGATAGCCACGAACCTGTATGTACGTCGGACGATTCGTCGTCGTCGCTCCCGGTATCGGCGCCTACCGCGTCTCCTCGCGCTCGTTCCCGAACCGTCGCGTCACCGATCGGGACGGGACGCTCACGGTCGGACCCACCCCGGACGCTCCCGACACGGACAACCCGTACGTCTCGTACAACTGCGCGCGCGCGGTCCGGACGCCGACCGACGAGCCGCTGGCCGTCGTCGGCAACGGCTCGCACGTCGACCCGATCGCGGAGAAGCTCGAACTGGGGTACCCCGCCCGCGACGCGCTGGCAACGCCTCTGCTCGCGCTCGACTTCGAGAAGGACGACTACGACACGCCCCGGATCGCCGGCGTCGTCGGCGCCGAGACCGCGACGATCGGGGTCGTCCGCCGCGACGGGCTCGCGGTCGAGGCCGTCGACGAGCCCACCATCGTCGCCACCTACGAGACGGACAGCCCCGAGTCGTACGAGTTCGCGGCGGCGGACGCCGAGACGCCCGACGCCGCGGCGGCCGCGACCGAGGTCCTCGGCGCCGACTTCGAACACCCGGTGTGCGCCGCGGGCGCGACCGTCGACGCCGACGGCGCGACGCTGGCGTTCGACAACGACGCGGAGTGACGGAACCCCGGGCTTCCGACGGCGTTCCGGCTCCCGACGCGTTTCGAGCTCGTCAGTTGACACGCGGAGAGGGCAGGCGAGAGGAACGGACCGAGGAGCGACGCTTACTCCAGGTCGTCCGGGTCGAACGAGTCGATCGCGGCGTGGACGCCCTCCACCCACTCGTCTAGGGCGTCGTGGAGGCGCTCTTTCGCCTCCGGGACCGGGATCGCGGTGTACTGGTAGACGTAGCCGCCCGAGTCGAGCAAGCGGCGGCGGCGCTCGACGAGCCCCTTCTCCCGCAGCGTCGACAGCGACCGGTTCACGTTCGACCGGTCCCGATCGAGGGTCTCGGCGAGCTCGGCGACGGTGCTCCCCGGATGATCGAGCAGCGTCAGGTACGTGCGGCTCTCGTGGTCCCGGACGCCGAACACGCAGGAGAGCACGTGCTCGAAGGAGGGAGACACGTCGCCGACGAGGTCCTCGATCTCGCGATCGCTCATAGGTGCCGTTCGGCGGCGCTCGGGTTAAAAGTCGCCATCCGCCCCGCGTGATGGCGGTGTCGAGATGTCGGTCGGCGGCGATCAGTCGTCGCCCGCGGCGTATCCCATCCGACGGATACACCCGCGCATCCCCGACTCGTCGCTGTGGCGGTGGAGGTTCGTCGGCGTGTCGCAGTGGTAGGTCTCGCCGTCGTACCGGAGCACGACCTCGTGGTCGCCGCCGGCGACTTCGACGTCGACGAGGATCCGCTGTCCGTCGTTGAGGGCGTCGATTATCTCGTCGACCGACAGCTCGCCGGCCGCCACCCGGAGTACCTCGGTCATTGGCGTTCGTTCGCGGCTCCGCGAGTTAAGTTCGGGGTGTTCGAGCCGACGGTTCGGGGTGTTCGAGCCGACGGTTCGGGGTGTTCGAGCCGACGGTTCGGGGTGTTCGAGCCGACGGAACGGGATCAGGGTCAGGTCATCGTCGAGTCCGGACCGCCCTCCTCCTCCGGTGGCTCGACTCCCTCGGCGGCGGCCACGTCCTCGGTCCGCTTCTCGGCCTCGACGTGCCAGCGGTCGATCTCGGACTCGTACTCCGCGAGGATGTCGCTCACCTCGTCTTTCAGCTCGTCGTCGTTGACGTTCACCTCGAAGACGAACGTCTCGCCGCCCTCGCCGCGGCCGACCTCCTGGATGTTGGCGCTGACGAGCTCGTTGTCGAAGTAGTACGGCGCCATCTGGGTCATCACCTTCCGGTACACCGTGTCCTCGACCTTCCGGAGCGCCTTGCGGCTCGCCGAGTCGGCCGCGCGGGCGACGTGACCGATCGACTCGCCCCAGCTCTCCATCGCGCTCTCGGTGTCGTTCTCCTCGACCTTCTCGTAGGACTCTGTGAGCTTCTCTCCGGCCGTCTGAAGGTCCTCACCGGGCGATTTCCCGGCCTGTTCGCCCTCGCCCTCGCCGACGGACGCCTGTTCGGCAGTCTTCTCTGACACGTCCTCGTCGATACGCTCGTGGGACTTCGGACGCCAGTCGTCGAACTCGTAGAACGCGTCGCCGTCGGCGCCCGTCTCCCGGAGCGCCAAGGCGATCCGCTCGCCGTGTTCGACGACATCGCCCCAGTCCCCGCGCACCTTGAAGCCGGAGATGCTCTCTTCCATCGCTTGCCCCCGCTATGACACGAACGCGTATAAGTCTCCCCGACGCGGCGTGAACCGCTACTTCCCGTACGAGAGCCGGCGGCCGAACGCGTCGATCCGGTCTTTCAGATCGCTGAGGAACCCCGCCGGCGACACCCGTCGAATCGACGACTCGTCGACCTCGATGCGCTCGCCGGCGAACGGATCGCGCTCGGCGCGCTCCTCCGGGTCCCGGTCCCCGCTCACCGCGCCCACGACGGTCGACATCGAACACCGACCGCACGCCTCCGCTTTGATCTCCTGGTCGTGGGCGTCCTGCGCCCGCGCCGTTTGAGTTCGGGCCTCCGGGTCAGTCATGTGTGTTCGTGCCGCGTGTAGGCGTTCCACGGTGTTAAAACCGCCTCTCACCTCCGGTACCGCCTCGCGTCCGGTCTCGGTCCCCTCGGACGGACCCCGACGACCTTTTACTCGCTCCGTGGAACGAGTTCACATGGGATATCGCGTCGTCGACACGGAGTCGGTCGAGCCGGAGCCCGACCGCCCCTGCGAGTGCCGGAAGCTCGCTGGCCCCGGGGGGCTCGAAGCGGCGGCGATCAACCGCTTCCGCGCGGAGCCGGGCGAGCAGCTCCCGCTGGCGTACCACTACCACGAGACCCAACAGGAGGCGTTCTACGTGCTCGACGGGACCCTCGCGGTGGAGACGCCGGACGGGACCTACGAGGTGCCCGCGGACGACCTGTTCGTCGTCGATCCGGAGAGCCCCCAGCGGGCGTACAACCCCGCGGACGCCGACCGACCGGTGACCGTGCTCGCGATCGGGGCGCCGCCGGCCGACGACGACGCGGTCGCGTACGATCCGACCGATGAGTGACGCTGCCGGCAGCGACGACCGCCGCGACCCCGAGGAGCTCCCGGCCGAGATCCGCGAGGCGGTCCCCGACTACGACGACGAGTACCTCGACCGCGTCTCCGACCGGCTGATGTACAGCTACGACCTCGACCGCGACGTCGTCGCCGACGGCGAACGCTTCGATCTCACCGCCGAGATGCGGGTGCGGAACCAGAAGCAGTTCCTCCATCCGGCGTTGAGCTACGCGGACCACGACCTGATGGAGTACGTCTTCGCTCGTCGCGTGTCGACGCCGAGCGTCGGCGAACTGGAGCGACTGGTCGAGTTCGCCCACGACGTCGCCGAGAAGCGGATCGACGGCCACGAAGAACACTACGGCACCGACATCACCGTCGCGCTCGTCGCCGACCGAATCCCGGACGACGTCGCCGCGTTCGTCGACGGGTTCCGCGACCGGACCCTCCTGAAGTTCGGGTACTACGGCCACTACGAGGTGAACCTCGTCGCGGTCGCGCCCGACCGCGAGGAGATCGTCGCCAGCGAGAACGCCGACACCGCCGCGGCCTTCCGCCTGTGGGAGCGGGTCGACCCGCCGAACGAGGGGTTCTTCTCGCGGTTCGCCAAGCGGTTCTGGCGCTGATCGCCGCGTTTTGACCGCGCTCGCGCGAAAAATCTCGTGGAGACCGCCCGGACGAGAGCGACGCTCAGTCGTCGCTCGGTTCGGCCGCCGGTTCGCTCCCGCCCCGCACGGTCGTGATGTTGTCGTAGCCGATCCGCACCAGCGACAGCGCGAGATAGATGAGTACGAACGCGAGCGCCATCTGGACGACGGCGGAGATCTGTCCGGCGAGCGCGGTGACGTTCCCCAGAATGAGCTTCTGGTAGAGGTTGTCCCACAGCGCCACCCACGACAGCCCGAGCACGGTGATCGTCACCATGATCGTCATCGGGACGCCGGTCGAGACGAGCTGTTTGGACTCGTCCCAGTTGGCGAGCCAGACGGTGCCGGCCAGCAGCGCCAGCGCCGCGAGTAGCTGGTTCGCGCCGCCGAACAGCGCCCACAGCGTCACCCACTCGCCGGAGATGACCAGCAGGTACGCGACGAGCGACTGGACGACGGGGTTCGTGTACCGGCCCTTCGCGACGCTGCCGAGGTCGGTCGAGAGGCCCGTGGTCGTCCCGCTGCCGCGAGTCCCGACGATCTCTTCCATCATGTACCGACCGAGCCGCGCGGCGGTGTCGGTCGAGGTGAGCAGGAAGCTCACGAGCACGAGCGCCATGAACGGGGCGCCGTACGCCTGCGGGATCCCGAGACTGGTGAGGATGATCCCGCCGCCGGTCGCGAAGTTTGGCAGCGCGCCGCCGATGCCGCCGCCCGCGGCCGCCGTGGTCGCGCCGGCCACCGCGAGCGTCGAGATCGCGACCGCCGCGAGGAGTCCCTCACCGAGCATACCGCCGTAGCCGATGAGGCGGGCGTCGCTCTCCTTGTTCAGCTGTTTGGCCGTCGTCCCCGACGACACGAGCGAGTGGAAGCCGCTGATGGTCCCGCAGGCGATCGTCACGAACAGGATGGGGAACAGCGGCGTGATCCCCCGCGTGTCGATGGCCAGGTCGCTCCCGAAGAAGCCCATGTAGGCCCCGATGGAGGGGTCGATGGTCAACGGCTGGGCGGAGGTACCGAGGAGGGTGCCGACGATGATCGCCACCAGCGCCCCGCCGACGCCCGAGTACAGCAGGAACGACGACAGGTAGTCGCGCGGCTGGAGCAGCACCCACACCGGGAGCGCGCTCGCGAGCGTCGCGTAGATGAGGATCACCGGCACCCACGCCGCGACGTTCGGCTGGAGGATGGCGTCGGTGCTCATCACCGCGCCGGGCAGCCAGGCCCCGTTCCCGAGGAACTCGAAGAGCACGATCGTCCCCGTCGGGTACGTCCCGGCCTCGACCGCCGGGAACAGCGCGAGCGGGTACTGAATACCGAGCCAGACGCCCGCGAACACGCCGGCGACGAACACGACCGTCCCGGGAAGGAACGGCCCGTCGAGCTGGTAGAGGTAGACGCCGAACGCGAACGCGAGCGCGATGTACACCAGGCTCGCGGTCGCGGCGGACGGGAACGCGTTCAACACGATACCCACGACGAGCGCGAACACCGCGACCACGAGGATGATCGTGAGGAACGCGAACCACAGCAGCATGTTTTTGCCGCGCTCGCCGACGTACTCACCGATGATGTACCCGATCGACTTCCCCTCGTGTCGCATCGAACCCGACAGGGAGATGAAGTCGTGAACCGCCCCCATCAGCGGATTGCCGATAGCGACCCACAGCAACGCCGGGACCCACCCCCAGATTGCCCCCGCCGTGATCGGGCCGACGATCGGCGCGCCGCCCGCGATACTCGAGAAGTGATGCCCCAGTAGCACCGGCTTCTTCGCCGGTACGTACTCCTGTCCGTCCTCGTACTTGTGTGCCGGCGTCTCCCGCTCGTCGTCGAGGTCGACGAACTGCGAGAGGTACCGGGAGTACCCCATATACCCCACGGTGAACGTGCCGAGCACAGCAACGACGATCCAAATTACGTTTGTCATAGGTTCCCTCCCTCGTGATATCGATTCACTATCGATCACTTAAACATTATCTTCAACCATGATATATCGGCGAAGACTCCCGCAGAGAAGCGGTTTCACTCGGTCGGTGTCGGTTTATTGCTTATATCAATTAATAAAATACACTGTGGAAGTGAGCGGGCGCTACTGCGCGCGGTCGCGGGTCGGGCCTGCCTTCACCTCGCGGAGTGGGCCTGCCCTCACCGATCGGCGCGCACGGGGTCGTCGACGTGGGACCCGTCCCCATCGTCATCGACGTCCGTCTCGATGTCGAGCGCGGCCGCCACCTCCGCGAGCACGTCGCCGCGCACCTCCCGCGTCCGCGATTCGATCTCGGCGACCAGCGGCGGTTCGAACTCCTCGCGGACCTGATCGAGGCGCTCGCGCTCGGTCGCGACCCTGTTACGGAGGTAGGTTGCCCCCCGCCCCTCCTCGTCGTCGTCCGGCGACGGGGTGAGCTTGTTCGCGACGAGCCCGCGGACGCGCAGGTCGCGCTCGGTGAACCCCTCGATCGCCCGGCCCGTCTCGTTGACCGACAGCTGGTCGGGGTTCAACACGAGGTAAAAGGCGGCGTCGTTCCGCATCGTGTCGCCGGCGAACTCGAAGAACTCCTTTCGGCGCTGTAAGCGTTCCAAGACGGGGTCTCCCTCCATCAGGCGCCGCGGCTCCATGTCGCCGATCGCGGCCTTCTCGAACAGGTCGATCGACTGCTTGCGCTTGTACAGCAGCCGGTCGATCCAGTCGCCGAGGAACTCCGGGAGCCCGAGCAGCCGCAGCGTCGACCCGGTCGGAGCGGTGTCGAAGACGACGCGGTCGTACGGGTCGCTCTCCTCGCGCATCACGCCCACGAACGCGTCGAAGAGGGCGGCCTCGTACGCGCCCGGGGTCCCGTGCGACATCTCCAGCTGGCGGTTGATCTCCGAGACCATCGCCGCCGACACCTGCTCTGAGAGCGACTCGCGGATCTCCTGGAGGTGCCGCTGCATCTCGTCTTCGGGGTCGATCTCCATCGCGTCGAGCCCCTCGATTCCGTCGACCGGCTCCGGGTCGTCGCCGAACCGCTGGTCGAACACGTCGGACACCGAATGCGCGGGGTCGGTGGAGACGACGAGCGTGCGTATCCCCGCGTCCGCACAGCGGTGTGCGTAGGCGCACGAGACGGTGGTTTTCCCGACGCCGCCCTTCCCGCCGAAGAAGACGAACCGCTCCATCAGAAGTGGTACTGCTGGCCCTTTCGTTCGATGAGGCTCTCGCGGTCCCAGAGCCGCCGTTCCCACGCCTCGAACTCGTCTTCGAGGTAGGGGAGCAGCTCCGCGGTGTAGTACGAGACCGGCGAGGGGATCCCGAACGCGTCGGGGAAACACGCGAGCATGAACTCGTCTTCCGTGTCCTCCGCCTCCTTCTCGATCTTCTCGTAGGCCGGATGGGTTATCATCCCGTGGTACAGCCCGCGGAGCCACTCCTCAAGGGCGGCCCGAAAGGCGGCGATCCGATCGGCGACTGTCATGATTCATCGTGATACGCCGGCGGGGTAAAAGCTGTCGCGGACCCGCGGACCGATCAGGCCGAGTTGCCGTCGGCGGCGAGTTCCGCCTGCGCCTCGTCCGCGTCGTCGCCCTCGCCGAGCTCCGGCTGATCGCCGTCGTCGGGGGTCGGCGTGTGGGCGCTCTCACCGACCGCACCCCAGACGAGATACAGCATCGCGACGACCATGAGGAGAGTCATGACGGTCGCGACGATCCCCACCGCGGACACGGACTGGAACATGGTGCGCGGTCCGCGGGCCCGACGTATCAACGTATCGGCTTTCGACGGCCGGACGGGGTCGAACGTCTCTGCGAACCCGTCGCCGCCGAGTTGAAGGGCGCCGCCGACCGAGGGGTTCCATGGACGACCGGATCCCGGTGACCGTGCTCTCGGGAAGCCTCGGCGCCGGCAAGACGACACTGCTGAACCACCTTCTGCGGAACGCCGGCGACCGCGACGTCGCGGTGCTCGTCAACGACATGGGCGACGTGAACGTCGACGCCGAGCTGATCGCCGAGGAGTCCGAGGTCGACGTCGAGGGCGTCACGGAGCTGTCGAACGGCTGTATCTGCTGTGAGCTGCAGGACGACCTCGAAAGCGCCGTGGTCCGGCTCGCGAACGAGCGCTCCTTCGACGCCTTGGTCGTCGAGTCGTCGGGCATCTCCGAACCCGCGCCTGTCGCGCGGCTGTTCACGACCGAGTCCCGCGCGGCGGCCCGCTATCGCGTCGACGCGCTGGTGACCGTGATCGACACGCGACAGTTCCTCGACGCCTTCGCCGGGGCCGAGGCCCCCGAGCGTCGCGTCGCCGCGGACGGCGACGAGGAGGACCGCCCGCTCTCGGACCTCCTCGTCGAGCAGGTCGAGGTCTCCAACCTCGTGGTGTGTAACAAGGCCGACCTCTGTACCGACGCGGAGATCGACGAAGCGGTCGAGCTCGTGGGCGCGCTCCAGCCCGACGCGGAGACGGTCGTCTCGGAGTTCTCCGCGGTCGACCCCGACCGCATCCTCGACGTCGATCTGTTCGAGGCGAACGCGCTCGGCGACCTGCCGGGGTGGAAGCGGGCGCTGGCCGGGGGACGCGAGGGCGACGACCACGCTCACGGCGATAGCGGCCACCACGACCACGCTCACCGCCACCCCGACGAGGTGTACGGCGTCACCTCCTTCACCTACCGCCGCCGGCGACCGTTCCACCCGGACCGGCTCGCCGCCCTCCTCCGCGACTTCCCGGACGACGTGGTCCGATCGAAGGGGACGCTGTGGGTCGCGGGGACGGACCAGCGCCAGCGGGTCGGGCAGGCCGGGCGGTCGGTCCGCGTCGAGGCGCTCGGCCCCTGGATCGCGAGCCTCCCGGCGGTCGAGCGAGACATGCTACGCTCGAACCGGCCGGCCCTCGACTGGGACGACGAACACGGCGACCGCCTGACGGAGTACGTCGTCATCGGGACCGACATCGACGAGGCGGCGATCCGCGAGCGCCTCGACGACGCGCTCGTCACCGACGCGGAGTGGGCGACCTTCGAGGAGGACGGCGACGAGATCGACGGGGAACTTCCCTTCCCGTCGGAACAGGGCGCGGAGCTGGCGCTCCGCGAGCCCTGAGCCGGGGGCCGAACGGCGGGACGACAGGCGGCGCCCTCAACAGGCGCAGCCCGGCCCGCTCGCGCGCTCGAACCGCATCGACTCGCCGCAGTCGGGACAGGTCGGGGTGCCGTCGCCGTCGCGGTCGAACCCCTCCGCGTCGACCTCGACGTCGCGGACTCGCACGCCGCAGTCGTCACACCAGTACGACCCCTCGGAGCCGTCGTCGCCGGCGGTCCCGGGCGCTCGCTGGGTCGATCCCTCCAGCACGTCGGTCACCGTGTCGAAGAGACCCATGACCGATCGTTCGGAGTGCGGCACCTTACTCTCCCGGTGGTGTGTGAGTGCGACGCACAGCCGCGGAGTCGATCGGTGGCCGGGCGAACGCGGGTCAGAGCAGCGGGAGCGTGAGCGCGACGATCAGGACGCCGAGCCCTATCCCGGCGTACAGCAGCCGCTCGACCCGCGGGCCCGGCGGGAGCGGACCGGCGTCACGCGGCGGGGCACAGCGGACGAGCTGTTGGTAGGCGATCGCGGTCGCGACCGCGAACGCGAGCGTCGACAGCGCCAGCGACGTCGCGAGCGTGAGCCCGTACGAGAGGCCGTAGATCGGGCCGAACGAGAGCGCAAACGCGAACGCGATTCCGCCGGTGACGAGGAACGGAACGGGGTCTACCCGGTCACCGCGGCGGTTGTGAACACGCATCTCGACACCCAGCGGAACCGTACGAGCCGCACGGACAAAGAGCTAAGTGCCGGTCTCCCACGACGTTCCCTATGAGCGAGGAGTCGAAGGGGATGCGCGAGGGCGTCGAGGAGTCGAAAGGGGACCCCCGGCTGATCCTCCTCTTGAACGCAGTCCTGTCCGGATGGTTCGCGTGGACCGTCGTCTGGGGGCTCGACCGGCTCGGCGCGGTCGCGTTCACCGCGGTGAACGTGGGGACGCTCGCGCTGATCGTCTTCGGGGTGACGTACCTCGCGGTGTTGCGGTGAGTCGGTCGCGCCGCCGACCGAGCGAGCCGACGAACCGGCGGGTTTCGTCATCTTTTAAGCCGAACGCGGCGCTTTTTCCGACAATGACGATCGAAGACCGCGACGACGCACACCTCATCACGCACGCGCTGGCGAAGGACACCCTCTCGCGGCTCCGCGACGTCGAGACCGAGCAGGTCGCGTTCCGGAAGGGGCTCGTGAAGCTCGGCCGGATCTGCGGGTACGAGATCATCGACGGCGCGATGGAGACGGAGTACGTCCCGGTGGAGACCCCCTTAGAGGAGACCACCGGCGAGCGCGTGAAGGGGCTCGACGACGTGGTCATCATCAACGTCCTCCGGGCCGCGACCCCGTTCGTCGAGGGGCTCCTCAAGGCGTTCCCGCGCGCGAAGCAGGGCGTCATCTCCGCCGGCCGCGACGAGGAGGCCGGGATGACCGCCGACGGCGAGTTCCCGATCACCATCGACTACGTGAAGCTCCCCGAGATCCGGCCCGAGGACACCGTGATCGTCGCGGACCCGATGCTCGCGACCGGCTCGACGATGTGCGCCGTCCTCGACCACGTCCTCGACGAGGCCGGCGACTTCGAGGACCTGTTCGTCCTCTCGGCGGTCTCCGCGCCCGAGGGGCTCGTGCGCGTGAGCGAGTCAGTCCCCGAGGCCGACCTGCTGACGGTCGCCATCGACGACCGCCTCGACGACGACGGGTTCATCCTCCCCGGCCTCGGCGACGCCGGCGACCGCGCGTTCCGGACGGTCTGAGACGACCGCGGTGACGGAGACGCTCCTCCGCCGCCGACGTACTTTTAAGAACCGCCCGCGCGACCGATCCGTATGAGCGACGCGCCGACGACCGAGCCCTGCGACGGCTGCGGCGACCCCACCACGGACGCGCTCGCGCGCGTCGTCCGGCTGAGCGTCGACCGGGCGAACATCGACACCCAGCGGCTCTGTCCCGACTGTTTCGCTGACTGGATCCAGCGCTACCAGGACCGACTCGGATCCGGCCCCGACGACGGCGACAGCTCCGAGATCATCGTCGACTGAGCGGCCGGAAGCCGGCCGCACTTCTCATCCGCACGGCAACGTCCGTCCCGACCGCCCGTCTTAAGCCGCGGCGGCACGGACGGCGACGTAATGGATCTCGCCATCGACGCCCCGGCCCCGGCGGCGCCCGACTGCGCCGACGACGGGACGTGGCTCGCTTGCATCGAGTGCGACGAGACGTTCGCTCCCTTCGAGGACGTCCGGTACACCTGCGACGAGTGCGACGGCCTGCTCGAAGTCCGCTACGCCGACCCGCCGACCTTCGAGGAGTTCGGCGCGGGCGCTCCCTCCGAGGGCCCCGAACGCGGCGTCTGGCGCTACCGCGAGGCGCTCCCCTTCGACCTCGGCGTGACGCTCCCCGAGGGCGACACCCCGCTCCACCGCGTCCCCCGGATCGAGGAGGCGGTCGGCGTCGACGCGCTCCGGATCAAACACGAGGGGATGAACCCCACCGGATCGTTCAAGGACCGCGGGATGACCGTCGGCGTTCGGGTCGCCGAGGAGCTGGGCGTCGGCGCGCTCGCCTGCGCCTCGACGGGCAACACCTCCGCCGCGCTCGCGGCCTACGGCGGCCGCGGCGGGATGGAGACGCTCGTGCTCCTCCCGGAGGGGAAGGTCGCCGCCGGGAAGATCGCGCAGGCGAGCCTCCACGGTGCCCGAATCCTCGAAGTCGACGGCAACTTCGACGCCTGCCTCGACATCGTCCAGGAGCTGGCCGCCCGCGGCGAGGCGTACCTGCTCAACTCCCTGAACCCGTTCCGCCTAGAGGGCCAGAAGACGATCGGCTTCGAGATCTTAGAGGCGTTCCGCGACGACTACGGCGAGTTCCCGGACCGGATCGTCCTCCCCGTCGGCAACGCGGGCAACACCTCGGCGCTTTATAAAGCGTTCCGCGAGCTGGTCCAGTCGGGCGCGCTCGAAGTCGACGAGGTCCCCAAGCTGACCGGCGTGCAGGCCGAGGGCGCCGCGCCGATGGTCGAGGCGATCGAGGAGGGGAACGACGAGGTCCGGCGCTGGGAGGAGGTCGAGACGCGCGCGACCGCGATCCGCATCGGCAACCCGGTCAACGCGCCGAAGGCCATCCCGGGTATTCGGAACACGGGCGGCACGGCGGTCGCCGTCAGCGACGACGAGATCACCGACGCGCAGCGCGACCTCGCCGAGGAGGGCGTCGGCGTCGAGCCCGCCTCCGCCGCGAGCCTCGCCGGGCTCAGGAAGCTCCGCCGCGAGGGCGTCGTCGAGGACGACGAGCAGGTCGTCTGCCTGACGACGGGGCACCTCTTAAAAGACCCCGACGCCGCCTACGAGGCCGGCGGCGACCCCGAACCCGTCCCGAACGACGTGGACGCGGTCGTCGAACACCTGCGCGACTGATCGACTCGCGCGGCTGGCTCGCGCGGCCGATCGAGTGTGGAACCGCCGCGATCAGTCGCGTGCCCCCGGGAGAATCGGAGCTGTCCGGCGTCCATCGCATTCCCAGCGCGTGGTCGATCCGAGGCGTGAATCCCGCGCCGCGACGGTCTGAAACACGCGGTAACGGAACCCACGCGGTGATCGGCCTCCGGGTGGGTAATACTCGATGGCGTGCGTTAGCTGAGACATACTAATACGACTGGTACCGGTCCGTGCCAAGTATGGGCTCCGTAACCTCACGCCTGTATCGCTGGGGACGGCACCTCGTCGAGTCGTTGAGACTTAAACCAGTGGTACTGCCGCTCTACCGCTGGTGGGGTGGCCTCCAGTACCGATTGGCTGGAGAGACGTACGGGGTCGAAGTCGGAAGCGCCAGCGCGCGATTCCACATCCCGACGCGGAACGAGTGGACGGATTTTCGGACGATCAAAGAACGACCGATCCTCGACCATCTCGTGTCGAACCTGCGTCGCGATGACGTCTTCTACGACGTCGGTGCCAATCTCGGGCTGTACTCGTGTCTCGTGGCGGACGTGGTGACCCGGCCCGTTATCGCGTTCGAGCCCCATCCCGGCAACGCCGACCGGCTCGAAGACAACGCCGATCTCAACGGAGCTGACATCTCCGTCTTCCGGCGTGCGCTCGCCGAGTCGACGGGAGAAGCGGATCTCACGATCACGTTGGACAAGGTCGGGTCGGCCGGCCACACGCTCGTCTCCGACTGGTCCCCGGACCTCGAGTCGATCACGGTTCCGAAGATCCGCGGTGACGAGCTGATCGCCCAGGAGGACCTTCCCCGTCCGACCGTTCTCAAGATCGACGTCGAAGGCGCCGAACAGGCGGTACTCGACGGGTTAGAAGCAACGCTGTCGCGCCCCGACTGCCGGTTAGTGTACTGTGAGACACACGCGGACCGACTCGAAAAACAGGGGAGTTCGGTGGGGAATATCCGTGCCACCCTCGAATCACACGGGTTCTCCGTCACGGAGAAACCCATCCGAGAGGGCAAAGGGGAGTCGATGCTCATCGGTGCGAAATCGAACAGCGCGGACTGAGCCGAACCGGGGTCCGCTGAAAGCGAACGTACCGAGCCGTTACTCCGCCCGTCGGTCGTCGTCGTCCAGCGTGATCTCGGTGACCTCGACGATCCGGTCGTCGGCGAGCAGCGCCTCGACGGCCTCGTCGGGCACGTCCTGATCGAGGTTGTAGACGGTGAGCGCCTCGCCGCCCTGCGTCTCGCGGGCGTTGTACATCCCGGCGATGTTCACGTCGTGGTCGCCGAGCACGGTGCCGATGAGCCCGATGACGCCGGGCTCGTCGGTGTTGCGCGCGACCAGCATGTGACCGTACGGGACCGCGTCGACGCGGAAGCCGTCGATCCGGACGATCCGCGGGTCCTCACCCGCGAACAGGGTTCCCTCGACCGCGATCGAGTCTTCGCCGTTGTGGACGGTGACGCGCACGAGGCTCTGGAAGTCCTCGGTCTGGCGGGTCTTCGACTCGGTGACCTCGATGCCGCGCTCCTCGGCGAGCCGGGGCGCGTTCACCGAGTTCACCTGCCACTCCAGCGGCTCGAAGACGCCCTTCAGCGCGCTCGCGGTGACGAGCTCCACGTCCTCCTCGGCGATGTCGCCCTCGTAGGTCGCCTCCACTTCCGTGATCCGGCCGTCGAGCAGCTGCGCGGCGACCTTGCCGGCGGTCTCCGCCACGGCGATGTACGGCTTGATCCGGGGGAAGGCGGTCTCGTCGACGGAGGGGGCGTTGAGCGCCGTCAGGACGGGCTCGTCGTCGAACGCCGAGAGCACCGCCTCCGCGGTGTCGACCGCGACGTTCTCCTGTGCGGCCTCCGTCGAGGCGCCGAGGTGAGGCGTCAAGACGATCTCCTCGACGTCGAGCAGCGGCGAGTCCTGCGGGAGCGGCTCCTCGGCGAAGGAGTCGAGCGCGGCGCCCGCGAGGACGCCGTCGTCGACCGCCGCCGCGAGCGCGTCCTCGTCGACGATGCCGCCGCGGGCGCAGTTGATCAGGTAGCCGCCCTCGAGCTGGGCCAGCTCGTCCTCGCCGATCATCCCCTCGGTCTCGGGGAGGAGCGGGGTGTGGACCGTCGCGAAGTCGCCGCGCGCGAGCGCCTCGTGGAGGTCCTCGACGAGCTCGGCGCCGAGCCGGTCGGCGCGCTCCTCGGAGATGTACGGGTCGTAGACGACGAGATCCATCCCGAGCGAGTCGAGGCGCTTGGCGACCTCCTGCCCGACGCGGCCGAGGCCGACGATGGTGAGCGTCTTGTTGTTCACCTCGGTGCCGAGGAACTCGCCTTTCGCCCACTCGCCGCCGACGAGGCGGCCGTGGGCCTGCGGGATCGAGCGCGCGACGGCGAACGTCATCGCGACCGTGTGCTCGGCGGCGGCCCGGACGTTCCCCTCGGGCGCGTTGGCGACGATGACGCCGTGGTCGGTGGCGGCCTCGATGTCGATGTTGTCGACGCCGATGCCGGCGCGCCCGACGATGACGAGCTCGGAGGCGGCCTCGAAGACCGACTCATTCACGTCGGTCCCGGAGCGAACGATCAGCGCGTTGGCGTCGCTCACGGCGTCGAGCAGCGCGTCGCCCTCGACTTCGTAGTCCGTTACGACCTCGTGGCCGGCGTCTCGGAGTCGGTCCAACCCCGCGTCGGCGATGGGGTCGGTCACGAGTACCTTCATGGGCGTTTTCACCGGCGGCGCGAGGTTAACCCTTTCCTCATCGCTCCGTTTTGCCGGCCGTGACGATCCGCGATCGCGGATCTCAAACCCCTTCGTTTCGGATGGAACCCACTCGTTCGTGGGTACCGATCCTCCGGGCAGGATTTCGTCTCACCACCGGACCAAGATCGGTTCGGAGCCTATCGCCCGGCGGTACTGCCTTTTATATCCGGCCGCTTGGACGGGTATGGACATCACGATCGCGTTTGCCGGCGTGGCCGCCATCCTCGTGTTGACGGGGATCAGCGCCTTCTTCTCCAGCTCCGAGCTCGCCGTCTTCTCGGTCCCTGTCCACCGGGTCGACTCGCTGCTCGCCGCCGACGTGCCCGGCGCGCGGGCGCTCGCGGTGCTTCGGGGGGATTCGCACCGGTTCCTCGTCACCGCCCTAGTGAGCAACAACGTCGCCAACATCGCGGCCGCGTCGGTCGCCACCGCGGTGTTCGTCCGGTTCGGCTTCTCCGGGGGCGAGGCGGCCACGGGTTCGACGCTGGTCACCTCCGTCTTCGTCATCGTCTTCGGCGAGATCGCGCCGAAGTCGTACGCGGTGGCGAACGCCGAGAAGCACGCGCTTCGCGTCTCCCGGCCGGTGGTCGCGATCCAGCGCGTCATCCGTCCCGTGCTGTACGTGTTCGAGGCGCTCTCCGGCGTCGTCAACCGGTTCACGGGCGGCGAGTCCGACATCGAGTCGTACCTCACGCGCGAGGAGATCGAGACGCTCGTCCTCTCGGGCGAGGCGGCGGGCGCGCTCGACCCGGACGAGGGCGCGATGATCCGCGGCGTCCTCGATCTGGAGTCGGTCCGCGTGTCGGCGGTGATGGTCCCCCGGACCGACATGGTCGCGCTGGCCGACACCGCCACGCCGGCCGAGGCGGTCTCGACCGCCGCCGCGGAGGGCGTCACGCGCATGCCGGTGTACGGCGAGAACCGCGACGACGTGGTCGGGATCGTCGACCTGCGCGACGCGGTCGCCGCCGACGAGCGCGGGGAGCCCCTCGCGAGCGCGCTCCGCGAGCCGACCTTCGTCCCGGAGACGCAGCCGGTCGACGAGCTGTTCGCGGCGATGCGGGAGAGCGATCTCCGGATGGCGATCGTCGTCGACGAGTTCGGTTCGGTGGCCGGGATCGTGACCCTGGAGGACGTGGTCGAGGAGGTCGTCGGCGAGCTGGTCGGCCGGTGGGAGACCGACCACGTCGACGTGGTCGCGCCCGACGCCGCGGTCGTGCGCGGGTGGACCACCGTCGCGCACCTCAACGAGACGCTCGGGCTGGACCTCCCGATCGAGGGGGGCACCGAGACCGTCGCGGGGCTGGTGACCCGGCAGCTCGGCCGAGTCCCCGCCGAGGGCGACCGCGTCGAGATCGGCGACGTGACGCTCGCGGTCACGGGCGCGACCGCGACGCGAGTGACCCGAGTGCGGGTCGAGCATCCGGGGATCGAGAGCGACGACGGCGGCCCGGACGCGTCCGCGAACGCCGGTTTATCCGACGGCGACACCGAGTGACCGCGGTCGCTCCCGCTACAGACCGAACGACGCGACGGGCTCGTACACCGGCCCGTCGCTCGTCAGCGTCGATTTCACCAGCCGAACGGTCTCGGCTTCGAACCGGCCGATATCGGGGTCACGCTCGCGGACGGCCTCCTGCACTAACTCCTTCCCGCGGGCGTCGTTCATCCGGGCGAGCGTGACGTGCGGGGTGAAGTCGTGGTCCTCGGGGTCGACGCCGAGCGCGGTCGTCTCCGCTTCGAGGGCCTCGTGGAGCGCGGTCAGTTCCTCGCTCCCCGCGTCGACGCCCGCCCAGACGACCGAGACGTAGTCGAGGCTCGGAAAGACGCCGAATCCCTCGACCGCACACTCGAAGGGGCCGACGTCGGTGGTTTCGACCGCGCGCTCGCCGGCCGCGATCACGTCGTCGAGGGCGGGTGTGGAGTCGTCGTCGCCGCTCTCGCCGCCGTCGCCGCCACCGTCCACCCCGCTACCCTCACCGATTTCGCCCAAGAACTTCAGGGTCACGTGCGTCTGCTCGGGGTCGACGAGGGTCAACCCCGCCGCGTCCGCGAACGCGGCCTGCGCGTCCGCGACGGGAGCCGCGAGGTCGTCCGGGAGGTCGACGGCGAAGAACGCGCGCATAGACGGCCGGGGGTTGGGCGAGATCGTTCATAAGTGTGGGGTGAGGAGGGGGCGGTGAGAACGAGGGGCGCGGCTCGACGGCGGCGGTGCGACGACGGTGCGGTGTCCGGGGAGCCCTCGCCGGAACCGGTTCTCAGAGGGCCCCGTTGAACACCCAGAAGGCGACGCCCGGCGACAGCGCGATCGGGACGCCGAGAGCGAGCGTTCCGAGAACCGTGCGCGGGGCGAGTTCGGTCGGGGGCGTCTCGTACCGCCACAGCTGCAGGGAGACGAAGGCCCCGGCGACGAGCACGCCGCCGAGATGCAGGAAGGACGGCCGGAAGGCCGCCGGCATCGCCGAGAGGTCGCTCGACAGCCCGATCTGGGCGCCCATCCCGACGGCGCCGACCGCGGCCGACCCCGAGACGTACGCGAGACCGGCGACGGCGTGTCGGAGGGCCGCGACGGCCGAGAAGGGATGCGGCTCGTCGGCCGCCGGACGCGGTGCCGCGAAGCTCGCGACGCCGGCGTAGCAGAGCGGAAGCGTCCCCAGCGCGACGAGCACCGCGTACGGAAACGCGGAGCTGAGAGCGAGGATGAGTATCGCCGCGGTCAGGGCGTACGTCCGCGTCGTCGCTTCGGCGAGTACGAGCGGGGGCATGACGAGGACGGCGACCGCCACCATGGCGAACACGGCCAGCGGGACCGAGTAGCGCCTGAGGGGCCGGACGGGGGAGGGCGAAGCCATGCCGTGGAATGTTCAGCTCACCGGTAAGTAGTTTCGGTGAGAACGGGAACGTCCCGCACGCGTCGCGCGGATCGCCTGCGGGGAGTGAACGGGTCCGGGATCGACTCGTCGCGCTACAGGCGCTCTCGGAGCGTCTCGGCGGTCGCGTCGCCGACGCCGTCGACGTCGGTGAGGTCATCGAGGGAGGCCTCGCGTACGCTCTCGACCGATCCGAACCGACGCAGGAGCCGGCGGCGGGTCTGGGGGCCGACCCCGGGCACGTCGTCGAGGACCGTCGCGACCTCGTCGCGGACGGTCTGGTGATAGGAGACGGCGAAGCGGTGCGCCTCGTCGCGAACGCGCTGGAGCAGATGGAGTTCGGGGGCGTCGTCGGGCCATTTTCGGGTTCCGGTCGGCGTCACCACCAGCTCCTCGGCCTTCGCGAGCGCGACGGCGGGGGCGTCCCAGCCGGTCTCCGCGAGCGCGTCGCGGGCGGCCCCGAGCTGGCCCTCGCCCCCGTCGATCAGGAGGAGGTCGGGGTCGGGGCGGTCGTCCTCGCCGGCGACCGCGCGCTCGGAGCGCCACCGGACCAGCTCGCGCATGTTCGCGTAGTCGTCGTTGCGGTCGGTGAGCTTCTTCCGGCGGTAGTCGCTCGTCTCCGCGCTCCCGTCGACGAAGCACACGTCGGAGCCGACCACCGCGGTCCCCTGCGCGTGGCTCACGTCGAAGCCCTCGATCCGAGCGGGGCGGTCGATCCCGAGCCGCTCGCCGAGCGCGCCGACGGGGTCCTCGCGGCCGCCGCGCTTGCGGGCGTTCTTCAGCGCGAGTTCGACGAGCTTCGCCTCGCGGCCCGCGCCCGGGACGCGGACCGAGACCCCCTCCGCCTCCAGCCAGTCGACCACGTCCGGGTCGGCTGGGCGCTCCGCGAGGAGGACCGCGTCCGGGAACTCCCGCTCGGCGTAGTACTGCGTGAGGAACGCGGAGAGCACCGCGGCGGGGGTGTTGGCGTCCTCCCCGGCGTCCTCCTCCCCGACATCGTCTCCGTCGCCCTCGTCCCCAACCGCCGCGGCATCGAGTCGGTGCCGGCTCCGGTCGACCAACTGGCCGCGCTCGCTGTGAAGCCGGGCGACGCGGGCGGTGTCGCCCTCGGCGGCGGCCGCGAGCACGTCGACGGTGCGGTCGTCGGTGCGGTCGCTGACGGCCTCGCCGCCCTCGCCGTGGAACGCCTCGACCGCTTCGAGCCGGTCCCGGAGGTTGGCGGCGCGCTCGAACTCCGCGCTCCCGGCGGCGGCCTCCATCCGCCGGCGCAGGGGGTCGGCGAGGACGCCGGTCTCGCCCTCGAAGAACCGGCGGGCGGCCGCCACGTCCTCCGCGTAGCTCTCGGAGTCGATCTCGCCGGTACAGGGGGCCGAGCAGATCCCCATCTCGTAGTCGAGGCAGGGGCGGTCGCGGTTCGCGTACTTGTGGTCGGAGCAGCCGCGGAGGCGGTACTCGTCGCGGATCGCCTTCACGACCGCGTCCACTCGTCGCTTGTTCGTGAACGGGCCGTACGCGACGGCGCCCTCCTCGGGGTCGCGGGTCACCTCGATCCGCGGGATCGGGTGGTCCGTGATCGCGACAAGCGGGTACGACTTGTCGTCTTTCAGCCGGACGTTGTACCGCGGTCGGAGCCGCTTGATGAGGTTCGCCTCCAGCAGCAGCGCCTGCGTCTCCGTGTCCGTCACCGCGAACTCGATCCGGTCGGCGCGCCCGACCATCCCCCGAATGCGCCCCGAGCGCGGGTCGGCGTAGGACCTGACGCGGTCGCTGAGGTCGACCGCCTTGCCGACGTACAGCGTCGTCTCTCCGGCCCGGAACTGGTAGACGCCGGGCTCGGTCGGGAGGTCCGCGGCCCGCTCGCGCACGGCGTCGGCGTCCATCGGATCTCCGTAGCCGCCGAACGCGTTTGAACGCTACGGGCGGATCTCGGGAGCGGCTCGTCATCCGATGACGCGGTGGTTATCAATCGTGAATAACGGGGGGAACGGTTTATGCGGGTGCTTGGGAGAGCCCCACGTAGAAATGACGGGAATTCGAGGGCTGTTCCGACGCGCGTTCGGTCGGGATCGGGATTCGCGGTCGGTCCCGGACGGCGGGGTCGTCGTGGACGATTCCGACGACGGCGCGACCGGAGCGGGCGCGAGCGAGGGGAACGGGCTCAACATGTCGGAGGAAGGAGGAGCCGACCACGACGGGACGCTCGCTGCCGCCGGTCTCGAGCAGGTGTTCAACTCGACCGGCGTCCCGACGTTCATCCTCGACGCCGACGGCAACGTCGCCGAGTGGAACGAGTCCATCGCGTCGCTCACCGGGAACGAGCGCGAGGACGCGATCGGTCACGAGCACGTCTCGGAGCTGTTCTACCCCGACGGCCGGCGGGCGGACACCCTCGCCGACAAGGTGCTCGACGCGCCGGAGAGCGCCGACGAGGTGTACGGCGTCGAGCGCTCCGACTCGGCGCAGACCCGCTACCGCGACACCAGCACGATGGTCGACCGCCACGGCGACGAGAAGCACATCGAGTTCACGGCGGCCCCCCTCTACGAGGGCGACGAGGTCGTCGGCGTCACCGAGGTCGTCATCGACCGGACGGAGAACATCAACCAGCGGAACGCGACCGAAACCCTGGTCACCGAGGTCCGCGAGACGGCCGAGGCGATCGGCGAGGGGAACCTCGAGGCGCGGGCCGTCCGTCACGAGGAGTGCGAGACCCTCGACGAGGAGCTGTTGAGCGTCATCGACGTCGTCAACCGGATGGCGGAGAACCTCCAGGACCTCTCCGAGAGCGTCCACGAGCAGGCCCGACAGATCGACCAGACGGTCCAGAAGGCCAGCACCGCGGCCGCGGACATCGCCGAGAACGTCGACGAGCAGAACGAGCTGTTAGAGGAGAGCGTCTCCGAGATGCAGTCCTTCTCGGCCGGGATGGAGGAGGTCGCCGCGACGGCCGACCAGGTCGACTCCGCCGCGGTCGCGGCCAGCGAGGCCGCCGACGAGGGGCTCGACGCCAGCGAGGACGCCCGACAGGCGACCGAGGACGTGGTCGAGATCGGCGACGAGCTCGTCGAGAGCGTCGGCGCGCTCTCCGAGCGCATGGACGACATCGAGGAGGTCATCGAGGTCATCTCCGACGTGGCCGAGCAGACGAACCTGCTCGCGCTCAACGCCAACATCGAGGCCGCCCGCGCCGGCGAGGGCGGGGACGGCTTCGCGGTCGTCGCCGAGGAGGTGAAGAAGCTCGCCGACGAGACCCGCGGCTACACCGAGGAGATCACGGAGAGCCTCGCGGAGCTGCAGGCGCAGTCCGACGAGACGAGCACCGCCGTCGAGCGCTCGCACGAGCGCATCGAGGACGCCGGCACCGAAATCGAGACGGTGCTCGACTCCCTGGCGGAGATCGCCGACGCGGTCGACGAGGCCGCCGCCGGCGTCGCCGAGGTCGCCCGGACGACGGACGATCAAGCCGCGACCGTCGAGGAACTCACGTCGTCGCTGGAGGCGGTCCGCGAGCGCTCCGACCGCACCGAGGACGCGACCCAGCGCATCGTCGACGCCACCGACGACCAAGAGGTCGCCGTCGACGAGCTGATCACCCGCGTCGAGCGACTCGACGCGAAGCAGAAAGGGGGGCAGTAGCCCGCCACAGGGCCTCGTCGCGTCCGCGTTCCCGCGATCGTCTCACCGATCGACTTCGCCCATGATCGTATCGAGGCTCCCCAGCGAGGCGATCAGGTCCGGGATCCGCTCGCCGGTGGCCATCTCGGGGAGCGCCTGCAGGTTCGAGAAGGAGGGACCGCGGATCTTGAAGCGGGCGGGTTTGTCGGTGCCGTCCGCGCGGATGTAGATGCCGAGCTCTCCCTTGGCGGCCTCGACCGCGCGGTAGATCTCCGTGTCGTCGTCCGGGCGCAGCGTCCGCGGGACGTTCGCCTGGATGTTCCGCTCGTCTTCGGGCCAGTCCTCAAGCAGGTCGACGCACTGCCCGATGATCTTCGCGGACTCCTCGACCTCTTGCATCCGAACGAGCAGGCGGCTGAAGTTGTCGCAGCCGTCCTCGGTGATCACGTCCCAGTCGAGCTCGTCGTAGTAGCCGTACGGGTCGTCGCGACGCAGGTCGTAGTCGACGCCCGACCCGCGAAGGACCGGACCGGTCGTCCCGTACTCCTTCGCGACCTCGGGAGGCAAAACGCCCGTGTCGACCGTCCGCATCTGGAGGATCTCGTTCCGAGTCAGCAGATCGTGGTACTCTTCGAGGCGACGCGGGAGCCCGTCGAGGTACTCTCGAACCGTCGAAAAGAACTCCTCGCGGGGCTCGGGGAGGTCCCAGACGACGCCGCCGAGCCGGAAGTAGTTGAACATCAGCCGCTGGCCCGTCAGGTCCTCCACGATCTCCTGAACGCGCTCGCGCTCTTGGATGGCGTACATGAACGTCGCGGTGAAGTCGCCGATCACGTCGAGCGCGTACGCCCCCAGCGCCAGCATGTGCGAGAGGATCCGGCTGAACTCCGCGCTCATGGTGCGGATCACCTGGGCGTACTCGGGAATCTCGATGTCGGCGAGGTCCTCGGCCGCGCGGGCGTACGCCCACTCGTTGAGCAGGCCGCCACCGCCCCAGTCCCAGCGGTCGGGGTACGGCATGATCTGGTGGCGGTACGTGCCCGACTGAGCCATCTGCTCCTCGCAGCGGTGGATGTAGCCGATGTCCGGCTCGACGCCGACGACGTCCTCCCCGTCGAGCGTGACCTGGAGGTGGAGCACTCCGTGGGTCGCCGGGTGGTGCGGCCCGACGTTGAGGAGCATCGTGTCGCTCCCGGTCGCGGTCGACGACCCCGGCTCGATGGGCTCGTTTTCCGAGAGCGTGACGATCTGCGACCCGTCCCCGTCGTAGTCCATCGAGAGCGGGTGCCCCTGCCACGTCTCGGGCAGGAGGATCCGGCGGAGGTCCGGGTGGTCGCCGTACCGGATCCCGACCAGATCGTACGCCTCCCGTTCGTGCCAGTCCGCCGTGCGGAACACGGGCTCGGCGGACTCCGAGACCGGGTCGTCCTTGTCGGCGGGCACGACGACGCTGACCTCGCGGGTGGGGTCGTCGAACGATCGGAGGTGATAGATCGACTCGCACCGGTTCTCGTACTCCTGAGCGGTGACGCAGGCGAGGTGGTCGTACCCGGCCTCTCGCTTCAGCGTCGAGAGCGCCTCCTGGGTCGCGTCCGGCGGAATCCGGGCGGCGGGGGCGTTCAGGTGCGTCTCGCGCGCGGTGATCAGATTCGAGATCGAGGAAAAGGGGTCCGTCTCTGCGCCGGCGTCCGCCCGTTCGATCTGCGCGTCGGTCGACATACGTGGACGAACGCGGCCGGACGACCCGACGCTTCTGCCGGATCAAGACGGGTTTTTATAAGCTCCGACGACGGCAGTGGCCGACGTGAAGTACCTCCGGATCGAGCTCCGGTATCCGCCGGATCTGATACACCCGGTACATCGGCTCATCGACGAGTCGGACGACGTGGATCGGGACGTACTCCTCCACGGAACGATCCTCAACGGGCAGGACGACACGTTCCTGTTCTACGTGGAGGGCGACATCGAGGTGTACGCCGACACGCTCCGATCGGTCGACCGGATCCGGGAGTTCGAGGTCACTCGGATCGACGAGACGGGACACTACGTCTTTCTCACGCAGCGGCGCGACGCGGTCGACGAGGCGATGTTCGGTCCCCTCCAACGGGCCGGTGTGGTCGTCGTCCCGCCGATCGATTTCCGCCCGAACGGGATCGCTCATCTGACGGTCATCGGGAACGGCGAGGCGCTGCGGGGCGCGCTCGCGGAGCTCCCGGAGCGGATCGAGACCTCTGTGCTCCGGATCGGCGAGTACGACTGGCGACAGGACCTCTTCGACCCGGGGCTGACCGCCCGGCAGTTCGACGCGCTCGCGGCCGCCGTCGAAATCGGGTACTACGAGTCCCCGCGGGCGGCGACCGTCGAGGACGTCGCCGAATGGATCGACGCCTCTCCGAGCACCGCGTCGGAGCACCTCCGGAAGGCGGAGTCGGCCATGATGACCGCGTTCATGGAGCTGCGCGAGTTGTCGTGAGAGGGTTGTAGAGACCGGATCCCTCGACAGATCCCTCGAACACGAGGGCCCCTCCCCGCCGAACGTTTAACCTCGCCGAGCCCTCCGATCCCTTCATGTCCGTCACGCCGCCCGGACCCATCGGCGACCCGGTCTTCGGCAACGGTCGCCGGTACGCCGCCGACCCGTTCTCGTTTATGCGCGTCTGCGCCGACAGCTACGGCGATATCGTCCGCTTCGATCTCGGTCCGCGCGAGACGTACATGCTCGCGAACCCGGCCGACATCGAGCGGGTCCTCGTCGCCGACGCCGAGCGGTATCGAAAACCGGACTTCGGCGACGACGCCATCGACACGCTGCTCGGGAACGGCCTCCTCATGAGCGAGGGGGAGACGTGGCAGCGCCAGCGGACGCTCGCGAACCCCTCCTTCCACAGCCGCCGGATCGGGGCGCTCGCGGGGACGATGGTCGACCACACCGAGTCGCAGCTCGCGGACTGGGGCGACGGCGAGGTCGTCGACGTGCAGCTGGAGGTCGCCCGCCTCACCGTCAAGATCATCGTCTCGGCGATGTTCGGCGCCGACATCACCGACGAGGAGGTCAAGACGGTCCAAGAGAAGCTGGAGCCGCTCGGCGCCCGGTTCGAGCCCGACCCCCGGCGCTTCCTGATCCCGAACTGGGTACCGACCCGCGAGAACCGCGAGTTCGACGACGCCGTCGACACCCTCGAGTCCGTGATCGACGGGATCGTCGAGCGCCGGCAGGGGACCGAGCGCGATCCCGCCGCCGACCCGGCCGGACCGGAGGGCGTCGCGGTGCGCGGCCCCGCGGAGGACGGTTCCGACGGGCACGGTGGGGGCGACCTCCCGATGGACCTCCTCTCCGTCCTGCTCCGCGCCCGCGACCGCGGCGAGCAGACCGACGAGAACCTCCGCGACGAACTGGTGACGATGCTGTTGGCGGGCCACGACACGACCGCGCTGACGCTCACGTACACGTTCTATCTGCTCTCGAACCACCCCGAGGCGCGGGAGCGCGTGGCTGAGGAAGCCGCTGCGGCGACGACCGACGGGGCGCCGACCGCCGCCGACGCCCGCGAGATGGAGTTCACCGACCGCGTGCTCAACGAGGCGATGCGGCTGTATCCGCCCGTCTACACCCTCTTCCGCGAGCCGAGGCTCGACGTGAAACTGGGGGGGTACCGGATCCCGGAGGGCTCCGCGCTCATGCTGCCGCAGTGGGTGGTCCACCGCTCGCCGCGCTGGTACGACGACCCCGAGGCGTTCGATCCGAGCCGGTGGAAACCCGAGCGTCGGAGTCGGCGCCCCCGGTTCGCCTTCTTCCCGTTCGGCGGCGGCCCCCGTCACTGCATCGGGAAGGCGTTCTCGCTGCTGGAAGCCAAGCTGATCCTCGCGAAGGTGTGCTCGCAGTACGACTTGGAGTACGAGGGGCCCGACCTCTCGCTGCGCGGGTCGCTGACGATGCACCCAGACCACCCGGTGCCGATGCGGATTCGGGAGCGCTGAGCGAGATGGCGGGCGAGACGGAATTGTACTGCCGGCGCTGCGGCGAGCGCCTCTCGCGGGGCGCCATCGCGAGCCGGCAGCGCGCCTGCTGTCTCAACGCGACCCCGATCGCCGGGGTCTGCCCGACGCACGGGCCGGTCGGGCCGCACCACGCGGTTGACGAGCCGGACGAGAGCGACCACAGCGGAGCGGGTTTATAAACGAACTGCGGTGGCGTCGCCGGCGCTGCGCGCCGGCTGCCAGAGGCGCTTCACGCTTCGCGGCTGGGGCTTCAGAGGCGTTCACCGTCGATCTACCACGGATTGCTTATAAATAGTTAGCCGGAGAATTGGACCGTTCGCCACTCATCCACCGCGAACCACCTACAACTCGATCGTCGCGGCGACCTCGCGGTATTCGGGGTCGTACAGGTCGAGCGCGTGGACGCGCCACCGGATCGGCTCGAACTCGGCGCTCACGAGGTCGGCGACGACGCCCGACTCGGGATTGCCACCGCGAGCCACGGTAACGTGGGGCGTGTAGTCCTCCCCCTCGATCCCCTCGACCGCGCCGTAGGCGGCACAGAGCCGGCGGTGGACCCGGACGAGCGCGTCGCTCTCGACGGCGAGATAGAGCACCGGTCCCGACCCGGACGCGGGCGCGTCGAAGACGTCGATCCCGGTCACCGCGACCGGGAAGGGGTCGGTCCCCGCGAGCAGCGGATGGAGGTCGTCGCGGAGGGCGCCGAGCGCGTCGGGTCTTGGCGGTGACGGTCCGCCAGCGGGAGAGCCGGGCGAAGTATCCACATCCTCACTCGCGACGCGGTCCGGCACGTCCTCGACGCCGAACCGCTTGCAGACGAGCGTGCGTCGGTCTCGCACTCGATCGAACCCCGAGCATTTCGACTGGAGATCCGTCGCGGCTCGCTCGATCGCGGGCGGGAGCGGGACGTTCAGGCTGAACACGCCTCAGATACGGTCGGCGAGCCGTAAGGCGATTAGCACGACGATTACGATCGCAAGAAGCGTCGGAATCGCGTCCAAGAGCGCGAACGTCAGATCGAGCACCGTGTCAACGATCTCTAAGAGAAGCCACGCGATCGCGAGCACGAGGATCACCTTCAGGAGGTCGTCGACGTCGACGTCGGCGCGGTCCGTGTCTGTTCGGTCCATAGCGGGTGCGACGACCGCGACGGGCAAAAAGACCACCGAGGACGCGTCACGTTGCGCGATCAGGTGCTTAAAAACCCCGCCGCGCCGAACGGATCCCATGAGCCTCATCGCGTTCGACTTCGACGGCACGCTCTCCGACTCCGAGATGACGGTCCTGCTCGCGGAGCGCGCGGGCGTCGCCGACGAGGTGGCCGAGATCACGGAGCGGGCGATGAACGACGAACTCAGCTACGCCGAGAGCCTCTACCGGCGCGCCGAACTGCTCGACGGGCTCGGCGAGGCGGAGGTCGCGGCCGCGTTCGACGAGGTGGTTCTCCGGCCGGGCGCCGGCGAGTTGATCGAGCGCTTGCAGGCCGAGGGGCACCACGTCGCCGTGCTCACGGGCGGGTTCGAGCGCGGGGTGGAGCGCGCGCTCGCGAAGCAGGGCGTCGAGGCCGACACGGTCGTCGCGAACCGCCTCCCGATGGACGGCGGGAAGCTCACGGGCGAGGCCGAGGGGCCGCTCATCGAGGGAACGAAAGACGACGCGCTGGCGGCGCTCGCCGACGACCTCGGAATCCCGATGGCCGAGACCGTCGGGGTCGGCGACGGCGCGAACGACCTCCCGATGCTGGAGGTCGCGGGGATCTCGATCGGGTTCGTCCCCAAGGACGCGGTCCGGCCGGTGTGCGACGCCGTCGTCGCCTCGATGTTCCGGCTCGGAAAGGTGTTAGAGGGGTACGACGTGCTCCCCGCGGAGTAGCCGGCGGGTACAGCGGCACTGGACCGACCTCCGACAGATCCGGTCGCGATAATTTGGACGGTCCCTTCATGCCGACCGAGTCGCCTCGTCCGGGTATGGCAGCCTCCGACCGGGTGGGCCGATGATCCCCACGCCGACGTACCTGCAGTTCCACCTCGTCTTCAGCCTCCCGGTGCTGGCGGCACTGTGGTACCTCGCGCCGCGGTACGGCGGGCGACGACGCCGACGCGCGGCGGCGGGGGTCGCGGTCCTCGTCGCGATCGCGTACGCGTACACCGTCCCGTGGATCGCGCACATGATCCGGCGGGGCGCGTGGTCGTACGCTGACGGCGCGGTGTTGGTTCGCGCCCTGTCGGTCCCGCTCGGCGAGTACCTCTACGTCGCGATCCAGACGCTCGCCGTCGCGTTCGCGCTCCACCGGCTCGGGTTCGACCCGACGTTCCGCGAGGGCGACTTCGACCGCGTCCCGCGCGTCGCCGGCGTGGTGGTCGGGACGGCGATGCTCGGCGGCGGGCTCTGGCTCGTCTCGCTCGACGCCTCCCTGCTGTACCTCGGCGGGCTGATCGCGTGGGTCGGCCCCGTGCTCGCGCTCCAGTGGGCCGTCGGCGGCGGCTACCTCGCTCGCACGCCGCGAGTGTGGCTCACCGCGACGCTCCTGCCGGCGGCGTACTTTTGGATCGTCGACCGGATCGCGATCGGTATGGGAACGTGGCGCATCGCCGAGGAGCTCACCACCGGAATCGCCGTCCTCGGCCTCCCGATCGAGGAGCTGCTCTTCTTCGTCTCGGCCGGCGTGATGACCGTCGACGGGCTCGTGCTGTTCGAGTGGGTCCTCGACTGGAACGACCGTCGGAGCGCGGCCGGTTCGGCAGCAGAGAAAGGCGGTGAGACCGGCGTCGACGCGGACACCGCTCCCGTCCTCGAACCCGGCGATGACTGAGGCGACGGCGCAGGCGGATCGCCTCTTCGCGCTGTACCCGGCGCTGGCGCTCGCCGCGCTGCTGCCGATCGGCGCCGCGACCCCTCTGTTTCCAGTCGAACTCGGGATCGCGACGTTCGCGCTCGGCACGCTCGCGGTCGGAATGGCCCACGGCGCGGTCGACCACCTCGTCCCGCTGCGGGCGGCGCCGGGGGTGTCGCTCCGGCGGTCGATCGCGGTCGTCTCGGTCGCGTACGCGGTCCTCGGCGGGACGGTCGTCGCCTCGTTCTTCGCCGCGCCGGTCGCCGCGTTCGCCGGGTTCGTCGCGCTCACGTGGCTCCACTGGGGGCAGGGCGACGTGGCCGCGCTCGCGCTCGCGGGCGTCGAGCACCTCCCGACCTCGACGGAGCGCCGGCTGAGCCTCGTCGTCCGCGGCGGGCTCCCGATGGGGGTTCCCCTCCTCTCCCACCCGGGGGAGTACCGGCTCGTCGCGGAATGGATCGTGGGGCTGTTCGTCGTCGATCCGGGCGCGGCGGCCGCCGCGGTCGACCCTCTCTTCGTCCCGGAAACCCGGCTGGCGGTCGGCGCGGTCGTGATCGCGGCGACGCTCTCGTCGGTCGGGCTGGGGTACGCGCGGGTCCGGCGAGGCGCCTCGCGACGCGGGTGGCTCCGCGACACCGGCGAGGTCGCGGTGTTGTGGGCGTGGTTCCTGCTCGCGGCGCCGGTGTTCGCGATCGGGGCGTACTTCGCGCTCTGGCATTCGCTCAGACACGTGGGGCGACTGATCCTCGTCGATCCGGACGCGACGGCCGCGCTCGGTGAGGGCGACGTTCGGCGGGCGCTCGCGCGGTTCGCCCGCGACGCGGCCCCGCTCACGCTCGGGGGGTTCGTCGCGCTCGCCGGGGTCGGGCTCGCAGCCCCCGCCGGCGTCGCCGCGCCGGGCGACCTGCTCGCGGCGTCGCTCGTCGGGATCGCGGCGCTGACGCTCCCGCACGTCGTCGTCACCGCGTGGCTCGACCGGCGGCAGGGAGTCTGGCGGCCGGATTCGAGGTGAGTTCGATCCCGTGGTTACTCCCGCCCCGCGTCACTCCCACCCCGGGGTCCCGGGCGCGCCGGCGTCGTCCTCCAGCTCGCGGACCAGCCGTTCGCGGTCGTCCGGATCGAGCGCGACCGGGTCGCCGTCGCCCGCGGCCCGCTCGCTCCACGTCCGGATCGCGCGTCCGGCCCAAGAGTCGGCCTCGCGGGCGCGGTCCCGCGCCTCGGCCATCCGGTCGCGGTCGACGGAGAGCGAACCGGGGCTGGAGCCGACCGCGGCCCCGACGAACCGGGCGCGGTCGTCGGGGGTGAGCCGCTCTCCGCGGAGCCGGTCGACGACCCCGTCGAGGTCGTCCGGGTCGGGGTACGCGAAGACGGTCGCGCCGGCGGCTCGGGGACCGAACGGGAGCGGCGGGGTGTCGTCGGGGACCGCGTCGTCGAGGAGGCGGTCGCCGCCGCCGGCGGCCGCGACGCGCTCGCACTCGGTCTCGGCGTCCAGTTCGAGGTTGTGGGCGGGGTACGTCGAGCAGGTCCGGGGGTAGCGCTCGTCGCCGTGGATCCGGCACTGGAGCGTGGTCGGGTCGAGGAAGACGCAGGCGTCGAGCCACCGGTGTTCGTCGGTGCCGATCGGCGCGACCGGCTTGGGGGGCTTCCGCAGGCCGACCGCGAAGACGGGGCGGTCGCCGGCGGCGGCGACCGCGACGCCGTCGATCCGGACCGCGTCGTCGCCCTCGGCGGGCTCGAACAGCCGAGGGACCAGCACGTCGCCGAGGCCGTCGTCGAGGAAGCCGGCGATCTCGTCGCGCGTGAGCGGCACGAGGTCGTAGGCGTCGTCGAGCGGCGGGCGGCGGCCGGTGCGGTCGGAGCCGGCCGCTTCGGGCGCGAGCGGTCGCCAGTCGACGCAGCAGCCGGCGCAGCCCTCGCAGCGGAGTTCCATCGTGATCACCTGTGCCAACGGTTTGCACACTTAAAAGAAGTCGCCGAATACGAGAGAATATACATAAATCGATCCGCGGTGGCGCGCGCTTGTGAGCGCCCTGATAAGGGCGCGAACGACGCCGCGCGAGGGAGTCGCTGGCGCCGGCGGCGCCAGCGACGAGGCTGGGGAGGCGTGAGGCTGCGGTGCGGGGCGGGACTCAAAGGGGCAGCCGTGAGGGCGGCGCACGCTCGTTGTCGTTCGAGACGCCTTCGGCGTCTCGTGATGACGAAACGGCTTCGCCGTTTCGAACCACGCTCCTCGTCACTCGCTTCGCTCGTTCCTGCGGTGCTTACGTCGCCTGCGCCGCCCTCACGGCTGGGGCTTTGGAGGTGTTCACCGTCGATCCGCCGTCAGCAATCACTTATAAGCGAACGACGAGGACATCAGAACGGTCACCATCGAATCCGCCGACACCAACGACCACTTATAAATAACCGATCGAGTCAGGGCGAGACGCCGACGGTCAGAAGCGTCCCCCACGTCCGGTACCGGTCGACCATCGCCTCGCGGGAGTCCCAGTCGTCGGTCGGGAACGCGGCGGCGTCCGGAATCTCGATCTCGCGGTCCGGGATCGCGTCCTGTGCGGCGACGTACAGCCCCGCCTCGCGGAACGCCTCGCGGTACTCCTCGCGGCTCCACAGCGTCATGTCGACGGAGATGTTCTCCTGCCACGCGTGGGTCTGCTCGCTCTCCGCGAAGTAGTTGACCGCGCAGTAGAAGGTGCCGCCGGGCTTCAACACCCGCCGGATCTCCCGGAGGGTGTTGTGCGGGTCGGCCGCGTAGTAGAATGCCTCCATCGAGAAGACGTGATCGAGCGAGTCGTCGGCGAAGGGGAGCGCGTCGAAGTCGCCGACGAGGAACCCGACCGCGTCGTCGTCGGTGTAGCTCCGGGCGTTGCGCGCCATCTCGGGCGCGCCGTCGAGACCGTACGCCCGACCGATCCCCCGTTCGCGGAGCGCGCGAAGCGCGTAGCCGGAGCCGGTGCCGAGATCGAGGACGGCGTCGCCCGCCTCGACCGGCATCCGCGCGAGGACGTGCTTGGCGGTGTGCCAGTGTCGGTCCTCCATGCCGCGGTCCTTCCCCGCCGCCGCCCACTCGTCGAACTCCTCGCGAACGCTCATACGCGGGCGAACGAGCGGGCGGGTGAAAACGGGTTCGGAGAGTCGGCGACGGGAGGAGAGCCGATCGGAGGCGACGAGAAGCGTCGCCGCGAAAAGCGTCGCCGTTTTATCGGCTGACGTTCCTTCAGGAAGTATGAAACGACCGCGGGGCCCCCGTCGACCGAAGTTCCGGATCGCGGACTCCGCGCAGCAGGCGGTCGGGGGATTCCTCCTCGCGGGCCCGTTCGTCGTCACCGAGGAGGTGTGGGTGCTGGCGGCCAGCATGAGCTGGCTGCAGGGGGTTCTGACCGCCGGTATCGTCGGGCTGATCGGCTACGCGGCGCTCTACCGGGCCGACACCGACCGCGACCCGGACGACGAGCGGGAGGTCGCCGGGATCCCCGTTCGGTTCGTCTCGCTGATGATCGTCGCCTTCGGGTCCGTGCTGCTGCTCGCGCTGCTTTTCGACGCGCCCGGTACGTTCCTCATCGAGGCGGGCGTGGTCGGCGCCGAGCTGTGGGCGACGACGTTCAAGGCGGTCACGGTCGGCGCGGTGTTCAGCGTGGTCGGCGCCGCGACCGCCGACAGCGTGTTCTGAGGGCGGGCGCGGTTCGACCGTCGATCGAGCCTTCGTCGATCAGGCGACTACGGAAACGACCATCAAACGATCACCGAGACGACCGCGAAGAGGATGAGTACGCCGGCGACGTCACAGAGGTTGGTGACGACGGGGATGGTGGTGTCGTCGGGGTTGAGCCCGACGCGGTACGACACCTCGACCGCGGCGACGCTCGCGACGACGACGAGGACGGCGAGCAGCATCCCCGAGACGAGCGAGACGAGCAGCACGCGCCCGAGGCCGAGGGTCCCGCCGAGCGCGACGCCGATCCCCCACGCGGCGACGCCGACCGCGCCGAAGACGGTTCCCGCGAGCGCGAACACGGCGCCGACGTTGGCGCGGAGGTCCGGATTCGACGGGTGCAGCTCGTACGTCCCGAGGTAGAGCTGGGTGGTGAGCCGAGAGCAGGTGATCGACGCGAGGTTCCCCGCCGTCCCGATCTGGACCGGCACCAACACGAGGAGCGCGGGGTTCGACACGAGCGTCTCCTGGTACGTTTCGAGGACTGCCCCGGAAACCAGTTGGAGAACCGACAGCGCGGCCAACAGCGGGATCATCGTCCTGACGATCCGGCGGACCGACCACTCGTCGACGTACTCGCGGTCGGGGTTTCGGCCGCGGTCGCCGCCGGATCCGCTCGAACTCACTCCGCTCGAACTCACAGTACCGCCCCCGCGACGTTCATACGATCGCCCCCGCGACGTTCATACGATCGCCCCCACGACGTAGATCCCGACGAGGAGGAAGGAGATCCCGAACACGTCGCCGAGCGTCGTCACGACGGGACCGATCACGTTGTCGGGGTCGAGCCCGCGCCGGTAGCCGACGAAGATAACGGCGATGAGCACCGAGATCATGAGCACCGCCGAGAGGAAGCCGGCGACGACCATGATCCCGACCAGTTCGAGGAGGTTCCCGGCGTTCCCGAAGAGCCGCAGCCAGAGGAACGTGATCACGGCGATGAACACGGAGACGGTCATCCCGTTGATGAAGGAAGCGAGGATCGCGTTGGTGAGCCGGCTGTCCAACTGGAAGCGCGGCTCGATGAGCCCCTGGTGGAGCCCGGTCGAGAGCCGAGCGCCGAGCGACCCGTAGACGCCCCCGCGAGTGGCGAGGAACGCCGGGAGCAGGAGGAGGAGGCCGGGCACCTCGGAGATGCCGGCCCGCATCGTCTCCGATCCGAGGATCGTTCCGGAGAACAGCCCCGCGACGAGGCTGACGAGGATCACCGGGAGCGCCTGCCGGTAGACGTCGCGGGCGGTGTCGTGGCCGGGCATCGACCGTGCCAACGACGCCGACGGTGAAAAAACCGGACGGGAACGGGTCGGTGAGAGAGCGCGAACCGGGGCAGAGCGCCGTGGCCCGCATCGTTAAGTCGGTCGGGCGGTTTTCGATCCCATGGACTACTCGCTCGCCATCGAGAACGGGCCGGAAACGATCCCGGGCGGAACCGGGCTCCTCCTCGTTCATCCGAGCATCGGCGAGACCGACCGGATCGACACGGACTTCCTGAAGACCGACACCGACGCCTTCCTCGTCGTCTCCACGCGGACCACCGCGCGCGAGGTCGAGCAGAAGCTGGAGTACTACGACGTCGACGAGACGAAGGCGACCATCCTCGACACCCTCTCCGTCGAGCGCGGGTACTCGCGACGCACCTCCGACGACGTGTACTACGTCTCCGCGCCGGACGACCTCGACGGGGTCGTCGATCGGGTAGAGCGGTTCCTCACCGAACACGAGGGGAAGCGACGCGTCTCCGTGGACTCGCTCACCGAGATGGCGTACTACGCCGACGACGACGCCGTGTACGAGGCGGCCGCCGACCTCCTCGCGCTCCTCGACGAACACGACGCGGTCGGCATCTTCCACCTCTCCGAGGAGGTCCACGAGGTCGCGACGCTCGACCGGTTCCGGGACCTGTTCGAGGGCGCCATCGAGCTCGACGGCGACGGGAACGTGACCGTCGGCATGAAGTAGGGTTTTCCGACTACCCGACTACTCCGCGGCCTCGACCATCGACGCCACCGTCTTCTCCGCCCACGTCACCGCGTAGGGAGCGCCGCGGTCGCGGTACGCCGCGGTGTCGAGCGCCGCGAACGGCGCGGGCAGATCGAGGCCGTGACGGACCGCCGAGCAGGCGTACTCGGTCGCGCTCGCGAAGTCGGTCTCGCCGCGAGCGACCTCGCCCGCGAGCTCGCCGAGCCGCCCTTCGAGGCTGTCGCCGGCGTCGACCCACGCGTCGTACAGCCGGGGGTGAGTGCCGTCCCACGACGCGAAGGCGTCGCGGGTGTACAGACCGACCCACGCGTCGTACAGCGCGGCCGCGATCTGGAAGACGTCGCTGGGGCCCAGCCCGGTGGTGGACGCGCCCGTGTCCGGGTCCGGGCGCCGGATCGCGGCGTCGAGGTCGCGGTAGCGCTCGCCGAAGAACGGGAGGAAGCTCTCGGGGAGGCGAGAACCGGAGGTCCCTTCGGGCAACGACCCCGACACCGGCTCGATACCGACTTGGACCAGCCGGTCCGCGATCAGGAACGCGAGGAAGTCGTCCGGCGTCCCCTCGGCCCGGTGTTTGACGAGCACGGTCTGCGGATCGGTCTGGGTCGTTCGCACGACCGTGCCGTCCCCCGGAAGCCCCACCGTGAAGGTCGGGCCGGCGTACTTGCGGAGCAGGTCGGGGACCTCGTCGGGAAGCCACTCGACCGGAAACGACGCGGGCGAGAGCCCGTCGACGAACAGCCCGAGGTCCTCCGCCGAGGCCGGGGGGAGCGTCTCGAAGTCCGCGTCGACGTCGAGCACCGGAGAGCCCGGCGCGTGGGCCTCGCGAACCGCGTCGAGGTCGTCGTCGAGCGGACGCGTCGAGAACATCAGGCGAAGACGTACGAGAGGATAATGAGGAGCGACAGGACGGCCGAAACGCCGATCGTGCCGACGACGATCTGGGTGGATTTGCTCATGAACGTGCCTGCGTCCGCCGGTCGTTTAAAACTATATTCTTCGGCGAGGCGGCGAACCGATGCCGCTGCGTATATTCGACGAGGCGGCGAGCCGATGCCGGTACGCCGACACCGCATTTATACCTGAACACCGGATACGCGTAGTATGCGAATTCGTGACGCGCTCGAGTCGGACGCCGAAGCGCTGGCGGCGGCGACCGATCGGCCGCGAGGGGTCGTGAAAGACATGGTCCACGACCGATCGGTCCGCGTCGCGGTGGCGGGGGACGGAGAGGACAGTGGCGACGGTGACAGCTCGGCCGTCACGGGGTTCGTCGCGTTCGACGTACGGGGCGAGACCGTGCACGTGACCGACTTCGACGGCGGCGATAACGCGATCCGCCGGCTGTTCGAGGAGCCGCGTCGGTTCGCTCGACGGGAAGGAATGGGGGTCGAGGTCGTCGTTCCGAACGACGAGCGAACCGGGAATATCCTCGAAGACGCCGGGTTCGAGTCGGCCGGGTCGGGACCGCGGTTCGAGGGACGGCGGACGACGCGGTACGTGATCGACTCGACCGAACTGGACGAGGAGGACTAGCGAAAGCTCCGCGGCGTGACTCTCTCAGTCGAACCGGCCCTGCACGATTTCGAGCGCGTCCTCGCGGTCGTTCCAGTCGACGAACACCGCGACGGAGGTCGCGCTCGTGATCAGGTCGATGATGTTGATCCCGTCCTCGGCGAGAGGCGCGATGATCTCCTGGATGACGCCGGACTGGTTCGGGAGCTCGCCGCCGGTCACCCGGATGACCGCGATCGGGTCGGCGACGGTCACCGAGGAGAGCGTCTCGTCGTCGATGACGGCCTCGTGGAGCAGCGCCTCGGCCGTCTCGGCCACGTCGACGTCGACGTAGAAGGTGACCGAGTCCATTCCGGAGGCGACCGCGTCGATGTTGATCTCCTCCTCGCGGAGCGCGTTCGCGAGCTGCGAGAGGATGCCCGAGCGGTTCCGGATCGCGCGGCCGGCGATGGTGAGACACGCCAGCGGCTCCTCGCGCATGTCGATCAGGCTCTCGAACTCGCCCTCGATCCGGGTGCCGCCCCTGAGTAAGTCGCCGTGCTGGTAGTGGACGACCCTGACGGCGAGGTCCTCGTCCTTGTAGGAGAGCGCGGACGGCGCGACGACCTCCGCGCCGCGGAACGAGAGGTTTCGCAGCTCGTCGACGGTTATCCGTCCGACGTTGCGCGCCCCCTCGACCACCCGCGGGTCGCCGGTCATCACGCCCTCCACGTCGGTGACGATCACGACTTCATCGGCGTCCATGTAGTTGCCGAGCATGACGGCGGTGGTGTCAGATCCTCCGCGCCCGAGCGTCGTGACGTTCCCGTCGTGGTCCTCCGCGAGGAAGCCGGTGATGATGGGGACGACGCCGTCCATCTCGGCGGCGATTTTCCGCGCGCGCTTCTTCGTCTCCTCGACGTCGACCTCGCCGAGCTCGTTCGTGACGACGGGCCAGTCCGGGTGGCCGGGTTCGAGGAAGACGGCCTCGACGTCGCGGACCGAGAGCGCGGCCTTCAGCATCCGAACGCTAGTGCGCTCGCCCATCGAGACGATCTCGGCGCGGTCGGCGTCGTCCGTCTCGAAGGTGATGTCGTCGAGGAGGTCGTCGGTCGTCGACCCCATCGCGCTCGCGACGACCGCGATCTCGTGGCCCGCCGAGACCGCGTTCGCGACCGAGTCCGCCGCGCGTTCGATCCGGTCGCCGCTTCCGAGGCTCGTGCCGCCGAACTTGGCGACTACGCGCATACGGCCACCTCGCTATCGGCCGGTCGAGCCGGGAGAGAGAGCGAACGAGACGCTACACTGAGAGTGTGATCGGTAGACATGGGCGCCCGTAACGGAGGAAGCCGCATAACTGTGTCTTCTTCGACAAGGGTCGCCAGACGATTTAGATCGATCGCGAAGCGGGGCGATGCCCGGTGAATTTCGATCGACTGATCGCTGAGCGGGGCGAAGCAAGAAAGGGGAGAGGGTCTGACTACTCGTCGGAGATGCCCCACGCGTCGGGCATCTCGATGACGTACCGGCCGTCCTCCTGGAGCGAGATGATGTACTCCTGTCGGTCGTACAGCTCCATCAGGTTGAGCTCGTACTTCCCGGGGCTCACGATTCGGATGCTCTCGAACTGCTCGTTGAGCTCGTCTCGGAGATCGTCGATATCGGGGCGTGGACCCTCTGGATCGCCCGACGAATCGGGATCGGAACCGGTCGGTGAATCGCTCTCGACATCTCGGCTCGCCTGATCGAGTTCGTCGGGCGAGACGACATCCGAACGCGCGCTCGCTTGCGCGATATCTTCTTGGGTCCGGTCACGGATGTGTTCTGAGTCCGTCTTCTGGGCGTCCGGTGTCTTGGATTCTTGGGCCTGGGCGTTCGGCGTCTGAGCCTCGGGCGGTTGGGAGTCGGGTCGTGGGGACTCGGAATCGGGAGTATCGGTAACGGAGCCGGCACTCTCGTCGGTCGTCTCACCGGCGTCAGTCGTCTCACCGGCGTCAGTCGTCTCACCGGCGTCAGTCGTCTCATCGGCGTCGATCGTCTCACCTGCGGGCTTGAACTGGAACTTGTTCCCGCCGCAGTCCGGACACCCGGAGAGCATCTCCTTGGAGCCGTCGGGAAACGTCCGACCGCAGGTGGTACACTGGTGTGGCATTTACTTGCGAGAGACGAGCGTACTGATGAGGTTCTCGTCTTTGTGCAGGGTCTCGATCTGGTTGGCCGGACCGATGACGGTGAGCTTCTGGGTCGACTTGCGGCCCATCAGCTTGTCGAGGAAGCTCTGATCGCCCGCCTCCGCCTTCGGGTACGTCTCGATCTCGATGCCGGTGAAGTCGTCGGGGCTGATCTCGGTCATCGTCACCTCGATGAGCTTCGACTCCTCGTCCGGAGAGAGCCCCTCTTCGAGGATGACGATGTTGCCGTCGCGAACCCCGTCAAGGATGAGACGGATCTTCTCCATCCCGGTGAGACCGTCCATCCGAGCTCCGCTTATCATGTCGATCCGGACCCCGTCGTCGGAGTCGTCTGAGGGGGCGTCGTCGCCGTCGACGTTAGGGGTTGGGCCCGGCATTAGCCGAAGTACTCCGCGATCTTCGTGTACACTTCGTCCATGTTTTCGCCCTCCAGCGCGGACAGCGGAATCGTCTCGTGTTGCGGGAAGGCGTTCGCGATCTGCTGGACGTCCGACCCGGGGAGGTCCGTCTTGTTCGCGAGGATGAGCGCGGGGAGATCCTGCGACTCGATGATCCCGATGAGCATGGTGTTCACCTGCGTGAACGGGTCAGTCGTGGAGTCGAGTACGTAGATGACGCCGTCGACGTCCTCGCGGAGCCAATGCATCGCCTCCGCGACGCCCTCGGTCGCCTCGCGCGACCGGCGGATCGCGTCGTCTTTCTCCATGTCGTGGTCGAGGAACTCCTTGTAGTCGACCTTCGTCGTCACGCCCGGCGTGTCGACGATGTCAATAGTGACCTTGCGTCCGTTGCGCTCGATCTCCACGTTCTCCTTCCGGCGTGCCCGGCGGGTTTCGTGTGGAATGTGGCTCTCCGGCCCGACGGCGTCACCCGTCCAGTCGCGTGCGATCCGATTCGCGAGGGTCGTCTTTCCGGCGTTCGGCGGTCCGTAGATCCCGATCCGCTTGGGTTCGTCGGCCGCGAACAGCCCGTCGGTGACCCGTGATATGCTGTCTTTAAGATTCGTGAGCAGTCCCATCCTGACCTCCAGTCCTGTGTTCTCTCCCAGACACGTTGTGCGGTGTGGTAACGCTCGATACCGCAGATCCAGCGTGTGTTCGGGGAATTAAGGTAGAATCCACGCCCCTCTCACTTAAGAACTGCGTCAGACACACCCGATCTGGTGATATTCGGGTCGTGCGGTTGTTGACGCCTGCGATATCAGCCGTTTGTTTATTTGATCTTATTTATATATTCTTAGCGATCGGGATGTGGTACCGAAGGTCGAAGTTGAGAGCTGGGGTCTCGAACAGTTCGATACGCGCTCACGCATTTGATACTCTTACTCATTCTCTAGTCCTCTCTAGTCCTCTCTACTCGTTCTCTGAACTCTCCTTGTGCTCCGCTCTCTCCGTGGCCGCTCTCCTTTCGCCACATCTACTCACCCCCCCACCCCTTCGTTTCGACTGGAGACTGGTGTCGGTGTGGGGGTGGAGGTGGGAAATAGCAACTCGGGGGGTTAAACTCTACACTACTCCCTTTACTATATCTAATAACATTAATAAAATAAACAGAGATGGATTGTCGAGGGCACTGTTTAACAGACATTATAATAAAACCAACGATATAAAATACCCGCCCTCCCACCCCCTCCCCCACCAAATTCGAGTTCCACCCGAAACGAAGGGGTGGGGGGGTCAAGGGTGAGAGTCAAAGGTGGGGTCGAAAGGAACCGAGAGGTCAAGAGATGACGGATCGACAGTATCACCAAACAACCAACGTTAGTGGCTGACACCGACACCGAATCGGCGTGTGTCCGAAGCCGGCTCTGTGCGACTCCGGGGCCGTTCTGGACCACCTTCAAGACAAGATGTCGATCACGGGGGATAGACCGGGTCCCTCTCACACGTTCGACTCGGGAGACGGCACCTCCGTTTCCGTCCAACCGTTCTCATCAGCTATCGTCCCGGTACTTATCGTTTCGATCGGGTCTCACTTGCCGTCCTCTCGATCAGCCGCTGTGATTTCGCCGCCGATTTCGCCGCCGATTTCGCCGTCGATCACGAACGGACCGGTCCGTTTCGGGTCCGGAGAGTAACGCTTTTGTTCCCCCTCTTCATCTGCTTCGACTGCATCAACTGGACGTATTCGACTTCGACCTCAGTCGAATATCGATGTTTCAGGCCGGAATACGACACCTGTCGTTGTTGTGCGGGAGACTTCCACCTGAAACAGGGGGGTTCCAATGGACGAAGGAGAGAACACACCGCAGACCGGTGAATCGGAAGACGACAGCGGGATCGCCGGGGATCTGTCCGGAGCTGACGACGCTGACGAAACTGACGAAACCGACGCTGATCTCGACGATCCGCCATCGACCGACTCATCGTCGCCATCCGATCGCTCGGCATCTCGATCGGACTCGGCGGAGTCAGACCCGGTAGAGTCGGACTCGGGCACGAACTCGCAGTCGAAACCCGCTACTGACGTTTCGACAGACATCGACGATGTTTCGACGGACCTCGATGTCGGAAGCGGGGGACGAGACCGATCCTCTCCCGATGTCGACTTCGATGGTGTCGTCCTCGACGACGACGACGACGACAATCAGGGCCTGTTCGACGACCTGCTCTCCGGTGAGCCGATATTCGAGAACAAGGAGGTCCTCCGTCCGTCCTACACCCCTCACGAGCTTCCTCACCGCAACGACCAGATCAACCGAATGGCAACGATCCTCGTCTCCGCGCTGCGCGGGGAAACTCCCTCTAACATCCTCATCTACGGCAAGACGGGGACGGGAAAGACGGCCTCCGCGAAGTTCGTCTCGCAGGAACTCGAGTCCACCTCACAGAAGTACGACGTGCCCTGCGAGGTCGAGTACATCAACTGCGAGGTGACGGACACGCAGTACCGTGTCCTCGCACAGCTCGCGAACACCTTCATCGAACAGAATCAAGCGGTCATCGCGGACCAGCTTGACCGATGTCGTGAGCTCCGCTCCGCCGCGGTCGACGATCCGGCAGCCCTCACCGACACCGAGTTCGCGACCGTCGACGAGCTCGACGGTCGGATCGACGAGCTCGAGGCCGACGCCGACGAGATGGAGGAGGTCCCTATGACCGGTTGGCCCACCGACCGGGTTTACTCGACCTTCTTCGAGGCGGTCGACTACCACGAGCGCGTGGTCGTGATCATGCTCGACGAGATCGACAAGCTCGTCGAGAAGAGCGGGGACGACACCCTCTATAACCTCTCGCGGATGAATTCGGAGCTCAACAGGTCTCGGATCTCGATCATGGGGATCTCGAACGACCTGAAGTTCACCGACTTCCTCGACCCTCGCGTCAAGTCTAGCCTCGGCGAGGAGGAGATCGTCTTCCCACCCTACGACGCGAATCAGCTCCGCGACATCCTCCAGCACCGCGCTGACATTGCGTTCAAACAAGACGCGCTCACCGACGACGTGATCCCCCTCTGTGCGGCGTTCGCCGCACAGGAACACGGGGACGCCCGTCGCGCGCTCGATCTCCTCCGCACTGCGGGCGAACTCGCCGAGCGCTCGCAGGCCGAGATCGTCGCCGAGAAACACGTCCGGCAGGCGCAGGACAAGATCGAGCTCGACCGCGTCGTCGAGGTCGTCCGGACCCTTCCGACCCAGAGCAAGATCGTCCTGTTCGCGGTCATCCTCTTGGAGAAGAACGGCGTCCACAACATCAACACCGGCGAGGTGTTCAACATCTACAAGCGCCTCTGCGAGGAGATCGACGCCGACGTGCTCACCCAGCGCCGCGTCACCGACCTCATCAGCGAGCTCGATATGCTCGGGATCGTCAACGCGGTCGTCGTTTCGAAGGGACGCTACGGTCGCACCAAGGAGATGGGCCTGTCGGTCCCCGTCGAGGAGACCGAAGCCGTCCTGCTGTCCGACTCCCGGCTCGGCGACATCGAGAACGCGCAGCCGTTCGTTCAGGCTCGGTTCGACAACTGACGACTCCATCGGCTGATTCTTCGACTGTCCGAATCTCTCGGTTGGATCTCCGATTTTTCAAGCGATCGCGTCTGCGAATGTGTCTCCACCTGAAACGGTGGGATTCGGGCCAGAACCGTCCCTCCGGTTGATCTCCCCGACTCCGATCCATCCCGTCCGAACCGCGACGTTCGTCGCTAACACGTCGCCCGGCTCTGCCTGTCCGGTCGCGATCAACCGCACGTAGCCGAGGTACGGGACGCGGACCCGCGCGACCCCGGTCACCCAGTCGGCCTTGACCGGCGCGGCGAGACCGTTCGCCTGATCGTATGCGCCGTTGTTGTCGCCGAGCGTGATGAACCCGTCGTGAGGTGCGGGACAGTGGTTGAGTTCGCCGCAGTCGGCGGCGCTGTGGTACCGATCGTCGGCGCGATCGTACCAGTTCTCGCCCTCTTCCACGTGAAACATCGCGCGGTGGATGATCGGCGAAGCCGTCCGTCCGGGCGGCCGGTAGATCACCACCGATCCGTAGGACCCGAACGTCCGGTAGTCGGCGGTCTCGCCGGCTTCGTGAGTCACAACGCCGATGTCGTTGTCGGCGGCATCAGGCGCGATCCGTCCCGGTTCCGTGACGAAGACGAGGTCGCCGACCTCCATGTTCGGTTCCATGCTCCCGGACTCGACCGCGACCATCGGCGGCCACACGCCGCTGACGCCGAACAGGATCAACCCGATCACGAGCACGATGCCGACGCTGGAGAGCATCTCTCGGATCCACATCAACGGCCCTTCCCTGTCGTGGCGGAACCGGTACAGAACCCCCTCGTCGGAAGCGCGCGGATCTCGGCTCGTTTCAGCTTCTCGTCGGCTCGTTTCAGCTTCTCGCCGGCCCGTTTCGGCTCTTGGTCGGTCCGCCTCGGTCCCGTCCCGTCCCGTTTCGGCTCCAAACCGGCCAGCTTCGCTCCGATCTCCGGCGACTCGCTCCCTCTCGTCACTCGACTCGCCATCTCTCTCGGACACCATCCCGTCGCCGTCGTTTTCGTCGTCGCCGGGAGTGACCCTACTGCCGACGGGATCTCCGCTCCCGGTATCGCTGTCCGCCGACCCGGTCTCCCGGTCGGGTTCGTCGCCGTCGCCCGACCGATCCCCTTCGTCCATTACGTTCGCGTTGACGGGTTTCGGTCATAAGCTTCCGGGTCCCGGTCTCCGCGGTCGCGGTCGATCCCGGGAACCGACGGGGTCCGGAACCGTTTTGAGCCGCGCTCCCATCTCGGATGTCGTGCCGCTGGAGTCGAACGCCAGGATCGCAAAGGAGCTCGCCAGACACGGATACAACGCCGAACGCGAAGCGATCACCCTCCTAGCGAGCGCGTCCGACTCCGCCGTTGCCGTCGAATCGGTCGTCGATCACGCTCCGGACGATACCCTCCGTATCACCTCCGACCACGTCCGCGCCGTCACGAACGACCACCCCGTTTCCGACACCGATACGAACGCCTCCGGTGGCGACGCCACCGATTCCGGCTCCCGTTCGACCCACGAATCGCCTCCAACCCGAAATAGCGACGAATCGGCTTCTGCGGCCTCGACGACCCAATCTCCAGTCGAAATGGAGGGGTCTTCTTCAGACCGCGGATCCGACTCCGACAACACCGCCGACAGCGCCCCCCATCACGACCCCGATCTGCGGGAGTTAGCGGTCGGCAACGACATGACCGGCCGGAGCACCGGGACCGGAGAGTATGCCGATTTCGTTCGGACGTTTCGCGACCGTTACGAGCGGCTTTCGAAGGTGCTCCGCGGCCGCGTCAACCACCGCCCCGCCGAGGCGATCGCGGAGATGCCCGGCGGGAGCGACGCCGCGATGATCGGGCTCGTCAACGACGTCCGGTCCACCAAGTCCGGCCACTGGCTCGTCGAACTGGAGGACACGACCGGGACGTTCCCGGCGCTGATCATGAAGGACAAGGGGCTCGCCGACCTCGTCGACGAGATCCTGATGGACGAGTGTCTCGCTGTCGAGGGGACGCTCGCCGACGACTCCGGTATCCTCTTCGCCGACTCCCTCCACTTCCCCGACGTTCCTCGGACCCACCGGACCGGGGCGGCCGACCGCCACGTGCAGGCCGCGCTGATCTCCGACGTTCACGTCGGCAGCGACGAGTTCATGGCCGACGCGTGGAGCCGGTTCACCGACTGGCTCCACACGCCCGAGGCCGAGCCGATCGAGTACCTGCTGCTCGCCGGCGACATGGTCGAGGGCGTCGGCGTCTACCCCGACCAGGACGAGGAGCTGGAGATCGTCGACATCTACGAACAGTACGAGGTGTTCGCGGAGCACCTCAAGGAGGTGCCGGCGGACACGGAGATCGTGATGATCCCGGGCAACCACGACGCGGTCCGGCTCGCGGAACCGCAGCCCGGGTTCAACGACGAGATCCGCTCGATCATGGACGTCCACGACGCGCAGATCGTCTCTAACCCGGCGACCGTCACCGTCGAGGGCGTCGACGTGTTGATGTACCACGGCGTCTCGCTCGACGAGGTGATCGCGGAGCTCCCCGAGGAGAAGGCGAGCTACGACGAGCCACACAAGGCGATGTACCAGCTGTTGAAGAAGCGCCACGTCGCGCCGCAGTTCGGCGGCCACACCCGCGTCGCGCCGGAGGAGCGCGACTACCTCGTCATCGAGGACGTGCCCGACGTGTTCCACACCGGACACGTCCACAAGCTCGGCTGGGGGAAGTACCACAACGTCCTCGCCGTCAACTCCGGCTGCTGGCAGGCTCAGACCGACTTCCAGAAGTCCGTCAACATCGACCCCGACGCCGGCTACGCGCCGATTCTCGATCTGGACACCCTCGAGATGACCGTCAGGAAGTTCGCGTAGCGCCCCGACTTTCACCGACCTCCCGCGATACGCCCGACGGTTGAAGTACGATTCCGCCGCCAGTCCCGCCGTGACCTGACCGTCGCCCGCGGCGCACTGGGCGGGAGCGCGACGCACCGCCGCGGGCAACCGGACCCAACCCGAAGCCGCGCGTCGCCTGTTCGCCATCGACGCCCTCGCCATCGACCGCCAATACAGATCGACTACCGGTCGATTTCGACCCGACCGCTTGTGGCGCTGTTGAGTCGCTCCACGAGTGCCTCCGCTTCGGCCACGGGAACCCGAAGCGCGAACCGCACGCGCTCGTCGTAGTCGGCGTCGAACTCGACGCCCGACGATTCGATCACGCCCCGAACGGTCCCCGAGTCGTCGTACGCTGTCTCCACGACCAGCCGCCGGTGGGGCTGCTCCTCGATCACGCCCGCCTCGTCTACTCCCTCTTTCACCGCCCGCGAGTAGGCGCGCGCGAGCCCGCCGACGCCGAGGTTCGTCCCCCCGTAGTACCGGGTCACCACCGCGACGACGTTCCGGATCTCGCGCTGTTGGAGCACGTTGAGGGCCGGCTTCCCCGCTGAGCCGGTCGGCTCCCCGTCGTCGGAGGAGTACTCTCGGAGCATGACTTCGCTACCAGGCGTCCGGGCAGAGGCTTCGCCCGCGGGTACCCGGTACGCCGGCACGTTGTGGGTCGCGTCGTCGTACTCGGCCCGGACGCGATCGACGAACTCCTCGGCCGCCTCTACGGTGTCCGCCGGCGAGACGTGCCCGAGGAACTCCGAGCCCTGCACCTCGAACGTCGCCGTCGCGGACTCCTCGACCGTCAGGTAGGTCTCGGTCATGCGCGCGCGTCTCGGTCTTCGGTCGTTTCGCCGTCGCTCTCGGTCTCCTTCCGTCGATCGACCACGACGCTCGTCGGCGGCGCGAGCCGGTACAGCGCGAGGAACGCGACGACGCCGACGACCTCTGCGCCTTTCCCGACGATCGCCAGCGGATCGATCGCGAGCGCGGCCGCCGTCTCGCTCCCGTGCCACCCCGCGTAGCCGACGAGGAACGCGGCGAGGGTCCCGGCGCCCAGCGCGTACAGCCGTCGGAACTCCTCCGCGCGCAGCGTCGCGACTGCGATCGCGACGGTGAACACGCCACCGAGCAGGAACACGTAGGGACGCGCGTCCGCGGGTTCGACGAGCCGCGGCCACGCCCACAGGAAGTGGACGGTCGCGCTCAGCGCCGCGGTCTGTGCGGCCACTGCCCGGAGGAGGCGCTTTCGCGTCGTATCGCGCCCGGCGTACGAGCGGTCCGCATCGCTCTCGGTCGCCCTCATCGATTCACTCCCACGGGCGGTTCCCCGGCGCGTCGGGCCACAGCGGGTACCAGTAGGATTCGTCGTCCTCGAGCCCGAGCTCCCCGTCGAGGACGGACTGGAGCTTGAACTCGACCTGCTGGTTCCGGTCGCTCGTCCCCTTCGGGGAGAACGGGTAGTACGCGCCGCGCCGGAACGAGTAGATCCAGTAGGCGTCGGTGCCGTCCCGCTCGAAGCCGAAGACGGCCGCAAGCAGGCGGGAGCCGAACCCCTCTTCGATGAACTGGTCGGCCGCGAAGTGGACGCTCGTCACCAGGTCTTCCGGATCGTCGTCCTCCAGCACGAACCACTGGTAGCCGTGGTCGTCCTCGTGTCGATGGAACCCGGTTCCGGTGTCGATCTCGCCGGCCTCCAAGATGGCCTCGACGGTCTCGACCGCGTCGTCGAACCGGGTGCTGTCGACGCCGGAGAAGCACAGCGCGGCCTCCCCGCAGTGGTCGTAGCCGAGGTCGGCCTCCATCGTCATGTACGCGGTCGACATCCCGAAGAGGTCCTCGGGGTCGGCCTCGCGGGTCGCGTCCGTCTCGGCGCTCGTTCCGAGCACGGCGCGGATCGTGTCGAAGATGCCCATTTATAGGCACGGCTAGGCGGCGCGGGGTTTTGGGGTTTCCGTCGTGACTGCAGCAGCCCCCGCGTTGTCGGCGCTACTCCTCAGACCCCTCCTCGACCCGATCGAGATACGTCAACACGCCACGGGAGTTCAGGCTCGCGTCGGCCCTCGCGCGCTCCGGGTTCCAGAACTCCACCTCCCGGCTCGTCTCCTCGAAGTGCTCGACGACGGCCTCGTCGTCGCCGAGCGCCTCGCGTTTCTCTCGGACGGCTTCGACCCACTCGACGTACGCCCGTTTCGCCTCGCCGATCAGCGACGGCTCGTACTCGCGCGGGCCGAAGTGGCCGAAACAGAGGTACTCCGGGTCGATCTCCTCGATGGTCGAGAGGTCTCTGAGACACTGGTCGAGATCGAACTGCGGCGGCGGCGACGTGGGACGGACCCTGTCGACCTCCGGGACGTAGATCCCGGCGGCGTCGGCGGTGAAGACGACGTCGGCGTCGGGCTCGTGATAGAACGCGTGATGCGGGGCGTGTCCGGGCGCCTCGTGGACGACAAGTTCGCGGTCACCCAGATCGATCCGGTCGCCCTCGGCGAGTCCAGCGATGCGGTCCTCGGGGACGGGCACGGGCTCGTCGTAGTACTGCCACTGATCCTGCACGGCGGACTTCGTGCCGGCGACGAGCGCCCCCGGATCGACGAGGTGCCGGACTCCCTTCTCGGGGAGACGGACCTCGGCGTTCGGATAGCGTTCCGCGAGGTGGCCCGCGCCGCCCGCGTGGTCGAGATGGGCGTGCGTCGGGAGGATCCACGCCAGCTCCTCGCGGCCGATCCCGATATCGTCTATCGTCTCGAACAGCGACTCGCGCTTCGCCCCCGTCCCGGTGTCGATCACGATCGGTCGCTCGGCGTCGTACACGTACACGGCCCCGTACTCGTCGGTGTCGTACATCCCGGTGTCGTGAACGTACAGGTCCGGCACCCCGCGAACCGCCTCGAACTCGCCTGCGTGCATGTGGTCACGACTCACGCGCGACGCCTTTTAACGATCGGTCGGGACGAAGTGGTTCGAGGGATCCGCCGCGACCGCAGCCACTCGCCGCGACCGACCGTATCGGCGTGGCGGACCCTTATGGTCGCCCCGTCCGTGGGATCCGTATGCGCGTGCTCGTTACCGGCGCCACGGGATTCGTCGGCAGTCGGCTCATCCCGGCGCTCCTCGACCGGGGCCACGAGGCGGTCGCGCTCGTCCGCGACGCCGACGGCTACGTCCCGCCCGCGGGGGTTCGCGTCGTCGAGGGCGACCTCCTCGAACCCGACACCCTACCGCCCGCGTTCGAGGTCGACGGCGACCCCGTCGACGCCGCCTACTACCTCGTCCACTCGATGGACGGCGGTCCGGGTTACGAGGAGCGGGACCGCAACTGCGCCCGGAACTTCGTCGAGGCGGCGTCGGCCGCGGCCACCGACCGGATCATCTATCTCGGCGGACTCGGCGAGGACCGCGAGGACCTCTCCGAACACCTCAGGTCCCGCCGCGAGGTCGAACGGATCCTCGGCACCGGCGACCCCGCGCTCACGACGCTGCGGGCGGCGATCATCGTCGGCGCCGGCAGCGCGAGCTTCGAGGTGATTCACGGGCTCGCGAGCCGACTTCCGGTGATGACCACGCCGAAGTGGGTCGACACCCTCTGTCAGCCGATCGCGATCGACGACGTGGTCGGGTATCTCGTCGGGACGGTCGAAGCGCCGGCGACCGCCGGCGACACCTTCGAGATCGGCGGCCCGAACGTGTTGACGTACGCGGAGATCCTCCGGAGAACCCGCAGCCAACTCGGTCACAAACTGTGGATAATCCGGGTTCCGGTCCTGAGCCCGGAGCTGTCGGCGAAGTGGCTTCGGCTCGTGACCGACGTGAACCCCTACCTCGCCCGGTCGCTCGTCGAGGGGCTCCGCAACACCGTGATCGTCGAGGACGACCGGATCCGCGACCTCGTGCCGATCGACCAGACGCCGTTCGAGGTCGCGGTCGCGCGGGCGATCGACGAGATGGATCGGTTGGAGGGGCCGCGGTCGTGAGCCGCAACTACGGCGAGACGTGGGTGTACGAGAGCCTCGTCGGCGGCATTCCCGGACTCGGGATCTCTCGGACGCTCGCGGTCGCGATCCAGTTCGTCCTGTTCGAGGTCGGCGTGGTGGCGCTCGGCTGGTACTACGGACTGTGGGACGCGGTCCTCGCCGGAACCGTCGCCGTCGCGGTGGCGGCCGTCGGCAGCGTCGAGATGCACCGCCTCGGTGCGATCAACCGCCGGCTCCCGACGCCGGCGGCGCACAAGCGCCTGCTGTTCGGATCGAGCATCGAAATCGTCCTCGGCGTGCTGGCGTTCATCGCTCTGGTCACGTACATGATCGCGTGGGACGGCTCGCTGATCTATCGGCTGTTCGGTTCGAACCCGCCGATCCCGGTCGTCTACCTCACGCTGTTGATCCTCTGGGACCTCACCTACCGGATCGGCACCTCGTGGTGGAGCGCGGTCATCGCGCTGTGGCGCGCGGTCCACGTGGACCTCCCTCCGGCGGCGACATCCCGCGTCAGGCGGCTCGACGCGGAGAACATCGCGTTCTCGGCGGTCCAACTGGCGCTCGTCCCGTTCCTGCTTGAGGAACCGGCCCTGCTCGGGGCGGTCGTCGGACACGTTCTCGCGGTCGCGATCGTCTGTTCCGCGGCGATCGCCCTGTCTTGAGAGCGGTATCGTCGCGGCTCAACGACGACTGTCGATCTGGTTCACGAGACCAATCGGATCGGAGAAGAAGGGGACGAGCAGCCGGTTCACTTATCCTGCAGCTCTTGGAACTTGTCGAGGAGTGCCTCCGTGGAGTCGCCCGAATCGTACGTGAGCGATCCGGAGTACTCCGGCCGCTCGGCGTCGAAGTCGGCGTCGACTTCGCTGGTCTTCTTCTCGCGACGCTCGTGTTCGGCCTCGTCATAGGCACCCATTGACATGGTACACTCTAGCTTGGAATCTATCAGTATTATATGTGTCGGTGAAACATCCGATATTCGAGACGGTTGGCGGATGATAACGGCGGGGATCTGCCCGGCGACACGGTCGTGGCGATGTCTGATCCACCGGAACCAATTAACCCCGCCGTGCGGTAGCACCGCCGTGGCACAACCCCTCCGATTCAGGCGCGCGCCCGGCGACTGGAGCGCCGATCGCGTCCGCTCGCAGCTCGAACGCCCCCTCGACGACAACCTCGGGGCGACCGCGAGCGACCCGTGGTTCGCCTCGCCCCCCGGCTACGAGGCCCGACGGTTCGACATGGACGACGGCTCGTTCGCGCTGTTCTGCTGGACGGACGGCGACGACGACCCGCCGGACGGCGCCGACGGCGGCCCGGTCGGGTACTGGGTCGGCAACACTGAGACACCGAGCCAGCTCTGGCGGACGGACAAGTACGGGTTCGACGAGGTCCCCTACCCGGTCGCCCGGTGGGTCCAGCGGGAACTGCTCGCGGGGCTTCACGACGACGAGCCGTGGCTCGCGGCGTATCCGCACGTCTCGTGGTTCTTCCTCCCGGTGTTCTGCTCGAAGGACGGCGCCGAGACGACGCGGGCGTTCTTCCGCGACCACGCGGCCGGGTTCCCGAACGCGACCCGCGAGGAAGGGACCGGGTTCGTCGAGGAGACGCTCCGCCCGGGAACGCTCGACGACCACCGCGAGGTGATGGCGGGGAAGCTCGGGACTTCGGCGTCGCTCGATCTGGTCCGGATGAGCGCCGCGATCGCGGAGTTCACGGCGGCCCGGATCCTGACCGAGGCCGGCTACGAGGTGACTCCCGAGATCGAGGTGACGACGGGTCACTCGCTCGATTACCGCGCGACGGACCCGGACACCGGGGCGGCCTCGCTGGTCGAGGTGACGCGCCCGCAACCCGTCTCCGGGCGCTCCGCGAGCGACCCCGTCGCAGCGGTTCGCGACACGGCCGAGACGAAGACGAGCGGACAGCTAGAGGCTCACGGCGGCGGCGTCACCCTCTTCGTGGACTGCACCTCCTTTCCCGCGGACGACTGGGAGGCCGTCCGCGAGGCGCGACCGGAGGTCCGACACAGGCCGGCGGTCGTCCTCCGTGCGCGCCCGAACGGGCACGTCGAAGGGTACCGGAAAGGGTCGGTGCCGCTCGATCTGTCCGCCGCGATCGACTGGGTCTAACCGACCGGTAACGGGCCGCCACGAAGATCTCTCGGCGTTTTCATCGCACGACACTCCGACAGGCGCGCCGCTGTCGGGCTGAGCCGCTCGTAAAACGAGGTGTCGTCTCCGCCGCTCGTTCAGAACGAGACCGGCGACGGTCCGTCGTCGGCGTCGGTCGTCGGGTCGCGGTCCGAGTAGAACCGCCGACCGACTCCGCGATGGCAGACGCCCGCGCGGAGCGTGGTGAACACGTCCTCCACGTTGTCGAACGTCTGGTCACCGAACCGCTCCAGCACGTCTCCGAGACGCTCGGAGCCGTCGGCGAGCTCTACGGTCGCGTTCCCGTGGGCCGCGATCAGTTCTTCCGAGGTCGTCGGATATTGGTGCCGTTCGAGTCGGTCGTCGACGCCGTTCAAGCGCATCAACTACTGCGAGCCGCCGATGATCCTTAATGATTGTCCATGTATAACCTTAATCCGGAGAATCACATTTTATTTCCTTATATTGTCGGTTGTTATCATGATCGACGACGACCAACCGCCGGTCGGCCAACCGCCTTTCGACCAACCGCCGCTCGACCGCCGACGCTTAGTGCGCCGTCGCCGAACGACCGACATGGACACGGACCGGATCGTCGCCGACCTCCACGCGCACACGACGGTCTCCGACGGCACTATGACGGCCGACGAGCTCGTCGACGTCGCCCGCGAGGCCGGCCTCGATTGGGTCGCGATCACCGACCACGATCGCGTGCACCCGGACGTGGGCGCGCCGGTCGTCGAGCGCGACGGGGTCCGGGTCGTTCGCGGGATCGAACTCCGCGTCGACGCCGGCTTCGAGCGGCTCGACCTCCTCGGCTACGGGGTCGAACACACCGACGCGCTCGACGACGAGATAGAGCGGCTCCAGACCGACCGCGAGCAACGCGGGGCCGCGATCCTCGACGCGGTCGAGGACCGACTCGGGGTCGATCTCGACGTCGAGCCCCGTCCCGGACTCGGGCGCCCGCACATCGCCCGCGCGATCGACGAGTCGCCGGCGCCGTACGACTACGCGGGCGCCTTCGACGAGCTGATCGGGAACGACGGTCCCTGCTACGTCGCGCGCGAGGTGACGGAACTGGAGCGCGGCGCCGAACTGCTTCGGGACGCCTGCGCGGTCGTCGGGCTCGCGCATCCCTTCCGGTACGACGACGTGGACGCCGCCCTCGACGTGGCCCGCGATCTGGACGCGGTGGAGCGGTTCTATCCCTACGAGCGGGCGGTCGACGACGCGCGAGTCGAACGGGTGGCCGCCGAGAGCGATCTCCTGCTGACGGGCGGCACCGACGCGCACGAGCGCACTCTCGCCGAGGCGGGGCTGACGGCGGCGGCGTTCGAGCCGATCCGAGAGCGACTGCCGGAGCCCGATCCCGACCTCCGCCCCGACGCGCCCTAACGGGTCGAGGTTCCCGACCTTCCCGATCGACGAACAAGGTTAAGCCCGATGGCCACTGAGTGTGACGTATGCGGTGTCACTACTGCGAACGGGAGGCCACCTACGAGGCCGAGCAGAGCGGCGTGGTCGTCGGGCTCTGCGAGGAGCACTTCAAGGCGCGCGTCGAGGAGCTCGCCGAGTCCGACGAGCTCGCCTCGCTCCGCGACAAGATCGACATCGAATCGTCCGAGTAGCCGTCGACCGGAACGGACTGTCGATCCCCTCGTCCCCCCTTATTCGCCGATTTGCCCGTTCGCCGCGGACGGATCATAGAAGGCGCCCCGGAGCCAACGCTCGGGCATGCACCCAACGGACCGGCCGCGGCGGCTCCGCACCGACGGCGTCCGCCCGCTCGTCAGCGAGACGTCGCTGTCGGCGTCGGACCTCGTCGCGCCCGTCTTCGTCGACGCGACGACCGACGAGCGCGTGCCGATCGAGACGATGCCGGGCCACCAGCGAGTCCCCGTGAGCGAGGCGGTCGCCCGCGTCGAGGAGGTCCGCGAGACCGGCGTCGAGGCGGTCATCGTCTTCGGGATCCCGGAGTCGAAGGACTCTGAAGGCACCCGCGCGTACGCCGAGGACGGCGTCGTCCAGCGCGCGATCAGCCGGATCACCGCCGAGACCGACGCCTACGTGATCGGCGACGTCTGCCTCTGTGAGTACACCGACCACGGCCACTGCGGCGTGATCGAGGAGTCGGCGGAGACGGACCCGACGCTCACGGTGAAAAACGACGAGACGCTGGAGCTGCTCGCCGAGACCGCCGTCTCGCAGGCGGACGCGGGCGCGGACATGGTGGCCCCCTCCGCGATGACGGACGGACAGGTGCGGGCGATCCGCGAGGCGCTCGACGACGCGGGCCACGAGGAGGTGGCGCTGATGAGCTACGCCGTCAAGTACGAGTCCGCCTTCTACGGGCCCTTCCGCGACGCGGCCGACGGCGCGCCCGCGTTCGGCGACCGCCGGCACTACCAGATGGACCCCGCGAACCGCCGCGAGGCGCTCCGCGAGGCCCGGATCGACGCCGAGGAGGGCGCGGACGTGCTGATGGTGAAGCCCGGCCTCCCCTACCTCGACATCGTCGGCGACCTCCGACGGGAGTTCGACCACCCGATCGCCGCGTACAACGTCTCCGGCGAGTACGCGATGTTGCACGCGGCCGCGGAGAAGGGCTGGCTCGACTTGGAGGAGACCGCTCACGAGTCGCTGCTGTCGCTCAAGCGCGCGGGCGCGGACCTGATCGTCACGTACTTCGCCGAGGACCTGGCCGAGCGCTTATAAGTCGGCGCGGGTGGTGATCGGCGCTCTTGCTAATTAGTCACTTCGGCGCGCCCCGGTGAGCGGCTCGGAGGGCCGCGAACAGCGAGGGGCCTTCGGTCCCTCTGTCAGCCGGCGCGTCGCGCCGGCGACGCCGGTGCGAGGGACGCGGCGAACGCGAGCGGCGAAGCCGTGAGCCGCGAGGCTGGGGAGGCGTGAGGCTGCGGTTGCGGTTGCGGTGCGGGGCGGGACTCAAAGGGGCAGCCGCGAGGGCGACGCTTGACGACGCAAGCACCGCAGGAACGAGCGGAGCGAGTGACGAGGAGCGCAGCGAGTCACACGAGCCGTCGCGGCTGGGGCTTTGGAGGCCTTCACCGCGGAGCAGTCGATCACGTACTGCCGAGCGGCTGGGGCTTTGGCGGTATTCGCCGTCGATCCGGTGTCAACGATTTATAAGCAAGCGGCTGGGTCTTTGGAGGCAATTACCGTCAAGTCCTATCAGACCATCTGCTCGCCGTCGTCGTCGTACACCTCGATGGCGTCGACCGGGCAGACCCGCGCCGCGAACTTCGCGTCGAACTCCTCGCCGTCGGGCACGTCGACTACGAACACGTCCTCCTCCTCTTCTTCGCTTCCCCGCAGGTCGGCCTTCCCGTCGTTCAGGTTCTTCTCGAAGGCGTCCCACTCGGCGACGCACTGGTACATCCCGACGCAGGTGTCGCGGTCGAACTTCACGTGCATGCCTTCGGGTTTGACGACGCGGTACAAAGCGCTGGCGACGGCTTACTGTGGATCGACTGAACCGGGTGACTGATCGGTTGCGGGTCGATACGATCGCTGACGAGATGTCGTCTAGTAAATGACTCTCTCCGAGGTCCCGGCCGCTCGCTTATAAATAGTTGCCGACGGATCGACGGTGACGACTTGCAAAGCCCCAGCCGGGAGGACGGCGCACGCTCGCTGCGCGCCTCACTCGGTCGCTCACGTTGTTCGCTCCCTCGTTGCGGTGCTTACATCGCCTGTGCCGTCCTCTCGGCTGCCCCTTTGAGTCCCACCGACCGCACCGCAACCGCACCTCACACCTCCCCAACCTCGCGGCTCACGGCTCGCGTTCGCCGCGTCCCTCGCGCGGCGCTCCTCGCGGCCTGTCGGCCACTCGGAGGCGCGCGCCAACCGCGATCGCCGAGATCGAACGCCGTCGCTTGGCGCTCCGTCCGCCGTCGCCTCGTGTCGACCGTCCTTTTTAAGCGTCGCAGGCACCCATCGCCGCGTATGACCACGGTCTGGCTCGTCGACCGACAGTTCGACTCGAAGGGGCTCGTGCGGCTCACCTACGCCACGGAGGACGGCGAGCGCATGCACACGAAGGAACTGGCCGAACAGCGGCTCGTCACTGGCGACGGGATCACCGCCGGCCGCGACGTCGACGAGAGCGCGCTCGGTGAGAGCCCGGCCGACGAGGTCGAGCGGTTCGCCGCGGAAGCGTCGAAGATGGCCGCCGAGCACGACCTCGACGACGTGGTGTGAGTTCCGAGGCGGACGACGCGGCGTAGCGCGCGCCCCACACAACCGAGGCCGTTAAGGGGGAACCGGGGGAACGTGAGCGTGAAATGCCCAGTGGTGAGTACGACCCCGACACCGTCGAGCCGCGGTGGCAGCGGCGATGGGTCGACGAGGAGACGTACGCCTACCCCGACGACGACCCGGTCGACCCGAACACCGTCTTCTCCATCGACACGCCCCCGCCGACGGTATCGGGGAGCCTCCACATGGGCCACCTGTACGGCTTCACCCTTCAGGACTTCGTCGCGCGCTTCGAGCGCATGAACGGCGGGGAGACGTTCTTCCCGTTCGGCTACGACGACAACGGGATCGCCTCCGAGCGGCTCACCGAGGACGAGCTCGACATCCGCCATCAGGACTTCGAGCGCCGCGAGTTCCAGGCGAAATGCCGCGAGGTCTGCGCGCAGTACGAGGAGCAGTTCACCGAGAACGTCCAGTCGCTCGGCGTCTCCGTCGACTGGGACCACACGTACCAGACCATCGAGCCGCGCGTCCAGCGCGTCTCCCAGCTGTCGTTCGTCGACCTGTACGAGCAGGGCCGCGAGTACCGCGAGAAGGCGCCCGCGATCTGGTGTCCCGAGTGCGAGACCGCCATCTCGCAGGTCGAGACCGAGGACGACGAGCAGGCCAGCCACTTCAACGACATCGCGTTCCCGGTCGCTTCCGACGACGACGAGGAGTTCGTCATCTCGACGACCCGCCCGGAGCTCCTCCCGGCCTGCGTCGCCGTCTTCGTCCACCCAGACGACGACGAGAACCAACACTTGGTCGGCGAGTCCGCCGAGGTCCCGCTGTTCGGCCACGAGGTCCCGATCATCGCCGACGAGCGCGTCGACATGGAGACCGGCTCCGGCATCGTGATGTGCTGTACGTTCGGCGACCAGAACGACATCGAGTGGTACCAGGTCCACGACCTGGACCTCCGGGTCGCCATCGACGAGTCCGGTCACATGACCGACGTCGCCGAGGAGTACGAGGGACTGCACTCCTCGGCGGCCGGCGAGGCCATCGTCGAGGACCTCGACGACGCGGGCGCGCTGCTCGACCGGCGCGACATCACCCATACCGTCAACGTCCACGAGCGCTGCGGGACGAGCGTCGAGTTCCTCGTCACCGAGCAGTGGTACATCGAGATGCTCGACAAGACCGACGAGTATCTCGAGATCGGTCGGGAGATGGAGTGGTCCCCGGACAAGATGTTCAGCCGGTACGAACACTGGGTCGAGGGGCTGCAGTGGGACTGGCTCATCTCCCGGCAACGCTCTTCCGGCATCCCGTTCCCCGTGTGGTACTGCGAGGGCTGCGGCGAGGTCGTCGTCGCCGAGAAGGCCGACCTCCCCGTCGACCCGCTTTCGGACGATCCGCCGGTCGACGCGTGCCCCGAGTGCGGCCACGACGAGTTCGAACCGGAAAACGACGTGCTCGACACGTGGGCCACCTCTAGCCTGACGCCGCTCATCAACGCCGGTTGGGACTGGGACGGGGAGGCCGAGGAGTTCACCATGGAGCACCCGGAGCTGTACCGGTTCGACCTCCGCCCGCAGGGCCACGACATCATCAGCTTCTGGCTGTTCCACACGCTCGTCAAGTGCTACGAGCACACCGGCGAGGTCCCGTTCGAGGAGACGATGATCAACGGGCACGTCCTCGACGAGAACCGCGAGAAGATGTCGAAGTCCGTCGGCAACGTCGTCGAGCCCGAGACCGTGCTCGAGGAGTTCCCGGTCGACGCCACGCGCTACTGGGCCGCCGGCACCGCCGTCGGCGACGACTTCCCGTTCAAGGAGAAGGACCTCCGCGCGGGCGAGAAGCTGATCCGCAAGCTGTGGAACGCCTCCAAGCTCGTCGAGTCGCTCGCGCCGGAGCCGTACCCGGACGAGCCCGACGACGAAGACCTCCGGGAGCTCGACCGCTGGCTGCTCGCCGAGCTCGACGGCGAGATCGAGCGGCTCACCGGGCTGTTCGAGGACCGCGCGTTCTCGAAGGCCCGCGACGAGCTCCGGAGCTTCTTCTGGAACACGTTCTGTGACGACTACCTCGAGATCGCCAAACAGCGCGAGGACGAGGCCGCGGCGTACACGCTCCGGACCGCCCACCGGCGGTTCCTGAAGCTGTTCGCCCCGCTTCTCGCCCACGTCACCGAGGAGCTGTGGCACGACATGTACGCCGACGGGGCGAGCGACCCCGACGCGGTCGACGCCGCCGTCGCCGACGGCGCGCGTGACTCGATCCACCTCGCCGACTGGCCCGAGCCGCTCGGGATCGACGCCGACCGGGACGCGGGCACGGCCGCCACCGCCGTCGTCGGCGTCCTCCGGAAGTACAAAAGCGAGAGCCAACTCCCGCTCAACGCCGAGCTGGACGCGGTCGAGGTGTACGCCGACGTCCGCGGGTTCGAGGACGACATCACGGGCGTGATGCACGTCGCCGACCTCACCGTCAACCCCGACGAGGACGCTCCGGTCGAAACGGTCGTCACCGGGATCGACCTCGACTACGCGACGGTCGGCCCGAAGTACGGCGACCGGGTCGGGGATATCGAGGCGGCGATTGCGCAGGGCGAGTACGAGATCGACGGCGACGAGCTTCACCTCGCGGGCATCACGCTCGTCGACGAGGAGTTCGCGGTTGAGGAAGAGCGACAGTACCAGGGCGACGGCGAGCTGTTGGAGGCGGACGACGTGGTCGTCATCGTCCGCAACGAAGCGTAGAACGTCGTTTCGGCGCAGTCCGGCTACAGATCCGCGCCGACGGCGGCCTCGACCGAGTCGAAGCCGTCGCGATCGAGCAGATCGAGGATTCCTTCGTTGATGTCATGCGCGATGCCGGGTCCCTCATAGACGAGCCCCGTGTACAACTGCACGACGGACGCGCCCGCCCGGATCTTCTCGTAGGCGCCTTTCGCGTCCGAGATCCCCCCGACGCCGATCACCGGAACGTCGGTGCGTTCGGCGACGAACCGGATCCGCTCCGTGGCGATCGACTCTATCGGCTTTCCCGAGAGCCCGCCGCGCTCGGCTTGCTGGGGACTTTTCAGGGAGTTCGGCCGAGAGGTCGTGGTGTTGGTCGCGATGACACCGTCGAGGCCGAGATCGTCGACGACTCCGAGCGCGTCCTCGACGGCCGGCTCCGGGAGATCCGGGGACAGCTTCACCAGGAGGGGTTCGGCACCAGCATCCGCGAGGGCGCCGAGAATCTCCTCTAACGCCGCGCGGTTCTGGAGCTCACGGAGCCCGGGCGTGTTCGGACTCGAAACGTTGACGACGAAGTAGTCGCCCGCGTCCGCGACGCGTTCGTAGGTGTACTGGTAATCGTCGGGAGCCTCCTCGAGGGGCGTCGACTTCGATTTCCCGATGTTGATCCCGACCGGAACCGCCGGTAGCGGCTCTCTGTCGAGCCGTTCGCCGACGACGTCGGCTCCCTCGTTGTTGAATCCCATTCGGTTTATCAGAGCTTCGTCCTCGCGCAGTCGAAACAGTCGCGGTCGCGGGTTCCCCGGCTGTCGCTCGGCGGTGACGCCGCCGACCTCGACGTGACCGAACCCCAGCGCGGCGAGGCCGCGCGGAACCTCCGCATTCTTGTCGAACCCGGCCGCGACGCCCACAGGGTTCGGAAACTCATTCCCGAACGCCTCGACGCGCAGCCGGGGGTCGTCCACGACGAACCGGTCGCGGAGGAGATCTGCCACCGGTGTCGTCTGTGTCGCCCGTAACAGCCGGTGTGTCAGCCTGTGTGCAGTCTCTGGCGGAACTCCGAACAGCGCCGGCTTTAACAGATCGTAGGCGCCCATCGTTTCGGTCTCGTCACGGACAGGCATCAATCCGCCGACCGCCGCCGCTAGGGATCCTCGCGCGCAGCACGATTATCTCTACGTCTCTGCTCGGTCTTCGGAAAGAAAGTGCGACAGACATACGCCCGTCTCAGAAGTCGTGTTCGAGGTCTTCGGGACTGGAGTCGGCCTTCTGGATGATTATCTTCCCGTCTCGGACCCGAACGAACACTTCGTCGCCGATCTCCATCCCGGCGACGGCGAGCTCGTCTTCGTGGAGGTTCACGTGGACGTTGTGGTACTCCCCCTCGTCGTCCTTGGCGCCACTGGGGCTAAGCTTCTTTTTACGAACCATCGCGGTTGTACTGGTCGGACTTCGCCATAGCAGACACATAAGTGTTGTTTACCCGAATAGGCCCCGCGGTGCCGTTTCTGTGGTATCGCTCGCGGCGTATCGAGACCGATCGAGTCCCCGTTTTGAACCTCTCACCGTCGTTTCGATCGCTGACCGCGTTCGGATTCTCTCGATGAGTGACCGAAATCGCTAGCCCGTGTAGAGTTAATATAAAAATGTTTTGCAGCTCAGCTTTCATTTCCCCGATATATTTATTACAGACTGTGTGTTGGGTTCGCACGGAGGATAAACCATGGTACGTGAAGACGGTAAGCGAAACTTTGCCCTTCGAGAGGAAGACGGATCGGAACCGAGCGAGTTCTCCGGCAACATGCCTCGTCAGGCCGCGCTCAAGGCCGCCCGCACGCTTGAGCCCGCGCCTTCCGAAGAGGAGGCGGAGCGAGTTACGCTCCGGCTCCGCGAGAAGGGGACGCAGAAGGTTCACGAGTACGAGGGATGGGCTTGGAAGGACAGTGCCCCCGAGGTCGACGAGGCCGACGACGAGTTCTGGCTCAACGATCTCGACGACATCACAAAGGCGAACGTCTCGAAACAGGGGATCGAGTACATCGACGACGAATAGCCTTCGAGGCCAGACCAGTTTTTCGCCGTGTCCGCCCGCGTAGCTATCCGCTCGTTCACACTTCCCCGGCATGAAACCGCATGACGTGGCGCCGTTAGTTCGACGGGGTTAAATATAACCCGGCCATCGTGACTAATGCGAAGAACGCACCTGCGAACTCGGGCCGTTCAACTCGGCCCGGTTTCGCTGGACTTGGAACGCTTCGATGGGTTTATGACCCCTCGAAGAAAACAATCAAGTCCGCGAAGATGAGGATTTCGCCCCCTGCGCTCCGGCGTAAGAGGAAATCTGATGTGAGCCGTGGTAGTTCGGTGTCATCCAGGTC
>NZ_VCNL01000006.1 GCF_007671685.1 Halorubrum salsamenti | reverse complement strand
GAAGTACTGGAGTGAGCGATCCTCTGGGAACCGCGGTTCGCCGCCTGCCCATTCATTCGGGAGCATACTCCCACTATTCGGCCCACGGACAGTCCGTCCGTGGGCTCTTTTCATGTGTAGCGAGCGATAGCGGTGGCGTTCACACGCGACCGCTAGGCTTAAACGCTCGACTGCGGTACGTCCGATAGCGCCAAGGTGGCAGAGTCTGGTCAGACGCAGCGGCCTGCAGAGCCGCCCAACGCCGGTTCAAATCCGGCCCTTGGCTTTCCTTCGAACTCCGATATCCGGTAGCGATCCGCTCGTCGAATCGGATGGTCGGCGTCTGTCCGACTTCGCCTCAGAAATCGCCCGCGTCGAGCACTTCGTGCGGGATGTTCTCGTCGCGGAGTCGCGCGGTGTGTTGCGGTAGTTGATCGGCCGTAACCACCAACAGCACGTTCAGTCCTCGCACTGCGGCTTCGGCGACGGCGTCGACCGTCCCAAACCGGATGTTCGGGTGCGCGTCCGATCGTGTCGCGAGCGCGTACGCTTCGGTTCCGGCGACGGCGAGGAGGCCCTCCGAGGGGCGGGTCTCCGTGAGTACCTCCGGATCTACCGACGCGGTGTCCGTGACGGCCGGAACGGGGAGGACGGTGACGTATCCGGTTTCCTAGTCGACCACGCCTTCGAAGTCGGCGACGCCGACGGCTTCGCCGAGGCGGTGGTGACGGTGACCGCTGTCGCCGTCCCGCCCGCGGGGTTCGCATGGAGAACGCCGTCGCGCATGAGGAGTCCGACGTCGCTTCCCTCCGAGACGTCGTCCATCGCGATCGCGGTGTCGATGTCGACGCTGCCGAGGAGGTCTGAGATGACGCGATCGAGGTACGTCTCTAAGCTGTCGGTCCGAGAGATCAGCCAGTCGACGCCCTCTTTCGTCACTCCGTATCGTCCGCGCCCCTCCTTCTCGACGTAGCCGTGATCCACGAGGTCCCTGACGTAGTCGCTGACGGCCTGCGACGTCACGCCGATCGCGTCGGCAATCTCCGTTTGGCTCACCGCGGGCTGTCGGGCGGCGATCTCTACCGGGACCTGATATCGGGTTGCGTCGCGCTTGCTGTCAAGGACTTCTGGTGGCGTCGCCCTGCCGGGATCTGTCATTGCTCGTGTTCTGCAGCGCGTAATTAAAGTACTGTTGTGGGAAGCGTTCGTCAAGGTGCGTGTATCGGCTTAGCGATGGATCAGGTGAAACACTCTTTGTATCCGATCAGTATCGGTTGTCCGTTGTTCGTGTTTACTTGCGTTCTTTCGGGAGTTCATCGTCTGCCACTGGCGGATGGTTGTCGCTGAGACGGTGTTGCCGCACCGTGTCGATCGACGGTCCGTCTCGACTCTGTTTCGCGTTTCGAGAGCGCGGCTTAGTAACCGTTATACACCGGGTGACCCATGCTGGAACTATGCAACGACGCGCTGTGGCCGTGTACGCCGCGCTCTTCCTTCTCGTTGCGGGCGTGGCTGGTGTGCTCACTGCGACGGCTGAGAGTCCGGAAATCGCCCTTGAGAACCCGGATTTCGAGGTGTCGGAAGGTGATCCGGTCGAGGTCGACGGCGAGACGTATACGGTCGCCGGAATATCGGAGGAAGACTCGACGGTGATCGGGACGCTTGAGCAGGAGGAGACGACTGAACTTTCGGAGACGTGGACGAACGGGTCTACGGTCTCGGTTGATGACCGTGAGTGGACCGTTGAGATTACCGGGGATGACCCGTCTGCGTTCACGCTCGTCGAGGTGCTCGACCGACAGGCGATCCTCGAGTCTGACGACGACGCGGACAACCAGACGGTCGAGCGTGACGACGGCGAGTACGTCGCGGTCACCCAAGGCGGCGAGACGACCCTCGTCCCGGCAGACGAGTACTTCCCCGCCCCCGAGGAACGGTCGTATACCACGGGTGATTCCTTCGAGTACGACGGGGAGACCGTGACTGTCGACGAGGTCACCTCCGATCAGGCCGTGGTCGTCTGGGAGGGAACACAGACCAACACGATCGAGATCGAACAGGACACGACGGTTACGATAGGCGAGACGGAGTTCATCGCGCATTTCCCTGACGCGTCCACGATGACGCTGTCGACCGATATTGAGGGGTACGAGGCGCAGGTCGCGGAGATTGACCAGTTCGAACAGTACAACTCCGGGCTGACGCGCGTGTTGATCCTCTCGCTGTTCTCGGTCATCCTGCTGCTCTCGACGACGTTTATTCCTTCTCGGTACTGACGCCGGTATCGCCCGTTCGTCTCTCTTCGCCGGTTTTCGCTCGACTAGCTCACTCGGCTCTCGTCCGTGGTCGACGGGATTTCGCCGTTCTTGGCGCGTGCAACGTGACCGACAACGTATATCCGTCGGACTCGTTGCAAGGCGTATGACCGATACCGCGGAGAAAATACGTCAGCTCGCCCCCCACTGGGGCGTGATGTTCGTCGTGATGTTCGTGGTGTTGGCGCTCGTCGAGCGCGTCGTCGGATCGCTCTCGTTTCTCCCGTCGATGCTTCTCGTGTTCGTCGTCGCGTTCGGCTATCCGGCAGTCGTCCGGGCCCTCGGCGTTGCCCCGCCGGTCTGGAAGCGGTCCTAGCCCCTCGGTCCGACGGACTGCGTTCCGGTCCGGCTTCTCGCGGTCACTCCTCGGTGGAGTCTCGGAACGGGGCCGCAACCCGTTGGCCGTAGGTGGCCGAAACGACGCCGAGAACGAACGAGACGATCGCGGCGGCTGCGATCCACAGGGTGTTCGGGTGTTCGAGTCCGGAGTGTAGCAGTATCTCCATGCCTTTCGGTTCGCTCTGTCCGAATTAAGAGATCCGTTTCGGCGTCGGCGCCGCTTCGGGTCGGTGTTCGCTCCCGTTTCCGCCGCTTTGTGACGGGCTGGACGCTCGACCGGATAACACCGATGTCAGCCGGTGGCTCGGCGGTCCCTTTCGATTTTATACGTATCGGCCTCGTATCGGTGGTATGAGCGACGACATCCCGGCTCCGGTCACTCCGGAGCGTCCGGACGCACCGTTCCACACCACCGGTACCGATCACATCACCGTTTGGGGGAGCAACGAGGCCGACACGATCGCGTTCTACCGCGACCTGCTCGGCATGCCGCTCGTCCTCCGTCAGCCGAACCTCGACGACCCCTCGCAGACGCACCTGTTCTTCGACACCGGCGACGGGCGGATCCTGACGTTCTTCGTGAGCGATGATCGGCCGTCCGCGCGCGGCCAGCGCGCCGGCACCGGTGCCGTTCACCACCTCTGTTTCAGCGTCGACCCCGACGAGTACGAGGACATCATGGCGGCGCTCGAAGAGGCCGGGAAGGGATACAACGTGTTCGACCGAGGGATCTTCCACTCGATCTACACGCAGGACAACAACGGGCTCGTCATCGAGCTCTCCTCGGACAAGTACGAGATCCCGGACGACCGCAAGGGCGAGGTGCTCGCGACCGCCCAGCGCATCCGCGAGGAGGACGGCGCCGACTTCGCGCAGGACCGTCACATGGAGGCCGCCTTGGAGGAGCTCGGACTTCCGGTGAACAAGTACGATCTGCCCGACGCCGACGCGGGCGTCGGCGTATGAGCCGGGGATCGAAGCACTCGGGCGACGACCCGCACGCGGACGAACCGCTGGTGACCGCCGGGACCGACGTCGAGTCGGCGGACGCCGCCGTCGTCCTCGTTCACGGTCGCGGCGCGACCGCGCGCGGTATCGTCGAGTTCGGGGAGGAGATCGCGGGCGACCGCGATGTCGCGCTCTCGCCGGCGGCGAAGCCGCCGGCTGTCAGAGAGACCTTCGGTCTCTCACTACTCGCGCCGCAGGCGGCGGCGAACACGTGGTATCCGAACTCCTTCCTCGCGCCCGTCGCGGACAACGAGCCCGGCCGAAGCTCCGGGCTGCGGGCGGTCGGTCGCGCGGTCGAGACCGCGACGGACGCTGGGATTCCCGCCGAGCGCGTCCTCGTCGTCGGCTTCTCGCAGGGCGCCTGCCTCGCGAGCGAGTTCGTCGCGCAAAATCCGACCCGATACGGCGGGCTCGCGGTTCTGAGCGGCGGGCTGATCGGCGAGTCCGTCGCCGTCGACGACTACGTCTCTCGCGCGGCAGCCGCGGTCGACGGGGACGCCGCCGACGCACTCGCGGGGACGCCGGCGTTCCTCGGGTGTAGCGACGTCGACCCGCACGTCCCCGAGGAGCGGGTCCACGAGACCGCCGACGTGTTATCGGCGCTCGGCGGCGACGTCGAGACCCGGATCTACGAGGGGATGGGTCACGGGATCAACGAGGAGGAGACCGCATACGTCTCCGAGATGGTCGCGGATCTGGCGTAGACCGCGACTGGCCGCGCTGTTTCTCGCTCCGATCGTCACGCCAGCCAGTCGTCGGGTTTCGTGTCGTAGTCGACCTCGTCCGCCGCGATCCGCTCTCTGATCTCCGGGTCGAGATCGTGTTCGGTCACCTCGCCGCCGTCGTACTGGAACCGCACGCCGACCTCCTTCCCGTCCGGCTCGGTGCCTCGCCGCTTGGCGCGGCGGATGGCCTCGTCGGAGTACTCGACGCGGATCGTCGCGAGGTTCACCGGCCGTCCCCACAGCTCGAAGACGCGCTCTAAGGCGTCTGTCGCCGATTCCTCGTCGAGGGGGACTCCGTTGTACCGGTGGCCTAAGAGGAGTTCTCCCCGGTTTCGGAAGTTGCCGTCGAGCACGACGATCGTCGGCTTCCCGAAGTTCGTGAAGCGCAACAGGAGCTTCTTCCGCACGTCGTCGGCGTCGACGCTGGCGACGCGGTGCTGTTCGGTCGACCGGCTGTACTCGTAGGTGAAGTAGTTCCCCTCGCGCACGAACTCGTCGGTGAGAAACGCGTCGATGAACGTCACGTCGTTGTGGCTCTCGCGCACCTCCAGCATTCGGTCCCAGCCGGCGGTCCGGTCCACGTCGGCGAGCGCCTCGTCGACGGTCGGGTACCGATCGATGTCGAACATGTATCGCGCCCGCTCGGCCAGCGTCTCCCGCGAGACGTTCCGGAGGGCGTCCCGGTGTTCCGGCCGCGAGAGGACGTAGTGTCGCTCGGCGAGCCCCTCGCGCGTGAGCAGCTTCCACGGGTACCGCTCGATGTCCGGGCCGGCGCTGGGATCGCTCTCGCCGTCGTCGCCGGTCGTCTCCCCCTCGCTCCGGGCCGACAGCGCCCGGTCGACCGCCTCGCTGTCGACGCGCGGGTCGCCGTCGGCGGCGAGGTCGGCGAGTTCGTCGAGCGTCGCCGGTCCCGCCCCGGCGATCGCGGGATGCGGTTCGAGCGCGTCGGCGACCCGATCGAGGTCGATCCGCGAGTGGAAGTTCTCGGGCGTCACTCCCTCGACGCGGAGCAGCCTGTCGATCACGTCGCGGCGGGCGGCCCGCAGCTCCACGTGGGTCCACAGCTCGAAGCCGAGCTTGTAGGGGTTGAGTCCGGGCGAGCCGAGCACCCGGGACATGTGGTCGGCGTACGTGAGGAACTCGTCGGGACCGGCGAACCCCTCGCCGCCCATCATGACCGATTCCCAATACGTGGCCCACCCCTCGTTGAGTACCTTCGTCTGCTTCTGACCCGCGAAGTAGTACGCCTCCTCGCGGAGCGCGTCGATGACGGTCGTCTCCCACGGCTCGCGGTCGACCGCCTTCCCGCTCTCGGGGTCGTAGCGCTTCCCGTAGTCGCGCAGGAACGCGAGCACGTCCGGGCGCGGCTCCTCCGGCTCGACGCCCTCGCCCCTGGCTTCGAGCCACTCGTCGTCGAACACGTCGCGGCGCACCTCCTCGGAGAGGTCCAGCTCCGCGATTCGGTCTTCGATCGCCGCGAGCTGGTCGTCGTCGGGGTCGTTCACGTCCTCGGCTATCCCCGGCTCGTCGACCGAGCGCGCGGCGTCGACGGGGCTGTGCTGGTCGATCGTGTCCTCCAACGCGCTCACGGCGTCGATCAGGCGCTCGACCTCGTCGCGGTCGACCGCCGGGCGGTCGGCGATCGCGGCGATCCGGTCGGCGTTGCGCTCCAGCCGCGCCGCGGCGTTCGGGCCGCCCTCGCCGCGGTCGGCGTACAGCCCGAACCACCGGTTGTTCGCGAAGAAGTCCGCGTGCGCCTCGACGTGGGTGATCACCGCCTTCTGATCGGCTGGCGAGTTCGACTCTTGGAGGAACGCGTGGCTCGGGTCGTCGTTGTTGACGATCTCGAACGCCTTTCCGAGCCCGTGGCGGTCCTTCTTCCGCTGGCGCTCGTAGTTCATCCCCCACCGCCAGTGCGGATATCGTCGCTGGAAGCCGCCGTACGCGATCAGCTCGTTCATCTCGTCGTGGTCGACGACCCAGTACCGGACCGGGTACGGCTCCAACCCGAGCCGTTCGGCGAGTTCGCGGGCCGCCTCCGCGGATTCGTCGAGTGACTCCGCCTCGCGTTTCGCCTCGACGCGCTCGTCTCTCATCGGCGGCCACCCCCGTCGGTCCGGCCGCTCGCCGTCTCACCGGCGGTCGCGTCGCCGTCGCCCCCGGCTTCGGTGCTGAGGATCTCGTAGATCGCGTCGGTCACGTCGTCGGGCTCCGAGACGCGCGCGACGGCGACGTTGTCGGCGTCGCCGAGCGCGTCCTCCACCTCGTCGGCGTGGCGGGCGTTCGGTGAGGCGCCGCCCGGCTGGGTCTCCACGTACGCGTGGAGGTTGGCGTCGATCGACTCCATCATCGGGATCACCGCGTCGGTCGTGTCGCTGCCGGCGTTCTCGGAGTCGCCGGCGGCGAACACGTAGCGGTTCCACTCGCTGTAGGGGTACTCCTCTAAGATCTCCGCGACCAGCTCGTAGGCGCTGGAGATTCGGGTCCCTCCGCCCGACTGGATCCCGAAGAACTCCTCGCGGTCGACCTCCCACGCCTCCGCGTCGTGGACGACGTAGCGGAACTCCGCGGCGTCGTACTTCCCGGTCAGGTACCAGTCCATCGGGGTGAACACGCGCTCGACCAGCTCGCGTTTCGTCTCGCGCATCGAGCCCGACGCGTCTCGGACGTTGACGACGACGACGTTGCGCTCGCGCTTCTCGATCACCTCGGGGTGCCGGAACCGCTCGTCCTCCCGGCGGAAGGGGACGCTGTCGAGTCCCTCCCGGCGGATCCGGTGGGTGACGGGCTCGCGGTCGACCTCGTCGTCGAGCGCCTCGAAGCTCTCCCAGCGGTCGAGCGCTTCCACCGGCTCGCCGTGATCGTCGGCCGCGGTGGCGGCCGCGTCGGCGATCCACGCCCGCGAGACGGGGACCCCCTGGCCGCGCGCCCACGCGAACACGTCGTCCACGTCGGCGCCGGCGACGTGGAGTCCCTCGCGGACGTACGCCTCGTCGAAGTCGGTCGCGAGGTAGCGCTTCAGCCCGCGCTTGAAGAACTCGTCGACGTCGAGGGTGCCGCGGGGCCCGGCGCGGGCGGTGTCGGTGAAGTCGCCCTCCACCTCCTCGACCACGCGCTTCCCCTTCGGTTCGAGGTCGAGCCCCAGCTCCTCGTCGAGTTCGCGCGCGAACTCCTCCGGGTCCATCTCGTAGTACTCGTGCTCGCCGCCCTCCTCGCCCGGATCGCCCTCCTCGTCGCCGTCGTCGGGGTCGGGCTCGACCGGCTGGCCGGGCTGGGGCTGGCCGCCCTGTCCCTGCCCGACGCCGCCGGCCTCCCGCTGATCGTACTCGAACTCGGGGAGGTCGACGATCTTGACGGGAATCCGGACCCGATCGGGGCCGGAGCCGCCCAGATCGCCGTGGCTAATGAACTCCGCGAGGTCCTCGCGGCGCTCCTCGCCCACCTCGCGGAACCGCTCGCGGTCCTCGGTCAGTCCCACGTCCGACCACCTCCGTTCCGGCCGCCGCGGTCGCCTCCGGGGCGGTCCGAGGCGTCCGCGTCGGGTACGTCGCCGTCGGCGGTCAGGCTCGCCCACTCGTCGCGGACGCTCCGCATCACGGCGCGGCTCGTCAGCTCGGCCGACGCGGGGCTGTATCCTCGGTCGACGAGCCGGTCGATCGCGGCCGCCTTCGCGCGCTCCGTCTCGGTGTCGGCCGGCGGGTCGGCCCACTCGGCGGGGTCGAGGTCCGGGAACCGCCGCTTCACGTCCGCGAGGTCGTTCGACTCCAGCACCGCCTTCAGCTCCGGGATCTCGCCGAGATCGACGTCGTCGACGCTGAACGCGTCGCCGCGGTTCCGCCACGCGTATCGGGTGAGCGCGCGGATCACCCGCTCGCGTCGGAACGTTGCGACCGACTCGCTGGGGTCGTTCCCGCGGTAGTCGCTCTCGTCGAACCGGCCGAGCGTCTCCGTCTCGAACACCTTCATCGCGAGCGCGTCCGGCTCCTCCGGGCCGCGCTCGGTCTCGACCGGCTCGTCGGCGTCCCACGCGTACACGTGCTCGACGTACTCGGCCACGGTGGCCTCCGAGACAGTCTCAGTCGCGAGGATCGCGTCGACCACGTCCGCCCGCTGGCGCTCGCGCACGCGCTCGGCGACGGGCGTCTTCCGGCTCTCGAACTCCGCTACCTCCGACCGCGAGAACACCGGCGCGTCGGAGAGCCCCTCGGCCATCGCGTCGAGCACGTCCGTCGGGGTAACCACCCTCTCGACCGGCAGTTCCGGGTGGCTGCGGTCGGCGTCCGACCCGAGCAGCTCCGCGACGACGTCGCGGACGTAGGTGACCGGGACCCCGTTCCGGCCGTCCCCGTCGCCGAACTCGATGTCGTCGACGGTGATCCGCTGCTCTTCGTCGCTTCGCTCGCGCCGGATCTCGCCGCTCTCGTACAGGTCGGCCTTCTCGACGAGGTCGATCCCCGCCGGGAGGTCGTCGGTGTCGAGCCGCGTGACGACCGCGTACAGCGCGGCCGCCCCGACCGCGTGGGGGGCGAGCTCGCGCTCCGTGACGCCGCCGCCGCCGTCGCGGACCCCGATCGTGAGGGCCGCGGCGCCGGGCTCGCTCGCGGGGTCACGGGCCGGGTCGTCGTCGCGCTCGTCCGGGGCGGTTGAGACGTCGGTCTCCCCGTCGCCTTCGACCCCGTCGACCGTCGGCACGCCTCGCGGCCCGCCGACCTCGCGGCGCAGCAGCTCCGCCTCCAACCGCCGGTTCGTGAGGTAGCGGAACTCGTGGCGTGTGAGCCGTCGCTTCAGCGCCTTCAGCGGGTCCGCCCCCTCGCGCTCGGCGTGGCGGTCGAGCTCGGCGTCGAGGTCGGGGTTCGAGATGACGATCAGCTGCGTGTCCAGGTCCATCCCGATCCCCTTGTCGAGCTTCACGCGCCGCTCGTCGGGGACGTTGAGGAGCCGGCGGAGGAGGTCGGCGTGCTGGCTGGCGTCCTCGACGACCGTCGCCACGCCGTTCCCCTGCGAGAGCACGCCGTCGTAGCTGAACGCCTGCGGGTTCTTCCGGCCGCGCGAGTCGAGCTCGCGGAGCATGCCGCCCATCCACGAACCGACGAGCCGCTCCTTCGGGCTCCCGTCGTCCTCGGCGTGGAGCACGCCGATCCCCTCGCCCACGTCGACGACGTAGCTCGTCACCCGCAGGTGGTCGCGGTCGGTGATCGCCGAGAACAGGTCCCGTCGTCCCTCGTCGCGGTACACCGATTCGAGGTGGTCGTACGCCTCGCGGCTGAACGGGTCGAGGTCCACGTCGGCCGCGATCGGGTAGGCGTCGTCGTCGACGGCCTCGGCGATCGACTCCCGGACCGGCTCGGGGAACACCGAGAGGGGATGCGTTTGGACGGGGCTCCGGTACCACGCCCCGGCGTCTCCGCCGTCCCCGTACGAGAGCGACGCGGCGCCCGCTCCGCCCCCGCCCCCGACGCCGGTCCCGGCTCCGGTGACGTTCCACTCCACGGTGTAGCGCCGGCCGGCCTCGGTCTTCGAGAACTCCCGGAGGCCGTTCACCAGACACCGCTTGAACTCCGACTTCCCGGTGGCCGTGGGGCCGTCGATCCAGACGATCGTCTCGTCGTTGCCGCGCCCCGCGGCGGCGGCCCGGAGGTCGTCGACGAACGAGTTGAGCGCCGCGGTGTTGCCCAACACCGCGTGTTCCCCGTCGTTGAACGGGTCGTCGAAGAAGCGGTACCGCTCCAGCCGCTCGCCGCGCTCGCGGACCTCTCGGGTCCCCTGCGACTCGACGGCCGCGAGGAGGTACCGCGCGCCGGAGGCGGCCGCGGTCGGGTCGTCCAACACCCGATCGACGTACTCGTCGAGGCTCATCGGCGGGTCGTACGCCCCCCGAAGCGCCTCGTCGGCGTCGCGGACGAACGCGTCCCCGTCCGGCGTCTCGCGCTCGCTCATTTCAGCCCCCACCGTCTTCGATCTCGGAGCGGGCGACGGCCGCGCCAGCGTACTCCAACACCTCGGCGGCGCCGTCCTCGGAGTAGCCGCGGTCGACGAGGGCGTCGACCCACGCGCTCCGCTCCTCGTCGTCGAGGTCGGTCGCAGAGACCAGCGCCGAGAAGTTGATGTTGTGCTTTTTGTCCTCCCAGAGCTTGCGCTCTAAGGCGCGCCGGAGCCGGTCGTTCTCCCGCGGGTCGAAGCCGCGTCCCTCGCGGGCGCGCCGCGAGACCCAGTTCGACACCTCCTGCCGGAAGTCGTCCTTGCGGTCGGAGGGCACGTCGAGCTGTTCCTCGACCGCGCGCAGGAACGTCTCGTCCGGCTCGGTCTCGCGGCCGGTGAGCTCGTCGTCGACGGTGGCGTCGTCGATGTACGCCATCACGTGGTCCATGTACTTCTCGCCCTGTCGACGGAGCTCGTCCACGTCGTACGCCAACGCGTGACGCACGTCTTCGATTGCGCGCTCGCGGTACTCCTCGCGGACGGTCTCTAAGAGCCGTTCGTAGCGGTCGAGTTCCGACTCGTCGATCGAGCCGTGACCGCCGAGGTTCGCCTCGAAGTGGTCGAAGACGGACAGCGGCGAGAGGTAGTTGCGGTCGCGGTGAGTGGCGTCCATGATCGCCTCGGCGATCTCGTCGCCGACGAACCGCGCGGAGATGCCGTCCATCCCCTCGCCCACGTCGGCGGACTCGGCGGCGTCCTCGCGGAGCTTCCGGCGGTCGATCTCCTCGTCCTCTAACTCGCCGTTGTACACCTTCGCCTTGTCGAGGAGACTCACCGTCTCGTCCGTCGGCTCCTCCAGCCGGGTGAGCACGCCGAAGAGCCCGGCCATCTCTAAGGCGTGCGGCTCGACGTGGACGTTGGGCACGTCGGCGTTGTCGAGCATCTTGCGGTAGATCTCCGACTCGCTCTCGTACTCCAACACGTAGGGGTAGTCGATCCGCTTGGTGCGGTCGTTGAACGCCTCCATCTTCTCGTCGCCCGTCTTCTCGCGGTACTCCGGCATGTTCGTCCGACCGACGATCACCTGGTCGATGTCGATCCGCGGGTTGTTCTTCGGCTTGATCGTCGACTCCTGGGAGGCGTGGAGGAAGTCGTAGAGGAACTCCCGCTGGAGTTTGAGCAGTTCCTCGCCGGAGAACAGCCCGCGGTTGGCGTTACAGAACGCGCCGGCGTAGTCGAACGCGCGCGGGTCGGACTCGCCGTAGACGGCGAGCTTCGCGTAGTTGACGTCGCCGGTGAGCTCCGTCTCGTCCTGGTTCTTCTTGTCCTTCGGTTCGAACGTCTCGATGCACTCCCGGCGGTTCTCGTCGGCGACGAGCCGGACGACCTCGACGTGTTCGTCGAGGACGCGCTCCAAGTCGTCGTCGTAGTGCGCGAGCAGCTCGTTCAGGTAGAACTCCGAGGCCGGGTCCGGGTGTTGGTCGTTCCGGAGGGTGTACGGGGCGTCGAGCCGCTCGTTGATCTCGGCGATCACGTCTTCACGCTGGGGGCGCGGGATGAGCACGAGCGGGTCCTGGTTCATCGGCGACCGCACCACGTCGTCGCCGGGGTCTTGGTCGTCGATCACGGAACAGAGGTCCACCCAGCGGAAGGTGTACATCCGGCCGGCCTCCTCGCGGGTGTACGCCTCGAAGTACCGGCGGACCAGCCAGTCGAAGTGCGACTTGCCGGACCCGACGGGGCCCAAGAGGAGCTTGATCCGCTTTTCCGGACCGAGCCCGCGGGCACCGGACTTCACCTTGTTGACGAACTCGTGGATCGCCTCGTGGACTTCCCGGCCGTAGAAGACGTTCTCGCCGTCGTGAAGCGGGTCGTCCGCGGCGAGCCCGTACTCGACGACGCCGCGCTCCTCGTCGTATCGGGTGCCGTAGTGATCGAACATGTCCGCGACGCGCTGGTGAGCGTTCCGCGCGATCCGCGGCTCCTCGTACAGCGCGTCGAGGTACCAGTCGAACGAGCGGGGTTCCCGGAGGTCGTCCGGGACGTTCGTCCGGTACTCCTCGCTGAGCCGTTCGAGCGTGTGTCGGTTTGGCATTGTATCACGTCGCTCGGACGGGCGAGCGGCCTCGCGCCCGCACCGCGGTCGATCAGCGGCCCGGCGTCGCTGTCGCCCCGCGCTGGAGAGCGGCGCGGCTCTCCGTGCCGGAACGACGGCTCATGAAGCCGCGAACGCCGCTGTCGTCGAGAGGGACCCGACGCGGGTCGCCGTTTCGCCCGTAACCGAGGCTATATGTATGGGAGGGATTCTCACTCATAAGTGTGTCGGTAGTTCACACACGACACATATCCGCGAATCCGTCTGCGCCATGCGGTTTTGTCTCCAGATCCGGGCGTAATCGGCACGCAGCGGGCATAAAACGGAGGTGTGTGATCGCAGATCGATCTCGTGACCGGTCGGAACCGGAAACGCCGCCCCCGGAGCGCAGTCTTTTGCCGGTCCCCGCCCCACGACCGGTGTGACGTTCAGCATCTGCGTTCGCGAGCGGTACACGGACGACGACGGCGGCGACCAGATCCGGTACGGCGTGGCGGTGACCACGCGCCTGCCCGGAGTCGGGACGCTGTGTCCGTTCGCGTCGGCGGACGGCGCGGTGGCGACCCAGTCGCTCGTCAACGTCGAACTGGGGCGGAAGGGGATCGAGTACCTCGGCGACGGGCTCGCGGTCGACGACGCCTTGGAGGCCCTCCTGAACGCCGACGAGGGGAAGCCCCAGCGCCAGCTCCACGGCGTCGACGCCGACGGGACGTTCGCGTTCTCCGGCGACGAGTGCAACGACTGGTACGGCCACGTCGTCGGCGAGAACTACACCGTCGCGGGCAACCTCCTGACGGGGGGGGACGTGATCGACGACGCCGCGGCCGCCTACGAGTCGGACGCCCACGGCGACGCCCCGCTGGCCGAGCGGCTGATCGACGCGCTCGCGGCGGGCCACGAGACTGGCGGCGACAAGCGGGAGGACCTGGAAGTGCAGTCCGCGGCGCTACAGGTGACGAACACGGAGACGGAGACCGACGACCCGTACTACAACGACCTCCGCGTCGACGCGAGCGAGACGCCGATCGCAGATCTCCGAGAGACGTACGAGACCGCCAAGCGCGGCTACGAGACCGTGTTAGAGAAGTACGCGGACGGGGAGTAGCGATCGGCGCCGGCTCGTCACACGTCCAGCCGCGCGAGGATCGGCAGGTGATCCGAGGGGTACCGCCCCCGGTCGTCGCGGTCCGCGAGGGTCGCGAACGCCCCGACGTCCACCTCGGGCGACACGAGGGCGTGGTCGATCCGGCGCCCGTCGATCAGTCGGGCGAAGTCGGTGAGACTCGTCTCCGGGCCGTGCCGGAGGTCGGCGGCCGCGGCCGCGTCGCGGAGCGCGATCCCGGGACCGTCCGTCGCGGCGTTCGAGCCCGCCTCCGAACCGTCGCCGACGAGGGCCCGGTGCGGATCCGACCCCGGCGTGCAGTTGAGGTCGCCGACGAGCACGACCGGGGGCGTCGAGACGGGGTCGCTCGTGTCCGCCCCCGCGATTTCCGGGAGTCGCTCACGGAGCAGTCGCGCCGATTCGCGGCGCGCGTGGGCGCTGACGTGGTCGAAGTGCGTGTTGACGACGAGGAGCGCGGTGTCGTCGCCGACCGCTCGGACCCGAGCCCACGTCGCGATCCGCGGGTAGTCCGCGCCCCAGTCGGTCGACTGCTCGTCCGGCGTCTCGGAGAGCCAGAACGTGTCGCTGTCGGCGATCTCCCAGCGGTCGGCTCGGATCCCGATCGGACACCCCTCTCCCTCGCCGTCGGCCTCGCGCCCGCGCCCGACGAACTCGTAGCTCGGGAGTCGCTCGCGGAGGTCTTCGCGCTGATCGGGCAGCGGCTCCTGAAAGGCGGCGACGTCCGGTCGGTGGAAGCGGACGACCCGCCCGACGGCGTCCCGGCGATCGTGCCACGCGTCGTGGTGGTCCCCGCCGTTGGCGTAGCGGACGTTGTAGCTCAGCACCCGGATCGCGGTCATTGTCGTGGTGTCACAGGCGAGGCGATTAAAAGGCGCGGAGCGATCGCTCGTGCCGTTTATAAGTAAATCCTGATCGCGCCCGCTTACGCCGAGAACTCGTACAGCTCGTCGCCGACGTGGTGGATCGACTCGACGACCTTCCCGCTGTCGCCGGCCATGTCGTCGCCGTCGACCATCGCGCGGCCGACGGCGAGCACCTTCTCGTGCGTCTCCTCGGCGACCACGACGAGGTCCCCCTCGCGGATCTCCGGGTCGGCCTCGACGATACCGGGTCGCATCACGTCGGCGCCGTCGGAGACGAACGAGATGGCGCCCGCGTCGACCGTGACGATCCCCGTCTCCGGCTCGTAGTCGTTCGCGCCCCGCACGGTGAGGAACGGCTCGTCGTCGTCGACGTAGAAGACGGCCGGGTCGCCGTCGACCAACACGAGCTCGTAGTTCGCGTCCACGAACTCGACGAACTCGAAGGTGTCCCCGTCGATGTCGACGCCGAGGTGGTCGGCGACCGCCTCGCGGATCGCCGTGATGTCGTCGCTCCGGAGGTGGTGCCGCGATTTCACTTCCATGCCCGCCCAGTCGGCCGCTCGGCCGATAAATGGACCGCTCCGTTGGCAGTCGTCGGAGATTAGCGCCCCGGCACCCCGGTGTCGAGGCCCTCTCACGCAGTTGGACCGATCAAAACGGCCTTAAACCACCTCTTCATATCCGTTTGTATGCTCAATCCGCTTATCACGACGATCGCGAACCCGCCGGCGATCGTCCTCGCGGTGGTCGCGACGCTGCTCGTCGTCCTCGTCGGGTCGCTGAAGGGGACGGGTTGGGAGCCGACGACGGACATCTCGGATGAGGTACTCCAAAAGCGAGCCGCCGCCGTGCCCGAGACCGAGTTCCCCGAGCCGGGGAACCGCTCGATCGGCGGCGGTGGCGGCGGCGGGGCGATTCCCGCCGGCGGCGACGGCGAGGAGGGCGAGCTGGAGGACGGTGACGCCGGCGGCTCCGGTCCCGGCGACATCCCCGAAGACGAGGTCGAGTACTTCGAGGTCGAGTTCGTCAAGCAGGGCGAGACCGTCGAACTCTCCAACAACGAGCCCATCCTCGAACAGGGCGAAGACGAGGGGTGGGACCTCCCGTACGCCTGTCGCCAGGGCCAGTGCGTCTCCTGCGCCGGGCGGATCGCCGACGGTCCCTCCGAGGACTTCGTCGAGCACGACAACCAGCAGATGCTCGAAGAGGCCGAAATCGACGACGGCTACACCCTGACCTGCGTCGCGTACCCCCGCGACTCCTTCAGCATCGAGACCGGCGAGGCGCCGTAGGCGTCGCGCTCTCCGGCTGGTATCTCGCTGCTCTCTGTTTCACCCCCCGTTTCGTCCCTCGCCCGCTCGCGACACCCTTTTTCTCCTCTCGACCGAACGATCGGTATGTCCGTCACCACGGTCCTCGGCGTCGGGATCGCCACCTTCCTCGCCGCGGTCGCGGCCGCGCTCGTCTACCGGGACGCCGACCGCGTCGGCGTCGACCTCGGATCGCCGCTCCTGTGGACCGCCTTCGTGCTCGTCACGTCCGGCGTCGCCGTGACCACCGCCCTCCTCGTCCCCGACGCGCCGATCCCCGGCGTGCTCGTGGTCGCGGCGCTGGGGCCGCTTCTGTACCTCCTCGAACGCGACGACTCGATGCACGGCGACGGCCCGGCGGACCCGACGCGGCTTCCGAGCGACGGGGAAGATGCGGACCGCCCGGACGAGTAGCCGGCGGGTAATCGAAACCCGTTCCGAACACCCGCTCCCGGGGGATCGACGATGACACAGTTCCTTTCTCGGATTTTCCGTGCTCGCAAACCGCAAGCTTCCATAGGCTCGGCCGCGAAGGTACAGTAATGAGCGACGAGAGCCTCGCGGACCGGGTCGAGGAGTGGATGGTCGGACAGATGCCGATCATCCAGATGCACGGCGGTACGAGCGTCGTGCGCGAGGCGGACGCCGAGACCGGCGAGGTCGTCGTCGAGCTCGGCGGCACCTGCTCCGGCTGCGGCATCTCGAACATCACCGCCGACAACATCCGCCGCGACCTGATCATGGACTTCGACGAGGTGGAGAACGTGACGGTCCGAAGCGCCTCCTCCGGCGATCAGGGCGCCTCCACCGTCGAGGGCGGCCGCGGCGGCGAGCTGAAACACGAGACCGAGTCCGCGAACCACTTTTAAAGCACCCCGCCGGACGCTCGCGTCGACCCTCACAGCGGCGTGAACGGGAGCGCCGCGAGCGGGCCGCGGTCGTCGCCGGCCTCCCCCTCGTCGGTCCCCTCTTTCAGAGCGCGTTCTCCAGCGCCGACGCCACGCTCCGCGCCTTCTCCGCCAGCGGCTTCGGCACCTCGCCGGCCGCCTCCGCCTCCCGGAGTTCGTCGTCGTCGACGCGCTCGACGGTCCCGTCGGGGAGCTTCACCACGTCGACGTGGAGGTCCACGTAGCGCGCGGCGTCAGGGAACACCTCGACCGGGGTACAGACGTTGACGTAGGTCCCGCGCACCGTCCCGTCGCGCCCGCGGTACGTCGTCGGGTACCACCACCGGCCCTCCTTCAGGCTCGTCTCCGCCACGTCGCCGGCCTCGCGCGACACGTCCAGCCCGTCGTAGGTGCCGCCGCCGGTCATCTCGCGCTCGACCGCGACCGAGCCGTCGGCGTCGACCGCGGTCACCGTCGCCTCTCCCAGCGTGATCAGCCGGCCGTCGGGCTTCCCGTGTTCGAGCCGGAGCGCGTCGCCCTCGGCCGGGCCGAACGCGTCCGTCACGACTCCGAACGGGAACTGAGCGTCGGCGTCGGGCTCGCAGAGCGCCTCCGCGAGGTCGACGCCCGCGGACGCGTCCGCCGACCCCGCCTTCACGCGGTGGTGGCCCGGCATCGTCGCGGTCGCCTCGCGGCGACGGTCGTCGAGCGCGAACCGGCTCGCGCGCCCGAACCACACCCAGACGCCCGCGTTCGGGGTCGCCAGCGGTTCCTCGCGGACGAGATCCGACCCGTCGAGGACGCCGGTACCCCCGGCCGCATCGACGGCGTCGTCGAGCCCCTCCGCGGCCGCGACTCCCCGGTCGAGTCCGGCCCGAAGCTCCTCGGTGCCCGCGTCGACTGCGGGGGGTTTCCAGACGGCGCGCCAGCCCTCCGGCGGCTCCAACCCGAGCAGGTCGAGCATCCCCGACAGCTCTCGGGCGGCCTCGTCGTTCCGCACGTCGACGCGGGTTCCCGAGCCCGGTTCGAGCGCGACGAGCCCGCCGTCCGCCCGCAGCGACCCGTCTAGCTCGGGGCGGCGGTCCGTCCACGGCGCCGCGGACTCGCGGACCTGCACCCGGACCGGGTCGCCCGTCTCGATTCGGTCGTCGACGCTTCCGTACGGGAGGTATCCCTCGGCGGTCCCCGCGGAGCCTCCGGCGCCAGCCTCCTCACCGTCGCCGACCCGAAGCCGTACCACCGCCCCCCCGCCGAGCGTCTCGGTCACTTCGCCGTCGAGGACGGTTCCGGGCGGCGTCGGGTCGCTCCACGCCAGCGCGTCGAGCCCGGCCTCGGTCAGGAGGTCGCGGAGGGAGGCCACCGCGTCCGGCTCGCCGTGCGCGCCGACGCCCTGCCGGTCTTCGGTCGTCGCGATCCGCGCGTCGGGAGCCCCGCTTCCGAACTCGGCCTCGAAGCGTCGCCTGATCGGCGGCGAGGCGTCGACGACCTCGTGGCTCGCGTCGAGCAGGGCCCGCGTGAGCGCCGTCGCGTAGATGCCGCGCACCCGGGCCTTCATAGCTCGTCGGGGTCGCGCGCGAACCGGACGCGGTCGTGGACGGTCGCGCCGAGCGAGAGCTCGACGAGGACGGGCGTCTCGTCGTCGTTCTCGCCGTCGGATCCCGCTTCGCCGTCGTCTCTCGCTTCGCCGTCGGATCCCGTCTCCGCCGTCCGCAACACCCGCCCGCCCTCGACCGGGACCCCCCAGCCGTCGAGCGAGAGGTAGCCGCGGAGGTCGCTCCCGTGGGTGAACAGATCCACGTCGGCCGTCGCGTGCTCCTGTGTATCCGCCGCGCTGTGGGCCATCTCCATGTCGGAGTAGTAGGACCCCGCCGGCGCGAAGAACTCCCGGAGGCGGTCGGCGTCCTCGTCGACGAGTTCGGCGACTCGATCGGACGCCGTCGCGATCGCGTCCGTGTCGAGCCCCGCCTCGCGGAGGGCTCGCTGGGTCCGTGCGTCGAAGTGCATACCGACCCTTCGGACGCCGCGGTTTCAATCCTGTCGGCCTCCGTCGAGCCGACGTGACCGGATTAGTCGCGCTTGCTCCCACCCGAAATCCCGCCACGGCTTAAGTCACTTCGGTCCGAACCGGGCGACATGTCATCACGGTCGGACCCGGTCGAATCGCGCTCCGACGGCGACCGAGACCTCTACGACATCGCCACGTGGGAGGAGCGCACCTCCCTCGACGGTCTCTCCGTCGCGTTACACTGGCTCATCACCCGGTCGGCGAAGGCGCTCGTCGTCTTCGTCGCGCTCCTCGGGCTCCTCGCGATTCTCGGCTCTTTCGGGCTCGGACTGGTCTTCGACCCGGCGGTCGCGATGCTCGTCGGGCTCTCGGCGATCCCGGCGCTCGGCCTCGCGGCGTACGTATACGTCTCCGACGTGACCACCGGAGAACCGCTCTCCCTACTGGTGGCGACGTTCCTCCTGTCGATCCTGACCGCGACGTTCGCGGCGCTCCTCAACAGCGTCGCGCAGCCGTACTTCGACCCGTTCGGGTTCCCCGGGCTCGTCCTCTTCTTCTTCGTGATCGTCGGCCCGATCGAGGAGTCGGTGAAGCTGCTCGCGGTCCGGCTGTACGCGTACACCGACGACCGGTTCGACGCGGTCATCGACGGCGCGGTGTACGGCGCGATCGCCGGACTCGGGTTCGCCGTCATCGAGAACCTGGTGTACATCGCGCAGACCGTCGAGATCGCCGAGCTGTCGCTCGGCCTCGCCGCGCTCGGCGCGGGCGACGGGATCGCCGCGCTGCGCGCGCTGGCCGGCCCCGGACACGTCATCTACTCCGCGTTCGCCGGGTACTACCTCGGGCTCGCGAAGTTCAACCCCGAGAACCGCGGCCCGATCGTCGTGAAGGGGCTCGTCATCGCCGCCGTGATCCACGCGCTGTACAACTCGCTGGTCGGGCCGGTCACGACCGTGCTCTCGCTGGCGACCGGGCTCCCGCAGGTCGCCGCGCTGTTCGTCTTCGTGATCCTGTTTCAGGGGGCGTTCGGGTACGTCCTCCTGCGGAAGCTCCGCCGGTACCGGGACGCGTACCTCGAGACGCGGGACGCGGTCGATCCGGGTATCGAGCCCGAAATGACCGAGTTCGAGGACTGAACGGCTCCGCCGCCGACTCGACGACCCGCTCCCCGCCGGTCCGTTTCCCCTCGACTCACCCCTTATCCTGGCGGCGACTCCACTCGCGATCGGTCGCCCGTGCCGCCGGTGAGCGCGCTCGCGAGCGCGCCTTTCACGACCACCTCGTCGCCGAGATCGGTGATCCGCACCTCGGGGACGTTGATGAACACCATGTCGGCGAGCTTCTCTCGGATCGGGTCGAGCACCAGTTCGGGGTTGTTGAGCGCGACCGCGCCGCCGACGCTCACGACCAGCGGGGCGTACGCGTGGATGACGTTGGCAACTCCCATGGCGTTCCAGTGGGCGACCTGATCGATCACGTGGTCGGCGAAGGTGTCCTCGCCGGCCGCCTCGAACACGTCGATCGCGGAGAAGTCGGGGTCCTCGATCGGGAGAACGGTTTCGACCGGGTCCTCTGCGTGGAGTTCGCGGGCGTACTTCGGGATGTTGTTGCCCGAGCAGTACCCCTCCCAGTGGCCGTCGAGCCCGCACCCGCAGGTCATGAAGCCGTGCGGATCGACGGTCATGTGGCCCACCTCGCCGGCGTTGCCGTCCCACCCGGAGAGCACGTTGCCGTCGACGGCGACGCCCGCGCCGATCCCCGAGGAGATGGTGAGATACACCATGTCGTCGGGGTTGCGCTCGGAGTGGAACCGCTCGCCGATGACGCCGGCGATGGTGTCGTTGTGGAGGTGGACCTCGTCGGTCTCCAACAGCTGCGAGACCGGGCCGACGAGGGGGATCCGTTCGACGGTGTCCGGGAGGTTCGCCGGCCCCTGCACGACGCCGGCCGCCAGATCGAGGGGACCGATCGAGCCGATCCCGGCCGCGACGGCCGCGGTCGGGTCGATTCCGGCGGTATCGCACGCGCCGCGGATCACGCCGAGGACGGCCTCGGTGACCGCGATCCCGTTCGGCCCGCGCGGGGTCCCCCGCGAGTCGGATCCGAGAATGGTCGCGGTCTCGTCGCCGACGACCGCCCGGACGTTGGTCGCGCCGAGGTCGACGCCCACGTAGTACATCGGGTAAACCCGCGAACCGGTATCACTTAAGCGGGACGCTTCAGGAGGACACTCGCCGGGGTGCACCCTCTCTGTCTCGCAAATATCCGGCGATTCGGGGGGTTAAAAGAAGAACGCGCGATTACGACGCCGAGCGCACGAACGTCACCGGGCACGGCGACGAGAGGATGACCTCTTGGGCGACGCTCCCGAAGACGGCCTTCCCGGTCGGCGACCGGCGGCGCCCGCCGACGACGACGCGGTCGGCGCCGACCGCCGACGCCGCCTCGACGACTTCGTCGGCGTGGTCGCCGACCGCGCCGCGGACCGAGTGCGACACGCCGGCCTCGGTGAGCGTCTCCGAAAGCGCCCGCGTAGTCGTGTGTCGCTCGGCGACGGCGTCGGGGGTCGACCCCTCGCTCGTCTCGTCGACGCCCAGCCGCGATCTGACCGCATCGAACTCCTCGTCGGTGAACACGTGGGTCAACACGACCTCCGCGCCCGCGGGCTCAGCCACCGCGATGGCCTCCTTCGCGAGCTGCTCGGTTCGTTTCTCGTCTTCTGTTCCGACCGCTAGCATGACTGTCTCGATGCTCATACTTCCCCTTCGCTCCCCGGCGGCTTAAAACCTCCGAATAATTAACTCGATTCTGAATAAACTTTTCTACCGATCGATCCTGACACTCGCTGGACCGACGGCGCCGCCGCTCGCGACGCGCCGAAACCGTCGAAAACCGGGATCGCCGAGAGCGAACTCTCCGTTCAGTAGTCGGGCGCGTCGTCCTCGACTTCGCGCTTCAGCGAGTCGCGCCGAGACTTCGCGTCGCGTCCGGTCGCCTCCAGCAGGAACTCGTTTTTCGCGTCGACCGCGTCGGCGGCGGCGTCGGCGTTCCCCTCCGCGATGACATCCTCGGCGGGACGCTCCTCGAAGTGCACAGCGAGCTTGTCCTTTTTGCCACCGTACTCGGCCGCACCGGCCACAATGCGGTCGAAAACGGGGTTTTCGGGGTCCTCGACGACGTACAGTTCGTGACCCTGCCACTCCTCCGTATCGGTAATCTCGCCGAAGTACTCCTCGACGGAGCCTTTCAGGTCGGGCATGCGATCGTCCAGATGCTCGCCGCGGCGCATCTTATACTCCTTCATGCCGCGTTCGTTCGTCAGGGGGCCGTAAACCAGTTTCGTCACGGGGTCTTCGTCCGGTTCGCCGCCGGATCGAGACCGGCGCGCGGCCGAGCGTTCGGGGGTGGAGGCGCTCGCGACGGGTCCGCGCTCAGATCGGTCTCTCGTCGACGTACCCGCGCTTACACTCGGGACAGATGTCGCCCGCGCGCATGGAGTTACCGTCGGCGGCGCGGGTCATCTCGCACTCAGGGCAGTAGTACTCCGTCGTCACCTCGGAGGTCGACGTCTCGAGGTCGGGACTGTCGCCGCGGGTGATCCCGGCGCCCTCGTCGACCGCGCCGCCGGCCCCGGCCGCTCCGTCCGCCTCGCCCGGCGTCTGCGCCGGCGCCTCGACGTACTCCGCGTCCTCGTCGCCGGCCGGTGAATCGGCGGTCTCGGGCGTGAGCCCGCCGCCGAACTCCACGTCGCCCGCGTCGCCGTCGCCGACCTCGGCGCTGAACCCCTCGTCCTCGCCGCCGTGTTCGGGCCACGGCGTCGTCTCTCCCTCGCCCTCGTCCGACTCGTCCACGTCGGGCCACGCGCCGCGCTCGCGGTCGTCCGCGGATTCGTCCTCCTCGTCGAGGATCACGCCGTCGTCGGTCTCGGCGCGCTCCTCGTCGGCGGGCGCGTCCGTCGTCTCGGCCTCCGGGTACGCCGCGTACTCGCCGTCGTCGCGTTCGAGGCCGTTCCCGCCGTCGAGATCGCTCTCGCGGTCCCCGGTGTGGCCCGCGCCCGACGGCCCGTCATCGATCAGCTCTGCGTCGTCATCCTCGGCGGCCGCGTCCGGATCCACGTCCGCCTCCGTGCCCGCGACCGGCGTATCCGGATCGCCCGGTTCCGCTTCCGCGGGCCCGGCATCCATCGCCCCGGGCTCCGCGGGGCCGTCGGCCGCGTCGTCGGTCTCTGACCCGTCGTCGATGATCACGGCGTCGTCGCCGCCGATGTCGCCGCCGTCATCGAGCCCGACCGCGGCCGCAGTCCCCGCGTCGGTTCCGAATTCGGTGCCGTCGGAGCCGCCCTCCTCGACGCCGGTTCCGGGCGTTTCGCGCCCCGGTCCGGCGTCGCGCCCCGTTAGCTCGTCGCCCGCGGCGGTGGCCTCGTCGGTCAGTTGTTCCATCGTCGTGACCTCGGTGTTCTCGCTGACCACCTGCGTCTCGCCGCAGCGAGCGCAGGTCTTCACCTCGGTGACGGTGGTGACGACCTCGTTCCCGTCCTCCTCGCGCTCGCGCCGTAGTTCGGGCTCGTCGAAATCGTGCCCGAGCAGACACCTGAGTCCCATTACGCTTCACCTGCGGTTCCGAGGGTAAAAAACGCCCCGTCCGTCGTCCGACGCCCGGCAGACGGGATTCGCGCCGGAGCGAGAGCACTCTATTGCCTCCCGCGGGACAGTCCGGTCGCGCCGTCCGACGATCGGGTTGCCGTCCCCGACGACTCTTTGTGGCTCGCTCACGTACCACTCGATCGTCCATGCCGACCGTATCCTACCAAGGAGAGGAGATCGAGTGCGAGAAAGGCGCCGTGCTACGCGACGTGCTGGCGGAGGCCGGCCTCTCCGTGTACAACGGCAAAATGAAGCAGCTCAACTGCCGCGGTGCGGGATCATGTGGATCCTGTGCGGTCCAGGTCGACGGCGAGGTGAGCGATCCCGGTAAAAAAGAGAAGGCTCGCCTCTGGTTCCCGCCACACCACCCGAGTCACGACGTTCGCCTCGCGTGTCAGACGAAAGTCGAGGGCGACGTCGAGGTGACGAAGGGTCGCGGACTCTTCGGGCAGCACATCTGATTCAGTGGTCACGCTGCGCTACGTTTTCTATACCGAACCACGCCCGCCGCCGTCGCTCGTCGTCGCGGCCCACCTGCCTCTCCCGTGGCGCCTCGATCGGCGGCAGCGACGCTCAGTGTCGTAATAAGGGCCCGCGTCGGACGTGAATCCGGGGCGGGCAGAAGTCTCGTTGTCGCGTGTCAGAGTCGCGTTCGGCGTCAGCCGGACCGACCCACCGTATCGGATCGGCTTACTGCCGAACGACGTTGGACGCGCGCGGCCCCTTGGGCGAGGACTCGATGTCGAACTCGAGCTCCTGGCCCTCTTCGAGGTCCGGCCCTTCGACGTCTTCCATGTGGAAGAACACGTCGTCGTCAGCGTCGTCAGTCTCAATAAATCCGTAGCCGCCAGTGTCGTTGAAGAAATCAACCTTTCCGGTCGCCATTGCATCCTCACGGACGTCTCGTCAGGAGATAAGGATTGCGAGTGTACAGTTACCACGGGTGTCGGCGAACATACGTCTCGATCTATCCGGTTGTCGAGACAATCGGTGACCGTACACGCGGACTCGGTGCGTAACTCCGACTGATCCGGCGATTCAGCGTCAAAAAAGCTCCAGAGCCGCGATTGGACCGCATCGGGATACATCTGCGGCCGTTGGCGCTCCCGAGCGATCGCCCCGACGCTTATGCCCGACCGCGCCGAACCGCACCGCCGTGTTCCGACCCCTCCGCGAGAACGGTCCGGCGCTGCTCGTGCCCGCGGCCTGGCTCGTCGCCGCCGCGACGGTGCTCGGCGTCGTCTCGCCGCGCGCGCTGTTCGTCGCGCACGTCGTCATGAGCGCCCTGATCGTCGCGTTCGTCGCCGCCTCGTGGCGCGACATGTCGAGCGGTGTGCTCCTCACGTGGAAGCTCGTGATCCTCGCGGGCACGCCCGTCACGCTCGCGGGGGTCGCAGGGTTCCTCGCGCTCGGTGACTCCCTCGGTGTCCTGCCGGACGCGTTGCTTGCGGTCTCGCTGTACGGCTGGGCGCTCCTCCCGGCGGCCGGGTTCGCACGCACTCGGGACTGCGTTGCGGCGGGCGCGCGGATCTACGACCTCGGCGCCGTCTGCTGTGTCGCCGGGGCGGTCGGCGTCGCGCTGGCGCCCTCGGCGACGTGGACCGCGGTCGCGCTCGCGGTCGTCGGCGCCGGGCAGACGGCCGGCATCTTCGACGCGACGCTCCGGTACTGAGCGCTCTCGACCGAGCCCGTGTGCTGTGCGATCACCCCACAGTATCTCCCGTTGCGGCTCGTACTCCCCCGCATGATCGATCTCGGACTCCTCTACGCCGCGATCACGGGCGCGCTCTTGCTCGTCGCGTTGGGGCTCGGCGTCCGCGTTCTCTGGGGCATCGTCGGCGACGCGCGCGAGATCCGCCACAAGCGTCGGTCCGGGGAACTGGAGCCGTACGCGGAGGACGAGGAGTACGATCGGGTGCTCCGCGATCCGGACGAGGTCGGAGGGGACGGTGAAGCCTCGACGACGTGTCCGCAGTGCGGGGCCGAAAACGACGGCGCGTTCGACTACTGTCGCCGCTGCGCGTCGCCGCTCCGTCCCGGTGGCTGACCGTCGTCGACCGAATCGGGCCGCGTGTACCACCACGCCCACAGCAGCAACACGCCCTGCAACGGGAGCCGCGCCCACGCCGCCGCGCGGGCGACCCCCGAGAGGCGGTCGGGAGCGAACTCGGCCGCCACGTCGTCGGTCGCCATGTAGACGTTCGCGGGGAAGACGGCGCCGAGTAGCGCCATGATCCCCCACGCCGACCCGCGTCGCGTCCGATCGCACGCGACCCCGAGCCCCAACCCGATCTCCGCGATCCCGGAGAGGTAGACGAGGACGCGGGCCTTCGGGAGCCCGGGCGGGACGACCCGCGCGAACGCTTTCGGCGCGAGGAAGTGCGCGATCCCCGCGATGACGTACGCCGCGCTCATCGCGTAGCGAAGCGGGCGCTTCCGGCTGACGAGCGGTCCGTCGTCGGGATCGTCGAGGGCGCGTCCGTCGTCGCTCACCCGCGTGGATAGCGACGGACGGCTAATGAGCGTTCCTCCCGATTGGGACGGGGCGGCTCGACGTTCAGCTGCGCCTCGTGAAGCAGATCAGCAGGAAAATGCCGCCTCCCCGATTTGAACGGGGGACAGCTCGATCTTCAGTCGAGTGCTCTCCCAATCTGAGCTAAGGCGGCTCGCACTCGGACCAACGTCGATTCGAGACAAAAGGATTTCGAAAGGCCGCGGCCGGATCGGCGAGTCGCGTCGCCGTCGTCGACGACCGCGCGCCGATATCGATCGGGTCCGGTCCGCCCCCGTGCGAGACGGTCATCCCGGCGCAATTCGTTTCTCTACTTCAAAGCACCGGCCGTTTCGATCGCTTACTTGAAAACACCGTCCGTTGATCCGATAAAATCCGATCAAGTCGCCTGAAATCAGTTCAATTCAGCGCCACGGTTTCCGGTTTTTACTACCCTTCCCGGCCAACGCCCAGATGCGATGACCCGACACACTCGACGTTCGGTCGTGAAGCTCGCAGGCGCATCGGTCGCGGCCGCCGCGGTCCCCGGCGTCGTGTCGGCGGACGAGGAGTCGGCCTCCGACTGGACCGCCGCGAAGACCCCGGTCGACGGGACTCTCCACGACGTCCGGTACACCGCAACGAACCCGCACGCGGTCGGCGCGGGCGGCGTGCTGATCGAGCGGACGGCGGCCGGCTGGGAGACCGTGTTCCGCGGCGGCGTCTCCGGTAACGGAAACGGCCTCTACGGGGCCGCGGTCACCGACGACGGCGAGCGGCTCTGGATGGTCGGCAACAGCGGCGCCGTCGGCGAGTACGACGTGGCGACCGGGAACCTGGCCGACCGATCGAAGCCGACGGGGGCCTCCAACCAGTTCAACTCCGTCGCGGTCACCGGCCCCGCGGGCGACGCGGACGTGTACGTGGTCGACGACTCTGGGCTGGTCTACTACAGCTTCGAGAACGGCGAGGAGGGCACGTGGAACTACCTCACGCCGGGGTCCGGCTCCGGTATCCCCGCCGTCGACTTCTACGGCGCCCGCGCGGGAACGCTGATCGACACGAACGGGAAGGTGTTCGGCACCGACGACGGCACCACGTGGGAGCCGTTCGGCATCGAGGACGCCGACACGACCTTCGCCGGACTCGACGCCGACGCCCCCGACGACGCGACCGTGGTCGGCGGCAGCGGCTCGCTCTACGTCTACGACGGCGTCGAGTGGCGGTCGGACCGTATCGCCGAGGCCGGCCTGAAAGACGTGATCACCGGCGACGCCGGCGGAGTCGCGGTCGGCGGGAGCGGCACCGTCGCCGAGCGCGAGGACGGCGTCTGGAGCGTCGTCGACACGCCCTCCGGCCAGAACCTCCGCGCCGTCGCGGCGTTCGACGGCGACCGCGACTACGCCGTCGGCGCGAGCGGGACGGTGCTGGAGCGGTAACGAGAAACAGCGAAAACGGGACCGCCCGGATTCGAACCTCGGTCGCTCCACTCCGTTTCGCTCCCTGCTTCGGATCCTCTCCGCTGCTGCTGCTCGCGGTATCGCTCGCAGCAGCAGGATGGGACCGCCCGGATTCGAACCGGGGTCACGGGCACCCAAGGCCCGGAGTATACCACTAACCCACGGTCCCGCACCCATACGTACCCGCATGGGCCGGTAAAGCGTTTCGTTGCGCGGCGGATTCTCACTCCTCGTCGTCGCGCAGTTCGAGGTCGGCGACGATCTGGTAGGGGTCGGTCCCCGTCCGGATCGCATCGAGCATGAAGAACGCCTCGTCGGGCGCGAGGAAGTGCCGCGTGATCCCGCGACCGAGCGGCGTCGGCTCGAAGCCGTCGATGAACTCCCACTCCAGTAGCTTGCCGATCGCGTGTTTCGTCGGCACGTCGCCGATCATGCGGTCGTTGAGCCGCTTGGCCTTCTTGCCCGCGACGACGACGTTCGCCAGCGTCTCCTCGACGGCGGCGGTCTCGTCGTAGTGGGTCGCCACGTCCTCCATCTCGCCTTTGAGGAGGGTGAACGCCACTTCGTCTTCGGTGCGGTCCATGGAGTTGTGGTAGACGCCGTCGGGCTCGACGAGGAGGTAGACGCGGCCACGATCGTGGTAGTCCGGTCGGCCGGCCCGGCCGAGCATCTGGGAGAACTCCTGAACGGAGAGCCACTCGATCCCCATCGCCAGCGAGTCGAATATCACCTGCGAGGCGGGGAAGTCGACGCCGGCGGCCAGCGCCGCGGTGGTGACGACCGCCGAGAGGTCCTGATTGCCGAACTGGCGCTCGACCTTCTTCCGGCGCTTGTAGTCGAGCCCGGCGTGGTACGGCGCGGAGTCGTACCGGAGCTTCCGGCTGATCTCGTGGCAGCGCCGCCGGGAGTTCGTGAAGATGATCGTCTGCCCCCGGTACCCCTTCGACGACTTCGTGTCGAACTCGCGTTTCACGAGCTTGTCCGCGATGTCGGCCTTCTCGCGGCTGTCCGCGAAGGTGACGTGGCGCTCGATGGGGACGGGGCGCTCCTCGAACTCGATCAGCGTCGCCCGGAGCCTCTCGGCGAGCCACTCGGGGTTGCCGACGGTCGCGGAGAGGTAGACGAACTGGGTTCCGTCGTACCCCGAATGCGTCTCCATCCGGTTCTCGCTGTAGTACTTCAGCCGCGAGATGAGTCCGTCGAGCCGGTGACCGCGCTCGCCCTCCTTCAGCGTGTGGACCTCGTCGATGACGACGGTGCCGACGTCGCCCAGGTCCTTCCCGGTCCGGAGCGCGTGGTCGATCCCCTCGTAGGTGCCGACGATCACGTCGGCGTTCGGGTCGAAGCGGTTGCCGTCGTCGTTCACCCGCGAGGAGCCGACCCGGATCGAGACGTTCAGCAGGTCGCCGTAGCGGTCCTCGAAGTCCTCGTGCTTCTGGTTGGCGAGCGCGACGAGCGGGACCAGAAAGAGGAGCTTCCCGTCGCCTTTCAGCGCTCGGTCGATCCCCGTCAGTTCGCCGACGAGGGTCTTCCCGGTCGCGGTCGCGCTCACGACGAGCTGATCGTCGCCGTCGAGCAGGCCGTTCCGCACGGCGAGGCTCTGGACCGGCAGCAGCTCCTCGAAGCGCCCTTGGAGGTGCGCGGAGAGATCCGGGTGCAGGTCCAGGTCCTCGGTCCGGACCGGCGAGATGTCGTCGACGTTGGCGGACACCTCGTCGTACTTCGTGAGGTCGGGGTCGAGTCCGCCCTGCAGGAGGTTGACGATCCGGTCTAAGTCCCCCGACTCGTAGAGGAGCTCTTCGAGGCGCTCCTCGGCGGCGCCCGTGAACTCGCCTTTGTACGACAGCTCCCGTTCCAGCTCCCGGCGGGCGCAGTCCCGGCAGATAAGCTCGCCGTTGTGCTCGATCGCGCCCTCGCTCGTGATTGGGCCGTACCGACCGTCGCTCGCGCAGCGTCGGCAAGTCCGGACCGCCGTCGCCTCCAGCTGGTAGCCGTCGAGCATCTCCTTCAGCCGCTTCCGGTTCTCGGGAGATGTCTGCTCGGAGATCCGGATCCGACCGGCCGCGCGGGCGAGGTCGACGAACTCGTCGGGCTGACGCGGGTGGTCCTCGCCGTCGCGGATCACCCGGAACTTGCCCGGCCGCGGGCCCGCGGAGGTCTCCTTGAGTTCGAGCCGCCCGCGGAGCACCCGGTTACCGTCCCGGTTCGCGACGACGGTGTAGTCGCTCCGCGCCTCGTGGAGGAACAGCGTCTCGACCTCGGCCAGCTGCTGTGACACTGCCGTTCGGTACGCGAGCGAGGTATTTCAGGTGTTCGGCTCGGGGATCGGCGCCGGCGTCGTGCGCGCCGTGCCCAGAGCTACGCGAAGCGATCGCACGGAAAAGGGGGCCGCCTCGAACGACGGGAATCGTCGGCGGTCGCTACGAGACGAGCAGCTCTTCGCCGCGGTCGACCGTGATCCGGCACGGCGGGGAGAGCTTGTTGTACGCGCGGCGGAACGCCTCCTTCACGACGGACGCCTGCTCGACGTCGCAGTACGCCGTGAAGACGATGTCGTCCTTGTTGAGCCGCGCCGCGGTCCCGACCGGCTTGCCGAACGCCTGCCGCATCCCGTCGGAGACGCGGTCCGCGCCGGCGCCGGTCGCCTGCTTGTTCTCCCGAATGACCTGATGGGGGAACTTGCGGAGGGTCATCTTGTAGTTCCCCTCGCCGAGCTCCTTGATGAGGTGGCGGTTCGCCGAGAGCCGGGAGCTCTCGAGCGAGCCGTGTCGGATCTGGAGCTCCTCCTCGACGCGGAGGCTGATCTGGACGGGGTAGTCGTCCGGCTCCGCGGAGAGGTCGCCCATGTTGTGCTGCGCGATCTTCGAGCCGGGAATGCCCGTGATGTATTCGCGGCGGGTGTACGACGGCTTGTCGATCGTCCGATACATAGAGGCGGGTTTGTCAGACATGGCTACTTGTCCGATGTAGCCCGCGCTGCGGCGATAAAGCCTTCGATACCACGCCGCCGTCGTCGGCTCGTCGGAGGGTAGCGACGGTTCTCCGACGGATCGCGATGGGTGTTGGCACGCCACTGGGCCACGTCACTCGACCGCGTCACGCCGCCCGATCACTCCGGCGTCGGGTCGAGCGCGACGTGGCGGAACCCGCGCTCCGCGAGTCGCTCGGCGGCCCGATCGGTAACCGAAGGAGCGACGAGCATTCCGCGGACGACGGGGTCATCGTCGCCGCGGTCGACGTCGGACTCGTCGTCGCCTCTTTCCTCGATCCCCAGCTCCTCCCGAAGCGCCCGCACGTACCGGGCGAGCTGCCCGACGGCGTCCGGGCCGACCCGTCGGCGTTTCAGCTCGACGACGACCGGGTTGCCGTCGGCGTCGACGCCGAACACGTCCATCGGCCCGGCGCTGGAGGGGCGCTCGGTCTCGCGGGGTTCGAACCCCGGCTCGACGAGTTCCGGGCGCTCCAAGATCCGGGTCCGGAGGTCCTCCTCGCTCCCGTGGAGCGTGAGGTCGCGCCCGCCCGTGACGGCCATCGCGGAGAGGTGGTGGACGCGCTCGAAGCGGACCGTCAGCGTCTCGTCGGGGTTCGTTCGCGTGGAACGCACGCGAAGCCGCCCCTCGCGGACCGCGGCGCGGTGTTCGGAGCCCGGCGGCTGCCAGTTGACCGGCTGGCGCCCCTCGTCGGTGTGGACCAGGGCGGCGCCGTCGGGCTTCAACACGAGCAGGCGGTCGCCGGCGCCGAGGTCGGACGCGGCGCGGCCCTCGTAGCTGACCGTGCAGCGGCCGAAGACGCTGATCAGATCGCCGCGCTCGAAGGCGTCCTCCAGCTCCCAGAGGGCCTCGCGGTGGCTCGGGTCGTGGACGCTCGTGACTGTCACTGATACGTGTAGGGGGTTGTCGCTCAAAAAGGGCGTGAGGGCGAGGTCGGTGTATGTGGATGTGTATCCACCGCCGTTGTTGATGGTGGTTGGCTGTACGAGATCGCCCTCTCTGCCGATTATTTATAAATCGCTCCTGCCGACGGCTCGGTGAACCCCTCCAAAGCCCAGCCGGCGAGGCGGGCGCACGCTCGCTGCGGTCCTCAGTCGCTCGCTCACTTCGTTCGCTCCCTCCTTGCGGTCCTTGGTGTCGCCTGCGCCCGCCTCGCCGACTGCCCCTTTGAGTCCCACCCGACCGCACCGTGACCGCACCTCACGCCTCCCCAGCCTCGTCGGCCGGCGCTTATAAGCGCCGGCCGACTCCCTCGCGCGTGCGACTCGCGCCCTGCGGGCGCTCGTCGGCACGCGCCGACCGCACTTCTGCTTATAAACGACTCTGACCGCTTACGTCCCGTGCTCCCAGCTGTCCATGTACTCGCGCTGCTCGTCGCTGAGCGCGTCGTACTCGACGCCCTCGGCGGCGAGCTTGATGTCCGCGACCTCGCGGTCGAGCTCGTCGGGCACGTCGTGGACGCCGGGCTCGTAGCGCTCGCCGTTCTCGGCGAGTTCGCGGACGACGACCGCCTGCACGCCGAAGCTCTGGTCCATCACTTCGACCGGGTGGCCCAGCGAGATGGGCGCGGCGAGGTTGACGAGCCGGCCCTCGGCGATCACGTTCAGGACGCGACCGTCGGCCATCTCGAACCCCTCGACGCCGTCGCGGACCTCGTAGCGGTCCACGGCGAGGTCGTCGAGGTGATCGAGGTTCACCTCCACGTCGAAGTGGCCGGCGTTCGCGAGGAGGACGCCGTCCCCCATCTCCTCGAAGTGCTCGCGGGTGATCACGTCGCGGTTGCCCGTCGTCGTGATGAACACGTCGCCCTTCTTCGCGGCCTCCCGCATCGGCATGACCTCGTACCCCTCCATGTGGGCTTCCAAGGCTTTCCGCGGGTCGACCTCGCAGACGATGACGTTCGCGTTCTGGCCGGACGCCTTCTTGGCGACGCCCTTCCCGCACTGGCCGTACCCGCCGACGACGACGTTCTTACCGGCCCACGAGAGGTTCGTCGTCATCGCGATGGTCGCGAGCGACGACTCGCCCGTCCCGTGGACGTTGTCGAACAGCTGTTTCATCGGCGTGTCGTTCACGGCGAAGACGGGGTAGTGGAGCTCGCCGTCGGCGTCCATCGCGCGCAGGCGGTCGACGCCGGTGGTCGTCTCCTCGGCGCCGCCGACGATGGAGTCGATCAGGTCGGGGTACTCCTCGTGGACGAGCTTCACCATGTCCATCCCGTCGTCGACGGTGATGGTGGGCTCGTGGGCGATGCAGGCGTGCATCGCGTCGTAGTACTCCTCGTCGTCGACGCCCCGGACCGCGTAGGAGGTGATCGACTCGTGGGTGTCGAGCGCGGCCGACACGTCGTTGTGCGTCGAGAGCGGGTTACACCCGGTGATCGCGACCTCGGCGCCGCCGTCGGCGAGCAGCTCGACGAGATTCGCCGTCTTCGCCTCGACGTGCATCGCCATCGCGATCGTCTCGCCGGCGAGCGGCTGCTCGTCGACGAACTCCTCGCGGAGGGCGTTGAGAATCGGCATGTGCTGGAGCGCCCAGTCCATCTTCCGGCGCCCCTCCTCGCGGGCCGTCTCGAGGTCCGAGAGGTGCTGTGACACCGGCGGATACGAAGTCTCGCTCATGCCTCTCGGTTCGCTCACGGCGCACTAAACCCTGCCGACACCGAGCGAGTCCGGAAAAAGAACCGTCAGCGATTCGGAACCGAACCGGCGCGCGACGCGCCGTCAGTTCTGCGGGCCGTTGCCCTGTCCGTTGCCGTTACCCGGCCCGTTCCCGGCGTCGCCGTCGTCTTCGTCGTCTTCCGCGTCAGCGTCGTCCCCATCGCTCTCGTCTTCTTCGTCGCTCTCGTCTTCTTCGTCGCTCTCGTCGGTGTCGTCGGCGTCGTCTTCCTCGGTGTCGTCGGCGTCGTCTTCCTCGGTGTCGTCGGCGTCGTCACCGTCCGGACCGGCGTCGCTCGGCGGTCCCCGGTTGTCGTCGTCGCTCTCGTTCGCGTCGTCGCCGTCGTCACCGTTCGGGCCGGCGTGGGCCGGCGGCCCCTGCTCGCTGCCGTTTCCGTTCCCGTTGCCCTGACCGGCGTGGTCGGGCGCGTTACCGGGGCCGTCGCTCGCGTTGCCCGCGTCGCTTCCGTTACCCGCGTCGTCCGGACCGCCGGGGCCGCCCGCGTGGTCAGGGGCGTTCCCCGGGTTGTTCTCCGTCACGAAGTCCGAGACTGCGGCGCCGATGCCGCCCTCGCGGTCCTCCAGGCGGTCGACGAAGTCCTGCACGAGCTGGCCGAAGGGCTGGTCCTCGCCGCCCTCGACGCCCAGCTCGACCGTCGTCGAGACGGAGTCGTTCCCGTACTCGGCCGTCACGTCGACTGTGACCTCTTCCTCGGCGGCCGGCAGCGTCACCGTGCCGTTCGCGTCGGTCTCGTAGCTGCCCTCGCCGGCGTAGGTGGCGTTCTGGTCGTCAGCCGCGGTGACGTTCACAGAGGCGTTCTCCGCGGCCTCGCCGTCGTCGGTGACCGTGACGACGGGCTCACCGTCGGCGTTCTCGACCTCGAGCGCGAGTCCTTCGGGGGCCTCGAGCTCGACCGTCTCCGTGACGGAGTCGTTCTCGTACTCGGCGGTCACCTCGATCGTCACGTCCTCTGCGGCGGCGGGGAGGGTGACGGTGCCGTTCTCGTCGGTCTCGTAGTCGCCCGCGCCGACGTAGGTGGCGTTCTGGCTGTCGGCCGCGGTGACGTTCACCGAGGCGTTCTCGACCGCGGTGTCGTTGTCCGTCACCGTCACGACCGGTTCGCCGTCGGCGTTCCCGACGTCGAGTTCGAGGCCGTCAGGGGCCTCGAGGTCGGCCGTCGTCGAGGCGGTCTCGTTCCCGGAGGCGGCCGTGACTTCGACCGTCACGTCCTCCTCGGGGGCTTCGAGGTCGACGGTACCGTTCGCGTCCGTCTCGTAGTCGCCCGCGCCGACGTAGGTGTCGTTCTCGCCGGCGGCGGTGACGGTCACCGAGGCGTTCTCGACCGCGGTGTCGTTCTCGGTCACCGTGACCGTCGATGTCCCGTCCGCGTCTTTGTCGACGGCCACGCCGAGGTCGCCCTCGGCGGCCGCGACGCCGGTCATCGCGCCGAGCGCGACGACCGCGATCAACAGCAGGCCAATCGTGCGTTCTCTCATGTGCGTCCGGTCCGTGACGCCGTTATCCCATAAAAAGTGAACTCCGTTAAGCCGGTTTAAACCGGATTGTATTCGGGTTTACGGCGCTGTCTCGACGGATCGGCGATTTAGCGAGATCGGACGGTTAATCGCTCCTGATCGACGTCGATTCGGGCTTAGATAGGGCCGGTCCGCGGCTCGGACGCGCCTCGATCATCGATCGAGTGTCGGTGGCGAATCAGGGCGGGAGTGAGTGTTGCAGATCGGTGGCGGTGATGACGTATTTAAACGACTGTGAGCGACAGCGACAATCGCTTATAAATGGGTCTGCGGTGGCGCGCGCCCGTGAGCGGCCGACAGGCCGCGAACGGCGCCGCGCGAGGGAGTCGGCCGGCACTTATAAGTGCCGGCCGACGAGGCTGGGGAGGCGTGAGGCTGCGGTTGCGGTGCGGGAGGACTCAAAGGGGCAGTCGCGAGGGTGAAGCACGCCGCAGTAAGCACCGCAGCGAGGGAGCGCTAGCGACTGAGCGAGGAGCACAACAAGGCGCGCGAGCCCTCGCGGCTGGGGCTTTGGAGATCCTCACCGCAAAGCCGTCGATCGCTTATAAACAGCCGACAGCAACACCGCGATCCGACTTATAAACGACCAATCAACCGCACCGATATACCTACTCCCGCTATCGAGCAGCCAAGACCCGAAATTACTGTTCGCCGACCCGATCGACGAGGTCGCTCGCGGCCGCCGCCGCCCGCTCTTGAACCGCGTCGGCGTCGAGCGTCAGTACCTTGCGGTCACACATTAGGACCTCGCCGTCGCAGACGGTGTGGCGCACGTCGCTCCCGCGCGCCGCGTACGCGAGGTGCGAGACGGGGTCGTGGACCGGCGTGAGGTGCGGGGCGTCGAGGTCGACGACCGCGAGGTCGGCGGCCGCACCCGGCTCGATCCGACCGCCGGGGAGGTCGAGGGCGTCGGCCCCGCCGGCGGTCGCCATCTCCACGACCGCCGCGGCGGGCACCGCGCTCGCGTCGTCCGCGGCGAGCTTCCCGAGCATCGCGGCGTCGCGCATCTCGTCGAACACGTCCAGATCGTTGTTCGAGGCCGCCCCGTCCGTGCCGAGCGCGACCGTGACGCCCGCCTCGCGGAGGCGCTGGATCGGGGCCATCCCGCTGGCGAGCTTCATGTTCGAGGCCGGGCAGTGGACGATCGCGGTCCCCGCCTCGGCGAGCCGATCGATCTCCGAGCCGTCGAGGTGGACGCCGTGCGCGAAGAAGTCGTCCGGGCCGAGCGCGTCGAGGTCGTCCGCGTACGCGATCGGTCGCTCCCCGCGCTCGCCGACGATCGGGTCGACCTCGTCCGTCGTCTCGTTCGCGTGGAGGTGGACCGGGACGTCCGCCTCGCGCGCCGCAGCGACGCCCTCGCGGAGGAATTCCTCTCCGACCGTCGTCAGCGAATGCGGCATGAACGCGGTCCGGATCCGACCGTCCGCGGCGCCGTCGAGCTCCGTCGCGACCGCCAGACTCTCCTCGACGTCGGCGCGGGCGTCCGCGTCGTCCTTTCCGACTGTGACCACGCCGTGACCGAGGCGGGCTCGCAGTCCAGCGCGATCGACCACGTCCGCGACGCGGTCCATCGCGAAGTACATGTCCGCGAACGCGGTCGTCCCCGACCGGATCATCTCTAGGACGCCGAGCTCGGCGCCCGCCTCGATGTCGTCCGGCGTGAGTTCGGCCTCGGCGGGCCAGATATCTTCGCGCAGCCACGGGTCGAGCGGCTTGTCGTCGGCGTATCCCCGGAGAAGCGTCATCGCGACGTGCGTGTGGGCGTTGACGAGTCCCGGGATCACGAGCCCGCCGTCGGCGTCGAGGGTCTCGTCGGCTGTTTCGCCGCTTTCAGCCCTCTCTCCGCTCTCTACGGCCTCGTCACCCACCGCGACGATCGTTCCGGCGTCGCGATCGATCGTCACGTCCGACTCGGTCACGCGGCCGTCAGCGCGGAGTACCCGTCCGCCCGTCACGCGAAGCGTGTTCATGCCTCCCGGTTCCGCCCGGCGGACCTAACGCCTTCCGTTCGGCGGTGGCGCGGGCGGGTAGCGCGGTCACCCTCGTCGACTCCGCCGCCGAACGTTCTTTCCCCGCTGCTCCCGGAGTTCCTCTATGGCAACTGACGCCCAGCAGGCGTGTTTCGAGGCCGGGATCAAGTTCGGCTCGCTGTACCACCAGTTCGCGGGAACGCCGATCAGCCCGTCGAGCACGCGCAGCTTGGAGGCGGCGATGACGGAGGCGATCGAGAACCAGCCGTTCTGCGAGTCGGTGAGCGTGGAGATACACGACGACCGCGTCGCGGACGCGATCGACCACGAGAACGGCTACACGGAGCTGACCGGCTCGCTGATGGACGTCGAGATGCGGATCGCCTACGAGGGCGTCGCGGTCCGCACGCGGATGGCGATGCAAGACGGCTACCCGCTGATGGAGCTGGTCTCAGTCGACGACGATGCGAGCGGTGAGACGGACGAGGCGGATGAAGACGCGCGAAACGGGTGACAGCGAGACGGACGGGTCCGTCAAGCGTGACGCGATCAACTGAGCGTTCACCCCACCCGAGTTCTCCGATAGACTATAAGGATCTTTGAGGAAGACTTTAGTATAACCTAACAAAACCGGTGTTATATGCCCGATCCAACAAATGGAGAGGCAGTTGAGAGCACGAAGCGACGACGGCTACTCGGCCTCCTCGGCGGCGGGGCGGCGGTAAGCCTCGCCGGCTGTTCCGATCAGGAGCCCTCCGACGGTAGCGACGGTAACGACACCGACGGCGAAGACGGTAGCGATGGAATGGACGGCGAAGACGGCGAAGACGAGCCCCAGCGCACCAACGCCGACAAGGCGCAGGCTGCATGGGAGAGCGCCGTCGACAACCCCCTTCCGGAGGACGAAGAGCTCCGTCAGGAGGCGTACATCGAGATGGAGGAGGCGGCCCGCGACGACGCCGTGCTCATCCCGCTGTATCACGGCCTCACCGAGCTGTTCTGGTACGACTACGTCGACGTGCCGCTGACCGGTGCGCTCGGCAAACACTGGCAGCAGCTCAACACGACGACCGTCGAGGGACAGAGCGAGCTCAACCTGATCAACAGCACCTTCGACGAGCTGGACCCGATCATGTCCACCGACACGGCGTCGTCGATCGTCATCACGCAGCTCTACGAGAACCTGACGGCGTTCCCCAACGGCGTCCCGGAGATCGAAAACCAGCTCTTGGAGGAGTACGAGGTCTCCGAGGACGGCACCACGTGGACGTTCACGCTCCGCGACGACGTCCAGTTCCACGACGGGACCGAGATGACGGCCCAGGACGTGAAGTACTCCTGGCGCCGCACCGTCGAGTCGGAGAACTCCGAGCGCGCGGGCTTCACCCTCAACCAGCCCGTCGGCCTCGGTATCGACGCCGAGACGGACGACGAGGGTAACGTCGTCCCCGACTCGCTGGCCGTCGAAGTCGTCGACGACCAGACCATCGAGATCCAGCTCGTCGGTCCGAACCCCGACGTGCTCGACGTCATCGCGTACTCCAGCTTCTCCGTGATTCCGGAGGGATACGTCGGCGACATCGAGGGGTACGACGGCGAGGTCACCCACCAGGAGTTCTCGACCGAGGTCGCCAACGGCACCGGGCCGTTCGAGCTCGGCGAGTTCAACGTCGACGAGGACGTCACGGTCGTCCGCAATGACGACTACTACGGCGAGGTCGCGAGCGTCGACGCCGTCAACTGGGAGATCATCGAGGACTCTCAGGCGGCGTGGACCTACGCCCTCGAACAGAACGCCGATCGGTTCGAGATGCCGACGTTCGCGTACGAGGCGGACGCCATCGACGCCGAGTCCGACGACCGCGGCCGACAGGTCGGGACGTACGGCCCGGCGGGCGAGCTGAACGAGGAGGTCAACTACCTCGGGATCTCCGAGATCAGCACCTACTACTTCGGGTTCAACGTCTCGAACACGCAGCAGGCGGCCCGCCAGGCGATCGCGTACGTGATGAACAAAGAGCAGATCATCCAAGAGGTGTTCGCGGGCCGCGGCACGGCGGCGTACAGCTTCCTCCCGCCGGCGATCTGGCCCACCGGGAACGACGGCTACAACAGCTTCCTCGACGAGTACCCGTACAGCCTCGGCGAGAGCGACATCGAGGGCGCCCAGTCGGTCCTCCAAGAGGCCGGCATCACGCCCGACGACCCGGTCGAGATGACGCTCACCACCTACGAGGCCGAGGTGTTCCAGACGGCCGGTGAGCTCATTCGCGACCTGATCTCCGGGACCGGCGTCAACCTGTCGCTGGAGACGTCGCAGTTCTCCGTCCTGCAGAGCCGCGGTGAGGACGGCGACCTCCAGATGTACAGCCTCGGGTGGATCTGGAGCTGGCCCGCCGTTCCGTACGGGATGTTCCAGCTCGAACCGCTCAACACCGACACGTCGACGATGCCCACCGAGACCAACGGGTTCTACCTCGACTGGCAGACCGAACTCAACGAAGAGGCCGAGTAGACGCCCTCGACCCCCCGTTATCGATGGATTTAGTTACTGCACGAGTCACCCTCCAATATTGAGCCGATCCATGCCCACCACGACCCCAAGAGACCGTAAGGTACCATGAGCCGCTGGGAGTACTTCGTCAAGCGGCTACTGCTCACCGTCCCGGTGTTGTTCTCCGTGTTGACCTTCCTGTTCATCATGCTCCGCGCGGGACCGATCGATCCGGTAGCCGCACGGCTCGGCCCCCAAGCGGGCGCAGCGGACAGGGCACAGCTCCGGGAACGGTTAGGGCTCAACGACCCGCTGTGGGAACAGTACGTCGACTTCATCACCGACTTCCTCACGTTCAACTTCGGCCAGTCGTGGGTGGTTCAGGCCGAGCGGGACATCCTCGACATCGCTGTCGGTGCCGCGCCGGCGACGCTCTGGCTCGGGTTCTGGGCGATCCTGCTGCCGCTTTTCATCGGGATTCCCCTCGGCTTCTACGCCGGGCTCAACCCCAACACGCTCGGTGACTACACGGCCTCCCTCGGCGGCATCATCTGGCAGGCGCTGCCGAACTTCTGGCTGTGCGTGATCGCGCTGGCGGTGCTCCGCCGTACCCGCAACGATGGCGGTCTCTTCGGATTCGACTGGTACACCCTCGGCCCGGACTTCGCGGCCCGAGACATCAGCATCACCGGGACGCCGAGGCTCGAGTGGATCTCGACCACTGACGTTCTCATGCTCCCGGTGCCGTACATCAACGACTGGACGGCGCTGGCGATCGACATCAAGCTCATCCTGCCGCCGGCGATCATCCTCGGCTCGGCGTCGATGGCGGCGGAGCTGCGGATCGGGCGGACGGCGATGCTGGAGACGGTCAACTCGAAGTTCGTCGAGACCGCGAAGGCGAAGGGGCTCTCCAGCCGGGTGATCGTCTGGAAGCATATCTTCCGGAACGCCCTGATTCCGCTGCTGCCGGTCATCACGAGCGAGGCGTTCCTCCTCATCGGCGGCTCCGTGATCGTCGAACAGATCTTCAACATCAACGGGCTCGGGCGGATATTCTTCCAGGCGCTCACGCAGGGTGACCTGCCGATGGCCGGGGCCTTGCTGTTCCTCTTCACGGTGATCATCTTGGGACTCAACATCCTCCAGGACTTCCTGTACACCGTTATCGATCCCCGCGTGGGGTACGACCAATGAGCACGAGACAGAGCGATTCCACGGACGGATTCGAGGAACCGGACGACGACAAGCTGTTCCGAGACCGCGTCCGGGAGAACCCGCGACCGGCGATGGTGTGGACCGCCGGGATCGCGCTCCTGCTCCTGCTCGAAATCGGTCGCGTGTTCGCCGCGGTCGGCCAGCTGTTCGGGATCGTCGGGTTCACCGTCGACCTCCTCGCGAGCGTCCCGGCTTCCGTCGGCGGCAACGTGGTGGGCACGCTCGGATCTGCGGCCGGGTTCGTCGCGACCGCCATCACGGCCACCCTGATGGCGTTCGCCGTCACGATCCCCGTCTCTCCGAGCGTGCCCGACGCCGCCGTCGACGTCCTCGGGCTCGACCTCTCGCGGCGGGGCCACCGCTGGGCGAAGCGCGCCGAGCTGACGTTCGTCCTCGTCGCTGTCGCCGGGCTCATCGCGTACACGCCGTTCGGCGGCGCGTTCTCCGCGCTCATCGGCGCGATCACGGGCGGCGTCGACGCGCTCGCTTCGTCGCTCCCCGCGATCACCAGCCGGGACCTGATCCCGAACGCGGGACACCGGCTGCCGGAAGGCGGCTGGGAGGGGACGTTCCTCGGCCTCTCGCCGGCGGTCGCGTGGACGATCCGGACCGGTCTCGTGTTCGCGTACGCTGTCGCGTTCCTCGTCTGGCTGTGGCGCGGCTTCAACGTCTACCGGACGCACTACCGTCTCGCCGATTGGACACCGAGAGACGACACGGTCCGGCGGTTCCGGAACAACTACTGGGGGCTGTTCGGCTTCGCGATCGTCTTCCTGTTCGTCGTGTTGGCGCTGTGGGCGCCGGCGGTGAGCCCGGTCGAGGCCCAGCACAACATCTACGAGCCGAACGCCCACGAGTTCGAGTACCTCTCCGAGGACGGCGAGGTCACCTCGACCACGCACGTGTTCGCGAACCTCCAGAGCCGCTCCGACGGTCAGAACACGATCGGACCGATGAGCTACGACGACTACGGGAGGTGGGCACCGTTGGGGACGACGAACAGAGGTCAAGACATGATGACGCACCTCTCGTACGGCGCCCGGACCTCGCTCGTCATCGGAGTGACGGCGATCGGACTCGGGGGGCTCATCGCGGTCGTCCTCTCGCTCCTGTCGTCGTATTACAAGGGCATAACCGACATCGTGACGGTGATGGCGAGCGACACCGTCCAGGCCGTTCCGGCGTTGCTCCTCATCATGCTCGTCTCCGTCGTCTTCCAAGAGGCGGACCACCCGATCGCGCAACCACTCGACGGCGGGCTGTTGTTGGCGCTGATCTTCGCGTTCGCCTACTGGCCGGGGATGTGGCGAGCGATACGTGGCCCCTCGCTGCAGGTGTCCGAACAGGAGTGGGTCGACGCCGCGAAGAGCTACGGCCAGACGCCCTTCCAGACGATGCGCAAACACATGGCACCCTACATCGCCGGCTACATCCTGATCTACGGATCGCTTCTGATCGGCGGCGTGATCATCTCGACCGCCGCGCTGACCTTCCTCGGACTCGGCATCAACCCGCCGACCCCCGAGTGGGGACGGCTTATCGACGGCGGGCAGTCGTACGTCTCGACCGATTCCTGGCACGTCGCGACCATTCCCGGGATCGCGATCGTCTTAGTCGTCATCGCGTTCAACGCGCTCGGTGACGCGATCCGCGACGCGATCGATCCGGAGGCGGACGTGGACGAGAGCGAGGCGGCCGCCACCGGAGGTGGTGCGTGATGGCCGCCGAGGAGGAGTCCGTGTCCGCGGTCGCGGCGACCGACGCGGCTCGGAACGACGACCCGCTCATCGACGTCCGGAACCTCCAGACCGCCTTCTTCACCGACAAGGAGACGATCCGCGCCGTCGACGGGATCGACTTCCAGATCGACTCCGGCCAGACGGTCGGTATCGTCGGCGAGAGCGGGAGCGGAAAGAGCGTCACGGCCCGTTCGCTGATGGGGCTGATCGAGTCGCCCGGACGCGTGCTCCGCGGGAGCAGCGTCCGCTACCGCGACCTCGACGCGGTCCGCGAGTTCGCCCGGACGTTCTCGAAGCGGACCGTCGCCGTCGAGGAGATCGACGCGAGGTACGACCCCGCCGAGGTGTTCGGAGAGACCGACGCCACCCCGACGGAGTTCGGCTACACCGACCCCGCCGACGTGCCGGTGGTCGACGTGGCCGCGGCCGGCTACACCGACGAGGTCGGGATCACGGACGGCGACGAGTGCGTCTTCGTCCTCGACGGCGACGCCGGCTCTCCCGAGTCGATCCGCGACGGGTTCATCGAGATCACCCGCCTCTCCGGCGAGGCCCAGCGCAAGATGCGCGGCGGCCGGATCGCGATGGTGTTCCAGGACCCGCTGACCAGCCTCAACCCGGTCTACACGGTCGGCAACCAGATCGTGGAGGCGCTGGAACTCCACCGGGGGCTCTCCGGGAAGGAGGCCACGCAGGAGGCCGCGGAGCTGCTCGAGGCGGTCGGCATCCCGGACGCCCGCCGCCGGGTCAACGAGTACCCGCACCAGTTCTCCGGCGGGATGCGTCAGCGCGCCGTCATCGCGATGGCGCTCGCGTGCGAGCCCGACATGCTGATCTGCGACGAGCCGACCACCGCGCTCGACGTGACGATCCAGGCGCAGATCCTGGACCTGATCGCGGAGATTCAGGAGACGCGTGACGTGGCGGTGATGTTCATCACCCACGACATGGGCGTGATCGCCGACGTCTCCGACCGGGTCAACGTGATGTACGCCGGCGAGATCGTCGAGTCGGCCGACGTGAAGCCGCTGTTCGCGGACCCGAAACACCCGTACACCAACGGGCTCCTCGACTCGATCCCGGGCGGGCAGGTCGGCGACAAGCTGTCGACGATCGACGGCAGCGTCCCGACGCCGAACGAGCCGGCGACGTACTGCCGGTTCGCGCCGCGGTGCCCGAAGGCGTTCGACGAGTGCGAGTCGGTCCACCCGGTCCCGACGCCGGTCGACGAGGAGACCGACGACCACACGGCCGCGTGTCTGCTGTATCCCGACGACGTTCCGACCGAGGAGGCCGTCGCGCGTCATCGGGCGCGGGACAGACGAGGTGATCGAGAATGAGCCAGACCACAGCTCCGACGACGCCCGACGACGAGGCGGAGACCGCGCCCGACACGATGGTGAAGGTGCGGGACCTGAAGACGTACTACGACAGCGGCGGCCTGTTCGACTCTCGGCCCGTCAAGGCGGTCGACGGCGTTAGCTTCGACATCCAGCGGGGCGAGACGCTCGGGCTCGTCGGCGAGTCCGGCTGCGGGAAGACCACCCTCGGTCGGACGCTCATCCAGCTCGAAGAGGCGACCGCCGGCGAGGTCCTGTTCGACGGCACCGACATCACGTCGCTGCGCGGCGATCAGCTCTACGAGTGGCGCCAGAACGCGCAGATGGTGTTCCAGGACCCCGACTCCAGCCTGAACGACCGGATGACGATCGGCGAGATCATCCGGGAGCCGCTCGACGTTCACGACTGGAAGACGCCGGCCGACCGCCGGAAGCGCGTCAAGTCCCTGCTGGACGAGGTCGGACTCTCGCCCGAGCACTACTACCGGTACCCGCACCAGTTCTCGGGCGGGCAGCGCCAGCGGATCGGCATCGCGCGGACGCTCGCGTTGAACCCCGAGTTCATCGTGCTCGACGAGCCGGTGAGCGCGCTCGACGTCTCGGTGCAGGCCGAGATCATCAACCTCCTCGAGGACCTCCAAGACGAGTTCGACCTGACGTACCTGTTCATCGCCCACGACCTCTCGGTCGTCCGGCACATCTGCGACCGGGTCGCGGTGATGTACCTCGGCAACATCATGGAGATCGGTCCGACCGAGGAGCTGTTCACCGATCCCGCGAACCCGTACACCCACGCGCTCCTCTCGGCGATTCCGAAGCCGGATCCCACCGCGAGCCGCGACCGGATCACGCTCCACGGGACGCCGCCGAACCCGCGGTACCCGCCGACGGGCTGTCCGTTCAGCACGCGGTGTCCGGTCCGCATCCGCCCCGACGAGCACGAGGAGCTGGACGACGACGTCTGGGAATCGATCAACTCGTTCCGCGAGATCCTCCGAGAGCGGATGCGTGCGGACCGGTCGATCCGGGAACGGATCCGCGAACGCCTCGGGATGGAGACGCGGTTCGCGACGATCGACGAGACGTACGACGAGCTGTTCGGCGACCTCTCGATCCCCGGCGAGGTCGAACGGGTCCTCAGATCCGTCGCTGACGCGGCCCGTACGCACGACGAGAGCGAGGCGATAGATCGACTCAACGCCGAGTTCGGGAGCGTCTGTGACGGCGTCGACCCGGACGGCGGCGCCGACCCCATCGAACCCGCCTACTACGAGGTGAGCGATAGTGGCCGCCTGAGCTACTGTCACCGCCACGACGACGAGCATCGGGAGACGGCGACCGTGATCGACGACCGCAGCTGACCATGGGCGTCCCCCGGCCGCTCTCGGTTCGCGCCCGTGCGTGGATCGACGCGTTCGCGTACGCGCTTGCGGTGGCTGGCGCCGTGACGCTCAGTGCGCTGGCGCTCGGCCTCGCGACCGGCGGGGGGTTCGTCCGGGGGAAGATCCTGGCGTTCGTCGCCGGCTGGCTCCTCGTCGGCTACGCCACGGTGCGGCTGTGGCCCACCTCCGTCGACGACCTCGACGGGCCGTCGGTGAGCGCGCGCGGGACACGTCTCGAAGGGTTCGTTCGGCGACTCCCGCCGCTCCGGTGGATCCGGCTCCCGGCGCCGCCGGAGCGGGTCCGCGTCGCCGGCAAGGTGTTCCTCGCCGGCGTCGTGACGCTCGCGGGGTCGCTGCTGATGGAGACCGCGTTCGGCGTCGCCTGAACGGGCTCGAAAAGAGTTATCTCCCTCCCGTGACCAGTCGCACACAGCAATGGACCCCGAGGAGGAGGCCTTCGTCCGTCACCGAGAGCGGTTCGGCGAGGAGCACATCACCGCGTGGGAGCAGACGCTCGAAGAGACCGACATGCTCGCCGAGGACCGCCGCGAGGACGGGTGGGAGACGACCGTCGTAATGGTCCCTCACACCGACACGGTCAGTAAGGACATGAAGGACCACGACCGGTTCGGGCTGATGCACGTGGTCCCGAACAACTACGCCGACGCGTTCGTCGAGGCGTACGACGAGGAGGCGTACACCGAGTACCTCGTGTACGGGGACGCCATCGACGGGGTGATGTACGTCGCCATCGAGCTCATCGACCCGGACGAGAAGCGGTCGATCTTCGTCCCGTGTAAGTACGACATGACGATGGCGGAGGGGATGACGCAGTCCGCCATCGACGAGGGCGCGCTGTACAGCCACTTCAAGACCATCTCCGGGGAGACCCTCGGCCGCTTCCGGTACGAGGAGTTCCAGCCCCTCGTCGCGCCCCCGAACAAGGACAGCGCCACGAGCACGGCTACCGTCGGCGACGTGACCGACAACGGCGACGCCTGACGCGGTCCCCAGCTCACTCCTCGCGTTCGTCGGTTTCCTCGATGTCTCGTACGGTTCCGACTCCCTTGCTCGACCCCTCCCGGAAGACGAACCGCTGACCCTCCTCGATCAGGTACGGACGGAACTTGAACCGGACCGTCGTTCGCCCGGTGTCGCCGGGGAGGAGCCGACCGCCCTCGGGGGCGAAGACGGCCGCCTCCGAGACCGTCTCGACGTGGACCACCGGTTCGTACCCCTCCTGTATCCGCGTCGGGTGGTTCAACACCATCACCTCGGCCTCGAACTCGCGGACCGGCTCGGGGTCGCTCCCGCGGGGCACCAAGGCCATTCCGCGCTCGATCTCCTCCTCGTCGACGCCTTTTAAGGCGATCCCGACGATCCGGCCGGCGGTCGCCTTGTCGACTCGGTGGTAATGCATCTCGATCGACCTGACTTCGACCTCGCGGAACGAGCCGTCGGCCATCGGTCCCAAGAGGAGTTCGTCGCCGGCCTCGACGGTGCCGGAGTTGACCGTGCCGGACGCCACCGCGCCGACGCCGGTCACCTTGTAGCTCCGGTCGACGTACATCCGGAACTCCGCGCGCTCCGGGGTCGCCCGCTTCGGGAGCGTCTCGAACAGCCGGTCGAGCGTTCCGATCCCCTCCTTCGTCACCGCGCTGGTGCGGAGCAGGGGGACGACGCCGTCGCCCACCTCCGCGACCGCCGTGTCGATCCCGTGTCGGTCGACGAGGAGGGGGGTCTGGCCGGCGTCCCGGAGCGTCGACTCCACCTCGCGCTCGACCGCGGCGAGCCGATCGTCGCTCACGGCGTCCGCCTTCGTGATCGCGACGATCGTCGGCAGCTCCGTCGCCAGCAGGATCCCGAGGTGTTCGCGGGTCGTCTTCGTCGGGCCGTCGTCGGCGGCGACGACGAGGAGCCCGTAGTCGAGCTTCTGGCCGACGAGCCCGCGGATCGTCGTCCGGAGCCACGGCTCGTGGCCGACGGTGTCGACGAACGAGACCAGCCGGTCCGCCTCCTCGACGATTCGGGCCCGGTCGGACTTGCGGTGCGGGTTGTCCATCCGAACCGGCTCGTCGCCGTCGTCCTCGAAGCCGTAGACTGCGTACGACAGGTCGGCGGAGAGCCCGCGCTCGATCTCGTGGGGCTGAACGTCGAGGAAGCCGCGCGTGCCGCCCTGGCCGTCGTCGGCGCGGCCGGTGACGAGGGTGCCGACGAGCGTCGACTTCCCGTGGTCGACGTGGCCCGCCGTCCCGATCACGAGGTGGTCGTCGTCCGTCTCGAACATCCCGCCGTCGCGGAGGGTGGCGAGGCCGACGAGCCCCTCCGCGCTTCCGTTGCCCGCGGAGCCGGCGCTCCACGTCTCCACGTCGGCGATGTGAGCGTCCGCCTCGTCGGCCAGAAGCGAGAGCACGTCCATCGTCTCGGAGAAGGCGTCGGGCGTGATCCCGGCCAACCCGCCGTCGTCGGTGACGCCGAGGACGTAGGTGGCCTCGCCGTCGCCGGAGAGCACCCGATGTCGGAGCTGCGCCACGAGCGACTCCATCCGGCCCTCCGCCAGATGAACCTCGCGTGTCAGCCGCTCCTTGAACTCGATTTCGCCGCCGTCCCGTTCGCCGCGCTCGATGGCCCGCCGGAGGGCGGACCGGTCAGCGCTCATGTCCGTTCGTAGGCGACAGTCGGGCTTAACGGTTTTCGTGCTATGAGTCCCCACGTCACGCGATCGGAACCGAGCGATCGGGAGCGGCGGGGAGCCGTCGCCGCTCCCCGACGACGACCCTCGACGCACCCTTTAAGCGACCGCCGGAGGGAACGAGTGTATGGACACATCGGTCCCCAGCGTCGCCGAACGGCGCGTTCACGTCGCGCCGCTCGGCCACGAGCGCGACCGGATCGTCGAGCCCCTCCGCCGCCACGGCGCGGACGTAGTGTATCTACTCGCGGACGCCCCGGACCGCGAGGCCCCTCGCGGCGCCGTCGACTTCGAGTCGGCCGGGGCCTCGGACCCGGCGGACACCCGCGTCGACTCCGACCGGCTCACCGACTACCAGCGCGACGCGTGGGGCGCGGCCGCCGAGTTCGCGTCGGTCCGCGCGCTCCCCGTCGAACTCGCCGACGTGTACGACGTGCTCGGCGTGACGACGACGGTCGCCGCCCGGCACGGCGCCGGCGAGGACGACGGCGACCGGCTGTTCGCCAACGTCTCGACCGGCCCGCGGATCGCCGCGGTCGGCGTCGCGATGGCGTGTATGATCGTCGGCGCTCGGCCCTACAGCGTCGAGCCCGAGCGCCACCGCCACGACGTGCGCGAGGAGCCGCTCACCGAGGGCGTCGAGCGCACCGTCGACCTCCCCTTGTACCCGATGGACGCGCCGACGACCGATCAGGTCGCGGTGCTCGGTCGGCTCCACGAGCGCGCCGACGCCAACGTGACGACCGACAAGTGGAACCTGATCGAGTGGGCGGGCGAACGCGGCCTCGCCTTCCTCCGCGAGGCGGGCGCGAGCCGGACGGCGAAGTACCGCGCCTTGGAGACGCACGTGCTCTCGCCGCTCCGCGACCGCGGCTACGTCGAATTAGAGGACGTGGGGCGGTCTGACACCGTCCGCCTCACCGAGACCGGCCGCCGCGTCTTCTTCGCGTTCCAGCACAAGCTCGGCGAGGAGTGAGCGCGGTACGAACGACGCGGTTCGTCCGACCGATACGGGCTGTACGCTTCATCCGGACTATACACGGCTAACGTAGAATTGGGAACCGGCCATCGATTCAGATGCGTGACGCCCGCCGGGCGGTCGCGGTGCCCTCCCGCCCTCCGCTTTCCCCCTCCCACCCGCCGTCGGCCGCCGGCCGTCGTCGCCCCTCCCTCTCGGCGACGGCCGGTCGTCGCCGGCTTCCCCATCGGCGGCGGTCCCCGCTGACGCCGCCGCGCCCGCCCCGCGGACCGTCACGAAACGGCGGCCTCGCCGCCGTCTCCCCTTTTTAACCGCTCACCCGTTCCATCCCGACGCGAACCCACAGCCTTAGCACGCCGCCGCGGGACGGAGACGATGGATGTCGTCGAGGAGTACCAGTCGACGCTCGTCCTCGTCGCCGTCGCCGTCGGCCTCGCAGCCGGGCAGATCGACGGCGTCGCGCCGGTCGCCGACCGGATCATTCTCCCGTTCCTGATGGTCATGCTGTTCGCCGCGTTCGTGGGCGTTCCGCTGTCCAGCCTGCGGGAGGCGTTCGGGAACCGCCGGGTCGCGGGGTCGAGCCTGCTGGTCAACTTCGTGTGGAGCCCGCTGCTCGCGCTCACGCTCTCGACGGGTTTCGACTCGCGGCGCAGAAGATGACGATCGCTCCGATCACTCCACGGTCGCGTCTCCCTCCCGGCTCACTCCTCGGTCAAGTCGACGTACGTCCGGCGGACGGTCACGGGCGTCACGTCGGCGGCGTCGGCGGCCTCCCGCTGGGTGCACTCGGCGTCCAGCTCGCGGGCCGCGGTGTACAGGCAGGCGGCGGCGACGCCGACCGGGTTGCGGCCGTTCGCGATTCCCTCCTCGACGGCGCGCTCGGCCAGTTCGCCGGCGCGGCGCTCCACGTCGGCGTCGCAATCGAGGTCGCTCGCGAACCGCGGGAGGTACTCGGCGGGGCCGGTCGGCGCAATCGGCAGGCCGAGCTCGCGGTTCATCGCGTCGAAGGCGGCCCGGTGCTCGTCCTCCGTCGCCTTCGCCTCGGCGCAGATCTCGCCGACGGTACGAGCCACGTCGGCGGTGCGACAGGCGACGTACAGACAGGCGGCCGCGAACCCCTCCAGCGACCGGCCGCGGAGCAGGCTCTCGTCCTGCGCGGAGTCGAACAGCGTGCAGGCCGCGTCGCGGACGCTGTCGGGGAGCTCCAAGGCGCCGGTCAGCCGCCGGATCTCGGTGTACGCGTACACCTTGTTCCGGTCGCGCTTCGTCGAGATCTGCGCGCGGTTGTGCTGGGTCCGCATCCGAGCGAGCCGCCGCCGCTTGCGTCCCTTGACCTTCGTCGAGCGGCCGATCTCCGTCGAGAGCCCGCGGTCGTGGCGCGAGCGCGTCAGGGGTGCGCCGGTGCGCTTGGGGTTCGTGTCGTCGTCGGCGAACGACCGCCACTCGGGGCCGTGGTCGATCCGGTCGGCCTCGACGACGAGCCCGCAGTCGGTACAGACGCGCTCCGAGGCGTCGACGCGCGTGCGGCCGCCGCACTCCGGACACGTCTCGCGGGCGGCGGTCTCGTCGTCGGTCGCGGTCTCACCGGCGTCGACCGTCGCGGCGCGGCCCGCGGTTGCGGCGCGGTCCGCGGTCGCGGCGTCGTCGGTTTCGGTGCGGGGCGAACGGGTCTGGGTCGAGCGTGCCTCACTCATCACACGTCGAACTCGGGCCCGATCCCTTACTTAAACCCGGGAGAATTCGGGGCCGATCGGCCGGACCGGCGCGCTCGAACCGACCGGTAACCGATCGGTGTTTGACGGGTTCGACCCGCCGCAGTACGGTGGTTTTAACCCTCCGAGAGAGCCATCGGTTCGCATGACGCTGTCGGAGATCGCGGACGGCCTCGAAGTGACCGCGAGCCAGCGCGACCGGGGTGTCGCCGTCGCGGACGACACGGAGACCCCGCTCGTCGATCGGCTCGCGGAGCACGCGGACGACCTCCCGTGCACGCCCGAGGCGACGGCGACGCTCGTCGACGCCTACACCGCCGGGCGGAGCGTCGGCGACGCCGCCCGCGAGGCCGGCGTGACGCCGATGACGGGCGCGAAGGCCCTCCACCGCTGCGGCGTCGAGGGCGTCTGCCCGCTCGCGCCGACCCGCCGAGACGTGGTCCGCGACTGGCTGGACGGTCGGATCCCGCGGAGCGAGGCGGTCGCGCTCGCCGGCGGCGACGAGGCGGACTTCGCGCTGGCGACGTACGTCGAGACCCACGACCCGCCGTCGGAACTCGTCGAGGCGGTCGACGCCCACGTCGCCGGCTCCGCCCCGCTCGGCGCCGGATCCGACGGGTCCTCCGTTTCTGCCGGTTCCGCCGGAAGCGACGGCGACGCGCTCGGCGGCGCGCTCGGATCGCCCGACGGGCTCCGCTGAGCGCCGCGCTCACCTCCGCTCGCTTCGCCCCGCTTTTCTTCGCTTTCGCTCAGGGCGTCAGCCGATCGACCAGCCCGGGGTCCTCGAACTCGATCCCGACCGTCGCGTCGAAGGCGTCCTCGAACGCCGCCGCGACGGCGCGAACGTATTCCCCGTCTCCCGTCGCCGCCGTCGGCGCGCTCGCGACCGCGGACTCGGTCGGTGGGAGGCGAACGTCCGCGCCGCTCTCGGCTCCCTCTTCGTCGCCCTCCCCGTCGCCGCCTCGCGCCACCGCGATCGACCGATCCATTCCGGCGCCCACGTCGGCGATCCGACCGCGGAGCCGCTGGCGGGCGTCGCGGCCGTGCGTCGTCGCCGGGAACACCGCCGCCGTCCGGTCCGCGGCGGTGACCCCCGCGACCGCCTCGTTCGAGCCGACCGGCGCGGCGTCGACGATCACGGCGTCGTAGCTCGTCGCGGCCTCGTCGATCCGCCGCTCCAGCTTCCGGGCCGCCTCCGCGGTCTTCGCCCGCGCGACGCGCTCGAAGGGCGCGCGGGCCGGGATCGCGTCGGCACGGCCCGGGAGATCCGGGGCGTCGGCTCCGTCGCCGGTGCCGGCGCTCCCGGCGCCTCCGACGTTCCCGCCTCCCACAGCGATCGGGTACGTCGCCGCCGACAGCGACGCGCCGGTCTCGTCGGTGACGAGCGTCGTGAGGTCCGTCCCGATCCGCCCGGACACGTGCTCGGAGAGTCCCTGCGTCGTGAACGCGGCGTCGACGACCGCCACGTCGCGACCGTCGCGCGCGCCGAGCGCCGCCAGTTCGACCGCGGTTCGCGTCGTCCCAGCGCCGCCGGTCGCCCCGACGAGCGCGAGCGTTCTGGTGTGCATGGCTCCGCTCACTGGAGTCGATTGTTAAGCGTCGCGGATCGCTTCAGTGCCCGACACAATATTTATATAATTTTTATTACTAATGGTGCTGATACATGGCCGCTATCGCAGACGGAAAGTGGCGCGCGCTCGCGCTCGTCGGCGTCGCGGAGCTGTTCGCGATGACGCTCTGGTTCAGCGGCACGGCCGTCGGGCCGGAGTTGGCCGCGGCGTGGGGACTCTCCGCGGCCGAGACGGCCTGGCTGACCAACGCGGTCCAGCTCGGCTTCGTCGTGGGGGCCCTCGCGTCGGCGTCGCTGACGATCGCCGACGTCGTCCCGCCGCGGTACCTGTTCGCCGGCTCCGCCCTGCTCGGCGCGGCGGGGACGGCGGCCATCGCGGCGCTCGTCGCCAGCGGCCCGCCCGCGATCGCCCTGCGATTCCTGACGGGCGTCGCGCTCGCGGGGGTGTATCCCACCGGCATGAAGATGATGGCGTCGTGGTTCGACGGGGGACGAGGGCTCGCCATCGGCGTTCTGGTCGGCGCGCTGACGGTCGGATCGGCCTCGCCGCACCTCCTCCGGGCGGTCGGCGGGATCGGTCGCCCCGACGCGGTCCTGTACGGCACGGCCGCGCTGGCGGCGCTCGGCGGCGCGCTCGTCCTCGCGTACGAGGACGGGCCACACCAGCCGGAGACTGCGCCGTTCGATCCCGGCGCGGTCCGGCGGATCGTCACCGACCGCGGCGTCGTCCTCGCGAACACCGGCTACTTCGGTCACATGTGGGAGCTGTACGCGGTCTGGACGTGGATCCCGTTCTATATCGCCGCGAGCTTCGAGGTCGGCGGGATGGCCGACGCCGACGGCCGCGCCGCGCTGCTGGCGTTCGCGACTATCGCCGTCGGCGGCGTCGGCGCGTGGCTGGCCGGATCCGCGGCCGACCGCTGGGGTCGGTCCGCCGTCACCAGCCTGTCCATGGGCGTCTCGGGGACCGCCTGTCTGCTCGCGGGCGTCGTCTTCGGTTCGCCGCCGCTCGTGGTCGTCCCGTTCGTCCTCGTCTGGGGATTCTTCATCGTGGCCGACTCCGCGCAGTTCTCCGCTGCCGTCTCCGAACTCGCCGACGAGAGCTACGTCGGCTCCGCGCTGACCCTGCAGACCGCCGTCGGCTTCCTCATCACCATCGCTTCGATCCAGCTGGTCCCCCTCGTGCGGGACGCCGCCGGCTGGCGGTGGGCCTTCGCCCCGCTCGTCGTCGGCCCGCTCGTGGGCACCGGCGCGATGCTGTGGCTCCGCACTCTCCCGGAGGCCGACCGGCTGGCCGGGGGACGGGGGTGACGGGTCGGCGGGCGTTCGACCGCGGGTCGGTGTCGCGAGCGGTCGTCCGAGTCAGCCGCTCAGCCGTCGATCGCGGCGGTCACGTCCTCTGCGACGGCGTCGAGCTCGTCGTCGGAGAGGTCGGGCCGCTCGCCGCCGACCGCGTGGAGGGGCGCGCCGCCGTCGCCCTCGAACCGCGGGATGATGTGGACGTGGACGTGCGGGACCTCCTGTCCGGCCGCCTCGCCGTCGTTGATCCCGACGTTCGCGCCGTCGGCGCCGACGGTCGACTGGACGCGCGGCGTGAGCTCCGTCACGACCGCGAAGAGGTCGCTCGCGAGGCCGTCGTCGAGGTCTTTGACGTGTTGGGCGTGCGACTTCGGGATCACGAGCGTGTGCCCGCGTGCGAGCGGGTTGGCGTCGAGGAACGCCAGCACGTCGTCGGTCTCGTGGACGGTTCGGGCCGGGATGTCGCCGTCGACGATCGAACAGAAGACGCAGTCTGCGGACATACGCGAGGAGTCGTCGCGGCGGCCCATCAAGGTTTCCCGGAGGTAACCGGAACGCCGGCCGCGGGACGCGGTGACTCCTTCTACTCGTCCGCGTCTGGGAACGGGACCTCGACCAGGTCGCCGTCGCCGGGGAGGAGGCACTCGCCGCTGAACGCCTCCCGCGCCTCGCGGCGGATCGGAGAGGCGTCGGCGGCGTATCGCGAGGAGATGTGCACCAGCGCGAGCCGCTTCGCGCCGGCCCGGTCCGCGATCGAACCGGCCTCTCGGCCGGTCGAGTGGGCCGTGTCGCGGGCCCGGTCCTCCATGTCGTCGGCGAAGGTGGCGTCGTGGACGAGCAGGTCGGCGTCTTCCGCGGCCTCCACGGTCCCCTCTCGCGGGCGGGTGTCGGCGGTGTAGACGAACTTCCGGCCGGGCCGCGGCGGTCCCACGACCTGGTCCGGCTCGACGATCGAGCCGTCCTCGGCCTCGACCGGCTCGCCCGCGTGGAGCCGCCCGAACTTCGGACCGACGGGGACGCCGAGTTCCTCGGCCTTCGGTCGGTCGAACCGGCCGGGGCGGTCGTCCTCTTCGAGGACGTACCCCTGCGATACGGTCCGGTGGACCGTCTCGAACGCGCGGACCTCGTAGCCGTCGGCGTCGAGCGCGACCTCGCCGGGGGCGACCTCGTCGATCCGAATCTCGAACGCGGGGTCGTGGCCGACCGCGTGCACGAGGTCGTGGAGGTCGTCCGCGGTTCCCGGCGGGCAGTGGATCGTCAGCGGTTCGGTCCGGTCGTTGAACCCGAGCGTCTGGACCAGCCCCGGGATCCCGAGGACGTGGTCGCCGTGGAGGTGCGAGACGAACAGGTGGTCGATCCCGAACCCGGTGCCGTGCCGCATCATGCCGCGCTGGGTCCCCTCGCCGCAGTCGAACAGCAGGCGGTCGCCCTCGCGGTTGACGAACAGTGCGCTCGGCGCGCGCTCGGTGGTGGGGACGGCGCCGCCCGTCCCGAGGAAGGTGACGCGAAGGGACATGTCCAACTATCGGGGCGGCATTTGTAAACCGGTATCGATGACGTCGCCGTCGGCGCGCCCCGCCGGCGACACCGACATGTGTCCGCCGCCCCGACGACGACCGTGCACGACTCGATCGCCGCGCTGGTCGGACAGGAGGGATGGCGCGCCGAGGGCGACGCGGCGCGCGTCCACTACGACGGCGGGGGCGACCGGTTCGCGGTGGAGTTCTACGCGGACGCCGGGCGCGTCCTCTACTGGACGGTCCCGACTGTCGAATCCGACGCGGTCGCCGAGTCGGACGCGAGCGCCGCCACGGCCGCACCCGTTCCCCGCGAGCGGATCCCGGACCCTCTCCGGCGGCGCATCCGCGAGGACCTCGACGCGGCCGGCGTCGACCCGGACGTGGAGCGCCGCGAGATCTGATCTCGCGTCCGCTCTCGGACACCATCTCGTCTCCTTCCGTTTCGTCCGCTTCTGCCCGTTCCGATCCTCTGATCGCGCGCTTTGGCCGCCATTACCGGAGATTTCCGCCGATGTATTTCGGTTCGAAGGAAACGTATTTGCGGCGCGATACGATATGAAACGGTAATGAGTAGCGCCGAGTGGGAGGAAGACGACCCCTTCGAGGAACAGCGGGACAAGATCGAGAACCCGATGAAACGGCTGTTCCTCGCGTACGGTCGCGACTACCTCCCGCAAGTGACGGTCGGCATCTTCGCCAGCGTCTTCGCGCGGCTCCTCGACCTCCTCCCGCCGCTAATGTTAGGGATCGCCATCGACGCCGTGTTCTACCAGGACGCGCTCTTCAGCGAGCAGATCCCGCTCGTGGTCCTCCCGGACGCGTGGCTCCCGACGGGACAGGAGGCGCAGTTCTGGTTCACCATCGCCGTCATCGGCGGGGCGTTCGGTATCGGGGCGGCGTTCCACTGGATCCGCAACTGGGGGTTCAACGCCTTCGCGCAGAACATCCAGCACGACGTGCGGACCGACACCTACGACAAGATGCAGCGGCTCAACATGGAGTTCTTCTCCGACAAGCAGACGGGGGAGATGATGTCCATCCTCTCGAACGACGTGAACCGGCTCGAACGGTTCTTAAACGACGGGATGAACTCCCTGTTCCGGCTGTCGGTGATGGTCGTCGGCATCGGCGTGCTCCTCTTTTGGATCAACTGGCAGCTCGCCCTCGTCGCGCTCCTCCCGGTCCCGATCATCGGCGGGTTCACCTACCTCTTCATCAAGACGATCCAGCCGAAGTACGCCGAGGTGCGCTCCTCGGTCGGGAAGATGAACTCTCGGTTGGAGAACAACCTCGGCGGCATCCAGGTGATCAAGTCGTCGAACACCGAGCCGTACGAGTCCGACCGCGTCGACGACGTGTCGATGGACTACTTCGACGCCAACTGGGACGCGATCACGACCCGGATCAAGTTCTTCCCCGCGCTCCGCGTGCTCGCCGGCATCGGCTTCGTGTTCACCTTCGTCGTCGGCGGGCTGTGGGTGTTCCAGGACGCGCCGCCGAGCCCGTTCACCGGCGACCTCTCGGTCGGGATGTTCGTCGTCTTCATCCTCTACACCCAGCGGTTCATCTGGCCGATGGCCCAGTTCGGGCAGATCATCAACATGTACCAGCGCGCCCGCGCCTCCTCCGCGCGGATCTTCGGGCTGATGGACGAGCCCTCGCGGCTCGCCGAGGACCCGGACGCCGAGGAGCTGACCGTCGGCGACGGCGACGTGGTCTACGACGACGTGAGCTTCGGGTACGACGAGGAGACCATCGTCTCCGACATCGACTTCGCGGTCGAGGGCGGCGAGACGCTCGCCCTCGTCGGCCCGACGGGCGCCGGGAAGTCCACGGTGCTCAAGCTCCTGCTCCGCATGTACGACGTCGACGAGGGCGCCATCCGGATCGACGGGCAGGACGTGCGCGACGTGACGCTCAAGTCGCTCCGCCGGTCGATCGGCTACGTCGGGCAGTCGTCGTACCTGTTCTACGGCACCGTCCGCGAGAACATCACCTACGGCACCTTCGAGGCGACCGACGAGGAGGTCCGCGAGGCCGCGCGGGCCGCCGAGGCCCACGAGTTCATCGAGAACCTCCCGGACGGCTACGACACGATGGTGGGCGAGCGCGGCGTGAAGCTCTCCGGCGGGCAGCGCCAGCGCGTCACCATCGCGCGGGCGGTGCTGAAGGACCCCGACCTCCTCGTCCTCGACGAGGCGACCTCCGACGTTGACACCGAGACGGAGATGCTGATCCAGCGCTCGCTCGACCGGCTCACCGCCGACCGCACCACGTTCGCCATCGCCCACCGCCTCTCGACGATCAAGGACGCCGACACCATCCTCGTGTTGGAGGGCGGCGAGGTCGTCGAGCGCGGCACCCACGACGAGCTGTTGGACAACGGCGGGCTCTACGCGCACCTGTGGGGCGTGCAGGCCGGCGAGATAGACGAGCTCCCGCAGGAGTTCATCGACCGCGCACAGGAGCGCACCGCGCGGCTGATGGAGGACGCCGAGAGCGACGACGACTGAGCGACGGCCGGGCGACTCCGGGAGCGCGACCTACTCCGTCAGTCGACTCCAGTCGCCCGCCCGGTCGATCTCGGGCGTGCCGTTATCGTCTCCCCCTCCGCCGTCCTCTCCCTCCGCCGGATCGCCGTGATACCCGACCACCGCCTCGTCACCGAGCCCGTCGAGGATCGCGTCCCGAACCTCCCACGGCTCGGCGAACGTCGTCTCCTCGCACTCCTGAAGCGCCGATTCAAGCCGTTGCTCGCCCGCCGCGGTCTCCAGATCGAACCCTCCGTACTGCTCGATCAGCTCGGCGACCGACACCGGATACTGGTGCTCGCGGAGCGCCCGTTTCAGCGGCCCGAACGTGACCCCGTACGCCCGCGCTTGGTTCTCGTTGTCGCTGCTCATGGCTTATCTCTCAGCGCCCGTCGGATTAATACTCCCGCCTGGCCCGCGTGCGTTCGACTCGTCCCGTTCCGAGCGCGGACCGTCGCCTATACGGCACGTCCCGCCGAGGGGACGGTATGCGACTCGCGGACGCCACCTGGACCGACGTGCGCGACGCCGACGCCGACGTCGCGTTCGTCCCCGTCGGCAGCACCGAACAGCACGGCCCCCACGCCCCCCTCGGGACCGACACGCTCGACGCGGTCGCGGTCGCGGAGGCGGGCGCGGCGGCCTACGAGGCGGCGGAGAACGAAGACGGAGCGCCCGCCGAAGTCGCCGTCGCCCCGCCGATCCCCGTCGGCGTCGCCGAGGAGCACCGCGCGTTCGACGGGACGATGTGGGTCTCGCCGGGCACGTTCCGGGCGTACGTCCGCGAGGCGGCCGAATCGCTGCCGCACCACGGGATCGACCGGGTCGTGTTCGTCAACGGGCACGGCGGCAACGTGGAGGCGCTCGCGGAGGTCGCCCGCCGGTTCTCGCGCGACGACGCCCACGACGGATACGCGGTCGCGTTCACGTGGTTCGAGGCGGTCGGCGAGCACGCGGGCGACATGGGTCACGCCGGCCCGCTGGAGACGGCGCTGCTGCGCGCGACGAATCCGGAACTCGTTCGCGAGGACCGGATCGAGGCCGCCCGCGAGGAGGCCGCGGACCGCTGGGGCGAGTGGGTCTCGGGCGTGAACCTCGCGCACGACTCCGACGAGTTCACCGACAACGGCGTGGTGGGCGACCCGAGCGCCGGCGACGCCGAGCGCGGCGAAGTCCTGCTCGACCTCGCGAGCGACGCGCTCGCGGAGCTGGCGGCGGCCGTCGTCGGTCGGGAGTCGATTTAAAAGGAAGAGGCGTCGTTACTCCTCGTCTCCCTCGCTCTCGTCGCCTTCCTCGGCCTCGCCCGCCTCCGCCGCGTCCTGCAGCGCACCGCGGATCGCGGGGACGGTGCCGGTGAGCGAGCCGACCTCCTCGGCGGCGGCCTCGATGTCGCCGACGAGCGACTCCAGCTCCTCGATCTCCGCCTTTAAATCGTCGGCGTCCTCGAAGGCGTCGGCGCGCTCGCCGAGGACGTACGCCTTCTTCGCCGAGCGGACGCTGTCGACCGCGTCGCCGACGTCGAGCGCCGACTTCAGCCCGTTGAGCGCGCCGAGCACGTTGTCCGCGTCCGTCTCCCACACCGCGTCGGCGTCGGGAAGCTCCGCGCGCGCGGCCTGCAGGTGTTCGCGGACCTCGGCACGGGTCTCCTCGGCGGCCTCGCCGAACAGGTCGTCGTCGTCGAACGTGGACTGGCTCATACCCGAGTCGTCGTGCCGACGCCTTTTAAAAACGCGCCCGAAAGCGGAAGTGAAACTCGAGCCGACGCGGCGTCTGCGGTCCGGTTCGGTGTCGTCGGTCGTTCAGTTCCGCTCGGGTGCGACGACCGGACCGCAGTCGTTCACACGCGATTCCACGGCGCCTCCTCGAAGTCGACGACTCCCTCGTCGACGAGGTCGTCGAGCGCGGGCAGCGTCTCCTCGGGGTCGTAGGTGTCGATCGGCCAGTGGACGTACAGCAGGTCGATCGAGTCGACGCCGAGCCGGTCCCGGCTCACCCGCGCGGTCGCGGTCGCGTCGTCGTACGAGAGGTTGTCCGTCGAGAGCTTCGTCGCGACGAACAGGTCGTCGCGGTCGACGCCGGTGCGGTCGATCCCAGCCGACACCGACGCCTCGTTGTCGTACCCCTGCGCCGTGTCGATGTGCCGGTATCCCGTCTCGATCGCGTGGGCGACGCCGGAGACGCACTCCTCCCCGTCGGCCAGCTTGTACGTCCCGTACCCGAGCCTGTCGGAGTCGGTCACCATGTTCCCTCACGCAGGCGGTTGCACCCTCAACGTACCGGTCCCGAGCGGATCGCACCGCCCGGGAAGGCTGATCCACTTTTAAGCTCTCCCCGAGAGTCGGTGGACGTATGTCAACGAAAGAAGTTGCGCTGCGAAGCACGATCGGCGGCGTTTCGGTGGAAGGAAAGCTCCACACGCTCAGCGTCTGGTTCATCCTCGCGCTGCGGCTGATGATCGGACTCGCGTTCTTCCAGAGCGGCCTCGACAAGGTTCTCAGCGGCGAGTTCAGCGCCGCGGGATACCTCCAGAACGCGCCCGCCGCGAACGGTAGTCCCGCTGCGGGGCTGTTCGCCGCGATGGGCGAGAACGCGCTGTTCCTCGACTTCGTGAACGTCGCGGTGCCGTGGGGCGAAGTCCTCATCGGGCTCGGCGTGATCGTCGGGCTCCTCACGCGGCTCGCCGCGTTCTGGGGCGCGTTCATGATGCTCATGTTCTACCTCGGCAACTGGGACATCTCGCACGGCTACATCAACGGCGACTTCGCGTACATGCTCGTGTTCCTCTCGGTCGCCGCCTTCGGCGCCGGTCGGATCCTCGGACTCGATTCGATCGTCGAGCAGTACGAGGTCGGCGGTCAGCCCCTCGTCGAGCGGTACCCGTGGACGCGATACCTCCTCGGGTGAGGCGCCGTCCGGTTTCTTGGTGATGCGTCGCCCGCTCTCTCGGTGAGGCGTCGCCCGGTCCCGTACCGCTCGGGTACGCGGACCGGACGTTTCGCGGCGAAGGCCGTTATCATGCCTAATATTCGGGAGACAGTTATTATGACCGTCCGATCCGTGGAGATTCGCACATCATGCAAGAGGGATCGTCCTCCGGCGTCCGATCCAGTTACGGCGCGAAGCTCGCGCTGTCGCTGATCGGGGTCACGGGGGTCTCAGTTTCATACGGGGTCATCGTCTACCTCCGCGCGGAGGAGGCCGGGGCCGCGGGCGCGGAGGTCCGCTCCGGGCTCGTGGGGATGACGCTGTTGACGGTGATCGGTCTCGCGCTCATCGGCGTCACCGTCGGATCGAACACGGTCATCTCCCTGCGGCAGCTCACGGCCAAGGCCGAGCGGATGGCCGAGGGGGACCTCGACGTGACGCTGGAGACGGGACGAACCGACGAGGTCGGCCGGCTGTTCCGGGCGTTCGACGCCATGCGCGGCTCGCTTCGGTCCGAAATCGACGACGCCGAGCGAGCCCGCGAGGAGGCGGAACGGGCGCGCCGGGAGGCGACCGACCGAGCCGAGACGGTCGAGCGCAAGGCGACCGAGTACGAGTCGGCGATGCGCGCGCTCGCCGACGGCGACCTGACCCGACGCGTCGACCCCGAGAGCGACAACGAGGCGATGGCGCGGGTCGGCGCCGCGTTCAACGAGATGGCCGACGAGCTGGAGGGGACGGTCGCCTCCGTCGCGACCGTCGCCGAGGACACCGCCGACGTGGCCGGCACCGTCGACGACCGCACGGAGAGCCTGCGGGCGACGACCGGCACCGTGAGCGAGGCGGTCGAGGAGATCGCCGAGGGCGCTCGCACCCAGCGCGACGACCTGCAGGCGGCGACCGACGAGGCCGAGAACCTCGCGTCGTCGGCCGAGGAGGTCGCGTCCACTGTCACCGACGTGGCGGAGACCGCCGAGCACGCCGCCGCCGTCGGCGAGGAGGGCCGCGAGGCCGCCGAGGAGGCGCTCGCGGAGATGGACGCGGTCGAGGAGACGACCGCGGAGACGACCGCTGAGGTCGAGGCGCTCGCCGAGGAGGTCGAGGAGATCGGCGAGGTGGTCGACACCATCTCGGAGATCGCCGAACAGACGAACCTGCTCGCGCTCAACGCCTCCATCGAGGCGGCCCGCTCCGGCGCCGACGGCGCCGGCTTCGCGGTCGTCGCCGAGGAGGTGAAGGCGCTGGCCGAGGAGACGCAGGAGTCGGCGGGCGAGATCGAGGCCCGGATCCATTCCGTCCAGGAGCGCGCGGAGACGGGCGCCGACGCGATGGCGCGCACCGAACAGCGAATCTCCGCCGGCGTCGACACCGTCGAGACGTCGATCGACGCGCTCGAACGCCTCGCGGAGGCCTCCGAACGGACCGACACGAGCATGACCGAGATCACCCGAGCGACCGAGACGCAGGCCGACTCCGTGGACGCGGTGGTCGGCCACGTCGAGGACGTCTCCGCGATCAGCGCGCAGACCGCGAGCGCGGCCGGCGACGTGACCGGCGCGGTCGACGAGCAGGAACAGACCCTCGGCGCGGTCGAGACCGCGGCCGGGTCGCTGTCGGACCGCGCGCTCGCGCTGCGCGACGCGGTCGACGACTTCGAGTTCGCGGCCGCCGACGGTCTCGACGCCGCGTCAGGCGCTGTAGGCGACGGAGACGGCCGCCGCGATAGCGGCGCCGACGGCACCGCAACCGCGATCTCAGACGGGGGGCCCGATGGGGGGGCCGCCGACAGTCCCTTCGACTTCTCGCACGAGAACGGGGTCGACGATGGCTCCGGCGACGGCCTCGTCGATGACGGGGCGGACGGGGAGGGGGTGAACTGAGATGCTCGTCGACACCGCCGTCTGGGCGTGGATCGGCACGCTCGCGATGGTCGCCGGCACGATTCCTCCGCTGTGGACGTGGTACTCCCGGTCCTCGGAGACGGGCGAGTCGCACGCGGTCTACTACGCCACCCTCGCCGGGGTCACCGGCGTCGCGGCGCTCGCGTACCTCGCGATGGCGCTCGGAGTCGGCACGCTGTCGACGGCGGCCGGCGAGATCGAGGTCGTCCGGTACGTCGACTGGCTCGTGACGACGCCGCTTCTCCTCCTCTACCTCGGGCTGCTCGCCCGCCCGTCGCGGGGCGTGCTCGCCGGGCTGATCGGGATCGACGTGGTGATCATCGCCGGCGGGATCGTCGCCGCCGCCACCGCCGGAACGGTCTCGTGGGTCGCCTTCGGCGTCGCCGGAGTCGCGTACCTCGGGCTCGTCTACGGGCTCCTCGTCGCGCTCCCCCGATCGGCCTCGGCGGAGGGCGACCGAGTCCGCGCCGTCTTCGGCACGCTCCGGAACATCACGGTGGTGCTGTGGACGCTGTACCCGGTCGTGTGGCTGCTCGCGCCCACCGGTTTCGGCCTGCTGACGCCGGCGACGGAGATGCTCGTGTTCGTCTACCTCGACGTCGTCTCGAAGGTCGGCTTCGTCGTCGTCGCGGTCGCGGGCGCCGACGCGCTCGACTCCCTCGGCGACCGAGACGAATTCACCGCCGTCGACGCCGCGGACCCGGGCGCCGAGGAGCACACGACCGTGCTCGGCGACGACTGAGTCGCGTTCCGTTTCCCTCTCACGCCGCTTCTTCCGTTACTCCCCGTCCGCGACGAGGTCCTCGTACCGCGCGCCGGTCTGTTTCAGCGTCTCCGTCGAGTAGAGCCGCTCGTGAGCGAACGGGAGGTGCTCGGCCGCCAGCTCGTCGATCTTCGCGTCGACGGCCTCGGCCTCGCGCCCGTGGATCATGGTGAACAGGCTGTACTCCCACCCCTGTTCGGGCCGGCGCGGGCGGTGGTAACACAGCGTGACGTACGGGAGGCTCCCCACCGCCTCGCCGCGCTCGTCGAGCTCGTCGTCGGGCACGTCCCAGACCACCATGCAGTTGTTCGTGAACCCGGTGACGACGTGGTTGACGACGCAGCCGATCCGCTTGATACAGCCGTCGGCGAGCAGGCGCTCGACCGCCGCGAGGACCTCGTCGACGGGGGCGTCGATCTCGCTCGCCACGTCGGCGTAGGGAGTCGCCGACAGCGGGAAGCCGTCTTGGATCGCCAGGAGGAGGTCGGCGCCGAGCGGTGTGAGGTCGCTGCGAGCGTTCTCGGAGATGCGGGTGGCGGAGACCGCGGTTTCTTCGAGTGATTCACGCGCGAAGCGATCGCCGTTGACGACGGGAAACTCCAGATCGATGTAGTAGTCCGTGAGCATCGGGAGGGCCAGCACCTCGCAGCCGGTCCGCTCCTCGATCTCTTCGAGGATCGCGTCGCGCGTCTCCCGCGAGCCCGCGGTGACGACGAACCACTGGTTCCACTCGTGGTCGCGGCGGTAGTTGTGGTTCACCTGCCGGTAGCCGTTGATCACCTCGGCGATCTCGTCGAATCGGTCCTCGGGCGCTCGCACGGCCGCGAGCGTCGAGGATCCGATGACTGGCGGGTTGAGAACCGCGCCGAACCGCCGGAACACGCCGCGCTCGCGGAGATCGCGGACGCGATCGAGGATCGCGTCGGCGTCGACATCGCTTCCCGTTTCAGCCGCGATCTCGCGGGCGACCCGCTCGAAGGGGCGCGGCTCGACGGGAAAGCCGCTCTGGTACTCGTCGATGAGGGCCGCGTCGACCGCGTCGATGTCGGCCCGCCAGTCGGCGTCCAGACTCATTACCCGGATAAGGGGTCGCGCCTACGTACGGGTTTCGGAGCCGGTTCGGCGGCGTCGGGGGTCGGAACCGATCGGTCGTCGTCGGGGGCGAGGCTGTCAGCGGGGACGGTAGGGCCTTCGCCGTCGTTGTCTGAGGTGCGTCAGTCGTCAGCGGAAGCCTCGCCCGGCGCCGGTGCGAACGCCTGAGCGCTCTCCTCGAACTGCGCCGTCGAGCAGCCGCCGACGGTCGCGGCCTGTTCGAGCGTCAGTGTGCGGGCGCGATACAGCGTGAGCGCGGTGGCGACGGATTTGGACGTCATCGGGAACAACCGTTCACTAGATGGATGAACATATAACTCTAACGCCTTTTAGAACGTGTTACAGAATCTACTAGCGATAGAATTGCCAGTTTTTGTTTTTATAATGCTTTAAAAACAACGAACGTCTGTTTATGCTATGCGATCGAGTACCACGGAACCGGTGCGAGCCGGCCGGCTCACCGTGTTCGTCGCTCGCGCGCACCGCGAGCGAGGCGGTGATCCGGTTCTCGTCCCCCCGTCGGTTCGCCCCCTTCCCGGCGTTCGGGAGGCGAGCGAGGGACTTTTCGCCCGAGGTCCCGAACGGGGCGTATGGCTCAGGCGACTCAGGAGTTCGGCGACTGGCCCCTCAAACGGCTGATGACCGAGGTCTGCGGCTCCGGCCACAAGTCGGCCGACGACCTCACGCGCGCGCAGGCGACCGAGGCGTTCGAGCGGATCCTCGCGGACGAGCCCGACCCGACGACGCTCGGGGCGTTCTGGCTCGCGAACCGCTGGAAGCGGAACACGTCCGAGGAGCTCGGCGCGTACGTCGACGTGATGTGCGAGCGCGTCGAGTACGCGGAGCCCGACGCCGACCCCGTCGACTGCGGTGCCAACTACGACGGGAAGGGGCGCTCCGCGATCCTCGGCGTCGCGGCGGGCGTCGTCGCGGCCGCCGCGGGCACCCCCGTCGTCGTCCACTCCGGCGACCGCGTCCCCACCCAGAAGCAGGACGCGTACAAGCACGTCTTGGACGAACTGGGCGTCCACACCGAGCTGACGCCCTCCGACTCCGCCGACATGGTCGACGAGACCGGCTTCGGCTTCTACTACCAGCCCGCCTTCAACCCCGCCGTCGACGACCTGTTCGACCGGCGCGACCAGATGGGGGTCCGCACGTTCGTCAACACGATCGAGACGCTGGCGAACCCCGCCGGCGCCTCCGTCCACCTCGGCTCCTTCTACCACCTCGCGTTCGCGAAGAAGGTGGTCGACACGTTCGTCGAAAGCGAGTTCCACGACCTCGACCGCGTCCTCATGTTCCAGGGGATGGAGGGGTACGACGACGTGCGGCCCGGCTACACCAAGGTCGCCGAGTGGGACGCGGCCGGCGGGGCCGACGGCGCGGACGGCGACGCCGGCAGCGAGGGCGCCTCCTTCGACGACTTCGAGATCGAGACCGCCGAGTACGGGATGGACCTCGAAGAGGCGGACCTCGCGGTCGACGACGTGGCGGTCGAGTCCGCCGAGATCACCGAGGCGGTGCTGACCGGCGAGCGCGACGGCCCGTTCGCCGACGCGGTCGCGGTCAACGCCGCGCTCCGGATCTACGCTCGCGAAGACGCCGACTCGATCGAGGAGGGCCTCGACGCGGCCCGTGAGGTCATCGACGACGGCTCCGCACACGAGGTTCTCGAAGCGCTTCGCCACTTCTGATCGCGCTTGACACGTCTGTTCGTCCTTTCTCTCGTCGCACCGCGCTGTTGTCTCTCGCGAGCGTGATTCCCCCGGTTTTCACCCTCTCGGTCCGCCGATCTGGGCCGAATTTGGGGCGGAATTCGGAAAGCCGTCTTCAGTGTGTAGCACCAAGCGAAGGCGTACCGAACATGACCCACGATACCCCTTCACACTATGCCGACGTGTGAACACTGTGAGGCGCACGTCTCCGAACGGTTCGCCCGGGTGTTCTCGGACGCCCGCGGTCGGATACACGCGTGTCCGAACTGCTCGGCGAACGCCGGGATAGCCGAAGTCGCAAAAGAACGGGCGCAAAACGCCTGAGTCCCGCTGACCGGTCCGTCGGCCCTTCTCTCGGTTTTATCGCCCCGACGACGCCTAGCGCTCGGGCGCGGACGGCATCGAGCGCTTGTGCGCGCTGCGCTCGTGGAGTTCGACAACGCGGTCGACCGCCTCTGCCGGCACGTCGAGTTCGCGCACCGTGGCCGCCCGCGAGAGCCCGCCGTCGACGTGGACCGCCAGGATCGCGTCGACGGTGTCGTAGTCGAGCCCCATCTCGTCGGCGTCGGTCTGGCCCTCCCACATGCCGGCGGTCGGTTCCTGCATCACCAGATCGCGGGGGACGCCGACGTGCGCGGCCAGCTGGCGCACCTGCTGTTTGTACAGGTTTCCGATGGGGTTGCAGTCGACCGCCTGATCGCCGTACTTCGTGAAGTAGCCCGTCATCGCCTCCGCGCGGTTCCCGGTCCCCAGCACGACCCGGTTCTCGGCGTTGGCGACGAAGTAGTTCAGCACCGCTCGGGTCCGGACGTAGACGTTGCCCGCCGCCATGCGGTCGTCGGCCGCCTCGGGGACGGCGTCGAAGAAGGACTCCGCGATCGGCTGGATCTCGATCACGTCGTACTCGATCCCGAGTTCGTGGGCGACGCGCTCGGCGTCGCTCATCACGTCCGGGTCGTTCACCTCGGCGGGCATCGTGATCCCGTGGAGGCCGTCTTCGCCGAGCGCCTCGACGGCGAGGTAGGCGGTCAGCGTCGAGTCGATCCCGCCGGAAAGCCCGAGGACGGCGCCCTCGGCGCCCGCGTCGTCGACGAGATCGGCGATGAAGGAGACGATGCGCTCGCGGGCGTTCTCAAGCTCCGCGTCCGAGAGGCGGAGGTCGAGCGGGGGGTCGTCCGACAGCAGCACCGACTGGTCCGAAGTCCGGCTCATGGGTGAGTCTGGGACCGGGGCGACTAATACCTCCCCGTCGGCGCGGGGAACTGGACGCGCGTCGGGTTCTACAGGAGCCCTTCTTCTTCGGCCAACAGCAACCCCTCCAGCGTCGCGTCGTTCGTCGGGGGCTCTCGGGCGACGTCCAGCGCCTCGTCGATCGGAACCGTCCGCGGGACGAGGAACTCGTTGCTGTCGTGGTCGACGTCGACGGGCTCTAACCCCTCCGCGAACACGTAGCCGCGCGTGTGGCGCAACACGCCGGTCGAACACCACACCTCCTGCAGCAGCGCGGTCGAGGACGGCGCGAAGCCGGTCTCCTCGGCGAGCTCGCGCGCGGCGGCCGCGGTGTACGACTCTCCGGCCTCGACGATTCCCGCGGGGAGCTCCAGCTGGGTGTTCCGTACGGTCGGGCGGTACTGCTCGACGAACAGGACCCGGTCGTCGGCGACCGCGACCACGACCGTCGCGGGCGACAGCTCCGCCCAGTAGTACTTCTTCTCCGACCCGTCCGGCTGCTCGACGCGGTCGTACCCGCCGACGAACCACCCCTCGTCGTACTCGACGACGACCTCCCGGACCGGCCACTCCGGCTCGCCCGGCAGCGAGTGATTCCGCCCGTCGTCGAACGCCGGCAGGTCGCCGAGGTCGTCGCTCACGGCTGCACCACCTCCACGTGGTAGACCCGCCCGTCGCGGCGGACCCGGACTCCGTCGTCGGTCGCCGCCTCCGGCACCTGTTGGGTGAGCGCGTCCACCTCGTCGAACGGGGTGTGGGTGAACCACTCTTTCACCCCGTACGGCCCGGTCTGATACCCTTCGGAGCGGCCGTCGTCGCTCGTGAGTGCGCCCGTGAGGAACGGGTACCGGCGGTCGGTGACGTTGTTCACGTCGGCCGCGGTCTCGTTCGTCTCGATCGGTTCGGCGGTGAGGTAGTAGGGGTCGCCGCTCCCGAGGTAGCTGGGGAGCGCCCCCAACGCGAGCAGGGCGACGACCACCAAGGCGATCGCAATGAGGAGGTTCCGGGTGACCCGGCGCATGGTCGCCGTTGGCGCCGGCCGGGAATACCGGTTTCGACCGCGGTGGGTCGATCGTGACCGTCCCCTCCGCTCTCGCCGCCGACGCGCTTTACTCTCACGCGCCCCTCCCTCGCCCATGGAGTTCCGGTTCGAGCTGGCGCTGTGTGCCGCGCTCGAATCGCCGAACCGCGTCGTCGCCCGCCAGCTCGGGGCCGGGATCGAGAACCCCGGCGGCCGGATCGTCGACGTCTGCGTGCTGACGCCCGGCCCGGAGTTCGATCGGCGCGCGGCGATCGCGCCCGACCGGATCCCGGACCCCGCGATCGAGGCGGCGGTCGGACCGGGAGCGGCGGTCCCGGTCTCGGAGGCGTTCGACCTCCCGCCGGACCGCGCAGAGGCGATCGCGGAGCGCGCGGCCGAGATCGGCTACCTCGAACGCGAGCGCCGCGACGGGCGGCCGGTCGTGCGCGCGACCGCCCGATACCCCGACGACTGGGTCGGCTCGCTGACCGCGATCGAGAACAAGCCGGACCTCGGCACGCCCGGCGATCTGGCGGCCCAACTGCGATACGACGCCGCGCTCGGCCTGTTCGATGAGGTGATTCTCGCCACTGCCTCGTACGTCACCCGCGCGCACCTCAACCGGATCCCCGAGGCGGTCGGCGTCTGGCGGTTCGATCCCGAGACCGGCGAGCGCGAGGTCGTCCGGGAGCCGATGCCACTCGCACCCGACGCGCCCGGCGTCGAGATCCGCGAGGAACGCGCGCTCCGGACCGACGTGGCGCTCGTCGACTCCGCCGCGAAGGCGCGGAAACGCCGCCGGATCGCCGAGCGCGCCTACGGAAAGGGGTGGCGTCCGGACCCCTCTTCCTGCGCGCACGCGACGACGACTGCCGACGGGCGCCCGTACTGCGACCGGTTCGACCGCGTCGTCGACCCCGGACGCGACTGCGGGCCGACCTGTGACGCGCGCGAGTCCGCGGATCCCCCTGCGACCGACCGGGAGCGCCTCCGCGACGAGCGGACCGCGTGGGTGGCCGATCCCGACGGCGACGGCCCCCGCCGCCAATCCGGGCTCTCACGGTTCCTGTGAGGGGCACTCGTGGGAACCCTTATACTTCGAGAGACGGACTCTCACGTATGGACGACATCGATGACGTCTTCGTCGCGCGGTTGATGACAAGCGAACTCCACACGGTGACGCCGGACACGCTGGTCGAGGACGCGGCGGCCGTGCTGCTCGACAACGACATCAGTTCGGCGCTGGTCGTCGACGACGGCGCTCTCGTCGGCATCCTCACCACGACCGACTTCGTCGACATCGTGGCGAAGAGCCAGCCGAAAGCCGAGACCACCGTCGAGCGGTACATGAGTCCCGACCCGATCACGGCCGGCGCGCAGGATTCTGTTTCGGCGGTGGCCGCAACGATGGTCGAACACGGGTTCCACCACGTCCCCGTCGTCGACGGAGATGAGCCGATCGGGATCATCACCACCTCCGACTTCGCCGCGTACGTCTCCTCGCCGGAGGCGCCGTCGCCGTAGCCCCGGTCCGATTCTCCCGCTTTTCTCGGCGGTGCGTCCCCGACGCCGACAAGTGCCGCCCCTTTCTGTGGGGTATTACCCGCGGATCGCGTACCGCGATCCATGTCCGACCACCTGCATCTCAACCTCTTCACCATGGCCTCGGTCGAGCACGTCTCGCCCGGGTCGTGGACCTACCCCGGTGACCGGTCGCCGGAGTACACCGACCGCGAGTACTGGACCGAGGTCGCGCGCACCGCCGAGCGCGGCGGCTTCGACGCGGTGTTCTTCGCCGACGTGCGCGGGATCTACGACGTGTACGGCGACGACCGCGAGACGGCCGTCGAGAAGGCGGTTCAGACGCCCGCGAGCGACCCGCAGCTGGTCGTCCCCGCGATGGCGGAGGTCACCGACGACCTCGGCTTCGCCGTGACGCGCTCGACCACCTACACCCACCCCTATCAGCTTGCACGGGAGTTCTCCACGCTCGACCACCTCACCGACGGACGGGTCGCGCTCAACGTCGTCACCTCGTACCTCCAGTCGGCCGCCGAGAACCTCGGGCTCGACGAGCGGATGGACAAGCAGACCCGCTACGATCGGGCGGACGAGTTCCTCGACGTCTGTTACGAGCTCTGGGAGGAGTCGTGGGACGACGACGCCGTCGAGGTCGACCGCGAGTCCGGGCGGTACACCGACCCGGAGAAGGTCTCGGCGATCGGCCACGAGGGCGAGCACTTCTCGGTGCCCGGCCCCCACGGCTGCGAGCCTTCCCCGCAGCGCACGCCCGTTATCTATCAGGCGGGCTCGTCGGACCGCGGGCGGGAGTTCGCGTCCGCGAACGCCGAGGCGGTGTTCGCCAGCCAGCCCACCGAGGAGGGCGTCCGCGAGTACATGACGGACGTGAAGTCGCGGGCGGCCGACCACGGTCGGGACCCCGAGAGCCTCAAATTCTTCATCGGCGTCGTACCGATCGTCGGCGAGACGGAGGCGGCCGCCGAAGCGAAACACGAGACGTATAAAGATCACGTCGACGTCGAGGCGACGCTCGCGCTGCTCTCCGGGTTCCTCGACATGGACCTGTCGGAGCTCGACCCCGACCAGAAGGTCGAACACATCGAGACCGACGCGATCCAGGGGACGATGAACGCGTTCACGAAGGCCCAGCCGGACCGCGAGTGGACCGTCCGCGAGGTCGCCGAGTTCTGCGGGCTCGGCACCACCTCCCCGAAGATCGTCGGCACCCCGGAGCAGATCGCCGACGAGCTGGAGTACTGGCACGAAGAGGTCGGCGTCCACGGATTCAACGTGAAGGAGGTGGTCCGCCCCGACTCGCTGACCGACTTCGTCGACCTCGTCGTCCCCGAGCTGCGCGAGCGCGGGCTCGTCTCCGACCCGAACGACGAGGGGGACTCGCCGCGCGGCGACGGCACCCTCCGCGAGCGACTCCTCGGGACGGGCCAGTCTCGGCTCCGCGACGACCACCCGGCGAAGCAGTAGCCGGCGCCGTTCCCCCGGTCTTGTGAATATCTCGCCGGTGTCTAATACGACAAGCCTGCCGCCCCCGGCACGCTTAAGTGGATTCCCCCGCTTGTTTCAGGTGACGCTTCGCTTGGAGGGCCGAAGCGTCAGCGGGGACCTACTGAACGGCACGCCCGTGCCACCTTTTCACGGCACGGGCGTGCCGTTCGTTCCTTTCACTATCCCTGAGCTGCCGGTCTCTCTCGATCAGGTGGGTCGTCTCGTCGCCTCTCGGATCGCGGCTTATAGCCTCGGTTCACCGTCCTCGGCAGGGATCGCCGCGACCACGGTCACCGCTCGGACTTAGAGCCGCTCGCCCTGGTACTCTCCCTCGTAGGTCCCCTCGTGGTCGGCGGCCGCGAGCACCAACTGACCGATCCGCGCGCCCGGTTCGATCGCGATCTCGTGACCCACGTCGAGGCGACCTTCACCGACGCCCTCGTAGCCCGCGTCCCAGACCGCGGTGTCGAGGGTACAGGAGTTGCGCAGCAGCGTCGACCGCGGGAGCACGAACCCGATCCGCTCGTCGGGGATCCGCACCGGCTCGCCATACCGGACCACGTACGTGCCCGCTTCCAGTCGGTACGCGCCGTCCTCCGGCTCCAGCTCCGCGCGCTCGCCGACCCGCTTGCCGTCGCGGCGGATCGCGCCCGGATCCGTCTGCTCGAAGACGGCGCCGACCGTGAGGTCGACGCCGTTCGGCTGTCGCTGTGCGTCACTGAGGTCGGCGCCGCCCTCATCGAGCGCCGCCGCGACCGTCGCTCCCGAGTCGAACATGTCCCACCGGACCCGCGGGCGAGACTAAACGGTGTCGCCCGCGATCGCGGGGCCGATCGTCTCGATCGCGGTATTCGCTCAGACCCCTGATTTCAGCGGATATAGGCCTTTATCGGCCTTATATACTCGTTACGCCTATTTCTCACGTGGTAAATGATACCACGAGTACTATTCCGCAATATTTGCTTCCTTTACCGATCTAACACGGTCGATCTTGCAAAAAACTCGCGGGTTTTATATCCACGGGAGAGCCATCTTCGCGTGATATGGGACAGACGATTACGGAGAAGATCCTCGATAACCATCTCGTCGAGGGCGAGCTGACGCCCGGCGAGGAGATCGGTATCGAGATCGACCAGGTGCTGACGCAGGACACCACGGGGACGATGGTGTGGCTCCAGTTCGAGGCGCTCGATCTGGACGAGGTCCAGACGGAGCTGGCCGCGCAGTACTGCGACCACCAGACGTACCAGTTCGACTTCAAGAACACCGACGACCACCGCTTCCTCCGCTCTGCAGCCGGCACGTACGGCGCGTACTTCTCTCGGCCCGGTAACGGGATCTGCCACCAGGTCCACAAGGAGAACTTCGCGGCGCCCGGCAAGACGCTGCTCGGCTCCGACTCGCACACGCCGACCCCCGGCGGGCTCGGCCAGCTCGCGATCGGCGCCGGCGGCCTCGACATCGCCGTCGCGATGGGCGGCGGCCCCTACTACGTCGAGATGCCGGAAGTCGTCAACGTCCACCTCGAAGGCGAGCTGCCCGAGTGGGCGACCGCCAAGGACATCGCGCTCCACCTGCTCGGCGAGCTGACCGTCAAGGGCGGCGTCGGCAAGATCTTCGAGTACACCGGCCCCGGCGCCGAGAAGCTCACGATCCCCGAGCGCACCACGATCACGAACCTCGGCACCGAGCTCGGCGCCACCTCCTCGATCTTCGCGACCGACGAGAAGACCAAAGACTGGCTCGCGCGCCAGGACCGCGAGGAGGAGTACGTCGACCTCCAGCCCGACGACGACGCGGAGTACGCGGAGACCATCGAGGTCGACCTCGGCGAGCTCGAGCCGCTCGTGGCCGCCCCCTCGATGCCCGACAACGTCGCCCCCGTCAGCGAGTACGAGGGAACCGACGTCGAGCAGGTCATCGTCGGCTCCTGTACCAACGGCGCCTACGAGGACATCCTCCCCAGCGCGAAGATGCTGGAGGGCCGCGAGGTCTCGAAGGGAACCGAGATGATCGTCGCGCCCGGCTCCAAGCAGGCCTCCGAGATGCTGGCCCGCGAAGGTTGGACCGCGGAGATGATGGCGGCCGGCGTCAACTTCTCCGAGGCGACGTGTGGCGCGTGTATCGGTATCGGCCACGTGCCCGCCTCCGACTCCGTCTCGCTGCGCACCTTCAACCGCAACTTCGAGGGTCGCTCCGGCATCGAAGACGACTCCGTCTTCCTCTGCTCGCCCGAGGTCGCCACCGCGGCGGCCATCACCGGCGAGATCGTCGATCCGCGCGATCTCGCCGACGACCTCGGCGACCTCGAGGCGCCCGGCCTCGAGATGGGGACGAAGTACGGCCCCGGCATGGGTGAGTCCGACTCCGACATCATCTCGCCCGACGAGGCGATCGACGACGGCCTCGTCAAGGGCCCGAACATCGGCGACGTGCCGCTCAAAGACGGGATCGACGTGGACGGCGGTGAAGCCCTTCTCAAGATGAAGGACAATATCACCACCGACCACATCATCCCGGCGACGGCGGACATCCTGAAATTCCGCTCGAACATCGAGAAGCTCTCCGAGTTCACGCTCTCGCGCGTCGACGATACGTTCGCGCAGCGCGCGCTCGACGCCGACGGCGGCGTCCTCGTGGCCGGGGAGAACTACGGGCAGGGCTCCTCGCGTGAGCACGCGGCCCTCTGTCCGATGTACCTCGGCATCGAGGCCGTCTTCGCGCAGAGCTTCGCCCGCATCCACAAGGCGAACCTGTTCAACTTCGGTATTGTCCCTCTGGCGATCGACTCGGAGACGTACGACAAGATCGAGCAGGGCGACGACCTCGAAATCGTCGACGACGTGCCCGCGGGCGTCCGCTCCGGGCAGGAGGAGTTCACCGTGAGCGTCAACGGCGAGTGGGAGTTCACCGCCGACCTCGACGCCTCCGAGCGCGAGCGCGACATCCTCGCGGCCGGCGGCAAGCTCGCGTGGGTCAAACAGCAGCACGCCGACGACGGATCCGGTGCGGCGCCGGCCGACGACTGAGGCGACCGCCGACGCCGACCGCTCGGTCGGCTCCGATTCTGCTCCGCTTTTTTCAATCGTCGCCAGCGGCGACGTCGGGCTCGCCGCTCTCGCCGACCCATGCACCCTGCGTGAAGTCGATCGCGCCGTTCCACTTCGCCACGATCGTGGTGACCGCGAGGTCCCCGCTGATGTTGGTCATCGTCCGCAGGCGGTCCAGGATCGGGTCGACGCCCGCGACGAACCCGACGACTTCCAGCGGCAGCCCGAGCTGCGTCAACACGAGCGTCAACATGATGAGCCCGGTCCCCGGCACGCCCGCGGCCCCGACGCTCGCCAGCACCGCGACGAGGACGACCGTCACCTGCTCGGCGATCGACAGCTGGACGCCGACGAGGTTCGCGGCGAACACCGCCGCCACGCCCTGATAGAGGGCGGTGCCGTCCATGTTGATCGTCGCGCCCAGCGGCAGCGAGAAGCTGTAGACCCCCTCGTCGATGTGGAAGTTGTTGTCGGCGTTCGCCATCGTCACCGGGAGCGTCCCGCTCGACGAGCGGATCGACAGCGCGGTGATCAGCGCGTCGCGCCCGCCGGTCAGGAACCCGATCGGCGACTGCCCGGCGAGCAGCCGCACGATGATTCCGAGGTGGACGACCGCGATATGCGCGACGACGGCGATCACGAGCGTCGCGATGAGCAGCGCGAACGGGACGATCGCGTCCACGCCGGCCTCGCCGAACACCGCCGCCATCAGCGCGAACACGCCGATCACGCCGTACTCCATCACGCCCCAGACGACCTTGAACATCGCTTCCGCGCCCGCCTCTGCCAGATTGTAGAACGACTCGACGCCGTTCTGGATGTCCGTCGAGTCGGTCGACTGTTCGACGAGCGCCAACGCGAGTCCGAACACGATGACGAAGAAGATGATCGGGAGGATGTCGCCCGACGCCATCGCCCCGATCGGGTTCTCGGGGACGATCCCCAAGATCACCTCGACGATGTCGGGCGCCTCGGCGGTCTGGGCCTCCGCGTCGCCCAGTTCGAGGTTGGCTCCCGGATCGATGAGGTTCGCGACCAGCAGTCCGAAGCCCACCGCTACGGCCGAGGTGAGGGCGTACAGCCCGACCACCTGTCCGCCGATCTTGCCGAGGTTGCTCGGCGAGAGCCGACGCGCCCCCATCAGCAGCGTGAACAGGACGATCGGAACGATCAGCATGCTCAACAGACTCACGAAAATGTCTCCGAGCGGTTGGAGCGCCGTCGCCGGCTGGCCGACGACGAGCCCGAACACCGAGCCGAGCACGAACGCCACCCCGATCCGATAGACGATCGGTATCGCGCGGTACCGCTGCCACGATCCCATGGCTGTGGTTGACATACACTCGCTATTGTCAACTGGTATCTAAGTAAGTATCGCCGCCACCGTGTGTTCGGCGTACTCGGTGATACGGAGCTTTTGAATCGGAGAGTCCGGCCGATCAAGCCTTCCGGTCGGAGATTCCCGCCGGTCGCGACGGCGGAAAGAGAGAAAACAGAACGGCAGCGTCGTCGTCGGCCGACGTTAGCGGGCTGCGGCGGCGACACGCTCGCGCTCCTCCTTCTGCGAGATGGAGTAGGAGCGCTCGGGGTCGTAGTCCGCGGCCGTGACGAGCTCGTTGGCGAGCGCCTCGGCGGCGGAGGTCGTCGACTTGTACGTCGCGCTGGCGACGCCGTCGGAGATGAACAGCAGCGCCTGATCGACGCGGCGCTGGGGCGCGACGTCGACCGCCTTCGGGACGGAGATGCCGCCGTACTTCAGGCGGACGGTCTCCTCGCGGGGCGCGGCGTTCTCGACGGCCGTCACGAGGATCTGGACCGGGTTCTCCTCGGTCCGCTCGTGGATGATGTCGAAGGCGTCGCGGACGATCCGCGTCGCCTGCTGTTTCTTGCCCGTGTTCTCGTCGGTCTGCATCAGGCGGTTGATCAGCCGCTCGACCAGGGAGATTTCGCTTTTCTTGAACTGCTTGGACGCGTGACGGCCCATGGTGTGCGCGATCGGCGTCACGGTCATGTAGCGCTTCGTCGAGGGGTCCTCGTAGGCGATCTCGGTGACGTCCCAGACGTCGAACAGCTTGGCGTTCTCGTTGGCGGCCTCGCTGGACGCGGGCGCGTCCGGATCCGGCTCGTCGGCGGCGACGTCCTCGTCGGACGGCGCCTCGGTCTCCTCCCCGCTCATCTGACGGGCTTCTCCGCGTTTCCGCGAACCAGTTCGATCATGGAGACTCCGTTGACCTTCTCGACCTTGTAGTTGACACCCGAAAGGTCGCCCATCGCGCGACCCTTCGCGCCGCCGATCCCGGCGATCGTGACCTCGTCGTGCTCGTCGATGAACGAGATGGCGCCGTCGCCGGGACAGAACGCGGTGACCTGTTTCCCGTTCTTGATGAGCTGAACGCGGACGCACTTTCGGATCGCCGAGTTCGGCTGCTTTGCCTCGATCCCGACCTTCTCCAGCACGATCCCGCGGGCCTGCGGGGCGCCTTCGAGGGGGTCGGACTTCTTCTTGAGCCCGCGCTCTCGCCGAGCGTACTCGGAGTCGGACCAGCGTCGCTTCTGCCGGTCCTGTTTGAGCTTACGGGCCGCGTATTTGCCGTTCGCCATCGTACATCCACTTCCGAACGGAGCTACTTAAGCGTCGTCTTTCGACGCGGAGAAACGCCCTCAGATCGCTCGAACGGTACCTCTCGTCCGTTCTGAGGGTGTTTCTCGGAGCGATCGGATCGAAAACGACGGGCGCTCTCGACGGCTTACCGGCTCAACGGTGGCGAGCGCCCGTCGTTTCGTCTGGAAACGTGCCGGAGAAACGCGTCCCCGAGTCAGGCGCTCGTCTCCTCGCGCGCCTCCGCGGCCCACTCCGGTTCCGACACCGTCGCGCCGAGGTCGCGGTAGTCGATGTCGACGTCGACGGTCGCCTCTTGGTCGTCGTGCGGGCCCGCCCACGACTGTTCGAGCCGCGGGACGACGCCGGACTCGTACACGTGGACCGTCGCCGACGCCGTCTCGACCGTCTCGGGAACGTTCCGGTCGCCCTCGAAGGCGTCGGCGGTGAACCGCGCGGTCGGCTCGCCGCGCACCTCGTCCTCGCCGTCGCTCGTCGGGTTCCACAGGTTCAGTCCCTCGTACTCCGTCTCGCCGCCCGCGGTCTCTCCTTCGACGCGGATCCCCGTTACGACCTCCGCCTCCATCGCCGTTTCGAGGTCGTCCGCCGATCGGTCGACCGACTGCCGACCGTACTGCGTCTCGTCGCCGACCCGCTGACGGACCAGCGCCTCGCCGTCGGCGACGTACAGCTCCGACACGTCGGTCTCCTCTGTCTCCGTCATTTCCTGTCGCACGTACTGGCGCCCGTTCTCGATGTCGTACGCGGACTCGTACTCCTGCGAGGGGAGCCACGGGCTCGGCTCCGCGTCGTCGTCGTGGGTCGTCTCCGCGATCGAGAACAGCGTGGCGCCTCCGGCGTCGACGATCGCCCCGACGTGGCTTTCGGAGAGGGCCGCCACGTCGATCCCGTCTTCGTCGCGCCACTCCGCGTCGGGGAACGGCCGGTCCGGCCCGTCGTCGCCGCCGAGACAGCCGGCGATTCCGACGGCGACTCCGGTCCCGACCCCGGTGAGGAAGCGTCTGCGATCCATGCGGCGACAAACGAACGCGGCGACAAAAGGGCGTGGGGTTCCGTCCTCAGGTCAGTTGGATGTCGTCGATGTCGTAGTGCCGCTTCGCCAACGTCCGCGCCGTCTCGATGTTGGTCCCGTCTGCGCCGATGGCGACGCCCCGGTCCGGCTCCGGCACCTCGACGTACGCCACGCGGTCGTTTTGCTCGGAGATCGTCACGGCGTTGACCGCCGCGGGCGAGAGCGCGCTCGCGACGAACGCCTCCGCCGTGTCCGCGTCCTCCACTAAGTCGACTGACTTGCCGAGCCGCCGTTCCGCCTCTTCGACGGTCTCGCCGGCCTGTCCGATCGCGGCGGCCATCTCGCCGGCCGGCACGAGGAACACGAGCCGGTCGCCCTCCACGAGGCAGTCCTTCGGCGCGACCCCGGTCAGCTCGTCGAAGCGACCGATGTAGCGCCGCGCCTCGTCGGAGAGCTCGACGTACATCAGTCGTCGCCCACGACGCGCGACCCCATCCGGAGGTCGACGTCGCCGGTACCGAGCGAGATCGGCTTGCCGGCGATGACGTTCTCGATGACGCCGTCGAGCTCGTCGTACTCGCCGTGGATCGCGGCGTCGAGCAGGTGGTTGACCGTCACCTCGAACGCCGCGCGCGCGAGCACGGAGTCCTTCGAACCCGAGATGCCGTGACGACCGATCGAATCGATCTCGCCGTTGTTCGTCATGATGTCGGCCACTAACATTAGGTGGCGGACGTTCACGTCGTCGAGCCCCTGCTCTTCGAGCGTGTTCTTCGTCTCGTCGATGATCGTCTCGCGGGCCGCCTCGACCCCGAGGTTGCGATAGATCTCGTGGATGTTGTTACACGTCGTGCGCGAGGCGTCGACGCCCTCGATGTCGAGGGTGTCGCCGAACGCCGACCCCTCGGTGTAGAGGACGAACTCCTCGTCTCCGTCGATCTCCTCTTTCCGGATGACGACGCGTTCGATCTCCTCGATCCCCTTGAACACGATCTCTCGGAGCCGCTCGACGAGCTGGAGTAGCTCGCGGTAGCTCGGCTCGTTGGGGCCGAACTCCACGACGGTCCCCGACTGTCGGGTGTCGACGCCGAGCGAATCTTCGATCGTCTCGGCGATGATCGCGGCGACTTCGGACGGGTCCGTGTGGGTCGGCCACCGCTCGAGGAGGGTGTCGTCGTTCAGGTCGATCCGCACCAGCATGTCAGCGACGTTCGTCGACACGTCGCCGAGCGCGAGGATTCGCGTCGCCTCGATGGACCAGACGACCTCGTGGGCCTTCTCGCGGTCCGTGGCGTACTCGCCGTCGAGGTGGACCGTCATCATCGGCGTGTCCGGCGTCTTCCGGGCGTCCACCAACTCGATGAGCCGGGGGAGCCCCTGCGTGACGTCGATCTCCGCGACGCCGGCGTAGTGGAACGTGTTCATCGTCATCTGCGTCCCGGGCTCGCCGATCGACTGCGCGGAGACGGTGCCGACGGGGTCCAACGGATCGACCCGCGTCTCGATGTACCGGTTCTCGACGCCGGTCGCGATGTCGGTGGCCTGCTCGACGGTGACTTCGCCCGTCTCCTCGGCCTTTCGATCGATCGCCTCGTACACCTCGTCTTTGAGGCGAGTGGGCAGCTCCGTGGCCTCCACGACCGCCTCGATGTCGTCGGTGACGTAGCCGTACTCAGTCATCCGACTCCACCCCCGAGGCCTTGTTCAGGCCCGGCCCCGAATGCTCAGAGAGATTCGTCGGCGGCGCGCGCTCGCCGAGGAACCGATCCTTCTCGTCGCTGGACTCGAACTCGGCGTCGACGACGCGGTCGACGATGTCGTCGACGTCGATTCCGTCTCCCTCGCCGGACGAGACCTTCACCGGCGAAGTGCCGTCCTCGCCGAACTCGAACTGGACGATCCGGCCCGAGGTGTCCCGGACCGTGCCGTCGTACTGCGCCTCCAACTCGGAGAGCGCGTTGATGAGCCGGCGCTGGAGGTAGCCGGACTTGGAGGTCCGGACCGCCGTGTCGACCAGCCCCTCGCGGCCGCCCATCGCGTGGAAGAAGAACTCCTCGGGCGTGAGCCCGCCGCGGTAGGAGTTCTCCACGAAGCCGTGCGCTTCCGACGAGAGGTCGTTCTCCTTGTAGTGGGAGAGCGTCCGGTCCTCGTAGCCGCGGTTGATCCGCTCGCCGCGAACCGCCTGCTGACCGACGGAGCCGGCCATCTGCGTGAGGTTCAGCATCGACCCACGCGCGCCGGATCGAGCCATCACGACCGCCGGGTTGTCGTCGCCGAAGTGCTGGTCGGCGATCTCACCGGCCGAGTCGCGCGCCTTTCCGAGCGTCTGCATGATCTTCATCTCCAGCGTCTCGTCGACGCCGCGGCCCGGGAGCGACTCCAGCTCGCCGGCCTCGTACGTCTCGATCAGCTCCTGGACGCGGTCGTAGGCGCTCTCGATGGCGTCGTCGACCTGTTCTTCGGCCTCCGGCGGGATCGACTCGTCGTCGATCCCGATCGAGAACCCGAAGTGCATGATCGCGCGCATCGCCAGCGAGGCGATCTCGTTGATGAACACGCGCGAGCGCGTCTCGCCGTACTCCTTGGTGAGGGTGTCGACGACCTCGCCGCCGAACGCGCCGACGGCGTCCTCGTCGATCGTCCCCTCGACCAGCTGGCCGTTCTCGATGAGCACGTCGTCGCCCGTCGAGGAGGTGAAGTCCAGCGAGAGATCGTCGGGGAGCAGCTCCGAGAACAGCGTCCGGCCGGTCCAGTACTCGCGCCCCTCGTCGTCGACGCCGTCCGCCTCTGGCAGCTCGTCGACGCGGGTCGCGCGCAGCAGGTCCAGCGCCTGCGTCTCGGTGAACTCGGGGTTCGAGTGCGTGAGCAGATAGGTCCCCGAGATGTGGTCCTGAATGGCGCCGATGATGTTCCCGCCGAACCGCGGCGAGAGGATCTGCTCTTGGACGCGCATGAGGACGCGCGCCTCGGCGCGGGCCTCCTCGTTCTGGAGCGCGTGCATGTTCATCTCGTCGCCGTCGAAGTCGGCGTTGTACGGCGGACAGACGACGGTGTTGAGACGGAACGTCTTGTACGGCATCACCACGACCTCGTGGGCCATGATGGACATCCGGTGCAGCGAGGGCTGCCGGTTGAAGATCACGATGTCGCCGTCGACGAGGTGTCGGTTGACCTCCCAGTCGGCCTCGACCTTCTCGGCGAGCTCCTCGCAGTTCTTCTCGGTCACCTTCAGTCGGCGACCGTCGGGGCGACGCACGTAGTTGGCGCCGGGGTGGGCCTCGGGGCCGTTCCGGACGTACTGACGCGCCTCGTCGACGTTGCGCTCGGTGACGTTGAGCGTCTGGGTCATCTCCATGGCGACCCGGTCCGGGACGCCGACCTCGTTCAGGGAGAGGGTCGGGTCCGGCGAGATGACGGTCCGGGCGGAGAAGTTGACGCGTTTCCCGGACAGCGAGCCGCGGAAGCGGCCCTCCTTGCCCTTCAGCCGCTGACTGAGGGTCTTAAGGGGGCGGCCGGAGCGGTGTCGCGCCGGCGGTGTCCCGCTGATCTCGTTGTCGACGAACGTGGTGACGTGGTACTGGAGCAGCTCCCAGAGGTCCTCGATGATCAGCTGCGGGGCGCCCGCCTCGCGGTTCTCCATGAACCGCTGATTGATCCGGATGATGTCGACCAGCTTGTGCGTGAGGTCGTCCTCGGAGCGCTGGCCGTTGTCGAGCGTGATGGAGGGACGCGTGGTGACCGGCGGGACGGGGAGGACCGTCAGGATCATCCACTCCGGTCGGGAGTGCTCGGAGTCGATGCCGAGCACCTCGAGGTCCTCGTCCGGGATGTCCTCGAACCAGTCGCGGATGTCCGAGGGCATCAGCTTGTTCATGTCCTCCTCGGTGAGGTCGACGTCGAGCGCCGTCTCGATGGCGCGGCGGTCCTCCTTGCGCGGGCGGAACTCGCCGGCCATGATCTCGTTGACCCGGTCGAGGGCGATGTCCGTCTTCTCGGCGAGCTCCTGCGGCGAGGTGCCCGGGTCGTCCTCCTCCTCGTCGGGCTGCATCGCGGCCGCGATGCGCTCGGAGTAGTCGCCCGAGAGCACGTCCTGGACCTCGTAGTAAGTGGTCGGCTTCTCGTGTTTGATGTCCGCCTGCGGCTCGCCGCAGAACGGGCACGTCGACGCCTTCCGGGCCTGCCGGACGGCGGCCTTCAACACGTCGTGCTCGTCGTCGCCGAGCTCCTTCGCCCGCTCGTAGCGGTCGCGGAACTCGTCGCGCTGCGCTTCATCGAGGGCGAGCCGGCCACACTCTCGACACGTCGAGCGGAGCAGCCGCCGGATGAGCTTCGTGAAGCCCACGTGGATGACGGGGGCGGCCAGCTCGATGTGGCCGAAGTGGCCGTTACAGGAGCCGGAGTGGGAGCCGCAGGTCCGGCACTCGAGGCCGGGGTCGATGACGCCGAGCCGCGGGTCCATCAGACCCATGTCGATCGGGTAGCCGTCGTCGTCGTACGTGTCGGCCGTGATCACCTTCGTCGCCGACATGTCCCGGTACGTCTCCGGGTCCATGAGGCCGAAGTCGATGCCGCCGAGCACTTTCGGTGTTTGCATTGACATTTAAATTGCGTCCTCCAGTTCGAGTTTCGGTCGGATGCCGAGAGCGATCATCTCGTCGAGCAGGAGCTTGAACGCGTAGCTCACCTCGAGCTCGTGGATGTCGTCCTCGTCGCCCGTGACCGGGTCGTACACTCGGCGCTGTTCGCGGTCCTCAACGGCGACGAGCCCGGTCTCCGCGGAGACGTGCACCGTCTCGGCGTCCGAGGACTCCAGCAGCCGCTCGTTGAGCACCATCGACGCGCCGTGGCCGATGATCGTGTCGCGCTCCATCTCCCCGACGCGCAGGCCGCCCTCGCGGGCGCGCCCCTCGGTCGGCTGGCGCGTGAGCACCTGCACCGGACCGCGAGAGCGGGCGTGGAGCTTGTTCGACACCATGTGGTACAGCTTGTGGTAGAAGATCGTCCCGACGAAGATCTCCGCCTCGATCTTCTCGCCGGTGACGCCGGAGTACATGACCTCCTTGCCGGAGGACTTGAAGCCGTGTTCCTCCAGCCCGCCGCGGAGCTCCTCCTCGTCTTCGCCCTGGAACGGCGTGCCGTCGACCCGCGAGCCGCGCAGCGAGCCGACCTTCCCGCCGAGCATCTCCAGCACGTGGCCGACCGTCATCCGGGACGGCAGCGCGTGCGGGTTCATCACGAGGTCGGGGACGACCCCCTCCTCGGTGAACGGCATGTCCTCCTGGGGCGCGAGGTGGCCCACGACGCCCTTCTGACCGTGTCGGGACGCGAACTTGTCGCCCAGCTCGGGGACGCGCTGGTCGCGAACCTTCACCTTCGAGAGCTTGGAGCCGTCCTCGCCCTCCATCAGCGTCACCGTGTCGACCACGCCGGATTCGCCCGAGCGCATCGTCACGCTCGTCTCGCGGCGCTTCTGCGGGGAGAGCCCGCCCATGTCGTCGGGCTCCTCGAGGAAGCGCGGCGGGCTGGTCTTGCCGAGCAGGACCGAGGACTCGTCCACCTTCGTCTCGGGGTTGACGAGGCCGTCCTCGTCGAGGTGGGTGTACGCGTCCTCGCCGCGCGCGCCGCGCACGTCCTGATCGGGGATCTCGAAGCGGTCTTCCTGACCGCCGGGGTAGCGACGCTCCTCGCCCTCGTAGGTCCGGAAGAAGTGCGAGCGGGTGAGCGCGCGGTCGACGGAGCCCTGGTTCATCACCAGCGCGTCCTCGATGTTGAACCCCTCGTAGGACATCACGGCGACGACGAAGTTCTGCGCCGCCGGCCGCTTGTCGAAGCTGATCTGGTCGGACGTCTGCGTCTTCACCATCGCCAGCTGCGGGTAGTGCAGCAGGTGCTGACGCGTGTCCGGCCGGATCCGGTAGTTGGCGGATGGGAGTCCGAGCGACTGCTTCATCATCCCCGCGCCCATCGTGATCCGAGGGCTCGCGTTGTGCTCGGGGTACGGGATCATCCCCGCACCGATACCGAACACGAGCTGCGGGTCGATCTCGAGGTGCGTGTGGTCCTCGGTCACGTCCTCCTCGTCGACGGCGACGAGGATGTCCTCTTCCTCCTCGGCGTCGATGAACTCGACGTAGCCGCGCTCGACGAGGTCCTCGAACTCGACCTCGCCGCGTTCGACGGCCTCGACCTCCTCGTCGCCCAGCAGGGGCTCGCCGTTCTCGACGACGATCAGCGGGCGACGGGCGCGCCCCGCGTCCGCGTTGACGATCACTTCCTGGGTTCGGTCTTTGACCGAGACGTTCACCATCTCCGAGACGTCGCCGCGTCGGCGGGCCTCGCGGATCTGTTCGGCGAGGGCCTCGGGGTCCGGGTGGGTCCCGACGAGGCTCCCGTTGACGTACACCTTCGCTTCGCGTTCTGCCTGAGCCATGTTAGTCGTCCGCCGTCTGTCGTTCGACGCCCTCGATGCCGGGGATCCCCTCGACACCCATCGACGCCAGTTCTCGTTTCAGCCCCTGTTCGTCGTCTACGGTCTGTGAGAGCTCCATCGCCTGCGCGAAGTTCTTCACGAGTCCGCAGTTCGGCCCCTCCGGCGTCTCGGAGGGGCAGATGCGACCCCACTGGGTCGCGTGGAGGTCTCGCGCCTTGAAGTGCGGCTGCGAGCGCGACAGCGGCGAGCGCAGGCGCCGGAGGTGCGAGAGCACGCCCATGTAGTCGGTCCGGTCGACGAGCTGGGAGACGCCCGAGCGGCCGCCCACCCAGTTCCCCGTCGCGATCGGGTGTTCGAGCCGCTCGGTCAGCACGTCGGAGCGGACGACCGTGTTGACGGTGAGTTCGCGGTTCCGCATGTTCGCGCGCTCGAGCTGGTACTTCACGTCGCGCGCCAGCTTGTTCAGCGCGGTCCGGAACAGGTCGCGCATCAGGTCGCCGGAGACCTTCAGGCGCTTGTTCGCGTAGTGGTCCTTGTCGTCGGCCTCGCGGCGTTCCAGGGCGAGCTCGAAGCACGCCTCGGCCATCCGGCAGAGGTAGTACGCCTTGTTGATCCGAACGTCTTCCTCCTCGACGCCCTCCTCGTGGAGGTGCGGGAGGAGGTAGCGGTCGATGACGTAGTTCGCCCGCTTGAGCTGGTAGTTCTTCCCCTGGCCGGAGGCGACGCGCTCGCCGAGGGTCTCGATCGCCTCCTCGGTCGTCTGCACGTCGGCCTCCTCCAAGTTCTCCAGCATGAACTTCACGATCTCGGGGTCGTCCGAGACGCGGTGGACGATCTCCTCGTCCGACTCGAGTCCGAGCGCGCGAACGAGGGTCACGAAGTCGATCGAGCCCGAGACGGACGGGAACGACACTTCGAGCAGCCCCTCGCGGTTGCGCTCGCAGAGCACCAGCGCGCGGTACCCGCGGCGCTGGGAGAACGTCTTCGCGACCTGGATCTCGTCGCCGTACTTCGAGTCGTACTCGGCGAGAATCTTGTTCGGCGCGAGGTCCTCCGAGGTCATCAGCACGCGCTCGGAGCCGTTGACGATGAAGTACCCGCCGGGGTCGACCGGGTCCTCGCCGATGTCGATGAGCTCCTCGTCGGAGAAGCCGGCCATGTTACACTTGTCCGAGCCGACCATGATCGGCATCCGGCCGACCTTGGTCTCGGTCGTGTCGACGACCTGCTCGGGCTCGTCCTCGCCGCCGCGCACGATGGACATCTCCATGAACACGGGCGCCGAGTAGGTGATGTTTCGGAGCCGAGCCTCCTGGGGGTACAGCAGTTCCTCGGAACCGTCGGCCTCGCGGACGCGCGGGGTGACCATCCGCACGTCGCCGAGTTCGACGTAGACGGGCTCTTGGCCCTCCTTGTCGCCGATGTCGGTCTCGATCGTCTCCTTCTCGTCGACGACCTCCTGCATGCCGCGGTCCAGGAAGTTGTTGAACGATCGGAAGTGGTGTTCGGCGAGCCGTTCGTCCGAGAAATACTCGCGTGACACCACGCGTCGGTCTTGCCTGTTCATGAGACGACTAATCGGTACACGACCGCTTCCTCGGTCGTGCGGGAGTTTCGAACGATCTTCACCACGTCGCCGACATCTGCCTCGTCGGGGAGCGCGGGATCAGTGCGTTTGATCTTCGGTAGGTTCGTTCGTTTCACGTCGTACTCTGCCAGAACCTCGTCGACCTCTTCGGGTTCGAGGAGAACGTGGTCCGGGACGAGTTCGTGTTGGCTTACGTCTACCATGGGTGGTGGTTATTGAGAGAAGCTATCACGAGATACTACAGATCGCTATATGCGCCAACGTCATAAGGCTTGTTAAGCGGCTCCGCCACGCACGGCTCACGGCGACGGGGGCGTGCGATACTCCTACTCATGCGTGTATCACACAAAAGGGTACCGCCGCGATCGATCGCGCCCCCGACCCGTCTGATCGACTGCTCACGTCTGAAATCGCGGTGCCGCGCCGGCCTCGTCGGGGATCGCGTCCCCTCCGCGCCGACGCCCTCCCTCCCTGTCACCAGTCACCACCGTCGTCGGGGATGACAAGCCTTATTTGCCAGACAGGGGTACGAATGACTGCGACAAGCCCGGATGGTGTAGTGGCCCATCATACGACCCTGTCACGGTCGTGACGCGGGTTCAAATCCCGCTCCGGGCGTCCCCACGCTTCGGGGTCTGTCGCTGTTTGCCCGGATGGTGTAGTGGCCCATCATACGACCCTGTCACGGTCGTGACGCGGGTTCAAATCCCGCTCCGGGCGTATTCTGTCGACGCCGACTACGAGGAGGAGCGGAGCGAGCCTTCCCGGCGCTGACGGGCTCTCCTAAAAGTCACCTCCGAAGACGACCGAACGCGACCGTCCGCCGTTACAGGTCGATCAGCGACCGCAGATCGGCCACCAGTGTCTCCGTCTTCCCGTCGGGGCCGTCGTCGTCACCGACGGGCGTGCGCCCGTCGAACGTTTCGTGGACCATCGAGACGCCTTCGGCCAGCGTGTCGAGGCCGTAGCCGCCTTCGAGGACGTAGGCGTTCGCGGCCCCGATCTCGTCGGTGACCGTGCGGATCCGGTCGGTCATCAGCGCGTACCCCTCCGAGGAGACGCGCATCCGCGAGATGGGGTCGTGTCGGTGGGCGTCGAACCCGGCCGAGACGATCACGAGGTCGGGGTCGAACCGTTCGAGCGCCGGGGCGACCGCCTCGTCGATGGCGTAGAGGTAGTCGGCGTCGCCCGCGCCGGCCGAGAGCGGGAGGTTCACCGTCGTCCCCTCTCCCTCGTCGCGGCCGGTCTCGTCGAGCGCGCCGGTGTCCGGGTAGAGCCCTTCCTCGTGGATCGACGCGTAGAGCACGTCTCCGCGGTCGTAGAACACGTCTTGCGTCCCGTTCCCGTGGTGCACGTCCCAGTCGAAGATCGCGACCCGATCGGCGTCCCCGTCGTCGAGGACCGTCTGGGCTGCAACGGCGGCGTTGTTGAAGAAGCAGAACCCCATGGCGTCGTCGGTGACCGCGTGGTGGCCCGGCGGCCGTCCGAGCGCGAAGGGAGTGTCTCGGCCGTCGGCGCCGTTGAGCGCGGATCGGGCCGCCCACTGCGAGAGGCCGGCCGAGGCGAGCGCGGCGTCCCACGTCCCCTCGCTCGCCACGGTGTCGGGGTCCCAGCTCCCCCCGCCGTCGGCGACGAACGCCTCCAGCTCGTCGACGTACTCCGCGCTGTGAACCGCGGCGACCTCCTCGCGTGTCGCGGGGTCCGCCTCCGCGTACTCAACTCCGTGTCGCTTCGCCAGTCCGCGACGGATCGCGCGCAGCCGGTCCGGGTTTTCCGGATGTCGTTCGCCGGTGTCGTGTTCGAGACACCGCTCGTTGTAGCCGAAGCGCATCTACTCGAACAACGCGAAATACGTCTCGATGTCCTCGGCCTGTACGGTCCGTCTGTCGGCGTGCCGCGCAAGCGTCGCGGCCGCGCTCGCGACGTTGTCGGCGTAGTCCTCCAAGATATCGGCCAACGCGATGCGCGCGTCGACGCCGACTCGGTATCGGTCGTCGATCCGGAGCCGCGCGATCCGGTCGATGGGCGCGACGGGCAGGGTGAGGTCCTCGCGGCTGATCACCTGCTCGACGCCGAAATCGGACGCCATCAGCGTCTTCCGTCCGTCCTCGGTTGCCCGTTCGGCCGCGTCGATCGCCAGCTCGGCACCGTGCGCTTGGATACGGCGAGCCAACTCCTCGGCGGCGTCCGCGCTCACGCGGAGGTCCCCGGCGTTCCGCCGGATGATCCCGTCGACCGGCGCGAACGGCAACTCGACACTCATACACACAGTCGCGTCCGTGTACCGTAAAACGTTTCCGTTACCCACTCTCCGCCGCCGAGCGACTGCGTCGTCGCTACTCGCGCCGTCGCTCCCGTCGTCCCCACCGGATCAGAACACGTCGTCGGCGTCGATCGTCCCGTCGCGTTCCGTCCCGCGGACCGTAACCTCCTCGCCCAGCCGGAGGCTCGTGTCGGTTTCGACGCTTTTCGTCCGCTGGCCGTCGTCCAACACGACGGGGTCGCCGGTCTGGACGACCGTCCCGGTGAACTCGACGTCCTCGGCCGACCGCTCCGCCGTTGCGGCCGCGGTGCCGCCGGATCCAGCGCTCCCACCGTCGCCTCCGCTGCTTCCCCCCCTGTTCCCGTCGTCTCCTGCGGTCTCGCCGGCGACGGCCTCGGCGGCCGCCTTCTGGCCGTCCTCGCCGAAAGCGCCGAGCCCGGTGTCGCCCGCCCCCCGCTCGTCGCCGTCGGCGGCACTGGTACCGGATCCGGACGCGCCGTCCGCGGCGCCGCCCGCCGCATCGCTCCCCTCGTCGAGGACGGTGACCGTCGAGCGCCAGTTCGCGGAGGCCTCGAGATCGTCCTGCCAGCCGTCCTGTATCTCCACGTCGGTGAAGACGACGCGGTCCGCCAGTTCGATCTCGCGGTCGGCCTTGTCGCCCCACAGCGCGACGCGGATCTCGCCGGTGTCGTCCTTGATGCGGACGTTCCGGACCTGCCCCTCGGAGCCGTCGTCGCGGTCGAACGTGCGCTTCGGGTCGGTCTCGATGACGCCCCCGCCGATGTCGACGGTCTCGTCGATCGCTACGTCCGCGATGTTCGTGGTCTCCGGGACGTACTCCACGTCTTCGTCGACGCGCTCGACAGTCCCGCGGTCGCCGACGTGAAGCTCCAAGTCACCGTCGCGCTCGCGGACGTAGCCGTCGCCGATCTCGACGATCTCCCCGGCCTCGAACTCCTCGGTGAGGTCGGCCTTGTCGTCCCACAGCGTCACGCGCACGCGACCCGTCTCGTCGCCGACGGTGAGGTTGGCGACCCGACCCTCGGAGCCGTCGTCGCGGTCGAACGTGCGGATCGAGTCCGTGTCGAGTACCTGCCCGACGAGGTCCACGTCGGAGGCGCCGAGCGAGAGGTCCTCCACCCGGTAGGTGTCGAGCACCTGCACGTCGACCTCGGCGTCCTCGTCCGGCTCGACCTTGTCGGCGCTCACTTCGAGCCCGCTGTATCCCTCCTTCGGACGGCCCATGACGCGCAGCACCTGTCCGACCTCCAACTGCTCTTCGGCCGCGGCGGCCATGTCGTCCCACAGCGCGACCCGCACGGAACCGGAGGCGTCAGCGACGTCGACGTTGCAGACGCGGCCCTCCTCGGCGTCCTCGTCATCCCGCTCGAACGTGCGGATGTCGCCGATGGAGGTCACTTTTCCGAGGAACTTCACGTCGTTCATGCCGGGCTCAATGTCGGCGATCGTGTCGGCCTCCTCGTCGCGCAGCTCGTGTGCGATGAGCATCGCCGCGGTCTCCTCGTCGGCGAGCCCGCCCATCTGCTCGACCTTGTCCTCGACGGCCGCCTCGAACTCCTCGAACTCGACGTCGGTGTCGAGATCCTCGTAGACGTCCTCTATCACTCCCATACGCGTACCACCTCGGTTGTCGAGTCCGCGGATAAGCGTTGTCCTTGCGGGGGTCTCGCGGCCGAATCGGGGCGCTCGTTCCGCGGGCGCTGCGGCGTCGCCGTCGCGGGTCGGGACTTCGTCATACCCGTCCATCGGTCCCGTCGGTACAAAAGGTGTGCAATCCGGAGCGACGCAGATGGCTCACCTCGCTCCGCCGGTTCCACTCTGACCTCTCCCCGGTACGTACCCTCCGGTGACCGGTCGCGACCGCCCCTCGATCGCGCCGTGTGCGACCGTTCGCCACGCGCCTCACGGACCGTAACCGTCTTAAGTACTAGCGCGGTACATTGATTTGAGTCCTGGTAGGGTAGTGGACTATCCTCTTGGCTTGCGGAGCCAGGGACCGGAGTTCAAATCTCCGTCAGGACGCTCACTTTGCGGCTGTCTCACTTCGTTCGACAGCCGCGGCGTTCGGTCCTGACGCGCCTCGTGCTCACCACGTTCGCGCGAGACTCCGTCAGGACGTTTTCGGACACACCAAACGGCGAGCATCGCGAGCCGTGCGCGTGTGTCGACAATCGCAAACGCCCCGATCAGTCGTGCGGGTGGAACCGCTCCATCGCGCGCTTGACGGCGTCGGTGTCGCCGATGAAGGTGACGTGATCGCCGTACTCCAGCACGCTGTCCGCCGACGGGACGTGGTTCTCGCCGTCGCGGCTGACGACGGCGACGAAGGTGCCGTCGGGGATCTGCGCGTTGAGGTCGCGGATCGTCTTCCCGGCGAGGTTCTCTGCAGTCACCTCGACCTCCTGAACGTCGTGGCTGTCGCCCAGTTCGCTCATCCAGTGGGTGATCGCCGGTCGCTCGATCTCGTCGTCGATGGCCACCGCCGTCGCCGTCGGCGAGTCGATCGCTTTCACGCCGATGCTGTCGAAGGCGTCGACGTTATCCGGCTCGTTCACCCGCGAGTACACCGCCTCTATGTCGAATTTCGTAATCGCGAGCTGACACGCGAGGAGGTTGATGTCGTCGTCGCCGGTCACCGTGATCACGCGTTTGGCGTCTCCAATCCCAGCGCCTCGCAGCGTCTCCGTGTCGCTGCCGTCGCCCTCGTACACGGTAAACCCCGCCGAGCGCGTCTCCTCGACTACCTCGTCGTCGCTCTCGACGATGACGACGTACTCACCCCGCCGCTCCAGTCGTGTGGCGAGCGCCCGGCCGACCCGGCCGCCGCCGATGATTATCGTGCGCATTGGTGACACTCCGAGAACGTCGCCGATCTGCCGCGCCAGTCCGGCCTCGATCGCGACCGTCGCGAAGATGACGGCGAACACCGTCCCGACCAGCAGTTCGCCCGCCGCTATGTTCCCCGCGAGCTCCAGTTCGATCGCGAACAGCGTGGCCACGCTCGCCGGAATGATCCCGCGCGGGCCAACGCTCGCGAGGAACAACCGCTCGGGCCACGTGAACCGCTCGACGCCGGCGGTGGCGATGATCGCCCCGAGCGGCCGGAGCACGAGCATGATCACCAGCACGAGCCCGACGGCGCCGAGGCCGAGCGCCGCGATCGCCTCGACGTCGATCAGCGCGGCCAACGAGATGAACACGAACGAGAGAACGACGAGCGTCGTGTTCTCCGCGAACCGCTCGATCTCCTCTCTGTGGTCGATGTCGAGGTTACCGAGGAGGATCCCGCTCGTCGCCGCGGCCGCGATGCCCGCCTCGGCGGCGACGACCTCGGCGGCCGCGAACGCCCCGACCGCCGCCGCCAACACGAGGAACTGGGACGCCTGCACGTCGCGTTCGGGGACGAACTCGCTGTCCAAGAGGAAGTAGATGATCACCGTCGCGAGCACTCCGGCGCCCACGCCGACGCCGAGCCGCTGGAGGAACGAGAAGAGAGTCGCGGGGACGCCCAGGTCGTCGAGCAGCAGCGTCTCGAAGATCACCACGGCGACGATCGCGGCCGTCACGTCGTTGACGATCCCCTCGGTCTCCAGCGCGGTCGCGACGTGGTCCCGGACGCGGACGACGTTGAGTATCGGCGTGATCACGGTCGGTCCCGTCGCCACGAGCAGCGCCCCGATGAGCAGCGCGATCTCCCAGTTGGCCCCCTCGAAAAACCGGACCGCGGCCGCCGTCCCGAGGAACATCACGAGGGCGCTGATCGTCACCAGTCGGAGCGACACCGTCGACGCACCCCGGATCCGCTCGATCTGTAGGGCGAACGCGCCCTCGAAGACGATGATCGCGACGCTGAGCCCCACGATGATCTCGAGCCCGTCCCCGAACGTCTCGAGGGTCACGAGCCCCAACACCTCCGGTCCCAACACGACCCCGATGAGGAGGTAGAAGATGACGCTCGGCACTTTCAGACGGTGCGCGACCAGTTGGACGACGAGTCCCGACACGAGGATCGCCGCGATGACCGGCAACAGGCTGGACACGTCTACGGGCCGTACAACTGCCGCCCTTCTTAGTGTACTGGTAGTCCGGGCCGTATGTGTCTCCGCGAAAAATAACTGAACGGAATACTCTCGCGGAAACGAATCACGCTATTGATTCGCACACACGAGCAACTATTAACTCGGTTCCTCCTCTCAGTGAGAATACGCCCGAGCGGACTCCCCGCCGGGCGTCCCTACCATGACCGTCCGCGACGCCATCCCGACGCTCGCCCCCCTTCGGAGCGTCGGGAATCGGGGTTGCGGAACGGTCGTCGCTCGCTTCGACGCCGTCTCCGCGTAACCCCCGACGCGGGGGCGGCCGGCTTCGCCCGTCGGAGCGATCGCCGCCTTCTCTCCGGCCCTTTCCGACAGTTGGACCTGGTAGCTCAAGCGGCAGAGCCCCGGAGTGAGGAATCGACTCCCTCCCGGGTCCGTATGGCAGTTCAACCCTGCCACCGCGCGATCGATGTCGCGCTCCGGCTGGCGGTCCCCCGCGACGCCGCGGGCGACCTCCACGCCGGGGTCCGCGACAAGCTCGCCGGGCGCGACGGCGTTGACGTCGAAACCGTCGACATCGTCGCCCTCCGGCCGCGCCTCAACGACCTCACGGTCGAGGTCGACGCCTCGCTCCGGCTCGCGCCGGAAACCGAGGTCGCCGACCTCACCGAGATCGTCGGGGTCCACCAGGCGCGTCCCCGGTAGCGGACGCCGCCGGGCGACCCCCGGTCGACGCGGTCCCCGACCGACGCACCGACTCCGACCGCGGCGCGAGGTCTCGCGCCACCCACCCGACAACACGACGATGAAACGAGACTCCCCCTCCAGACGCACGAGACGCCCCGACCTCTACACCGGTCCGGTGCCCGCCGACCGCGTGCCCTCGTGGCGCGCGACGGCGGCGCTCGCCGCGCTACCGGTCTTGGTGCTCGCGGCCGCGGCGTTCCCGATCGCGGCCGCGTTCGCCGCGGCCGCCGTCGTCGGCGCCGTCGCCGGCGTGGCCATCCAGCGCCGGTACCCCGACGCGGTCGATCGCGCAGTCGCCCGTGCGCGCTCGGCGCCCGGCGACGAACGGGCCGGCGCCGCCGACGGCTGAATCGCTTCGGCTCACCGACTCTCCACTGACGTTCCGCCTCTCCGCTTCGCCCCTCGCTGGCGCTTTCCCCTCCCTTCTTCGCCCCCTCGCTGGCGCTTTCCCCTTTTGTCCGCCTTCGTTTCGGTTCCGGCCGTCACCGCGGTCGTCCTCATCGCTTATCCGTCGGAGTCTCCGACGGATCGGCATGACCGATCGCGATCGCGGCTCTGACACCGCCGACGCCGGTCCGCCCGTCCCCGCCGCGCTCCGCGCCGGCGTCGCCCTCTTCAACGAGGGACACGTCCTCGCGGCGCACGACCCGTGGGAGGCGGCGTGGCTTCCGCTCGAGGGGGGGGAAGACGAGCGCCTGCTCCACGGACTGATTGCGACCGCGGCGGCGACCCACCACGCCGCAGCCCGAAACTGGTCCGGAGCGGTCGGCTGTGCGGGTAACGCGGAGAAGTACCTCGACGGGATCGGACCGGCGCCCCGAGGGGTCGACGTCGAGCCCGTCCGCGACTGGTGCCGTCGGCTCGCGGCCGATCCCGAAGCGATCGAGCGCACGCTGCCGCCGACGATCCGGATCGGGGGTGCGGCCCCCCGGTTCGGCGACCTCGACCTGCCGGCGGCGCTGCTTGCGGCACCTGCGCTAGCTGACGCCGTCGCTCCCGGCGACGAGGAGACCTTCGAGACCGCGGCGGCGCTCGCGCGCGAGGAGCGCGGCACCGGTCGAACGACGTTCGCAGAGTTGCTGTTCGCGTTCCTCCGCACGCCCGACGCCCGCCCGCAGGTGGCAGCGCGGCTCGCGGACCACGTGGAGTTGGTCGAGCGGAAGCGGCGGGACGTCGACGACCTGTTTTGATCGATCTCCCGGTCAGGCGCCGTCGGTGGGCGTGTCGGGGTCCGTCGGGAAGTTCGGTTCGGCCGGAGCGTCGCCGAGGTCGGTGTCGTCCGCGGCCGGTTCGCCGTCTCCGTCGGAGTCATCGCCCTCGTCTTTCGGTTTCCCCTCGAACGTGTAGTCGGCGGAGTTGTCGGCCGGGTCGTAGCCGAGGGCCTCGCGGGCGCGCTCGATCGAGTAGTAGCGTCGGTCGTTGTTCGAGATGCCGTAGACGATCTCGTAGCCGTAGTCGGCCTGCAGACACCGATCGAAGAGGTGCGCGCAATCGCGGTGCGAGAGCCACATCGCCTGCCCGCGCTCGTACTCCCGCGGCGGGTGGTCCTTCGTGAGGTTCCCGATGCGGACGCAGACGACGCTCATCCCGTGTTCGTCGTGGTGGAACCGCCCGAGCGACTCCCCGGCCGCCTTCGAGACGCCGTAGAGGTTCCCGGGCCGAGGGAGCTCGGTACCGTCGAGCCGGTAGCCGTCGTTGGGTCGGTACAGGTCGGGCGTGCGATCCTCGGTCTCGTAGCCGCCGACGGCGTGGTTCGAGGAGGCGAACACGAACTTCTCGACGCCGGTGTCGACGGCGGCGCGCATCACGACCTGCGTCCCGTCGATGTTGTTCCGAAGCACGGAGTCCCACGGCGCCGTCTTCCGTGGATCGCCGGCAAGGTGAATCACCGCGCCGACGCCGTCCATCGCCTCCCGGACGGCGTCCGCGTTGGTGATGTCAGCGACGAACCGGTCGGCGTCGGGAATCCCGGCGGGGACCTTCGCCGCCGGGAGCGGCTCCCTATCGAGGAGTCGCCACTCGTAGTCGTCGCCGATGCCGCGGAGGATGGCTTGTCCCACCCGTCCGCCGGCGCCCGTCAGCAGGACCGGCTCGTCCATTCGGTCGTACGTGGGCGCGAGACGGGCATATAACACACGGTTCGCCCGCGGTGCGGCGCCGGACCGGATTTTCCCTACAGTTTCTTTCTCGAGATGCTCACGCCGGTCGGCGTGACGACGATCTGGTCGTCGCCCTTCTGGACGATGTCGCCGTCGACCTCTTGGGCGACCTGCCGCAGCTCGTCGATGATGTGCTCGATCGTCCGGTCCGACGTGGAGTGACGGGTGATGTCGGCGATAACGAAGTCGCCGTCGTAGACGGCGTCTTTGATCGGGATCACGTCGCCCTGGTCACCGATCTCCGCGATGTGTACCTGCATCCCTGTGTCGGCGTGCGCCTCGGCGAAGTCGTCGAGGTCGAGCTCGACGTAGTCGTCGACGGAGCGGTTTCCGCCACCGCCGAGGATCTTGCTCATAATGCCCATACACACCACACGACGAGGTCGGACATTAGTTCTTACGTCAGACGCTGCGTCGCGCCGGTCGTCAGCGGTTCTCGTCGAGCCGCGCTTGCCACTCCTGGACCCGCGACAGCAGCTCCACCGGTGCGGTCTCCGCCACGTCGACGTCGGCCAGTTCCTCGATCACGGCGCGGGTTTCGGGGTCGAGCCGGTCGGTCTCTGCGGTTCCAGCGTTTTCCGCGGCCCCTGCGGTCCCCGCGGATCCCGCGGTCCCGCTGGGGCCGTCTGATGCCGCCCCCCGGGCCGTTCCGTTTCGACCTCCTTCGGAGTCTGGGGCGCCGGCCTCCGTCGATCCGGCGTCGCCGCCTTGCGCGAACGATCCCGACGAGAGGTCGAAGACGACCTGTCGCGTGTCGCCGTCGGCGGCGCCGGTGGGGGTCCCGCGCTCGCCGCTTCCGCCCCGTGACCCGCCCTTCGCCTCGATCGCCTTCTCCTCGCGGAGCCGGTCGAGCACCGTGTCGGCGCGGGAGACGACTGGCTCCGGCACGCCCGCGAGGTCGGCGACGTGGACCCCGTACGACCGGTTCGTCGGGCCGTCGCGGACGGTCCGGAGGAACGTCACCTCGCCGTCGCGCTCGTCGACTGCGACGTGGACGTTGGCGACCCGGGGGAGGTGGTCGGCCAGCGTCGTCAGCTCGTGGTAGTGCGTGGCGAAGAGGGTGCGCGCGCGCACCTCGTTGTGGAGGTACTCGGTCGCGGCCCACGCGATCGAGATCCCGTCGTAGGTGGCGGTGCCGCGGCCGACCTCGTCGAGGATGACGAGGGAGTCGGCGGTCGCCGAGTGGAGGATGTTCGACAGCTCCTGCATCTCGACCATGAACGTCGAGCGCCCCTGCGCCAGCTCGTCGAGCGCGCCCACGCGGGTGTAGATCCCGTCGACGAGCCCGACCGCGGCCGCCCGCGCGGGGACGAACGAGCCCGCCTGCGCGAGCAGTTGGATCAGCGCCGCCTGCCGCATGTACGTCGACTTCCCGCTCATGTTCGGACCGGTGACGATGAGGAAGCCGCGCTCCCCGTCGAGCCGGAGGTCGTTCGGCACGAAGTCGGTCGTCCGCTCGACGACCGGGTGGCGGCCGGCCTCCACGTCGAGCCGGCGCTCGTCGGAGAGTTCGGGACGGGTCCAGTCGTTGCCGGCGGCGTGGGTCGCCAGCGACGCGAGCGCGTCGATCTCGGCGACCGCCCGTCCCACGTCCTGTAAGAGTTCGGCGTCGGCGGCGACCCGCTCGCGGAGCTCCTCGAACAGCTCGTACTCCAGGTCGCCGCGGGCCTCCTCCAGCCGGAGCACCTCGCGTTCCCGCTCCTCTAACTCGTCGGTGACGAACCGCTTCGAGTTCTTCAGCGTCTTGATCTCGCGGTAGTGTTCGGGGACCCCGTCGGCCGCGGACTTGCCGACCTGGATGTAGTAGCCGTCCGTCTTGTTGCGGTCGACGGTGACGTGGCTCAGGCCGTACTGCCGCTTCTCGCGCTCCGCGAGCGTGTCGAGCCACTCGTTCGCCTCCTCGTGGCTCGCGATCAGCTCGTCGAGCTCGTCGTCGTATCCCTTCCGGAGCAGCCCGCCCTGCGTCTTCGTCTTCGGCGGGTCCTCCGCGAGCGCGTCCGCGAGCTCGTCGTGGAGGGTCGCGGCGCGCTCGCGGTCGATCCGCTCCAGCACCGCGGCGACCGGGGAGTCGGCGAGCGCGGTCCCGGACACGGCGTCGACGAGCGCGGGCACCAGCGCGAGCGAGTCCCGCACCGAGAGGAGTTCTCGCGCGCCCGCGCTCCCGCTCGTCGCCCGCGCGGCGAGCCGTTCGAGGTCGTACGCGTCGCCGAGCGTCTCGCGCAGGCGATCGCGCGCGAGCGCCGCCGACGCGAGCGCTTCAACGGCGTCGAGCCGGCGATCGAGCTCCCCGCGATCCCGCCGCGGGCGGGTGAGCCACTCCCGGAGGAGGCGACCGCCGGCGGCCGTGACGGTGTGATCGATCGTCTCGAACAGCGACCCCTCGCCCTCGCCGCGCATCGTCTCGGTGAGTTCGAGGTTGCGCTGGGTCGTGGCGTCGACGGCGACGTGGTCGTCGTCGCCGTAGGCGGTGAGCCGGGTGATCGACGCCAGCACGCCCGCGCCGGTCTCCTCGACGTAGCCGAGGACCGCGCCCGCCGCGCGCAGCGCCAGATCGGAGTCGATCCCGACGCTGTCGGCGGTCTCCCGGCCGAACTGATCGCGGACCGCGTGGTTCGCGCGCCCCGGCGCGAACGCCTCCGCGTCGAAGACGGAGACGGACCCCGACAGGTCCTCCCGGACCGCCCCGAGTAGCCCGTCGTCGTTGCGGACGCGCGGCCCGGGGAGCACCTCCGCGGGGTCGAACCGGTACAGCTCCGCACGGAGGTCGCCGGCGGTCTCGACCTCGGTGACGAGGAACCGGCCCGTGGTCACGTCGGCGAGCGCGAGCCCGTAGGGACCGCCCGCCTCGTCGCCTTCGGTCGCCGACGCGCCAGCGCCCGGCCCGTCCCCCTCGCGGACGACCGCCGCGAGGTATCGCGCGTCGTCGTCGGCGGTCTCGAGGAGGGTGCCGGGCGTGACGACCCGGGTGATCTCGCGGGCGTGGCCGTCGTCGGTCTCGTACTGGTCGGCGACGGCGACGCGGTAGCCGCGCTCGACGAGCGCCTTCACGTAGGGGGTCAGCTCGGAGAGCGGCACGCCCGCCATCGGGTACGACGAGCCGTGCGAGGACTTCTGCGAGACGGTGAGGTCCAACTCGTCGGCGACCAGTTCGGCGTCGTCCGCGAAGAACTCGTAGAAGTCGCCGCACTGCATCGCGAGGACGTCCGCGTCGGTCTCCGCCTTGAGATCGAGGAACTCCCCGACGATCCCCGTTGGCATATACCCGTACTCCCGCCGTCGGCGGGTAAAACCCTACGGGTGTCGCCCGATGGGTATCGCCTCCGGTTATTAAGTGCCGACCGATCGAACCGGCAAACGATATGGTCGCGCTCGACGCGTTCGCCTTCGTCTTCGTCGCGGGGCTCGTCACGGCGCTCGCGACGGGCGTCGGCGCGCTCCCCTTCTTCTTTTTCGACACGATCAGCGACCGCGGCAACGTGGCGCTGTGGGGGTTCGCTTCCGGAATCATGGTGGCGGCGTCGCTGTTCGGGCTCGTCGACGAGGGGCTCGCCGAGGGGACGCCCACGGAGATCGGGATCGGCATGCTCGCCGGGGTGGTCCTCGTCGTCCTCGCGCACGACGTGCTGATGGACGCCGAGATCGACCCGCGGGAGTACGAGGAGGCCGACTTCAAGAAGCTCGTCCTGATCCTCGGCGTCCTGACGGTCCACAGCTTCCCGGAGGGAATCGCCGTCGGCGTCTCGTTCGCGGACCTCGGACTGGAGGGCGGCACGCAGCTGTTCGGGTTCACCGTGCCGCTTCTGGCGGTGTTCATGACCCTCGCGATCTCGATCCACAACGTGCCCGAGGGGACCGCCATCTCCATCCCGCTGCGGTCGATGGGCGTCTCGAAGTGGAAGATGGTGTGGTGGTCGGTGTTCTCCAGCCTGCCGCAGCCGATCGGCGCGGTCGTCGCGTTCGCGTTCGTGCGCTACGCCCGCGAGTTCCTCCCGTACGGCTTCGGCTTCGCCGCCGGCGCGATGATCTACCTCGTGCTCTCCGAGTTCATCCCCGAGGCGCTCGAAACCGGGAGGGATCTGCCCGGCGGGGGAAAGCCGGTGCTCGCCGTCGGGATCGCGCTCGGCGCTCTGCTGATGGCGCCGCTCAACTTCATCTGACCGGAGAGGGAACCGCTACGCGCCCCCGTCGAACGCGGTCGGGTTCACCGCGCCGGGACCCTCGCCCACGTCGTAGCGGCGCCGGATCGCGGCTCCCATCCCGTCGACCGCGGCGGCGACCGCCTCGCGGAGGGGCTCGCCGCGCGCCAGCCGGGCCGCGATCGCGCTCGACAGCGCGCAGCCCGAGCCGTGGGTCGCGTCGGTCGCGACGCGGGGGTTCTCGAACCGGAGCGCGATCGCCGAATCGGAGTCACCCGCTCCGCCGTCTCCTCTCCCGCTCTCGACCACGAGCGTGTCGGTCACGCGCTCTCCGTCGTCGATGTGACCGCCTTTTATAAGCGCGGCGTCGGCGCCCGCGTCGACCAGCTCTCGCCCCGCGCGCTCGGCGTCTGCCGGCGTCTCGACCGGGGCGTCGACCAGCACCTCGGCCTCGTCGGCGTTGGGCGTGACGAGCGTCGCCGCCTCGATCAGCCCCTCGTAGGCGGCCTCCGCCTCGGGCGACAGCAGGCGGTCGCCGCTCGCCGCGACCATCACCGGGTCGACGACGACCGGGGCCTCGACCGCAGCGACCAGCCCGGTCACCGTCTCGACCGTCTCGGCCGTGGCGAGCATCCCGGTCTTGACCGCGCCCACCTCGAAGTCGTCGACGACGGCGTCGCACTGGCTCGCGACGTGTCCCGGCGGCACCGCGTGCACGTCGCGGACGCCGCGGGTGTTCTGGGCGGTCGTCGCCGTCACGACCGACGCGCCGAAGACGCCGTGCGCGGTCATCGCCTTCAGATCGGCCTGTATCCCCGCCCCGCCGCCGCTGTCGCTGCCGGCGATCGCGAGCGCGACGGGCGGCGAAACGCGGTCTCGAGCGGTTGTCATACTTGGGTGGTATAACTCAGTTATCTTAAACCGTGGCGATCGCCGACGCCGAACGGCCTTTGCCCCTCGCGGCCGAACCGACGGTATGTCGAACACCGACGCCGCGGACGACGCGGAGGGACCGGCTTCCGACGCGACAGAGTCGATCACCGTCTACTCCGACTACGTCTGCCCGTTCTGCTACCTGGGCCGGCAGTCGCTCGCGCGGTATCAGGAGACGCGCGAGGAGCCGCTCGCGATCGACTGGCATCCGTTCGATCTCCGGGCGGGTCAGCGCGGTCCGGACGGCGAGATCGACGACTCCGTGGACAACGGGAAAGACGAGGAGTACTACGAGCAGGCCCGCGAGAACGTCCGCCGCTTACAGGACGAGTACGACGCCGAGATGGCACAGGAGCTCAGAACCGACGTGGACTCGCTCCCGGCGCAGACCGTCTCGGTGCACGTCCGAGAGACCGCGCCCGAGTCGTGGCTCGCGTTCGACGAGGCGATCTTCGCCGCCCTGTGGCAGGACGGCCGCGACATCGGGGACGGCGAGGTACTTGCTGACATCGCGGAGAGCGTTGACGGGCTCGACCCCGGCGTCGTCGACGAGGCGCTCGCGGACGACGACCTCCGCGACCGCGTCACCGACCTGTTCACCGCGGCGCGGGAGCGCGGGGTCTCCGGCGTCCCGACGTTCGCGTACGACGGCCACGCCGCGCGCGGTGCGGTGCCGCCGGAGCAGCTCGAACGACTCGTCGAGGGGTAGGTCACCCCGATTTCAACTGGGAACCGCTCACTCCTCGCTGCCGACGTCGTTTTCGACCTCCCCCTCCCCGTCGACGAGCCGATACGACAGGGACACCGCGCCGAGCGCGAGCGCGGTCCCGGCGATCACGTCCGTGAGCCAGTGGATCCCGAGGTACATCGTCGCGATCACCACGCTCGTCGCGAGCCACGCGGCGATCGGCGTCCACAGCGGGTACTCTCGCCGGGTCAGGACCGCGAACGTCCCGACGGTCACCGACAGCGACGTGTGCAGCGAGGGGAAGACGTTCGTGGGCTCGTTCACCTCACCGGTTAGCGCCATGAACTCCGGGTTGTGGGTGAAAAGCAGCGACGTCACCATGTCGGGCATGACGTTTCGCGGTCCGTACGCGAACACGACGGTGTACAACACGAGCCCGATCGCGTAGTTGAGCGCGTACGCGACGACGAGCCGCTTCACGGTCGTCGTCCGCGGGAGGGCCAGGTACGCGAGGAACGGGAACGCGAGCAGGAACACGTACCCGTACACGTACACCGACGAGAAGTACATCGTCAGCCGGGGAGAGCCGAACGTCGCCTGCACCCACGCGACGAAGTTCCCCTCCAGCGCGTAGATGGCCCACGTCAGCTGGAGCCCGAACAGCTCCGAGACCGTCTGCAGGGAGCCCCGACCGATCGCGCTCGCGATCAGCACCACCACGAGCGCGGCGAGGGGCTTCCGAATCTCCCACAGCCGGTCGCGGAGGTCGTCCCAGAGCGCGTACAGCCGCCGGGGTCCGATGATGGCGACGCTCGCGACGAGCAGGGCCGAGCCCACCCACAGCGCGAGCGAACTCACGACCGACAGGAGCGGGCTCATCTCCCCGGCGCGAGCAGCTGCCCCTCCTCGTCGAACCGGTACCCGGCCTCGCGGAGCCGATCGCGGGCCGTCTCGGCGTCGAGCGATCCGGACTCGCCGACGAACGGATGGACGGGATCCGCCTCGCGATCCTCCCACAGGAGGTCCGAGGGGACCCACTCCGGGGTGGCGGCGAGCGGCGAGGCGGCGGGCTCGGCGTACCCGTCGAACGCGGCGTCGACGAGCGTTCGCTTGTCGATCAGCGACGCGAGGACCGCGCGGAACCGGGGGTTCGACAGCGGTGCCCGACGGGTGTTGTACCCGACGTGGTAGAATCCGCCGGATTGGCCCGTGACGAGCCGCGCGTCGGCCTCGCGTCCGATCCGCGGGACGGAGTCCGGTCCGAGGTTCGAGACGGTCGCGTCCGCGCGCCCGTCACCGACCGCCTGCACCGCCGCGACGTCCGATCCCATCACCTCGATCTCCAGTCGATCGAACGCCGGCTTCCCGCGGAACCGCTCGGGGATCCCCGCGAGCGGATCCGCCGTGTCACCGGCCGACCTATTCCCGTCGGCCGAGCGCACGAGGAAGTGGTCCGGGTTGCGCTCGAAGGCGACCGACTCCTCGGGGGAGGCCTCGACGAAGCGCACCGGACCGCTCCCGATCGGGTTCTCGTTGTTCGTCACCACGGCCTCGGTCGTCTCCGCGTCGAACTCGAACCCGGCGATCGTCGCCATCCCGGTTCGCTCCTCCCAGACGTGCTTCGGGAGGATCGGCACTTGGAGGGCGCGCACCCCGACCGCGCCGTTGACATCGTCGAGCGTCAGTCGGACGGTCGTCTCGTCGACGGCGGTCGCCGACTCGACGGCTGAGACACGGCCGCGGAACGTCGGCGTCGGCACCGGCGACTCGGTCGTTCCCATCGAGGTGTCCCTGAGGAACTCGTAGGTGAACGCGACGTCTTCGGTCGTCACCGGCTCCCCGTCGTGCCAGTCGGCCTCCCGCAGCGAGATCTCGATCCCCGCGTCGCCGACCCGCTTCCAGTCGGCGGCGAGCCACGGGATCACCTCCCCGTCGTCGACCAGCGCGAGCCGGTCGTACAACAGGGAGGTGAACGTGCCGTAGCGCCGGTACTCGGCGGCGATCGGGTTCCAGTTCTGGGTGATGCGCTCGTCGGTCGTCACCAATCGGAGGGTCGCGGCGTCTCCCGCCTCGTCGCCGTCCGTGAGCGGGTTGTCGTCGATCAGCCCGCCCTCGGTCTCGTTGCCGTCGGTGGTCTCGTTGCCGCCGTCTGCAGTCCCGTCGCTGCCGGCCGTCTCGTTGGTGCCGCCGTCGACGGTCTCGTCTCCGCTTTCGGTCGTATTCCCGTCCGCGTCCCCGCCCGCCGCGTCGGAGCGCTCCAAGCCGAGCAGCCCCCCGACCGACAGCGGCTGGCGGTTCGTCCAGTTCTCGAACCGGTCCTCGCGGACCGCCGTAAGCGGGTCGGGGAACGCGACGACGGTGAACGGCTGCAGCTCGCCGAGAGTCCGCTGGAGGTCCGCCACGGCCTCGCGTCGATCGTCACCCTCCGCACGGCGCTGGCTCGCGAGCAGCTCGTCGACGCCGTTGATGTCGGTGAACCCGAACGGGTTCTGCCAGCCCGCCTCCGCGACGAACCGCGAGTGAGTGAACCCGTACATCGCGTCCGGATCGAACGGCTCCGCCTCCCGGAACTGGCCGACGTACACGTCGAAGTTGTGGTTGATGAGCACCTTCCGCCGGAGGTCGGTCTGCCCGAGGGTGCTGATCCGGGCGTCGACGCCCACCGCGTCCAGGTTCTCCGCGAGATGTCTGGCGATCCGGATCGCGTTGGGGTCCCTGTCGGCGGGCGGGGCGTTGATCTCGAGGGTCAGCTGGGAGGGTCGGTCGCGTCCGGCGATGTTCCGCGTGCGGCCGAGACAGCCGGCGCTCAGGGCCGCGATCCCCGTTCCGGCGAGCAGCTCTCGCCGACTGACCTGCCTCGTCATACGTTCGTCGCTGTTTCGCCCCCCGCGTATATCTCTTCTGTGGTGCCGTCGCCGGATCGAACCCTCAGTACATCCGTTATCCCTTTCAAACGATCGCGAGAGCCACACAGATCACCGTTCAGATCACGTCGGCGAGCGGGAGCGCCAGTCCGACCGCCCACGCCGCCAGCCCCGCCGCGAGCACCGGGCGGTCCGCGGCGGCGCGCCCCATCGCGACGACGCCGAGTGCGGCGAGCAGGGCGACTCGGTGGACGAGGAGATCGGGCGGCACCGCCACGCCGAGCGCGGCGAAGTCGATAACGAACCCCGCACCGAGCCCGACGACGACCCCGATGAGCGCCGCGCCCGACTCCGAATCAGGCGCTCGTACGACGACGAGCGCCGGAATTCCGACCGCGATGATCAGGTACAGCGGGGCGGCGATGAGTTTCGGTCCGACCTCGGGGTACGCGGTCTCCAGCGCGACCCCCGCGACTCGAACGCCGACGATGAGGGCCGCGAGCGCGGCGCCGAGAAGCGCGGCGTCGGCGTGTCGAACGGCTTCCCGCCGCCCACGGCGCGCGAGTTCGACGGCCGCGGCCCGGGTCCGACGCCGGAGCAGCGCTCCGGACAGCGTCGCCAGCGTCGCCAGCTCGATCACCGAGACCCAGCCGTCGCTCCATCCGCCCTCGATGCCGCGGTACTCGCGGCTGACCTCGGCGTCGACGCCGCCATGGATGAACTCGTCTTCGAGTCGGACCGCGGGGTCGTCGATGCCCGGCACCGTGTGGCGGAGCCGGAACCAGTCGTAGTACTCCTCGTGGGCCTGCACCGCGGTGTAGGCGCCGTCCGGCGACTCGTACGCCCGGAGGTGGTCGCGCACGCCGAGGTACGCGCCGTCGTGGAGCTCGAACGTCTCCTTCAGCCAGACGCCGCCGTCCGGCCCCTCGACGTAGCTGTAGCGGTCCGAGCTGTGCGCGTCCGCCCAGTCGCGCTCGACGAGCGCCTGTACCCGCTCGGCGTCGGCGGTCGCCGCCGCCTCGGCCGCCTCGGTCTCCTCCCAGTCGGCGCCTGACTCCCCCTCGATCGCCGTCCGCGTCGCCTCCGCGTCGGCGCGAAAGAGGACGTTGATCGCGAGCGTCCGGCCCTCGACCGAGGTGCTCCGGCTCGTGTACGGCCAGAGACGGTAGTCGCCGGCGACAGCGATGAGCGACGCCTCGTCGACGGGCGATGGCGCCGGCTCCTCGACGGTCGGCGGCGGCGCCTCGTCGCCCGCCCCGGCGAAGAAGCCGGAGGCCGCGAGGCCGACGCCGACCGCGACGAGGAGCGCGACGACGACCGTCGTCCGTTTCATGAACCGTGTGAGGACGCCGGGGGAGAAACCGCTTTGGGTGGGGTGGGGGCCCTCCCGCGATCGCCGCGCGTCGCCCCGCTCACCAGGTCTCGACGAACCCCTCCCGCACGTCCTCCGCGCACCCCTCGCAGTCGGGGTGGCCCCCCTCGAAACACGACGGCCGCCCCTCCTCGTCGACCGCAACGGTCCGGCGCTCGGCGTGCCGGCGACAGACGATCCGGGCGCGCCCCTCGTCGTCGGTCGGGAGGTCGTACCGCGCCGCGCCCGCGGCGTCGCCCTCGGGGTCGTCCTTCGCCTCGGAGTACGCCCGCTTGGCCTCCTCGAACTGCTTGCCCGCCTTGCGGAGCTGCTGGCGGATGACGCGTTCGAGTCGGTCGTCCATGGAGGTCGTACCGGCGCGTCCGATATAGGTCCGTTGGCGGTAAGAGGATAATCGGATCGCGAATGGTAGAATTGGCGTGAGATGTTTATAAATCGTCGACTCTGCGGTGAACACTTCCAAAGCCCCAGCCGCGACGACACCGCAACCGCACCTCACGCCTCCCCAGCCTCGTCGGACCGGCGCGATCGCGCCGGTCCGACTCCCTCGCGGGCTCCTCGCGGCCGCCCTTGGCGACCGCTCGGAGGCGCGCCACCTCACGTCTGTTTATAAGCGAGCGTCGTATTCGACTGAGACAGTTTACCGGGTACCGCCGTGACCGCCCACAGCACCTTTCCTGCGGAAACCCATTTCGGCTCGTGTGGGCACTTCGCGTGGTACAGTTCCACTTGAAACGGCGCCCGCGCGTGGCTGACGAGCGTCAGACACCGCCGGGATCGGTTTTGCCGACACCGACGACCCGATCCAAGAAAACCGCGGTACGGCCGTTAGAACCCTCGATACGTTCACTTTCACCCCGGTCACGCACGTTTTAATACCGTGAGGAACCAACCGTCGTACGCCTCCCATTGAAACACGACCGGAGGCGGAGACACCCCATGAGCGAACTGCGACAGGAAGCGGAAGCGATAGCGGAACAGTTCTCGGACCACCTCGACGTGGACGCCGACGAGATCGAGGAGCGACTGGAGAACCTCGTCAACGAGTACCGCGTCCCCCTCGACGAGGCGCGCCGAAGCGTGACTAACAGCTACCTCGAAGACGCCGGGATGGAGCGCGACGAGCTCGGCCGCGGCGGCAGCGAGTCCGTGCTCGTCAACGAGATCGACGAGGACGAGCAGTGGGTCGACTTACGCGTGGAACTGGTCGACCTCTGGGAGCCCCGCAGCGACTCGATCTCGCAGGTCGGGCTCCTCGGCGACGAGTCGGGCACGATCAAGTTCGTCGCCTTCGAGACCTCCGACCTCCCCGAACTGGAGGAGGGACAGGCGTACGAGCTCTCCAACGTCGTCACCGACGAGTACGAGGGGAGCTACTCGGTGAAGCTCAACCGCACGACGGGTATCACCGAGATCGACGAGGAGATCGAGGTCGGCGACAACGCCGACACCGTCGAGGGAGCCCTCGTGGACATCCAGTCCGGCTCCGGGCTTATCAAGCGCTGCCCCGAGGACGACTGCACGCGCGTCCTCCAGAACGGGCGGTGCTCCGAGCACGGACAGGTCGAGGGCGAGTTCGACCTGCGGATCAAGGGCGTCCTCGACGACGGCGAGACCGTCACCGAGGTCATCTTCGACCGCGAGGCCACCGAGGAGCTCACCGGGATGGGCTTAGAGGAGGCCAAGGACATGGCGATGGACGCGCTCGACACCACCGTCGTCGCCGAGGAGATGGGCGACGACGTGCTCGGGCGGTACTACCGCGTCACCGGCCCCACCTTCGGCCGGTACGTCCTGGTCGACGAGATGGAGGACCCCGGCGCCGTCGACGTTGAAAACGCGCTGATCGAAGCGAGGTCGATTTAAATGAGTCAATCCGCACCCACCCGAGAGGTCGCCCGGCGCGCGTTCGCGAGCGAGTTCAACGACGCCGGCTACACGTTCACCGAGTCCGACGACGAGCGCGCCCCCGTCTACGCGCTGCTGCCGACTGGCGAGTCCTCGAACCGCGTGTTCTTCGTCGGCACCCTCACGGAGAAGGAGGACGTCGGCGAGGACGCCGAGTACTGGCGCGGCCGCATCGTCGACCCGACGGGCACGTTCTTCGTGTACGCCGGCCAGTACCAGCCCGAGGCCGCCTCGAAGCTCCGCGATCTGGAGCCGCCCGCCTACGTCGCAGTCGTGGGGAAGCCCCGGACGTACGAGACCGACGACGGCACCGTCCGGGTCTCGGTCCGCCCCGAGTCGATCACCGAGGTCGACGCCGACACCCGCGACCGCTGGGTCGCCGAGACGGCCAAGCGAACGATCGAACGCGTCGCCGCGTTCGACGACGAGGGCAACGAGTACGCGCGGATGGCCCGCGAGGAGTACGATATCGACCCCGAGACGTACAAGGCCGCCGCGCTGTCGGCCCTCGAAGACCTCGACGAGGGCGACGGCGACGAGCTCGCGGGCGACGACGTCGCCTCCGACGAGTCCGTGTCCGGCGACGCCGCGAGCGACGAGACCGCCTCCGACGGGACGGATTCGGCCGGCACGCCGGAGCCCTGACGCGGTCGACGCGCCCCGGTTCAGGCTCGGCTTGATCCCGGGACAAATTTTCAATCTTGCGACTGTCTGACAAACGCTTAAGTATATTGCGCGACGATCGGCAGATAATGGGCAACAAGAACAAGACGATCTCGTTCCGCGTCAACGAGGACGCGTTCGAGACGCTCCGCGACATCGCCGAGGAGCGGGACATCTCGCTGTCGGCGGTCTTCCGGGACTACGTGGATACGCTCGTTGCCCACGACGGACAGGTCCGAGTCGTCCCGGAGGCGGAGCTCGACAGCATGGGAGAGAGCGTGGAGTCGTTCCCACCGAAGATCGAGGTGCCGAAGAGCTTCGTGCGCGAGCACGAGCGGTTGGAGCTCGAGGCGGACCACCTCCGCGAGCAGCTGGAGGAACACAAACGCTACGTCAACTACCTCCGCGAGCAGCTGGAAGACGGCGACGAAGAGGTGATCCAGCTCGAAGACCTCGACGGCGAGCCCGACGAGCCCTCCTTCCGACTCGGGTAGTCGCCGGCGGCTCACCGCGGTTTCTCCCGGCGCTTTCCTCTTCATCGAGCCGCGGCTCCGATCGGCGGAGAAACCCTCCTGATCGTTCGGTACTGTTCGAGGAACCGCCGATCCCGGTGAAAATATTGCCGGACGTGCCCCGAGTTGTTCAGAAACGTCCGATTCTCCCCGAATCTGATGGACAGTTCCTCAGCCCTCCTATCGATTTCTGACTATAATAAACTATTTACGAAAACCATAATACCCGGGCGACGAACCGTTCGTGTATGAAGAGGTGGGTTCGACCGTGAGCGTGTTCGACAGGGCGTACGACGATCCGGTCCGCGTGCTCGACGAGGACGGCGAGGTCGTCGGCGACGTGCCCGACCTCGAGGACGAGGCGCTCGTCGAGATGTACCGGCACATGCGGCTGGCGCGGCACTTCGACGAGCGCGCCGTGAGCCTCCAGCGGCAGGGGCGGATGGGGACGTATCCGCCCCTGTCGGGACAGGAGGGCGCGCAGATCGGCTCCGCGCACGCGCTCGCCGAGGACGACTGGATGGTCCCGTCGTACCGCGAGCACGGCGCCGCTCTGGTCCGCGGGCTCCCGCTGAAACAGACCCTGCTCTACTGGATGGGCCACGAGGCGGGCAACGCGACGCCCGAGGACGTGAACGTCTTCCCGGTGGCGGTCCCCATCGCCTCGCAGGTCCCGCACGCCACCGGGGCGGCGTGGGCCTCCAAGCTCCGCGGCGAGAACGACGCGTTCCTCTGTTACTTCGGGGACGGCGCGACCAGCGAGGGCGACTTCCACGAGGGGGTCAACTTCGCCGGCGTGTTCGACACGCCGACCGTCTTCTTCTGTAACAACAACCAGTGGGCCATCTCCGTGCCCCGCGAGCGGCAGACGCGGAGCGCGACGCTGGCCCAGAAGGCGGAGGCGTACGGGATCGACGGGGTGCAGGTCGACGGGATGGACCCGCTGGCTGTGTACAGCGTCACGAAGGCGGCGGTCGAGAAGGCGCGAGACCCCGAGACGGACCGGCCGCGCCCGACGCTGATCGAGGCGGTCCAGTACCGGTTCGGCGCGCACACGACCGCCGACGACCCCACCGTCTACCGCGACGAGGACGAGGTCGAACGCTGGAAACGGAAGGACCCGATCCCGCGCTTGGAAGCGTACCTCCGGTCCGAGGGCGTGCTCGACGACGAGCGCGTCGCCGAGATCGAGAGCCTCGTCGAGACGCGGGCGGCCGAGGCCATCGAGGCGGCCGAGTCGGAGGCGCGTCCGAAGCCGGAAGAGATGTTCGAACACGCGTACGCGGAGCTCCCGCCGGAGCTGGAGCGACAGTACGAGGAGTTCGCGGCGTTCCGCGAGGCGCACGGCGACGAGGCCTTCCTGGAGGAGTAAATGAGCGAGACACAGAACCTCACCGTGGTACAGGCGGTCCGAGACGGATTGTACACCGAGATGCGCGAGGACGACGACGTCCTCGTGTTGGGCCAGGACGTGGGGAAGAACGGCGGCGTCTTCCGCGCGACCGAGGGCCTGTTCGACGAGTTCGGCGGCGACCGCGTCGTCGACACCCCGCTCGCGGAGTCGGGCATCGTCGGCGCCGCGGTCGGCATGGCCGCGATGGGGCTCAGACCCGTCCCCGAGATCCAGTTCTCCGGGTTCATGTACCCCGGCTTCGATCAGATCGTCTCCCACATGGCCCGGTTCCGCACCCGAAGCCGGGGACGGTTCACGCTCCCATTGACCTTACGCGCCCCCTACGGCGGCGGCATCCGCGCGCCAGAGCACCACTCCGAGTCGAAGGAGGCGTTCTACGTCCACGAGGCCGGGCTGAAGGTCGTTATCCCCTCCACCCCGTACGACGCGAAGGGGCTGTTGGCGGCGTCGATCCGCGATCCCGACCCCGTGATCTTCCTCGAACCGAAGCTCATCTACCGGGCGTTCCGCGACGAGGTGCCCGAGGAGCCGTACGCGGTTCCCATCGGCGAGGCGGTCACCCGTCGGGAGGGCGGCGACGTGGCGGTGTTCACCTACGGCGCCATGACGCGCCCGACGCTGGAGGCCGCCGAGCGCCTCGCCGAGGAGGGGATCGACTGCGAGGTCGTCGACCTCCGCACCGTTTCCCCGCTCGACCGCGAGGCGATCGTCGAGGCGTTCGAGGCCACCGGGCGCGCCGTCGTCGTCCACGAGGCCCCGAAGACGGGGGGTCTCGCGGCCGAGATCACGGCGATCATCCAGGAGGAGGCGCTCCTGTATCAGGAGGCGCCCGTGAAGCGCGTCACCGGGTTCGACGTGCCCTACCCGCTGTACGCGCTGGAAGACTACTACCTCCCGACCGCGACCCGCATCGAGGAGGGTATCAGGGAGGCGGTGGAGTTCTGATCATGCCGGTCAAAGAGTTCAAACTGCCGGACGTCGGCGAGGGCGTCGCGGAGGGCGAGCTGGTCTCGTGGCTCGTCGCCCCGGGCGACCGCGTCGAGGAGGACCAGCCGGTCGCGGAGGTCGAGACCGACAAGGCGCTCGTCGAGGTCCCCTCGCGGTACGACGGGACCGTCGAGGAGCTGTTCGTCGAGGAGGGGGACATCGTCCCCGTCGGCGACGTGATCATCTCGTTCCGCGTCGGCGAGGGGGACGAGGGCGGCGAGGCGACCGCGGAAAGCGACGCCGATACGACGGAGACGGAAGGCGACGCGACGGAGCCGGTGGTCGACACCGGTACCGGGGCCGATGCGGACCCCGATACCGACGCGAGGGAGCCGGCAACACCGTCCGGCCGGACCTTCGCGCCGCCCTCCGCTCGCCGGCTGGCCCGCGAGTTGGGCGTCGACATCGCGGCGGTCGACGGGAGCGGTCCCGGCGGTCGGATCGGCGAGGCCGACGTGCGGGCGCACGCGGAGGGCGGTGCTGGGGACGCCGACGCCACCGATTCCGGCTCCGACGAGGCGCCGGCGCCGACGCCGACCGACGTGGGGTCCGGCGGCCGCACGTCGGCCGTGAAAAAGCGCGGCGGCGACGGGACCGCCGAAGGCTCGGCGACGACCGCGGTCGCGTCGGACGCCCCCGAGCCCGCCGGCCGCGAGACGACGCTCGCGACGCCCGCGACCCGGAAGGTCGCTCGCGAACTCGGCGTCGACGTCGACGACGTGCCGACCGACGAGACCCGAGACGGCGAGGCGTTCGTCACGGGCGAGGACGTTCGGGCGTACGCGGAGGCGCTGGAGTCGGGGGAATCGCCCGAGGCGGAAGCGTCGGAAGCGACTGTCGAGGGATCTGCGCCCGAACCGGAGCCCGTCGACGCCTCGCCGACCCCGCCCGATTCGACCGACGAGACTGTCCCCTACCGCGGCGTGCGGCGCACCATCGGGAAGCAGATGGAGCGCTCGAAGTTCACCGCCCCGCACGTCACTCACCACGATACCGCCGAGGTCGACGCCCTCGTGGAGGCGCGCGAGGAGCTGAAACCGCGGGCGGAGGAGGAGGGCGTGACGCTCACCTACATGCCGTTCGTGATGAAGGCGATCGTCGCGGGGCTGAAGGAGTATCCGTCCCTCAACAGCGAACTCCGCGAGGACGACGAGGAGATCGTGTTGAAGGGCGACTACAACCTCGGGATCGCCGTCGCGACCGACGCCGGGCTGATGGTGCCGGTCGTCGAGGACGTCGACGAGAAGGGGCTCTTCGAACTGGCCGAAGAGGTCAGCGATCTCGCTTCGCGCGCCCGCGAACGAAAGCTCAAGCCGGCGGAGATGAAGGGCGGCACGTTCTCGATCACCAACTTCGGCGCCATCGGCGGGGAGTACGCCACGCCGATCATCAACTACCCCGAGACCGCGATCCTCGGGCTGGGCGCCGTCGAGGAGCGCCCGGTCGTTCGCGACGGCGAGGTCGTCGCGGCGCCGACCCTGCCGCTGTCGCTGTCGATCGACCACCGCGTGATCGACGGCGCGGTCGCGGCCGAGTTCGCGAACAGCGTGATGGAACACCTTGAACACCCGCTGTTACTATTGACCCAATAATGGTCGTCGGAGACATCGCAACCGGAACGGAGGTACTGGTGATCGGCGCGGGACCGGGCGGCTACGTCGCTGCCATCCGCGCCGCGCAGAAGGGACTCGACACGACGCTCGTCGAGAAGGACGCCTACGGGGGCGCCTGTCTCAATCGCGGCTGCATCCCCTCGAAGGCGCTGATCACGGGGTCGGGGCTCGCCCACGAGGCCGGCAACGCCGAGTCGATGGGTATCCACGCGGACCCCGCCGTCGACATGGGGAAGATGGTCGAGTGGAAGGACGGGGTCGTCGATCGGCTCACGAGCGGCGTCGAGAAGCTCTGTAAGGCCAACGGCGTCAACCTGATCGAGGGGACCGCCTCGTTCGTCGACGAGCACACCGCCCGCGTCGCCCACGGCGGCGAGGGGCAGGGCTCCGAGTCGATCGAGTTCGAGCACGCGATCGTCGCGACCGGCTCGCGCCCGATCCAGATCCCCGGTTTCGACTTCGCCGAGGACCACGTCTGGAGCTCCGCCGAGGCGCTCGACGCCGATACGGTCCCGGACCGGCTCGGGATCGTCGGCGGCGGCTACATCGGGATGGAGCTGGCGACCACGTACGCGAAACTCGGCGCCGACGTGACGGTCGTCGAGATGCTCGACGACATCCTCGACCCTTACGAGGACGACGTGAAGCGGATCATCCGCAAGCGCGCCGAGGAGCTGGGCGTCGAGTTCCACTTCGGCGAGGGCGCGAGCGAGTGGTCCGAGGCTCCCGACGGCGGCTACCTCCTCCACACGGAGACCGAGGATGGCGAGGAGTCGACGTACGGCGCCGACAGGATCCTCGTCGCGGTCGGCCGCCAGCCGGTCACGGACGGGCTCGATCTGGACGAGGCCGGGATCGAGACGGACGACCGCGGGTTCATCGAGACGGACGATCGGACGCGGAGCGCGGTCGAGCACGTTCACGCCGTCGGTGACGTGGCCGGCGACCCGATGCTCGCGCACGCGGCCTCGAAGGAGGGGATCGTCGCCGCCGAGGTGATCGCGGGCGAGCCGGCCGCGCTCGACCAGCAGGCGATTCCCGCGGCCGTCTTCACCGACCCCGAGATCGGGACGGTGGGGCTGACCGAGGAGGAGGCCGAAGCGGACGGCTTCGACCCCGTCGTCGGCGAGATGCCGTTCAACGCCTCCGGCCGCGCGCTGACGACCGGCCACACCGAGGGGTTCGTCCGGCTCGTCGCCGACGACGAGACCGGCTATGTGCTCGGCGCACAGATCGTCGGCCCGGAGGCCTCGGAGTTGATCGCCGAGGTCGGGCTCGCGATCGAGATGGGCGCGACGCTGGAGGACGTGGCGGCGACGGTCCACACCCACCCGACGCTCGCGGAGGCGGTGATGGAGGCCGCGGAGAACGCCCGCGGACAGGCGATTCACACGCTGAATCGGTAGAGGGCGACGGGATCTCGGAGCGGGCCCGGTGCCCGCGTTCTCCCTTTTAAGCCGACGCGTCGTAGCCCGCCTCGTTCACCGCGCTCACCAAGGCGTCCGTATCGGCGTCGCCCTCGACGGTCGCGGACTCGCTCTCGCGGTCCGCGGTCGCGCTCTCGACGCCCTCGACGCCTTCGAGCGCGTCCGTGACGCTCTGTTCGCAGTGTCCGCACGACATTCCCTCGACCGTGATCGTCCGGCTCATGACGGGTGACAGTACGGTGGGAGAGGGTTTGTCGTTTTCTGCTTCGCGATCGGGGTTCGAACGCCGGTCCGACTTTGGAATCCGAACCGGATCGCCCAACCGTCTTATATATCGGAGCCGTACCGGGGCCCATGCGCGACCTCGACGAGACGGACTTGGAGATCCTGTCGCTGCTGGCCGAGGACGCCCGGCGCCCCTTCAGCGAGATCGGCGAGCGGGTGGGGCTGTCGGGGCCGGCGGTCTCCGACCGCGTCACGCGGCTGGAGGAGGCCGGCGTCATCAAGGGATTCACGGTCGATGTCGACCGTACGAAACTGCGCGCTGGGGTCCCGGTGTTGATCGACGTGGGGCTGCCGCCGAGCCGCCCCGAGGCGCTCGACGCGGCGCGAGATCGGGTGCGGGACGCCGACGCGGTCGAGCACGTCTTCGTCACGGCCGAGGGCGACCTCTGCGTGTACGCACGCGTCGAGGGCCGGAACGCGCGGGAGTGGGTGACCGGGTTGTTCGAGGGGGTCGCCGTCGAGGACTACGCGATCACGCTGGTCGACGAGTTCGAGTGGACGCCCTCGATCGAGGGAGTGGAGTTCGCGCTGACGTGTGCGGAGTGCTCGAACACGGTTGACAGCGAGGGCGAGACGGCGCGGATCGACGGCGAGGTGTACCACTTCTGCTGTCCGTCCTGCCTGTCGCGGTTCCGCGAGCGGTACCAGCGATTGGAGGAAGGCGTGTGAATCGGCGGACCGGTCGTTTATAAGTCGATTCTGTCGGTAACTGCCTCCAACCACTCTGCCGTTCGTTTATAAATCAGTGAGTAGCGATTGTCGGTGAACTTCCCCGATGGCTCAGTCGCTCGCGTTGCTCGCTCCTCGTGGTGCTTGCGTCGCCTGCGTCGTCCTCACCGGATGCCCCTTTGCGTCCCACCCCGGACCGCACAGCACCGCACCTCACGCCTCCCCAGCCTCGCGGTTCGCGCTCTGCGAGCGCTCACCGCGTCCCTCGCGCGCGCTGGCTCGCGGCCGCCAAAGGTCGGCCGCTCACAGGCACGCGCCACCGTCTTTTTAAGTAGGTGTCCTCGCCCGTCCAGTGTTCTTGTCTCTCAGATCGTCCGCCTGCGACGACCACTTTGGAATCGAAGGTTTTGACCTGCACGGAGGTACACTCTCGAAGCAGAAAACCGCCTAAGGGGGGAACACGTAGTAATAGACATGCCAACGAGAACAGCCCACCTGAACGTCACGGGGATGTCCTGCGCCAACTGTTCGGCGTCGATCGAGGACGCCCTCGACGACCTCGACGGCGTGGCGTCGGCGAACGCCAACTACGCCACCGACGAGGGATCCGTCGAGTACGATCCCGACGAGGTGTCGCTCGGCGAGATATTCGACGCGATCGAGTCCGCCGGCTACGGCGCCGTGAGCGAGACCGTCACGGTCGCGATCACGGACATGTCCTGTGCGAACTGCGCGGAGGCCAACGCCGACGCCCTCGAATCGACGCCGGGAGTGATCGAGGCCGACGTGAACTACGCGACCGACGAGGCGCAGGTCAGATACAACCCCGCCGACGCCTCGCTCGGCGACCTCTACGACGCGATCGAGTCGGCGGGCTACTCGCCGGTCCGGGAGGGAAACGGCGGGGACGGCGAGGGTGGGACGGCGCCGGCACGGGCGACGCCGGACAGGACGCCCGCGACGCCGCTCGCGAAGAGGAGATCCGCAAGCAGCTCCGACTGACCCTCTTCGGTGCGGTCCTCTCGGTGCCCCTGCTGGCGTTCATGGCCGATCACCTGCTGTTCGCCGGCGAGATCTTCCCGGACCGCGTCCTCGGCGTGCGTCTCGGCTGGGTCCAGTTCCTGCTCGCGACGCCCGTGCAGATCGTCTTGGGGCGCCCGTTCTACAGGAACTCCTACAAGGCGCTCGTGACGAACGGGCGCGCCAACATGGACGTGCTGATCGCGCTCGGCTCCACGACCGCGTACGTCTACTCTGTCGCGGCGCTCTCGGGCGCGATCGCCGGGAGCCTCTACTTCGACACGGCCGCGTTTATCCTCGTGTTCATCACGCTGGGCAACTACCTCGAGGCCCGCTCGAAGGGACAGGCCGGCGAGGCGCTCCGGAAGCTGTTGGAGATGGAGGCCGACACGGCCACGCTCGTCGACAGAGCGGCGTCGGAGACGCCGCATGCAGACGGCGAAGCCGTCGACGAAGACGGGACCGAGCGGGAGGTCTCCCTCGACGAGGTCGCCGTCGGCGACCGGATGAAGGTCCGCCCGGGCGAGAAGATCCCGACGGACGGGATCGTCGTCGACGGCCAGAGCGCGGTCGACGAGTCGATGGTGACCGGCGAGTCGGTTCCCGTCGAGAAGGAGGCCGGTGACGAGGTCGTCGGGTCCACGGTGAACGAGAACGGCGTGCTCGTGGTCGAGGCGACGAAGGTCGGCGCCGACACCGCGCTCAAGCAGATCGTCCGCACCGTGAAGGAGGCGCAGTCGCGCCAGCCCGACATCCAGAACCTCGCCGACCGGATCTCGGCGTACTTCGTCCCCGCGGTCATCGTCAACGCCCTGCTGTGGGGGACCGTCTGGTTCCTCTTCCCGGAGGCGCTCGCCGGGTTCGTCGACGCCCTGCCGCTGTGGGGCCTCGTCGCGGGCGGTCCGAGCGCAGCGGGCGGTGCAGTCTCTGTCTCGGAGTTCGCGATCGTCGTCTTCGCCTCCTCCGTGCTCATCGCCTGTCCCTGCGCGCTCGGGCTGGCGACGCCCGCCGCGACGATGGTCGGCACGACGATCGGCGCCAGACACGGCGTCCTGTTCAAGGGCGGAGACGTGCTCGAACGCGCCAAGGACGTCGACACCGTCGTCTTCGACAAGACCGGCACCCTCACCGAAGGCGAGATGGAACTGACCGACGTGGTCGCCTTCGACCGCGACGGCAATCCGGTCTCGGACGGCGACCCCGCGCCGGACGGCGGCACGGCGTCGCGGGCGGGATCCGACGGCGACCTCGCCGCCCCCGACGCCGACCGCGACGCGGAAGCCGAGGTGCTCCGGCTCGCCGCGATCGCCGAACACGGGAGCGAACACCCGCTCGCCCGCGCGATCGTCGACGGCGCCGAGGCCCGCGGGATCGAGGTCGGGTCGCCGGAGGAGTTCGAGAACGTGCCCGGCCACGGGGTCCGCGCGACGGTCGATGGTAGCGAGGTGCTGGTCGGTAATCGGAAACTGCTGCGCGACAACGGGATCGACCCCTCGCCTGCCACGGAGGAGATGGAGCGCCTCGAAAGCGAGGGGAAGACGGCGATGCTCGTCGCCCGCGTGCCAGCCGGCACGAACGAGGGCCGGCTCGCCGGGATCGTCGCCGACGCGGACACCGTGAAGCCGAGCGCGGCGGACGCCGTCGCCGCCCTCCGCGACCGCGGCGTCGACGTGATGATGATCACGGGCGACAACGAGCGCACCGCCCGCGCGGTCGCCGAGCAGGTCGGGATCGACCCGGAGAACGTCCGCGCCGAGGTCCTCCCCGAGGACAAGTCGGCGGCCGTCGAGGAGATTCAGGCCGACGGGCGCCACGCGATGATGGTCGGTGACGGCGTCAACGACGCGCCCGCGCTCGCGGTCGCGTACGTCGGGACCGCCATCGGGAGCGGTACGGACGTGGCCATCGAGGCCGCGGACGTGACCCTGATGCGCGACGACCCGCTCGACGTGGCGAAGGCGATCCGGATCTCGGACGCGACGCTCCAGAAGATCAAACAGAACCTCGTGTGGGCGCTCGGCTACAACACGCTGATGATCCCGCTCGCCTCGCTCGGCCTGCTCCAGCCCGCGCTGGCCGCCGGGGCGATGGCGCTGTCCAGCGTGAGCGTGCTCACCAACAGCCTGCTCTTCCGCCGGTACGAGCCCGACCGCGACTACCGACTGCTCGGTCGGCTGCGGTGAGCGAGGCCGACCGCTCCGATCACGGCTCGCCTCTCGTTAGGCGGTACGCCCGATCGGCGTACCGGAATCGGACCGTCTCGTCGTCGTCGACGACCCGGTCGGCCGTTCGCCTGTCCGTCCGAAGGACCACCCGCTCGGTATCTTCGCCCACGAACGCGAGCAGATTTCGGTAGCCTCGGTTCCGCCACCGCATCACCTGCTCGGCGATGAGCGCGCGGTCGGCCGTCTGCGCTCGCTCTAGCGCGAGGACGGATCGATCTCCGTCGTCGCCGTCCGACGCCGCCCGCCACCCGTCTGTCGTGACGGTTACCGTGGTCCCGTCCGACTCGCTCGTCGCGTCGTCCGCCGGCACGACGGAGACCGGCGGCGCGTCGAACTCGACGAGGGCGGCGCTCTCCGATGTCGCGTGCCCGTATCCCGCGACGGCGGCGTAGTGGCCTCCACCGAGGTAGGGATAGCGCTCCGCACTCTCGTCGTCCGCTTCGTCGTCCATCTCACCGGTCGCCGCCGCCATCGTCCACGTCTCGCTCTCGCCTGCCGAGAGGTTGAAGCAGATGCCGTCGTGAGCTAACGGTCCGATGTGGAACCATCGGTCGCCCCGCAGTTTGTAGAGGTCCCAATGGCCGCAGCTGGTCGGCTCCTCCGACCGATTGTGATACGTGAAGTCGATCTGAGCAGGCAGTTCCGTCCTTTCGGCGCTCGGACGGACGAATCCCTGAGCCGTTTCGTCGGACTCGTGGTACCAAGTGACCTCGTTCTCGCCTGGAAGGTCTGGCACCGACATCCCGGCAAACTCCGAGTCGGTTGTCGGTCCCGGTGTGTTTCCCGGGTCGGCCGACTCGTTTCCCGTCGTCGGTTCGTCTGCCGATTCGTTCGATCCTTCTTCCGGCGTGTTGCAGCCGGCGAACGCCCCGAGAGCGGCCGAGAGGCCAACGAGGAGGGGGCGTCGATGCATACTCGCCCTGTCCGCCAGCGCGTGAAGGGTCTTGTGGGGAGTCTCTCGATGGGGCACAGCTAGCCCACGAATGCACATTTAATATAGCGATATATAATTTAAACACTCGAGAGAGCCCCAATCCCCCGATCGACGGCTACGACCGCCTCGCCCGTCGGTTCCGGTCCCGTGAGCGACGATCGACCGGCTTTTTCCCCGCCGTGCCGTCGGATCGCCTATGGCCGACGAGTTCGACCCCGAGAAGTTCGAGGACAAGTACGCGAACTACTTCAACGAGCTCCAGCGGGCGTACAAGAACGCGTTCAACCAGATGAACGACCGGTACGACTCGGAGCTGATCCACGGGATCGACCAGACGGTGCTCAACGAGTCCGAGCCGTTCTACGATGACGGCGAGTTCCGCGTCGAGCTCCCCGAGAACCCCCGCGAGCGCATCCAAGGGGCCGTCTCCGTCGACGACGAGACGTTCGAGGAGACGCTCGACGAGTACGTCGACCGGATCGAGACGGAACTGTACCGAACGCTTGGAGTTGATCGGCCGGAGTGATACCGCCGCGTTCCGCCCGTCTCACCGTCAGATACGACGGTTCTCACGGCTCGCGTCCCGCCGAACCAAAGGCATAAGCCGTCCGGACGCCAACTCGCGGGCATGAGCACGGATACGACTGACGCGGACAACGACCTCCGCGAGCGGATCACGAACTTCCTGCGGCGCAACTTCCCGCAGATCCAGATGCACGGCGGGAGCGCCGCCATCAGCCACCTCGACCGCGAGAACGGCGAGGTCACGATCCAGCTCGGCGGCGCCTGCTCCGGCTGCGGTATCTCCCCGATGACGATCCAGGCGATCAAGTCCCGGATGGTCAAGGAGATCCCCGAGATCGAGACGGTTCACGCCGACACGGGCGCCGGCGCAGGTGCGGACGGCGACCTCGGCGGCACCAGCAGCGGCGGCATGTCTCCCTCCTTCCCCGGTGAAACCACCGACGACGGCGGCGACGACGAAGGCCCTCAGGCCCCGTTCTGAGCGGTTTATCCGAGTTTCCCGATCTCGCGGCTCCGTTCTTCCGTTTTTCACGTTCGATAGCTATTCGCTCGAGATCACGCGAATTGGGGCGTTTATAGCTGATTCCGTGTCGACGTGGCTGACCCGTGCTGCGTATAGTTAAACCAAATACCGCTATATTAAGTTCTTCTCACGGCGCGACTGAAGGCTTTTTGCCCCCGGCGGTCGTGGACGATTCCTATGCACCATCGGGAAGTCGAGCCGACGGCGGAGTACGTCGCGCGGTTCGAGACGGGAGCCGACTGGCGCGAGGAGATCGAGGACCTCGCCCGCGCGGAGGACGTCGAGGCGGGCTGGTTCACGGCGCTCGGGGCCGTACAGGACGCGGAGGTGTGGTTCTACGACCAGGACGAGACCGAGTATCGCTCGGTGACGTTCGACGAGCCGCTGGAGGTCGCGGCCTGCGTCGGCAACGTCTCGCTGCTCGACGGCGACGTGTTCGCGCACACGCACGTCGTGCTGTCGCGACCGAGCGGGCAGGCGCTCGCGGGCCACCTCGACTCCGCGACCGTCTGGGCCGGCGAGTGCCACCTGCGGGCGTTCGCGGAGCCGCTGGAGCGCTCCCACGACGAGGCAACCGACCTCGACTTATGGCTCTGAGGCGGGGCGCGCGGCGATGAGGCCGGACGACGAGCGCTACTTCGCCCGGATCGAAGACCGGCTCGACGAGGCGTGGGACGTGGCCGAGGCCGCCAAGGAGCAGGGCCACGACCCGAAACCGGAGATCGAGATCCCGATCGCCCGCGACATGGCCGACCGCGTCGAGAACATCCTCGGCATCGACGGCGTCGCGGAGCGCGTTCGGGAGCTGGAAGGGGAGATGTCCCGCGAGGAGGCGGCCTTGGAGCTCGTCACCGACTTCGTCGAGGGGACCGTCGGCGACTACGACTCCCGCGCCGGGAAAGTCGAGGGCGCGGTCCGGACCGCGGTCGCGCTGCTCACCGAGGGGGTCGTCGCCGCGCCGATCGAGGGGATCGACCGCGTGGAGCTGTTGGAGAACGACGACGGCACCGAGTTCGTCAACGTCTACTACGCCGGTCCGATCCGGTCTGCGGGCGGGACCGCGCAGGCGCTGTCCGTGCTCGTCGCCGACTACGCCCGGTCGCTCTTGGGCATCGACGAGTACAAACCCCGCGACGTGGAGGTCGAGCGGTACGCCGAGGAGATCGCCCTCTACGACAAGGAGACGGGGCTTCAGTACACGCCGAAGGACAAGGAGTCGAAGTTCATCGCCCAGCACATGCCCGTCATGCTCGACGGGGAGGCGACGGGCGACGAGGAGGTCTCCGGGTTCCGCGACCTGGAACGCGTCGACACCAACTCCGCGCGCGGCGGGATGTGTCTCGTCGCCGCCGAGGGGATCGCGCTGAAGGCCCCGAAGATCCAGCGGTACACCCGCGACCTCGACGAGGTCGACTGGCCGTGGCTCCAGGACCTGATCGACGGGACGATCGGGAAGGACGGGGGCGGCGCGAGCGACGAGGACGCCGAGGGCGCCGACGGAGAGGGAGACGACGGCGACGGCGGTGACTCGGAAGCGAACGGTGACGGCGAGGGCGACGAAAGCGACGGGAGCGGTGCGGCTGACGACGACTCGGGAGCCGCCGAGCTCGACGGCCCGCTCCGCGCGAAGTCCTCCCAGAAGTTCCTTCGCGACCTGATCGCGGGCCGTCCCGTCTTCACTCACCCGAGCGAGGCGGGCGGGTTCCGGCTCCGATACGGTCGCGCGCGCAATCACGGGTTCGCGACCGGCGGGGTTCACCCGGCGACGATGCACCTCGTCGACGACTTCCTCGCGGCGGGCACCCAGATCAAGACGGAGCGCCCGGGGAAGGCCCACGGGGTCGTCCCCGTCGACTCCATCGAGGGGCCGACGGTCCGGCTCGCGAACGGCGAGGTCCGGCGGATCGACGACCCCGAGGAGGCGAAGGAGATCCGGAACGGCGTCGAGAAGGTGCTCGATCTGGGCGAGTACCTCGTCAACTACGGCGAGTTCGTCGAGAACAACCACCCGCTCGCACCCGCGTCGTACGTCTACGAGTGGTGGGTCCAGGAGTTCGAGGCCGCCGGCGCCGACGTGCAGGCCATGGAGGACGACCCGCACGTCGACCTCGAACGCCCCGAGGTCGACGAGGCGCTCGCGTGGGCGCGCGAGTACGACTGCCCGCTCCACCCGGAGTACACCTACCTCTGGCACGACGTGTCGGTCGACGCGTTCGAGGCGCTCGCCGACGCCGTCGTCGCCGGGGACGTGGTCGAGGGCGTCCTCGCGATCGAGCGCACGGAGACGACGCAGACCGCGCTGGAGTCGCTGCTGGTCGAACACGCCGCGACGCCCGACGCGCTCCGGATCCCCACGTGGCGCCCGCTGGCGCGGTCGCTCGGGGTCGACGACGGGCTCCGGAAGGGGTGGAGCGCGGACGACCTCTCCGCGGCGGCCCGCGGGTGGGACGACGGCGAGAACGCGGTGAAGGCGGTCAACGAGGTCGCTCCCTTCGAAGTCCGGGAGCGCGCGCCGACCCGGATCGGCAACCGGATGGGCCGCCCGGAGAAGTCGGAGAGCCGCGACCTCTCGCCGGCGGTCCACACGCTGTTCCCGATCAACGAGGCCGGCGGCCCCCAGCGCGACGTGGCGGAGGCCGCGAGCGTCATGGACGACTCGGGTCATCGAGGCCGGCTGGAGGTAGAGGTCTCCGACCGCGTCTGTCCCGAGTGCGGCGAGCACACCTACCGGGCACAGTGCCCGGACTGCGAGGTCCACACCGACCTCCACTACGAGTGCGGCGACTGCGGCACCGTCTGCGAGCCCGACGAGGCCGGCCGCGTCGAGTGCCCGCGCTGCGAGTGGGAGGTGACCGCGGCGACCTACCGGGAAGTCGACCTCAACGACGCGTACCGCTCCGCGCTGGAGACCGTCGGCGAGCGCGAGGCCTCCTTCGAGATCCTCAAAGGGGTCCAGGGGCTCACCTCGCGGAACAAGACCCCCGAGCCGATCGAGAAGGGGATCCTCCGCGCGAAGAACGGCGTCACGTCGTTCAAGGACGGGACGGTCCGGTACGACATGACAGACCTCCCCGTCACGTCGGTCCGGCCGGAGGAACTCGACGTCACCGCGGACCACCTCCGGGAGATCGGCTACGAGACCGACATCGACGGCGAGCCGCTGCGCCACGACGACCAGCTCGTGGAGCTCCGGGTGCAGGACATCGTCCTCTCCGACGGCGCCGCGGAGCACATGCTGAAGACCGCGGACTTCGTCGACGACCTCTTGGAGCAGTACTACGGGCTCGACCGCTTCTACGAGGTGAACGAACGCGACGACCTCGTCGGCGAGCTCGTCTTCGGGATGGCGCCGCACACGAGCGCCGCGACTGTCGGGAGGGTGGTCGGGTTCACGTCGGCCGCCGTGGGATACGCTCATCCGTACTTTCACGCCGCGAAACGGCGGAACTGCTTCCACCCGGAGACGGAGATCGAGTACCGAGACGACGCGGGTTGGCACCGCGAGACCATCGAAGAATTCGTCCAGGATCGGTTGGACGATCCCGCGACTGATGACTTCGGAACGCTCGTCGACGAACTTGACGCGGACGTTTATGTCCGCTCGATTGACGAACACGGTGAACCCACCGTACAGCCCGTAACAGCCGTCTCGAAACACCGAAGCCAGGATCACCTCGTCGAGGTCCGAACGGCCGGTGGTAGATCGATCCGCGTGACTCCTGATCACACAATGCTCCGAGTCGATTCCGATGGGCTCCGGGATGTCAGGGCAAGCGAACTGTCTGCTGGAGACGATATCCCGTGTCCCGCCAGTGCCGATCCGTCATCTGTTACGGGCGAGACGACTGCTCTCGCTGACGGTGGGGTCGTGACTGACGAGATCAGTACCGTCGAACCCGTCGCTAGCGATGTTGACCACACGTACTGTGTGACTGTCGCCGAGACCCATACACTTGTTACGAATAATTTGTATTCTAAGCAATGTGATGGCGACGAGGATTGCGTGATGCTGTTAATGGACGGACTTCTCAACTTCTCGAAAACGTTTCTCCCCGACCAGCGCGGCGGTCGCATGGACGCGCCGCTCGTGATGTCCTCGCGGATCGATCCCTCCGAGATCGACGACGAGGCGCACAACGTCGACATCGCGCGGGAGTACCCGCGCGAGTTCTACGACGCGACGCTGGAGATGGCCGATCCGGAGTCGGTCGAGGACCTGATCCGGATCGGCGAGGACACGCTCGGGACCGACGAGGAGTACCACGGGTTCGGTCACACCCACGACACGACGGACATCGCGATGGGACCCGATCTGTCGGCGTACAAGACGCTCGGCGACATGATGGAGAAGATGGACGCCCAACTGGAACTCGCCCGGAAACTCCGTGCGGTCGACGAGACCGACGTGGCCGAGCGCGTGATTGAGTACCACTTCCTGCCGGACATCATTGGGAACCTCCGGGCGTTCTCCCGACAGGAGACGCGGTGTCTCGACTGTGGCGAGAAGTACCGCCGGATGCCGCTGTCGGGCGACTGTCGCGAGTGCGGCGGCCGGGTGAACCTCACCGTCCACGAGGGGTCGGTGAGCAAGTACGTCGACACGGCGATCGAGGTCGCCGACCGGTTCGGCTGTCGGCCCTACACGAAACAGCGGCTGAAGGTGTTAGACCAGTCGCTGGAGTCGATCTTCGAAGACGACACGAACAAGCAGTCCGGCATCGCGGACTTTATGTAGATGATCGGGCTTGCTAGGCGCTTTCTGCGGGTTTCTGAGTAGTAATTGGTGTCGTCGGTCGTTTATACGTGATCGATCTTGTTCTGACGGTGACGACCTCCAAAGCCCCAGCCGCTCGTTTATAAGTGGCGAAGGACGGATCGACGGCGGTGACGACCTCCAAAGCCCCAGCCGCGAGGACGGCGCACCCTCGCTGCGCTCCTCACTCAGTCGCTACCGCTCCTTCGCTGCGGTGCTTACGTCGCCTGCGCCGTCCTCGCGGCTGCCCCTTTGAGTCCCACCCGTCCGCCCCGTAACCGCAGCCTCACACCTCCCCAGCCTCGCGGCTCGCTCGGGGCTCCCTTCGGTCGCCCGGTCGCTCGCCGCGTCCCTCGCGCAGCGCTCCTCGTGGCCTGTCGGCCACTCGGAGGCGCGCGCCGCCGCTGCTGCCGTCCTATTTCGGCTCAGAAGGAGATCGTCGCTGTCGACTCTCAGTCGTCGCGCGCGTCCTCGACCACCCGCACGAACTCGCGGGCGGTCTCGGTGATCGCCTCGTAGTCGCCGCGCTCGGCGGCGTCGTAGTCGACGAGGGCCCCGCCCGCGCCGACCGCGAACGCGCCCGCGTCGATGTAGTCCGCTGCGTTGTCGGGGCCGACGCCGCCGGTCGGCATCATCGGGATCTGGCCGAGCGGCCCCTTCATGGCGCCGAGGTGGGCCGGGCCGACGGTCTTCGCGGGGAACACCTTCACGAAGTCGGCGCCGGCCTCGTAGCCGCGGATCGCCTCGGTCGGGGTCATCACGCCGGGCGCGCTGACGGCGCCGTAGCGGTTGCACGTCTCGATCACGTCCTCGTGGAGGCTCGGCGAGACGACGAACTCCGCGCCGGCCATCAGGGTGGTCCGGGCGGTCTCGCTGTCGAGGACGGTTCCGGTGCCCACGACGACCTCGTCGTCGAAGGAGCCGGCGACCTCGCCGAGCTTCTCCGCGACGTCGGGCGTGTCCGCGGTGATCTCGACGGCGGTGACGCCGCCCTCGCGTAGCGCCTCCGTGATCCCGATCAGCTGGTCGGCCTCGACCCCGCGCAGCACCGCGACGACGCCGCTGTCGACGATCCGTGAGAGCGTCTCGTTCATACGCTCCCGTTTCCGAGCGATCACTTAAATAGGCGCGGATGCGCACGGAGGATCGGTTCCCGGCCGGGCTCCCCCGATCGTGCGACCGATCGGCACGAAAACGGCGGCGATCGCGGGCCGATCCGGTCGAAACGGCCGAGACGAAACACTACCCTTTTGACCCTCCTATCGGTAACAAGCGGTATAATGGGCCGACGCAAGAAGATCGTTCAAGAGTGTGAGCGGCTGATGGACAACCCGGAGCACATCCGGAACATCGCCATCGCCGCCCACGTCGACCACGGGAAGACGACGCTCTCCGACAACCTGCTGGCCGGCGCCGGCATGATCTCCGAGGACACCGCGGGCGAGCAGCTCGCGATGGACACGAAGGAGGACGAGCAGGAGCGCGGCATCACCATCGACGCGGCGAACGTCTCGATGACCCACGAGTACGAGGACACCAACCACCTCATCAACCTCATCGACACTCCGGGCCACGTGGACTTCGGGGGCGACGTCACCCGCGCGATGCGCGCGGTCGACGGCGCGCTGGTGGTCGTCGACGCCGTCGAGGGCGCGATGCCCCAGACGGAGACGGTGCTCCGGCAGGCGCTCCGCGAGGGCGTGAAGCCTGCGCTGTTCATCAACAAGGTCGACCGCCTCATCTCCGAGCTTCAGGAGGGCCCCGAGGAGATGCAAGAGCGGCTGATGTCCGTCATCGCCGACGTCAACGAGCTCATCCGCGGGATGGCCGAGAACATGGACGACATCCCCGAGGACTGGACCGTCTCCGTCGAGGACGGCACGGTCGGGTTCGGCTCCGCCCTGTACAAGTGGGGCGTCTCGATGCCGTCGATGCAGCGGACCGGCATGGACTTCGGCGACATCATGGACCTCGAACGGAACGACAAGCGCGAGGAGCTCCACGAGCGGACGCCCCTGTCGGACGTCGTGCTCGACATGGTCTGTGAGCACTTCCCGAACCCGGTCGACGCCCAGCCCCGTCGTGTCCCGCGCATCTGGCGCGGCGACGCGGAGAGCGAGCTGGCCGACACGATGCGGATGGTCAACGAGGACGGCGAGGTCGTCTTCATGGTCACCGACATCTCCATGGACCCGCACGCGGGCGAGATCGCGACTGGCCGCGTCTTCTCCGGGACGCTGGAGAAGGGCCAGGAGCTGTACGTCTCCGGGACAGCCGGCAAAAACCGGATCCAGAGCGTCGGGCTCTTCATGGGGTCCGAACGCGAGGAGGTGGACCGCGTCCCGGCCGGGAACATCGCGTCCGTCACCGGACTGCGCGACGCCATCGCCGGCTCCACCGTCTCCTCCGTGGAGATGACGCCGTTCGAGTCGATCGAGCACATCTCCGAGCCGGTCATCACGAAGTCCGTCGAGGCCCAGAACATGGACGACCTGCCGAAGCTCATCGAGACGCTCCAGCAGGTCGCCAAGGAGGACCCGACGATCCAGATCGAGATCAACGAGGACACGGGCGAGCACCTCATCAGCGGGCAGGGCGAGCTCCACCTCGAAGTGATCACCCAGCGGATCCGCGACAACCAGGGCATCCCGGTCATCACCGGCGAGCCGATCGTGGTCTTCCGCGAGCAGCCCCAGGAGGCGTCCCGCGAGGTCGAGGGGCAGTCGCCGAACCGCCACAACAAGTTCTACCTCACCGTCGAGCCGATGGACCAGGACATCGTCGACGCCATCCAGCTCGGCGAGGTCTCGATGGACATGCCCGAACTGGAGCGCCGCGAGGCGCTCCAGGAGGCCGGCATGGACAAGGACACCTCTCAGAACGTCGAGGACATCCACCGGACCAACATCCTCATCGACGACACGAAGGGGATCCAGCACCTCAACGAGACGATGGAACTCGTCCTCGAAGGGCTGCAGGAGGCGCTCGACGACGGGCCGCTCGCCGCCGAGCCGGTCCAGGGGTCGCTGTTCCGGCTGCACGACGCGAAGCTCCACGAGGACACCATCCACCGCGGTCCCGCGCAGGTCATCCCCGCGGTCCGCGACGCGGTCCACCGCTCGCTTATCGACGGCGAGGTCCGCCTGCTGGAGCCGATCCAGGACGTCCGGATCGACGTGCCCTCGGAGCACATGGGCGCGGCGTCCGGCGAGATCCAGGGCCGCCGCGGCCGCGTCGACGACATGTACCAGGAGGGCGACCTCATGGTCGTCGAGGGCATCGCGCCCGTCGAGGAGATGATCGGGTTCTCCTCCGACATCCGCTCGGCCACCGAGGGCCGCGCCTCGTGGAACACCGAGAACGCGGGCTTCCGCGTGCTCGTCGACAACCTCCAGCGCGAGAAGATCATGGAGATCCGCGAGCGCAAGGGCATGAAGCTGGAACTGCCGCAGTCGATCGACTACTTCTGAGTCGGTCGCTGCGGTCGCGTCTGCGGTCGTAGCTCCGGTCGCGTCTGCGCCGGATTCCCTTCGATCTCCGTTTTCCGTTTCTCGTACCGTCGGCCCCCACTCGACGCATTGCCGGTCGCATTCGTTCCGTGCCGCGAGTTCACACGATCGAAAGCGAGGCAACGCCTGCCATCGCCGAAGGGTTATACCGGCTCCCACGATTCGCTTCGGATATGCAGACGGGCACGACTCCCGCTCGGCGTATCGCGACGGAGCCAGCAAGCGGTCGCTCCGCGCCGCCGACAGAGCCGTGCCGGACCGCGACTACAGTGCCGACCGCGACTCTGCCACCGATCACCGCCGGCGCCGGTCCGGTGGACCTCGCGGAGGTGGCGGCGTGAGCGACCACCGCGACGGCGTTCCCGAGGAGGCGGCAGACGGCGAGGACGCGACCCCGGACGGCGGCCACGCCTCGGCGACGCCGTCGACGCACACGGTGCGGCTCGAACTCGTCGACGAGCCCGGACAGCTGCTCGCGGCCCTCCACCCGATCGCCGACAACGGAGGGAACCTCCTCTCGATCTACCACGAGCGCGGGAACAAGACCCCGCGCGGCCGGATCCCGGTTGAGGTCGACTTCGAAGCGACGCAGGAACACTTCGAGGGGATCGTCGAGTCCCTCCGGACCGAGGGCGTGAACGTGATGCAGGCGGGGACGGAGCGATACGCCGAGGAGGTGACGCTGCTCCTCTTCGGCCATCTCATCGACACCGACCTGTCGGACACGCTCTCGCGGATCGAGGCCTGCGAGTCGGCCTCGGTCGCCGACGTGTCGCTGGCGGCGCCGCAGGGGACCGAGCAGTCGTCGAGCGCTCGGCTTCGCCTGGAGGCCCGCGCCGGCGAAACGGAGGCGGCGCTCACGGCGGTCCGCGAGTTAGCGGACCAGAAGGAGCTACGGCTGGTCGAGCCGCTCACGGGGGTGGAGGCGTGAGAATCGCCGTCGTCGGCGCGGGCGCGGTCGGGCGCTCGGTCGTCGACCTCGCGAGCGAGTACGGCCACGAGGTCGTGGCGGTCGCGGACTCGTCGAGCGCGGTCGTCGCGGACGGGTCGGACGGCCGGGACGTCGGCG
>NZ_VCNL01000005.1 GCF_007671685.1 Halorubrum salsamenti | reverse complement strand
GGCGACGTGTCAGCGACTCCCTGCTGGCAAAAACAACAGGTGAGAGTCACCGACGCCGAGGATAGGAGTACCGGCGGCTTGGCACCGCCAGTCAGCTACCGACTACGACGACTGGGTTAGACGGGTTCCCGCAAAGTGGCGGAGTCATGGTTGCGAACCTGAAACTCTCACCGCTCGGGATTCCTCCGCGTGAACGCCGAGGAGGATGTCAATGCTCACCATCTCCGTGATGATCGCGATGCCGAGATAGAAGGCCGCGAGCATCGCGATCGGTGGCAGCACGGCGCTCCCGGCGACAATTCCCGTCGCGATGAGGTCCGCCGTCCCGGACACCTCGAATGCGATCCCCAGAGGGATAACCCCCGCCAGTAGGAAGATAACGTTCCAATCGACGGCCTCGTAGGCGTCCGTGGGCCGGAGGACGCCCGAGAAGAGCATCGCAACGACACCGGCGAGAGCGCTGACCATAATGGAGAGGTAGTCGAGGGCGGCCAGCCCGACGACGCCGGCGACGATGCCCAGCGCGATGGGGATCTGCGTCCGGTCGAACTCCTCCCACTGCTCGTCGCTGGAAACGACGATGTTGGTGTCGGAGCGAAGCCGGTCGAGGACGTCCGCGCTCGTCTGCACGAGTAACACGTCTCCGGCCCGCGGGTCGACGTCGCGGAGGCGCTGACGAATCACCTCGTCGCCCCGGCGGTCCACGTACTCGGACACCGTCTTCCCCTCCTCGAAGCGGTAGCGCAGGAAGTGGGCCTTGTCCAGTGGGGTGGCGTTGCCCTCCCCGACCTTGGTCTGCACGTAGACCTGTCGACCCTCGTCGCGCCAGTCGAGCAGCGCGAACGAGCCCCCGGCCGTCTCGACGAGCCGCATCTCCTTGAGTTGGTCCTCGGAGGCGTCGGAGTGGCGCAGGTGTTTGTTCAGGTCGTCGTAGCCGGGGGCGCGCTCCTCAAGCAGGTCGAGGTAGATCGCCTGCTCACCGCGGGTGTTGTCCTGGATGATGCCGTAGAACTCGCCGACGACCTCCTTCGCGGTCATGGCGTCGTTGCCGCGCCGGACCGCCCCGTGGTGTTTCGAGTACTCCTGGAAGCATTTTCCCATCTCGATCACGCCGATGTCGCCGCCCTTCAGCTCGCGGTTCTCCTCGAGGGTCTGGCGGGTCTCCTTGGCGGTGCAGACGATCCGGCGGCGGAGGGAGTTCCACGAGATCGGCTTGCGATCGTCGGTGGGTCTGGCGACGATCACGATGTCGAAGGAGACGGCTTCTCGCGCCACTTGGAACTTGTTCAGGTCGGAGTTGATGGGGTACGTGGCGGTGGTCTCGAACCCGGTGTCACAGAGCGACTCAAGGAGTTCACCCCACGATTCCTCGTCGCTGTGGTGGTAGGTGAACGACAGCACGCCGTCGTCTTTCAGCGTGCGATTCGTCTTTCAGCGTGCGATTGATCACGGAGAGTGCCTCCCCGATTTCATGCTCGAAATCCTCCGCAGTTTTGTCAAGATACGGGTTCGTGACGATCGACTCCACACGCGGAGTAAACTCCTAGTCGAACCCGGGATATTCATCTTCTAGCAGGATCTTCTGCCAAACGTAAAAGAAATCAGAGACTTCAGAGTAGATGATGTTGTCGTAGTAGGCGGGTCCGTGAGCACCAGATCGTACTCGTCTTCGGCCTCGATCTCTCGCATGTCCTCTTGCCGGACGTCGGCGTTCCGCCCGATCGGCTGAGAGAAAGCGGGACTTTCGCGAGTGTCTCCGTTTTCAACATAACGCTCGGTGGGGGCCTCGGCGTATTCCACGCCCCTTTTGACTTTGTCGAAGGTGTTCGAGAACGCTCCCCGCCCCGCTCCGGTACCCCAAATGTTGTTTTCGACATAATCCGTCTGGGGGACGAAGCAGTTCATCCGAGACGTCCCTTCTATCTTATAAGTAAGTCCGGTCGGCAAGGAGCGGGTCATGCATGTCCGGTCCGGATGTCCGACTGACGCCAACCACCAGTGAGACGGTCATGAGCGCTAACAGTCCTATCAGGGCAAGAGAGAAACTGGTTACGCCGACCGCGACGAGGAGTGTCATCCCGAGCAGATCGCCGCCGAGCGTGACGAGGAGGGCAACTAACGTGAGTCCGAGCAATCCGTCCTGTGACTTTGTGGTCATACGAGTCATAGGGACTGGACGGGGTTAAGCCGCACCCGACACCTGCCGTTATGTCTCACGCTGCCACACATCATTGACATCCTCCCCGCACTGAACAGTAATTGCCGAACCTGACTGAGACTCTTCACGCTGGGCTGTGTTGGTCACCAGATGGTCCAGACAGCTGAGGCGAAACAGGTTTGTCGTGCTGCGTCAACGGTGCTGTTCCCAGCGCTCGAATTCGGCGTGAAACTGTGTGGAAAGTACACGAGAGAGGATTTCTTGGAAATCCTCTCTCGGATTGCTTTTGACCAGGAATTCGCAAATACGGGTGGGAAAACGCTCCAACTTGATCGTGACAAGCACGTCGATATCACCGCTACGGCTCGAAATTTACTCGCTAAATCGCTGCTGTACCACTTGCGCAATCTCTCTACAGACGCCATCACCGACCAGTTCGATGGCGTCCGAGAGCGAGTGTTCGAAGTCCTCCGGTCTCAGCGCCGACTTCCCGCGTTCGTCGATGTTGCCATCGATCTCCACGAGTGGCGCTTCTACGGGTCTGCCGATACTGACCACGTCCTAACCACGTATCCGGATCTCGGAACGAACAAAGCGTTTTGTTTCGCAACGCTGTGTATCGTCGCTCCTCGCACGCGATTTACGCTTGCGGTGGTCCCGATGGACGCGAACGGCTTTCGCGCCAAGCGCGACGCCGTTCGCTCCTTGCTCGAAACAGCCAAACAGTACGTCTCCATTCGGCACGTCTACCTCGACCGTGGATTCTACCAAGTCCACGTCGTCGCAGAGTTAGAACAGCAGGATGTCGATTACATCGTACGTGCGCGGCCGAGTAGTGGAATGAAAGACCGTCTCAGCGCCAGCGCTGAGACGGTTGCTGACGAGTACACGATGCAGCGAAAGCGCAAACCAACGGCGGCGGTAGATGTCACAGTCTTCGCGGTTCCGCACCGCACAAGCGAAGATGAGCACGTCTGGTTTGTAACGAGTTTGGACGTAGACTCATCGACAGCGAGAGCATACGCGGCGGCGTTCCGCCGCCGCTGGGGGATCGAAACGTCCTATCGCCAGCTCGGTGATTTTCTCCCGAGAACGTCATCACCGACGTTCTCGGTGCGATTGTTCTACTTTCTGTTCGCGGTGTCGTTGTACAATCTGTGGGTGTTAGCCAACGTTTTAGCCTCGACTGGAACCGCTCCAGAGACACCGCAGATATCAACACGGATCTTCCGTAGATTCGTTCTCTCAACAGACTACGGCTGAGTTCACACTCGAATCTGACCGGGATGACCGGTGAGTACGCCTTATCGCGGAGAGGTATCGCTCGGGAACGCCGCTAGCGCGGCGTTCCCTCCCTCTCTCACTGGATCTGTCACACCGAAATCCGATCCAATCGTGAAATGCACGAACTCAACGGCTCGGTTAGTACGGAACAAGATTTGATTCGGCAACTACTGTGAAGCGCGAGGCTTTCTCCTCGATTCTCCGTAAGCATATCGTGCGAGTTTGACTCACGCTGCCCGACACTGGAAGCCTATAGTATGAGTAGAACGAGGCCACTCACGATAACGACGCTCAGTACGATAGAGACAAGTCGGCCGAGGCGATACGTGCCCAAGAGCCACGCCAAAGCCGCCTTGACGAGCGTGTTTGCGATGGCCGCAATGACGATCCCCGTGGTCGCAACCTGCGTCGAAATCGTCCCTTCAGCAGCGAGTTTACTCAGTGTAATAGTCATCGCATCGACGTCTGCCAGACCAGAGAGGAATGCCGTGGCGTACACGCCCGATGTGCCGAGCCACTCGTGTGCGTGTTCGGAGACGAGAAGCACAACCGCGAAGACCACGCCGAATAGGAGCGCTGGCTGGAGTCGAAACGGATTTTTCAACTCCCCGGGTTCGATCGTCTCGTCGGACGTTGTTAGCCAGTACAGCGTTCCTGCAGCGACGATCCCAACGACGGTCATGACTCCCAGCGGGACGGCGACACTCGGGAGTAACGTCGGATTGACGACCGCGACTTCGATGAGCGCTCGCGGGAACATCACGATAGACGCAGTGACGACCGCGAACGCGCAGACGTGATACAGCGTCTCGTTTTCCACTGTCTTCTCGGCCATCGAAACCGTCGTCGCCGTCGAAGAGACAAACCCGCCGATAACTCCCGTCACAGCGATGCTCTGTTCCGGTTTGAGGAACTGTGCGAGCACGTACGCACCGAACCCGAGTCCGGTGACGAACACGACCATTAACCAGATAAACCGTGGGTTGAGCCCATAGAGACTGTCGAGTGGACGGTTTGGAAGCGCCGGTAGAACGACGAGGACGACGAGGATAAACTTCGCCGAGGCCAGACGTTCAGTCTCCTCGATCTGGTCGGCGAACTCGTGGATCGGATCCTTGATCGAGAGGATCACGGTAACGGTACCGCCGACAATAATTGCGGTAACTGCCCCGGTCTCAGAATGCATGGTCATCGCTCCCAGTATTGTGGTGAGAAGTGCAGCCATCAGCGTTGTCAGACCGATATCTTGTTCGTACCAGATCTTCCCAGCGTACGCGACGGTGAGCGGGACGACGAGCGCGCCGACGGCAAGAGAAAGCATTCTCGGGAAGAATGCCGAGACGAGCGCCCCATAAAGCGCAAACAGGGGGAAGGTACGGCTCCCGGCGAACGTTCCACCTGACTCGCTTTGCTCTCGTTCTAATCCGATAAGAGCGGCAAGTCCCACACCGATGAGGAGACGAAAGAGGACCTCCGCGAGTGGATCGGTTATGGGATCGACCATCGCTTAAATATTCGATTAGATGAAGTGTTAAACTATGGGATAGCAAATCGCCGCGATCATATCCGCGGCGTCAATCGAATCGTCCTTGCTGGCTATGCGCTGTATCTCGCACACTAACGGCTGTTACGGCTGTTTCACGCTTTTTTGTCTGATGAATAAGGGATCGACAGAGCCATTTGAAACGGTGACCCACCAGACACCCCTCTATCGATGTGTTCACAGCGGGAAGCGGCGCCGAGCCGAGAGTTCGGACAGCGGTTCGAGCATTTCGCCAGCAGCCGCTAGCACGTGTTGTTGGCGACAGCCGCTAGCACATCCTGTCGGTAGCCTCGATCGGAGGGGGAGACACACACCCCTCTATCGATGTGTTCCAGTAACCAACACCGAGGGAAGTGCAGTCGCAAAATAGCTGAGAATCGCCGTTAACGCGAGTAAACTAACGCGAGAGCGGTCAGAACATCCGCTTAGCCGAGAATTCCTCGTCGAAGGATCCCGTTGTCGTCTGAACCACAAAACTCGCGATGACAGAACACATCGAACACATCGATAGAGGGGTGTGTGTGTGTTGTGTTAATACAATGAAAGAAGAAAGGGAAAGAGCGTCCAAAATAACCGATAGAGATCCGAGGAGAACGCGTTTTCCGTTATCTAGCGGCTCTCTCACGTCTCACGTCGTTCTCCCCTCCCGAGTTCACCCGCTGATCCCCCCCACCCACCAAACACATCGAACACATCGATAGAGGGGTGTGTGTCTTCGACCCCGTACTAGCAAACACATCGTCAGCCGCTGGGTGGCTCTCTCTCCGTGGTCGGTGAAATCGTCTTAATCAAACTAGAACACATTCTGAAACGGTGAATTACACTTCGATAGAGGTGGGGAACCTTTTTGGCACCGGCCGGTATGGGTCGGACTATGGGTATTGACGACTCCGACGATCCTGCCGAGGAATCGGGATCTCTGGAGGATGAGACTACGGCGCAAACCGATCTTTCGAGTGCGACGCACTCGGAGACCTCACGACACCGCTCCCCATCACACGAATCCGACGACGGCCATCCGTCTGATGGGACCACTGAGCCGTCTGATGAGGCCGCGGGGGAGTCTCCGCAGTCGATCGAAGATATGCTGCTGGAGTTCGACGAACAGAAGGGACTCATCCGTGACCGGTCACTGCTCGATCCCAATTTCGTGGTCGAAGAGGACCGCATCGTGGGCCGCGATGCGCAGCTCCAAGAGGTCACGAAGATGCTCCGTGTCGCACTTGGAGACAACCGTCCGCCGAACCTGTTCCTCTATGGGCCGTCTGGGACGGGGAAATCGCTCATCACGAAGGCCGTCTGTAACAACATTAGCCGCATCTGTGACTCCCGAGACATTCGGTTCGGCACCATCGAAGTGAACTGCCAGGACTTGGACACGCTCGGCGTTGCGGTGTACGAACTCACACAGCAGGCCGCCGATGAGGCCGGTGTCGACGTTGAGGTCCCCAAACACGGCGTTGCGACGAAAGAGAAATGGGACGAGCTCTACCGGATCGTGAACGACCACTTCGACTCGGTCGTGTTCGTTCTCGATGAACTGGACATGCTCGTCGGCCGGCGGGATAAGCAGGACCCCGCGTTTTCGCGACTCCTGTATCAGCTCTCGCGAGCCGGTGCGAACGACGACCTAAACGCGTTCATCTCGGTCGTCGCCATCTCAAACGACACGAAAATGATGGAGTCGGTCGGAAGCCGAGCGGTCAGCTCGTTTACGCCCGAAGACGTGCACTTTGACGATTACGACGCGAACCAGCTCAAGGCGATCCTCCGCCGCCGACAAGACGCCTTCCACGAGGATGTCGTCGACGACGACGTGATCCCGCTCGCGGCCGCGTTCGCCGCGCAGACGCACGGTGACGCGAGGAAAGCGATCGATCTCATGCGCGTCGCCGGCGAGCTTGCCGAACGCGAAGGTGATGCTCGCGTTCGCGAGGAACACGTCCGTGCCGCACAGGCGAAGGTCGAAAAGAACCGTGTGTTAGAGGTTGTCCGTGGGATCAGCACCCAAAAGAAGCTCTGTCTGTACGCGACGGCGACGGTCGCGTCCCAGACGACTGACGGGACGGCGCGGAGCACGACCGGGTACAGGGTGTATCAATACCTGACTGACGCGATCGATGCCGATCAGTATCATCAAGAGACGTACGTGAATAAGATGAAAGAGCTCACGACGTACTCGCTCGTCGACTTCGAACGACGGAGTCACGGCCCCAGTTCGGGGATGTTTCTCGAGTTCCAGTTCGGTGAGCGGCCGGAAACGATTCTCGAAACGCTCCGTGAGGACTCTCGCATTGAAATGGTCTCCGAGGATGAGGTCCAATCGGTCGTCAAAGCACAGATCCGGAATCAGACGTAGCCGGATCTGACGCCCGTCCGAAATCTCCTGTTCAGTATACACCCCTCTATCGATGTGTACAGTCACTCTGTTATCGGCCCGCAATTGACGGTTGTGTTAGTTTTCTCATCTACTGTGTGCTCTCAACGGCAAGCGGAGGTACACCCCTCTATCGATGTGTAAACTCGACGGAACGTTCTTGAAACGCCGTATTATGCGGTATTCTCGTTGTGAGTGGGTATCGCTAATCCCGTATTCTCGGATGTTCTCAGACCACCAGCAGATAATTGGCTTCCCACGAGACACCCCTCTATCGATGTGTTCGAGCACTCTCACGCCCGGACACTCCCCTCTATCGATGTGTTCGAGCACCCTCACACACGGACACACCCCTTTATCGATGTGTTCGAGCACTCTCACGCCCGGACACACACCTCTATCGAAGTGTAGACGGAGGCCGTGATCCGTGAGACTGCGACTGCGGACCGTGCGAGTACCGGATCGCGCGAGCACCGGGCCGCGAGCCGATCGCCGCGGACCACCGGGCGATCAGGACGACTCGCCGTCGGGGTCGTAGATATCGGAGTTCTGTTCGCCCTGCACTTCGAGCACGCCGAGCAGTCCCTTGCGAGCCACGCGAGTCAGCGAGTGGTCGACGATTTTGATCGGGCCGGGAACGGGGGTTCTGATCTCCGCGGCGGTGACGGTACCCGGCGCGACCGGCGTCGTCTCGACGTAGCGTGCGGGGTCCGAGACGAGGTCGCCGTCGCGGTAGAGCTTGTCCCAGACGTTGCCGATAGCGTGCCACGAGCTGTTGAGGTTCGGGCCGCCGTTGGAGAGGAAGAGCCGGACGCGCTCGTCCCGCTCGACCGGGATCCGGCCGTAGCCGTCCTGCGTGAACGCGTACGCCTCGCCGTTGAACGCCATGTAGGTCGGATCTTCCTCCTTGGCGGCGTCCACGCTCCACTCGTGGTGACCCTCTTCGCCGGTCTCGCCGTTCGTGTACAGCTCGTGCTGACCGAAGTAGAGTTCACGGTCGACCTCCGGGAGGCCGTCCTTCGGCTCGACGAGGATGGCGCCGAACATGCCGGCGCTGATGTGGTGGTCCATGTTCGGGACCGCGCAGTGGTAGATGTGGACGCCGGGGTAGGTGGCCGTGTACTGGATGTTCGCCTCCTCGCCGGGCGCGATAGTGGTGTGATCTGCCCCGCCGCCGGGCCCGTACACCGCGTGGAAGTCCATGTTGTGCGGGAGCCCGCTGTCCTCGGGGTTCTTCAGGGTGAAGTTCACCGTGTCGCCCCGGCGGACGCGGACCATCGGGCCGGGAACCCGCCCGTCGAAGGTCATGTAGTCGAAGGTGACGCCGGGCTCGATCTCCGCGGTCACCTCGGTCGTCTCCATCGTCACGTCGTGCGTGCGCGGCTCGTCCCAGTCGACGGGGTCGGGCACGTCCGTCGGGTCTGCGGCGATGCGGTCCACGTCGACCTCCGCGGCCGGATCGAGCGAGGCCGCCTCGGCTGACGACCCTCCGGTCTCCGTCTCCTCGCCTCCCGTCTCGCCCGTGGCGGCCGCGTTGGCGTCCGTTTGGCCGCCGCCGACGCAGCCCGCGAACGCGGCCGCGGCGCCGATACCCGCCGTCTTCAGGAACGCACGCCGATTAGTGTGGGAATGTCGAGTCATTGGGTCTCCCTTCGATTGGTATTTATCGAGTGAATTCCGTATAACGGCACAAATATTCCCATCTCGTGGGTAAATATCTGAACATCATCGCCGTTTTTTACTTAAATGGTGTCCGGATCCGATGATGATACTCCGAATATGTTCGATCGGCGTCTGGTCGCGGCGGATCGACCGTTCGCGATCGCGGGGTCAGAACGGACGGCGTCGAGGGGGGCGCGAGTCGGACCTCACTGGGTGGTTTCGTCGGGGTCGACCTGCGGGGGGAGATCTTCGACGAACCGCTTGACGGCGATCTCCTCGGCGTGGTGGAGCGCCTCGCTGCAGGTGGACTTCGCGACCCCGGCGCAGTCGGCCAGACCGGTGAGCGAGCAGCTCCGCGGCGTGTCGTAGTACCCCTCTTCGATCGCGCGGAGGAGCAGGTCCTGTTCGGTCTCGGTCAGCAACTGGCTCGCCCGCAGCCGCTCCCGGACGTACTTGACGCGGAACTCCAAGCCGAACTCGTCGAACTGCCGGCCCAGCTCCGCGATTCGGTCGTGGGCGCCGGTGATGTCGATGACCGCGTCACCGTCGCTGATCTCGACGGGCATCTCGATGGGGACACCCGACCGCTTCGCCGCGAGCAGCAGCAGCGGCGCCGAGGTCTCGAACTGCACCGTCGCCTCGTGGTCGTCCCGGCCCATCACCGACGTCTCGGTGACGGAAGGGTGCGACTCCATCGCGTCGAGGACGGCCTCGACATCCGGTGCGGTTATCCACACGAGCGCGAACCCCGGACCGTCGCCCGGGAGCGCGGCGATCACCCGAAACGTCGCCTCCGGGAACTCACGGGAGACGTCGGCCGCCCACGGACCGTCCGGTAGCTCAACGACGAGGCGTGCTTGTGTCATAGATGTTCTCGGTGGGTTACCACGGTTGTCGATGAGGGACTTCGGCCGCTTCCGGCCGAATGCGACTCCGTCGGGAGCCGGGATCGGTTCGGATCGCGGTCGCGGGAGCGGGCGTCCCCTTCCCGACCGCCGCGACGTGAGTCCGACGCCTCATCCGTCGAGGTCGTGTTCGGCCATCGTCGGACGGGTTCACGTACGACCCGAATTAAAAGGATGCACCGGGCATTTTTACGGAGTAACGGTATCAACCGAACTGTTCGAGACGCCCCTTTATACCCGGCACAGAGCGGAGCGACTTCGCCGCGGCGGATCTCCCGATCGAGGCGGACGACGGCCGCGACGACGGCAACTTCAGCCGACGATTTTCTCGCCACATCTGCCGAACGGGCTCGCCCGAGAACCCGATCGGCCGTACGGACGACATACCCCAGAGACGACTACCGAGGCAGACCTGCGCGACGGCTCTGACCGCGGCCGTCGAAATCGGGTCTACGGAGCGCTCGACGAGGCCGAAACAGGCGTAGCACTTCTCATCACCGCCGATCTGGAGATCGACACGCAGTGGCCGTTGCCACGGCGGACCGGCCCCTTTCAGAACGGAGCGTCCGTCGATCCGCGACTCGGGCCCTCGTTCTCCATCGACCGCTCCATCGGGTTCGACCCGATCTCGGTACCGCCCTCCGGGTCGGCGGTCACGTCTCCCGTCTCGAGATACGTCTGCTCGAGGTCGACGAGCTGCTCGTTAATCGCCTCGCTCTGGTGATGCATGGGCGCTGCGCGGACGCGAACGAGGTCGTACTCGTGTCGGTCCGAGAGCCCGTTCCACGCTCGGAACGACCCGATCGTCAGCGTGTGAGTCTGCGGGCAGAACGGGGTCGTCGGCGTGAACTCGGCACGGAGCACGCGGTCGATATCTTCCGCTTCGACGGCGTCGTCGGCGCCGCCGCGTTCGACGGCGTAGCGGTAGCCGGCGCTCGTGTGACGGGTGTCGAGGTTCAGCCGGGCGAGGTTGTAGTTGAACGTCATATCGTACACCTTTCGGTCCTCGAAGCAGTCGCGAGTGAGGCGGTGAAACGCGACGTGGTCCGCCCCGGTGAGCAGGTCGTGAGGCTCGAGGAACTCGCCCGGTCTCGGGACGTGATCCGAAACGAACTCGTCGTACCCGTCGAACAGGTCGCTGTCGTCGGACCCGAACGGAGACGGAAAGCTGGGCATGCGCTCACGTTCGAGACCGGGAGAGGTACCCCTGATCCCGCACATGTTCGAGTCGAGCGACTCGCCGCTCCGGAAGCGGCCGCCCTGTCGGTCGTTCCGTCCGTCGAACCCGTGAGTATCAATCAACTCACTCCTCGGCCGCCTCGTCGAGACCGCGCGCTCGGCGCGGCGAGAACGACCCGAGGACGATCCGGTCGATCGAGTGCGGGCTGTGACGGACCAACACGAGGACCATGTTGACCACGAACGCCATGATACCGAGGCCCACTAGCAGCCCGCCGAGGAGCGCCGGCGTCCCGGTGACATCCAGCAGGTTCGAGCCGACGATCAGTGCGCTTCCGCCCCCGAGGAGTACCCCGTCGGTCGCGGCGAGCCGGTCGTCGTAGAGGTCGTCGATCATCGGGACGTCCTCTAACCCCAGCAGATCGCTGTACCGGTTGACCCAGATAACGAAGGGAATGATGTGGTAGAGCGTCCCCACGACGACGAACCCGATCGCTCCCAGCAACAGCAGGTGGCCGGCGTTCGCCGCGCCGAGCAGATAATTCCGAGTTAACGGGTCGGATATCCACGCGGGCGCTGAGACGGCGATCCACAGCGCGAGCGCGCCCACCGCCACGATGTACCGCGTGTGCATCGGGGTCCGTTCGACCCGCATCTCGTACAGTTTGCGTGCCAGGACGAGACAGAACGCCGACGCGGCGAACAGGATCAACAGACCGCCGACCCGCGCGACGGGAGCGTGAGCCACGAGCCGACCGACCGCGAGCACGACCACGCCGGTGGGATGCGCGATCTCCTCGACGGATCGAAGACGGTGGTCGATCCCGTGGAGCTCCGTCTGCGTGAACATCGTTCCGAGCTGGTACAGCGCCCCGTACACCGTCGTGAGAACGGCGCCGAAGACCGCGAGGGTCGCGTGGGCTCCCACCACCCCGGACCGGCTGACGCCGACCCGCGAGAACGTCGGAACCGTGAAATCGACCGCGAGGAGGACGCCGAGAACGGTCAACACGAGGAAGAAGCCGAGCGCGCCGAGGAAGTGCCGTTCGGTGACGTCGTACTCCTCGACCGTGCCGAGCGTTCGGACGATGTTGTACGCGAAGACCCAGAAGCCGACGAGCATGAGCGCCGCGAACGGGATCAGCCACGCCGTCTCGACCAGGAGAAACGCACCGACGAACCCGGTGAGACCGACGACGACCAGCCCCAACTGCACGTTCGCGAGACGCCGCGAGTGGAGGGTCGCTCCCGACCAGACGGGCACGAACTGCGTCATCGCTCCCATGATCGTGATACAGATCCACCCGGCTAACAGGAGGTGGACGTGAGCGAGCCGCCCCAGGCCCGGAACGGCGTTCAGCTGTAAGCCGATCCCCAGCCCGATTCCCCCGACGAGAAAGACGAGCCCGACGACGAAGTGTCGTAACGGGACCGTCATCGGGGGCTGTTGGTCCGTCTCGATGTTACCCGGGATGGCACCCATGGGGACGGGTACGTTCTCCGCACACCTGACAGTACCACCGAAGATGTTCCCCTTCCGCCGGTCGCGGACCTTCCTACTGGAACGGAGTGGAGCGGTGTGTCGACGATCGCGGGCCGCCTCCGGCGGGATCTGATACCGCAACGAACCCGCTCACGGATAGCGGCTCTCGAGTCGGCCGAACGCCGGGGCGAGTCTCTCCTGTACCGCGGTTAGAGACCTGGCGTACCGAAGTCGACGATAGACGGGAACATGTTCGGAGGCACCCTCATGTCCGGAGCGTGTCGACCGTACGGTAATGGCTATCGACTACTCGCGGGCGGACGTCTGCGGCTGCACGCGACCCACCGCCTGCGTCGATCGGAACGGAGGGCTGTATCTCGTCACCGTCAGGCGGCTCGGGACCGACCGCGACGACCTGGTTCGGACCGGGGAAGTGAGTGATCGACTCGACGTCGCGCCGTCGACCGTGACGGAGATGTTCGAGCGACTCGCCGCCGCCGGGCTCCTCCGACACGAGAAGCGAGCCGGGGTCGCGCTCACTGATCGGGGGAGAGAGGTCGCGCTGGAACTCGAAGCGCGCCAGTGCGCCGTCCGAACGTTCTTTCGCCGTCGAACGGGGTTCGACATGTCACTCGAAGCGGGCTACCGAATCGGATACGTTCTTCCGGACGAGGCGATCGACCGCCTGCGGGTGCTCGTCGACGAGATGCCGAACACGTGTTCTGCGACCCCGCCAACCGGAGTCGAACAGTGCCCGTTCGCGGGGACCGAGTGCTGACCCTCACGACGGGCGCGTCTGCGAATATGTTCGGGAGAACACGCACGCCCGTCGCCGACGCTTACACGGATATGGCCACTGAGCGAAACGAGGTCGGTCGACGCCTCGACGTCCGAGAGATCGACGGCGAACCGTTCGGAGACATCATGGCCGAGCTCGAAGCGCTTCCCGACGACGAGACGCTGCTGTTGATCAACAGCTTCGAGCCGGAGCCGCTGTATCAGGTCCTCGAAGAACGCGGGTTCCAGTACGAGACGACGTCTGACGGGTCCGATGTGTGGTACATCGAGGTTCGACACGAGTAAACTACTTCCGCGAGGCCCGTCGATCCCCAGTGTGTCCGCTTCTGCACCGGTATCCATGCGGACACGGTTCCACTCGACCGTGTTCGCGTGACGCTTTCGGTGTCACCGGAGCGTCTTGGTCTAGCGGGATCGAACGTGCCGGGAGGGATCGAACGTGACGGGTACTCGCCGGATCAGATCTCGACGAAGTACTTTCGATCCTGCGACCCCGTTTTTGTCGGCGAACATGTTCGAACTGATCCCCAGCGAGTGGCGTTTCCCCGGCCCCCTATTTGCATGACTCGGCTAGCGTGTTCAGAATGGGTGACAAGGCTGACCGATCCCGAAGTGAGGTTGCACGGCGGAGGTTTCTCGCGGCCGTGGGTATCACCGGTACCGCGGCGCTCGCGGGCTGTGCCGGAAAGAGTATTGGCGCCCCGGTGGCTGCGGAAGAGACCGGAGACACGGAAGGGGAATCCGACCCGACACACACGTCACCGGACCTCGAGCGGTGGGTCGACGAGGTGCCCCGCCCGGGCGTCATCGAACCGAGCGGAACGAAGGACGGCCAGCCCCGCTACGAGGTGGAGATGGCCGAGATCGAACAGAGGCTCCACCGCGACCTCCCGCCGACGACCCTGTGGGGCTACGGCGGCCAGTTCCCCGGGCCGACGATCGAGGCCGAACAGGGCGAACCGATCTACGTTCGGTGGCAGAATCACCTGCCCGACGAACACCTGCTCCCGGAAGATTCGACGATCCACGGCGACATCATCCCGTACGACGAGCCGGGCGCGCGCGTCGTCCCGCACCTCCACGGCGGCAACGTCGAACACGAGAGCGACGGGAAACCGCAGGCGTGGTTCACCCGCGACTTCGAGCGGACGGGCCCCGACTTCGAGAAGAAGGACTACTACTACGCGAACGACCAGCCGCCGGCGACCCTCTGGTACCACGACCACTCGCTCGGCATCACGCGACTGAACGTCTACGCCGGTCTCGCGGGCTTTTATCTGCTCCGGAACGATCACGAGCGGGAGCTCGACCTCCCGACGGGCGACAACGAAATCCCGCTCGTGTTACAGGACCGAAGTTTCAACGAGGACGGCTCGTTGTACTACCCCACGAACGTTCCGGCGACACAGGGAGATGAAGACGACTCGCGGCCCGACCCGAGCATCGTCCCGCAGTTCTACGGCGACACGTCGACGGTCAACGGGAAGGCGTGGCCCCGACTGTCCGTCGATCCCGAACGGTACCGGTTCCGCCTGCTCAACGGGGCGAACAGCCGATACTACGACCTCAAACTGCTCGAATACGACGAGGAATCGGGCGACACCGGCGACGCGGGGCCGCCGTTCGTCCAGATCGGTAACGACGGCGGACTCCTCTCGGAGCCGGTCGAGACCGCCGACCGCCTCGAACTCGGATCGAGTCAACGGGCGGACGTCGTCGTCGACTTCAGCGAGTACGCGGGCGAGACCCTGCTCCTGCATAACGACGCGCCGGCGAAGTATCGCGGCGCGAGCGGGATCGAGGCGGACGGCGCCGAACCCCTTCCGGAGGTCATGCTGGTCGACGTGGCGGCCGCGGAAAGCGAACGGGCGCCCACGCAACTCCCGGACGAGCTGACGCGGGTCCCCGAGATACCGACGGAGTCCGTCGACACCGAACGGTACCTCACGCTTGCCCGCCAGACGGACGAGTACGGTCGCCCGCTCTACGCGCTCGGCACGGGTAACGAGAAGACCGGCTTCGAACTCACGGACCCGGTCACCGAGACCCCGACGCTCGGAGACACCGAGATCTGGAGTCTCGCCAACTTCACGGGGATGTCCCACCCGATGCATCTCCACCTCGTTCACTTCCAGGTGTTGGGCCGCCAGTCGGCCGCCGACTACGATCCCGCCGAAGACGACATCGATCCGGACGCGCTCGACGGCCCCGAGACGTACGAACTCGGGTGGAACGACGTCGTCACCGTCGACCCGGGCGACGTAGTGCACGTGATCGCGCACTTCGGGGAGTACGAGGGGCTCTTCTCCGATCAGACGGGCGATTATATGTGGCACTGTCACATGATCGAGCACGAGGACCACGACATGATGCGACCGTTCAGGGTCCTGTCGCCCGATGACGAGGGTGGGAGCGACTAATTGGTCGACAGGGCCGATCTGACGGGAACATGTTCGACTCAACCCTATTGTGTCTCCCCGCTGCATACTGATGTGTATGAGTTTAGGCAAACCTAAAATAAGTCGAACGGCCGAGTCATCGGCCGCCATCACGCGACTGGCCGCCCGATCGAACGACTGTGGAATCTGTCGACTGGGTGATTCAGTATGACAGCAATCGATTTCGACGGGGAACGGACGTACGACGACGAGAAGTTCTCGGCGGTCGAAGTGTTCCGGAGCGAGCGGATGAAAGTCGTCTGCGGCTACTTCGAACCGGGACAGTTCATCCCGGTTCACGCCCCGTCCAGCGACGTGGTGATCGACGTTCGTTCCGGCACCGGGCTCGTCCGCGACGGCGATGAGGAACACCGCGTCGCACCGGGAGACGTCGTGACCGTCGGAGCGGACACCGATCGCGGTGTCAAGGCCGACGACGACTCGCGGCTCGAAGCGCTGCTCGTCACCGCTCCGCCGCCGACCGATGCCGAACACGAACCGGTCCGCCGGGGACTCCGAACCGACGAGTTCGATCCGACCGATACATGACGACGATACACAGCCTCGGCAAACTGGACGGACGGCCCCACGCCAACGTCTTCCCCGACGCTGAACCGAAGACGATCAGACTCACTCTCGACGCGGGCGGCGAAGTCGCGCCTCACTCGCACCCCGACCGCGAGATCGTGTTCCATCTCGTCGAGGGGACGATAGAGTTGGAACTCGACGGCGAGACACACGAGCTGTCGGCAGGCGACGTGGCTCGCTTCGACGGCGACCAAGAGATCGCTCCCCGTGCCGTCGAGGAGAGCACCGCACTGATCGTCTTGGCGTCTCGGTCCGACGAGTAGTCGGAGGCCGACGAGCGGCCAGTCGCTGAAGGCAGCTTCTTGATCGATAGCGGGAGTAAGTGAAGCAAATCGGTAGCAACGATTCAGTATTTAAACGATCGTGAGCGCCATCGACGATCGCTTATAAACCCCGATGCGGTTGGCGCGCCCCGGTGAGCGGCCGATAGGCCGCGAGCCGCCGGTGCGAGGGCGTCGCTGGCGCCGACGGCGCCAGCGACGAGGCTGGGGAGGCGGGAGGCGCTGTGCGGTTGCGGGCGGGTGGGACTCAAAGGGGCAGTCGCGAGGGCGAAGCACGGCGACGAAAGCACCGCAGACCGCGAACGAAGTGAGCGATCGAGGAGCGCATCGAGCCGCGCGAGCCGTCGCGGCTGGGGCTTTGGACGCCTTCACGGCGAAGTCGTCGATCACTTATAAATCAGCGCCAGCAACACTACTCGATCACTTATAAACGACCACACTCACAACGTGCTATACCTACTCCCGCTATCAATCGCTGCTGTGTCTGTATTGACCACATTCGGGCGATACGTGCCATCTGAAAACTATTTCAATGGAACCGCCCGTTTGGACAGGCCGATTCGACACGGACCACGTTGATCGAGGAGATCAGGTCGCTCGGGTCCTGAACACGCTCGCGATGAGGTACGCGTACCCGAACGCACCGAAGAGCGTGAGCCAACGACCGAAAGCGCTCGCTCGTGTCGAAAGAGACGCCGTCGCGGGATCGAAGACGGCGATCGCAGCGACACCGAGGACCTCGATCCCGAGTCCGCAAGCGAGCGCGGCGATCGCTACGCTCGCGGAACGGTTCGACGACCCGGGAAACGCGCCCAGCCGCGGCGGATAGAACTGGAACGAGGTTCCGACGATCATCAGGCCGAGAAAGCCGAGCAGGTTGACCCGGAGGTGGGTCTCGATCAACGCCGGAGACGCGCCCCCGACCGCGAAGAGACCGCCGAAAAGGACGCCGATAACGCCGAACGTCGCGCTTGGGAGAAGGGCGTACAATCCGATTCGGCGTTTGTCGGACTGGAACCACATTCCGGAGACGACGAGCGCGAAGCCGACCATCGCGATCACCATCAATGCGGCACCGAGTGGGAGCCATCGATCGTCGACGAACCCGCCGGCGATGATCCCGGGTGCAGTCGCGGTGACGGGTAGGACGAGGGCGGCCGACGATCGAGTCGGACGTGCGCCGAGGAACCGCGGAAGCAGTCGAAAGCCGAGCGTGACCACGAGCAACGTCGCGGCGCCGGCGGCCAAGAGATGCGTCGCGGCGGCCCGGACGCCGATCAGTGGCGGGAGCGCGCTCGCCTGCCCGGCGACGGTCTCGTAGCTACCGACGAGGAGATACAGGAGGACGATGGGGACGAAGCGGTTCGCGAACCGGTCGAGCGGCCGCCGGTCGGCGTTGTGCTCTCCGGTCCCAGTCGTCCCGTGTCGGAGCGGTCCGCCGATCGTCAGTGCGAGCGCTCCGATAAACACGACGACGCCGACCGTCCAGAGCACACCGCCGAGAACGCCGAGGTCGACACGGAAGCGACGAACGAGAAGCGGGTCGAGCGCGAGACACGCAGCCCCCGTAACGACGAAGGGAAACTGGATCATCGGGGCGTGCTCGAAGACGAGATCGACGTCGAAATACGCCGGCACGAGGGCGTAGGCTTTGCCGAACACGATTTGGAACACGAACCCGAACACGCCCAACGTCACCGTCGTGCGTCGCGGGAGGCCGGCGACCGTGGCCACCTGCCAGCAACAGAGCGCGAGTACCCCGACGAGAACGTATCGACGCGACCAGCGCGATATCTCAGCGGCCATGCTTCATTTCTGCTATTCTCGAGGAACTTGGTCTACTCTGTCCGTTGGCCGTTACTCGTCGTCAACCAACTTTGTCCGAACGTAGTATGGCCCGTCCCAATTTCGGACCCATTCCGGGGCTGCAGGGTGCGATTGCAGCTGATTCGCCTCGTACGATTTGTCCGGGAACACGGCTCTCTCTCCGTCAGTTCCGTCTTCCCAGGGCACTTCGAACGTCACTGGGTCCCGGTTTTCGGCGGGAGTCAGCTGTTTGTCTGCCCCGTCGTCTAGGTGGAACGGTGCGTCGACCCATTCTTGCGGAGTAAACGTAACGGCTATCGCTGATTTTGTGTTTGTCATGCTAATCGAAATTCCGATGCGTGTTCTAATACCTCCGCAGAAGGCCGTAAAGGGATAGGACGACTCTCACGCCGTGAGATACGAAGCGGCACCCGTCCACATCCACGCGAGAGTTTCCGACCGTCTCCAATTTGACGAACCCGTCCCTCCTCTGATCGGGACGCGAAGACGAATCCATTTCCCCCGTGACAGCGAACGGTCGGTATGGCACAGGCTCGACTCAACGTTGATCTCCCGGATGGACCGTGGGTCGGCGAGGTCTCTCGGGAGTTCCCGGAGGCGCGGATCCAGGTACTCAGTGCGACCCCCGGAGACGGTGCGGGGTTCGCGCTCGTGAAGATCTCCGCTGACGATATGGACGACATACTGGACGCGATAGAGGTCCACGACACGATCGAGGAAGTCTCGGTCATGGCGTTGAGTGACGGGGTCGCCACCGTTCACGTCGAGGCGCACGCACCGTTGTTGATGGCGGCCGCACGGCAGGCCGGGATCCCCATCGAGATGCCCGTCGAGATAGAGAACGGCGTGGCCCGGATCGACATCACCGGCGCCCACGACCGCATCGCCGACTTCGGGGAGATGCTCCGGGCCGTCGGTGCGGAGTTCGACGTCGAGTACGTTCAACAGCGGTTGAACCCGGGAGAGTCGCTCACTGAACGGCAGCGAGAGGTGCTGTTCGAGGCGGTCGATCGCGGCTACTACGACGTGCCACGCACCTGCACGCTAACCGAGGTGGCCGAGCACGTCGGGATCGCGAAATCCACGTGCAGCGAAGTTCTCCAGCGCGTCGAACGGACGATCGTCCGAGAGTTCGTCGACGATCTCCCTCGGAATCCGATCGGGTTCGAACCCGATGAGAAAACCGACAGTTAAGGCGTTGGTACCAACGATTTGTGACGAACGAGGATTTGACTGGGACCGCTCCCGTGACCGCTGATCACTCTTCGGATGGGGACCGAGTGGACAAAGTACCGGACCGTCACTCCAGTCTGCCGGTTGCTATGTTCTCGGCGGTGTCGTCGACAACGGGCTCCGAGCGACGCACCTCCAGCGCCGTCACCCACTTGACGCTCTCCCAGCAGTCCGAGTCGCCGGTGGTCGGGACGAGTCGGGCCGGCCCACCGTGTTCCACGGGAAGGGGCCGATCGCCGAGTTCGACCGCGAGGAGCGCGTCGGCCACGCGATCCCTCCGGAACGAACAGGCGTACTCGCCGTCCATCGAGCGGACGAGCACGTAGTCTGCATCAGCTTCGGGGGCGGCGCGGTTCAGAACCGACCCGACGCGTATTCCTCGCCACGACAGACCCTCTGCGATCCAGCCCTCGACGCACTCGAAGTCCTCCGTAACCGTCTCGAGGGGAAACTCCGACAGCTCCCCTCGCTTGACGCGAAGCGGTTCGGAAACCGCACCGGTGACTCGGAGCGTCCACTCGTTCGGGTCGATCTCGTCGGGCACGCTGTGAGTTCGTAGCTGGGACATTGCGCTGTTCGGCGCTATGTGCTCACGTACCATATGTTACGCGCCGAACAAACGACCGAAACGGGACGGGTACCGTTCCTCCGGTTCGTGTTGGTCTGTCTCTTCCCGGGAGGGCCTCGCGCTTCTTGTGGTCGGCGACCGTTTCGGCGCACATGGCAACGTCTCGGGGTCACCCCGGCGGACATCGGCTGCTCTTTGTGTCGCTCTCTTGTAGAAACGCGGAAAGACGAAAGAGCGACGGGTTACACGACCCCTTCAAGCCAGTCGAACTGGGCCGAGAGTTCCCTTCGCCGTTGGCGTTTGATGACCGTCGAGTCGAGTACGTCCCCGACGATCGCAACGTCGAGCGCGAACTCCGTCGTCGCGACCACCTCGCTCCCGTTGGGTGCCGGTGTGACGGTGTACGCTGTCCGCATTTCCTCGAAGATGCCCTCACGCTGTTCGTAGGCGAGGTCGGCTTCAGGACGGTCGACGAGTTCGAGCGTGAGTTCGATCGTCGCGATCCCCACCTCGTTCGCGACGCAGACCGTTTCGCCGTCGACGAGAACCTCGTCGAAGCCCGACGCTCGCATGAACTGCTCGAGTTCGTTCATCGATTCGCGGACCACGGCCGGAGGTGCGTCGATCGTTCGCGAAAGCGTCACCGAATTCATGGGTCCGGATTTCCTTCGGGGAGCGACCGAGACCCCTGTGCTGGAGTGGTGAACATAGTTCATTCCCCGGGCCCGTCTCGTTTAGTGCATATCCCGAACGCGTTCGGCTGAGAGACCATCCCTCTTCGCGGCCGTGATCGATCCGAGAATGGTTACTGAAATCGATCTGCGGGATCACTCGCCTCGCGAGTTTCACGAACGGATCTACGGAGCGCTCGACGAGACCGAGACGGATGCCGAAGTTCTCGTTATCGCCGATCGAGATATCGACGCGCATCTCATCCGGTATCAGATCGAACGGGACCGCGCCCTCGACTGGGACCACGAGGATCCCGACGCGGAACCGCGCGAGGTTCGGGTGTCCAAACGGGAACCGCTCGGTGACGGTGAGTTGGGGACGTTCGACGTGCGTGACCTGATACCCCAGCGGCGACACGAGGTGTTGCTCGACACGTTCGACCGCCTCGAACCGGACGAGGGGTTCGTCCTGGTGAACGACCACGACCCGAAGCCGCTCTACTACGAGCTTCGCTCGATGCACGGCGACGTCGTCGAGTGGGAGTACGCGAGTCGCGGATCGGGCGGATGGCGAGTCGAGATCGTGAAAACGGACGCATCGACGGCCGATGACGAGGACGTGATCACGCGATACGACGTTCGTGAGATCCCCAAACCGGACCGTCACGAGACGATCCACCACCGATACGGCATGATACCCGACGGGGAGGCGATGGAGCTCATCGCCCCGCACGAGCCGCGACCGCTCCACGGCGAGTTTCGAGAGCGGTACGGCGACGCGTTCGACTGGGAGGTGGTGGAAAAGCAGCCCGGTCGCTGCCGCGTCCGGATCACGAAGACCGAACGGGCGGACTCCTCGTCCGGGGACGTGGGGAGCGCGGCTGATGAGGAGAGCGCGGCTGACGCGGAGCGCGCGGCTGATGAGGAGGGCACTGCCGACGAGACGCCCGAGGCCACGAGGGAACTCGACGTCCGCGATCTTCCACCCGCTCAGCGCCACGAACAGATCTTCGAGGCGTACGCGGACCTCGACGACGGCGAGGGGTTCGTCCTGGTGAACGACCACGACCCGAAGCCGCTGTACCACCAGTTCGACGCCGAGGCCGGACCGGCGTTCTACTGGGAGTACCGCAAACAAGACCCCGGGGAGTTCCGCGTACTGGTCGGTAAGTCGGCGTCGAGCGGCGGCGAATCGAGCGTCTCCGAGGAACCGAACGCCCCGTTCTGAGATCGACCCGCGACCGGGCCGCCTTTTTATTCCGGCGAAGGCCCGAACACGTTCGCGGACAGGGACTCGTGGGTGGCCGACCGATCGCGAGTGATGGGCGACTGTCGGCTCTGTGACCTCCCGACCCCGGACCCACCCGTCAGTGCGGCCGACGTCGACGGCGGGTTCTGCTGTCGCGGCTGCCTGGAGGTGGCCCGTCGACTCGACGACGTGGGCGACGCCGAGACGGGGGTGGGAGAGATCGGTGATACGACGACCGGAAGCGACCGGGCGGCCGCCGGGAGGACGCTCCCGCCGGACGCCGCCGAGGCCTATCTGGCGGTCGACGGGATGCACTGTACGACCTGCGAGACGTTCCTCGGACTGCGGGGGGACGACTGTCGGGGAGTTCGTGCGGTGGAGGCGAACTACGGCACCGAGACCGTCCGGGTCGTCTACGATCCGGAGGAGATCGAACGAGGGGAGCTCCCGGAGTCGCTCTCCGGCTACGGCTACACGCTCCGGTTTCGGGACGAATCGGCGACGGACGACGGCCGGACGATCGGAGACGATCGCGCGCGGACGCGTTCGGACGATCGCACGGTCGAACGGCTCGTCGTCGGCGGCTTCCTCGCGATGCTGATAATGCCGTGGTACGTCCTGTCGCTGTATCCGAGCTACCTCGGCATCGAGACGAACGTCCTCGCGATCGACACCACCACCGCCGTGGGACGGTATCTGCCGCTGGCGTTCATCGCGCTCCTGACGACCGTCCTGCTGGCGTACACGGGGGCGCCGCTGCTCCGCGGCGCGTACGTGAGCGTTCGGGCGCGTCGGCCGAACATGGACCTGCTCGTCGCGGTCGCCGCGCTGTCCGCGTATGCGTACAGCACCCTCGCGCTCGCGACCGGCAGTACGCACCTGTACTACGACGTCACGGTCGCCGTCGTGATGGTCGTCTCGCTCGGCCGGCACTACGAGGAGCGAGTCCGGTCGCGGGCGAACGACCTCCTCGAAACCGTCACGGCCGCCCGCGTCGAGTCGGCGACGCGGGTAACCGACACGGGGTCGGAGACCGTCCCGATCGCGGACCTCGAACCGGGCGACCGGGTCCGGATCACGCCCGGCGAACGCGTGCCGATCGACGGCACCGTGATCGAGGGGACCGCCGACGTCGACGAGTCCGTGATCACCGGGGAGTCGCTCCCGGTGCGAAAGGGACCCGGCGAGACCGTGATCGGCGGCGCGACGCTCCTCGGCGACGGCCGAGCGGCCGACGGCGGGGTGGTCGACGGAAGAGAAGTCGACGAGATGGAGGCCGAAGGAGATGAATCGGCCGGCGCGATCGTGATGCGGGTCGGCGAGAACGCGGAGAGCACCGCGGACCGGCTCGCCGCCGCGCTCTGGGAGGTCCAGACCGCCACCCCGGGGATCCAGCGGTTCGTCGACGCGCTCGCGACGATATTCGTGCCGGTCGTGTTGACGCTCGGGCTCCTCGTCGCCGGCTGGCGGCTCGCGACCGGCGGAACGGTCGCCGCCGCGATGCTCGCCGGACTGACCGTCCTCGTCGTCTCCTGTCCGTGCGCGATGGGACTCGCGACCCCGCTCGCCGTCTCCGGCGGGCTCCGCGACGCGCTCGACCGCGGCGTGGTCGTCACGGACGCCTCGGTGTTCGAGGTCGCTCGGAAGGCCGAGACGGTCGTGTTCGATAAGACCGGGACCCTCACTGCGGGGGAGATGCGCGTCAGCGAGACGCACGGCGACGACCGGACGCTCCGCCGCGCCGCCGCGATCGAACGCCGCGCCGACCACCCCGTCGCGGACGCGATCCGGGAGGCGGCGACCGGCGATCCGTCGAGGGCCGACGGCCAGCCGACGGCTGACGACCGACCGGTGACCGACGACCTCCCCGAGGGGACGCGGGTGGAGTCGTTCACCCGTTATCCCGGCTCGGGGGTTTCGGGGGATCTTGTCCCCGCCGCCCGCAACGACTCAGATCCGGGAAGGACCGGCCCGCGCGTCGTCGTCGGGACCGCCGAGTTGGTCGCCCGCGAGTGCGGTCCGATTCCGGGGGGCCTGCGAGAGCGCGTCGACGCCGTCACGGATCGGGGCGCGCTCCCGGTCGTCGTGGGGTGGAACGGCGCGGCCCGCGGCGTGATCGCGGTCGAGGACCGCGAACGGGAGGGGTGGGACGCGGCGCTCGACGCGTTCGCCGATCGGGAGGTGGCCGTCCTGACCGGGGACGAAGGCCCTCGGGCCGACCGGTTTCGAGACCATCCCGCTGTGGACGAGGTCTTCGCCGGCGTGCCGCCGAACGGAAAGCTCGAAGCGGTCCGCGGGTTCGCCGCCTCCGGGACCACCGTGATGGTCGGCGACGGGACCAACGACGCGCCCGCGCTCGCGGCGGCCGATCTCGGGATCGCGATGGGCGACGGAACGGCGCGCGCCGTCGAGGCCGCGGACGTCGTGATAACGGGCGGGGACCTCCGAGCGATCGAGACCGTGTTCGACCTCGCGGCCGGGACGCGGCGGCGCATCCGCGAGAACGTGGCGTGGGCGCTGTGTTACAACGCGGTGGCGATCCCGCTCGCGGTCGCGGGGGCGCTCAATCCCTTCTTCGCCGCGCTGGCGATGGCCGCCAGCAGCGGCATCGTCGTGACGAACTCGACGCGATCGGTGCTGTGAGGGCGGCCCCGCGAAACGGCGGACCGCTGAACGGCGTCTCGTAAACGATGACGGGAGTGGGTGTTGCAGATTGGTGGCGGTAGTTCGATATTTAAACGACCATGAACCACGGCGACGATCGCTTATAAATAGAGTCCGGTGGCGCGCCCCGGTTCGCGGCTCTCCGGGCCGCGAACCGACGGTGCGAGGGAGTCGCTGGCGCCGTCGGCGCCAGCGACGAGGCTGGGGAGGCGTGAGGCTGTGCGGTTGCGGGGCGGGTGGGATTCTAAGGGGCAGTCGCTGAGGGCGGCGCAGGCGACGTAAGCACCGCAACGAGGGAGCGTTAGCGACCGAGTGAGGCGCGCAGCGAGCGTGCGCCGTCCTCAGCGACTGGGGCTTTGGAAGCCTTCACCGCAGAGCCGTCGATCACCTATAAACAGCCGCTAGCAGCATCGCTCGCCCACTTATAAACAACCACCGAGGCAACTCGATATACGTACTCCCGTTATCGCTCGTTCGCTCCGATACAATCGGAGCGAGAGACCCCCGCCGACACCCTCCCTACACCGTCCGGATGAACCGCCGGAGCGTCTCGCCGTCCGCGTCCCGCAACTCGATCTCGAACTGTTTCCCGGACGGACCGTCGGAGAGCGACTCGCGGGGCGCCGACACCGCGTACGGCGGCTCGTCGCTGCGGTCGATCTCCTCGCTCCCGGAGAGGAGCACGACGTGGTCGACGCCCTCGGCGGTCTCGAGCTCGCAGGTGATCGGGTCGCCGTCGGTCTCACAGACGAGGTCCGCGGTCACGTCGCCGCCGTCACCGCCGAATTCGGAGGTGAAGTCGAGCAGCATCACGCCCGGAGCGAGGGTCCCCACGACCGCGACGATCACGAGGAACGTCGTGAAGTTGATCTTCGACCCGTGGCGAACGAGCCGCCGCACGGTGGGATTCTCGGCGGTGCGCCGCAGTCGGATCACGGCCGGAACGACGAGCATGTGGGTGAACGGCCCCCACGCGATCAGGACGAAGCCGTAGGCGATCGCGTACCGCAGCGCGGTCGCGTCTATCCAGTAGGCCAACAGGACGTTTCCGCCCATCCACAGGAAGAACCCGAGGAAGACGAGGGCACCGCTCTTTAACCAGCGCCAGACGGGCGTGTTGGCGTAGTACACGCTTAAGAGGTCACGCCAGGCCTGACGCACGATTCCGCCGAGTCGCGCCGGAAGTGAAGTACGGGAAGTGTCGGTCATTCGTGGAGTGTCTCGCGGTCGTTGGGTCGGTGATTCGGGCGGCCGGCGGTTACGCGCCGATCGCCCACAGCTGGGTCAACAGGTACCAGTTCAGTACGTAGACGGCGGCGAAGACGCCGAGGAATATCAGACAGAGCGCGAAGGTCCCGCGGAGCTCGACCGCGTGGATCGGCTCCCCGCCGTCGGCGTGGAGCCCCCCTTCCGGAAGCATCCCGCCGTCGTCGCCCTCGGCGAGCCGGCCGCCGAACAAAAGCGAGCCGACCGAGACGCCGACGAACAGGACGCCAGACAGGATCGCCAACAGCGCGAAGATCCCGAAGATCATGAATATCGGAATCGCGGCCGAGAAGCTAAACTCCGAGCCGGGGATGTTCCTGACGGCCTCGGCGGTCCGGCGGGGCACGCCGTAGAGGATCCCCGCGTACATCAACATCAGCGTGGCGACGCTCATCGCGGCCCCGTAGGCGTACGGGATCGCGCTCGCCAGCGCGTCCGAGACGAAGTCCCGCCGGAACATCGTCTTGATGACGAAGAGGACGAGCCCGAAGAACGCGAGCGTCGTCCCGAGCGCGACCGTCGCGTGGAAGTGCCCGACCGTCGCGAGGGTGTTGTGCCAGGTCATGTTCACCTGGATCTGGCCCATCACGACGCCGGTGATCCCGCCGAGGAAGCCGAAGAGGATGATGCTGAAGACCGTCGAGGCGAAGACGGGGTTCCGCCACGGCGCGGAGGTGAGCCACCCGAAGAGGCCGCCGCCCTGTCCCCGACGGCGGCGGCCGGCCTCGATCCCGGCCGGGATCGCGAACGCGTGAATCATGCTCGCGAAGGCCGCGCCGTAGAAGGCGTAGGAGGTGTTCCAGATGCGCCAGCCGGCGGAGACGCCGGGGTCGACGAGCAGGTGGTGGGCCGCCCCGAGGTTGATGAAGAAGAGGTAGAGGATGAAGGCGGTCCGCGAGACCTTCTCCGAGATCACGACCGCGCCGCCGACGACGTGGGTCAGGAAGTACCACACCGTGATCATCGCGAGCAGGTTGATCTGCTGGGTCCCGTGACCGACGATCCAGTAGAGCTGCCGGTAGATCCCCGGGTCCACGGAGGCGATGAGGTCGATCCGCCAGGCGAGCGCGTACGCGAACGCCGCGATCCCGCCGAGGATCGCCTCCACGGCGATGATCCCGGTGACGAACGCGCCGAAGGCGACGAGCGGGAGCGTCCTGTGGCTGTCGCGGGTCTCCGTCCAGATCGTCGCGAAGAACGGCAGCGCCGCGATCGTGGCTCCGAGCAGGAAGACGATCGCCGTGGCGTAGAACCACGGCGTGACGGGGAGCGGGACGTACGCCGTCAGAAGCGGCGCCTCGTTGGGCGCCTCGGCCAGCCAGATGGACGCGTTCACGCCGATCGCGCCGACGACCATCGTGACCCACCCGAGGGCCGCGAGCCGGCGAAGCGGGAGCTCCCGGCCCAGAACCATCGGTCCGCCGACGTAGAGGACGGCGATCTCCATGAACACCATCCAGAAGATGAGCAGGTTCCACGCGTGCATGCTCAGGTGCGTGTAGTAGCTGCTCGGGTCGAGCAGGCCGATGAACTCCCACCGGGTCATCGCGACGGAGAAGGCGAAGCTCCCGCCGACCGCGAGCGCGATCACCGCGGTCAGGCCGAACAGCTTCACGTAGTTCTCCACTGACTGATGGATGTCGAGCCCGGTCACCGAGCACGTCCGGAACCCGTCCGCGTCGTAGTCGTTCCGGAACAGGGAGGCGATCGCGGACATGCTATCCCTCCACCACCGTGAAGCGGCCGTGCATCGTTCGGTGACCCTGTCCGCAGAACTCGTTGCAGACGACGTGGTAGGTGCCCGGTTCGTCGAAGGTCATCGGGATCACCCACTCCGAGCCCGGGAACACTTGGAGATTGATCTGCTTGTTGAGGTTCTCCTCGGGTCGGACCGAGAAGCCGTGTTGCACGTCGTAGGCGCCGAGATGGATGTCGTACTCGCGGCCCGCTTCGAGAACGGCCGGGAGTCCGTCCCAGTTGAACCGCATCGCACCGACGTACACGTCGTCTTCGGGCGGGATCAGTCCGTCGTCCGTCTCCTCGGCGGCCTCCTTGTACTCGCCGACGCGCTCCTGATACTGGTCGGGATCGACCTCGTACGTCGTGCCGACGGGGTTCTGGTCGCCGAACTGGGTGAACCCGGCCATCCACGTGAAGATGCCGAGCGACCACGCGCCCGCGAGCCCGAGCCAGATGCTCTCGCGGCGATGTACCGGGGAGTTCCACCAGTCGTCGTCGGGGTCGTCGAGTGGGTTACTCATGCGACGATCACCTCACGGGAAGAGACAGGAGGTCGAGTAACCCCCACCCGACGTAGGCCACGAGAAAGAACACGATCGCCGCCGCGGCCAACAGCCAGATACGGTTATAGAGGCGTTGCATCGCCGGAATGTCTTCGCCGTCGGGTGTCGTTCGGTTGCTCATCGGTCGCTCACACGACCAGTTACACAGATACACATGGTGAGCGTTATCACGCACATGTTCGTCCGCCGGTGACATGCCGGTTCGGACGCGGATCTGCTCGGAAGCGAAGCGCGGCGCAGAGCACCGCGGAACTCCGCCGAGCCGGACCGGCTCACATCGCGAACGTTTCCACGAGGATCGCCGCGAGAACGGCTCCGAGGTAGGCGTTCGAGGCGTGGAAGCTCCGGTAGGCCGCCGCCCGTTCGTCCTCGGTTCCCCGTCGGTCGGCGTCGTACTGTCGGACCACGCTTCGCACGAACAGCGCTCCGAGCGCCGTGGTGGTGACCGCGTAGAGGACGCCGAGGTCGGTGACGCTCCCTAACAGGACCGCGGCGATCAGGGTGACGCCGAGCCACGCGAGGATCCGCCGGCGCGCGGTTTCGACGCCCGCGACGACCGGCAGCATCGGGTAGTCGGCCCGGGCGTAGTCCTCGCGGTGGGCGATCGCGAGGTTGTAGAAGTGCGCCGGCGTCCAGCAGCAGACGACGACCGCGAGCAGGACCGCGGGGAGCCCGACGGTCCCGGTCACCGCGGCGTACCCGATCAGGGCCGGCAGAGCGCCGGAGCCACCGCCGATCACGGTGTTCCACCGGGTCGTCGGCTTCAACAGGACCGTGTAGACGTACGCGTAGTAGACGATCGCCGCCGCCGTGAGCCCGGCCGCGAGGACGTTGACGAACGCGACCATGACCGCCATCGAGGCGACGACGAGCGCGACGGCGAAGCCGGTCGCGCGCCGGACGCCGACCCGATCGGTCGCGATCGGTCGGTCCGCGGTTCGCCGCATCTTCCGATCGCGGTCGCGCTCGTACACGTGATTGAACGCCCCCGACGCGCCGGTCGCGAGGACGCCGCCACCGAGGGTCGCGACGACCGTCACGCCGTCGAGCTCGCCGCCGGCCGCAACGGCCAGTCCCATCCCCGCCAGCGCGAGCAGACACAACAGCCACATCAGCCGCGGCTTGGTCAACTCGAGATACGCACGAAGCCGGCCGCGAAACCCGGTCGAACCGTTTTCCGACGCCGGGGAGTCGGTGGTTCCGTCCGGTGCGCTCGGCGTCGCGTGGTCGCCCGGTCCCTTCGGAGAGCCGTCGTCGGTCGGGACGCCCGCGGTCGCCTCCACCCTGATCACGAGCGTCACGAGGAGGACGGCGAAGACCGCGATCCCGCCCAGCAGGTGGAGCCCGCCGTCGAACGGTAGGACACCGGTTCGCCCCCCGAGCCCGACGCCCGCCTGTACCACATACGCGATCAGGACCGCGATCGTTCCGACACGGACGCCGCGGGAGGCCGCCGTTCGGTGGGCGAAAAGAGCCGTGGCGGCGAGGAGGACGCCGACGGCCACCGCGGAGGCGTGGTGGACCGCGGCGACCGCGGAGCCGCCGTCCGTGGCGGCGGTCGCTCCGAGCGCGACGAGCAGATACGTCCCCACGACTGACCAGATCAAAAGCGTCGTGAGCCGTGGTCGAACCATACGTCGGACTCGCGTCCCGCCCCCGCGGTTCTTCCCCCGAATATGTTCGCCCCGGACCCGTTCGCGGAGCCGGAGTCGATCGCCGACATCGATGTGGATACCACGGTCGTCGACGGCGAGATCGCGTACGGGGACCCGTAGCCGGGGTCGGTCCATCCCCTGGCTGGCAATAGCCGATCGCAAACCGGGTTCCGCAGGTGGAACGCCCCCCAGAGTGTGGTCGAGTCGCTCGATACGGACGGTTCACGTCGATTGCTTCGGTGAGGCTCTCAGCGGGTGGCCCATCCAGACCAGGTTCCGGTCGGTACGGGAGTTAGCGGTAGTGATCCGCCCCGTACGTAGTCGTTACTCGTCAAAATATACCGCGTCCAATCGGTCTGTGTCGTCTTCCCGTATCGGGCACACGTAGACGGTGTTGTCCGAGTGAACAAGGACTCTGTGAGCGGCGTAGGAAAATGTGACCGTCACGTCATGGGACGGATCCTCCGTGACAATCGCCTCTAATCCCTCGAGATTAACTGACTGAGAGAGCGGGGGTAACTCCTCTACCGGCGTGTCCAACGCGTCGGAAACGGCCTCGGCGATAGTCAGGAGCGGTTCCTCTGAAGTGCTTCTCATGGAATCACTATCGGGATTTCCCCCGATAGTAACAAGCACCGTATTACTTATATTCTGATATTACTCGAAACACCGTCTCTGAGTTTTGTACGTACTCCCAAACAGGTCTGCTTAATACCGCTTCGAGTACACTACTCGTATTCGGAACTGCCGGCGAAACTCGGGTTGCTCCGCGTACGCGATCAGGTTATCGCGTGGTTCGGCGCTCCGCTACGCCTCACGACGAAACGCACGCGTAACCTCGGACGAGACACCGAGACTCGGCCCGCGCACCGTGGTCTCCGTTTTCGTCTCGACGTCGGAGCCCCGTCACGCTCGGCACTCTTATCGATTCCAAGATCGGCGTCATCCACGTCTATCTCTCCATTTGCAGGCTTGCCACACCGATTCCCAGTATCCGCGTTCCGGATCGATCACCAACCTCTCGACTACCGACGACACCCTGTACCGGAGCCCAAACCTATAGATATTTATATATAATCTGTTTTGGTAACTTACGATGAGCTGCCACCCCTCCCGTCCCTCGACGGGTAGTATCCGTTTTCGAATGAGTGGCGATACCGGCTCAACTCGTTGCTGTCAAAGAGAGTACCGCCAGATTCGACGCCATCGATAGTGTTCTCTTCATCGGTTTTGACGTAATTTGTCCAAATAGTGTATAAAATACGCTTAACCCTGTAGTATATAGTACTATATCTGACTTTTTGTGTAGTACTTTGCATACAAATTTAATATATCACGTCTATTCTGACGACTATAGTCCAAAATGACGCTGGAAATTCAAGCACTTTATTATATAAAATTTCATATGTATATTATAAAAACTCAGATTTATGATCACTCCGGCGACGCACGCCGACGAACGAGTCGGACCCCGACCCACGCTTCTCACCGGGGAGCCGGTAATATCGCCTCCGCGAGGGAGAGCGAAGGTGGGTGAAAGCGCACCGCCGGCTCCGGAGCGTTCGATTCAGCATAATACAAGGTGGAGCCTCCGACCTCAAGGAGCGAGCGAAGCGAGCGAGTAGGTCGGAGAGGAAACCGACACGGCACTACACCAGCCACGTTCGATTGTCGGCTGACTCCTCACCGAATCGTTACTAATATAAAAATGAGAGTATACATCTGAAGTACGGATGGAGGTCTGCCGCACCGTCCCTGTCAAGCTCAATGTGGCCGACAGCGACGCTGACCTCCTCCATGAAACTATCTCCGAGTTCCTGTGGGCTGCCAACTACGTCGTCGACCACGCCTGGCAAGGCGAGTATAAAACGACGAGTAAAGCCCAACTCCAACGTGAAACCTACGACAACGTACGGGCTGAGACACGGTTACAAGCGAATCACGTCCAGAACGCTCGCAACAAGGCCGCCGACGCCGTACAAAGCGTCGTTGCCCGCTGGAAACAAGGCGACTACGCGGGGAAACCGTCTTTTTCCGCCCCAACACTCGTCTACGACAAACGCTGTGCAACGTTCAACGACGACCATGCGACGCTCTCAACCGTCGAAGGCCGAATCACGGCCGAGTACGTCCTTCCAGACGAGAGCCGCGATACGCCCCACTCTGAGTATCTGTTCAACGACGACTACGACGTAACGGGTGCGGAACTCCACTACCGCGACGGTGAGTTCTACCTTCACGTCCGCACAAAGGCGGACGTGGAGTCCGAGACTGCCGATGAAGGTGACACCGAGCACAGCACAGTCCTCGGCGTTGACCTCGGCATCGAAAACGTCGCCGTTACCTCAACAGGCACGTTCTGGAACGGGTCGGAGTTGAACCACTGGCACCGCGAGTTTGAGAAGCGACGCGGGTCGCTCCACCAGCGCGGGACGCGGGCCGCCCACGAAACTATCCAGTCGATCGGACGCACGGAGACGGGGCGCTACGACCACTTCTTACACACCGTCTCGAAAGAACTCGTCGCAGAAGCCGTCGAACACGACTGTGACGTGATCGCGTTCGAGAACCTGACGGGAATTCGTGAGCGGATGCCGACCGCCAAGAAGTTCCACGCATGGGCGTTCCGACGCCTGTTCGAGTACGTCGAGTACAAAGCCGAGATAGTCGGCATCTCGGTCGAGCAGGTGAGTCCCGCGTACACCTCCCAGCGATGTTCGAAGTGCGGGACGACACTCCGAGAGAACCGCGAGACGCAAGAACGGTTCTGTTGCCAGAAGTGCGGTTACGAAGTGAACGCCGACTACAACGCGGCGAAGAATATCGGCCTGAAGCATCTCCGCTCGGCGCAAACGTCGTCGGGCGGAGGCGCACCCGTAAACGTGCGCTTGAATCGCGGGACGTTGAATGTGAACGGCGATTACGAGCCTGCCAGCGATGGCCAGAACAGGAGTCCACGCGAAAGCCCCGCCCTCAACGAAGCGAACGGCGAAGCCGTAAGCGAGTAGGGCGGGGTAGTTTACATGTCGATCCAGCGACCCGTCTCGTCGCTCCGATCGATGGCGTCGAGAACACGCTGTACGGCCAGTCCGTCCCGGAAGTCCGGGTGGTACTCGGCCCCCTCGGCGACCGCCGTGAGGAACTCGTAATCTTCGTGAACGAACGTGTGTTCCCAGCCGATGGTGTGTCCCGGCGGCCACCAGTGGTCGATATAGGGGTCGCCCGGGTCGGTCACGAGGACCGTCTCGAAGCCGCGGTCATCTCCGCGGAGCACCTCCAGTTCGTTGAGCCGTTCGAGGTCGAACCGCAGACTCCCTTTCGAGCCGTTCACCTCGATCGTGTGGGCGTTTTTCCGACCGTTTGCGAAGCGGGACGCCTCGAAGGTCCCCATCGCGCCGCCCTCGAAGGCCGCTTGGGCGGAGTAGGCGTCGTCGACGGTGACCTCGCGGGTCTCGACGCCGTCCTGGCTCTCCGCATCGAGACCACCGCCGTCCGCGCCCGGCACCGGCCGCTCGTCGACGAAAGTGCGGAGATGGCCGCTGACGCGTTCGATCCGATCCCCGAGCAGGAACTGCGCGAGGTCGATCGAGTGCGCCCCCAAATCGCCGAGGGCGCCGCTGCCGGCCATCTCCTCGCTGTTCCGCCACGACCAGGGCGACTGCGGATCGACGAGCCAGTCCTGGAGGTACGTCGCTCGGACGTGGTGGATCTCGCCGAGAACCCCGTCGTCGATGAGCCGCTTCGCGTACCTGATCGCCGGCACGTACCGATAATTAAAGGCGATCGCGGCGGGGGCGTCGGATTCGTCGGCCGCCGCCGCCATCCGCTCGGCGTCCCCGATCGTCGCCGCGAGCGGTTTCTCACAGAGAACGGGGACGCCCGCCTCGAGCGCGGCGATGGTCGGCTCGGCGTGGACATGGTTCGGCCCCAAATTGTAGAAGACGTCGACCGCGTCGACGGCCTCCCGCCAATCGGTCGTCGTCCGAGCGAATCCGAGCCGGTCGGCGGCCTCGCGCAGCGCCTCCTCGTCGCGGCCGACGAGCACGTCTCGCTCGATCTCCGGTGCGTCCGGGAAGAACATGGGAAGCCGGGCGAGCGCGTTCGAGTGTGCCTTCCCCATGAATCGGTAGCCGAGCATCCCGACGGACAGCGTCATCGGCGCTCACCTCGCGAGGAACGCGCGTCTCCGATAGATCGATCCCGCGGCAAAGTGGCAGTTACTCCCATGATTGACGAGACCACGACGACTCGTATTAACTTTTCCCCGAGTGAGCGCGACCCGCGTCACCGGCCTACCGAGACGGAGCGCGACCCGCGTCACCGGCCTACCAAGACGGAGCGCGACCGACCATCGGGGATAATTATTAGAGTTACCCCGTCGAACTGCCGACGTATGCAACTCGGCGTACTTACGGCCCAGCCGTTAGGACACATGGACAGATCGGACGCGTTCTCGTTCCTCGAATCGCTCGGCGTCGACGCCGTGGAGCTCGGCGCGGGTGGGCTGATCGGGTCCGACCACATCGACCGGCGCGAGTTACTCGACAGCGACGAGGCGCGGACCGCGCTTGAGACGGAGCTCGCGGAACACGACCTCGACGTCTGTGCGCTCGCGATCCACGATAACCCACTGCATCCGGACGACGAGCGGCAAGCGCGCGTCGATACCGAGACGCGCGAGACGATTCGGCTGGCGGCCGAACTCGACGTCGACCGGATCGTCACCTTCTCCGGACTCCCGGCCGGCGGTCCCGAGGACCAGGTCCCCAACTGGGTCACGTTCCCGTGGCCGCAGGAGCACTCGGAGGCGCTGGAGTACCAGTGGGATATCGCGGTCGACTACTGGAGCGAACTCGGGGCCTACGCCGACGACTACGGCGTCGACATCGCCATCGAGATGCACCCGAACATGCTCGTCTACGATCCGGTCGCCATGGTTGAACTCCGGGAGGCGACCCACGAGCGCGTTGGGGCGAACCTGGATCCCTCCCACCTCTGGTGGCAGGGCATCGATATCCCGAAGGCGATTCGCTACCTGGGCGAACGCGACGCGATCCACTACGTCCACGCAAAGGACGTGCGCGTCTACGACGCCAACGCTGAGATCGAAGGCGTACTCGACAACAAGGGCTTCGACCGCGAGGAGGAGCGCGCCTGGATGTTCCGCTCGGTCGGATACGGTCACGACGAGGACGCGTGGCGAGACATCATCAGCACGCTTCGGCTGGTCGGGTACGACGACGTGCTCAGCATCGAGTGGGAGGACGGGCTCGCCGAACCGACGGAAGGGTTGGAAAAGGCCGTGACGATGCTTCAGGACGGACTCCTTCGCAAGGAAGCGGATGTCGACTGGGTCCCCGAGTAGCCCCGAATTTCGGCTGCGTCAGCGGGTCGCGTCGGCGAGTCAGCCTCGTTTCGCCGTTTATCCCGGAGCACTTCTAAAGCGGGAGCACATCGTAGATAGGTTATATATGGATCGAACGTGATGTACCGTGCATGACTTCCCCCGAGTCGCGGACAGAAGCGGAACACGGGATCCCGGCGGAGTCCCGCCCGGTAGAACTGCTAGAGAGCGTCCAGCAGCTCACGGGGGTCGGTGTGTGGCTGTACGACGACGACTCCGACGAAACGTGGTGGAGCGATCAGGCGAGAGACATCCTCGGCGTCACCGCCGATATCCAGCCGACGTTCGAGTCGGTCGCCGAGAAGTTCGTCGAAGACGACCGCCGGCGCTCGCGGGAGCTGTTCGAGCGAGCGCGCGAGCGCGGCGAGGCGTTCGCGGTCGAGGTCGGCTTCATGAACGGCGGAACGACCGAGCGATACCTCCGCATCCGTGGCGCGCCGCGCTCGGACGACTCCGAGGGCGACACGCTTTACGGAACGGTCCGGAACATCACGGACGCGAAACGGCAGGAGCAGCGCATCGAAGTGCTCCGCAAGACGAGCCAGGAACTCCGGGAGGCGAACTCGAGACAGGCCGTCGCCGAGATTATGGCCGACACGGCCAAGAACATCCTCGGGTTGGACAACACGACGATCCGCCTCGTCGACGAGACCGAGGGGACGCTCCAGGTCGTGGTCGTCACCGAGGAGTGTGTCACGAAGGCCGGAACCCGACCGGACTATCCGGCCGACAAAGACACGCCCGCTGCTCGGACGTTCAGGACCGGAGAGCCCGAACTACACACGGACCACAGCTCGACCGAAGACGACCAGGAACGGGGGGAGCTCCGGTCGGGGCTGTACGTCCCCATCGGCGATCACGGCGTGTTGAGCGCGGGTGACATCACCGTCGACGCGTTCGACGAACGCGACGTCGAAGCGGCGAGCCTGCTCGGGCAACTCGGCGCGAAAGCGATCACCCGGATCGGGTGGACGAGGCGCTCCCGAGCCATCTGATCGAAACGCGACACGGCGATACCCGAGCGGTAGCTCCGCCGGATTCGTTCGCACTATGTTAATATCCCGATTGGACATCTGGAATATATAAACTGATTTAATACTGCGAACGAACCACACGCGTATGCTCGAAACAACGAATGGTCGCACGCTGAAAACGACGAAAACGTCGTTGCGGATACTCGAACTCGTTTTGGAACACGACGGGCTCACGCTCGCCGAGCTCGATCGGATCGTCGACAAGCCCAAAAGCTCCCTCCACAGCCATCTCAACACGCTGTTAGAGTGTCGCTACCTCGTGAAGAAGGACCGGACGTATCTGGCCAGCTTTCGGCTCGCGGAACTTGGCGATCGGGCGCGGCGCGGCGACCTCGAAGCCATCGCGACCGATGCGGTCGAACGACTCGCGGAGGAGACCGGTGAGGAGGCCAACTTCACGGTCTTCGAACACGGACGGCTCCTGCTGCTCCACGGGTCCTCGAATCAGGCGACCGAACACGAGGGGGAATCCGGCTTCCGAACGGAGTACTACCTCCACAACACCGCCGCCGGCAAGGCCATCCTCGCCGAGTTGGAGCGGGAACACGTCGACCGAATTCTCGACGAGTGGGGCATGCCCCGCGAGATAGAGGCGACGGTGACCGACCGCGAACGACTGTACGACCAGTTGGACGACATCGCTGGCAAGGGGTACGCGATCATCGACGAGGAGTTCGCTCCGGGCCTCGTCGCCGTCGGCGCCCCCGTCCACTCCGACGGTGACATCATCGGCGGTCTGAGCATCGGCGGTCCGAAGTACCGGATCAACATGACGCGGCTCCACGAGGAGCTCGCGGATCAACTACTTGACGCCGTCGAGCGGATGGAAGATGCGCTTCACACGTAGTTCATTCGCATTTCGCGAATACGCGATCTCGGACGGCCGAACCGCTCCGGCACCCCGTTAGCGATTGATAACACCGACATCCGCGTAAAATTACAATCATAATATTGTAATGGACATCTCGCCTCGCCGGTCACCGGATCGATTCAAAATAGCGGGATGAAACCGAGTCTAACGGCGTCTCCCTCTCGAATCCGCGTACCACTGTGACTCGACGTCGAGTTGTTATCGCTTCGGTGTCGCCTCGATAGAACGGCCACGGCTCTGCTGATAGACACCGCGAATGCGTTCTCCTCTCGTCGACCGGCGAGGTCGGTTGGACGTCGTTTCGTTCCTACTATGTGAATGGTTTTTCATTATACTCCGGGCTCACCGAGGACGATCCGCCGATGGCGTGGTTAGTTGTGTCACAACACACCATGCTATTCACATTATGAGAACGTCCCGTGCGATACCGCTTCGGGCCGCCGATACGCGAAACGGTTCGCGGCGGAACGGGCGACGGTTGCGGTCCGCTCTCCCCAAACACTTATACAGAGCTGCTGCATGCCTTTCTGTGTCATGCCAGACGATCAGCGGTTCATCGACCCGGACGACATCGAGACGCTGGAGCTGGATTGGGGAACGATAAAGTGGCTCAGCACACCGGAGACGACGGGTGCCGAGGCGTTCAGTTCCGGCGTCGTCGTACTGACGCCCGGGGAGGGGCACGAACGTCACACCCATCCGGACAGCGAGGAAGTGCTGTACTTCCTGAACGGCGAAGGAGTCCAGACGATCGACGACGAGGACCGAGAGGTCACCCCCGGCGACATGGTGTATATCCCGGCCGGGGTCGAACACAGCACGAAGAACACCGGGTGGGAGCCGCTGCGGTTCCTCGCGATGTACGGTCCGCCGGGACCGGAAGCCGAAATCCGCGATTCTCCCGGGTGTGAGGTCCATCCTCCTACGGGCCACGACACCTAAACGGGTTGACCAGAACATTAATTATCTGTCTGGGTAATATGTAGATCGTCCATGAAGTTTACACGGGACGAGTCGCTCGGGCGGTTAGAGTCGGTCGTACAGAGCGGAGAGCCGATCATCGGCGCCGGGGCGGGAACCGGTATCTCGGCGAAGTTCGCGGAGCGCGGCGGTGTCGACCTCCTCATCATCTATAACTCGGGGCGGTATCGGATGAACGGGCGCGGCTCCTTAGCGGGGATCCTCCCCTACGGCGACGCCAACGAGATCGTCGTCGAGATGGGCCACGAGGTGATTCCGGTCGTGGAGGACACGCCCGTGCTCGCGGGCGTCAACGGAACCGATCCCTTCCGAGAGATGGACGTGTTCATCGAGGATCTCCGTCGACGCGGGTTCTCCGGCGTCCAAAACTTCCCGACGGTCGGCCTCATCGACGAGGACAGTTCCTTCCGGCAGAACTTGGAGGAGACCGGCATGGGGTACGACAAGGAGGTCGACATGATCCGCGAGGCCAGCGACCAAGGCATGTTGACGTGCCCGTACGTCTTCAACGAGGACCAAGCTCGGGCGATGGCCGAAGCCGGTGCCGACGTCGTCGTCTCGCACATGGGACTCACGACGTCCGGTGACATCGGCGCCGAGACCGCCCTCGACCTTGAGGAAGCGGCCGAGCGGGTCCAGTCCCACCACGACGCCGCGAAAGCGGTCAACGACGACGTCATGGTCATCTGTCACGGCGGACCGATCGCGTGGCCGGACGACGCCACATACGTCCTGAACAACACCGAGGGGGTCGTCGGCTTCTTCGGCGCGTCCAGTATCGAACGGCTTCCGACGGAGGAGGCCATCCAGAACCAGGCCCGCGAGTTCAAGGAGATCGAGTTCTGATGAGTTCGACGGACCGTTCCGAATCGGCGCCCGCGACTGTCGTCATCGTCGGAACTCTCGACACGAAGGGCGAGGAGATCGGCTTCGCGCGTGACGTGCTCGCGGCCCAAGGCGTCGAAGTCACCCTCGTCGATGTCGGTGTCATGGGTGAGCCCGAAATCGATCCGGCCGTCTCGGCCGCGGACGTTGCCGACGCGGGCGGCGCCACCCTCGAGGGGCTCAGAGACGCGGGCGACAGGGGCAAAGCCGTCGAGGCGATGGGCGACGGGGCCGCTGCGATCGCAACGCGTCTCCACGAGGCCGGCGAGCTCGACGGGATCCTCGGTCTCGGCGGGTCGGGGAACACCTCGATCGCGACGGCGGCCATGCGAGCGCTCCCCGTCGGGGTCCCGAAGTTCATGGTGTCGACGGTCGCGTCCGGGGACACCGAACCCTACGTCGGCACGCGCGACATCGCGATGTTGTACTCGGTCGCGGACATCGAGGGGCTCAACCAGCTCTCGCGGACGGTGATTTCGAACGCCGCGCTTGCGATGACCGGAATGGTGACTAACGACCCGGACGTCGCGATACCCGACAAGCCCACGATCGGTATCACCATGTTCGGCGTCACCACGCCCTGCGTCCAGACCGCGCGCGAGTGGCTCGAAGACCGGGGCTACGAGACGATCGTCTTCCACGCGACGGGCACCGGCGGTCGCGCGATGGAGAACCTGATCGCGGAAGGCGTCATCGACGGCGTCCTCGACGCGACGACCACCGAGTGGGCGGACGAACACGTCGGCGGTGTCCTCGCCGCGGGACCGGACCGGCTCGACGCGGCGGCCGAGGCGGGAATCCCCCAGGTCGTCTCGACGGGCGCACTCGACATGGTCAACTTCGGTCCCGAAGACACGGTGCCGGCGGAGTTCGAGGACCGAACGTTCCACGTGCACAATCCTCAGGTAACGCTGATGCGGACCACGCCGGCTGAGAACACCGAATTTGGCCGGATCATCGCCGAGAAGCTCAACGCCGCCACCGGACCGGTGACGCTCGCGCTCCCGCTGGCCGGCGTCTCGATGCTCGACGCCGACGGCGAGCCGTTCCACGATCCCGAGGCCGACGAAGCCCTGTTTCAGTCGCTCCGGACGCACATCGACGAGGACGTGCAGCTGCTGGAACTGGACGCGAACATCAACGACGAGTCGTTCGCCGTCGCGATGGCCGAACGGCTCCACGAGTACATGCAGCGGTGAGTTTCACGGACCGGCCACGAACCCGAATCGGCCACGCACCGATCGCGACTCGAACCCAGGCCGATCCCGAATCGATCTCGAACACGTCGGCAGCACGAGGTCTTCTGAACCATTTTCGGCGATCTGACCCGTTTCGGCGGCCGGAGTTCGACCGAACCCGGTTCGGAGCTGCTCTGACAGCGACGGCTAATAACCTAAGAAAATAAATATAATTACCAAAGATTTAAATCCTGTATCGTTCCATTTGTCCACGAGTTGCCTAAACAACCATGACAGACAAACGTGAACCTGGAGACGAGTCTCGACGTCGCTACCTCAAAGGCCTCGCGGCCGGCGGTCTCACCGCCGGATTCGCCGGCTGTACTGGAGGCGGCGACGGGGGCGACGGCAGCGACGGTAGCGACGGTAGCGACGGTAGCGACGGAGAGTACGAACCGATCGGGAACTTCCCCCCGGAGGGAGACACCGTTGCAATCGGATTCAACGGCCCGCTGTCCGGCGCGCTCGGCCCGGACGGTCAAGACCAGGAGCTGGGGTTCGATCTCGCGGTCCAACACCTGAACAACGGCGGCGGGTTGGTCGACACCTGGGACGCGCTGAGCGGCGACGGCATTCTCGGGTACCAGATCGAACCGACGAAGGCCGACACCGGTGGGGATCCCGACACGGCGAATTCCAATATCAACGGGATGATCCAGCAGGATAACATCCAGTTCTGGACCGGCGGCATGTCCAGTACGGTGACTCTCGCGATGCAAGACGTCGCCCAGCGGGAGAAGGTCCCGTTCATGGGCGGGAACTCCACGTCGGCCGGGATCAGCGGGGAGAACTGCTCGCGGTACTACTTCCACCCGACCTTCCACGCGGAGATCATCGGGATGGCCGCCGGAAACCTGCTTCCCGAGGCGCTCGGCGAGGACCGGGAGCTGTTCCATATCTACATGGACTACTCCTACGGTCAGTCGAACCGCGACGCCATGCGCACCCACCTCACGGAGAACGGACCGTGGGAAGACGCCGGCGGCTCGGCGATCGCCGAGGGGGAAAGCGACCACCAGACGCAGATACAGGACCTTCAGGATTCGGGCGCCGACGTTGTCCACTTCGCCAGTTTCGGCGAGTTCGCGGCCAGCGGGCTCTCACAGATGGTCGACGCCGGAGTCACCGAGGACGTCGACGTGTTCATCCCGCACGTCAGCGCGTTCACCCTCGACCCCATGGGGTCCGACGCCGAGGGTGTCTACGGCATGGAGCCGTGGAACCCGAACTACGACAACGAGGCGTCGAACACCTTCGTCGAGGCGTACCAGAGCGAGTACGACGAGATCCCCAACCAGAGTTCGCTTCACACCTACGAGTCGATGCTGGTGTACGCGGCCGCCGTCGAAGAGGCGGGCACGTTCCACCCGCCGACGGTCGTGCGGACCCTCGAGGAGTTCGACTGGGAGCAGGCGTGGGGGCCGTCCCAGTTCCGGGAGTGCGACCACCAGGTCGAGCGCCCGTGGCACCTCGTACAGGGCGTCGACGACGCCACGGCCGAGGAGATCGGCATTCGGACCGAGGTGATGGAGACGACCGACCCGCTCGTGTACGAGTGCGACGCCTACCCGGCCAACGAGTGTGCGATGGACGAGAACGAGTACGGTGACGAGTAACGCGTCTCCCGGACGGTCGTCCCGGCGCGGCGTCCGACCCGCGGCGTACCAATCGGGGCGTCCCGCGATGAGCCCGTGCCCGCGTTCGACGACCACCGGGTGTGACGCGCGATTCAACGGCGAATGAGAGCGCTGTCAAGACATGGTAACAGTAGACAATAGGTGGCGGTTCGGATGAGCCTCGTAGAATCGTCCGTCCAGTTCCTGTTCGTCGCGCTGAGCGTGGCGTCAGTGTACCTCCTCGTGGCGCTGGGACTGTCGATCGTGTTCGGGTCCCTTCAGTTCGTCAATATGGCGCACGGAGCGTTGTACCTGATCGGAGCGTACGTCGGGTTGATCGTCGGGTTCCAAGTCGGGTTCGGCGGGCTGATCGACCGATACGGGCTCGCGCCGCTGGGGCTCGACCTCGGATTCCTCGCCGCCCTCGTCGTGACGCCGATCGTCGTGTTCGTCGGTGGGATCGCGATGGAGCGGTTCCTCGCGAAACCGCTGTACGATCGCCCGCTGCTCGATCAGCTGTTGGTGACGTTCGGCATTCTCCTGATCTTCCAAGAGGGGTTCAACCTCGTCTTCGGCCGAACCGGATTCAACTACGCCCGGCCCGACTGGGCGTCTGGACCGATACTCATCCCCGCCGTCGGATCGGTGTCGCGGTGGCGCATCTACGTCGTCGTCCTCGCACTCGTGTTCCTGGCGATCCTCTTCGCCTTCTACAAGTACACCGATTACGGCCTCGCAGTCAGGGCCGGCACCGAGGACACCGAAATGACCGAGCTGCTCGGTATCCGAATCGGCCGCCCGTTCCTCCTGATCTTCGCCATCGGCGCGGCCTACGCCGGCCTCGCCGGGATTCTCGGCGGCTCGCTGTTCGGCGTGAACGCCGGGATGGGGTTCAGTAACATCATCCCCGCACTGGTCATCGTGATCATGGGTGGGGTCGGATCGATCAAGGGGACCACCGTCGGGGCGTTGCTCGCGGGCTTCGTCTTCGCGGCGGTGACGCAGGTCTGGCCCAGCATGGCGACGGCGAGCATCTACGCGCTGGCGATCGTGGTGTTGACCATCCGACCGAGCGGCATCTACCCGACGGGGAGGGTCGGACAATGAGCACGGAGACCACCGAGGGGTCGGAGGAGACCACCGACGACGAACCGGCGTCGAGCGCACTCGAGACGTGGGACCGGATCAAGCACACGGAGCGGTTCGTGCTGGTCAGCGCCGTCGTCTTCGTCGCGGTGTTCCCGTGGGTGTTCACGAGCCTCCCGCTGATCCCGAACGACCTGCTCGCGTACGACCAGCTCGCTCGCTTGGTGCTCATCTGGGGGATCTTCGCGCTGGGGTTCAACCACCTACTGGGCCAAACCGGACTGCTGTCGTTCGGTCACGCCATGTTCTTCGGCGGATCGGCGTACGCGACGGCTCTGTTCGCGAACAACGTCGTTGCCGATCCGTTTCTCTCGGTCGTCGTCGGCGTGTGCTTCGCGCTCGTGTTGGCCGTCGTGACGCCGTTCATCCTGCTCCGACTCCACACGGTGTACTTCGCGATCGTGACGCTCGCGATCGCACAGATGTTGTACTACATGGCCAGAGAACCTTTCGAGGGGATTACCGGCGGTATCAACGGCCTCGGCGTCGAACGAAGCCCGCTCTTCGGCCTCGTCGAACTGGGTGCAGACATCCCGGGGATCTTCGGCGCGCTCTGGGGGACATACATGTACCTCTTTATCGCCGCGTTCTTCGTCGCCGTCGTCGTGTTCATCACGCGCGTCCGGAAGTCGCCGTACGGGCTGATCTTCAAGGCTGTCCGGGAGAATGAGACCCGAGCGTCCTTCGTCGGGCTCGACGTCTGGCGGTACAAGTTCGCGGCGTTCGTCATCTCGGGATTCATCGCGGGGATCGCCGGGGGACTCCTGCCGATGGAGACGTACTTCACCGGCGTCGAACGCCTTCACTGGACGCTCAGCGGCGACGTGGTTATGATGACCGTGTTGGGCGGGTTAGGCACGGTTGCGGGCCCGATACTCGGCGTGATCGTCTTCCTCTACTTCGAGGGCGTCGTCAACGGGCTCGACGTGATCGGCGGCTACTGGCTGCTCACGCTCGCTCTCGCGTTCACGGCCGTCGTCTGGAAGTACCCCGACGGACTCTGGGGGATGATCACGAGTGTCAGTTCGCGGCTTCGGTCTCGGAGAGGTGATCAGTGATGCCACTACTCGAAACGCGCAATCTCACGAAGACGTTCGGCGGTCTGAAAGCGCTCGACGACGTGACAATCTCGGTCGATCAGGGCGAGCTCGTCTCGCTCATCGGACCGAACGGCGCCGGGAAATCGACGCTGATCAACGCCATCACGGGCATGTTGGAGCCCACCTCCGGCGAGATCACCTACGCGGGGACCGACCTCATCGGGCTCGACCCGTTCGAGATCGCGCAACTCGGCGTCGGTCGGTCGTTCCAGACCGCGTCGATCTTCCCCGAGCTCACCGTCAGAGAGAATATTCAGGTGGCGGCGTTCGCGACCGAACACGGATCGTTCAGCGTCAACTTCTTCAGTCGGCGCGACAGCTACGACGAGGTGCGGGACCGCACGGAACGCATCCTCGAGACCATCGAACTGGGGGATAACGCCGCGGAGGTCGCGGAATCGCTCCCCTACGGCGACAAGCGGCGACTGGAGGTGGCTATCGGGTTGGCGACGGATCCCGACCTGATGTTCATGGACGAGCCCACGGCGGGGATGTCGCCGGGAGAGACCGAGATGACGGTGTCGCTCATCCGCGAACTCCTCGCCGACTGGAACATGACCATCTTCCTCGTCGAACACGACATGGACGTCATCTTCGACGTCTCCGATCGGATATTCACGCTCAACGACGGCGCGATCATCGCGAAGGGAACGCCCGACGAGATTAAAAGCGATCCCGCTGTTCGCGAGGCGTACCTCGGAGGTGAAGCGGAATGACGCTGCTCGAACTCGACGACGTCCACGCCTACTACGGGGCGAGCCACATCCTGCGCGGGGTGTCGATGGCGATCGACGAAGGGGAGGTCATCTCGCTTCTGGGTCGCAACGGCGCCGGCAAGACCACGACCGTCAGGAGCATCGCCGGCACGGAACCGCCCGAGGTCCGCTCTGGTACCATCCACTTCGACGGAGACGATATCACCGACTGGCCGACCGACGACGTCACGCAGGCCGGCGTTGGCGTGGTTCCCGAGGGGCGTCGGCTGTTCACCGACCTGACGGTCGAGGAGAACCTCAAGATGTCGAAGATCGCCAGCGCCCAGTGGAACACGATCCGCCGGCGCGCGACTGGGAGCGGATCGCCCACGATGGGGATCGACGAGCTGTACGAGCTGTTCCCGCGACTGGAGGAACGCCGGTCACAGAAATCCGGGACGCTGTCCGGCGGCGAACAGCAGATGCTCTCGATCGCCAGAACCCTGCGACTACCCGATCTCGATCTGCTGCTGCTCGACGAGCCCACGGAGGGGCTCGCGCCGCAGATCATCCAGTCCGTCTCGGAGTCGATCCGCGAGATCTCGGACCAGGGGTTGACCGTCCTTCTCATCGAGCAAAACGTCCGTGAGGCGCTGAAGCTCGCCGACCGCGGCTACGTCTTAGATCAGGGCGAGATGGTCTACGAAGGGACCGTCGAGGAGCTCGAAAACGAGGACTTGGACGAATACCTCGTCGTTTGAGGCGGGCCGCGTGCAGGCGAACCGCCCCTCTCCCCTCGCGGTCCGTCGATCCCCGACGCCCAAAGCGTTATTACGCGACGACAGGTGAACCGAGACATGGTGATGAGTAACAGACGGAGCTTTCTCGCCGCCGTGTCGACGGCCTCGCTCGGTCTTGTCGGGGGGTGTGCCGGCATCCGAGGCGAGGGCTCGGGATCGCATCCCGTCTCGGAGCCAGTAACCGACTGGCCGTCGTTCCGGGGCGACCGCTACAACACGGGGTTCGCGAGGGGCGTCTCACCGACGAGCGCAGACCCGTCGATCGAATGGACCCACGAGGCCGACGGGCCCTTTTGGGGGAGTCCGGTCGTCGCAGACGACACCGTGTTCGTCGGCAACGCGGACGGGACGCTGTACGCGCTGGACGCGACGACGGGCGAGGAGCTGTGGACGTTTGCGACGGGACACCGGATCGAGGGGTCACCTGCGTACGCCGACGGGACGGTGTACGTCGGCTCCTACGACACGTGCGTGTACGCGATCGACGCCGCGAGCGGCGACGAGACGTGGCGCCGCGACCTCGAGGGACTGATCCGGGGGAGTCCGACGGTGACCGGTGAGACGGTGTACATCGGCGTGGGCTGTCACAACCTCGCGTGCGCGGTGTTTGCGGAAGAGTCGGACGAGCCCGACGCGACCGAAGGCGGGTGGATCTACGCGCTGGACGCCGTCACGGGCGAGACCGAGTGGCGGTACGCGGTCGGCGACGAGGTCGTGAGTACGCCGGCAGTGGACGACGAAACGATGTACATCGGAGCCTCAAACGACACGCTCTACGCGCTTGACACCGGATCCGGAGCGGAGGTCTGGACCTACGACGTGGGAGATATGGTCTGGTCGAGCCCGACCTTGGCGTTCGGGACCGTGTTCTTCGGGGACTGGAACGGGATCGTCCACGCGGTCGACGCCGCTTCGGGAGAGGTCGAGTGGACTGCGGACCCGTTCGCCCGCTACATCTCCGGCTCCGTCGCCGTCGACGACTCGGGGGTGTACGTCGGAGATACGCCGTACAACACGCTGGACGATCCCACCACGCACTACGGTGAGATGTTCAAGTTCGACCGCCAGTCCGGCGAGGAGCTGTGGAGCTTCGAGACGGATGCGCTAGAGGTGGGCAGTAGTCCCGTTGTCACCGACGACCGACTCTACTTCGGGACCCACGGCCAGACGGAGCGAGACGGGCTCGGCGTCTACGGACTCACGACCGACGGCGAGGAAGCGTGGTTCGTCGAAGTCGGCGGCCGCGGTGTCGGATCGAGCCCCGCGCTCGTCGACGGCACGCTGTACGTCAGCGGAACCGACGGCCGGATGTATGCCATCAGGTGACACGGAGCGTTCCCGTTCTGGAAACCCACGGAACGCGAGGCGATTTCGGGGCCGTAAACGAATCTCGGTGTCGGGTTTACCCTATTCGTATCCTATTTAAATAATACTATTCTTAATGATGGGTCCGTACTAATTGATAACGACTCACCGCTCATCACTGAGTTCACGAGACGGACCTCCTGCCGGAATCTGACTCATATTCGGATCGATAACCGTCTATGAGGTTAAATATTTTAATTTAAAAGCAGATTTTAAAATATATTCCAGGTACTCTTTTTGATGAAGCCGTGAGCTGGAGTTCACTTTTGACGGCCGCTAGACCGGCATGTAGAAACATATACTATTTTATATATTTCCAAATTAGTCATTTAAATATGTATTTGGTAACGCTCCGATCCCCACGTGTTTGTGTCCGCATCGTAGCCCGTCACGATGAACCGTGACGTGGGGCCTCGGGTCCACCGCTACGGCGACACCCGGCACCGGCTCGACCGCGTAGCGGAGGGGACCGGAAGCTATCGGGAACGGCCCGCCGGGCGCGCGTTCCGCGAGCACGTCCTCAGCGCGTGCGACACGTCTTCGGTGTGACCTGTCACCGCGTTCTCAGCGCGTGCGTGGTCCCCGCTGACGACGCTTCCGGAAGCCGGTCGACGGACGGTACCCGAAAATTACATCCCGACGGTCGCGTTACAGTGTCACATGTCAGCAACGCCGACTGACTCGCTCGTCTCGACGCTCGGTACGTTAGACGTGCCGTGTGAACAAACGACGCCAGAGGCGTTCGAGGAGGCGCTTTCGCCGCACCTCAGAGGGCGCTCGGTCGGCGTCGAGCTGGACGGGATCGACGCCTCGCTCACCCGGACGGACGTCGAAGTCGATCCAACGCCGGCGGCGTTGAAGGCGGCGACGACCGGCGTCACACCGGCCTCGTTCGCTATCGGTGACTACGGATCGGTGGTGGTCCCCGAGTCGCCGGCGGGAAGCGACCTCGTGAGCCTCTTCGTGGACCGCCACGTGGCGATCGTGAACGAACGGGACGTCGTTCCCGACATGGAAGCCGCGTTCGACCGGTTCGGCGAGGCGTTCAGGGAGCGAACGCAGAGCGGCATCATCGCCACGGGGCCCAGCGCGACGGCGGATATGGGGGAGCTCGTTCGAGGGGCACACGGCCCCAGTGAGGTCCACGTCCTCGTCGTGGAGGCGGCCGATGAGTAGCCCCAGCGAACTCCGAGATGTGATGGCCACCGAGGGAGCGGCCGTCAGCGAAAACACGAAGGGGTTCAACAGGGGACGGTACGACTCCGTCGGCCGCCTCTCCGACTACGACGCCCTGAAGGACGAGGCCCGATCGATCAAGGAAGACGCGATCGAGCGCCTCCCGGAGCTGATCGATCGGCTGCGTGACACCGTCGAAGCCAACGGCGGGACGCTCTACATCGCGGAGGACGCGACGGACGCCAACGACTACGTTCGGTCGGTCGTGGCGGATCAGAACGCCGAACGGGTCGTCAAGAGCAAGTCGATGACCTCGGAGGAGATCGAGGTCAACGAGGCGCTAGCGAAGGACGGTGTCGACGTGGTCGAGACAGATCTGGGCGAGTGGGTACTCCAGGTCGCCGACGAGACGCCGTCGCACATCGTCGCCCCGGCGATCCACAAGTCTCGCGACTCCATCGCCGAACTGATCAACGAGCGGTTCGACCCCGAGGAACCCCTAGCGACCGCGTCGGAGCTCACCGCCTTCGCCAGAGACCACCTCGGGGAGCTGATCGAGGACGCCGACGTGGGGATGACCGGGGCGAACTTCATCACCGCGGACACGGGAACCATGGCGCTCGTGACCAGCGAGGGGAACGCGCGCAAAAGCGTCGCCGCGACGGACACGCACATCGCCGTCGCCGGGGTCGAGAAGGTGATTCCCAGCGTCGAGGACCTCCAGCCGTTCGTCGAGCTCATCGGTCGCTCCGGGACCGGCCAGGACATCACCTCGTACATCTCCCTGCTGACTCCACCGGTAGGGACACCGTCGATCGACTTCGACGACGACGAGACGCCGCTGTCGGAACTCGATTCCGACCGCGACTTCCACCTCGTGTTGATCGACAACGGCCGCATGGCGATGCGCGACGACGACGAGCTGCGCGAAACGCTGTACTGTATCCGGTGTTCCGCCTGCTCGAACTCCTGTGCCAACTTCCAGCAGGTCGGCGGGCACGCCTTCGGCGGCGAGACGTACTCCGGTGGTATCGCGACCGGGTGGGAAGCCGGTATCGAAGGACTCGACACTGCGAGCGAGTTCAACGATCTCTGTACCGGCTGTTCGCGCTGTGTCGACGCCTGCCCGGTCGGCATCGACATCCCGTGGATCAACACCGTCGTCCGGGATCGGCTCAACGGCGAGAACGAGGGGCAGTTCGATTTCCTCGTCGACGGGCTCACGCCCGACGAAGAGGAGACGTCGCCGTCGCTCCAGAAGCGCTTCTTCGGGAACTTCGAAGCGATCGCGTCGGTGGGGTCCGCGCTCGCCCCGCTCTCGAACTGGGCTTCGGACACGACGCCGGCCCGGATGGCCATGCAGCGAGTGTTGGGGATCGATTCCCGCCGTGAACTGCCGCAGTTCCGGCGCGAGACGCTCGTCGACTGGGCGCGAAAGCGCGACACCGCCATCGAGAACCCCCGCCGCCGCGCCGTTCTCTATCCGGATCTGTACACGAACCACGTCCACGTCGAGCGCGGCAAGGCCGCCGTTCGCGTCCTCGAGTCCCTCGGTGTCGACGTCGTCGTTCCCCCCGCGCCGTCGAGTGGTCGCGCTCCGCTCTCACAGGGGATGATCGCGACGGCGCGTGATCACGCCGAGCGGGTCGCCGAGACGCTCGAACCACACATCGAGGACGGACGCGACGTCGTCGTCGTCGAACCGTCCGATATCGCGATGTTCGACCGAGAGTACGAGCGGCTTCTCGACGCGGAAGATTACGACGAACTGGCGTCGAACGGCTACGAGGTGTTCGAGTACGTGTACGGACTCCTCGAAAACGGCGCAGCCGCAGACGATCTCCGGCACGGTGACGGTGAACAACTCGCCTACCACAGCCACTGTCAACAGCGGACGCTCGACCTCGAACCCTATACGCTGGACGTGCTCGAACGGTGCGATTTCGACGTGACCACGTCCGACGTGGAATGCTGCGGGATGGCCGGAAGCTTCGGGTACAAAAGCGACTACTACGAGGTGAGTATGGCCGTCGGAAGCGATCTCAGGGCCCAGTTTACCGAAGCCGAGACCCGTGACCGAACGGTGGTCGCGAGTGGGACGTCTTGTCTCGAACAGCTCGATGACCTCCTCGAGCGACCGACGCGACACCCGATTCAGCTCCTCGATTGAGAGCCTCCGGAGTTTTCGGCGGGCCACTCAGCGATGATCCCCGAAAGACGATTCTTTGTAGATATCTCCCCGGCGTATGTAGGTCACCTGATTATCTTATATGTCTATCTTAGATGTGTGTCTAAGACATCTATCTCATGTATGTGTGTTGGGGATGTATCTAAGTGGTCTATCTTTGATAAGTGTCTGACGTAGATTTATGTACTCTCTGATTAAGATCAGAGCATGCTCTCTTACACGGTGTACAGCGAAGCTGGCGGCGTGGGAAAGACATCGCTCACGGCCAATGTCGCTCGCGCGCACGCGAGAGCCGGTCTCGACGTGCTTGTGATTCCGCTCGATCCCCAAGACGGAAATCTGAGCCGGCTCTTCGACGTCGACGACGCCCGTGGTGATTCGTCTGCTGACAGCCTGGTTCGACATCTCGTCGACAACCCGGCCGGCGACTTCGATGATCTCATCCGGACGGCAGAGGGTATTGATATTATCCCGGAGCATAACACACTCTCAGATCTATCGGACCACTTAGCGCGAGAGCAAAGCCGAGCCGAGGATTTCGGAGACGCGTACAACATCTACGCGCAACTTCGGCGTGTGCTGGCTGCTAACGACGTTCCGAACCGCTACGATGTCCTCATCTGCGACCCGCCGGCGACGGAGTCGGACCACCTATACAACGCGATTTACGCGACGAGAAACCTTCTCATTCCGTTCGAACCCTCTGCAAAAGGGGAGGCATCGGTCGAAGGGCTCGAGGAGCTCGCAACGAACTTCGCTAACCAATTAAATATCGACGTCGGCGTCTTGGGTGCGATTCCGATCGAATTCAAAGGAACGACGGATCAGAGCGAGATTCTCGACGATGTGCCGTTTGAGGTTCCCGAAGTTATCGGCGATCGGACCTCGATGATGGAGGGCTGCTGGCGTCAGCAGTGCAGCGCCTTCGAGTTCGTGCAGAATCATCGGGACAAGCGCCGAGACTACGAACTCGATACGCTTGCGAAGTTCGATCGCATTGCCAGATTCCTCGAAACTCAGGGCGGTATTACGGCTCCGTCGCCGCCTGAGCCCGGGGCGCTTGACGAACCCGAGGAGGTGACCGTCTGATGGGGGGATTCAAAGAGGGGACGGTCAACGGCTGGGAGCCCGACGACGGGGATGATTCGGGAACCGATTCCGCTGCCTCCGTTGCCGACCCCGATGAGACGGAACCCGAAGCACCTCCGTCGGAGGTGGATTCCGACTTTGAATCGACATCGCAGTCCGATCGAGAGAGCGGATCGACGACGGCCGCCATCCCGTGGGTTCTCCGTCGGAACAGTATCACCGACGGACGCGAGCAGACCGTTCAGCTTCACCTCCAAGAGAGCACGCTCGACGTGCAACGAAAACGGAAAACGGCCATCGAAAATCGGCTCGGCGAGAGTGTCCGGAAGGCGGACCTTCGCGAGGCCGCCCTTCTCGTTGGCCTCCAGGAGACGGACGCCGTTATCGACGTCCTCGAAGAGTGGGGGTATGCTCTCGACTAGGTAGGTGTACGACTCGGTTCGCTTTGATCCTCATACAGAACGCTTTCTTCGGATGACGTGTTCCAGTTATTGTAACACTGCCTGTCAGGGTCGCGTTAAGTTAGAGGATGAGGCGGACGAGTTCTGAGTGTCTATGACAGAATTTGACCGCCTCACTGATAGTGCATCTGGATTGACGTATCGTGGAGCGAGATCGAACGCCGCTCTGGGCGATTGAAGTAGGGATCCGCTATCACTTGGCCGGTATGTCACTACAAGAAGTAAGTAAATTTCTCGAGGAATATGGAATTGATCGGAGTCACGTCGTTATCCACAACTGGGTTTATAAAGCCGATATACAGCCGCTCTCGACCGTCTTTGAGGATCAACTCGTGGCTGACGAAAAGATGATCCGCCTCCACGGTCAGCAGTTCTGGCTGTAAGACGCGGTTGATCCGTATCCGAACGAGATCCCCCACGTGAGCCTTTGTCTGACCGCAACGAAACAGACGACGCGATGGTTTCTGACCGAGCTACACCGGCGCTACCAGCTGAATAACGTCGAATTTCTCGTCGATGACGCAGACTATCTTGGATCAGTTCTTGCCGAAGACGGATATCGATTTCAAGTTATTCAACATGGAAATCGAAACGCTATCGAACGTATCATTTAGAAAATAGAATATAGAACCTCATAGTTTGCAAATAGTTTCAGCAGCGTCGCGTTAGGGACAGCTCAAAACTGGCTCGAAGCCGTCGCCGTCTACCACAATTTACGCCAAACTTAACGCGACCTAAACAAGGCCGTGGGGTGTTTTCTATATTCATGCTGAGAAAGATCTCAAGTCGAATGTTCGTAATTGACAGAAATAATATTTGTCGATTTCTGGATTTCCCGTACAAGTTCATCCTGGTATCCTGTATCACTGAGTCGGTTTGCTGGAGAAGCAATATTTAGCGAACCGATAAGACGATCATCAACTTGGATTGGCGCGGCTAGAGTCCCGACACCAATGATCTCTTGGTCACGATCGACAGCATATCCGCGTTCACGGATCGTCTCTAGTTCAGTCAGTAGTTCAGCTCTATCCGTTATCGTATGTTCTGTTTCGGTAGTAAGCCCATGCCGCTCGAAGATAGACTCAACTTTCTCCGTACTGAACTCTGCTAACATTACTTTCCCTCCGGCATGGGTATGGAGTGGCGTCGTTGTTCCCGGATGGTGTTCGAGGTGTAATGATGCCGATCCTATCTCTGAGTGGAGAACAACGAAGCGACCCTGTTCCTCTACGTTCACGCTCACGATCTCACCTGTTTTGTCGGCTAACCGCTTGACCTCGGGTTTGGCAAGCTGATACAGTTGACTGTGGTACTTTCGATATCCGCCTAATTCGAGTGACTTGAATGCGAGTCTGTATTTTCTGTTCTCTTTTATAATGTACCCCAGTGACCTCAGCGTCCTAAGGTAGTCATACACCGTACTCTTCGGGAGGTCCAACCGCTTTGCGAGTTCTGTTACTCCTATCGTATCTTCCTTGAGAATCTCCAATATCTCAATTGACCGCTGGACCGTTTGGAGTGGGACATCTTTTTCCATGACAGATGGTCATCATCACACGAAATAAATCCTGCGGGTATTTCGGGCAACGGAAATCTGTTTAGAATTACAGTCTTACCTCTGTAACGGTAACTATACTATATATAACACATAACTATTATAATGAACGATACGAATAATTCAGGGAGGAGTAATCCACCTAGTTATTACGAGATATCCGAACAACAGTTTCACAATTCCTCTTTTAGACGAGCTAATCAATACCCTGAATCTGTACGATGGATGGGTTAATACCGACAGTCTTCGTTTGATCACGTATCCTGATCTTGCCGAACAACTGACCAATACACTCACATTCTAACGGCCACAGCAAACAGTATGAGCAAGACAGGTGCGATCATTACGATCGGTGACGAGTTATTGGCCGGTGATGTTGAGAATACGAACGCGCTGTGGTTGGCGACCCAACTCACAACCCGTGGTGTCAGCGTATACGAGATCAGGGTTGTTCCCGACCAGATTAACCGGATCGCCAGGGCAGTTAGAGAGCTTAGTCAGGAGTGTACGTTCGTCATTACAACTGGCGGGCTGGGATCGACACCGGACGATATCACTACTAGTGCGATCGCGGAGGCCCTCAGCGTGCCGGTCGAACCCCACCCAGAAGCGAGATGTGACATTCAGACCGCAGTCGACGATATTCGGCAAGAGCATCCGGAATTTAACCACGATATCGATCGAGCGTGTCGATACCCGGCAAACGCGACGATTCTCCCGAACGAAGAGGGGATCTCCCCTGGCTGTATCTGTGAAAACGTGTACGTACTCCCCGGAATTCCGACGGAAATGAAAGCTGTCTTCGAGCACATACGTGACGAGTTCCGTGGTCCGATCCAGAGCGAGAGCCTCTACGCTGACACACCTGAGAGCCACCTTGCGCCGATTCTGGAGACCGTCCGAAACAAATTCGACGTGCGAGTCGGTTGTTATCCGACTGACGACCACAAGCGAATCCAACTCGTCAGCGTAGACACCGAGGCCCTTTTTAAGGCACGAGAATGGATCCATTCCCATTCAGCCGTAGAAGTGGTAACTCTCTCTGATGCTGACTCTGATGGTTCCAATAGCACGCAGCGGATCGATTAACCGAGCAGTATATTCAAGTAGTGTTGCTCGCTATCGGATATTATGGATCTCTCCGAGCAAGGAGCCCTTGACGGGCTGACTGTCAGGAACCGTGGTGTGTTCCGACCTGTCCGTACACGGCTCGTGGAGGACGGGAAACCAACGGACGCGCTTGCTACCCACTTGGCCGCACGTGCGGCCGGTGGTGCCGGGCTCGTGATTGGACCGGCTGGAATGCTGGTTCATCCGTCAGCTAGCGGACCAGCCTTTGTTGACGCATATGACGACGGGTCGCTGCCGGGGTTGACGTCCGTCGCCGACGCTATCCACGCTCACGACTCTCACATTATCGGGCAGTTAACCCACACGGGTGCAGAGTCTCGTGGTGACTGGGAGATGCAGCCCCAACTCGCACCAGCGTCATCCCCATCCGATGCCGCCTACGAGATGCCGAAGCAGATGACTCAGGCGGACATCAATTCCGTCTTGGACGGGTTCGCGACCGCTGCGAACAATCTGGACCGTGCTGGATTCGACGGCGTCGAGTTGGCCGCTGGCCCGTTCTCTGTCCTGCGACAGTTCCTTTCCCCACGATACAACACCCGAGATGATGAATACGGTGGTGGATGGAATGATCGGGCACGGTTTGTGAACGAAGCTCTCTCTAGGGTTACAGATAGCGTTGACGGACCAGTCGGTCTCCACCTCTCACTGGCCGAGCTTGAGTACGGCGGCTACGAATTCGACGACATCCCAGATCTGCTTGACTCCGTCGAGGGGTTCGATTATCTCTCGTGTACTGTAGGATCTTACGCGACCTACAACCAGACCCATGCAGGAATTTCCGCGTCGGCTCCGGATCTGCTTGATCCGATCACCACGGCAACCGACCTAGTCGACGCTCCCGTTATAGGCCGTCTCCCGTTCACCTCTGTCGAGGATGCGGATGCCCTCTTTGACGCCGGTGTAGATTTCGTGAGCTTCACACGACAGCTTCTGGCGGACGCCGAAACCCTCTCGAAGGCCGCTGCCAGCGACCGTCACAACCGGTGTATTCAGTGTAATCAGAAGTGTCTCGAAGGGGTATACGGACACGCTCATGGCGGCCATGTCGAGTGCGTGGTCAATCCTCGGACTGGTCGCGAGACGGACCTTGCTGCGCTGTCCGCAGTTGATCCGACCGCACTTCCACAGCGTGTGCTCGTCATCGGTGGTGGTCCTGCCGGGCTTCGGTTCGCGAGCATCGCTGCTGACCGTGGCCACGACGTGACGCTTCGCGAGGCCAGTGACAGTCTCGGCGGACAACTCGGACTCGCGGCCGAAGGGCCACTCGAACCATTCACCCGTGCCGCGGAAGACCTCGAAGCCGCTGTCAGCGACGCCGATGTCAAGGTTGAACTGAACTCACCCGTGAGTGGTGATACCGTCGATTCCTCATGGGACACTGTCGTCGTTGCGACCGGTGCTACCCGTCCAGACGTGTCTACGTACGATTTTGAGGGAGAGGTGGTCAACGCGTTCGACGTTCTCGAAGGAGCGAGCGTCGGCGACGACGTTCTGCTCTTCGACGAGAACCGCTGGATCATTACGGTCCAGACAGGGCTGACGTTGCTCGATATGGGATCCACGGTGGAGATGGTGTCAAGCGATCACTATCCTGCCTTCCGGACTGAACAACCCAATCTTCCAGGATTCGTCGCGGCACTCCAGGCCCAAGGCGCCGAATTCACAGGGAACCACACGGTTGACGCGGTCTCCGCTGACGGGACCGTCACGCTCCGGAACACGCTTACTGGTGAGACCATGACCCGTGAGCCCGACACCGTCGTCGTTGCCGGGCGTCGTCACGCTGACGAGGACCTCTATCTTGAACTCGCCGAGCTCCGTGACGACGTGTATCGGATTGGCGACGCAATCTCACCGCGAAAGCTTGATCGCGCGTACTACGACGGAGAACAACTTGCAAGGCGGCTCTGACTGGGCATTCGATGCTCCTCATGAGTCGCATCAGATCGAATACGTTCTCAGCAATACAAAGTAGATGCTATAGGGCTTGACCCTGGGGCTGTTCTGTTGTCCAGACATTAACACGCCTTGAACAGCCGTCGTGCGGTCGATCCCGAACGAGCTATCGGTGGCACGGCTTGCGGAACTTCTGAAGCGACGGTCATTTCGCGGTCATCCCCGCATCGACGGGAAGTACCGTTCCGGTGACGTAGCGGGCGGCGTCGCTGGAGAGCCACATGTACGCTTCGCTCACATCGCGCGGTTCGATCAGCTGTTCATCGAGTACGTTCATCGATCCGCTGGCGTCAGAGACTGACGCGAGCGCCTCTTCTCCCATCGTCTCGAGGATTCCGTCGATCATCGGGGTCGTGACGCCGGTGGGAGCGACGGCGTTGACGGTCACGCGATGGGGAGCAAGTTCGAGTGCGAGCGATTTCGTGAGTCCGATGAGGCCATGTTTCGCAGCCGCGTAGTGGCCCGATCCCTTGGATCCGACAAGGCCGGCTGTCGACGCGGTTGAGATGATCTTGCCGTCGTTACCGCGATCGATAAAGTGCTGACCGACGTGTTTCGCACAAAGCCACGCACCTTTGAGGTCGGAGTCAACCAGTTCGTCCCACTGCTGTTCGGGCATCTCAACGAGGTCAACGACGTTCCAGATACCGGCGTTGTTCGCGAGGATGTCGATCCGCCCGAACTCCGCGACGGCATCCGCGACGGCGGCTTTGACCGCTGCCTCATCGCGAACATCGACACGGAGAGTGAGGGCCCGGCAACCCGCTTGTTCGACGAGTCTTGCGGTCTCCTGTAGATCGGCCGATGACGCGAGTGGGTACTGGCTGGTCTCGATGTTGCGCCCCCCTCCGGTCAACACCACGTCGGCACCGTGTTTCGCGTAGTACTGTGCGTGTGAGCGACCCTGTCCCCGGCCAGCCCCAGTGATAAACGCAACCTGGCCGTCAAAATCGTAGTTTACCACAATAAATGGTTGAGAACTACTCAACCAATTAGTTTACGGTGGTAGCGACACGGAAACCCGAAGGAAGTCTCAAATTCATCACGGCGAGGACGTTGCCTAGCTATGCCGTCTCGCCCTGGATATTATTATTTCGTTTCTCATAATACGAATATGGCAACGATTACTGAACTCGTGGTCTTCGCCGTCATCGGTGTTTTCGGAACGAATGCGGTTCCACATTTCGTTCGTGGGATCACTGGCCACCGTCATATGACGCCGTTCGGTGCTGAATCAAGCGCTCGGCTAAACGTACTCTGGGGTAGCGCGAACGCAGGAGTTTCGGGAGCGCTGGCGTGGGTATACCGTGACGCTGTTGAGCCGATGACACTCACGGTGGCTTTTATTACAGGTGTGTTGCTAGCTGTCTCCCTCGCATCGTACTGGAGTGAAGAGAACCCAACAGTATCCTTGGAGTAATCTAGAGGACGCCGTTTTGCGGCCGCATCCCTGTTGGTCGGCAACCCGACCCCAGTGACGTAGCAGGTGGCGTAGTTGAACAGCCAGAGAGACGCCAAATAAGAGTTGTTAGCTCATTTCGCGACGAACCCGGCGTCGACAGGCAGAGCAATTCCGGTGACGTAGCGGGCGGCGTCGCTAGAGAGCCACATATATGCTTCACTGATGTCGCTGGACTCGATGCCAGGATCTTCCGGATTGAAGATGTTCATCGGGCCGCTGATCGCCATGTCCTCGAACACCTCCTCGCCGTACGCCTCCGTCATCCCCGAGATCATTGGGGTGTTAACTACGGTCGGACAGACGCAGTTGACGTTGACATCGTACTCGGCGAGTTCGAGCGCCAGCGTCTTTGTCAGGCCACGGATCCCCCACTTCGCCGAGACGTAGTGGGCGTTGCTAGGCGCTCCGATCAGCCCCGCTGTCGAGGAGGTGGAGACGATCTTGCCACCGTCGCCGCGGTCGATGAAGTGCTGGCCGACGTGTTTCGCACAGAGCCACGCGCCTTTCAGATTCGTGTCCAACATCTCGTCCCACGTCACTTCGTCCATCTTTACCGCGTCCGCCATAGACTCGATACCGGCGTTGTTCGCGAGGATGTCGATGCGGCCGAAGTGATCGATCGCTTCCTCAACGGCGGATTCAACCTGTGCTTCGTCGCGAACGTCCATCTCGATCGCAAGCGCCTCCTGCTCCTCCTCCTCGACTAGACTTACTGTCTCTTCGAGCTCATCCGGTGTACCGAGATCGTACGGTACGGTGTCCATGTTATGGCCGATGTCGGTGACGACGACATCGGCGCCGTGTTTCGCGTAGTGCTGTGCATGCGATCGTCCCTGTCCGTGTGCGGCACCGGTGACGAACGCGACCTTACCGTCGAAGTCGTACTCTGGCATCGTCGTTATTTCGCAGTGAAGCCTGCGTCTACTTTGATCGTGGTTCCAGTGACGTAGCGCGCGGCGTCGCTCGACAGCCACATATACGCGTCGCTGATGTCCTGTGCATCTATCATCCCGCCGTCGCCGAACACGTTGAACGGTCCGGTCACTTCGATCATCTCACCCATCGTCTCCTCGCCGTAGGCCTCCATCATGCCCGCGGTGAGTGGAGTGTCCACGCCTGTGGGTGCAACAGTGTTGACGTTGACGTCGTACTCGGCGAGTTCTAATGCTAGCGTCTTCGTCAGCCCCCGAACGCCGTGTTTTGCCGCGACGTAGTGGCCGCCACCGGGAATACCAGTGAACCCCGCAGTCGAGGAGGTGTTGACGATCTTGCCACCGTCGCCGCGGTCGATGAAGTGCTGGCCGACGTGTTTCGAGCAGAGCCAAACGCCTTTGAGATTTGTATCGATCAGTTCGTCCCACTGCTTTTCGTCCAGCTGGGTCAGATCCGCCATATTCCAAATGCCGGCGTTGTTTGCGAGGATGTCGATGCGGCCGAAGTGATCGACCGCCTGTTCGACGGCGGCCTCAACTTCGTCCTCCTCGCGGACGTCCATCTCGATCACGAGCGCCTCCTGCCCTTCGTCTTCGACCTGCTGGGCGGTGTCTTCGAGTTCGTCACCCGTTCCCATCGGGTACGGGTTCGATTCGATATCCTCACAGATGTCGGTGACGACGACATCGGCGCCGTGTTTCGCGTAATTGACCGCGTGCGATTCGCCCTGTCCATGTGCGGCGCCGGTGACGAACGCCACCTTGCCGCTGAAGTCGTATTCTACCATCTTTTTTTAGGTTCGTGGTTGACTCACTTTGCGAGGAACCCGGCGTCGACGGGGAGATAGATCCCGGTGACGTACCGGGCAGCGTCGCTGGAGAGCCACATGTACGCCTCGCTGATGTCCTTCGATTCGAGCATCCCGCCGTCGCCGAACACGTTCCACGGGCCGGTGATCTCGGTCATCTCTTCAAGTGCCTCCTCACCGTAGGCTTCGGTGATGCCGGAAATCATCGGCGTGTCGATGCCGGTTGGACCGATACAGTTGACATTGACGTCGTATTCGGCGAGTTCGAGCGCCAGCGTCTTCGTCAGTCCGACAACGCCGTGTTTGGCTGCGACATAGTGACCCTGGCTAGGAAGTCCGATGGCGCCGGCAGTTGATGCGGTGGAGACGATCTTGCCGCCGTCACCGCGGTCGATGAAGTGTTGCCCGACGTGTTTCGAGCAGAGCCAGACGCCTTTGAGGTTCGTATCGATCATCTCGTCCCACTGCTGTTCGGGCATCTCCGTTGCGTCGGCCATCGATCCGATACCGGCGTTGTTGGCGAGGATGTCGATGTGGCCGAACTCTTCGAGCGCCTCGTCGACAGCGGACTCGACCTGGGTCTCATCGGAGACGTCCATCTCGATCGCGAGCGCTTCCTGACCTTCGTCTCCCACTAGATCTGCCGTCTCCGCCAGTTCGTCGCTCGTGCCGAGATCGTAGGGGACGGACTCCATGTCATGGCCGATGTCGGTGACGACGACATCGGCGCCGTGTTTCGCGTAGTGCTGTGCGTGTGATCGTCCCTGTCCATGTGCGGCGCCGGTGACGAACGCGACCTTGCCGCTGAAGTCGTACTCTGGCATTGTTGTGGTTGATTACTTCGCCGTCATTCCTGCGTCTACTTTTAGCGTGGTTCCGGTGACGTAGCGTGCGGCGTCGCTTGAGAGCCACATGTACGCCTCGCTGATCTCCTTGGATTGGAGCATCCCGCCGTCCCCGAAGATATTGGATGGTCCAGTCATGGCCATCGTCTCTTCGAGAAGTTCCTCGCCGTAAGCTTCGACGTATCCCGAAATCATCGGGGTGTCCATCCCCGTTGGTGCGACCGCATTGACGTTGACGTCGTACTCCGCAAGTTCGAGCGCTAGCGTCTTCGTCAGCCCGCGGACCCCGTGCTTGGCGGCGACGTAGTGGCCGTTGCCGGGGGAGGCCGTGAACGCCGCCGTCGACGCCGTGGAGATGATTTTCCCACCGTCGCCGCGGTCGATGAAGTGCTGGCCGACGTGTTTCGCACAGAGCCACACCCCTTTCAGGTTCGTGTCGATCATATCATCCCACTGCTGCTCGGTCATCTCAGTCGCGTCGGCGGCGTTGAAGATGCCAGCGTTGTTCGCGAGGATGTCGATGTGACCGAAGTGATCGACTGCTTGCTCGACGGCCGCCTCCACCTCGTCCTCCTCGCGGACGTCCATTTGGACCGCAAGTGCCTCCTGCCCCTCGTCTTCGACGAGACTCGCCGTTTCCTCCAGTTCGTCAGGGGTACTGAGGTCGTAGGGATTGGTGTCGATGTTCTCGCAGATATCGGTGACGACGACGTCGGCACCGTGTTTCGCGTAGTGCTGTGCGTGTGACTGTCCCTGGCCGTGCCCGGCACCAGTGACAAACGCAACCTTACCGTCGAAATCGTACTCTGGCATGGGTCTTCTCCGGGAACAGCTGTTCGTCACCATCCTTCATGGTGTGTGTTCCCACCAAACAGTTACTGATCATACATGATAAATATGATGGTACTTACCAATAGCCGGTGAAATCACCCATCAGAGCGACCAACACGACGTTAAAAATCATACCAGTACGACGTTGATGAAACGAGTACAAGAATAAGACGTGAACTACCCTACCCTACTCGCTCACGGCTGACGCCGTTCGCTCCTTGAGGGTAGGGCTTCCTGCTTCCACGACGCGCTTTGCAGACACCGAGTCGGTGTCCACAGGGAGCGCAGTCTCCACAGGCGTTCCTTCGGAGTGTCCCACTCCTACGTCCTTGAGGCCGCGAGAACGGATGTTCCACGCCGCGTTCGCGTCCCTGTCCGCCTCAAACCCGCAGGCGGAACAGGAGTGTTCACGGACCCACAACGGCTTGTCGGTCGAAACGCCGCACGACGCGCACTCCTTGGTCGTCCCTCTCGGATTCACGGCGACGAAGTGCGTTCCTTCACGCTCGCACTTGTATTCGAGCAACGAGAGGAACGTTTGCCACGCGGCAGACGCCGTGTTGCGGCTGTTCGACGGGAATTCGAGCATCCCTTTCACGTTCAGCTCTTCGACCGCCACGAGGTCGTACTCCCGAGCGTAGTAGTTCGAGAGCTTGTGCAGGAAGTCGCGGCGCTTCCGTCGGAGATCGGCGTGACACTCAGCGACCCGCCGCCGTTGCTTCTCGTAGTTGTTCGACCCGTGTTCCTTCCGTGAGAGGGACCGCTGTTCGCGTTCCAGACGGTCCCGTTCGTCCGAGAGGTCGAGCGACCCGACGGCGGTCCCGTCGGTGTCGTGGGCGTACTTGAGAATCCCCACGTCAATGCCGACGCACCGCTCGGGATTCTCAGGCGGTTCGGGCGGTTCACGGTCCATTTGGACTCCGAACGTGGCGAACCACTCGCCCGTCGGTTCCTTCTTGACCGTGACCTGTTTGAGGTTCGCGTCGTCGGGGATGGCGCGGTGAAGCCGAATCGGTATGTCCGCGAGTTTCGAGAGGGACAGCACAGCCTGACCGCCCTTCTTGTCGAGCTTGAAGCCAGACTGACTGTAGGTGAAACTGCGGAACTCGCGTGGCGGCTTCCACTTGAGTTGACCGACGCCGTAGCCGTTCTCCTTGAGTTTTGAGAGTCCTTTGAGGTTGTCGAACAACCGTTCAACGACGGTTTGGAGCACCTTCGAGTACACGTCGGAGAGATCGTCCCACCAGTTCTTGAGGTCGGGTAGTTCCGACCGAAGCGTGGTCATGGACGGAAGGTTGCCGTGTTCGTCTTGGTACTCGTTGAGACGGTAGAGCGTGTGGTTGTAGAGTTGTCGACAAATATCGCGGTGGCGGTCCAACTCCTTGCGGTGGGCGGCGGACGGCTTGAGGCGGTACTTGTAGGCGTAGTACATCAGCTCTCCCGCTGGTCTTCGACGTACTGTTTCAGCACGTCCAGAGACACCTGCCCCGTCGAGACGAGGCAGTACGAGTCGTTCCAGAACGAGTCGCCCCACAGTTCGGTTTTCAGTTCGTCCTCGTACTCGTTGCGGATACGGCGGGCGGTCGCGCCCTTGACCGTGTTGATGAACTTCACGAGGTCTGTGGTTGGTTTCGCTCGGAACAGGATGTGAACGTGGTCGTCCTCTCCGTCGAGGTTCGTCAGTTCGACGCCGTACTTATCCGTGAACCCGCTGATGACCCCGCGAATGAATTGGGTTCGCTCCTCGGTTAGCACTCCGCGCCGATACTTCGTAGTGAGTATCAGGTGGTAGTGCAGGGAGTACGTCGAATGCGCTCCCGAATCGAGGTCGTATTCCATTGGGTTCGTACTGTTGTACGGTACCCCAATGAAAAACGTTGCGACTACGTGGGTCTGTGGGCCTGCAACCGTATCGCTGTATGAACAGATGATGACGGCGTTGACGAGACGCTCCGCGTCTCGTTCGCACACCAGAAATCTTCGATTTCTGGGGACGCTGTATCCCCACCCTACTCCGCTCCCTTCGGTCGCTCCGTTGAGGGTGGGGGCTTAGCGCCTATATCCAGCTAACCGCACACGCTTTGGGAGCGTTGTTCGGTCTCCCAGTCGGTTGCTCAGTCTTCCAGCCCGAGGTCGCGCCGCACGTCGTGGAACGTACTCAGTACGTCTTGTTCTTCCTCCTCGAACGGCAGTCGCTGGAGCCGGTGTTCCAGCGCCATCCGCGCGACGCGCCGGACGGTACGCGCACTCACCTCGTCGTCTCCCTCGAACGCCGCCAGCGTCCTAGCCACGCGCCGGAGTGTGATGTCGCCGCGGTGGCCGTCGACGTCGAGCTCGATGTTCATCCCCGCGATGAGTTCCGCGATGTCGTCGCCGAGGTCGACACCGTCAAGATGTTCACGAGCTTCAACGATCTCCGACCGCAGCGTCGCTTGGTCGGACGCATACTCTGCTCTGAATGCGTCCGGATCTGCCTCGAAGGCGGCACGACGCTGGCTGATCTCGACCCGATCGTCGACCTCGTTGACGCCCTCGACATCAACCACCAGCCCGAAGCGGTCGAGCAGTTGGGGGCGGAGGTCTCCCTCCTCCGGGTTCATCGTGCCGACAAGGATGAACTCGGCCGGATGGCGGAACGAGACACCTTCGCGTTCGACGATGTTTTCGCCCATCGCCGCGGCGTCAAGCAGCACGTCGACAATGTGGTCGTCGAGCAGGTTTACTTCGTCCACATAGAGGATGTTCCGGTTGGCTTCCGCCAAGATACCTGGCTCGAATTCGCGTTCGCCCGCCTGAACTGCTCGTTCGAGGTCGATACTTCCCACGACGCGGTCCTCCGAGGCGTTCAGTGGCAGGTCCACGACTCGCATCGGCCGAGATGCCGTCGGCAGTGCTCCGTCGCCGCCGTGTCGATCGCGACAGTCACTACACATTCGGTCCGGATCGTCGGGAGGACAGCCGTATGGACAGTCCTCAACGACATCAATGTCCGGAAGCACCTCAGCCAGCGCACGGGCCGCCGTCGACTTGGCGGTCCCTCGCTCGCCCCGGATCAGTACGCCGCCGATATCCGGGTTGATGGCGTTCAACACGAGCGCACGCTTCATTTCGGTCTGATCGACGATGGCCGTGAACGGGAACGTCTGGCTTGCGAACGATCCGGTGTCGGGCGTCGTCTCTTGCTGTCTGGTATTGTGGTTAGTCATCGGTTACGTGTTCGGATTGTGACGGTTGGGGGTGTCTGATCGGGTGGTGACTGTCGGTCCGATCGCGCTTTGCTTTGTAGGATGGAACCGGTTCACGCTGTTCCTTCCTCTCCTTCTTCGGCCACGATGTTGGCGTCTCGTGGGAGGTCGATCAGCGGCAAGTAGTCGGCTCCCATTGTCTCGGCGAACTCTTGGTTACGCTCGAAGCGCTTGCGTTTCATGCGCTTTGCTTTCCGGTCCGTCCAGATCTCGTCGGGCGTCGTGTCGATCTTGTAGCCAGTGTCGACGAACACGGATGGGATGTCGTTCTCGTCGAACAGCGCGGCAGCACGAAACGCATCTCGTCTCGGATCGCCGTCCTCGCGGTACTCGACGTTCGACTGACCATCGGACAGCAGGACTGTCAGGGGGTAGAGGTCTTGGTCACGGCGCTTCTCCCGCTCGATCAGCCGATACGATTCGACGAGACCGTGAGCAAGTGGTGTGTTCCCGCCAACTGTCAACTGAGAAACGGCGTCGCGAGCCAGTCGGTGGCTCCGCGTGGGCTCGACGAGGGTGAACGCGCTTTCGCCTCGGAACACCACCACAGCGACCCGGTTGCGTGCCCGATAGGCGTCTTCGATAAGTGAGAGGAGACCGCGCTTGGTCTCTCTCATCTGGCGGCCGCTCATCACGCTTCCACTGGCGTCGACGACAAACACCACCAGCGCGCGGGCGGTCCGTTCACGGAGTTTCTGCCGTAGGTCTCTGGGTTTGACGCGGAGACCGCCGTCGCCCCCCCGCCGGCGCTGGTGTGGAGCGGCCGCCCGCAGTGTCGCGTCGATGGCCACGTCGTCGACATCCTCTTCGATTCGCGAACGGACGTATCGGCCGCTCCGCACGTCCACCCGTGAGGGCGTGCGTCGCGCAAGCGCGGTCCGCACCGTGCGATCTTTCGAGGGATTGATGGCGGTCCGGTCCACCGTGTAGGACCCCTCATCTTCGGCAATGGGCAACCCGCCGCCTTCCGCGTCGGCGTTTTCGTCGCCATCGGGGTCGTCTTTGTCTTCCTCGTCAGTCTCAGATTCTTCACTGTCGTCACCTGTCGAGATGAGCCCCTCGCCGAAGCTCATTTCCGGGACACCTTCGACTCTATGGGGGAACACGAAGTATTGGGCCTCTGCGACGTGTGCGTCGGTTACCTCGCCTGCGCCATCGAGCGCAGCGATGGAGCGAGCCACGCGATTGATGGCAATGTCCGCGCGCATGCCGTGTGCGCGCTGGCGGAGCGCCTCATAGGAGGCGTCTCGAAGCGTCTCCTCGCTCATCTCGATCGCATCGAGGCGGTCTCGGGATTCACGGATGCGGTCGCGGAGCGACTGCTGTTCGTCTTGATAAGCCGCTCGAAATGCGTCTGGATCCGCATCGAACGCTTCACGACGCTCGGCGATCTCGACGCGTTCCGACGGATCGTCACTAGCCTCGACGTCAACGACTAGATCGAAGCGGTCGAGGAGTTGGGGACGAAGGTTTCCTTCTTCGGGATTCATCGTCCCAACGAGAACGAAGTCGGCCGGGTGGCGGAACGAGACACCTTCGCGTTCGACGATGTTCTCGCCCATCGCCGCGGCGTCAAGCAGTACATCGACGATATGGTCGTCGAGCAGGTTCACCTCGTCCACGTAAAGGATGTTCTGGTTGGCTTCCGCCAATATACCCGGCTCGAACGTCTGCTCACCGGCACGAACGGCCTGCTGGAGATCGATACTTCCGACGACGCGGTCCTCAGAGGCGTTTAGCGGCAGATCCACCACCCGCATACGCCGACGATCGACCGGGAACTCGGTTCCTACCTCGTATCGTTCACGACAGTTGCTACACATTCGCTCCGGATCGTCGGGTGGGCAGCCATACGGGCAGTCTGCGACGACTTCGATGTCTGGAAGCACGTCGGTCAACGCACGGACCACTGTCGACTTGGCGGTCCCCCGCTCGCCCCGGATAAGCACGCCATTTACGTTTGGGTTGACGGCGTTAACGAGCAAGGCACGCTTCATCGCCGTCTGATCCACGATTCCAGCAAACGGGTACGGTACATCCATGTCAGTATTTCACAATTTGGTTATTAATATAAACAATTACCGCTCGTTTGACTTCCTCACGTCTGAACTCGGGCTCAAATTTTGAACCTTGAAACCGTCGGTACATCTTTATCCCCATGGAAATATGTGATGATAGATAACCCTTCACAAAGCAATGCCAGACATGCTCTTCACACCGCGACGAATCGGCTCTGTGACGATCCCAAACCGTACGGTTTTTCTCGCACACGAAACTGGGTTCGCAGAGGACGGACTGCCGACCGAACGCGATGCCGCCTACTACGAGGCGCGCGCTCGAGGCGGCGTCGGCCTCATCATCGGTCCTTCCAGTATGCTCGTCCACCCGAGTGCTTCGAACCCGATGTACGCTTCCGGCTACGACCCTGATGTGATCCCACGCTTGAAAATGATCGCTGACAGAGTCCACGACTACGGAACAAAAGTATTCGCCCAACTCCAACATACAGGTGGAGAGGACACCGGCGAACACGCGATGCGAGAAACGTGGGCACCTTCGGCGGTCCCCTCCGAATTTGGCTACGAGATGCCGAAGCGCATGGAACGATCGGACATTGAGGAGATCAAGCTGGGCTTTGCGAAAACCGCCGAACATGTAAAGCGAGGCAATCTCGACGGTATCGAACTCAAAGCGGGTCACGACGGGATCTTGCGTCAGTTTCTATCACCAAAGTACAACACTCGGAGCGACGAGTACGGAGGTTCCATTGACAACCGTGTCCGTCTCGTGAACGAGGTAGTCGAAACCATCCGCGACAGGGTCGGCGAGGAATTCCCGGTCGGCATTCGGCTCACATTTGATGAGATGGAGGACGGTGGCTACGGCTACGACTACGCCGTTGAAGTGATGCGTCGCCTCCATTCGAGCCTGGATTTCATCGATTCGGACATCGCAACGATTTCCAAACTGTACATCACCGATGCGCCGATGCACGCGCCGTTAGGATATACTTCCGAGTATTACGGTGCAGCACGAGAACTCGTTGACATTCCCGTTATCGCGGCGGGACGGATCAACGATCTCACCAAGGCCAATGATGTGTTGGAGGAGGGCCGCGCGGACTTCGTTGGGATGTGCCGCCAGCTCATCGCCGATGCCGACACTGTCAGGAAGGTTCGGCGCGGCGACGACGAGGAAGTCACTCACTGTATCGCGTGTAACCAGAACTGTCTGGGCGGCATCCATACGAACGGTCACGTTGGCTGTATACAGACGCCGCGATCGGGCCGTGAGACGAAGATCCCTCATATGGAAGACCGCGAGAAAGTATCGTCACCCCGGCGAGTGCTCGTCGTCGGCGGCGGACCGGCCGGGCTCTCCTTCGCGGTGACGGCTGCGGACCTCGGACATGACGTGACTATCCGCGAACGTGAGGATGAGCTCGGTGGTCAGTCGAACATCGCCACACAAATCGACTCTCGACAGGAATTTGGCGATGCCGTTAGAAATCTGAAAAATCAACTGGGGAACCGCGAGGTGACCGTCGTGACAGGGACCGAGGTCACGCCCGCTGACGTCGACGCCGATGTGTGGGATGACGTGGTCGTTGCTATCGGTGCCAGCGAACGGGAGCCCGACTTGGCCGGACCGGATGTCCACCGATCGTGGGACGTGTTACAGGGCGAACCCGTCGGTGATTCGGTCGTCGTCTTTGACAGCAACAAACACGCTACCGGGGTAGGAGTTGCAGAGTTCCTCGCGCCCGACCATGACGTGACGTTCGTCACCACCTCTTATCATCCGGGCGACCAGCTGGAGGGAACGAACGTCCCGCCGTTCTTGGAGACGCTGTACCGACACGATGTCGATATCGAGACCCACGCTACCATCATCGGATACGAGGACAACACCGCACAGTTGCTCAACGTCTACTCGGAGGATGTGGACACCGTCACGGCGGACTCGCTGGTTGTGGCCGGACGTCGTGAGGCCCGAGGCGGCCTTACAGCGGCGCTGGAAGAAGAGCTCTCACCCGACTCAGTCCACAGGATCGGTGACTGTGTCGCACCACGACTAATCGACAAGGCGATATACGACGGCGAGATGCTCGCCCGGGAGTTATCGGTATGACAGATACAACGCCGACATCAACCGATCGGATAGTGGCCGTTCCCGACGCTGAAGACGTCGCGCTGCTCAACGAGGCTCACCGGCTCGCCGAGGCGCTCGATGAGGCCAACCCACCCACGGTTGTCGCCGTCGCCTTCGACGGCGTCGTCGCGCCCGATGCGATCGCCGCTGGCGACCCTGACGAGATACTCCACGTCACTCGCGAAGCCGGAACGTTCGCGCCGGGTGCGGCGGGCATCGAAGCGCGGTCACGTGCGCTGGCGGAAGCCACCACCGATGCACGGGCCGTTTTGTTGCCCGACACCGCTGACGGGACCGATCTCGCAGCCGCGACAGCACGCCGTCGACGGAGCGCATGTGTCACTGACTGCCTGCTCCGCGTTCGCGACGACGAACTCCTCGCCGGGCGCCCCGCGTACGGTGGCCGCGCGTACGCTGAGTTCTCCTTCGAACGGCTTCCGCCCGTCGTGACGCTCAACACAGAGGCGCTGGGGACACCCGATGAACCGCCGACAGGCGTCCCCAGTGAACGAACCCTCGAAGTGTCGGTCGGTGACGACGATCGCATCCGTCACGTTGAGACGTTCGACGTGCCCGAAGACGACCTTTCGAAGGCCCGTCGGATCGTCGCCGGCGGATTCGGTCTCGGCGGCCCCGATGGGTTCGATCTGATCGAAGAACTCGCCGATGCTGTCGGCGCCGCCGTCGGCGCGTCTCGACCCCCCTCCGATGAGGGATGGGTAGCATACGACCGCCAGATCGGCGTGACAGGCAAAGAGATAGATGCACAGTTGTACGTCCCTTGTGCGATCTCAGGCGACTCCTACCATATGCGGTCAGTGAACGCAGACCATCTGATCCCAATAAACACCGATCCGAACGCGCGGATCTTCAACTTTGCCGACCTCGGAATCGTCGGCGATGCCTACGAGTACGGCCCTGCGATAGCTGATGCGATCCGACGTGCGAAACGGGACGCGGATGGCGCCACAGAGGAGGTGGCGGAATGACCGACGTCGCCTTCGATGTGGTGGTCGTCGGTGCCGGTCGGGCCGGCGTTGCGGCCGCGTATAGGCTCGCCGCTGAGGGGATCGACGTGGCCTTGGTCGAACGCGCCAAACAGCCGGGGATGAAAAACGTCACCGGCGGCGTCCTCTACGGATCGATCCTTGCGGATCTCGTGCCGGAGTTCCCTGATGGGGCTCCGCTCGAACGTCACGTCGTGGAGCACAACATCAAACTCCTCCACGGCGACGCGGAGGTTTCGATCGGCTACCGGGACCTCGAACTCCGAGACGAGCCCAACTACACGCTGATGCTGGGGAAATTCGACCGCTGGTTCGTCGAACGTGCGGTTGAGCAGGGCGTCGCCTTCCTCTCGGAGACATCGGTCAGAGATGTGACGCAGGAACCGGACGGTGTGGTTGTCCACACTGACCGACAGAACGGCGACATCGAGTGTCAGGCGGTCGTCGGCGCTGACGGCGTGAACACTACTGTCGGTCGGAAGACGGGTATCCAGCGGACGATGCGCAACGAGGACATGGCACTGTCGGTGAAGAAGGTGATCGATGTCGGTAGGAACGAAATCAATCAGCGGTTCAACCTCAATAGCGACGAGGGGGCCGCCTACATCTACACGGGGTTCCCAGAAGGCGCACCGACTATCGGCTACTTCCTCTACACGTTCGACGAGTACATCTCTGTCGGTGCAGTCGGCGGCTTAGAGACGCTCAGTTGGCTTGGAGACGAGGGATACGACGAGTCCGGCACGCCCCTATATTCGCTGTTAGAGCGGTTCATGGAATTGGACACTGTTCGCCCCTACGTACAAGGCGACGACATCGAGGAGTATCAAGGGATTCTGGTTCCCGAACACTCCTACGACACGCTTCCGGATCGACAGGACCGGCGGGTTGCGCTCGTTGGAGACGCCGCAGGACTGGTTCTCAACAAGGGGTACACGTTCCGAGGCCTGGATTACGGTATTAAAAGTGGGCTCGTCGCTGCCGAAGCCGCGATCGCGTGTACAGATGACGGGAACTGGGATAAGTTCGGACAACGATACGACTCTGAACTGGAGGATTCGTACGTCCTTCGGGACATGAAACAGCACCGGCACCTCCCGCAGTTTCTCAAGAACGAACGGATGTACGGGGCGTACCCGGGAATTGCTACTGAGACGCTGCGATCGATGTACTCCGCGGACACCGATGCGGCAGGGCTGACCTGGCGGCAGGCGTACCGTGCGTTTCGGCGGAGCGACGCCGGAGTCATTGATCTGCTGAAGGACGGTTTCCGGGGACTCCGGTCGCTGTGACCCAAAGAACAATAACCTCTGACACAAACTCACAGTTATGCGTTTACAATTCACACGATTGACGTACCAACGCGTAGAAGAGACACATACGCCAATTCACGGGGGGACGGGCCAATGAGTGTTCAAGACGACTTGGAGACGATCAGCTGGGACGTCAGTGAGGATGCTCATATCACCGTCGACAACGAGCAATGCGTCACCTGCGATGACAAGCCCTGCCTTCACCTCTGTCCCGCACAGTGTTTCGACTATCAAGAGGATCAGAAAGGCGGGATCTACTTCGCATATGAACCCTGCGTGGAGTGTGGCGCTTGTATGGTGTTCTGTGAGAATGACTCTGACAAGGGCGCCGTGTCATGGTCGAAGGCAGAGGGGGGGAAAGGAGTCGAGTTCGACTTCGGCTGATCATGAATCTCGACACTCAGACCGCGATCGTTACTGGCGGTGCTAGCGGTATCGGGGCGGCGACGTGCCGCGTGCTTGCTGAACGTGGCGCGGATGTCGTCGTTGCGGACCTCTCGGTCGATGAGGGAGAACGGCTGGCGGAGTCGATCACCGAGGATGGAGGCCACGCCTCCTTCGTCGAGACAGACGTGAGCGACGAGGATGCCATCGCCCACATGGTCGACCACGCCGAGTCCATGTTCGGGCGCGTCGATATTCTGGTGAACAACGCCGCCGTCGCATCTCGAGACGCCGACGGACCGATCACGGAGTTCAGCGACGACGCCTACGAATTTCTCACTGGTGTCAACCTTCAGGGCCCGATGTACGCATGTAAACATGCGATCCCAGCGATGCTTGAAACGGGCGACGGATCCGGTGTCATTATCAACAACGCCTCGATCGCAGCGCTGATCGCCGAACCCGGAATGGATATCTACACCGCCACGAAGGGGGCGATCGTTTCGCTGACCCGTTCGATCGCAGTCGAGTACGCGCCGGCGATCCGTGCGAACACAATTTGTCCAGGCATCGTGGAGACGCCGATGCTCGAAGATGTACTGGAGGCGGACAGCGACGGAGATGTCCCCGACGTGACTGAAGAGATGATCAATAAAACACCGCTCGGAATGGCCGCCCCCGAGGATATTGGACGTGCTATCGCATTTCTTGCGTCCGAGGATGCGGCGTTCGTGACTGGGGCGACAATTCCCGTCGATGGAGGGTACACCGCACGATGAGAGCGATGGTCACGGCTCGACCAGAGCCCCACCGGATCGTCGATAACGACGGGAATGCTGAACCGTACCACTTCCAGTTCAGTATCGACGATCGAGTTGCGCTGGAAGCCGCCCTCGAGATCGCCGACGAAGTGATCGCAGTGGGCATCGGTGGCGATCCCGCACGGAGCTCCGTCCGGTCAGCGCTTGAGCGAGGGGCTGATCGCGGCATCCACGTCGAGTACGATCCCATCGATAACGTCGCCGCGGAAAAGTACGCGACGGTGTTGGGTCGCGTCGTTGCCCGCGACCCGCCGGATGCGGTCGTAGTCGGTCACGCATCGTCGTTCGTCGGCGCCGAAATCGCGACGTTCACCGCCGATCGGCTGAACTGGCCGTGTGCGACTCGAACGACCGAACTTGGCCAGCAGGCTCTCGGCACCAACGTCGACGTAGGGGCCGATGAGATCGCGATCCAGCGGAAGTTGGCGATAGGTCACCAAGAGGCAATTGTCGTCGAGCTTCCAGCGGTGATCGGAGTGGATTCCGGCTTTACGGATCCGGACCGTGCCCCGCTTGACACTGTCGTCGCTGGCCAGCGGGCTGATATCGAGACGATTCCGCTTGCCGACGTGATGCCACGTGAGTCACGATTTTCGATGAGTGTCGGTCCTGTGACAATCGAAGATGTGACACCCAACGAACGCTGGGGTCGTGGTCGGCCGCCACGAACCGGGACGGTCGAGGAGCGCATCTACCGAATGCTCGGACGGGGCAGCGACGAGGGATCGAGCGCCGGAGAGCAGATCGATACATCGCCCGAGGAAGCCGCAGAGCGTGTCGTCACGTACCTCGAGGAACACCAGTTACTGTGAACAAGCGACGGTTCCGCTACATCCGCAGTACTGAAGGTTTCACTGTGCTCACTGCTCGACATTATCCGAATCAACGTTTCCAACCGCGTTCGACGTGGTTTTCTCCGCTCTCACTGTGTCCTTTTCGGCTCGAACGATGGTCCGTTCGTCCGGGAGGTCCTGAACACGTGTCACGGAGAATCCCTTCTTGTGGAGGACAGTCGTTGCTCGTTCTGTGGCCACGCCGCGTTTTGAGAGTGATTCCGGATGAAGTTCACAGTACACAAGTCGACACGATGGGTCTGATAAGACCTCGTCCATTCCGTCGAGCACATCAACTTCTGTGCCTTCGACATCGATCTTGACCACCGTCGGCTGTGGTCTCTCACCTGATGCCACCAACGAATCTCCCGTCACGACCGGCGTCGACAGCGACTGATCGGTTGAGGACGACACTGAGTCGGTCGGCGCGTCCTGTTCTGTGAGGAGGGTGTGTGTCCCGCTCCCAGCCACCGTATCGTCCGGGCTTGTCAGCACCCCACGTCCGTTTTCGGCTCCGAGCGCCTTTCGAACCACCGGTGAATCGATATCGTTCATCGACAGGTTCTCCGCGAGCCGCGCCGCGTTCTCCGGATGAGGCTCGACAGCGATGACGGTCCCCTTGTCGAGTTTACGGCCGACCAGACAACTGTAGATCCCGATATTTGCGCCGACATCGAGGAACGTGTCGTCGGATTTGATTCGGTCGAGCAGATCGGCGACGACCGGACGTTCGCCCCTGAGCTGGTCATCCTTGAACCACCACTCTTCTGCCGATGAATCGACGTTGAATCGACCTGTTACGCTCCCAACGGTGAGCGTCTCTGTGGGTGATGTCTCACGGCCGATACGTCGTCGTGCGAAGAGCTTTGCTCCGGCTCCTGTGAGTCGAAACCGCGTCAGCGGATTTAGGTGGCTGAACGTGTGGTAGACGAATGCTCCGCGATAGGCCCCATACTGATATCCGAAGTGGTCTGCGGCGTAGTACGTTCCGTAGCCAAGTAGCGACGTGTCTGGATCATGGACGTTATATTCGACGGCCAGCGGGAGCGCTATCGCGGTGATCGTCACACCGATGATGCCGCTTCCCACTGTCTGTATCCCCGCTCCCCATACTAGAACACCGAGAAAGAGTGCCGGTCCCGAGTAGTACCGCATGATCTCTCGCGATACGGCATACGCCGACGAAAGTCGCTCACGACCCCAGCTCCGTAGCACGTCAGACGCCGCAATAATCGGGTTTAGCTGTCTGTACCGCTGCCAGAGATGCCACCCACGGAAACTTCCTAGGAGACCGAGTGATATCGCCATCACTCCGACCGTGACAGCGGAGACTGCGGCCGAACCAAAGGTCGCAAGCAACCCGACTATGACGGCGAAGGGGAGGAGCGTTGGCATACCGACGCTGCCGGAGGCATTACGACCGTAGTCGCGCGCGAGCAGCGCCTCCGACGAACCGTACGCCGCGCGACGGCTGGAGAAGTCGCGTTTCCCATCTCGATATACATGTTCGACGACCCCAGTTGGCGAGTACACGACCTCGAGTCCAGCCGCGATAGCGCGCCGGCACACGTCCACATCTTCGGCGATACTCCGATTGGGAAACGGGACGGATTCGAACGCAGAGCGGTGGCCGATCAAGTTCGCCGTTGCTAGATACGGGACGTTCCCACCGGGATCCACTCGTGACGCGTATGCGCCCATATCCAGTGAAGAGTTGATCCCCTCGTATACGCTCGCTGCTGTCTCACCTGCGGGGCGGATCCGACCCCCGACGAGGTCGGCAGTTCTGAGGATCGGGACGAGGTCGGTAAGCCAGTCCGTCCGCGGGCGACAGTCCGCGTCAGTGAACGCGACGACATCGTGAGTAGCTGCGGCGACACCACGGTTTCGCGAGGTACCGATGCCCAGCGGATCGGTGGCACTACCGACCGACAGCACGTGAACGCGACTGGTTCCGACCATGCCGTAGTTTCTGGCCATCTTGTTGGTCCCGTCTGTTGACCCGTCGTCAACCACCACTACCTCGTACATCGGATACTCAAGTTCGGCTAGTGCGTCGAGACACTTTTTAAGGGAGCTACGGTCGTTTCGGACCGTCACGACGATCGATACAGGCGGTCTAAATTGGCAATCTCGCGCGGGCCGCCACTCGAGAAATCCGCGTCGGTGGAGCCGTTCGAACAATTGTACAACCGGCTCGGCGTCACGTCCGAGTTCCGAGGCGACCGCCACCGGCGATCGAAACGTTTCACTCTCGAGTGCGTCGATAGTCCCGATAGCGGTCTCATTGAGTCGCGTCGCAAGAAGCGGCTGCGTGGAGACGAGGATAGTGCCAGTAACCGTGACTCCGCTTCGAAGGCGATACTCCCCGTGACCCCGCTTCGACCCATCTCCCGGCATACGGAGTCAGTCGCCCGAGAGAATGGCCCGTAGCTGAGGGTCTTCGCCGTCGGGGTCGGAGCTACCCATCGCGACCGCGGGACACCCCTCGTGGTCGTCGATTCGACTACGGAGATTCGCGATTTCGTCCCACGCCGTCTGGAACCCGTCGTCCGTTACATTCCCAGAGGCAAGGTGATCCCACTGTGTGAACGCACAGGGGAACACATCACCGGCGGGGTCAACGAGACACGTCATTGATCCGGCACCGCATTGTTTGAGCGTGTTATTTCTAACCTCACCAAGCGCATTTAAATAAAAGAAGGAATCGCCGGTTCGGACGTCGGGGTGATCGTCGATCCAGTCGTGGAGGAACCGTATCTGATCTTCCGTGAGGCGGAACTTGTCCCACGTGTCCTCGCCGCGGCCACTCGGGCGAAACCGATTTAGCCGGAGGCCGGCGCCGTGCGATTCTGCGAGGTCATATATCTTGGACAGATCTTCGACGTTCTGTCGCGTGACGACCGTGTTTACTGTCGTGCCGATGTCGCGGTCCTCTAACCGTTTGAGGGCATCGACGACTTGGTCATACACGCCGTCACCACGAATGGCGTCGTTTTCAGCTTGGAGACCATCCATACTCACTTGAAGGAATAGTGGGTCCATCGCCTCGATACGGTCGAGCGTCGCCTCATCGAGCTGAGTTCCGTTTGTACTCACGCACGTCGAAATGTCGCGACTGGTGAGTTCCTCGAGCAGCTCCAGCATATCGGGACGGATGAAGGGTTCGCCACCACCGATGTTCACTTGGAACACGTCCATCTGATCGAGTTCCGTGATGAATTCACGAGCCTCATCTGTCGTGAGCTCGTTCGGCATCTGGTGGCCCGGGCCGCTTCCTGACAGGCAGTGGTCACAGTGGAGGTTACAACCCAGCGTCACCTCCCACGTGATCGTGACCGGTGCCGAAAGCGGTTCACTCGACATTTGTGATGACTCCGCGCTGTAATAGTGTTTCGACGATGGCCGGCGAAAACTTCTCTTCGAGAGCCTGTCGAGGTTGTTCTCCGTCGACGTACTCTAAGATATCAATAACGGTGTCGCTCACTTCGTACATGGACGCGTCCTCGTAGCCGTAGTTTTCGTGATCGTACACGAGTCCTCCTTCCGCCTCCCGCCTGAATTTGATGTGATCGGGCCTCGCCAGTTTCGTGGTCATGCTAGTAGACGCCACATATTCCATCAATTCGGAGCTCTTCCTTGAAGAGATCTTCCTCGATATCGGGCTCGTCAGTTGTGGACTGTTCAGTATCGTTGCTTGAATCCGCTGACTGTGACATACAGTATCAACCACACAATAGATTACTAAATACGTTTGGATACCCCTCCCTTTTACGGGGAAATCACTTTTGGGCCATTGGCTCTGTTGAAATCCTCATCAGGTGACACATTCTGATCCGGTTGCGGTCAATACAGGGCATTTACTCAGCGCTATAGAGAACTGGCCAACCTGTCAACCAGAACAATACTTTATACTAACAGATTCAAGAGTCGGGTGGGAAATAAGACAATGCGAGAATATACTTCTGAAGAGATCGACCAACGATTCGCACTGTTAGACAAGTACGAGCGTCGGTGTATCATTCACTTCCTGCGAGAAGCTGAGACGGATCGCGTGTCGATTAGTGATGTGGTGAGTCATCTCCAGAAGCAGGACTCGATCGCAGACGAGTATGACAAACTTGCAGTAGCCCTCCACCACAACCACTTTCCCCAACTCGGCATGATTGGTGTGGTTGATTATGACCCCCGTTCAGAGACAGTCCGGTACGGCGATGATGACCTCGTCGAAGCACTCCTCGAATCAATTCCGGAAACGTACAATTCAAGCACCTGATGAAGACAACTCAAAGGCTTTGTTGAAATAATAATCAGCTGATACATTCTGCCGATTCCAGCATTACAGTGCAATTATCGCCTGTAAGAACCGGCTCCGAGGTCTTATCACATTCAACAACTGTGTGTTATTTAGGAGGATAGACGACTGTGCCTCTGACATCCTCCTGTCGATATATCCGCACTCTTCAGCGACCGGCTGTTTCAGACGGTAGTGTGTCTGAAGAATGGGTTTCAGCAGAGTCGTAGCTACAGGTCCGTCGCCCACACGACGCCGGCACACGTACACGTCCGGTCGTTCGAGGGCAGCGCCCCGCACTCCGGACACACGTTGCGATCGCCTTCGTACAGTCGCTCGAAGCGCTCCACGGGGATGAACCCGAAGGCCTCAAACAGCGGGCGACTCGTCCGGCCCTCGTGTTCCCAGCCGAACGCGAACGCCATGTCGGCGCCCTGATCGCGAGCCCACTGGAGCCGGCGCTCGAACAACCGGCGGCCGAGTCCGAGCCCGCGCCACGACTCGTCGACGACGCCGAACCAGAGCCACGCGTTGCGCTCGCCCGCGAGCGCGGCAGCGTCGAACCCGCCGTCGGGCGGCTCATCGACAGTGTGCTCGTGGCTCATGATCGACGCGAACCCGCCGCCGATCTGCACGGCGCCGTCGCGATCGGGCGGGTCGTGTCCGGCGACGACGCCGTGGACGGCGAGGTTCTCCATCTCGATGGTCTCAGTGCTCCACCCGGCGACTGGAAAGAGCGGGTATGGAAGCTTTCCCGATGCGTATCGGTGCCCGTGTTTGTACTCGGTGCCGAACCAGCGCGACCAGAGGTGCGCGAGGTAGAACGCGTCGCGCTCGCCGGCAGCCTCGCGAACGACGACGTGCCGGAGTGGGTCTTCGGCGGCGGTCGTCGTGGTCGCACTGGTCGGGTGGTCAACGCCCATCGGTCTCACCGCCCGCAACGTGAGACGTGATAGGGGGTTGTACTCGCATACGCGATCGTCGGCAGTCAGCGTCTAAAAAGGCGTATTGTGGCAACCAGCGCACCTCTCGTCAGTATCCAACAGACCCCCCATTTCCGCATAATCGAAGACACCACATTCCACGACGGCACACAACCGGAGACACACCCCTCGTTTCCGCATTATTCACCCGGTGATTTGGAGGGCCTCAATAGCGCCACTCCACGAGTAGCGTACTTAAACGGTGTTCACACGCCAGTATCGAATTGTCTAATAGTGCTGTTTGTTGGTGTCTCCAGCCTACAACACAACAACAACAACACATTAAACAAAAGATATATAACAACGCGACAAGAGCGAAGCGAGATTATCGGGGAGGGCGTGGTTCGGTGCCGAGACAGGCGCTCTGGTACCCCCACGCCTACTGACGGGAATTATGCGGAAACGGGGTGTGGGTGTGGTATATAAAACCCGGCTTATGAGGAAGTTCGGGAAAATGCGGAAGGTGGGGGTTTTATAAATGAATGTGTGTATGATACTCGCAAGGTAGAGCCCCATGTCGCTGTTTGAAACCGACACTAACGTCTTCGAGAACGAGCGCGCGTTGATGGAAGAGTGGGTTCCTGATCGTCTCCCGGAGCGCGAGCCCGAATTAGAAGAGATCGCGAAGAGTTTTCGGACGACGATCCGCTCCGGGATCGAGCCGAAGAACGTCCTCATCTCCGGGAAGACCGGGCAGGGAAAGACCGTCACTGCTCGTGTCGTGTTAGAGGAACTTCACAACTACTGCCAAGAGAAAGATATCGACCTTCGGACGTTCGAGGTGTCGTTGAAAGACGTGAACACTGCCTATCAGTCCGTCGGGAAGATCCTCACCGAGATCGAGCCCGAAACGACAGAGCGACCAAAGGGACTCTCGCTCACCGATCTCAATGAGCGAATGTTCCGACGGCTCGACGAAATTGGTGGGTACATCGTGTTCTTCCTCGACGAAATCGACAACCTCGGATCTGACGACGACCTGTTGTACCAGCTCCCACGGGCGCGATCGAACGGAAAAATCACGAACGCACACCTCTCGATCATCGGCATTTCGAACGACCTCCAGTTCAAACAGGATCTATCCGCAAAAACGAAGGACAGCCTCTATGAGAACGAGGTTCACTTCGATCCATACGACGCCGACGATCTGCGGTCTATTCTGTACGACCGTGTCGACACCGCGTTCAAACCCGATGCAGTCGATGACGGCGTGGTCGGGCTGGCGGCCGCGTGGACGGCAAAGGACACCGGCTCTGCGAGACAGGCGATTCGCCTCCTCCATGAAGCCGGAGATATCGCCTGCGTTGAGGGAAGCGATATCGTTACCGAGGCGCACCTCGACGATGCCCGAGACGAACTGGAAGAGGTAAACATCGTCAACAAGCTCAAGGATCTGACGATCAACGATCAGGCGCTCTTGATGGCGCTGGCGATACTCGAATCTCGCGGAGACACGCCCGCGCGGACGAAAGAGGTCTATTCGGAGTACAAACGCGTCGCTGACACGATTGGGACGAATCAACTCACATCGCGAAGTATTCGTGACAAGCTTACGAACCTCGACACATACAATCTGGCAATGACTCACAAGCGGAAAGGCGGCGTACAGGGTGGGGATTACTACCTCTCAGAACTACGCGTGAACCTCGATTCGCTACTGGAAGGGTTCGAGCACGTCGAGGACTTTGACGGGATCGTGCAAGACGTGGATACATTCAGTCGGCAGAGCACGCTGTCGTAGGACGCCGACATTTCTCGGAGACGCCGGTCTGTAACTACTGAGACAGCGATCTGGTTGGTGACTTACAGCGGCACCGCGGGGTATCCGGCGAACCGCGAGATCGTCGTCTGGTCCACTTCCACCACGGGTCAGGCTGGAGGTTAACTACCCGAGGGCAGTAGGAGAACACGCGGCCCACGGGTCGCTCGCGGCACAACCCCTCACGCTCCCACCCCCTCTGCACGTCGGCGGCGCTTTTCTCGTCGCTGACGTGTGGTCTCTCCTGATCGAGAAGGCGATCGAGACAGCACCGGCTCCACGTCGTCCGATCAGCTCGTCGACGACGCCATCGCTACAGAATGTTGGCAGTAAGGGGGTGTGCCGGCTAAGCGACAACCCTGCGTTGCCGCACACGCAGATTTTGTTCTAATGTGATAAGCGCTTTGGACATTCGTATCACATAATGAACTAATACGTAGAATCGTGCGAAAGTTGTCACTGCCCGAATTTACCGGTGTCGCCGTCGACGGAAAGATATCGATAGATAACTCGCGTGATACACTGTCTGACGTGCGATTCTCGGATATCGTGAGCGAGGGCTCAGACATACCGGGCGTCGCCGACCGGCTCAAGTCGATCGCCGCCGCCGAGCGCGAACAGGGCCGGGAGACGACCGTCGACGAGCTGCACGAGGGACTCGATCGGTACGACGACGAGATGGGCCCGCACGTCGATGGCGCGATCGACGGTCTCGAACAGCTCGCCGCGCAGGAGCAACGCGTTCGCGAGGAGTGTGAGATTCGCGAGCGTCGCGACCGCGTCGAGAGCGTGGTCGACCGCATCGATCACCGCGCCGTCGTTGCGGAGGTGGACGTACCCGTGCCTGAGCCCGAGACACCGGGGGTTGCTGACCCGATCCTCGACACGCGTCGGTCCTTTCTGGAACAGTTGCAGGCGTATAAGCGACACAACATGCGCTCCGGGCGTGACGGCGATCACGCCGGCGCCGGCGACGACAGCGGGGATTAAGCTTAAGTTGTAATGGTTGTAAGGATTGCACACGTAGCTGAAAAGGATCGTCAAGTGGCACGGGCGATCTGAATCAAGGCGCGTCACTCCCCCTGGATAAACGAGGAGACCAAATAATGGGATGAATCTCGGGGAAGCCGGGGGTGATTCTACGTGAAAAAAAAAACACCCGCCATGTCGAACGCAAACAAACGAATTCCCGTTACAGAGGAACGATGGAAAGAACTGAACGAACTAAAGAGCGCAGGAAAGACGTACGACGATCTGCTCGAAGAGCTGATCCAAGAACACCACCGGCGCCAGCTCGCCGACAAAGTCCGCGAAGTCCGCGAGGCGGACACGGAGGAGCTGACGCCGCTTGATGAGCTATAACGTTCTGCTCGCTGCCGACGCGCGCGAGTACGTCTCGCTGCTCGACGAGAAGAGTACGCGAATCGTCAAGGACAATCTCCGAAAGTTGGCTGAGGACCCGTACCCTCGACCGGGCGCAGGCTCCGGTGACCGGGAGAAGCTCACAGTTGACGGCGAGGAGATCTATCGGCTACACATTGGCCGGACCCACACGGCGTTCATCGTTGAGGACGACAGTGAAGTCCGTGTGATCGATATCATGGATATCGACGACGCGCACAAACGGTACGGTTGACCGCTGCTTGACGTGGGCGACCCCCGGTACAGACATGATGTTGGAGAACGGCGCCGGCGAGGAGTAGGGCGGGGTCGACGACCGAGAGTACGGTTCGTTACTATACGATAGGGCTCTGTTGAATCCTCTTCTTCGGACATATTATTGTATGAAACAGCTGGTTGCTGAAGAGTGCGTATTGAACACCAACGGTTCTGCCATTTCAGAGAAACGTCCCGCCAGCCGTGCGAGATACAACGCGCGTATCGGTCACCACTGGTTGTGAACTCCTCGCTCGAACCCCGTGGGTATCGTTACCTGTTACCTATTTCGTAAGGCTCCTCGTCGCATCCGATTCCGCCAATAGATAGCCACCGAAAGCGAGCAGCCAGAGGATGAGTGGATAGACGACCCAGCGCTCGATTCCGCCGGCCCCGAGGAATTCGAGCGGATGCGGACCACCGACGACCAGTCCGAAGAAAAACACACTGATGAGAATAAGGAGCGAGACTCCACCAAAGACCCCACAGAGGAACGAGAACGGTCGGGAAACGACCCGTGCGGAGAGGAGGACCGTGATACCGCCCATAAAGAACGTAAGGAGGGCGAATAGTCCATGCCACGGAGCCATGTTTCCCGGAAAGACCCCGACACCGAAGGCTCCCAATCCGAAGATGGCCAATGTAATCGGAAACCCGCGACGATTCATCGCGCGGTAGAGCAGATATGCCGAGAGGATTACAATCAGTCCTGTCAGAAGCATTGTGGAATTGAAGATCGTCGCCGAGGGTTCGTGTATCACTGGGTTAGGTGGGCGTGTCGAGCCCAAGTCGCTGATATCCTGTCGGGTCGTGTAGTTCGGATAGAGGACTTCTGCCGTGATGATCCCCATAAAACCAATAAAGCCCGATGCGGCGAGACCGAGACCCGCCAATGACCGATTGGAGAGTCCGAGTCGAGACTGGAGAGAGGTGGTTTGATTCATCACCTGCAAGTTCGTCTGATGAGGAGAAATAGTTAATCGTTTGATGGATCTGACTACTGAATAGATGCTCTGTATCTTGCACGCGGTTTTTGATACGATGTAAATAGGTCACCGTTCTACGTCGTTACGTGAGTCTCCTGTATTGACCACACCCGGGGTAGAATGTGTCACTTGTTGAGGATTTCAACAGAGCCGGGCCATTGGATATGAGGATAGCAGCGTAACTCATTGAGGAGAACAATCTTGTATCATCGGGTGAACGATACAGCTGTGAGTGACCCTGACCACGTGACATTGGCTGATCTGACGTGGCAAGAGATCGAATCTGCGGTTCAAGGAGGTGTAGATACCATCATTGTTCCGCTCGGCGCAACCGAACAACATGGGCCGCATCTCCCGGTCGGGACAGACACCCGAATCGCGACGGCACTTGCGGAACGTGTCGCTCGGAACCTCGATGATGCTTTTGTTGCCCCTCCTGTGCCAGTCGGGCCTTCTGACGAACACTCCGCATTCCCTGGCACTCTCTCTATATCTCCGGATACACTCACGGCAGTGCTCCGTGATTACGTGTCATCCTTCGAGACTCAGGGATTTACCCGGGTTGTGATACTCCCTGGACACGGAGGTTCGTTTTCCATAGTTGACGCCGCATACGCGGAACTCGCACGGATGGAAGGCGTGGATCTCGTCGCCATTACCAGACTCCAACGATACATGGAACTGCTTGAAGAAGGGTTAGCGGCCGCAGGAATCGATGTCGACGAACCCGTCGTTCACGCAGGTGCCAGCGAGACTGCGATGCTTCTCGCTATTGAACCATCTCTTGTGGAAGGCGAACTCCCCGAAGGACACACCGGAGCGGTATCTGCGGCGGCGTTATTTGCTGACGGCGTAGAAACATATGATGAAAGCGGTGTTCTCGGTGATGCGAGGCCAGCGACCGCTGCTGCCGGGGAAGTGCTCCTTGAACATATCGCAGACGCGTATACGGCGTATATCCGAGACGAGTTCCACGAACTCAATGCGCGCCGTTAGGATAGTGTTCGAATAAACAGGGCCCAAAAATAGTAGAAACGGGTCGCACTTTATTTCGCGCTGAGACCCGCGTCGACTGGAAGAGTTATACCCGTAACATAACGTGACGCGTCACTAGAGAGCCACATATACGCTTCGCTGATATATTTGGATTCGATCATTCCCCCTCCGAAGATATTCCAAGGGCCCGTGAGTTCTACGACGTCATCGAGAACCTCATCGCCATACACTTCGACGAACTCCTCCATCATTGGTGTATCGACGCCAGTTGGTGCAATGGCATTGACGTTAATATCGTACTCGGCAAGTTCCAGTGCCAACGTCTTTGTTAATCCATTTACGCCGTGTTTGGATGCCGTGTAGTGACCTTCCAAAAGACCACCAACGAGCCCGTACCCGGAGGAGGTAGTGATTATTTTACCACCCTCTCCTCGCTCAATCATGTGGTTACCGACGTGTTTCGCGCACAACCAAGCGCCTTTCAAGTTCGTTCCGAGTACCTGGTCCCACTCCTCTTCGGACATTTCGACCGCCTCGGCTAGGGTGAAGATGCCGGCGTTATTCGCGAGGAAATCGATTTGTCCGAACTCATCAAGCGCTTGGTCGACCGCCCGTTCCACATGGTCCTCGTTCGAGACATCACATTCGACCACAAGAGCATCTTGTCCTTCGTCCCTGACCGTCTCCGCTGTCGCATCGAGCTCGTCCCGTGTGCCGAGGTTGTACGGGATCGACTCCATGCTGTTACAGACATCAACGATGACAACATCAGCACCGTGTTCGGCGTACATTTTTGCGTGTGAACGACCCTGTCCTCGTGCGGCACCGGTTACAAACGCAACCTTGCCGCTGAAATCGTACTCTGGCATATGTGGTGGTTGGGACGCTACGACGGAAAGATCAAGCCGCCGTAAGTATCGGCTCGACACCCGACATCTCTCACCTCTTGCCAAGCGGATTGCCGGCTTGGCCGCCTTCCCGTGTTATCTAGTCCCAAGACCCAATATGAGTCCTACATATTAAATGGTGGGTTGATTTCATCATTTAGAAATAAAATAAACATAGTATTACTTTTGGTTATCTCTGAGGTGAGAACTTCCATGTAAAGGGCGAATTGCTATTCTAGGTAGGTTTAAGTTATATGCTATTACATAACAATGTACAATGCACGAGGATATCGAGTTTGAAGCGGAAGGTGACACGCTACGCGGATGGTTGTACACTCCTGACGACGCGGACGGTCCCGTACCGACCATCATAATGGCCCACGGCTTCTCGGCGGTAAAAGAGATGTACCTCGACAAATTCGCCGAAGCGTTCGCTGAGGCCGGATTCGGGTCAGTCGTATTCGATAACCGGAACTTCGGTGATAGTGAGGGAGAGCCCCGCTATGAGATTGACCCGTATCAGCAGGTTCGGGACTACCGGCACGCCATCACGTATGCTGAAACACGGGAGGAAGTCGACAACGATGCAATCGGCGTTTGGGGTACGAGTTACAGTGGCGGTCACGCGTTGACTGTCGGTGCCTGGGACAGCCGGGTTGACTGTGTCGTTTCCCAAGTACCACTAACAAACGGATTATACAATCTCAGACGACTTGTTCGAGCCGACATCATCGGCGACCTTCGCGAACAAATGAACGCAGACAGAAGAGCACGATTCCAGGGCGAAGACCCGGCGTATCTTCCGGTGGTTTCCGAAGATCTGCTCGGCGACGCCGCACTGCCGACACAGGACTCTTACGAGTGGTTTACTGAAACGAAGGAGAAGCGAGCACCAAATTGGGAAAACGAAGTCACGCTCAAGACGGTCGAGTTGATGAGTGAATATAGACCGATGGCCCACGCCAAGGATATCAGTCCTGTTCCACTCCGCATGCTTGTAGCCAATGGAGACCACCTTGCAGTAAAAGATGCAGCGTTCGAAACGTATGAGAAAGCTCGCGAACCGAAAAGTATCGTCACTCTCGATGGCGGACACTTCGATGCGTATGTCGACGCGTTTGATGAGGCGAGTACGGCCGCTATCGAGTGGTTCGAGGAACACCTCGAGCCGTCGGGAACATCACCGACATAGCCAACGAGTCTGACCACATCTCCGTATCGTCGATGTAAGTTTCCTATAGTAGTCGATAGACCTTTCGGCTCGGAGAGTGGTACAGTTCCGAATGGGCCGTCTCGAATCTCCGTCGAAGAGCCCCAAGACGCGCTTGACAACGTCGACGGAAAACACGCCGACGCAACGGTTGGTAGCTGCGATCGCGTACAAAAACGACATCATGCGGACTGAACTTGCCGGATGGCACGACACCGGCCGACGAACGATCCACAGCCGGCTCGACCGACTCGTCGAAACGGCCTGACTACCTCACGTCTGCGGCTCTCTCAAGAGGGGAACAGCTCACTGACAGGCGGCGAGCGCGAGTTTCGACTCGATCGAGTTCAACCGCTGAGACACCATCAACTTCGTAAGCCGAGTGATTCTGTTATCCTAACACCTCTCGGGTTGTCGCTGCCAGCGATTCATAGAACTGTTCACACGTCTCGTCCTCAACAAGTCCCAAGAATTCTCCAGTCCAAGCGTTGAGGTGTTCGTCACAGAACTGGTCGAGCCGCTCATCGAGCCCTTCTTCTGACAGGTACGCGGCAAACTCTAATTCCGTCGCGATATGGTCCGGAAGGTCCGGATGGTCCTGAGCAGGCTGGACGCCGAACTCTCGATACCAGCGCGTGACCGCCATTGTGGCCGGTCCCTTGACTGGCCCCAGTTCGTCAGGATCGTTGCGATCGCGGTAGACACTCTCGTATGGCGGACATGGTGGTCCTGCCGGGCCGATGAACAGTCGTGTGTGTTCGGTTCGAAGGCTCTTGAGGTCTACCGAGTCGAGGTCACCGAACACCGGTTCTAACTCACCGGCTTCGACGGCCTTGACGAGCCGGTGGCTGGGCTCCCGCCAACACTCGGCGAGGACTGCGTACATCGCCGCTGCGTCCGACTGGAGCGTATCGCTTTCGGCGGTTCGTTCGGCTGATCGCTCACGCTCGGTCGGTGCGTCAGTTTGTTCGGTCATTGGTCTTGTTTGCCGCCGTCGGCTGCGTAGGATGGCTCTGCGTCGACTCGCTGGATCGGCACGTACTTCAGACCGAGCGTGACGATGAGTGCCCCGAAGGCGATGATACCGAGGGTGACAGCAATCTCAACGACTGTCGGGGTGTATGCCCCTGCAGTCGCCCAGATATTGGTCGTAATGCCCGTGTACTCGCCGCCGAGCGAGATACCGGGCGCGGAGTCGATGTTGGCGACCTCGTACCCCGTGAATACGAGGCGGATCCCTTCGAACATCGTACCGACGACTGCGAGCACGCTCGCCGTGAAGATGACTGACACGCGCTTTCGGAGGGACGGGAGTGCCAGCATAGCGAGTGGGACCGCACCACCGACGACCGTCCACAGCCAGAAGTACACCGAGTCCCCGATGAGGAAGTTACTCATAATGGCCCAGAACTCGAAGTGATCCGCCCAAGCGTGTGGTAGTCGCTCGGCCGCTAAGAGGTACACCACGTGGAACGCGAGGAAGATTCCGAGGATCTTGCCGAGACTCGTGAGTTCCTCTCGGTCGACCTCGAAGTTCGTGTACCTGTCCGCGAGAACCGACACGATCAGCAGCAGGCCGAGCCCGGAGACGAGTGCTTTCGCGATGAACACCGGAGCGACGAGCGGGCTGAACCAGTCACCACGGCCGATCTGCGTCGCGAATATCCATCCTGTCACCGAGTGGAGTGCGACCGCAGTTGGAAGCGCGACTGCCGCCGTCCAGAACATAAGCGTTCGATCACGCTCGCGACCCGCTTCGGTGTCTTTGACGCCGAGCGCCAGGGACGACCCGCGTGCAGCCAGGTCACGGCGGGTCAAGAGCCACAGGTACCAGAGGTTGAGGAGTCCGTACAGTAGGACGACACCGAAGTCCCACACCATCGGTGACCGCAAGTCTGGGGAGGTGAAAAACTGGTAAATCCGCCCCGGACGGCCGATGTCCGGCAAGATGAGCAGTCCCGCGACGATGATACACGCGAGACTGACCAGCACACCGAGCCGGGCGAATCCCTCGTAGCGGTGCGAATGGAAGAACTTCGGCGCACTACTGATGATGAGTCCGCCTGCCGACAGCCCCACGAACAGGACGAACATCATAATGTACAGTCCCCACGAGAAGACGTTGCGCATTCCCGTGGCAATTAGTCCCATCGTGAGCTGATACCCCCACGCAGCGAGCCCAGCGGCCATGAGCACGACGAGCAGGCCGATCCAAAGCTTGCCCTTTCCGCTGAAGGACGGGATCGCAACTCGCGACGACTCGGTCTTCTCAGCCATCAGTCGTCACCTCCTGATTTCACGGACGGGACGCGTGGAACTTCGTCGCCGCTGACCGAATGGTGGCCACCACTCGACTCACCACCGGCACTGTCGTCTCCGTCAGACGGCACGTCGTCGCCGTCAGACCACGGCGAGACATCGTCGAGTTCGCTCTCCATCTTGTCCGACGTCTGTGGGCGTCCGGGACTCATCTCACCGCTGATGTAGTGCGTCTTCGGGTCCGTCCCGCGATCTTCGAGCAGCTGGTCCGTCTCGTACTTGTCGATGTACTTTGAGACGGTGCTGCTCTCGTCGTCGAGGTCACCGAAGATACGGGCGTCGGCCGGACAGTTGACGACACAGGCCGGATCGAGGCCCTCGTCGACGCGGTGGCTACAGAACGTACACTTCTCGACGACGCCCTGTGGCCGCTCCTCTACGTCGCCCGTCCCCCCCTCTGGCATGTGTTCCGGTTCGTCCCAGTTGAATACTCGAGCGTTGTACGGACACGCCGCCATGCAGTAGCGACAGCCGATACACTTGTCGTAGTCGATCTCGACGATGCCGTCGTCGCGGGTGTACGTCGCGTTGACCGGACAGACCTTCACACACGGCGCGTTCTCGCAGTGTTGACACGCCGTCGGCTGGTACTGCATGTCCAGTGACCCGCTCCCGCCGTCTTCGGGGTAGCCGCCCGACGGGGTGTCCATCTTCTCGCCGCCCTCGGTGAGCACGCGGTTCCAGAACTGCCCCATCGGAACGTTGTTCTCCTGTTTACACGACACTGCGCACGCTTGACATCCGATACACCGCTCCTGGTCGATTACGAGCCCGTAGTTTGTCATCGTCAGTCACCTCCCGCAGGCGGTGCTTCGGCACCAGCGCCGCGCGGATCGTTTGCCTCGTACTTGTCCGTCTCGACGTCGTCGGGGGCTGGCTCGACTTCGACGCGCACGTCATAGAACGCCATCGTCTGTCCGACTTCGCTCACCTCGTTGTGCGTGAGGTCGTTGTGGTGGCCCTGGACGTAATCACGGGACCACCAGCCCTGGTCGGTGTTGACTAGCCCCGGCTGGAACCCCTCGTTGTACTTCGCCTTCAGGACCATTTCGCCGCGGTCGTTGTGTACCCTGACGTAATCGCCGTCCTCGATACCCCGTGCCTTGGCGTCCTGCGGATGGATGTCCAACTGCGGCTCGGGGTTGATTTCGCGCACCCAGTTCAGCATCTCGTACTGCGAGTGGATGCGGAACCGGCTGTGCTTTTGCATAAACATCAGCGGGTAGTCGTCGGCCTTCTCGTGGTCATCGGCCGTCCGATCTTCGAGCGGACGCGGGACGTCGAACGTGACGCCCTCTTCGCTCGGGGCGTCGTCGTCGTACATCTTGATGCGTCCCGTTTCCGTGGGGAACTCGTCGGTGTACTTGACGATCGGGACGCTCTCTTTCTTCTGGGTCCCCTGCTCGAACAGCGTGTCGAAGTCGATGGCGTCGTCCCGGCTGGCGAGTTCCCGGAGCAGGTCGCGTTTCGATTCGGGGAATCGGTCACCGAATCCGAGACGCTCTGCGAGCCCGCGGATCGCGTAGTAGTCGTCTTTCGTCTCCCACAGTGGTTCCTGTACCTTGCGTCGGTACCCGAGGTGTGGATGAGACCCCCAGCCAGAGACGATGTCTTCCTGCTCGAACCAGTGGGGAACCGGGAAGATGATGTCGGCGTTCTGGACCGTGTCCGTGTGGTGCATGTCTGCGACCACGAACAGTTCGAGGCTACTGATGGCCTCTCTGAACCGCTGTCGGTCGGGGAACTGGTTACCCATCATATTCGACTCGATGGAGTAGACGGCTCTGATCTCGTGTGGGTCGCCGTCGATCATCGCGTCGGGGTAATCGGGGAAGTACAACGACGGTCCGGGGTCGGCGTCGTCCGGAGCGGCCCAGTCACCGGCAGCGAGCGTTGCGCCACCGGAGTGTTCCGCGTGGATGTTCCCGTGCCGACCGTAGTCGCCGGTCAGCCCCATCAGCATCGCGTACGCCTGCCCGAAGATGTGGCCGTGTTTGTACCGCCCGATCGCGTAACTCGGGGCGATGCCACCGGGGCCGCGGGTCGCAAGCCACCTGATCGCGGTGCGGATGTTCTCGGCATCGACACCCACCTTCTCGGCGACCTTCTCGGGTGCGTAGTCCGCTACGTGGTCTCGAAGTCTCGTCAGTGCCGTCTCACACTGGATGCCGTCGACGGTGAACTCTCCGAAGAGCGCGTACGCGCCGCCGGTTTCGGGTTCGAGGGCAACCGGGCTGTTGCTGCCCTGCTCGACGGCGACGACCTGTTGTTCGCCGCCGTCTCCGAAGACGTCGCTCGCCTTGAGCAACTCTCCCGTGTCCTTACGGATCAGCGCAGGGGCGGTCGTCCGTGTCCGGAGGAAGTCCTCGTCGTACGTCTCGTCCTCGAAGACGGTGTGCATCATCGCGAGTGCGAGATGCACGTCTTTGCCGGGCTCGACGGGGAGCCACAGGTCCGCTTTCGACGCCGTCGTCGTGTACACTGGGTCGACGACGACGAGCTTCGCCCCGTTCTCGACCGCGTCGAGGACCTTCGAGGCGTCCATCTGGAACTGACTGGCGAACGTGTCCGCCCCCCAGATGATGATGGTGTTGGCGTTCTCCCAGTCTTCGGCTTCGTTCGTCGGTGGGAGGAAAAAGCCGGTGCCGGTGACGCGGTTGAACCCGCGGCCGACGTTGCTGTCGATGCCCCATGCAGACTGGGTCGCGCCGAAGAGCGAGGCGAGGCGCTTGAACGATTTCCCCGTCTGGCCGTAGTTCCCCGATCCCTCGTGGAAGAGGACGCTCTCTGCGCCGTACTCGGTTTTCAACGACTGCATTTTTTCGCCGACGAGGTCGAGTGCCTCGTCCCACGAGACGCGCTCGAACTCGGCGTCCGGACCGCGTCCCTGGGGATTGGGGTCGTCGGGCGACCAGCCTGCCCGCTTCATCGGATACTTCAGTCGCGTCGGATCGTACACGCGTTGCGTGTGCGACAGTCCGAGCACGCAGGCTCGCTTGTACTGTTCGTCTTCGGGTGGATGTGGTTCGATCTTCTTCACCTGACCGTCACGGACGTGAACGTCGATCGGACACTTCCCTCTGCAGTTGGGTGAACAGACGGTCTGGACAACGTCGTTTTGACCGACAAAGTTCTCGATCCCGGAATTCGACAGCTTATCGTCTTCACTCTCGACCAGCGTCTTGAGAAACCCGCTACCCCCAACTCCGAGGGCGGCAGCGGCTCCACCGGCCTTCAGTACGTCCCGTCTGTAGGCTTCTCCGTCAGTCATCCTCGAACCCCTCCGGCTTCGTCGGGCGTTCGTCCTCGCCGAACTCTTCCAGCACCGCTTCGTGGTATCTTTCGTGGAACTCGGCGTCAGTCAGCTCTCCATTTGAGACCCGAATCGCGTCGCGAGCCATCTGTACTCCGAGATCGGTGTCATACTCGACGTCGTCTAGCATCGCTTCAGCTTCATCTTCCCACTCATCGATCGGGGTCAGTCTCGGTTGCTGTGGGTCACTCATGGCTCTATTTGTATTATGTAATTAGTCCCCGATGCAACTCGCGCTTTATATTACAGTATCTTATATACTCCAAGGATTATTATCGAACAATTGTTATACATTGGCGCAGACAGAATACCTCCTTGGTATTTCACACGTCTTATCTCCTCACGTCGATGACTCTCGAGAGCCGAACGGCTTACCTGAAGGCGGCGAGCGCGAGTTTTGGCTCGGCCGGGCTCAGCCGCTGCGACATCGCCGACTTCGTGATGTCCAGGTCCGCAGCGAGTTCACCGACTCTCGTCTCCCGCGGCGTCTCGTAGTAGCCCGACGAGACCGCCATCGCGGCCGTCTCCCGTTCGGTCTCGGTCAGCGTGGAGAGGTCGGGGGTGATGCGGTTCGACCGATCGCCGTCGGCGGAGTCGATCCGGGTGAGACGGCGCAACGAGAGGTCGTCCGTCTCCTCTCTGAGATCGTCTAACAGCGCGGAGAGGCGGTCCCGGTCCGGGAGAAACGCCTGAATGACAACAGCCTCCTCGGTGACCTCTGTGATCTTCGGTATGCAGTCGTAGTCGAAGCAAATCGGGCACGAACACTCAGAAGTGATCTCGGTTTTCGAGTGACGGATCTCGGCGTCAGCCGAGCCCATTTCCGTCTCGTCGTCGTGATCGCGCGCCGTTTCCGTGTGACACTCTCCGTCGGAAGACTGTCGGCCGATCCGGTCGGCGTCTCAGCCGTAGACCTCGACGGGACAGGCGATCGCACCGGACGCAGACAGTCTTAACTCGACGTAGAGGCGGCGGGGTCTCTTCCGTGCCGTCACTCTCTCCGTTCGACGATGTCGTCGATCCACGTCAGCGCTGCCACCGCTTTCGGAAACCCGATCGTCGGTACGGCCAGCAGGGCGACGTGCCGCAGCGCCTCGGGATCGACACCCTCCTCGAGCGCTCGCCGGACGTGCGAGTGGACGGCCCCCTCCGACCCGGCGCCGGCCGCCAGCGCCAGTTTGACGAGTCGTTTCTCCTCGCCCTCGATCGGGCCGGCTTCCGAACAGGCTTTGCCCAAAGCGGCGTACTCGTCCCACACCTCGGGGAATTCGGCCGCGAGATCCCCCGCCGTTGACGGGAGTTCGTCGGTGTCTTCGACAGCATCGGACATACACACACCTCCGGAGAGTGGACGTAAAAATCGAACCGAGCGTTTTCACGACGTGGTGATACCGTCCCGATCGGTTCGGCCGATTCAACCGGTCATTCCCTCCGACCACACGCAATCGTCGAATCCAGCGGCTCTTCGCGAGCTATCTCCTCCACTACCCGCCGAACCATTGTCGCCTCAGCTCCGTGAAGGCGTTGTGAAACCGCGGATTTGGACACATCAAACTCAGTCGAGAGGTCCGTGAGTGTCGCCTCCCGCGGTTCGGCGTAGTACCCGGCTTCCACTGCCCGAAGCAACGTCTGACGCTGTACCTCGGTCAACTCCTCAGGATCGATCGAGACCGTCGACTGACCCTCGTCACGGACGTCACGGACCCGTACCCCGTCGACGTCGAGATCCGCAATAGACCCTAACACGGCCGCGACGTCGACACCCGGATCGGTCTCTATCAAGACCGTGTACCCGCCGTCGCCCGCGTCGTTCGTGACCATGGGTAAATCTATGCTATTACAATAGACCGAACAGAGCAAACTAGATCCGGTGAATTATGTGGGTCATTAAATATTCTTATAGAATCTTGCGGGCCGTCGGTTTCCCGAACATGACGCTCGCGCCGCGCGGTGTCTGCTCGCAGGACACACTCACGTCGCCCGGTACGGCTGTGTAGCATCAGCATTTGGTGATGGAATTTAAATACCTGTAATATACGGGAGGATATCTTGGGTGATCGAGTTATAATTGGTCAATATGTGTCGAGACCATGGCGGCTGCCGGACGTTGGCAGACCCGAAGCTCGGCTTCGAGTTTGAGACGCTCCACGACGGCGTCGCTCGTCGAAAGCGACGCCCACGAGACCAGTCGACGCTCGCGAACCACAACTGTCCGCCTCTCAGTCTAACCGCGTGATCTAATAATGGAGGCCCTTCATAACGCGCTCACCCGAGTCGAGGATCCGGTCCTTGACGACGACATCGTCTCGCTTGGCCTCGTCGGCGACATCGAAATCGACGGAGATACCGCCCACCGTCTCCGACGGCGACTCGGAACCGGCGCAGGCCTTCCGAGAGCTCGCCGAACGGACGATGGACCAGGTCGGCCGGAAGCGCCGACGCTCGCACGCCGACGGTACCGCCGAAATCGATCTGAACCAATAGGCTACGAGGGCACTCTCGGGACCGCGAGCGCCGGATAGCACCCTTCTCGAATCGATATCGGAACCGAACTCGACCGCAAATAGCGTGACTCACGCCAATAACGTTACTTCAATGAATTACTTCCTACAAGATAGTAACGAGCGTAGTTTATATGCCGCTGGTAGCTGAAGAACACACGCAATCGGCTTCCCGACGGTCGGTCCTCGCGGCGCTCGCCGCCGGGAGCCTCGCGGTCGTCGTCGACGATCACCTCGGAGCGCAGTTCGAGTCCGAAACGGGAACCGCCTGTCACCCAGAGCACTACGGCACAAACGCGATGACACGGATGGTTGAGGACGTCCGGAAGTATCCCCTTCAGCATTTTCGCCGCTTTCACACCTAACTCTCATTACGGTTGACACCGTATTTCTGCTCAACGATGTCCATCGACCGAGATACCTTCGAGAAGACGAGCGAGGACGAACTCGAGGAACTTTCCGTCCCGGATCAGGTCCTCGGATTTCTCGCCGCCAACGATGATCGCGCGTTCAAGGCCCGCGAAATCGCCTCTCAGATCGGTCTCGATGAGGGCGCGGTCAGCACTGCGCTCTCGAGACTGAAGGACCGCGATCTCGTCGAACACAAAGCGACGTACTGGGCGATAACCGACGACACAGAGCGACTCGACGGCTACAGCGGGTACGAACGAGCGACCGCCCTGTTCAACCAGCGACTCGGTACTGAGGACAAGGAGTCTTGGCGCGAACACGCACCCGAGGAACCGCATCCGAGCGTCGAGGACGAACAGTGACCGACGTAGAGCGACCGATTTTCGAACGTGGCGACGTCGTCTACGGAGATGATCCGTTCAAAGGCGAGGAAGATGCTCGGCCCTGGCTCATTCTCTCGAATCATGAAGGCCGTCCGTACCACGGCGAGCAGTATATCGCGCTCACGTTGACGTCGAAATCCTGGATGGACGGCCTGATCGACATTCCTGGTGAGAGTTGGCTTCGTGGTGGGATCCCGGATGAGAGTCGGATTGTCCCGTGGGGAGTCCAATCAATCGACCACGAGGATATCGACTTCTGGCAAGGTCGCCTTGACAGCGATCTCGTCGACGAGGCGGTTGCTACGCTCGTCGAAGAACTACACTAGTGGAGACCCGTTGAAATTCTATTTATTCGACGGTCTTCTACTGAAATCGCCGTTAGGTAGCTATGCTTATTGAACAAGAGTTTTAAGCAATTGACAGGAAATGAATATATGAAAAGTTCGGGCGAATCAGATAAACGAGTTATCTTGGCCACCGTAGCTATGATCATCGCCGGAGGAGGCATGCTAGTGATGATTATTCAGGGTGATGGAGGTACTCCGGCAGTTATCGCTGCAGTCTGTTTTTTTGGGAGTGCAGTATTAGGAGTATTTCAGTTGATCTTCCGGCATCCGTGATCGTGAGCGGTATGGCGTTTTCCCTGTACTGAGCGATTGAGAGTGTGAAAATATTAACTGCTGAAGATTCCAACAGAGCCCCTACTATCAATATGCCTGATTTCCCGCGAACTTTCTAGATGAAAAACTTATACAACCAGTGAACTATCAATATGTATGGATTCGCGGTTAGAATCGTTTCTTCTCGGGAAGTCGTTGAAACTATCGCTTCGGTATCTTGGGTACTCGGTCATTCTTATGACCTTGTTCTTCGGTCAACTCTATTTGACTGGGGATTTCGAGATGGGAAATTCATCTAGTTTACTTATGAGTCCACTTGGAGTCACAGTATCAGCGGTTATTCTGGCAGGGATACATACATATCGAAACGACGGAATATTAGTGGGTATTGCTGTCGCCGTCATCATCATGAGCGGCTATACACTGTACAGTGTCATCTCTTTTAATCAGCCTCAACCCGACTATGGACTTTTGACCGGCGTGGGGACAGCGATCGTGTATGGTACACCAACAGGGATTACAACATCCGCTATTGTGTATGTGTTACGACGATTTGTCCCAAGCCTCTCACCTACAGCATCTAAGAAAAAATAGGAATATAAGATATTTCTCCGCTATGTGAACTCTGAGTATCGTTCTGTAGTTCAGCTGTACTAAGCAAATAGGTGCTCAAATAGATTACTTGTGGAGGACTTCAACAGAGCCAGCGTTAATCACCTGTTCCGACCAAACGCGTATACGGAAAGCACGAAAACAACACCGCGCCGAGCGTGTCGTATGCGAGATCTTCGAGTGTGTCACTGAGGTATTGTTCGAAGCTCCAGCGGATGTAGAACTCGCGATAGACGTATTCGTATACCTCAAACATTGCTCCGATGGTGAACACGAGCGCTGGAAGTAAAAGGAACAGTCGCCTCGTGTTACCGAACGCTGAAGGTCGTAGAAGATAGATAATACCGGCGACACCGAATCCGGATAGGGTGTGGGTCATCACGTCCCAAAACCAGTAGCGCGTATAGATCCGCCACGCGAGGCCGAGAAAGTGAAATACTGTGACAGTAACCGATAGAAGTGCGATTGCAATCCATGTAAGTCGCCACTCAGGTCCATGTGCAATCCCGGAAAACGCCCATCCAAGCAGTGGTCCGTTGTCGGGGTCTTGAGATTGGCTGGCAATCGTTTCAGATGGTTCCCCGAGAACTCCGGTGCTTACGGCAACGACCGACAGCGTTGCCCCGAAGATGATCGCTGCCCCGACGGCAACCATGACCCCGCTGTGACCGGGAGTATAGACGATCATGAGTGAACCAACCGTCCATAACGGAATGAGCAATACGAGAGCCAGCCACCCATCGTACCATCGGCGATCAGAAACCGTGTTTAACAGGCCTAGGAGGACGAGTATCCCGACCAGCACGACTTCGACTGCAACTCCGTATGGGACCATTCCCAACACCAAGAGTCCACCAGTTGCGCCCCACTGCAAGCGACGGTTATTTCGCCAAGCACCGACCGACGCAAGACCCGCAAGCAGCGGAACGGCGACGACGAAGACCAACAACGCGGTCGGAGCGAGTGGATCTACAGGGGACCGATTCGTCACTGTCGTCGCTCCAAACACGAGTGCCGCAGCCAGCAACACAGCCATGGGAGTGGCCAGCAGTGCCGGAAGTGCTCCGAACCGCCGACGAAGACGGCTCTGCGAGTGGCCCTCAAACATATTTCAATACATATTGGACATATCACAAAAATTGACCTCATTCATTAGCGGTAGAGCGAGTGGATTCTCAGAGTTATCAATTCATGAACAATTTCACTAGACGGCGTGGGCCTATGATAACGTTTTCGCGGCCGATGGGTCGAAGTGAGTTAACAGTTTGAAAATGAGGTGGTTCTCCGTTGGACCTCGCGAAAGAACACATTCAATTGAGTTGCTGAACCCCAGACTGTGTAGACGCGGTTTCGTGAGTACTCCTCCGTCACAGCTCTTGATTAGTGTCATTCAGTATTGTCTCTATCCCGCGGTTGCGAAGGCAATTGGCAGCCACAGGTACGTGAGTACGATGATTGCGATAATGCCGAGCAGGTTCAACCACAGGCCGATGCGCGACATCTGGGGAATCGTTACGTAGCCGCTGCCGAAAACGACCGCGTTGGGCGGTGTCGCTACCGGGAGCATAAACGCCATTGAGGCCGCGAGCGCTGCGGTCGCCATCAGCATAAGCGGCGACTCGCCGAGGGTTATCCCGAGGCTGATCATAATCGGCATAAAAACCGTCGCTGTCGCCGTGTTTGAGGTGACTTCCGTGAGGAATACCACGACTATGGCGATCACAAGAACGAGCACGACCAGTGGAACTCCCGCAACGTCGGCGAAACCTTCCGCGATGACGGTGTCCAGTCCACTCTCTCGAAACGCGTTTGCCAGTGAAAACCCTCCCCCGAGGAGTAGGAGCACGCCCCACGGCAAACGGGTCACATCGCTCCAGTCGAGCAGAAACTCACGAGCTTCGTAGTCAACGGGAACGACGAACAGGAGTACTCCGCCAACGATGGCAACGACTGTATCTGTGATTGCTGGGAACAGCGGTTGGAGGACGAATGGCCGGAGGAGCCATCCCGCTGCGACGAGCGTGAAGACCGCTAACATTCGTCGTTCGCCGCGAGAGATGCCCCCGAGTTCTTCACGTTGTGTTCGAATGACGTCTTCAGCACCTTGTTCGATCGGAATCTCCGGTCGGAGGAGTTTCACCAGCAACAGCCACGCGACGAACAGGAACACGATAGAAAGCGGCCCTGCGAACACGAGCCAGTCGAGGAAGCTGATCTGCACGTCCAGACGGGACTCTGCCACGCCTGCGAAGACGGCGTTCGGAGGGCTCCCGATCAGGGTCGCCACGCCGCCGATCGATGCACTATACGCAATTCCGAGCATTAATGCGAACCCAAAGCCGGTCGCAGGACGTTCAACCGGCTCCCCGCGAACTCCGACGAGGAGGTCATCTTCTTCGTCTCCCTCTGTCGATTTTCGGTCGTGCTCATCAACGGTCCCGACCGAAACGATAACGGCGATCCCAATCGGTACCATCAACATCGCTGTCGCTGAATTCGAGATCCACATTGAGAGGAACGCCGTCGCTGTCATGAACCCAAGTAGGAGGCGGTCGGCTCGAACGCCGACGAGGCTCACAACGGTGAGTGCGATCCGTCTGTGGAGATCCCAGCGTTCGATTCCGAGTGCAAGGAGGAATCCACCCAGGAGAAGGAAGACAACTGGGTCGGCATACGGTGCCGTCGCTCCTGTGGCACTAACCACACCTGTTATCGGGAAGAGAACGATTGGAAGGAGGCTCGTCGCGGGAATCGGGATCGCTTCAGTTACCCACCAGGCGGCGATCCAGAGAGTGCTTGCGAGCGCTGCATTTGCGGACGAGGGAATATCGAACGGTGAAAACAGGAGACTGCCAGTGAACAGTACCGGCCCCAGAACCAATCCGATCTGTTGTCGGGTGACGAGATCAGAGAACCGATTTCGAGTGACCATCGCTAGGGCTGGATCAGTTTACGACGGGGGTGTAAATGAGTATACGGTGTGTGTCAGTGAATCTGTGTGAGAACGGTTGTAATCCACACGGTGATCTCATTGCTCTACGCTCTCTCGTGTACTATCTGTATTCTCCCTCTGCTAACAGCCGGTTGACGAACACGCCGAACGTCTCTCACGGACCTGACGCAGCTGCAGGTGAAAGCGCATCTGAAGAGAAGGGGTTCGATTAGGTACGGGCTACCGGTCATTTCTCGGCCTCGTGCACGTCCGATATGTTACTCGCGTTGGATAGACCCGGCGAACGAGCCACACTGGAAAGATGAGGAGGTATGTTTCTACTGGATGCTTAGGAAAACATTAAATCACCGTGAGCGAAGAATTTTCGTCAGAGTGTTTTCAACAGCTGTGAACCGCTCCTCTTGGAAAGTATAACTGGTTCTCGTGACCGTTATTCCTCTGTTCGACGGTCAACCATCTCGCACGCTGCTGTTCAGATAGCCTCTTGCTTGCTCGTCCGAGACCTGATCGAACGACTCGTAGAATTGCCCGACAGCACTGAAGTACGGCGGAGTTTCAACGCAGATCACCTCGTCGGCCTCCGTCCGCAGCTGTTCGATCGAATGGGGCGGTCCGACTGGGACGGCCAGGATGACGCGTTCGGCGCCCGCGTTCTTGATCTGTCTAATACATGCGGTAGTGGTTGCGCCTGTCGCGACGCCGTCATCGACGACGAGCACAGTTTTTCCCTCGTACTCAAGCGGCGATCGATCCCCGCGATAACGTTCGATCCCCTCTGATACGGATCGGCGCTGGACTTCGATCTGCTCTTCGAGGTACGGATCGTCGACCGCTAACTCGGCGATCAGGAACTCGTTCAGCCAGACTGTGCCGTCAGCTGCGACAGCACCAACAGCGAGTTCCGGATTTTGCGGCGCTCCAATCTTTCGTGCCGACACGATATCTAACGGTACTCGGAGACGGTCTGCGATCACCCGTCCAACGGGGAGTCCTCCGCGTGGGATCGCTACGACGAGATCTGCATCAATATCGTGATCGTCGAGAAAGTCTGCGAGCTGCCGTCCGGCGTCGGTTCGGTTTTTGAACATGTGACGTCGTCCTCCTGAACGCCTCGACGGAGTTATCTGGGGGATTCGTTGAGCTGTTCGACGGTCGTTTTCCGAGTTCTCACATGAACATCCGATCTTCAGGATAATCCCGAGACGCGAGTGACTGCTCGCCTCCCCCGAGAGACTCCATCCGCTGGGTCAACTCCTGATAGTACTGCTTCAGTTCCTCCGAGCGCGCTCGCAACTCTTCTTCGTCAACAGTGAATTCGTATATCTCCTGAATGGTATCCAGTAGCAAGAGTGAGGCGTCAATATCTGGCCCCGGCGGGTGGGTCGGGGTGATGTAGACACCGACAGACGGTGTGTCTCGGTCAAGTGCTTGTGCCAAAATTTCTCCAACGACACCGTCGAGGAAGCCGCCTTCGAGCGGTTGAATATCGGTCTCGGCTAACCGCCGTTCTCGGTACTGAGGTGTAGCAACGTGAAATACCGTGTGCTCCTCCGGTCCGTGCGGGAAGGGGACGCCGTGGAGGACTGCGAGTTCCGTGACGTCTGCGGACGACACCCACTCCATGAGAGCGTTAGTAAAGGAGTGAGCGGCCCACACCGGAACGAACAGCTCGCCGAGCAGTACCGACAGATCCGTGCCCTCGAGGTTGTAGAGCCGCGTGGGGTGTCGTGGCTCCCCGTTTTGAAACGGCGTTATGGCCGGAAAATTGTGAGCCGATATGTGCCCGATCTGCTCTGAATCGACGTGCCTGACGAGGTAGTCGGCCGCCGTCACTCCCGCCATCCCCAAGTGAGAAGTCCCAACGAGTAGGGTCTTCCCGGATGGCTGATCGGACGGGACCCGCAGTTCAAATGTGGATCTGGAGTCATATCGTCGTCCTACAGCGAGCACACTCCAGCTCTCCGATGAGATACTTACAGGCGATCATTCCACCCATCCCAGGTATGTGAACGCGGGGATGAGTGTCTCTGACGGTTGATCATCGGTTTCGATGGTCAGACTGATATCCTCTGCCATACGGGACGCTCAGTATCCAACAACAAAAGCTTCGGTTCCGACAACCTATGATCCGAGACGGGTCCCACCACTCTGATAACCGGCATTTAAGCCCTTAATGGACGCATCTCGGACTATGATTACGGCTCGCTGGTCCTCCGGGCTCGGGTTTATTCTCGCGACGGTCGGGGCGGCAGTCGGCCTCGGGAACATCTGGCGATTCTCCGCGCAATGACTCTGGCAATCACGGCGTACCTCGGGTTGACGCTGCTTTGGGATCTCGTTCCTAATGCGGTTCACTTACTGGTCACTGGCGACATGCCCGGTGGAGTCGTTCCCGGATGGTTCCTGTTCTCACAGGGTCTCAGCCCCACGGGGGCGTACAACGGACTCGTCTAGCGGCTGTTGTTCGGCGGGGGAACTGCCGTGGAAGCACGGATCGGGGGATCGACCCCTAGCTATCTCGATCCAGCGGTATTTCTCGGAATACTGTTTGCGTGGGCTGTCGTCCCCCTCTTCGTCGGGTATTTCAGATTCCGCCAAGCCGATCTGAGCTAACACCGCAGGAAGTTACCCTTTATATTATAGGCTTATCTCCATACAGGACTATCATGTCGTCACCGCCGTTCATCGACCAAGAATCAGGGGAGCTAGACATTTCGCAAATTCAAGCAGAGGTATTCCGACTCTCCGGGCTCATCATCTTATTCGGTGGAGTAGCGCTTCTCGTATTTTTGATCACGCTGCTGATCGCTGGGAACTCTCTGCTCGCTGGATTTCTCACCGTGGTCTCGCAGTTTATTCTGGCAGTCGGCACCGGTATCGTGTTGATGTACGTTATTGCGCGAGCTATACAGCTTGCTGACATGTGATATCGACGCCAGACATTCGAACCTCGGTCGGTGTGATGTCGGCGACAGCAAATCGGTTTGTGATGTTATCTCTCTGTATATTACTCACACTCTTCGTTATTTATATGATCATGTGGAACATGTCGCCGCAAAATTATGAGCGAAACACCAAGTCGGACAATCGGCAATACACGTATTGAGCTGTCCAGTCCTTGGGTGTTCTTCGCTGTGACATTCACAATCACGTGGGGGTTCTGGGTACCAGCTATCGTGTTCGACCTCGCATTCGATAATGTTCTTGGCCTCGCGTTACTGTTGCTGGGTCTCCTTGGCCCCGGGCTCTCTGGAGTTGTGTTTATGAAACTCCGGCTCTGTTGAAATCCTCAGAAATTGATATATTCTGACCCGGTTGCGGTCAATACAGGTTCCCTACTGACTACATCCTTCGAACGCCGAATCGGACGGCATATCCCTGAATCGTCCGTCCGTCCCAACACGAACAGTCACCGAATAACAGTCTCCGCCCTTCGTTGGATACGTTCTCGATATCGAATCTTCCCCTCCATCGAGCGTCGCGGAAACCGTGTATTTTCGGAGTTCAGTCGGCAGCCCATCGTCAGTAGTAATAACGGGCTGTTCTTCGCTCGACGGAGGTATCTCCTTGCTCGTGTCGTGGAGCGTCTCACCTGAAGACTGAACTTGCACTCGAACTGTATGGCCCCTGTCGTCCATATTCAAGAGAACGATTTCACCGATACGCGTTCGAGATTGCTGGAAGGGAGAGGCACACCCTGCGATAGCGAGTAAGCCGGGACTCAAACCGGTGAGGAAAGTACGACGAGAGGGGGACACACCTATGCGAACAGTTGTGATATTGTAAACACTTCTGATGTGGGACAGAGCTTGGAACTATCGATAGATACGCAGGTCTCATCGACCGACTGTTTCAGGTGATAATCTGTCTGAAGAATAGGATTTCAACAGAGCCGAATATTCGAATGTTAGATCGGCGACGGCCTCAGCGGGAAGCCCGATATTGTCGAACATCTCTCTGACGGCGTCTCGATACTCCTCCTCAGGAATCTCCTCGTTCACAGGGAGCCCAATCCGAGTATAGAGTCCGCCGAGGCGATCTAATTTGAGAGTATAGGTCCGATCACCGTCTTTTTGCCGTATCTCCGCACTTTGAACGATATAATCGACAGCTGCGATCCGGCGATCGTCGCGGAAAGAGGTCTCAGTATACCAGCCGTCACCACCCGTCGGGGAGCCCGTGGCCTCGGTTCGTTCCGTGGCGGCGTACTCGTAGACTGCCTAGAAATCCACAGCCGCAGAGATGTCCACACTCGGAATATCGGTTCCCTCCGCCGCCTGTTCTCGGAGATCAGCTGCGCTCTCACGGGCGTTAGACTCGGGAATCTCGAATGCGAGTGTGAGCTGTTCCACGAACCACGTTTCCGGTGGAATCGAATCGATAGGGAACTCCTCGGCGACGGTAGCCTCGTCGAACAGCGAGACGGACGGTGTCTCACCCGTCAGTCCGACTTCGAGAAAGACGTGGTCAGTGTGAAACAGGGAGAATCCAAACACGCGATACCCGGCGCCAAATCGGGTTTCGAGCTCCGAGAGTCCTTCGGGAGCGAGCCCACGTGGCTCTCTAGCCCCGACGTAGAACGGCTCCTCGACCGTGTAGCCGGTCTCGCGAGCGGCGGCGAGGACAGCGTCATAATCGACATCTATCTGGAGACTATCCGACCAGTACGATGCTTCATCGGCTCCAAACAGTGAGCATCCAGCTAACGACGTCGTGACTGCAGTTCCCGCTATCGTCATCGCCGATCGTCGCGTTATATCTCTCGACTGGGTCCCTTTTCCGTCCGGTGCCATACTGCCACTACAGAAAGAAACCTAATAAATTTGAATTTTAGCCGAGTCGATCCAGTTACCGATCAGACTTGAAATAACATATCAACCCTCCCTCTGGCACACATATCGTCAGATCTCAGTCCACAGGTACGACTGAAAATTGCGCTAACGGAGAATTGGCGGTATAATCCCTTCAATATCGGGTCGTAACGTACCTCTCGTCGAATTAATCTTCATTCATTTCAAAAATAGTACCCCGAATAATTTGATAAATGTTAAATTCACGATGGCTTTATCTGGTTAGTCTAGGATAACACCGCCATGGCGGACAGTCAGACTTCGTGGATCGATACTCATCCAGTCGCAGCGTTCTTCGTGGGTGCATACGCTTTCACGTGGATCATCTCAGCTCCGGCCGCTTTCATGGAAGAGAGCTGGGCACCGTGGATACTCATCTACCTCGGTAGCTTCGGCCCGCCGGTGAGTGCCGCGGTAGTGACATGGCTGCGAGGAGACGATGTCCGAACGTGGGCCCGCCAGATCGTCCGGTGGAACGTCGGCTGGCCGTGGTGGGTGGCCGCCTTCGGGATCCCGATCGGAATCGTGGCGGTCACTACTACCATTCTCGCGACCATCGGCGGCCCAGTTGATCTCAACCAACCCTTACAGTCACCTGTTCTGATCGCCATCGTTTTTATATTCGGACTCACAGTCAGCGGCGGGTTAAACGAAGAACCGGGGTGGCGAGGATTCGCGCAGCCCCACCTGAATGAGCGATATAGTGCCTTGACAGCGAGTCTCATTATTGGTGTGGTCTGGGCGGGTTGGCATCTCCCGTACTTCCTCATCCCCATCACTCCTCATTCCGATTTCACGCTTGCCAATCAGATCGGATGGTTCGCTAGTATTGTCCTCCTGTCGGTCGTTCTCGCGTGTGCCTACAACAACACGGGTAGCGTGCTTATTGTGATGGTTCTCCACGCAATGGTGAACACCGCTGATATCCTGCTACCGTTGGCCCCAGATGTGCTCATCGTCGATGGCGTCATCGACGAGACCGCCGTCGCAACGGTCACGGCAACTCAAGTTCTGGTCACGCTGCTCGTCGTTCTCGCCATCGTCGGGTACTTCGGTCGAGAATCACTCGCACACGGGGATATCCCGGGGGTAGCCTACCTCAGAGGGGAATAATGCCTCCAGAGGCTACCGACGAACTACTGGCGGAGTTCGGCGTTTCGCGCCAGCTCGTGCTTCAGTGGACCGTTGTGAGTACCTTCGGCGTGCTCGTCTCGCTCGTTGGCTTTCTGCTCGTGTACTACCTCGCGACGGGTGACGCCGGCGTCACCGAGTTCGGCTTCGACGCGGCCGCCGGCTGGTGGAACCTCGGTCTCACCTTCCTGTTCGCCGTTGGCTCGATGCTGCTCGTGATCGTTCTTCACGAACTCTGTCACGGGGCGGCGATCCGCGCGTTCGGTGGGACGGCACGGTACGGGCTCGGTGTCGTCTACGCCGTCTTTCCGTACGCGTTCGCAACGACCGACACCCGGTTTACTCGCAACCAGTTTCTCGTCGTTGCACTCGCACCGCTGGTCCTGTTGACTCTCCTCGGTGTCCCTGCGATGGTCCTGTTCGAGTGGCCGTGGCTCGCCGTCCCGCTGGCGTTGAACGCCGGTGGCGCGGTCGGCGACGTTTGGATGGCGCTGACGCTGTTGAGCTATCCAGCCGGCGTCTCCGTCATCGACAGCGAAACGGGCCTCGAAGTGTACGGACCACCCGGGCTCGAAGGCTGGGAGACCGCTCCGGCAACCGTCGTGTGGGACCTCGTCGTCGGAACCGCCGGTGGCGTGTTGGCGCTCTCCGTCGCGATCGGGGTCGTCGTCCCGCTCGCGTTAGCGGCGATCGGCGTCGATTCACTGACGGTCGGGATCCCCGACACGCTGCTGTTCGTGTTCGGCTTCCGTCGGCCGCCGGACGGTGGCGTCGAATTCTCGATGGGCTCCGGCGTGTTTCTCGTCGGGGCCGTAGTCGGCATCGTCTACGCGTACGCCCGGGCCCGGCGACGGTCCGCGTGAGCTATTGAGTCCCACTAACTCCGCCTAGAACAGTAGCATCGCGACCACGGACACTCCGACGAGAACGACGTGAAATGCGGCGTGGGCGACCATTGCCGTCTCCAGCGACCGACGCCAGAACAGCCAGCCGAGCGCCACGCCGACGATCGTGTTCAACAGGACGGTTCGGACGACCAGTGCGGGCGTGAGATCGAACGTCGACGCGAGCGCGGGTAGGTGACCAACGCCGAACGCGACCGCACTGGCGAGGATCGCGACCCACAGTCCCGCCGCGGGCGGCTCCTCCATCCGTCCACCGACCCGGTTTCGAACCCACCAGAGGACGAACGCGATCGGAGCCATGACGCCCCACCGGAGGAGGATCTCCTCCGTGATCCCGCCGTAGAGGAGTCGCATCGGAATCGACGCGAGCAGATCCTCGAGCGCCGCCGCATCCCCGGCGGGGTTGACTGATTCGAGTTCCGTAAACGGGGTGAACGCGACGTCGACGACGGTGACCAGACCGAACAGTACCGCACCCAACCCGACCGCGAGCGGCAGTGATCGTCGAAACGCGTCCCAGTCTGGACTGCCGCCGGACGCCCACGCAAAGACGTGTGAGTGTAGCCCCGTCCGGGGAGCCGTCGCCGCACCGAGAGTCACAAACACGGCGAGGAGTATCGTCGAGTTCGCAGCCGCGATCAGCACGAGCGTCGGATACGACAGGACCGCCAGTTCGGGGATCGCTCGGAGAGACGGTACGGAGTAGATCGCAAGCGCGGCGACGCCGATCATCCCGAGGACGTACAGCGCGACTGCGCCACGGGCGGCGGAACCCCACCCCGATGATCCGTTGTTCATACCTCTCCTCTTGATGGTTGATGGTCGGATAGGACGTCGAACGACCCCTCAATATCACCGAGTACAAGCAGCGCGTAGTACCGGAGATACGTCACGACGGGGACCTGCGCGAGCGTCCCGACAACGAGCATCGACAGCCCGAACAGGAGTGCGAGTGCGACGAGAACGACGAACCCAACTGTCGACGACAACGAGACGGTCACGTGCGCGATCGCGGCCATAATGAGAATGGGGATGAGAAGCACGATTGCGACGATGCCGACCACGATCGAGGCGATGATTCCGGCCGCGACCGTCAACAAGAACGAGATCACGACGTATGCTAGATACTGTTTCCACGTGATCTTGATCGATCCCCAGAGGCGACGCCACGCCGCGAGGACGCCTGAGTCTGCCTGAATCATGAGCGGTACGACGAATACGGTCGTGAGCCCCGACACCAACGCGTACAGGACGCCGATAAGCAACACCACTGGGGTCCCAACGAGGAACGCCGTGGCCGGGATTGTGAGATCGCGTCCGGTCAGGATCGGGACAACGAGCAGTGCAAGCCAACCGACGAACAGCACGATCATCGGGAGCCCGATCGCGATCCGGAACCCGAACAGGCGGAGCCCCTGCCGCCAGCGCTGGCGCCAATAGCGTCGGAGCGACACCTCGCCCGTGCGGAGCGACTCGATCAGTACGAACTCCATAATCGCGCCAATCAACGCGAATAGCCCTCCGAGAAGGAGTCCGGCGGCGACAAGTGCGACGACGAGGGGCACCACGTCGACCGGGAGGCTGAACGGGAGATCACCGGTAGAGACGTCCCCCGGCGGCGTTGACGTGTTGAACTGAGCCGTCGGAAAGCTCACGCCGCCCCCGACGAAGAACACGACAAGCGCGAGCTTCAGCCAGCGGTGTACGGTAATCGGTGTCAGAAACTCTCGGGTGACACCAAACGCTTCTTCAACGTTTTCGACTGCGTGGAGGGCCATGGCTGGTGATACTCAAACTGAATAGTTAGCCCTTCTGGTGGTGGGCGTGATGTTCTGAGCGGTACACTCTTTTTAGTTCACCTCAAATTCTGTTCGAATGCCTGACAACGTTCTCATCGCCTTCGACGGTTCACCGCTTTCAGAGCGTGCGCTTACGTACGCTATCGAGAACTTCGCGGAGGCAACCCTCACCACGATATACGTCATCAATCCGATTGACTCGATTATCGACGTGGAGGCCGGCGGCTTACCAGTCGCTGAAGACTGGTACGATAATGCCCGAGATCGCGCAACCAGAATCCACACGACGGCCACGGATCTCGCTGGAGAACACAATATCGAACTCAATACTGTCACAGAAGTTGGTAGGCCCGCACGGGGGATCCTCGAATATGCCGACGACCACGGGATAGATCAGATTGTAATGGGAAGCCACGGCCGCTCAGGCATCGATCGTACGCTCCTCGGCAGCGTTGCCGAGACTGTCACCCGCCGAGCACGGATCCCGGTGACGATCATCGGATGATTCGATCTGAACGAAAGGATCGCATCTCAGGGGTTTCTGAGTGGCCGAGAAACCAAGCTCACCTACCGTCGAAGGAATACTCACTGGCATACCTAAAACGTCAAATCCCGGTACACTATTGGTATAGAAAACGTGGCTGTTTCTGAATCTCTCCCGCTTTCAACGTGTACCGTCCGCATCGAACGACGGGGTGGCCGTGGCGAAGCGGGTGCTCGGGCACTCGAACGACACCTCCAGGGTCTCTCCGGCATCCACGACGTGGCTGTCTCCTTCCGAACGGGGAGCGCTACGATCACCTATGATGAAGCAATCACATCCGAGGAAGCGATTCGAGATGCTGTCCGCGACCGGAACGTCTCGATCCGAGACGGCTCTGAGACGGACACGGACGACGTGAGCACGCGTTCGGAACTCAGACGGGAAGCGATGTTCGTCGGGCTGACGCTGCTCGGGATGGTGATCGGTCTGGTGACGGGATGGCTCGCCGGCCCGTCACTCCTCAGGTGGACCGGCTACGGCGTCGCATATGTCTTCGGTGGTTGGTACGGGCTCAGAGGTGCGATCGAGACGCTCCGCCACCGTGCAGTCGATATCGACCTCCTGATGATCGTCGCGGCGCTCGGTGCGCTCTCGATCGGTGCGCCGTTCGAGGGCGCGATGCTCCTCTTCCTGTTCTCGCTGTCGAACACGCTCCAACACTACGCGATCGGGCGCTCGCGCCGGGCGATCAAGTCTCTCATCGAGATGCGACCGGACGAAGCCCAAGTGCTCCGCAACGGAGAGGAAATCACAGTTCCCATCGCCGACGTCGCTGTCGGCGACGTGTTCGTCGTCCGCCCCGGCGACCGAATCCCCCTCGATGGAATCGTCACGTCGGGTGAGGGAACGGTCGATCAGGCCTCGCTCACCGGCGAGTCCGTCCCGGTGCCGAAAGAGTCCGGTGACGAGGTGTTCGGCGGGACGATCAACGAGAGCGGGAGCCTTGAGATCGAGGTCACGCGGCAGGCCCACGAATCGGCGATCAGCCGTCTCATCAATATGGTCGAAAACGCGCAAAGTGAGAAGGCGCCGACACAACGGCTCATCGATCGCCTCGAACAGCCGTACGTCCTCGGCGTGTTCGCGCTCACGATCGCAGCGATTGCAATCCCGCTCGGGTTCGGGGGCGAGTTCACCAGTACGTTCTACCGCGCGATGACCCTGATGGTCGCTGCCTCCCCGTGTGCGGTCATCATCTCCACACCGGCGGCGGTGCTGTCGGCGATCGCCTCCGGTGGGAGGCAGGGCGTCCTGTTCAAGGGCGGCGAACACGTCGAGACGGCTGCGAACATCGACGCGGTCGCGTTCGACAAGACGGGCACGCTCACGCGGGGCGAAACACAGCTGACGGACGTGTTCGTCCGGGACGGCCTCGCGGACGAGTCGCTGACTGCCGACGAGTTGCTCTCGCTCGCGGCCGCCGTGCAGGCCCGCTCGGAGCACCATCTCGCTCGTGCGACTGTAACGGAAGCGGAAGATCGCGGACTCAACGTTCCCGATGGGCGACGGTTTCAGTCGGAGGCCGGGAAAGGCGTCTGCGCCGAGGTCGAAGACGGGACCATCCATATCGGGAATCGGAGTTACGTCGAGACTGTGCTCGAAGACGTAGTGATCGAGGGGCTCGAACCGGGTCTCGACCGGCTCCAGTCCCTGGAGGCGGAGGGGAAGACGAGCGTCCTCGTCGTACGCGAGCACGGCGACGATGTCACGGTACTGGGGTGGCTGGCGTTCACCGATACGGTCCGCCCTGGGGCTGCAGAGATGATCGAGGACCTCCGGTCGCTCGGCGTGGAACACATCGTCATGCTGACCGGCGACAACGAACGCGTCGCACAGCAGATCGCCGACGAAGTCGGTATCGACGAGGTGCAGGCGGAACTACTGCCGGAAGAGAAGGTCGCAACTATCGAAGAGCTGGTCGAGCGACACGAGAACGTGGCGATGGTGGGTGACGGCGTGAACGACGCACCGGCACTGGCGACGGCGACGCTCGGCATCGCCATGGGTGGCGCCGGGACCGATGTCGCCCTCGAGACGGCTGATGTCGTGTTGATGGGTGACGATATCGGGAAGATTCCGTACGTGCTTGAACTCGGCCGTAGGACGCGTCAGACGCTGAAAATCAATCTCGCAATCGCATTCGGTGCGATCGGACTGATGGTTAGCACGATTCTGTTGCGTGGAATCCCTCTGCCGCTGGCGGTGGTCGGTCACGAGGGATCGACGGTCCTCGTTTCCCTGAATGGCCTTCGATTACTCGGCTTCCGAGAATAGGTGTGGAAGCTAGTCATACTTTCTCGACGGTGAACGGCGAGCCGTCGCTGAGAACGGCCTGTACGCGGCGGTGCCAAGCGTCAGCGAAGGTCGTCCGCTGCCGGTCGCTCGCCGACCCGTCACTCGAACGTAGCTTTTTGAGGTTCCTATTCAGAAGTTATGAAACGAAGATGTCGGACGCACCGGATACCGAACGGCAAGCGGTCGAACCCGACGCGAAAGAGGTCCTGAGAGTGTCCCAGCTGAACGACTGGATTGCGTCGGTTATCCAAGACACGCCTGCCCTCAACGGCGTCCGCTGTATCGGCGAGGTCACGGATCTCCATCAGAACAGTACGGCGCTCTACTTCACGCTCACCGACGGCGACGCCGACCTTCCCTGTATGATCTGGGCGAACCGCTATCGGAAGATGGATGCTGCCCTCGAGGACGGAACCGAGGTCATCCTCGAAGGCGATATCGACTACTGGACTGAGGGCGGGAAAATCGATCTCAAGCCGTGGGAGGTGATCGTCGTCGGCGACGGCGACCAAGCGGCCGCGGTCGAGCGACTGCGCAGCGGACTCGAAGAGCGTGGCTGGTTCGATGACGAGCAGAAACAGCGCCCGCAGGCGTTCCCGGAACGGGTCGGAACCGCGAGGACGCGATTCAGGACAAGGTCGACCACTTCCACGACATCCTCCGGATGATTATGGGCGCGAGCAGTACGGCCAAGCATTCGTCGCGAACGAGATTCTGAGCTGCCTCATCAAGGCGCTGTTCGACGAGGAGTACGGGAGCGACGTGTTCGGGCTGGACGACCTCTTCGCCGCCGCGCTCCGGATGCAGCGCGACCAGACGATTCCCCCGGTCTCTGCGGACAACCAGAACATCGAGGAATCGCTGACGCGCCACTTCGCGAAGGACAACCACCAGTTCCAGGTGTCGATGGACGCCGTCGGGACCGCCTCGACAAGCTCAAAGAGGACGCGCATCTCCGGCGGATCTTCAGCCACGTCCCCGAACAGAACGACGCCGGCGAGTACGTCGACAACCGCTTCGACTTCCGCGAGTTCCTCGATGAAGACGCCACCATCATCTTCGACCTCGGCGACCTGCGGCCGGAGGCCCAGCGAGCGATCACACTCCTACTGTTGAGCAACCTCTGGGACGCCGTGCAGGTGCGCCGACGCGACGGCCAGACCGACTACGAGAAGCTCACGAACCTCATCATCGAAGAGTCGGCGCCGGTCGCGTCGACGAAGCTCGTCTCCGAGCAGCTACTGCCGCAGGGCCGGTCGTTCGGCCTGAGTATGGGGCTCGTGGTGCAGTTCCCCGAACAGGTGCGGAACCGGAACGAGCGGGCCTACGTCGAGGTGCTGAACAACATCAAGACGAAGCTCATCGGCAACATCTCGATCGAGCGCGATCTCGCGGAGTCGCTTGCCCACGAGGACCTCAGCCCGACCGAACTCCGTAACCGAATCAACACGCTCCCAAGTGGGGAGTGGATCGCCCAACTCCCGAGCTCGTCGTTCGGCGAGACTGGGCCGCCGCCGTTTTCGCTGAAGCCGCTCCCGATTGCGCCGGGGCATCCAGAAAGCGACCAGCCGCTCACAGAGCCCCAGGAAGACCATTTCGAGTCCGTGTCCCGGCCACGGATGGTCGAGCGGACACAGGCTCAGTACGGGCTGACAGAGCCGACTGAGTCGACCACTTCCCCAGAGGAGACTGGCTGGGGGAGTTCGGGGGCTGAGACGATGGGCTCGGCTGCCGACGGCGACTCAGGAACGGACCCGACGCAATCCGCGTTCATCAGCGAATCGACGACGAGGACATGGCGTATCGAGTTGCGGCACTCCCGCTGGAGTACGGTGAGACCCGCATCAACCAGCTGTTTACGCGTGGTTACAACCGATACGTCGTCGACGGCAAGGACCAACCCGAGGACTCGTGAACGATGTCGAGCGGTTCGGGACGGCAGCGTTCAAAGAGCAGGTTCGTGCCGACGCCGCCGAGGAGCCGTTCGTCGACGAGCCGGGGACGCTCGCCGTGCTCGCGACCCTAAGTGCGATCTGTGTGAAAGAACACCCGAAGTTCGAGCACGCGTCACCCCGGAACATCCAGGTGCTCTACGACATCCGAGAGCTGTACGTCAACAATCTCGCCTCCCTAATCCGCGCCCACGGCGATGGGTCGCTCCAACAGGACATCGCCGACGTGCTGTACAGCAAGGAGCCCGGCGAGGATGGCCCCCACCCGGGTCGGGTCTGTACGGGCATCACAGAGATGTCGGAGTTCGGGGATGGCCTCTACCTCGAAATCCCGATGGCAGCGGCGTCACGCAAATGTCTCGTTCGAGAGGACGAGGCGTCGACGGGGAGTGACGACGACGGAGAGATACTGACGCGGGTGAAAGACAACAAGCTGTACGTCCCGGTCGGTGATTTCGACAGCAAGTATCGAGACTACGCAGAGCGGGCGTTCAAGAAGCTCCTCCGGGTGCAAGAAGACGGGCTCTCGGGGGACCAGGTGACGTGGCTGACCACGAACGAGTCGGAGATCACGGAGCGGATCGATCGCTTCCTCGAGACCGGCCATCACGAGCGCATCTGGCGGGACTGGGACCGTGGAGAACGGACGATTCGCGTCCTCCGGCGGGCCCTTAGTGATGCGCCCGACGACGTCGCACAAAAGGCCGAGTTCCACACGGAGAAAGAGCTCTATCGAGCGGTCGAGGCGTACGAGACCGAGGACAACTGGGAATCCTCTGTGACGGATTGGATCTCGAGTCCGAGCAGTCTCGCGAAGACGCTGGCCGACCACGAGTCCCACTCGGCAGTCACGATCGACCGCGACGGGCGCGTCAATACGTACCGAATCGGGCGAGCTGGAACCGGCGCCGAACAGATCGAGGTGCGAGAGATCGAAGACCTCTTCGAACTCCCCTGTATGGCGAATATGGAGGAGCGGCTCCACGATAAGAAGCCGGTGCGAAAGGACCTCTACAACTTCGCGCGGATGGTGATGTGGCTCCCGCAGTACCAAGACAGCAGTCTCGACGAGATCGTCGCGGACCTCAAGGACGTCTTCTCCCGGTGGCCGTGGTATGACGAGCAGGAAACCGAGTATCAGGTCCGCTACGAGTTCTCGAACACCATCGACGGCGACACGCCGTTGCCGATGAACTGCGACAATGACGATCTACAGCGCTACTGCATCGGCCAGGACCAGTGTCCCTACTCGATCTGGGGCAGTCTCCCGTTCCCGGATGAGATGTACGAGCAGGCTGAGGAGGAATCAGCTGGTCCCACTGAGCAATTCTGAATCATAACTACCCCGAATCTGTGGAAGCCTTAGAAAGTGATTGGTTTGGCGACTCTGCTGATAAGAGAGTGATCGACCATCGCGTTGAATCGCTAAGTACAGGTGATACACAGAACGCTCAGCACAGACAATCAAAACCACACACCCAGAAGTTAGCACTTACACACGGGTCTCTGTTGAACTCAAATTCTTCAGCTATATCCTCCTCTGAAACAGCTGTTCGCTGAAGACAATAACAACCCTTGCTGTGTGAAACAATTTGAATACACTTGTCCTCTGCTAGGACGACTCGTTCGTCGAATTTGTCCCGGTGCCGCAAGCCATGAGCGTTGACAGAGTATTCACTGTGAGTTCTCCCTCTGAATCAATTTCTGCCCGTGTTGACGACTGGTTACAGTCGAAGTTTTCGGGCGTTACTTGCTCACTGGCCGTCATTTCTGTTTCGAGTACATCAACCGATAGAGTGTATGTTCCGCTCTCAGTGAGGGTAATCAGTACTGTACTTTCAGGTTCGACCTTATAGAGCCCATCAAATTGCGCTGTCGAGTCACCTTCGACGAGCATTCTGGCCGTCCACGTTTCGTCCGACGGATTCCGGAGCATGAACGTGTGTGTGAATCGCCCCGTATCTGCGGGAATCGGATCGTCACCAAGTGTGTGCGACACGACCTCGTCGGAGGGGGCCGTTTCGGAAACAACACCGGGACACGCCATGCGCGTAGAAATACTCGTTGAGTCGAGTGTGCCATCCCCCTGAACGTTGACCGTCGTTTTAGTCACGTTACAGGTGAATTGGTGAGGGTCGATAGTAACTACATCAGTCGCATCTAACTCAGGAACCGCTACCCGAACAGTGTACGTGCCGAGATCGGTAAGCGACGCAACGATACTCGCGCTTGCTTGGAGCTCCACCGATTCCTCAAATACTGTCTCGCTGGCGGTCGAAATCGTAATCGTTCCGTGGTGGGTCTCTTCTGTCGGATTCCCGAATGCGACGTGGTGAGCTGTTCTGAGACCACGCTCTTCGAGCGATGCGGTTCCGATAGTTCGCTCAGCGGTGTCGCCGGCTTCGATAAGTGTCTGCTCCGACATTTGATCAGTCTCGTCTTGTGTGCTCTCGGAGGTGTTCGATTCCGGTTCTGAGTCTGATTCGGACGATGCGCTCAATGCTGCTTGTGAGGTACAACCCGCTGCTGCTGTTGAGAGGCCAATCCCAGCACTTGCCAGAAACAGTCTACGTTTCATACACTACCATTAGAGGGGGGAGACATCGTCCTATCCCAGATTTAAAGGCGTCTTTGAGTCCCGGAAAAATCTCACGCTGAGTGAGTGTGACTTTGTGTTAGACGATACGTCCGCCAGTACCACGTCACAAAGAGAGACAAGATTAGAACAATACTGACTCCCAGAATGAACCCGCCAGGGCCGGTTCCGAACGTAACGAGTGTCTCCCACAGAGTTGGATCGGGCTGTGGAGGTTCCCCACTCCGAGATACTGGTACGGGTGTTGATACTGACCAGCGTGCGTGGACGATGACACTGACAACGCCGACGATCCCGACTGCGCCGAAGACACGACGTAACGCGGTTGTAAGTGATGGGGTTGTTCGTTCTGCTCCCGCAAAAAGGACAAGCGCGCTATTCGTTGGAGCGTACACATCCATCTCGCGCCCTTGCTCGGAATACCACGTCTCAATGACCTCCACTAACTCTGCGTCTTGAAGTCGGTCGAGGTGGTAGCTAATATTCTGTACTGAAGAGTCAATGTCTGAAGCAATGTCCGACGTCGTCGTCGGTTTTTCATAAAGCCGATTAAGGATACGACGGGCCGTTGTTGACGCGACTGCCGATAGAATCTGTTCCGCAGATTCGTCTTCGAAGTCAACGAGTCTCGGTTCTAACCCACGATCAGATACTGATCTGGGTGTAGGTTTTAGAGGTAGTAGTGAGGACATAGTCGTCTAATTTGTTTACGCTCCAATATTACTAATGAAGACTCAAAGAGACGTTTGTGTCTGAGTTGTCGAATTGCGCAAACATGGCTCTGTTGGCACACCTAATTAATGGTAATTTCTCTATCGAAAGCGCGAAACAAACATCGGCAGCATTCTGCATCAATCCCCTAATGCAGCAAGCCAGGCTTGTGAGTGAGGACGGTTTCAGCAGATCCGCTCCCCTCAGTATATCGATGATTATACTTCGGACTAGAATCAGATTCTTCTGAACCCCCGTCGAGCAATTCTCAGATGCTAACACGGCCGGAATTGATAGAATCGGGCGTATTTCACGATTAGAAGGGTCGAGCCGGATGACCTCGAGAGGCTCAGCACAGGTGAAGCAGCGGTTCCAAGAATCCAGATACTACCGAAATCACTTTCGTTACCCCGCCGTCGAGCAATTTCTGAAATCACAGCATTATCCTGGAACTCGTCGAGGTATCTTCTACGCTCTCAAATCGGCCCAACGGTGTTCTTCTCCGATTTGATGGCGTGATATCGTCTTGCATATCGTGGTTTTTGTCCAAAGAAAGAGGCGATATGCAGTGTGCGAAGGCCGCCGGCTCTCTCAGGCCGAGGGGCCGTCACAAGGGTAGCGGAACTACGGAAGTATCAGAATTAGTGCATAGGTTGGGCGGGTGCGTTTCGGTGGTGTCTGTCGCCCCCATGAGGGGGTGGAGGGGCGCATCACGTGCCCCCGATGACGATGGCTTCGGAACGCTGCAGCAAGACACGAGCAGCGCATCAGGCAGCAACCACCCCCGACGGTGAGGAGCCGTGGGCGGACCTCGAGATGACGGTTCCGACCGATCGGGATCACGCGTCGGTCGTCGCCCTCGTGGGGTGTACTCTCGTCGAACTCACGCACGAGGCCGTGGGCGCCGTCTTCGTCGCCCACCAGGTCGGGCGATCGACGCGGACGCAGTACGTCGCCCGCGACGACGTCGGCGAGCAGTTCCAGAAGCGGCACTTCGACGACCGGCTGGGCTGGCACGAGACCACCATCCCTCGACGAACCGTTCGCGACGAGCTCATCACCGAGCTCACGCGGTCGCCCTCGACGTCAACGGAGCGGGCAGGTGAAGAAGTAGCCAGCGAGCCAGACACCTTCGTCGTGAAGCCAGTTCGAGAGCTCCAGACGCCGTAGCGACTAGACTTAACCAACATTCCGAACCGATACCGGCACAGTGTTGGTTAACGCTGGGGCTGGATCCACTCCCTCGCCTCCACCCACCGCCCGACTCCTCGAGTGAGTGCATCCTGGCGGACGGGCGATCCGAGGAGGACCTATCTGTACGCCAGGAGCTGTTTGTCGGCGCCGGGAGGCGTGCAGCGCGCGACAGCGTGCGCTGCGTGACTCACCATACCTGGTCCCGTTCCGTACGACGACACGAGTGCCGACTACGAACAGTTCGAGAAAGCGCAGCTTGCCCAAGACCTCGATGTCGCCCGGGTTAACACCGCGGATATCGACGACGCGGCGGCCCAGAACATAGTCAACGACCTCGTCGGCGCGGACGTCGTCACACCCGTTCCCGAAGACCGCGTTCTGGTCCACGAGCCGAGCGGCGGCGCATTCGACTCGATCACTCAGTTGGCCGTCTTCCACCGTGGCTGGACCGCCGGCCGCGACGCCGACGGAGAGTGATACAGCAGACGCTCGTCGGTTGCGCGTCTGCGACGTCCCGCTCGATGCCGAGACTGACGAGGCAACACCTGAGGAAGGATGCGCGGGACACTCACCCGACCAGTGTCTACTGCGCCGTCCAGACGTGGCCGGATACCAACGATCGCGACCATCACACCTGTGACGGCTGGGGTCCCCTCGTCAACGGTGTCGCGACGCTCACCCCGTTCTGGGTGAAACTGGGTTACTCCGGCAGGTCGTTCCAGCTCTGCGTTCGCTGGACTCCCAACGAGCGGCTTACCAGCCCCCTGACCTCAAATGTCCCGTAGTAGGTGACCGGCTGCGAATGCGTGTGAGATTACCCTCCTTTCCAGAGGCTCACATCGTACACACGACAAGAGCTAAGTGGATTGGCTCACACTGTACACATAATGAGTAGCGAGAAGAAGCGCGTCCAGTTTCGGGCGCCACACCGGCTCGTCGACCGCACCGACGCGCTCGCAGATGTCCTCGGGGAGGATCGGACGGACATCCTCGTGACCGCACTCCGAGAGTATCTCCAGGAGGCGGCCCACGACGACGCGCTCACGCAGGAGATCGCGGCCGCCTATTACGATGACGAGATCTCCTTTGAGCAACTCAAAGCGCTCGTCGGCGCCGAGGAAGCGGCGAACCTGCGCGTGCTGAAACAGCAGCTGGACGAGGAGTTCATCGACGAGGTCGCCGACGCATAGATGTCCCGGCTTGTCGCAGACGCCTCCGCCCTCGTGAGTCTCGGGATCGTCGCTGACGACGATCCCGACCCACTCGGGCTCTGTCTATCCCGCTACGAAGTCATCGTCCCGACAGCGGTCATCGAGGAACTCCAGGAGATCGCCTCCTACGAGGACGTGCACGGACGTGCGGCAACGGCAGTCCTCGACCGAACTGACGCCCTTGACACCCGGGCGGTCGACCTCGACGCCGAGTTCCCACTCGACGATGGGGAGAACGCCGCAGTCACCCTCGCGAACGACCTCGACGCCTCCCTGTTGCTGTGCGACGAGTTCAACCAGCTCGGCCTGATTCATGCGTCGCTCGCCGATACCCGACTCGTCACGGCGCCAACCCTGCTTTCGGTCCTCGTTCGGACCGAGCAGTTGTCAACGGCCGATGCCCGGCGACTGCTCGACGAGATCAGTGACGCTCGCAGCTGGGACGCGAACAGCTACGTACAACGGGCCCGCTCCTTGCTCGAGGAGTCCTAGGCACCTCATCCGTAACACCTCCTCCGCACGCAGCAGCCCACCCATCCTCTGGGTACCAGCGTGTGGGGCAGAAAACCTATACGGGGTTCGCCCAGTGAGGGACCTATGCCGTCATGTGGTAATTGCGACTAGTTCGTCACTCAACGGTACGTGGACGTCTTTGCTCCGGGTGATGCTGATACGGTTCTTGTCTGTCCAAACTGTGAGGATCTCGTTCGGGCAGGCAATGATGTCCGGGAGGCACGAAGCAAACGACAGTGACAACCTTTCCAGAACCGCCGGACTGACATGGACCAGGCACCTCGCTTTTGCGTCCGCAGTCGTTCAATATCAATAGAACACGCAAGTAGCACCAGACAGGCTCGGTGCAGTACAGTTATCCGAATCGGAGACTGAGCAATTGGTTACGAAACTCAAAGATCGAGGGTACTGGGGGATGGCAATGCCACTTGATGAGATGTATTCGATGTTGAGCGAGGGTAGCCGAATCCGAATTGCTGAGGACGGGGAGATGTACCCGAACTTCGAGACGTGGTTTGTTTCAAACGACGTTGAGCGTGAGGCTCTCTCGAACCCCCTTACAGTGACGTTCGATGAAGACCAGATCGATATCAGCCCACTCGAACTCCAAATCGCCTACAAACTCCGGCTTGCACAGGCTGCAGACAGCCTCAGCGGAAAGGATTTCGAGGATGCACTTCATTTGTACTTGACCTTCGAGGAACGATTTAACATGGAGCAGCTCGAAACGTACGTCAACGAGCTTGGAGTAGAGGACTACTATGCTGAACTCACAGAGTTTGAAGCCGATCAACGCCGGAACACGGAGCAACGGCGTGCGATGATCAAGCTGGGCCGAATACGTCCGGACGCACGACGACGAGGAGTGGTCACGCCAGCAGAACCGCCTCATCGACTCGCAGCTCCAGTCGGCAAACGACATGGCTGCGTCTGGCGATACGGATCCAGTTCGATTTGCGGCCGCTCGAGATCGGCTGCGCGACCGATGAGCGGGGGAGACCGGCTTCCGAAGGCAATCGCAACTACGTACTACAATGCTGGGCTCACCGTTGACCAGCTCACAGGCCTCATTGGTGCCAAGTCCGCCCAGCGACTTCGCCTCCTCAAAGCTAACCTCGAGGACGACCCACTCGATCTCGCTGCCCCCGACGACATCGACATCTACGAGGAGGCCGTGACGACAGTCGACACCGGAGCCGGCAACGATTGCTGAGCGGTCAACGACTGCGAACGGTCGCTGCTGACACCAGCGCCCTCGTCAGCCGCGCAGTGCCCGTGTGGATGCAGCCGTCGGGCTCGACGTTCTAGACCTGTTCCAGTACCTGCTTCCCTTCTGTGACGTGGTCGTCCCTACGGAAGTGATCGTAGAACTCGTGATATTACGCAGTATCAGGACATCCACGCCGCAGCTGCGAGTAACGTCCTCGCGGCTCGTGGCCATTACACGGTCGAAGATCCGTATGCGGCGAGGACACTCCGGACGCGCGACCGACGTTCGGCCTCGATGACAGCGGCTCTGTTGAAATCCTCAGCAAGTGATATATTTCGACCCAGTTGCGGTCAGTACAGGTCATCGATAACACGCGCGGTCCAAAAATTTATAGCTTCTCTGTCAATTATCTGCACTATGGGTGTGTTCGAGGAGATCGCCATTCTTGGCTTGAAATTCAGGGTTGTGCTGGCCGCACTCGTCGTCACATTTCTCGGCGTCTCGCTCCCGATACTGCTCGTGTTCGAATCAGAAGCTGGGTTCCTCGTCGGAGCAATTGCAGCGCTCTTCGTTGCGTATCTTACCGCTCGAAAGCTCTCCTGACAAGAACGCAGTAACGGGACATTCGCATCTCTCATCGACCGGCTGTTTCAGATGAGAATCTGTCCGAAAAAGAGGATTTCAACAGAGCCAGTACGCTCTAAAAGAACAACAAGAGCATCACGTACGATTCCTGGAGGTCTGTCGCCCGAGCAGACTCAGAGAATCGAGTTGCGGGGAAACGAACTACACAGATTCGGGCTTATATCACGGATCCGCGAGCAGAACTCCCTGATGCTATTGAAGGAGTTCCTGTAGAGCGCCGTGAGGCCACTCAAGACGAAGATGATGCTGGCTGCTACAACAACGATCACTACTCGGTCATCAATGGAGGCATCACCTTCGAAGGAGACGATTATAACGGGACGTTTTGCTGTAAGGCGAACTACGAATCTAACGAGTACACCCTTACAGTTGCTCATTTCTGGGACTGTGATACGGACATCTATGATCCGTCAACCCAAGATAGTGTGAATATTTGGCACTTAGCCTCCCACCACGCCCGCGCCGCTGAGCACCAACCACACGCCGATGAGCGTCAACAGACTAAGGACCGTCCCCCGGCGAAGGCGGTCGCTCACGCGGTCGCGGAGCCGCTTGCCGACGAGGATGCCGGCGACTGCGGGCACGGCGGCGGCGACCGACGCGAGCGCGAACCCCGCGGTGGGATAGAACCCCAACAGTGCGGCGGCGGCGCGGAGGCCGTTTATGCCAACGAAGACCAGTGCCACGACGCTCACGAACAGCCCGTGTGAGAGGTCGAAAGTCCGGAGATACGCCACGAGCTGCACGCCGACGTTGGTCGCGACGAACAGAACGCCGGAGACGGCGCCGACGGCGGCCATGCCGAGGGGCGTCTCGGTGCGCGACTCGCCGGGTAGGCTCGGAGCCGAGCGGAGCGGGACGACGCGTTGGGCGGTCGCGACGAAGCCGAGCGAAACGAGACCGAGGAGGACCCGCACCGGGACTTCGGGGAGTCGGTCTCACCGATCATATTCTTGTTTGCCTATGTTTTCATAGAAATATCTGTAATTGTGCATTTTATGCGTCTCAAGCCCTCACAGAGATCTCGTCGAAAGCGATGGCCGAACTGTGAGACCATCCGCGCCGGTCGTCTCTCGACAGTTGACATGTTTCGTAATGGCAACCCAACGTTCCACGTTGGAGCCGTAAAGATCAATAGAATAACTAATTAATTGAAATAATACAGATATTCTATTGTACTTAATTTATTTTTGACTAAAAAATCAAAAATATCGGTTCGAATCGTCGTTTTCCTAGCCGGATTTGATTCGACGGAGGCTCGAAAACTGGTCGCCGATCAGGGGGTTTGAACGTAGCCGGAGATTCTGCCCAGACAGCTGTACTCATCCTATCGGAATTATTTATAATACTGGAAAATGATTTGTTTACGGCCTGCTGGCAACCCATTGCTCTTGGGTGACTCTCAATGCGCTCTCCAACCTGTCGTGGAGTGAGTGCGGCTGTCCGGTTCGAAGTAACTCAATGCGGTCCGACTCTTGTGTACCACTTGCGACGGCGGGACAATCCGGACGTGAGAATTACATTAATACGATTGTAATGGAGGCGTGAGGATGAACTCAGGACATCGAGTTTTCGAGTTCGAACTCGTTTGCAACGCCGAGGAGAATCTTCGGTATCTCCGTTTCGAATCGGTCCTCGGTCATCCGGTTCGCGGGACTGGCGACGCTGAACGCACCGGCGACACGCCCATCAGTCCCGTTGACGGGGACGCCAGCCGCCTTTACTCCCTCCAACTGCTCTTCGTCGTTGAACGCGACGCCCCGCTCCGCGACGGCGTCTAACTCCGCCAGCAACTCCTCGCGGTCAGTGATGGTGTTCTCGGTGCTTGCCGGGAGTCCCCACTCGTCGACGATTTCGTTGACGCGCTCGCGGGGGAGCCGCGAGAGGATCGCCTTCCCGGCCGCGGTCTGGTGAAGGTGGAACCGCTTGCCGACGGTAGAGTAAGTCCAGACGGCGTATTTCCCGGAGTAGGTGTACATGTAGACGCCCCGGCCGTTCTCCTCGACGACGAAGACGGCGCGGCACTCCGTCTCCTGTGCGAGTTGGTCGGTGTACGAGTCGGCGACCCGGTAGGCGTTTCGTCTATTGCGAACGTAATCGGCCAGTCCCAGAAACTGGAGGCTCAAATGGTAGATGTCCCCAGATTTGACGACGTAGTCGGCGCTGACGAGGGTTGCGAGGTGCGTGTGAACGGTGCTCGGCGAAAGATCGAGCGTGTCTGCGAGCTCCGTCACCCGAGCCCCGTCCAACTCGCGGAGCGTCTCCACGATCTCGAGCGAGGTCAGCGTGGCCTGTACCTGCCGACCGCCGTCGTTCGCGTTCATACCTACTTGTTCTCGGCACAGTATATAAAGTTCGGGTTGGCCGAATTTATGGATTTTCTCAGTACGTCGAGGTTGAACTGAATTTCATGATAGCGTGTCAACCGCCCATATACGTATAAAGTTCGCCTCTGCACAATCAAATTTACCGAGCCACGCGAGCAGCCCCCTCCGGTCGGCTGCCGAAACCAACGTGACTGCGTCGGTACCCGTGCGATCTGGCTATTCCTCGCTCGAACAATGCGTGAATTAAACAAAATCCTCGACACATTCGACACATTCGACACGAGATCGCACTTACGCTACGATTCGCGCGTCCCGAATCCATAAGGGATATTCATTCAGGATTCGGGTGTCGCGACCGCTCCGCGATTCAGATCCCGAGCATCTCGCGAGTCTCCGCGGGGGACGCAACGGGGCGTTCGAGCTCGTCGGCGATGCGGGCGGTCCGCCGGACGAGCTGTGCGTTGCTCTCGGCAAGTTTACCCTTCCGGTAGTAGACGTTGTCTTCCATCCCGACGCGGACGTGGCCGCCCATCGTGATGGCCGCCGTCGTCATCGGGAGTTGATGTTTGCCGACTGCGAGACACTGCCACTCGACGGGCTCAGGCAAGTTGTCGACGAAGGCCTTCAGATTTTGAGGACCAGGTGGCATCCCGTTTTGCATCCCGAAGATGACCGTCGCCCAGTAGGGTTCCGCGAGGAGGTCCTTACTGATGAGATGTTTCGCCTCCGGGATGTGGCCCGGATTGAATAGTTCGAGTTCGGGTTTGACCCCAGCCGTACGCATTCGCTCGGCGTACTCCTCGTTCTGTTCGCGCGTGTTCTCGGCTGTTCTCGTCTGGCCGAAGTTGATCGGACCGAGGTCGACGGTCGCCATCTCCGGCCGTGGATCCGTCTCTAGCACCGGAGCAATGCGTTCTTCTCGCGGATAGATGCCACCACCGCCCGTGGTGAAGTTGACGATAATGTCGTCGCAGTGTTCGTCTATTTCGTCTCTGAGTTCTTGATACCTTGCCACCGATTTCGTCTTCTCACCGTCATTGTCGCGCGCATGGAGGTGAACGATCGACGCCCCCGCTTCCTCACAGGCGGCGACGTCCTGTGCCACTTCGGCGGGCTGTGTCGGAAGATTCGGATTCGCTTCTTTTCCTTGGTGTCCCCCGGTCGTCGCGACGGAGATGATGAGCTTTCGGTCGAAGTAATCGCTATAGCCACTGTATGGCATACCTCAATCGAGGCAGTTCATCGTGTTAATTCTTCCGGGGACGTGCCTGAGACGGCCGGTTCGCGACGCAACGCGGGCCCGCGGCGGTTCCTGAACTCACGGCGGTTGCTGGGTAGTGCGTCTGCACGTGCGAGGTTCAGTTTGAGTGAGAACCCTAATGTTTATTAATACTGTTCGGAATGTGAGCGTATGCAGCAAGATAGCACAGCGTTGGTTACCGGTGGCGGTCGCGGTATCGGTCAAGCAATCTGCGTCGAACTGGCACGACGCGGGGCCGATATCGTCATCGCCGACCTGAACGCCGATGAGATGCAGGAGACTGTCGAACTCGTCGAAGCCGAGAACGGGCGTGCCCGCGCGCTTGAGACGGACGTTACCAATCTCGACTCTGTCGAATCGACGGTTGAGACCGCACTTGAGGAGTTTGACAGCGTGGACTGGCTCGTCAACAACGCCGGCATCGCTGGACCGACTGCGCCGTGTGAGTCCATCGACGTAGACGAGTGGGACGCCACGCTCGACGTGAACCTCCGCGGAGCGTTTTACACCTGCCGGACGCTGCTTCCCTCGATGAAAAGACAGTCCTACGGCCGCATCGTCAACATCTCCTCGGTGACAGGAAAACGGCCGCTCACGCAGCGGACACCGTACGCGGCAGCGAAGATGGGTCTCATCGGATTCACGCGAACGCTCGCGGCCGAGGTCGGCGACGACGACATCAACGTCAACGCCATCTGTCCGGGGTCGGTTGACGGGCCCCGCATCCAGCGCGTCTTCGAAGAGAAAGCGGAGGCAACCGGTCGGTCCTACGAGGCGGTCCGATCTGACGCCGAAAACCAGAGTCCCCGGCACGAACTGGTGAACAGAGAGGATGTCGCGAACACGGTTGCGTTCCTCTGTTCGTCCGACGCCGACCGGATGACCGGACAGGATCTCAACGTCTCGGCGGGCAAAGTGATGTACTGACAATGTGCCGTACCGACGCACAGTGATGTACTGACGAGACTCGATGCACAAGCCAACCGGAACGGACCGCGCCCGGTGAGAGGGATGACTAAGGAAGTGTATCGTATGATCGATCATAAACTATATATCCGGGGGCTCTCCACAGGCTATTGACGCAAACATGGCACAAGATAGCACCAACCAGACGAGACGCCGGTTTATGAAGAAAACCACTGTCGGCGGGTCCGCGATCGCATTGGGTGGTCTCGCGGGATGTACGGGAGACTCGGGCGGTGACGGTTCGTCGGGTGGCGACGGGTCGTCCTCGGACGGATCGAACGACTTGGGCGGATCCGGAGACTCGTTGACCTCGATGGCCTCTATCGCGAACCGACAGAACTCCTACTGGCTCAGCTGGGAGAAAGGCTACCTCGAGGCGTGCAAGGCCTTCGGCTACGACACGAACGTCCAGACGAACAACGGCGAGGTCCAGACACAGCAACAGCAGTTCGACTCGGCGGTCTCTAACGATGCCGACTTCATCGTCGGCCAGACGTACACCAACGCTGCCGCGATCACGCTGGCGGAAACGCTGGTGGAGGCGGGAACTCCCGGTGTCCTCGCTGTCACCATCGCTGACTGGTACGTCCCACAGGACGCTGGTGAGGAGTACGCGACGTTCTTCACGCCGCACTTCGTCAACCACGCGTACAGCGCCGCGAAGATGCTGTTCGAGGCGATGGGGGGCAGCGGGACCTTCGTTCACATCGAGGGGAACCGCGGCACGGCCCCGAACATCGGCCGGAACAAGGGTGTCGACCTGGCGTTGGAAGAGTACCCTGACATCGAGATGGCGGGGTCCCGCCAGCCGGGCAACTTCATCCGTTCGGACGCCCGCGATGTCATGAATGACAAGGTCTCCCAGTACGGCGACGACATAGACGGCTTCTTCGGCCAGAACGACGCCGTCGCGCTCGGTGGGGTCACCGTCCTCGAGGAGAACGATATCGACGTGCCCGTGGTCGGCATCGACGCCAGCGAGCCCGGGCTCGCGGCTATCGCCGAGGACCGGATGACCGGGACCGTCTCGGGCATGGGTCCGTGGCAGGCCGGCTGGTCGGTCGCGAAGTGTCATGACTTCCTCAACGGTCACAGGCTCAGCGACGCGGAGAAGATGATGTCGTTCAACGCGCCGGTCTGCGTCAAGAACCCCGACGACTGGACCGACACGATCGATCGGCTCCCGGTTGTCGACGCCGCCGACTACAACGAGGCGATCTTCTCGGGCGAGACGCCCTACGACTGGAAGAAAATGTCCGTTGTCGAATCCGGCGAGGACGCTTGGGACCCCCAGATCGACTTGCAACCCATGAACCTCGACGATATAAAAGCGGTCCTCGACTGGAAGGAGGAGGACAAGCCGAGCGGTTATTCGCTACCGGACGCCTACACCGAAAGCGCAACTCAAGAGGAGACGACGCAACTGTACGCAGACCGATTCCAATCGAACCCGCTCGAATAACGCTCACTACACACCCCCATGGCATCACAGACACACACCAATGCGACGGACGTGGACCAATTCGACCCGACCGGCGAGGGCGATCACAGCTTCCGCGTCGAGGGCATCTCGAAGTCGTTCCGCCACGTACAGGCCCTCAAAGACGTATCCCTGGCAGTCGACCACGGCGAGGTCATCGGTCTGGTCGGAGAGAACGGTGCGGGCAAGAGTACGCTCCTGAACATCCTGACCGGCGTGTTGCAGGCTGACGGGGGACAGCTGTTCGTCGACGGGGAAGCCGTCACGTTCACGAACCCGCGTGAGGCGGCGGACTACGGCGTCTCGCTCGTCCGTCAAGAACAGGACATCATCAAGACCATGCGGGGGTACGAGAACCTCTATCTCGGGCGTGAGATCGAACGTCTCGGAGTGCTCGAAAAAGAGAAGATGCGCAAGGAGGCGCAAGCCTTCGTCGACGACTTGGGCATCAACATCGACGTGGACGAGCGCGTGCGCGATTACACGTTCAACGAGCGCCAGATGCTCGAGATCGCGAAGGCGTTTCACGTCTCACAGAAGTCCGAGAATCCCGTCATCCTTCTCGACGAACCGACGGCCGCGCTCGAAGAGAGCGGCCGCCAGATCCTCTTCGACCTCGTGAACGACCTCCGGGACCGGGCGACGTTCGTCTTCGTCTCCCACGAGCTCGACGAGGTCCTACAGATATCCGACCGGATCTACGTTCTCAAAGACGGCGAGCGTGTGGCAGACATGGCCACAGCCGACGCTACCACTAAATCGCTGCAGAAGGCGATGGTCGGCCGGGAGACCGCCGATGAGTACTACCGGGTCCCAGACCAGCAGCGCGAAACCGTACTCGGCGAGACGGTCCTGACCGTCGACGGTGCGGTCCACGGTGACGCGGTCGGGCCGGTCTCGTTTTCCGTTCGTGAGGGCGAGATATTCGGGATCGTCGGCGTCGAGGGCTCGGGAAAACAGCAGTTGGGTCGCCTGCTCGCGGGGGATCTCGCCATAACACAGGGCTCGGTCTCAGTCGACAGCACCACCCTGCAGAGTCCGACGGTTTCCGAGATGGTCGACGCGGGCGTCGGCTACATTCCGAAGGACCGGAAGTCCGAAGGGCTGTTACTCTACCAGTCGGTGTTGGTCAACACGTCTCTTGCGATGGTCCGAGACATGAACGGCAACGTACCGTTGCTCGACCTCGACGCCGAACGGCAGGCGACCGTTGACGCAATCGAGGAGCTGTCGATCAAGACGCCGGGTCCCAACGCGCTGGTTCACGGACTGAGCGGGGGGAACCAGCAGAAGGTCGTCATCGCCCGCTGGCTGGCCCAAGATACGCCGATACTCGTGATGGACAATGTGACCCGAGGCATCGACGTCGGTGCCAAAGAGGAGGTGTACCGTCTCTGCCGAGAGTTGACCGACAAAGGCGTCTCGATCGTTTTCATCGGCGACGAGCTGCCCGAGGTCATCGGTATGTCCAACCGCATCGCCGTGATGGCGAAAGGGGAGTTCGTCGGCGAGGCCATAGACGCCTCGCCGGGCAACAAACCGACCGAACAAGACCTGATACAGGAGATGATCTGACAATGAGTACAAGTAGCGTCAGCGAGTGGATCACTGACCAACGAGAACAGCGCACGCTCCAAGACTGGATACAGGATCTGGGCCCGTTCGTCATGCTGTTCGGGTTGATAATCACGTTCTCGCTCGCGACAGATCGGTTTTTGACAGAGGCCAACCTGCTCGATAACGTCGCGAAGAACGCCGTCACGTTGTTGCTGGTCGCGCTCGCGGGGACCTTCCCCATCCTCCAGCAAAGTATCGACCTCTCCGTCGAGTCGATGGTGCTACTGACGGGCGTCGTGACCGTCGTCCTGATTTCGCAGTTCGGCCTGGGCCTCTTAGCCATCCCGATCGCCATCGGCGTCGGGATGCTCGCCGGCCTGTTCAACGGCATCATCTTCACGAAGCTCAAGGTGCCCTCGTTCCTCGTCACGCTCGGGACGCTCTCGGTGATGGCCGGGGTCGGGAAGATAATCACCGGCGGGTCGACCATCACGTTCCGGAACCCCGCCATCCGAACCATCTCGAACGGCGAAGTGTTCGGCATTCCCAACCTCGTGCTCTGGGGGCTTCTCATCTACGTTGGCACCATCGTGCTGGCCTTCCGGACGAAGTTCGGCCGGTACTGCTTCGCGCTGGGCGAGAACGAGCGCGTCGTCGAACTGGCCGGTGCGAAAGTCGACCGTTACAAGATCTATCCGTTCGTACTGTCGGGACTGCTTTGCGGTACCGCGGGAGTGCTGCTGACGCTGCGCATCTCGTCGGCCTCTCCGAACATCGGGAGCGGGCTCATGCTCCCCAGCATCGCCGCCATCGTCATGGGCGGGACGGCGCTGACCGGCGGCGTCGGCGGGCCTCACCGAACCATTCTGGGGGTGCTCGTCATCGCGGTCCTCAACAACGGCATGAACCTGACCGGCATCGACTCGTTCGTCCAGGAGATAATCCTGGGACTCGTGGTGGTCGGGGCGGTGGCCCTGTCGATCGACCGTGAGAAGATCGACGTGGTGAAGTAGAGCGGCGCGTCCCGCCTTCCTTCGCCTTCGTATCCTCGCGTGACCTGAACTTTCGTGTCTCCCAGTCGCGTACGACACGGTACGGCACGCACGCTCATCCCGTACGACGAGTCCGTTTTTATCCGCACCATCGGTTCCGTCGAGTCTGTCACCGCTCTCGACGACGGTTCACCGTGTGCTTCTCGCAAAAAGAGCGAAGAGCGGTCAGTCGGCGCTCGTGACGGCGTCGACGTGACCGCTCGGCACGGTGCCTTCGTCGGTCCAGCCGCGGCGTTCGTAGTACTCGTCGAGCGCCGCCTCGAAGTCCGGAAGCGAGTAGGGAAGCGTGTCGTCTTCACGGTCGACACCGCGCTGATTGTTGAAGTGCCGTTCGAGGTCGACGACCTTCGACCCCACGTTCAGAAGTGCCTCATAGTCGGTCGAGAACAGTCCCTCAAGCCGTTCGGGCGTCATGAAGCTCCGTGAGAACCGACAGATGATGCCGCAGTCCTCCAGTGCACGGGCGTTCTCTTGCTCGATGACCATCTCGGGTTTCCCCTCGAGCCCGGTGGGATCGTACGCCTCCTCGCCGTCGACGAGGGGGTACTCCCACGCGTACATCGTGGTGAACATATGGTCTGCCCCCCTCGTCGCCGTCGCGTACGACAGCCCCTGACCATTCAACGTGCGGCCGTCGTGGGCGGCGAAATCGAGCCCTTTTACGGTCCAATTCTCGACGCCTAACGCCTCGTGGAAGCGATCGATTCCCTCCGCGAGCAGATCGCCGATCCCCTCTCGGTGAGCGATCTTCTCGACCGTCTCGAAGATGAGCTCTGTGTTCCCGAACTCGCCTTCGCTCGCTAAGTAAGCGGAAACGACGTTCCCGCAGGTGATGGTGTCTAGGCCGTATCTATCGCACAGCTCGTTCGACTGCATCACGTCGACGATGTCGTCGACGCCGGCGTTCGACCCGAACGACATCACAGTCTCGAACTCCGGGCCCTCTGTCTCGACGCCTCGTTCCTCGTCTTTCGTCGGGAGCTTACAGGCGAACGCGCACGACGAGCAGGTCGCCTTCTTGTACTTCTTCTCCTCGACTCGGTCCCCGTTGATCCCCTCGACTCCCTCGAACTGCAGCTCGGAGAAGTACCTCGTCGGCAGGGCCGACACCTCGTTGGCCAGCTCGGTCACCGACGTCGTCCCCTGCCGTTTCATGATGTGGTCGGCGGTGGCCGCGTCGCGGTGGACGTCCATCTGGATGGGGGGAATCTCAATCTCCGGGCTCGAATCGCCGTCGAACGTGATCGCCTTGACCCCCTTGGCCCCGAGGACAGCGCCCAGCCCCCCACGGCCGAACGCTCTCGACTCCGAGGTCATGATGGAGGCGAAGCGGACTCGATTTTCCCCGCCGGGGCCGATACAGGCGACGTGTTCGCTCTCCATGCCGTGTTCCGTCTCGATGTACCCGACCGTCTCCGGTACCGTCGCGCCCGCCAGATCCGGGACGGGTTCGAACTCGACGCCGGTGTCGGTGACGTGAACGACGACGAGTTCGTCGCTCGCACCCACGAGTTCGACGGCGCTGTAGCCTGTCGCAGCGAAGTTGCGCGACATGAACCCGCCGGCGTTCGACGAGAGCAGGCCGCCCGTGAGCGGCGAGATACCCGTGCAGTTCATCCGACCGGTGAACGACATGGTCGACGACTGCATCGGCCCCGTCGCGAAGTAGAGCCGGTTTGTCGCGCCCAGCGGGTCGGCGTCGACCGGGAGTCGGTCGTGAGCGAGCCGCGTCGCGACGCCTCGCCCGCCGATGAACGTCTCGTTTATTTCGTCGATGTCGGTCGTTTCCGTCGAGCGGTCGCTGATATCGACTGTTAAGAGGGGTCCCTCTGCGTGAAGCATGTACACAGATGTCGCGGGTGCGAAATAATAAGTGTTGCTCAACCCCTCCCGATTCAGGCTGTGAAGCCGCCGTCCATGACGAGGTTATGCCCTGTGACGAACGACGACTCGTCGCTCGCGAGGAACAGCGCCGCGTCCGCGACCTCGTCGGGTTGGCCCGCCCGTCCCAGCGGCGTCTGATCGAGAATGCCGCCGGCCGTGTCACCGTCCTCCATCGTCATCGCCGTCTCGATGAACCCCGGATTGAGGGCGTTGACGCGGATGTCGTGTTCGCCTTGCTCGACGGCTAACTCTCGGGTCAAGTTAGTCACCCCACCCTTCGAGGTACAGTACAGCGAGGAGTTCTCCAAGCCGCGGATGCCGCCGATCGAGGACATGTTGATGATGCTGCCCCCCTCGTCCTGCTCGCGCATCACCTCGACGGCTGCTTGGCTTCCGAAGAACACGCCCTTGAGATTGATGTTCATGAGCCACTCATAATCCTCCTCGGTAACTTCGTTGAGGGGCTTCTGTCGTTCGACACCGGCGTTGTTGACCATCACGTCCAGCGAGCCGAACGCATCGACGGTGGCGTCGACCGCCGCGCGGAGGTCTTCGATCGAACTCACGTCGCAGTTGACGAACTGCGCGGTTCCGCCCTCGCTCTCGATGAGTTCGTGCGTCGGCTCGCCGCCCATCCGCGGGTCCTCGCGAACGTCGGCGACCGTCACGTTCGCCCCTTCATTGGCGAAACGCCGAGCGATGGCTCGTCCGTTGCCGGAGGAACCGCCGGTGACCAGTGCTGTCTTCCCCTGCAAGCGCTCAGACATAACGAACTACGATGCTACTGCCGTTCAATTAAGTGTTTCTCGGGGTATCCTCTTGGGCGGCGAGCTAAGTCGCTTTGAGACCTCTTGGATCCAAATGTTTAATAATGACTCTCTCAGTCTGTATAGTGTGATGTTAGACAGCGACTCGCTGGTAGTGGACTCCGTGTCACACTGCTTCAACCACACGCCAGAGAACCACAAGCACCCGCACGCACAGGTCTGGGACGACGAGACGTACGAGATGGGGGCGAAGATTCTCCCAGACGGGTACGTGCCGTCCGAGGAGGTCTTCTACCGCGACCACCAGCCCGAAGAGCTCGCTCGGCTCCTCTTTTTGGAGAGTCAGATCGACTACTCGGTCTACCACTCGCTGCCGCTCGACGACTACTTCCACGACGGCTACGTCTCCCGTGAGAAAGGGTTCGAGTTCATGGAGCAGAACCCCGAGCGCGTCTCGATGTACGTCGACGTCAACCCCCTCGAAGACGACGCGGGCGACCAGATTGAGGAGTTCGCGGCGAAAGACGGCGTCGAGGGAATCAAGTTCTATCCCGCGCGCTACCAGAACGGCAACGACCTCTCGCTCCAGCTGACCGAAGATGCCGTCTGGCCGCTCCTCCAGCGGGTCGCCGACTCGGAGGTCGACACGCTGGCGATCCACAAGTTCATCCCGTTCGCGACGGCACCGGTCCGCTACTTCAAGCCGGACGACATCGAGGACGCGGCCAACTCGTTCCCCGACATCAACTTCGAGATCATCCACGCTGGCTTCTCGTTCGTCGAGGAGACGGTCCTCGCGATGGCGAGCCACGACAACGTCTACGCCAACCTCGAGAACACGGCTTGCCTCGTCAACACCCGCCCGCGGAAGTTCGCGAAGGCGCTCGGTGAGATGCTCTACTGGGCCGGCCCAGACCGTATCGTCTACGCCGGCGGCGCGACGGCGCTGCATCCGCAACCGCCGATCGAAGGCATCCAGAACTTCGAGATGCCCGAAGACCTCATCGAGGACTACGACTACCCCGAAGTCACCCAGGACATGAAAGAGAAGATTCTGGGCAAGAACGCGCTCCGCCTTCTAGATAAGGACCCCGAGCAAATTAAAAAGGATATCAAGGGCGACAAGTGGGACCAACTCCGCCAAGAGCGCCAAGAGAGCGGCGACTACCCCGCCGAGCCGTGGTCGACCTACGAAGCCGGCTCGGCGCTCGCATCCGACGACTGACCATGTCTGCACACACCGACCCATACGAGCGAACCGAAACGGCCACGCACGTCACCCCAGACACGGAGTTCGACGACGATCGGAAAACGCGGGTCAAGGCCGAACTTGACGAGGTACTCGACCCCTGTAGCTGTATGAGCGACCATCCGATCAGCATCCTCGATCTAGGGCTCGTCGAATCTATCTCTGTCGACGACCGTGACGTGGAAGTAACCCTTCTGTTGACCTCACAGCGATGTACGTACTTCCTCGATATCAACGACGAGGTGCGCGAACGCGTCGAAGCGCTGGAAGAGTTCGACAGCTGCGAGGTCCACCAAGACACCAGCGGCCAGATCTGGACCAACGACCGGATGTCAACCGAACAGCGGAAGGCTCGGCGAAAGCGATTCCACGATCAGATGGACGCTGCCGGCGTTACGCCCTACGCCGAGCGGTCGGACTGAGCGCGAGGACAGCTTTAGCCGACCCAGTCGGCTCACCCGACTCAATTCAACTGCTTGACCACCCGACGCAACTGATCGAACCACTCGTCCTCTCTCACTTCTCGTCGCGTGCCGAAGACCGACTGCGGTGACGGTGCCGCACCGCCGTGCCGCTTATAAGATAGCCTCGCCGTCCGCACTCCCTGCCGGCCTGTTACGTCGCCGCTTCGATCTCGTCGAGTACCTCAGGGTTCTCAATGCTCGACATGTCGCCCAGCTCCTCGCCCTGGTAGAGCGACGAGATGGCCCGGCGGATCACCTTCCCCGACTGCGTCTTCGGGAAGTCAGAGACAAAGAGGATCTCGCGCGGACGGAACGGTTTGCCGTGCTCCTCGCCGACGAGCGCCGACAGCTCGTTTCGGAGGTCGTCGCTCCCGTCGTAGCCGTCTTCGAGGACGACGTACGTCACGACCGCGGTTCCGGTCGTCTCGTCGGGGACCCCGACCGCCGCAGCCTGATTCACGGCGTCGTGTTCGGTGAGGACGCCCTCGATTTCGGCGGGGCCGACCTTCCGGCCCGCAACGTTGAGCGCGTCGTCTGCTCGGCCGTGGAGGAACCAGAACCCGTCTTCGTCCTTCTGGGCCCAGTCACCGTGGTCCCACAGATCGTCCCACGTCGACCAGTACTCCTCCAGATAGCGCTCGTCACCCGACCACAGCGACTTGGTGGTCGACGGACAGGAGTCGCGCGCGACGAGGAAGCCGCGCTCGTGATCGTCGGCGATTGAACTCCCGGACTCGTCGACGATGTCGATGTTCATGCCGAGCCCCGGCCCGCCGAGCGACGTGGGTTTCAGCGGCTGGGTCGGCATCGGCATGAGGAAACAACCGCAGATCTCGGTGCCGCCGGAGATGTTGATGATCGGGGCCTCGCTCTGTCCGACGTTCTCGTAGAACCACTGCCACGACTCGGGGTCCCACGGCTCGCCGGTCGAGCCCAGCAGGCGTATCGAGGAGAGGTCGTGATCCTCGACCCACTCGTCGCCGTGTTTACGCAGCGCTCTGATTGCCGTCGGAGAGATGCCGAACGTCGACAGCGAGTGTCGGTCGATCATCTCCCAGAAGCGGTCCGGCTCGGGCTGGTCCGGCGCGCCCTCGTACATGAACACCGTCCCGCCGAACGTGTGGTTCCCGATGAGCGTCCAGGGGCCCATCATCCAGCCGATATCTGAGACCCAAAAGAAGCGATCCGAGGGCTTGTGATCGAACCCGAAGTAGATCTCCTTCGCACACTGCATCTGTACCCCGGCGTGCGTGTGGACAATGCCCTTCGGCTTGCCGGTCGTCCCCGACGAGTACAGCAGCATTGACTCCTGTGAGGATGGCAGCGACTTGGTGTCGTACTCGTCGTCGCGCCCTTCGATCGCGTCGTCCCACCACTCGTCGCGCGCCCCCATCGGGACCTCGGCGTCGTCGTCGAGGCGGTCGTAGACGACGGTGTGTTCGACGTGTCCCGCCTCCTCGATGGCGTCGTCGGCCGCCTCTTTAAGCGTGAGCGGCGTGCCGCGCCGGTAGAACCCGTCGCCGGTGAAAAGCACCGAACACTCCGAGTCGGCGATGCGCGTGGCCGTGGCCTCGACGCCGAACCCGGAGAAGATCGGGACCGCGATGGCGCCGACTTTGAAACAGCCGTACAGGATGGAGATGACCTCCGGGACCATCGGCATGTACAGCCCGACGGTGTCGCCGGTCTCGATCCCGACCGATTCGAGATAGTTCGCCACCTTGTTCGACTGCCGCGCGAGTTCGTGGTACGTCACCTCCCGCACGTCGCCCGGCTCGCCCTCGAAGATACACGCGACGCTGTTTCTCGCCTCCGCGTCGACGGCGGCGTGGCGGTCGACCACGTTGTGCGCGAGGTTGATCTCGCCGCCGGGGTACCACTCCGAGAACTGCGGACCGTCGCTGTCGTCGCGGACCGCGTCGTACGGCTCGTAGAAGTCGATGTCGAGATACTCGGGTACTGTGTCCCAGAACCACTCGATCCCCGACGCCTCGACGCCGTCGACCGACTCGGTGGTTCGACGAATGAGTTCGTCGTAGTCGTCGATTCCGTACGCCTGCATGAACTCGTAGACGTTCGTCGACTCGACGAACTCCCGGCTCGGTTCGTGGACGATGGATGACTCTTCATAGGTGTCCTCTGTCATGGGTGTGTACCTCAAGGTTGCTGCAGCAACAGACATAAAATATCGGGGTCTCCGTGGCAGATTCGTCGATACGTCGCGATCAACGGGCGAACTCTCACCTCCAATCGGTTCGAACGTTTGGTTCTCCCTCCGGCGCTTCGAACACTCGTCCTCCCCGGCCGCTCTGACTACTCGAACCCCCCGTCCGCCTTGTACCGACGCCCGAGGTCGACGTAATGTTGGTGGACCCGATCGATCTCGTCGCGCTGGGCGTCGGTGAGTGGCTTCGTCTCGGCCGGGGCGCCGTACGCCAGGTGGCCTTCCGGAATTGTCTGGTCTTGGAGGATCACCGCGCCGGCGGCGACGATACAGTCGGATTCGACTGTCGCGTCTCGGAGGATACGACTCCCCATCCCCACGAGAGAATGGTCCTCGACGGTCGCGTAGTCGACGACGGCGTTGTGGCCGACGGTGACCTCGTCGCCGAGAATCGCGCCATGTAGCATCGTGAACTCCTGAACGTTCGTCTCCGGCCCGACGACCGTGGCACCGCCGTCTCCGCGAAGACAGGTGAACGGCCAGAGGCTCGCGCGGTCGCCGACCACGACATCACCGATCAGATACGACTGTTCTGAGACGAACGCCGACTCGGAGACGGTCGGCGTCATCTCTTCGAGAGTACGTTGCATACCGACACCATGCGAATCGGACAGTATAGTGTTATCGGGAGTGACGAATTTCGATGCAACACGGCGCGTCACGGGGCCGACCCGCGTTCGATCTCAGCGCTCGGCGTTCGAGGTCATCGCTCGGACGCGAACCGAGCGCCGACGTGACGGTTTCCCTCCGGCGATGACGCGACCGTAGGCGTCACCGAACACCCCACTTCGAGCCGGTCCGAGTCGTCTACGAACCGACCGGTCAGACGGACCGGACCGAAGTCGGCGATGACGACCACGGGCGTCTGCCCGCTAAAGGACGGGCTCGGAACGGCGATCTCCGTGAACGTGACGACCGTTCCGGTGTCGGCCAGCGGCTCTGTCGTCAACTCGTCGTCGCCGCAGGTTGGACACACCTGCTGGGGGGGGAGCGACCCGTGGCCCGCGGGACACGCGTAATAGTAGCCGTCCTCGTCGGCGAGCGCGTCGAGCAGGTCGTCGTAGCCGTCCTCTCGCTGTGCCCGCATCACGCGCACACCTCCAAGACGTGGACCGTCGCGCTCGCGACGGTGCCCCCGGCGTTGTGCGCGAGGGCGACCGTTGCGTCCGGAACCGCATCACTGTTGACGTGGTCGCCGCGGAGCAGCTTCGTCAACTCGACGACCTGGCTCACGCCGGTGGCGCCGACCGGGTGACCCTTCGCTTTCAGGCCGCCGGAGAGGTTGACTGGGAGGTCGCCGTCGGCGGTCGTCTCGCCGGCCGCCGCGGCGTCGATGGCTGCTCCGGGGTCGTACAGCCTCAACCCCTCGAGCGCCAGCACCTCGGCGATCGTGAAACAGTCGTGGACTTCGAGCAGATCGATGTCGGCGGGGGTGATCTCGGCCTCGTCGTAGGCGGTCGTTGCCGCGCGGGTCGTCGCCGGGGTCCGGGTGAGCGACTCGCGTTGCTGTAAGGCCAGCGAGTCGGTCCCCTGTCCGGCTCCCGTGATCTCGACGGGCGCGTTCAGGTCGTGTGCCGCCGCGTACGACTCGCTGACGAGGACGCACGCGCTCGCACCGTCGGTGATCGGGCAAGCGTCGTACAGCCCGAGCGGGTCGGCGACGGTGGGCGCTTCGAGCACGTCTGTCGGCGAAATCTCCCGCTGGAACTGGGCGGTCTCGTTGCCGAGGGCGTTGCGGTGGTTCTTCACCGCGACCGCGGCTAGGTCCGCTCGCGTCCCGCCGAACTCCGCGAAGTAGGCGCGCGCCATGAGCGCGTACGCACCGGGAAAGGTCACGCCGGCACGGCTCTCGTAGAGGTCGTCCGCCGCCATCGCCAACCCCTCGGTCGCCCGCTCGGTCGTGACGTTGTGCATCCGTTCCATCCCGCCGACGAGGACGACGTCGACCGCTCCCGACCGGACCGCCTCGGCCGCGCTCTTCAGTGCGACGCCGCCCGACGCACACGCGCTCTCGTACCGCGTCGCCGGGGCGGTCACGCCGGCAGCCGCCGCCATCAGCGGTCCCTGATGGCCCTGGCGCTCGGTGACCGTGCCGACAAAGTTCCCGTAACAGAGGCGATCGATGTCCGCTCTGGGAACGCCCGAGTCGTCGATGGCGATGCGGGCCGCTTCCCCGAAGAGGTCGCGGCCGGTTCGCTCGGACGAGACACCGAACGGTGTCGAGCCAGCACCGGCTATGCGAACTGCTTGCATACACCTCCAGTATTCGCGTCCGGATTGTAGGTGTTTCGGTCGCGACAGGCCGACTCTCGGGCACGCTCGCTCGGCGCCATCTCGGCGGCCACCCGCTCGGTAAACTCTCGGCGACCACCCGCCTGAGGCCGAACGATCCCCGCTCCCGAGCGCCCTCTCGACGGAGGATTCCCAGCCGTCCGGGGGAACGTATTTATCGACACACGCTGATTGTTTGCATGCGATGTACGAGATACTACTCCCGGTAGATGACAACACTGATCGGGCGGCCGCGCAGGCCCGGTACGTCTCGGGGCTCCCCGGCGCGACGGACGAGGTCACCGTCACGGTCGCACACGCCTATCGCGACGAGTCGAGCAGCCCCGGCGAAGAGAGCTTCGACGAGGAGAGCCCGGGCGTCATCAAAGCGCTGGACGTCCTCTCCGACGCCGGCATCGCGACCGAACAGCGAGAACTGTACGTGCCGGTCGCGGAGTCGATCGTCGAACTGTCGAACGAACTCCGCGTCGACGAAGTGGTGTTGTGCGGACGGAAACGCTCACCGGCCGGGAAGGCGCTCTTCGGGAGCGTGACGCAGTCGGTGGCGCTCGAATCAGCAGTGCCAGTAACCATCGTCCCAGTCTGAGTGAGCGACCGTCGAGTCGATCCCGACGCCGCGGCAGAGAGTGACTTCTCACGGCAGCCTGCAGCACGATTTGTGGTGACGACTGAGACGGTCGCGGGCGGCGTCGTTGAGGATCCAAACCTCCGAGGCGACGTCGGTACCTTCACGCTCCCCAGCTGGTTGACATGGGGATACAGCCTCTTCGCAAATCTCCTGCTCGGAGCGATTTTGCTCGTCGTCTTCCCGGCCTTCTCGGCGAGGCTTGCGGGGCGTGTGTCTGACGAGCCAGCGAAAACCGGCGGTGTTGGATTGCTGGCGCTCGTCGGAGGCCCGATTCTCCTGGCGCTGGTCGCCATCACGATCATCGGCATTCCGCTTGCCATCTTCGGCGCAATCGCGTTCGGGCTCGCGATTTGGGTTGGAGTCGTCTACGGCCAGTACGCCGTCGGTGCGTGGGTTCTCCGGCGGGCCGGACGGGACGATCGGTGGTTGGCGCTCGTGGTCGGTCTCGTCGGATTCGCAATCCTTGATTTGATCCCGGTCTTGGGCGGTCGCGTTAAGTTTGACGTGAATTGTGGTAGACGGCGATGGCTTCGAGCCAATTTTGAGCTGTCTCTAGCGCGACATTGCTAAAACTATTCGCAAACGATGATGTTCGTCGTTCTATTTCCCAAAAGACACGTTCAATGGCATTCCGATTTCCATGGCGAATCACTCGAAATCGATAGCCGTCTTCAGCGAGAACTGATCTGAGATAGTCTGCGTCATCGACGAGAAATTCCACGGTATCGAGCTGATAGCGCCGGTGTAGCTCGGTTAAAAACCATCGCGTCGTCTGTTTATTTGCGGTCGGATAGAGACTCACGTGAAGGATTTCGTTCGTATACGGATCAACTGCGCGTACAGCCAGAACTTCTGGCCGTGGAGGCGGATCATCTTTTCGTCAACCGCGAGTTGATCCTCGGAGACGGTTGAGATCGGCTGTAGATCAGCTTTATGAACCCAGTTATGGATCGCAACGTGACTCCGCTTGATCCCAAACAGTTCAAGATGCTTACTTACCTCACGTAGTGACATACCGGCCAAGTGACAGCGGATACCTACTTCAATCGCCCAGCGCGGCGTTCGATCTCGCTCCACAAACGACAAGTTGATCCACGTGATACGTTCGCTGAGGCGGTCGAATTCTGGCATAGACACTCAGAAATCGTCCGCCTCATTCTCTAACTTAACGCGACCTTCAACAGAGCCCCAAATTTCAAAAGGCGGTACGCCCCGACCGGGCGCGGTCAGTACGAGCGGAATTCACAGTTGGTCTCGTCGCTCTCGGAGGGCGTCTCTTGGAGAAACGGCGGGAGTTCATTCATGTGTGTGTAAATGAGGTTCAAAACCGGCTCGACTTTGGTCCAGCTGGGGCCCTTCTGGACCGTCTTTTCGGATTCGTTCCAATCGATATATCCCAATTCTTCGAGTTTGGGGGGGTGGATGTGATATAGTTGTTTACGACCTCGATCAGCCCGGTAGTGGTCGATATCGGTATAACTAACAGATGCCACTCCTGCGTCCGTTTCCGCATATAATTTAAACAACAATCGGCGGCGGAAGCCATCCGATAACGCAATAAGTACTCGATCCGCCTCCTCTGCGTTAGGGATGTACCCCAACATATGCTACATCTTACATAGATGTCATAATAATCTTTTATGTTATATCGATCAAAAACGCACACCCACCTTCATTTCTACTGCGGATGTGAAAGCGCTACACGGTTGTGACCCATATCCTCCGTTCCCATTCCGACTGTGCCGCGCTCGTATGGTGTGACCACAATCCTCTTTATCCGGCGGTGACTCCTCCCATGTAGAGCCCGCCGCTGCCGGTGTCTACCGTTGTGGTCACCTTGCGCGTCAAACCCGCAAACACAACTCTTTCGACACACCGTAGCAGGGCGGGTTCACTTTCACACTCTTGAGCGACAGTTCCATTTGGTTCTAACCGTAGTATATACAATCCCCTATCGCGTCGAGTTTCCGGAAACCGGCTTTGAGTATTTCCCTGGAACAGGCCCAATGGTTAACCACCGAGAGAATAAAATGGAACCTCATGCGTAAATCATCAATAATCCTGATTGTGGGCGTGATCGTATTCGTCCTCCCAATTCCGGGAACGTTCATTCTCGGTGGGATACTCGTTATCATGGGAGCTATCGCCCGTGTCCTTGGAGAATAAGAACGCGGGGCTCTGTTGAAATACTCAGAGATTGATACGTACTGATTGCTAAATACAGGCGGTAGGCTCTGTTGTAATCCTCAACAAGTGAGATATTCTGCTCCGGTGTGGTCAATACTGGCTGTTCAGTAATCAAGCCGACCGTACGCGCGTCGCCATCCATCGGATGACGGACCCCGCAGCGTAGCCGGTCGTTCCGACGATGACCGCAAGCGCCAACCCAAAATTAACACTTGTTTCGAGTCCCCCGAGTAATTCGGCGCGGGCAGACCCGTATGCGAACCCCAGCATTCTCGGCGAGGTGTACCGGCCTGCCCCCATCCACTCACCAGAGAGATAACCGACAAGTGGTGGAAAGGCGTACCCCCAGAGGCTAATCATCCACAGTGTACCGACGGTTGGGACTAAGCCCGCACCGAGGAACCCCGCAATGACGGCAGTTCCCGGAACGATCACAAGCCAGCCCCAGAAATCATAGAGGCGAACACCCACACCGAGGAGAAACGCGACAGACGCGAGACCCAAGAGGCCGACAACAAAACCGATAACGGTCCAACGAGGGAGACGGTTACCGAAGAGGTACCTCCGGACCCGACCACCGTCGATGTGTTCCATACCTGTTGTTTGCCTACCGTATTGTTAGTTGCTCGGCCAAGTACGTACTCTTCAGCGACCGGCTGCTCCAGACGATAATGTGTCTGAAGAATAGGATTTCAACAGAGCCAGAGGGAGTATTCAGCAAAATCACGACGAGCAATCAGCAACTGAGCCTTGCTGAAACCTCACTATTCAGATGGGTTATTACTAGGAGTATCGATGGGTGCTACCATCTCTATTTTGAATATTCCTACAGCCAGGACATGCTGGATACTCATGGGGTTTATGTTACCCGGATAATCAAAAATTGAACGCCGTATTCGGAGGCTTCCCAGTATGGATACAAACTATCCACCTCCCGACGGGGGCGATAAGGGGGTCACGACGCCAAAACCAGTTGGAGAACAGGTGTCCGACTTCGACCTGCCCGGTGTTGGAGACGACGGCATCGACACGTTCCGGCTCTCAGAATTTACTGACGAGGGTACACTCGTGCTGTCGTTCTATCCGTTCGACTTCAGTCCAGTCTGCACCCAACAACTCTGTGGCTTTCGGGACGCCGAGTGGTTGACGGTCACCAAAAATGTCGATGTCGTCGGCGTGTCGGTTGATAGCGCACACTCTCATAAGCAGTTCAGAAACGAATACGAGTTGCAGTTTCCCTTGTTGACCGACCGGCTGGCGAGTATGGCTGCGGCCTTCGGCGTCAAGTACGACTACTGGGAGCACCACCCTGCCGTCTGCAAACGGGCGGTGTTCGCACTCGATGACTCGCGTACGATTCGGTACCGGTGGGTGACTGATGACGCTAACGAACAACCCACACTCGACGAGATCCATGACGCGATCGGGTGGTTGTGATGAATGCATCACCCGACGAAAGCGACGAGATTCGTGTGTTGCATGTCGATGACGAACCCGAGTGGTACGGACTATCCCAAGGCATGCTGGAAAGTATCGACGACCGTATCACCGTCATCGGAGAACAAAATTCGGGAGCAGCACTCGACTACCTATCGAGCGATTCCATCGACTGTGTCATCAGCGACTATCGGATGCCCGAACCACATGGGATCGAACTCCTACAGCGTGTGCGCGAGAACTATCCGAACCTCCCGTTTATCCTCTTCACCGGAGAGGGAAGCGAGGAGATCGCCTCAGAGGCGACAACCGCTGGCGCGAACGCCTACGTGAAGAAGGGTGGCCCCGAAGTGTTCCAACTCCTCGCCACTCAAGTCAAACAGAGTGTTGCCCACCGTCGGTCCGAACGCCGGGCCCGGGTTGCCAACGACCGGCTGCTCGCGTTCTACGAACAGACAGATGGGCTCTACATACTCTCACACGACTGGACGATACTCTACTGGAACGAAGAGATGACGGTCCGAACTGGCTACGACTCGGAGGAGGTCCTCGGCACCCAATTCCGGGAGGTGTTTCCACGGGGGACTCAGACCGACCTTCACGACACTCTACGGAAGGCGATGACGGATAGAGAGTCCGTCGAGTGCGATCTGTACTACGAGCCACACGACTACTGGGTTGAAATCCGGGCCTATCCCGTCGACGAGGGGCTGGTCGTCCACTCCCGTGACATCAGCGAGGAGAAGCAACATGAAGAGCAGCTCACACGCCGCAACCAGATTCTGGAGTCGTTCGCCAACACGGTGTCCCACGACTTCCGGAATCCGCTGTCGGTCGCCGAAGGCCACCTCCAGTTGGCTCAGGAGACCGGCGATTTCTCTCATCTCGACCAGGTAGCGACGGCCCACAATCGCATGCGAAACCTCATCGACGATCTCCTGCAGCTCGCGCGCGAGGAGGAACGAGACCAATCGATGGTGTCACTCCACGAGAGCGCGACGAGGGTGTGGGAGACCGTCGACGGCGGAGACGCGCAACTTGCCGTTCGGGACGATGCCGAGTTCGCAGCATACTCAAGTCAACTCCGACGGATATTCGAGAACTTGTACTGGAATGCCCTCGATCACGGAGACGCCACGTCGATTCGCGTCGGTACGCTGGGCGAAGCCGGGTTCTACGTCGAAGACGACGGCTCTGGCATTCCCGCTTCCGACCGAGACCTCATTTTCGAAGCGGGGTATTCGACGAGCGAGAACGGCACGGGATACGGGCTGCACATCGTCAAGAGTCTCGTCGAGATGCACGACTGGACTATCTCGGTTACCGAGAGCGAGGATGGCGGGACCCGTTTCGAGATCAGCGGAGTCACGTTCACCGAGTGCGATGCCTGACTAAATCGGCCAAAAATTAGTTTGTTAACCTCTCTGATCTAGTTGAATACGTAGTAAATTCTGTGCGAGATACGCGCTCGATATTCAGATCCGAACGCCGAGAAATAGCATTAGGCGGCTCTGTTGAAATCCTCAGCAAGTGATTCATTCTGATCCGGTTGCGGTCAATACAGGTGAAGCAGATAGCGAATTAGCAGTAGCGTGGGTTTCGAGGATTGGTAAGTGTCAGGTCCACCGCTGTACAAGACCCAAGTGAATGAGTAACCCAAGTATTCCCAAGAACCCCAAGACAAGACCACGAAGCCGTGGATTCGATAATTCCTTCCAGAAGTTGAGACCGGCGTTCTCACTGCATCTGGAACTATCTTTCTTCGATGGCCCCAGCTAGAGTGTCTGCTCGACAAACTGCGACATAATGCGGTCCTCGGCAGTCCGAAGCCGATATGCTCTGTCGCGTTCCAGTTGCCGGCACTGGTGATGTGTGACACCGAGAGTGATACACTATCGCGAGGATGTGATTCCATCATATCGTACACATCCCTGATCGGAGAGTCACCAGTACTGAGCGGAGAATGGAACGACGAGAGGTTGGTGGGGTTACCCCCCGTAGCCCTCATCCTCGATTGGGCCGCTAAACACTCCGTAGAGGAACTTGAAATACCACAGTACCAGCAGCAGGACCGGGAACCCAAGGACGGTCACGAGGTTCAGCGCCAGCGGCGACACGACCGCTTCTCTAACCAGTAGACCGGTCGGTGGATAAATCGTCGGGTACAGCAGAGTTGCGACAAAAATCGTCAACAGTGTGGGCAGTGCCAGTGCGCTCGCGAGCCAGGCTCGGTACCGGCCGCGTCTGGCCAGTACGCTCCCGCCCAGCCCGACAGCGATCGAGAGAGCGACGACTGCAGCGACGGGCAGCGAGAGCACCGCGTCGGCAGCGCCACCCGCGTCGGTCAGGACAACAGTTCCCAGCAGCACGCCCACACCGCCAAGGTACGCCAGTGTCGCACCGATGCCGTACGTACGCAATTCTGACGCCAGGCTGGGCTCGGTTTTGGCCGCGAGGAACGCCGCGCCTGTGACGACTGAGACGGCGACCAGGCCGACGCCAGTCAACGCCACCGGTAGCGTCGCCCCGCCGAACAGCCAGCGGCCGGCGAGCATTCCGAACAGCAGTGGCGCGAACACGCTGCCCCCGATGAAGGCGTAGTCGGCGTAGCGCTTCCAGCGCTCGTCGTCGCGCTGCTCGCGGAGTTCTGGACCGAGGCCGCGGAACACCAACGCGACGACGAACCCGAGCGCGAGCATATAGTTGTCCGCCAGCAGGCGCGAGTACACGCGCGGGAACGCCGCCAGCAGCATCGTCCCGAAGGCGACGACCCACACCTCGTTGGCATCCCAGACCGGGCCGAACGCCGACAGGAACGTCTCCCGCTCGTGTTCGTCCGTCCGGGTCGCGTACAGCATTCCGATGCCGAAATCGAACCCGTCGAGGACGACGTACATCCCCAGTGCGAACAGCACGACGCCGAACCAGATCTCCGGCAGCGACTCGACGAGGTAGGCGTCGACGGGCAACAACGGGTCAGTCATCGTCACTCACTCCCGGGATCGGACCGTGCCAGCGGCCTTCATTCGGCTCTCGGACACCGAGCGCTTGGAGTTCTTCCCGGACCAGCCACTTCAGGACGTATAGGGCTGTCAGAACCAGCCCAACGTAGACGACGACGAACCCGACCAGGGTCAGTGTCGCCTCCGCCCCGGTTAGTGTCGAGGAGACTGCCTCGCTGGTCCTGAGTTCGTCTTGGATGACCCACGGCTGGCGGCCGATCTCGGTGACGTACCAGCCGGTGAGCAACGCGGCGTAGCCGAGCGGCGATGCAGCGATCATCGCCTTCAGGTAGCGTGTGCTGTCAGACAGCCGCCCGCGGTACGTGAGGTACCCGCCCCACAGCGACAGCCCGATAAACAAGAACCCGAGTCCGACCATGAAACGGAACGACCAGAACACGAGTGCTACGGGGGGGTTCTCATCGTACTCGTTCAGTCCGATAACCTCGGCGTCGAAGTCCCCGCCACTGGCGAGGAACGACCCGACTGCGGGAAGGCTCACGGTGACGAGGTTCTCGGCTCGCGGGTCGGTGAGTGCATCGGGGGACTTCGGAAACGCGAGCAGGTGCAGGTCGGCCTGTCCAGTCTCGTAGTGGGCCTCCATCGCGGCAAACTTCTGTGGCTGGGTGTCCTCGACGTGGCGGCCGTAGGCATCGCCGTGGACTGCTTGGAACGGTGCGGAGATGATCAGGAGTACGACAGCCAGCTTGAGTGCGGTGTTCCAGGCTTCAGTGTCGGGCTTTTTCCAGACGATGTACGCCGAGACGCCCGCGACCAGCAGTGCGACCGCGATCACCGACGCGTTCATCATGTGGACGTACATCCAGGGCATTCGCGGGGTGAGGAACGCGGCGAACGGGTCGGTTAGTTTGGCGACCTCCATCCCGTTGCGAGTGACCATCTCGTAGCCCCGTGGGGTCTGCATCCACGCGTTGACGATCAAGATCCAGAACCCCGACAGCCAGGCGCCGAAGCCGACGAGTACTGACGAGATGACGTATGTCCGATCCTTGACGCGGTCGCGGCCGTACAGCAACACGCCGAGGAAGACGGCCTCTAAGAAGAATGCCATCTTCGCTTCGAAGGCCAGCGGGCCGCCGATCAGTTCACCGGCCACCTCGGCGAACTGTGGGAAGTTCGTACCGAACTGGAAGCTCATCGGAATCCCAGTGACTGTACCCATCACGAAGCCGACGCCGAAAACCTTCACCCAGAACGAGCGCAATCGCGCATACCGCTGCTCGTTCGTCCGCACGTCTTTCCAGGTAAAGTAGATAATAAACGGTGCGAGCCCGATCGAAAGGGACGCGAAGATGATGTGAACGGAGATTGTCCATCCGAACTGCATCCGACTCGCGAGTTCCGGAGAGAGGAACGCCACCCATACTGGATCAACGGCACCCAGTAGTGTGATTGGACCCATTCACCTTGCGCTACGGCACAATAGCTTTTGAGTAGCCACACGGTTCCCACTTTGGAGTATTCACCACAACAGTTTTTTTATTATTAGAACCGGACTTTTTGTACGCCTCAATCGCCGTATCAGTATACGATAACTCTAAGGCGGGAAGTCGGCCACGAGAGCAGGATACTGGTCTCGGAATGGCCGCGGGCGCAGGAACGCCCCCGACCTGCCGCGCAAACGGCATGAGTACGAATTACCTCTCCGGTAAAGACAGTTCGGGTCGCCACCGCAGCGGTGGGTCCCGGAAGGCACAGTCCTCGATCAGCGACGGTTCGGCTCGCAGTTCCGCGCTCGCAGGTGGTCCCGGTGAGTGACGCCGAGCGCACCGGCGGCGACGCGGACGGCATCGACGACCAGCTCCCCGACCTCGACGAACCGGGAAAGTACGAACGATTCACGCGGATCGATAGCGTCGAGTACGACGTTGCTAACGAGTTCCTCGCATCTCTCATCGACCGGCTGTTTCAGATGAGAATCTGTCTGAAGCAGAGGATTTCAACAGAGCCAGGCAGTTCTTTCTCATCGATCCGATTCCTCTTGAAATGCGATGAGTCCCTCAGTCGTGGTAACAAGACAATAGCCATTCGCGAGAGTCACCGACTGTGCATGGTCGTCGAGGCTGTGAGTTTCGAGGGGCTCTCCACTTGCCAGATCGACGAGACGGAGTTCATTCATCACGGGAAGAAACAGTGTTTCTCCGGCTACTGCTACCGAACCGATGTGTACATTCTCCTCGGGTTCTGGTTCGAATAGTAACTGTTCGTTTCCTGTCGCCGGATCAATCGCGTACACATGTTCCGATTTATTTGCCCCATCCGATTCGATAACCACCAGTGAATCGTTAGCGAGAGCAGCTGGTTCGAATCCTGGGGGGCGGTAGTGTCGCTCACCTTTAGTAGGTATCTCCGGAGGTGTCTCCGGCGTCACCCAGTCTGTTTCACCAGTCGCAGCATCGAGAGCGATCAATATTCCGCCAATAGTCGAAAAATAGATGTGATTAGTCCCGGCGACGACGTGACCGTCAATTCCGTCGTTGAGCACATCCTCGTCAGGATGGAAATAGTCGGAAATGTCGGCTTCCCACTGCTGTTCGCCCGTTCTCGCCTCTAGCGCGACAATTTTCCCATCTGTGAAGGTATCCAGAATGATGGTTTCTCCGGCATGAATGGCACTCACGCTAAGACGTGAGTGGACGCTCTTTTGCCAGCATTTTTCACCACGGTGAGCATCAACTGCGATTATATCGTTGGAATCTTCGAAAATGAGCAGCCCTTCATCAAGTACCACCGTAACTTGTTCACTTGCTACGTCGCTCATCCACCGTTCGCTCCCGTCAGCCGTGGCTAACGCCTTCGAAACTACGTCTCCGTCGTCTCGACCGTGACCGAGAAAGAGGGAATCGCCACCCGCTGTGAGCGGTAGTTGCTGGGCTGAGAAATCGGCGCGCTTCATCCATTGCTCTTCACCGGTAACCAAGTCGTGTGCTCTGACGGTTTTTGTCGAACCTGCAACTGGCACGGCGAAAACGGAGTCGTTGATTACGATGGGTTGAGCGGGGTTTTGAATAGCGGCACTCCATTGTTCGGACAGTTCACTCTCGGGCGCGTTTTCGGGTGGGACTGCGCGAGTGTTGCTTCCATCGTGGTGGGGGAGGGGCCAGTCAGTGGCTGAGTTATCCATCGGGGTGGGACTACAGTCGTCTTCATGCAAGAGTCCAGACCCGTATGCGTATCCCCCGAGTGCGCCGGCACCAACACAGGAACCACAAGCGGCCAGAAGTTGGCGTTTCGTGAGGGACTGACCTTGGTCAGTGGAGGGCATACTCGTTATCATTTCTTAAAGCAGTAAAACCGTTGTTACTATGAGGTCACGCCGCCTGATCTATTAAACTGCCACGCTCCGCGTGATTTCGAATTGTCTCTCGTAATACTGCATTCCGACTCTGTTGAACTCCTCAGTAGGTGAGACATCCCAACTCGGTCCCGTTAGTCTCCCGTTCATACGAGAGCACCGCTGTACGGTCGTTCTCCTCATGGACGTGGTTCAACTGCAGCTTGTTGATAGTGAAGTTCGCGGTGATCTCGCCGGTGTACGCCACCGCTGCCGGGTCGTCACAGTCGTCACTCGTTCCTCTGTGATGAGCCCAACGAGACGGGGTCCTTCAATGAGTCGAACAATACGCACTCTTCAGTAACGGCTGTTTCCTGGTGTGTGGTTTCTGAAAGGGACGTTTCAGATCAAATGTATGTGATCTGTCGGTTTGTAGATATTCATACTGCGATTCTCTGGATTGCCGACGGGTGCTAATTGTATATAGCGAAATGAGATATAGTGTCTGCCTCGCTTAGAGTAAACAGACTCTCGCGGCTGAAATCAGCCGATTAGCGCTCAGGATCGAGCAAATACCCCGATTCCACAGTACTTTGTCTTAGTTGAGTAAGACAGAGTAAGTTCTTAGTGACCCCCACCCGTGGCCCAAAACGAGGCAGATCCAGAACTATGGCCGACGCTTCCCCACACAGTCGCTTCAGCCGGACTACCGCGTCCGTAGCGGTACTCCGACGGCACAACCCCCACCCCTCGGAGGCCCAATGACGGGTCGCCGCTCCGTCGAGACGCCGATCGACGACACCTTTACGAAGTACCTCACGGACAAAGGGAAGGGCGACGCCGGCGAAGAGGGTGCGTACCGAACTGACGCCGATCGCGAACTGCATCGATTCCGGCGCTGGTGTCTCGGCGAGACCGCTGACCCAGCGAATGCGTCCCCGCCCGAGTCGTGGGTGGGTGTCGTCGACGGCGATACCGTCCGATTCGCGGACCTCGACACGACGGTGTTCTCGGACTACGCTCGGTACCTCTCGACCGCGGGATACGCTGCCGGCACTGTGCTCACCTACTACGCGCACGTCGCGTCGTGGTGCGGATGGGCGCACGCGCAGGGGTACATTCCGCGGCACTACGCCCGCGAGTCGGACGCCGAAGACCCACTGCCGGAGAACGACGGCCGCCGACCGGGCGACCAGCAGGCGTGGGAACCGATCCACCGCGACCTGATCACGCAGTTCGTCGATCGCCGCGTCGCCGAGGCGTTCGACGCGCTCGGCGCGATCGAGGTCTCCCACGCCGATCGGGGAGACCCAGAGAGCGAGACCTGGCAGGCCAAACAGAAAGCGCGGTTCGAGGCGTACCAGCGGTGTCGCGAACAGGCGCTCGTGTACGTCGTCGCCTACACCGGCCTGCGTGGGTCGGAGTTCCTCTCGGCGCCGAAGGAGGACCGCGAGGGTCGCAACGGGATTCGTTGGCGTGACGTGTCGTTCGCGGACAGCAGCGTCACGGTGTTCCGGAAGAGTCGCGAGTGGAAGGAGGCCTCGCTTCCTGAGCCCGTCATCGGCCCGTTGAAGCGGTACGGCGAGGTGCTTGACGTACCGAACTCGTGGCCGGTGTTCACGACGCTGCACCGGCCCTCTCTCGCCTCGCACGTCGCCGAGGAACTGGCCGACACCGGCCTCGACGATGACGCGATCGAGCGCACACGCAGTGGGGCGCCCGACCTGATCGTCGCCGCCGAGCACGACCTCGACGCGCCGAAGCCGCTCACGACCGACGGCGCCCGGTCGATCATGGAACGGCTCTGGACCCACGACGCGCTCGCCGAGCGTCGCGACGAGCTGGACCTCGCGCTCGATGGCGACTACCTCGAACTGCACGGCGGCCGCCGTGGCGTCGGTGAGGTGCTGGTTCGACAGTTCGGTTACGCCGCTGCGGCGCGGTACCTCGACAACAGCGAGGAGCAGGTCCGCGAGGCGTACCAGCATATCGAGGCGGCCGAGCGCGCCGACATGGCGACCGAGGCGTTCTCGCAGACGGACAACCGGGTGAACGAACGGTAATGCGCTAAGATACAAGACTAAGGTGGTTTCCTCTGGGAACTAAGATATATTTATAAGGTATCTTTCTTGGATATCTCAGTTATCTAAGACAGAGTTCTAAGACAGGGTTCTAAGACACACAGGTGAGTGTCTGGCATACCGTCATTAGCTATGAGCCCGATCCTACTCACCTGCTTGCGTACACGGTATAGTGAAGCAGGTGGCGGCCGGCAAGGCTTCGCTCGCAGCAAATGTGGGTGTCGCTCACCAGCGAGCTGGTCTCGACGTGTCTCTTGTTCCTCTCGATCCACAAGATGGCGACTTAAGCCGACTTCTTGGAGTTGACACTGATCGAGCAGATGCTAGTGCGGATAGCATAGTCCGACACACGGTCGGGAACTCGCGGGCGGCCACAAGGAACTCTCTTTTTGCCGATCGTCGTGGTAGGAAGCCGACAATCTCTCCACATCGAAGTTACTTTCAAGATTCAAATGGTGGATCGCATAATGGCCACCTATGAAGCGTTTGACCAAGGCGTAGAGGTGAACGGTCAAACGGTACTGACGATCGTTGAAGAGGCAATGGGTCGGTTTTCGGAAGCATATCAGGAACGAGCGCTACAGGCACTCGCTGCGGAAGGAATCACAGATCCAGACCCCGAGGAGTGGTATCCACAGCAGACCTGGTTGAATGCCTTCGAGACGATCGCTGAGGAGTTGCAGCCCCACGTCCTCGATCGGCTTGGGGAACAGCTCCCGGAAGTCGCCACGTGGCCGAACAACTTCGATACCGTTTCCGCGGGGCTTCAGTCGATCGATGATGCCTATCAACAGAACCACCGTGGTGGCGATATCGGCTACTACGAGTTTGAACAGACGGGGGATCGATCCGGGGAACTCACGTGTTACAATCCGTACCCCTGTCCGTTCGATCGAGGCCTCATCCGTGGCGTTGCCAGACAGTACGCGTCTGTCGACGCGTTCGTCTTCATTGAAGAAACGGGGGATACATGTCGTCGTGACGGCGATGACACCTGTCTGTACACCGTATACTGGTGACTACTGGTCGTAGGATTCGAGGGCGTCTCGGAGTTCTGCGGCGGTAAAGTTTGACGTGAGCGTGACAATTTCTTGAAGATCTTCGTATGTTTGTTGGAGCTCTTTGATCCGTGCAGCCTCGGTATCGTTATCATCGGGAAGTTGTGCTTGCGCACGTTGGATGGTACGTAAGGTAGTCTGTATCTCCCGTTGGACGTACTGTTGGAACACGTCTTGCAGGCTGAACCAAATTTCTCGTTCAGCTGTATAGTGAACGCGCCGCCCACCCCCCTCAGATGATCGACGGTGGATGAGTCCGATCCGCGTCAATGTCCGGGTGACGTTGCTGATCGTCGACTTTGCGTACCCAGTCTCGTCGACGAGTTCCGGAATCGAGAGGGGCTCTTCAGAGAAGTATAACACACCATAGATGCGGCCTGCACTTCGACTGAGACCGTAGACTTCCGCCGACTGCTCCATCGACTCGATGACGCGCTCGCGCGCAACGGTACGATCGTCCTCACTCATAGATGTCTGTTGTCCACACATCGTGATGGGCGCTCTGTTGAGTCATACTTCTGTTGTGAACTTCGTAAGTATTAAACTGTTTGATTTGTTTGTTCGGAGTGAGCCGAACAAACTGAACAAATTGTCCCCGAACTCACCAAGTCCATGGCCAGCGCCTTTCCACACCAGCCTCCAGTCACTCACGCCCCCCGTGAACAGACAAACATCGTCGTTGAGCGAGACGAGACAACAGACGTGCTACAGGTCCTTTCCTCAGCGTCGGCGCAGAAAATATTGGGTACGCTCAAATCGAAACCGAGAACAGCATCGGAAATCGCCAAGTCGGTCGACCAATCGGTGCAAAACGTCTCATACCACCTCGACCGACTTTGCGAAGCAGAGCTAATCACCCCGATCGAGACGTGGTACTCCGAGAAAGGGAAAGAAATGACAGTGTACGCCCTCGCTACAGAACGACTCGTCATCGAATTCCACGACAGCACCGAATAACGTAACCCGACTGTCAGGTTTGCCCGAACTAACTAATATTATCAACCATGTACGCTACTGTGTCATGGTATCTCCTGACAGGATACGCGAAATGTACGGGGACATGCTAACGGCCCGGCACTACGAAGAACGCCTCCAGGAGGAGTATCTAGAGGGAAAGCAGCCTGCGTTCGATATCTCCGCAGGGCCGATTCCCGGTGAGCTACACCTTGCAGCGGGCCAAGAAGCGGCCGCCGTGGGGGTTTGCCATCACCTTCGTCCAGAGGATACCGTCACGGCACCGCACCGACCACACCACGTCGCTATCGCGAAGGGCGTCGATCTGAAACGGATGACGGCCGAGATTTTCGGGCGAGAGTCCGGCCTTGGAAAGGGCAAAGGCGGCCACATGCATCTGTTCGATCCCGACGTGAACTTCGCGTGTAGCGGCATTATCGCCGAGGGCTGTCCGCCGGCGGCCGGGGCAGCGTTGGCGGCCAAAAAGCGGAACGAAGACTCCGTCGCGGTCGCGTTCCTCGGTGAGGGGGCAATCGACCAGGGAGCGTTCCTCGAATCGCTGAACTTCGCGAGCGTCCATAACCTGCCCGTCGTGTTCGTCATCGAGGACAACGACTGGGCGATCAGCATGCCCAAAGAGCGCGTCACCGACGTGGAAGACGGTTCAGACAGGGCCGCCGGATTCGACATGCCCGGTGTTCGTGTCGATCAGGACGATGCTGTCGCCGTTTACGAGGCGGCTGCAGAGGCGATCGGTCGTGCGCGGGACCGAAACGGTCCCACGCTCTTAGAGGTGCAAGTTCACCGTCGGATGGGCCACTTCATGGGCGATCCGCAGACGTATCGGTCCGACGACGACGAGGAGGCAGCGCTCGCTCGGGATTCGATCGACAGGATCGAATCAGAATTGCGCGATCACGGCGTCGACGACGATGACCTCGCGTCGATGCGCGACGACGCGGAAACGCGGGTCGAAGAGGCGATCGCGTGGGCGAAAGAGCAGCCACAGCCGGACCCAGAGGACGCCTACGACGACGTGTTCGTCAACCCGCCCTCAGGCGTGACAACGGAGGAACCGGAGTTCGAGCTGGCGGAGGTGAACGCCGATGAGTGAAACGAACGACGTCATCGACCGCGAACTGACGATGAGTCGGGCAATGGTCGAGTCGATCGCCCACGAGATGCGCGACAACGAGGAGGTCTTCTACATGGGCGAAGACGTCGCCGACTACGGCGGGATCTTCGACAGTACTCAGGGGCTGCTCGACGAATTCGGTCGCGATCGGATCATGGACGTGCCGATCAGCGAGACCGCGTATCTCGGAGCCGCCGTCGGTGCCGCCCAGGAGGGAATGCGGCCCATCGCGGAGCTGATGTTCGTGGACTTCTTCGGCGTCGCGATGGACCAGATCTACAACCAACTCGCGAAGAACACCTACATGAGCGGCGGCAACGTGAACGTGCCGCTCGTCCTCACGGCCGCCGTCGGCGGGACGTACAACGACGCCGCGCAACACTCACAAACTCTCTACGGCACGTTCGCACACGTCCCCGGATTGAAACTCGTCGTTCCGTCGACCGCGTACGACGCGAAGGGGCTGATGCACAACGCGATCCGCGACGACGATCCGGTGATGTACCTGTTCCACAAGCGGCTCATGGGGATCGGCTGGATGCCGGCGCCCGACGGACCGAAGACGCCGGTTCCGGAGACCGACTACACGATTCCCTTCGGGTCGGCGGACATCAAACGCGAGGGCGCCGATGTGTCTGTGGTTACGCTCGGACTCCACGTCCATCGCGCGCTCGCTGCGGCGGAATCGCTCGCAGCCGAGGGTATCGACGTGGAGGTCATTGACCTTCGGACGCTGGTTCCACTCGACACCGAAACGATCGTCGAGTCGGTGCGAAAGACCGGACGACTCGTCGTCGTCGACGAGGATTATCGATCCTTCGGCGTCACCGGAGAGATCGTCGCGAGTGTCGCCGATCGCGATCTCGGTGCGCTTGACGCCGTCGAGCGGGTTGCTGTCCCAGACGTTCCGATCCCCTACGCTCGCCCGATGGAAGACGAAGTGATCCCGGATGCCGCCGATATTGAAGAGAGCGTCCGGGAGGTTGTGTCCTCAAAATGAGTGACCGACGGAGCGTCGCTGACGGAGGCTCTGGCATGCGGGTTGCGGTCCGTGCAACCGGAGACTGGGAGGCTGACGTCGACGAGACCGAAGGCATTCTCGTCGACTGGTTCGCTCGTGAAGGCCGGTCGATCGAGGAGGGTGACACCCTCTGTGAGATCCAAGTCGAAAAGGTGAGCGTCGACATTCAAGCGCCCGTCGCAGGGACGCTCGATGAGATTGTCGTGGGTGAAGACGACGAATTCGAGATCGGTGACACGCTCGGTTGGATTCGCTCGGAGTGACAACGCCTCAGACTAGTCTTCGAGAGCGTCGTCGATTTCACGCGAAACGATGTCCTCGTCCCCCGTCGGTGCTTCAATACGGACGGCGTGACGTGTATGCCGTGCATGAGTCTCTGCCCAGCGTCGTGCAGGCCGCTCTGAGAGAAACTGTTCACCGTCGGGGCAGTGCCGACACCGAACGATCCAGGGACTTACGTCATCCGGGTAGTGGCCGGTGTGACGCTCATGATCAAGCGCGAACTGCTCGATCGCGTGGCTGCCCGGATCGAGATCATCACGTTCGTCGTCGAGAGTCCACTCTCGGTCACACCGAGTACACGAGACGGTCGGTACCTCGGCTTCGTCGGTAGGAAACGAATCGTCCGTCACGGCTCCGCTTCGTTCTGGGACCACTTGAACGTCGACCCCTCTGTGGCTCCGCATGGTGGGGTATCTGCTGACTCTCGCACACCTCGGCACAGAAGTTGTTCGCTTTGCTCGAGACAACGTTCGAACGCGCAGCGTAATCGTGTCGTGATCCTGTTCCGAACGACACCACCTTCTTCACGATACCGGACGATTTCAAGCGTATGAACGTGCTCGTCGCCGGTTCACACGGACAGGTCGGCCAACATGCGACCCGCATCCTCGCCGAGAGCGACCACGATGTTCGGGGGATGATTCGCGCGGAGTCGCAAGCGCAGGACATTGAGGACCTGGGCGCCGAGCCGGTCGTTGCGGATCTGACCGCAGATGTCTCGCATGCCGTTGAGGGAATCGACGCGGTCATTTTCGCCGCCGGGTCGGGCGGCGAGGACGTGTGGGGTGTCGACCGCGACGGTGCAATCAACCTCATCGACGAGGCCGTAGCCGAGGGTATCGATCGGTTCGTGATGCTCAGCTCAATCAACGCTGATCGACCCGAGAACAGCCCGGAAGCGCTGCGAGAGTACCTCCGAGCGAAGGCCGAGGCCGACGAGTACCTTCGGGAGAGCGATCTGACGGACACGATCATCCGGCCCGGGCCACTGACGAACGAGGGCGGAACCGAGAGAATCAGAACCGGCACCGATCTTGATCGGGGCGATGTCGAGATCCCGCGCGAGGATGTCGCCCGGACGCTGGTCGCGACGCTCGGGATCGAGAGCACGCACGGCGAAACGTTTGAACTCGCGGCCGGCGAGGAGCCGATCGAGGAGGCATTACAGGAGCCGATAGCCAGCTGATCGCACGAATGCCCTCGGTGCGGTCGCCTCATCGCCTGCTTCGACGAGTTCCTGTTCGTGGTTCGTGCTCCTGCTGGGAAGTCTCGTACGCGGCGTCAAGCTGTCGCTCCAGCGGCTCGATCTCACCCGCAAGGGACTCTTGGCGGGAGTCCCGGATACACTTGCCGGCGGTCGGCGTGATCGTCGCGACATCCACGGCCGGAGCTACGATTTGCCAGTCATCAGTGTGTCCGATCGCAGTGACCACCGGGATATTGGCGGTGAAGATCGCCTCTACGACCCGCTCAGTGTTGAACGCCTGGTGGTTTGAATTGTTTCACCTCTGTCATTAGTTTAGACTCACTCTAAGTTTAGACACGTCTAATTTATATATTTGGTGAGCCAACTAGCGCATATGAGTATCCGAAGGCCCACCCAGCGGAGGAGATCATGCCATCGGTAGATTACGATAGTGCGGCGGACGTCACAGAACGGCTCGAACAGCGACTGATCGACTCACTCACCGGTGAAACGAGCGTCAGTCGTCGTACGGTACTCGGCAGTCTCGGTGTCGCCGGGAGTGCTGCAGTCGGACTCGGCAGTACGCGAGCGGGTGCGTCGCCCGACCACGAAGACGGAGATGCACACGGTAACTTCGGTACGGTGGGCGAATACCAAGATCTGGATTTCGACCCTCACGAGTTTCTCACCGCGTTCAACACCGGAGACGGCGGACAGGATAACGTTCCCCAGCGGGTCTACGAGGAGGATGGCCGAACCGTTCGGGAGTTCGAGTTGACCGCCGTCGACACGACGATTGCCATCGCGCCGGGCATCGAGTTCCAGGCGTGGGCGTACAACGGCCAGGTACCGGGTCCTACCATCCGTGCCGTCGAGGGTGACCTACTCCGGATCAAGTTCACGAATCTGGGACGTCACGCGCACACGATCCATCCGCACCTGAAGAATCTCAACCCGCGAATGGATGGAATCCCCCAGAACGGACCGGGCGTCCTCGATACGGGAGAGTCCTTCACCTACGAGTGGATCGCCCAGCCCGCGGGCACGCACTTCTATCACTGCCATTCGCTCCCGCTGAAAGAACACATCCACCGGGGACTCTACGGGACGATCATCGTCGATCCGGACCCCGAACGCGTCAGGGAGAACCCACGCGACTACGTCAACTACCCCGGCCCGATTACCGACGACCTGCGGACGCAGTTCGTCGACGAAGCGAAGAGCCGGAATCACGAGTACGCCGAAAACGACGCCGTCAACGAGATGGTGATGGTGATGAACTCGTTCGACACCGACTTCGACGGCGGCAACGAGGTCTACGCGGTGAACACGCGGGCGTTCGGCTACGGGGTCGGTAGCACCGACGGCAACGGTAACTGGGCGGCGGGCGAGACGAAACGTCCCATACAGATCGACAAGACCGAACGCCAGCGCGTGTATCTCGCCAACGCCACGGAGTTCGACCTCATCAATTCGTTCCACACGCACTCGCAGTTCTTCGACTACTACGACCACGGAACGACGCTGACGCCGACGCGCAAGACCGTGGACACGGTCATGCAGACGCAGGCGCAGCGTGGGATCGTCGAGACCGATTACTCGGACCACGAGGCCGGGCTGTACATGTTCCACGCGCATCAGTCGGAGTTCGCCGAACTCGGTTGGATGAGCTTCTTCGAGGTGATCTAACATGACGGACAAGACACAACCCCCGACGGCGGACGGTGGCGTACCAGCCGAGAACGAGATCGCACAGCCGTTCGGACTACCGCGATGGGTCAGTGCGCTACTTCCGATCGTGTTGCTCGTGCTCGTCCTAGGCGTGTTCGCGTTCACGTCACCGCTCGCCGGCGTTCAGAGCGGCGCACCGCTTCCGGACGTAACGGTCACGCACACGACGCTTCCGAGCGACGACACGGTCGTGTTGCACGTGACGAACAACGGGCCCGAATCCGTCACGATATCACAGGTCCTCGTCGACGAAGCGTACTGGGATTTCCGGGTCGACGGAGCCGGTGGTGACCAGACGCTCGCCCCGATGGAAAGCGCACAGGTCGTGGTCCCGTATCACTGGAATCCGGGGTGGGACCTCGAGGTCGCTCTCGTACTCTCTGACGGAGCGACGTTCCACAACACGATCGTCGCGCCGAGTCAGTCGCCCGGCTTCAGCCTCAGTCTACTCGGAACGCTTGCAGTCATCGGGCTGTTCGTCGGCGTCATCCCCGTCGCACTCGGAATGCTGTGGTTCCCCTACATCAAGACGATGAGCGACCGGTGGCTGCACGCCGTGCTCGTGTTCGCGGCCGGCGTACTCGGCTTCTTGGCGTTCGATGCCGGGTTCGAGGCGTTCGAACTCGCCGAGCGGGTTCCGGGCGCCTACGAAGGCAACCTTCTGGTCGTCTTCGGGATCTTTGGTGCACTCCTCCTGGTCCAGGCGATCAGTGCGTGGCGTGAGGGCCGTGTCGCCGGTGGTGATAGCCGGGCGAGTAGCGGTCTCTGGATCGCCTATTTGGTCGCGGTCGGGATCGGCCTGCACAACCTCGCGGAGGGGCTTGCTATCGGGAGTTCGTTCGCACTCGGGCGTGTGTCTCTCGGCGCGTTCCTCGTGATCGGGTTCATGCTCCATAACGTGACGGAAGGCCCGGCGGTCGTCGCGCCGGTCGCCCGCGGAGAACGCCCGTCGATCAAACACTTCGCCGCGCTCGGCGTCATCGCCGGCGCACCCGTCATCCTCGGTGGCTGGATCGGGAGTCTGGCGTATTCGCCGACGATCGGTGCCTTCTTCCTCGCTATCGGGGTTGGTGCAATCCTGCAGGTCAACTGGGAGATCGCGCGAATGGTTCGGGACGCTGGCGGTCGTGTGGCCAGCGCAACGAATCTGCTCGCGTTCCTGCTCGGTCTCGGTGTCATGTACGTGACCGACCTCCTCGTGGTGCTCTAATAGGTACTGCCCGATCCTGGTACAATGTCACGTGAGCCATCCAATCGGCGAACGGTATTGCGACTCGGCGCCGGTACCCTGGCGACCCTCAGCACCGCTGGCTGTTTGAGTGGGCAGGCATCGTCGAGCCAGACCGTCACGATGCCCGACAACCACACCTTCGAGCCGAAGACCGCGACGATAGAGTTCGGGGGGACGGTAAGATGGACGAACGGGAGCGACATTCAGCATTTTCGAGGTGGAGCCCCCGACCTCAAGGAGCGAACGGAGTGAGCGAGTAGGTCGGGGAGGAAACCGACATGGGACGACACAACCGCCACACCCTGACCGACCGACTCCCAAGCGTATAAGTACCGTCGAGTGCTCTCTGAAGCTATGGACGTGCGTCGAACCGCCGTCGTGAAACTCGCCGTTTCCGAGGAGCAACGCGACGCACTCCACCGAACCGCCGAGCAATACCTGTACTGCGCGAACCGAACCGCCGACTACTGTTGGTCCGACACCTCCTACACTGAGTGTAAGACCAACAAGCGAGAGGTTCGTGACGCGCTCTACGCCGAACTTCGAGAGGAGACAGACCTACAGGCCCAACTTGTTCAAGCCGCTATCAAACGCGCTGTCGAAGCCGTCAAAGCGTGTGTCGAACGGTGGAAAAAGGGACAGCGTGTCTCTCAACCGACGTTCACCGCTGAAACGATGGACTACGACACGCGGAGCGCGACGTTCTACCGGAACAAGGTGTCGTTGGCAACTGTTGAGGGCCGAGTCGAACCGTCGTTCGTTCTCCCGGCAGACAGTCCGACGCCCTACGAGCGGTACGTACTCTCCGAGAACTACGAGTTCCGCGAGAGTACGCTTCGGTACGACGCGGCCACTGACGAGTTCTACCTCAACATTTCGACGCGGCGGATAGACAGTGACGATGAGGCTTCGGAAGATACCGGGCACTCCGACCAAACGGTCCTCGGTATCGACCTCGGCGTCAACAGCCTTGCTGTGTCCTCAACCGGCACGTTTTGGCAGGGAGACGACTACGACCACTGGTGTCGTGAGTTCGAGAAGCGACGTGGTGAGATGCAACAACGCGGCACGCAGGCCGCACACAAGGCCCTGCTTCGCCTCGGCAAACGTGAAGAAGCGTGGCGGAAGCAGTACATCCACACGATCGCCAACGAACTCGTCTCGGAAGCCGTCGAACACGACTGCGACGTAATCGCGTTCGAGGAGTTGAGCGACATTCGAGAGCGGCTTCCACAGGCGAAGTGGCACCACGTCTGGGCGTTCCGACGCCTGTTTGAATACGTCTCCTACAAAGCCCCTGAACAGGGGGTCTCCGTGGAGCAAGTCGAGCCGAACCACACGTCCCAACGCTGTTCTCGGACAGACTGTGGGTTCACGCACGACGGCAACCGCCACGGGGAACAGTTCGAGTGCCAGAAGTGTGGGTATGAAGTGAACGCGGATTACAACGCCGCGAAGAATATTGGCGTGCGGTACGCCCGGAAGCGACAACACAAACTCCGCTCCTCGCCCAAGTCGGGGAGCGGAGACGCACAAGTAGACGTGCGTGTGAATGGTGGGACGTTGAACGGTGAGAGTTACCAGCCTATTGCTGGCGACTGATTGCCGGGAGTCCACATCAAAGCCCTACCCTCAAGGACCGAGGCGCGTAGCGCCGAGGGAGTAGGGTAGGGTAGTTTACCGCGTTCCTGACTCCCCGACTCCACTGTCGGCGATGGTTCAATTGACGGTGATTGAAGTCCGTATGCAGCAAGGATCTCATCGATCACGGTTCCGGGCGGGGGCTGTTCGCTGCTATTGCTGTTGTAGTTCACGAAGATTCCGACATCATCTTCGAGTGCGAGAACGAGGTGGCTCGAAAAGTGGACTGTCGCGCCTGAATGACCGATTACTCCAGCGGACGGACTCCCGTATTCGTGGAAGCCATACCGCCAGTTGGTGACGGCAGGATGCCGCACGTGGTGTTGGTCGTGCATCACTCGTGTCGTGTCTGTCTCCAAGATCTGCGTGTTGTCGGCTGTACCGGCATCGAGATGTGTGCGCATAAATGTCGACATATCCCGTGCCGTCGCGGTCATCGACCCCGCCGGGCGCATATTGATGTACACCGTATCAGCGGCCTGGAAGCTGTTTCCGTCTCGGAGATGGCCTGCTGCGAGGTTTCCGGAATAGCCGTCCGGCACGGGCTGGGCGAACGTGCTATCGGTCATACCGAGCGGCTCGAAGATCTCCGACTGGACGTACTCCTCGAACGTGGTGTCGTGGACTTCTGCGACGATGTGTCCGGCGAGGGCCGCCCCGTAGTTCGAGTACCCGACTACTTCACCCGGCGGGCGCACGCGACGCGGCATCCCATCGACGAGCACTGTTTCCAGCGGCGCGATGGCGTCCGGGTCAGCGACAACGTCGGGATCGATTGCTGACTCGAACCCAGCGGTGTGGGTTCCGAGGTATCGTAACGTCACCGGCTCCTCGTAGGTCTCCGGAATCGTAACCGCAGAATCGTCGAGATACCTGTTGACATTCTCGTCGAGGTTGAGGACGCCCCGTTCGACGCCTTGCATGACAGCAGTCCACGTCACGAGCTTGCCAACAGAGCCAACCCGAAACGCGGTCTTCGGTGCCAGAACCGGTGTGCCGGAGTCCACCTCAGCATCGCCGTATCCCTTGATGAGGACGGGACCGTCACTTCGAACAATAGCCACGGTCGCCCCTGGCGTTGTAGTTCCGATCCGCTGTGTCATCACGTCATCGACGAACGCTTCGAGCTCAGCGGCATCAGGAAACGGATTCTCGGTGGACGAAGGGGTTCCAGCCTCAGACCCCGCACCGACGGCCGCTGTGCCTGTTGTACTGCCGAGTCCGGGAAGAGTGAGGGTACCGAGTCCAGCGAGAATCGCTCGGCGGGTTGCGCACCCGCTATCGCTGGTTCGTAGACTCCGGTTCTGGTCTTTCATTCGTTATTCTCGTCTAGGACTGGGTCACACGCGATTCGGGTGATTCGGCCGAGCTGTGCGGTCTCGGCTTCATCCACGGATAATCCAGCCCGACGAACCACCGAGAGAGGCTCTTGGGTCACTCGACAGCCCGACTTCTCGTAGTGAGCGTCAGCGCGCCATTCTTGGTACCGTGCGATGAGAGTATTGTCGCTCCGGCCGTGTTCGAGCAACAGAATCTGCCCGTCGGGCCGACAGACGCGCGCCATCTCTCGAAGCGCTGCGACGGGGTCAGGGAACGTACAGGTCGAAAACGAGGAGATGACGGTGTCGAAGCTATCGTCCTCGAATTCGAGATCCTGCGCGTCCATCTGTGTGACTGTCCCGTCTCGTTCGAGAGTCTCAAGCTCCGATCGGACGCGTTCTAGCAGCGGTTCGCTGATGTCGATACCGACGATCTCCGTTGATTCTGGCACGTACTGGAAGTTCGTCCCGGCTCCGCACGCCACGTCGAGTACTCGTCCCGTCGCTTGCGAAAACTGACGGCGTCGAAATCGCCCAGTTAACAGGCGGTTCAACCACCCCAGACGGTCGATCCACGTCGCGTAGCGCGCGTAGGCGTTTTGGATGTCCCGGACGGTCATCTGAGTGTCGTTCGACGACTCCGTTCCGCGGTCTTTCGAGTGCCGGGGGGAGTCCGGCGTCTTGATCGTGTCGTGGTTGGTCATGGGTGAACGCCTCTGTCTCCATCTTAAGAGAGGGCAACACCACGCATAAATATTATCGAATAAGTGATATATTTTCAGACCGATTTCAAAACCACGGTTAAGCAACAAATCCCATTAGAGGGCCTTATCACGATATAATGAAGCATATTAGGGACAACCGCTCCGAAAGACTCAACCACTATTTTGAAAAATAGTTGATGATTATCTCTCAATCGTGATCGCGGCCGCGCACGCGCTCAGTCCGCGTGGTCCGGGCATCAGCGTCAAGGAACACTCGAAGTACTGCATCCTCGTGACGCAATTCGACTCGATACTCCGCCGGATCAGTTGCAATCTGCTCGGCACTCCAGCGGCCGTCTGTAAGATACCCGTGAAGTTCCCACCATCCGGTCCCCAGAATATCAATACCGTAATCCCAGTAAAACGCGATCGACGGGGGTCGGAACGCCGCGCTGTACGTCAGTGGCCCACTATATCGACGCAGACACGCCTCACACGCATCGATCGTGAAATATGAGACCGGTACCTCACCAGGCAGCGACTGCTCACTCGCATCCAGAACCTCAGTCTGAATCTCACCAGCACACTCGGGACAAATCCCCTCTTGAACGAGACTGAACTCCGTCGCTTGCTTGCGCTTGAGCGACTCAAGCAGCGCCGCCCCCGACCGCGCACGCGCTTGCGCCGGCGTCACGATATAGCCGGTCACTGGCTGCTCACAGGACGGACACCGCACCATAAAATACTGATCGTCTAACCCTGCCTCAAGCTGCGTTTCCCCACAGAACAGGCACATCCCTTCCGTCTCGATACTGTCAATACCTGGTGGCTGTCTGAAGTTCTCCGCAAGGATGAACCGGACGATCTGTTCACCAGCGTGTGTGAACGTATAACCGTTCTCGACCTTCCGAAGATACGTCCCCGCGAGTTCCCCAAGGTGATACGAGAGTTTCGACGTATTATCGATCTCTACACGCTCATAGATGTCCGAGAACGACAACGGTGTAAAGCCCGAGTTCGACGGACTTTGCTCAGATTGCGCGACGGCGACAGCCCGAAGAATGCCCACCCGACTCTCATCCGAAAGCAGAGCGAACATATCGGCCGCCGTTTGCTCGGAGACCATACCTACACGCTCGTTCTCACTCATCCCCAATAGCATCTGCGCCAGGAATCGCACCACGAGCGAGCGTGTCGCGGCCGTAGTACGCAATGAGAGCGACGACAACGAGTAACTGAACCGCCAACTGGACGATCGAGACCGTCCCGACTGCTGGTTCGTCGATCACGCCATCGACGACGATCAAATCCGGCGCGAGCGGCAGCAGTATATCGGCGGTGTTCGCCATCGCGTGCAGCACCACCACGATCAACACGCTGCCGGTGCCGTTGTACGCCCACCCGAGGATGACCGACAAGAGAATGATGCCGATGAACCACCTCCGGCTGGAGTGTCGGATTCGTCCGGCGCCTGAAGTCGCGGGTATTCCCCTCGTTCTTTATAACTGGGTACGCTTCCGGTTACCCGCCTTGACCGTCACTTGTCGTAAGTCTATGCAGACGTGGCCGCGTCGTGGGCGAACTCACGCGTCAACGGCGGTGCTCCGGACAGCGCGATGCCGACAGCGGCGAGTCCGAACGCGATAACACCGGCAACCCCGACCGGGCTGGCGACTAATTCACTGAGCGCAGCATCGTCCGTGACGGCATACGCAATAACGAGACCGGCGGATCCGTTGAACACCCCGTGGAGTAACGCCGCTGCGAGCACGGATTCCGAGCGGATGACAAGGTACGTATAAACTGGAGAAAGCGAGAGACAGGCAATCGTCATAGCGACGACGCCAATTACGGGGAACGAAGGATAGTTGTGGCCGGTAACGATGATCGGCGCGTGCCAGCCGCCCCAGAGCGCACCAATAGCAAACGACGCTTTCCAGAACCCCCACGGAGCCAACTCCCACAGCAGATACCCTCGCCAGCCGAACTCCTCGCCAAAGGCGAACACCGCGTTCACGGTCGCTCCAAGGCCAAGCACGAGTCCGAATGTCGCCACCACACCGAGAGCTCCCGACGGCAATTCGAGCCCCGGCGTCGGATTCGCAGTCGGATCAAACCCGACACCGGGGACGGCCACCGCGATGAGAAGTGTCACCCCCACGAGTGGCAGGGCAACCACGGCAGCCACAGCGAGCCATCGAACACGGCCGATTCGCAGACCAACTGCCGACAGCGGAATGTCACGGCGGAAACAAACGATGAGTCCTGCAATCATCGGAGAGAACATGTATGCTGGCGCAAGTGCGATCGGACTCATCGCGGTGACCCCGGAGACGACATAGAGCGCGACGGCAAAGACAACGAGAATACTGACGAACAGCGTGAGACGGCTTCGATCAGGACTTGTCATTCGACATCACCATCCCGGACAATACATCTCCAGGTTAAAAAGGAATAATCCCATCACGGTGTCCCACCCGACAATCGCTGATAGAGCGTCCGAACTATCGCTACACCCGCAAAAACGGCTCCAAGAACGAAGGGCAGTATCCCGTCGAACTCACCACGACGCTCCTCGCCATGCGACGCCGGTACGGTGATGGGCATGCTCTCCTCGGATTCGGACTCCTCGCACTCCCCCTCGGATTACCGGCCCTGTACGAGGGATATCGGCGGACGAAACGATCGACGACCTGAGATCAGAGGGTGAGGATAGCTCAGGAGTCTCGGTGAGCGCGAACGAACGCCCGTCGCAAAACGGTTAGGAGGACGAACGTCTCGTACTTCTGGGTCCGGCAGTGCTCGCAGGGCTGCATGTCCGCGACGATCTCCTCGATCGCGTCATCGTACTCGTCGGTGAGCGTAGCGAGCGCGTCCGTTATCTGGGGCCGGACGGCGTCGATCATCTCTTCGACGGCGGCGTCGGCCGAATCCGGCAGGGAGTACGAGAGGACGATGGTGTTCGCGTGATAGTACTTCGTCGTCCCACCACGGCCCTCCTCGAAGCGGACGACGTCGACGAGACCGGCGTCCCGAAGCTCGTTGATGTGGTGTCGAACCGTGTTCTCCGTCCGGTCGACACCGCGATCGTCGAGACGCGCGTGGACCTCGGCCGCGGTCAAGGCCTCCTCGGAGAGAATGTCGAGGGTCATCGCCCGCATCGGTTCATCAATGGCGTCCGAGACCCGGGGGTCCCGCACCGCGATGTCGTCGAGACGGTGGTCGGTACCGGAACTACTCATACAGGAACTGAGTGTGAGCACGAGGGAAAAGGTAGCGGGATGCGAGCGATGCGGTGTCCACCGAAGATGTAGTCTCGAATGTCCGCGAGGGCGAAAGCCCTAGACGACCCGTTTGACTGTTCCAACGACCTATATCGGTGTCTAAACATATCATCTAAAAAATACTTATTGCGGTATGGCCACTACCTCAAATCGCAATGAGCGACACGACCCAGTTCCGCGTCCTCGACTTCGACTGCCCGACCTGTGCGAGTACCGTCGAACGCGCCCTCTCGAACGTCGACGGCGTCCAGCACGTCGAAGTCCACTACACGACCGGTCGCGTCGAGATCGAGTACGACGACGACGTCGCTGACCCCGACGCCTTCGCACAGGCCATCGAAAACCAGGGCTACACGCCCCAGGCCGCCTAGACCAATGAACAAACAATCTATCACGCAGTACTACCGAAACCACCGGAAGGCCATCGTCACCGCGACGAGCGGCCTGCTCTACGGGGGTGGCTGGAGCCTGGGGTACCTCACGAGTTTCGACACCGCAAGCGCCGCCGTCCTTATCCTCGCGACGATTATCGGTGGCTACGACATCGCCAAGACGGCCTACCACGAGATCACCAACCGGACGCTCGGCATCAAGACGCTGGTGACGCTGGCCGCTATCGGCGCCGTCGTCATCGGCGAGTACTGGGAGGCAGCGGCCGTCGTCTTCCTGTTCAGCCTCGGCAGCTACCTCGAAGGACGGACGATGCGGAAGACCCGGTCGGCCCTCCAGGAGCTGCTGGAGCTGACGCCCGACACGGCGACCGTCCGCCGCGACGGGGAACTGCGGGAGGTTCCCGCCCGCGAGGTCGAAGAGGGCGAGGTCGTCGTGGTGAAGCCGGGCGGGAAAATTCCGGTCGATGGCGAGATCATCGACGGCAAAAGCACCGTCAACCAAGCGCCGGTCACCGGCGAGAGCGCGCCCGTTCACAAGGCCGACGGCGACGAGGTCTACGCCGGGACGGTCAACCAAGAGGGTGCGCTGGAAGTCCGGACGACGGGTGCGGGCTCGGATACGACGCTCGAACGCATCATCCGCCGCGTCGAGGAGGCCCAGGAGGCCCAGTCCCCCACGGAAAGCCTCATCGACCGGTTCGCGAAGTACTACACCCCGGCCGTCATCGTGCTCGCTATCAGCGCGTACGCGGTCACGCAGAACGCAATCCTGTCGCTGACGCTGTTGGTCATCGGCTGTCCGGGCGCGCTGGTCATCGGACCGCCGGTCAGCATCGTCTCGGCCATCGGGAACGCCGACCGGTCGGGCGTCCTGATGAAGGGTGGCGAACACCTCGAACGTGCCGGCAAGATCGACCTCGTCGCCTTCGACAAGACGGGGACGCTCACGAAGGGGGAGACCCGCGTGGCGGGCGTCGAGGGGTTCGGCGTCACTACTGACGAGGTGCTCTCGCTCGCGGCGACCGCCGAGAAGAAGAGCGAACACCACCTCGCCGACGCCATCGTCGACGCGGCACGCGATCGTCCGACCGCCGCAACCGATGGCGGAACTGCGGTCGCCCAGTCCGACGACGCGAGCGCCGTACGCCGGTCGGTTCCGGACCCGGATGACTTCGACGTGGTCGCCGGGAAAGGTGTCGTCGCCCACGCAGACGGTCATGAACTCGTCGTTGGGAACCGGGCGCTGCTCGACGACCGCAGCATCGATATCCCGGATCACATCGCCGAGTACGTCCGCGGCCGCGAGGAACGCGGCGAGACGGCCGTCCACGTCGTGCGAGACGGCAGCGTCGTCGGCGTGATCGCCATGCGCGACGAACTTCGAGAGGCCGCTCCTGGGGTCGTCGCGGCGCTCCAAGACGCCGGCATCGAGACCGTGATGCTCACCGGCGACAACGAGCGGACGGCAAGTGTCGTCGCAGGGGAAGTGGGCATCGACGAGTACCGCGCCGAACTCCTCCCCGAGGACAAGCAGTCCGTCATCGAGGCCTACCAGGCCGACGGCCACGTCGTCGCGATGGTCGGCGACGGCATCAACGACGCGCCGTCGCTGGCGACCGCCGACGTCGGTATCGCGATGGGCGCGGCCGGGACGGACACCGCCATCGAAACCGCGGACATGGCGCTGATGGCCGACGACCTCGAACGCATCCCCTACGCGGTCAAACTGAGCAAGGCAACGCGCTGGAACGTCCTCGAGAACGTCGGAATCGCGGTGCTGACCGTAACCGTCCTGCTCGCTGGCGTGCTCACCAGCTACGTCACGCTCGCCGCCGGGATGCTGGTCCACGAGGCGAGCGTTCTCCTCGTCATCCTTAACGGGATGCGACTGCTCCGACACTAACCACCACAACCAATGACTACAGATTCACCTACGACCGACGCGACGCACACCGGCACCGACTGGCAGGTCGACTACGACGTCGACCCGATCGAAATCCGCGACCCCGTCGCGGAGGCGCTCGGCGTCCTCGAACCGGGCGCTCCGTTCGTCATCACCTACGCGGACGCGGTGAAAGAGGCCGGTCACTCCTGTCCGACCGCTTCGGGCGCCTATCGAATCGCCCAGCTCGGACTCGACGCTCTGTATCCCGACGACTATCCGGTCCGAAGCGAGATCGAGGTCCAAGCGGCCGGTCCGCGGGACGATGCCGCATACGGCGTGATGAGCCGCATCATCTCGTACGTGACCGGTGCGACCGAAGACGACGGCTTCGGGGGTCTCGCCGGCGGCTACGGCGGCCGCCGTGACCTCTTGCGCTTCGACGCGTTCGATCCGGACACGCCGGACCCGACGTTCCGCTTCCGTCGAACCGACACGGACGAAACGATCGAAGTCACGTACCACGTTGGCGAGGTTCCCGACGGTGGGCCCGCGATCGGGAATCTCCAGCGGATCCTCGACGGGTCGGCGAGTGACAAGCAGCGGGCGGCATTCGCCGACGCCTGGCACCGCCGCGTGCAGGTCGTCCTCAGCGACGGCTCGCCGTTCACCGTGAAAACGGTCTAGAACTCTCGAAGCCGTCGTTACGATGGGTTTGGAGAGCGAGTACCGATTTTTGTCGGAGGGGTGTCACACGTCCATGTGCCCTCGACGAACCAGTGGATGACGTGCCCCTCAGCTCGATGGAGCACGTCGCTAACGTCGCGGTCGCGATGTCGAGCGCATCGGCCACGTCACCTAACGTCGATTCACGCGGTGCGCGGTAGTAGCCAGCTTCGACAGCGGCGAGCAGCACTTCTTGCTGTCGGTCGGTTAGTAGCTGGTCAGCTTGGCTCGCGTCGATCGCGCGGACGTACTTATGAACCGTTGCGCTTCTCGTCAGCGCTACGGGCGCGTACGGAGCGACAGATCTCGACGCGCTTCCGAACATATTCGAAAAACGAATTATGCGGGTCACGATCCGATTTTCAATATCGATGCAAAGCGAACCTAATACAACACGGTATCTTGAGGATATCGAGGAGGGCTCGACTCACTTTTGCGGATCGGTTAACTTCTCCCGGGACGAGATTATCGAGTTCGCACGGCAATACGATCCGCTCGCGATTCATACCGATCCGGAGGCCGCTGCAGAGAGTCGGTTCGACGGTATCATCGCGAGCGGCTATCACACCCTGTTGCTTTCCGTTCGAAAGCTCGTCGAAGCAGTTCGACAACGATGGGCCGTGATCGCCGGAATCGGGATGGACAACGTCCAGTGGCACGAACCGGTCCGAGCCGGTGATACGATTTCGGTAGCGACGACAGTTGTCGCCACAGAGCCCTCGGAGGGGGATCCCAACACAGGCGTTCTTCACGAGGAGATTACGGTGACGAATCAGTTCGAGACGACAGTGCTGTCGCTGGACTGCTACGCACTGGTCAAACGACGCCCGTCAACTCGTTGCGAGTCGCGTATCGCCTGTAACGGGTGGGACAACGCCGACTGTGAGGGAACTCCCTACTGTCCACCACGGTGTCCACGGTTCGAAGGCACCGAGGGGCGGCCGCTACTGGTCAGACCGTATCGGCCCGAGGACCGTCGAGCTCTCACGGAGTTGTACGACGGTGTCGACGAACAGGGGCAGTCGGCGGACCTCCCACTGGCAGCGATCGTTCGAACCGACGCGTGGATCGACCGGGTGACTTCTGAGGGATGGAACCTCGTCGCGTTCGACGGCGATCGCGTGGTCGGACATGCCGCCATCGCCCCCGACGACTCCGCCGACCCGGCCGTCCAGATCTACGTCGACCAAGCCGAGCGAAACCGCGGTATTGACTCGGAGCTGGTGAAACAGGTCATTGCGTACGCGGATGGCCAGCACCGTAAGCTCACGGTCGATCTGTCGGCGGCAAACGAGGGGGTAGGTGCGGTCTATCGAGAGTGCGGATTCGATATCGCCGAGAAGCGGCTATCTGAACTGCGGCTGGAGCTAGATTTACGACACTCGATCGTCGCTCGCGTCCGACAACCACCGGCGGCCCGTAACTGAATTCACTGACACCGAGCGATTCATGAGCCCCCTGTATCGACCGCAACTGGTTCAAGACATATCTCCTGTTGAGGATTTCAACGAACCCAACTAACTATATACCGGTCCATATCGGTAGCAACTGATACTGCTTGATACCGCCAACACGAGACCGGAAAGTATCAATATAACAATCTATTATAAACCTGTTTAATAGAGCTTTGCCTGCGTTCACTCGATGTCACGTGATTCGGGGCGTCAGGCGGACGCGGTATCACGCCGAAAGTATCTGCTCACGACGGCCGCCGTTGGGGCGGCCGGTCTCGCTGGGTGCAGCGGTGACAGCGAGAACGGCAACGATGGTGGCGACGGCAGCAGCGGTGGGAGCGGGGGCGAGGAGAGCAACACGATAGAGTCCGGCTCGTCGGCCCCGGCGACGGTGACGGCCGAGGGGTCGTCGACGGTGTATCCCATCTCGAACAAGGGGAGCTCCTACTGGAACTCGAACTCGCCGGCGAGCGACGGCGAGTACTGGGGGTCCAACGACGAGTCGTCGGTCGCCGGGTGGGACCAGATCGACACCGACCAGAACATCGCCGACTACTTCGCCGGCCTGTACGGGTTCGAGACGACCGGCGAGCGGTCGAACCCGCCGTTTGCCACCCGCGTCGCGCTGAGCCACTCGGGGACCGGCTGTGAGGCGGTCCGCGACGGGCTCGTCGACATCGGAAACTCCTCCGGGCCGATCACGGCCGAACTCGACATCAGCGAGGAAGAGCGCGACGAGAACTACGTCGACCACGTCGTCGGCCGCGACGGCCAGCCGGTGTTCGTCAGTCAGGCGATCTACGACGCCGGCGTCGAACAGCTCACCGGCGAGCAGATCCGCGGGATCTACCAGGGCGATATCACCAACTGGAGCGAGGTCGGCGGTCCGGACCAAGAGATCTACGTGGTCGGCCGCGCAGAGGGGTCGGGGACTGACACCTCGTTCCGGCTGAACATGCTCGGCGACGCCGACGCGGAGATGGACGTCGACACCCGCCTCGGGCAGAACCAGCAGGTCCAACAGGTCCTCCAAGACAACGACAACGCAATCGGCTACATGGCGCTGGCGTTCTCCGGGTCGGGGATCCAGGCGATCGCGATCGACTTCGAGGGCACCGTCTTCCGCCCGGACCCAGACGCCGAGAACACCATCTTCGACTCGGAGTACCCGCTGAACCGCGACCTGCACATGTACACCCGGATCGACGAGGAGACGCCCGAGGGAACGGACATGCGAGAGGCCGCGTTCCTCAACATGTTCCTGACCGAATTCGGCCAGAAGACGTTCGTCGAGGACGTCAACTACATCACCTTGCCGACGTCCGACATCGAGGCCGAACGCGAGAAGCTCCCCGATCAGGCGTAACTCCTCGGCCGCGCGGACGTTCGCTTCGCGGCCCGACCCCATTATATGTCACTTCCCCCCCAAACCGATTGGCGTGCGAGCATCGAGCGACGGCTGACCGGAACGCGGGAGTTCGTCGACGACACCGACCCGGAGGCGCTGGCAGCGGTCCTCGTCTCGATGGGGTCGCTGCTGGCCGCGTTCGTCGGGTTCCTACTGGCCTCGCCGTGGACGGCCGTTCCGTTCGGCGCGTTCCTGATCGCCACCGGCTACGGCTGGGCGCGCCATCAGGCGCTCGTCGCTCGCGCGGTCACGTTCGCGATGACGACGGTGACGCTCGTCACGCTCGGGCTCATCGTCGTGTTCATCTTCGCCGAATCGGTCCCGGCGTTTCGGTACGAGACGGCGAGCGCCTTCGGCGTCTCCGTTCCGGGACTCGGGATGTTCACACAGGCCCGCTGGGACGCCGTCTCGGACCCCGTTCGTTACTCGCTGCTCCCGATGATCCACGGGACGGTGATGGTGACCGCCATCGCGACGCTCGTGGCGGCGCCGCTCGGCGTCGCCGCGGCGCTGTTCATCGCCGAGATCGCACCCCCTCGGGTCCGCGAGCTCGTCAAGCCGGGCATCGAGGTACTGGCGGGCATCCCCTCGATCGTCTACGGGTTCATCGGCTTCACCGTCATCAACCCGTGGGCCAGTGGGGCGTTCGCGCTCAACGGCGGCTCGACGTACCTGTTCGTCGGAATGGTGGTCGGCCTGATGGCGTTGCCGACAGTCGTGTCCGTGGCCGAGGACGCGCTGACGAGCGTCCCGGACGTGATGAAGAACGGGTCGCTCGCGCTCGGGGCGACCGACTGGCAGTCGATGACCTCGATCACGCTGCCCGCGGCGTTCTCGGGCGTCTCGGCGGCCGTGCTCCTCGGTGTCGGTCGGGCCATCGGTGAGACGATGGCCGCGACGGTGATGCTGGCCGGGATTCCGCGGATCAGCGAGCCGCTCGTTAACGTCTTCTACGGCTACGAGACGCTGACCTCGCTCATCGCGCGCGGCTACGGCAGCGCGAACGGCGTCCACGAGAGCGCGCTGTTCGCCGCCGGCGTCGTCCTGTTCGTGACCGTGTTGTGTCTGAGCGTCGGCTCACAGTACATCGAGGCGAGAATGCGTCGCCGTCTCGGGGGTGTCGAATGAGCCGCGCCACGCAGACCGCGCTCGTCCGGGACGACCGCACGCTGTACGAGGCCGCTGCCGGGACTGCGGTCGGGCTCGCCGGCGTCGCGTTCGCGGCCGGCCTGGCGGCGCTTTTGGGCGTCGTCGCGATCGACGATCCCGTTGTCGGCTTCGAGCTGTCGGTCGTGTTCGGTGCGGTGCTACTCGCGCTCGGAGTGGCGGTCGTTGGCTTCGGGATGGCCTCGCGGCTGGGGTACGTCGACGCGGCACCCCAGCCCAGCGCGGGGATCGTCGCCGCGGCCGCGTTCACCGGGATCTGGGTCGCCGTGGGCGCGATCGTGTCGGGAGCAGTTGGACTCGGAACGGGCGGCCGGCTCGGGGTCGGCGTAGTATCCGGCGGGATCGCGTTCGCGGCGACCGCGTTGCCACGCGAAGATATCGGATCGACGGTCCCAGCGGGGACCGTCACCGTCCTCTGCGGGCTGTCACTCGTCACCGGCGTCGTCGGGCCCGGGTGGGAGCAGGTCCTCGTCGGCTACAACGCGACGCTGTTCGGCGACACCGTCGTCCCCGCGATCGTCCTGTTCGCCTCGCTGGTGAGCGGCTGGAGCGCCGCGAAAGCGTACGGCGGGTTCGGCGCTCGCGGACGCAACGTCGGCGCGTACGTGCTCATCTACCTCGTCGTCTGCTCGATACTGGCCGTGCTCGTCGGGCTCGTCGCCTTCGTCACGGTGAAGGGACTCCCCGGGCTGTTCAACGGGTTCGGCGTCGGGAGTGCAGCTCTCATCAGCTGGCCCTTCCTGACCAACGGTGCCGGGCTGTTAGCCGATATCGCGGGCGTGTTCCCCGCTCTCGTCGGGACGGTCTGGTTAGTTATCGGTGCCGTCCTCTTCGCCGTGCCGACCGGCGTCGGCGCCGCCGTGTTCCTCAGCGAGTACGCCGAACAGGGTCGGTTCACGGCGGCGGTCGAGGTGGCGACCAACGGCCTCTGGAGCACGCCGAGCATCGTGTTCGGCCTGTTCGGTGCCGCCTTCCTGATCCCCCGATTCGGCAACCAGAAGTCGCTGATAGCCGGAATGTTGACGCTCGGGTTCATGCTGTTACCGTTGGTGTTGATCACGAGCCGGGAGGCGATACTCGCGGTCCCCGACGAGTACCGCGACGCCAGCGCGGCGCTCGGCGTCTCCAAGTGGCAGACGATCCGCAGCGTCGTCCTCCCCGCGGCGATTCCGGGGGTGACTACCGGCGTCATCCTCGGTGTCGGACGCATCGCCGGCGAAACCGCCCCCATCCTGCTGACCATGGGCGGCGGCGTTCTCCCGGCGAAGTCGGCTGCCCCCGATGTCTTGGGTAGCTTCCAGTTGAGCGCGTCGCCACCGTTCGTCAGCAACCCCGCGTTGTTGGAGGCGACGAGCGCGCTGCCGTATCAGTTGTACGCGCTCATCACGGCGGGGCTCAGCGGGAACATTCAGAACCCACAGGAGTACGCGTGGGGGCTGGCGCTGACGCTGTTGCTCGTCGTGTTAGCCTTCTACGCGATCGGTATCGCGACGCGCTACTACTTCAGACGGAAACTTCACCAATGAGTCAGACAGACACCGCAGAGACTGCAGAGAACGCAGAGACCGCAGCGACCGCGACGAACCGCACGGACAGCCACGGAGTCTCCACGACTGCCGGCGAAACCGTCGAGGAGACGCGTCCGGAGTGGACGAGCTACGAGGCCGGCGGCGAGACGAAACTCGCCGTCGACGACCTCGACGTTCACTACGGGGACGACCACGCGCTGAAGGGCGTCTCGATGGACGTTCCCGAACGGAGCGTGACGGCGCTCATCGGCCCGTCCGGGTGCGGGAAGTCGACCTTCCTCCGATGTCTCAACCGAATGAACGACCGTATTCGCGCCGCCAGCGTCGACGGAACGGTCGAGGTCGACGGCGAGAATATCTATCAGGACGGCGTCGACCTCGTCGAGCTTCGCAAGCGGGTCGGGATGGTGTTTCAGAGCCCCAATCCCTTCCCGAAGTCGATCCGCGAGAACGTCTCCTACGGACCGCGGAAACACGGCGATATCGAGACCGGACTGCTCGCCAAGCTGACCGGTCGCGCGGAGCCCGACCGCGAGGAGGCGCTCGTCGAACGGTCGCTCCAACGGGCCGCGCTGTGGGACGAGGTGAACGACCGGTTGGAAGACAACGCGCTCGGGCTCTCCGGTGGTCAACAACAGCGCCTCTGTATCGCTCGGTGCCTGGCCGTCGATCCGGAGGTGATCCTCATGGACGAGCCGGCCTCCGCGCTCGACCCGATCGCCACCTCGAAGATCGAAGATCTCATCGAAGACCTCGCACGGGACTACACGGTGGTCGTCGTCACCCACAGCATGCAACAGGCCGCTCGGGTCTCCGACCAGACCGCGGTCTTCCTGACCGGCGGCGAACTCGTCGAGTACGACGACACGGAGAAGATCTTCGAGAACCCCGAGAGCCAGCGCGTCGAGGACTACATCAGCGGGAAGTTCGGGTGATCGCGGTGCCTCGAGAAGAGTACCGCGAGTCGCTGGACGAGTTGCGGGCCGATGTCGAATCGATGGCGAACGACGTGCTGGGTCAGCTCCAGCGGGCGCTCGACGCGCTCGACGGCGACGACCACGGGCTGGCTCGCGAAGTGATCGAGAGCGACGACCGCATCAACCAACGATATCTCGAGCTCGAGGCCGACTGTATCGATCTGATCGCGCTCCAGCAGCCCGTCGCCTCAGATCTCCGCTTCGTTGCCGCGTCGTTCAAGATACTCACCGACTTGGAGCGGATCGGTGACCTCGCGACGAACCTCGCCCGCTACGCCCTCGCCGGCGGCTCAGAGACCATCGCAGAAGTCCGGATTCAAACGATCGGCGAGACCGCCCACGGTCAGGTCCGGGGGGCCATCGACGCCTACGTCGACGCCGATCCCGAGGCGTGTCGAGCGATCGCCGACCGCGACGACGAACTCGATGCGGCGTGTCAGAACGCCAGCGAAGCCGTCGTGCGCGAGCTGATCGCCGGTACGTCCGACCGCTGGGACGTCGAACAACTGCTCGACGACGTGTCGGGGGTGCTGCTCACGATCCGCGACCTGGAACGGGTCGGCGATCACGCCGTCAACATCGCCGGGCGGACGCTGTACATGAGCGACGGCGATCCCGAACTGATCTACTGACCATGGAGACCAGAAAGCTACAGGAGGTCGGCGGCGGCACGTTCACCGTCTCGATTCCGAAGGGATGGGCGACGAACCACGGCTTCGAGGTCGGCATGGAACTGCAGTTGTACACGCATCGTGACGGGTCGATCCTCATCCGGTCCTCGGACGCGGACGTCAACTGTCTGGACGAAGCAACGGTCGCTATCGACGAGGGTGGTACCGAAGCCGTCACGCGTGCCGTCCGAACGGCCCATGCGGTCGGGTTCGAGACGATAACGCTGCGCCGGACGGGTGCGTTCTCCGACGCGGAGCGCAAAGCCGTACAGTCGACGGTTCGGGACCTCGTCGGGACGAATATTCTCAGTGAATCGGATGCGGAGATTACGATCAGACACCTCTTGGACACGTCGTCCGTCTCCGTCTACCAGTCGATCGTACAGCTCCAGTACGTGGTTGTTTCGCTCCTCCGCGACGCGACGGCCGCGTTCGTTGACGGTGCTGACACACTCGCGAGAATCCGAGACCGTGCTGACGAAGCGCGCCGTTCCGCGGAGATGGTCACGCGGCACTTCTCGCGGTCACTGGTCTCGCACGCCGAGCTCGACGCGCTGGGTGTCTCCCGGCCCGAGCTGTTCGCCTACTACGCTCTCGCCCGTCGTCTGGAAACCGCCGCCGATCAGGCTGTTCGGATCGCGACCACCGGAGAAAAACTCCCCGAGGCGCCCGCAGACGCGGTGGCTGCGAACGTGTGCTCCGTGGCCGACGATATCGCGGGCGCCGTCGATGACGCGGTAACCGCCGTTCTCGACAGTGACATGACGAAGGCACGACGGGCGAGGGATCAATGTGACGACGCCGTCGAGGGTATTGAGTCGGTCGAGCGACGTTTATACGACGAATCCGTTTCGGGGTCGGTGCCCGCGGCCGTCGCTCTGTCGAACGCGCTCTCTCACCTGCGACGGGCGGCTGATTGCGGTCGCTACGTGGCCGACATCGCTGCGAGAACCGCGATCCGCACCGAAAACATCGATCTCTGACGGTCCGTGGCAGACGACCAATTGCTGTCGCTTCGGGGACGGCGTTCGCTACTCGATCGCGGGGCGGTGTTCTTCGACGACGGCTTCGACCTCGGTCCACGCGACCGGCGGTTCCATCGCTTCGAGCGCCTCGTCGAGCGCTGTCAGCTGGTCGTCGAACCGGGCGGTCCACTTGGGGTCGGCGTTCGCGGTGAGCTGTGCTCCGACGGCGTCGTGACTGGCCTGAATCTCGTCGAGCCGGGGCTCGATGTCCGACGGCGGAGCACCACCGTCACGCTCGGCCCACGTTCGAAGCGCCGCCAGTTCCGCCCGGAGATCCGCTATCATCAACGACGCGACACGGTGCCGAACCATCGCTGCAGCCCACGTGCGTGCCGTCTCGCTCCCTGGATCGCGGTCGTCGACAGCGAGGGTTTCGGCGACGTCGTCGAGTTCGCCCACTGACTCCGCGAGCGCATCGAGGTCGGCGGTGAGTTCCTCGACGCGGCGATCAGCGTCGGTGAGCCACTCCTCGAACGAGTCGAGCTCGAACTGGAGGTCATCGGCGGCACGTTGGATCTCGGTAGCAGCGCTCGTCACCCGTCTGATCCGTCGGGCAATCTCGAAGAGGTCGCCGCCCGCCTTCATGGCGAGTGCCTCCTGTATGGCGTCACCGAGTTCGTCCGCGCGGTCCTCGATAGCGTCGAGACGGGCGTCGAAGGTGTCGACGCGTGCCGACACGAGGTCTCGGCCTGAGACCGGAGCGGCCGCCTCTCGTGCGCTGTCCAGCTTTTCGCCCGCGAGCTCTACCCGTGTCTCGGCGGTCGTCGCTACCATCGACGCGTTCGCGACCGCGTCATCGACGGCCGCCCGGCGGACGACGCCGTCCCGTGCGACGATCGCGAGTGTCTCCCGAATCTCGTCGGAATTTGCCTCGTCAACAGTGACGCTGGCAGCCGCCCGCTCGACGGGCAGTCCGTCGAGCTTCGCTGCGTCGTCGTCGGATTCCGCTTCGGTCATGATCCGGTTGGGAGTTCGGTAGGGGCCTGCTGGCGTCGGTCGGTCGTCGACTGAGTTATTCCGCATCCGTGTCACTCCGCGGCCGCAGTTTTCGACAGGAGTTCATCGAACAGGGCGACGACACGATCCTCGATCTCGTCGCGGATATCGCGCACGTCCCCGAGAGACTGACCGTGTGGATCGTCGAGTCCCCAATCGCGGCTCTCGCCGTTCCACGTCGCCGGGCAGACGTCCGACGCCGAACAACCCATCGTGACGACCAGATCGACCGCCTGTAGCTCGTCGGGCGTCACTTCCCGCGGGGTTCGGTCGCCGAGTTCGGTGGTCAGTTCACGCATCGCCTCAACGACGACATCGTGAACGTGGTCGGCGGGCTGTGTCCCGCCGGTGATGATCTCGATTCGATCGCCCGCGTCACGCTCGTCACGTTCCCGCTCTGCGAACGCCGCCGCCATCTGGCTCCGTCCTGCGTTTTGGACACAGACGAACGCGATCCGGTGGTCCGGTTGAGCGCTGTGATCGGTCACGACTGGGTATGCGGGTGGTATCACCATAATCGTTACTTGGAACCGATATTGAGTGGTATAGAGCGGTATAGTGATCTGAACTCCGTTCCCGGCGTGGTCGGAAATAACTGCGAGCTCCGCGCCGTCCGAGTTGACAGGCCGTGGTTGGTCCAACCCCTTCGACCGGTTCACAGCGCCGACTCCCGTGTTATACGCCTTAACGGCCCACCGCGTAGGCTTCGACTTCGTGGACGCCTTCGAGTCGTTTCTGCGAGGCCGTTCTGTTGCACGCCTCAATGGCTTTCCGGATGGCTACGTGCCCGAGTAGGGGACTCCCAACGGCTATTGATAACTATTACCGAGGTTTATTGATGACCGCGCCGGAGCCACGCGTATGGCCTCGACAGAACGGATCGACGGGAAGTCGATCGGGACCCACCGGCAGTATATCATGGACGTTCGCATCGCCGAACTGGACGGCGGAGGCTACCGGTTTGAGGCGCCACGCCACGAGGGGATCGAGTTCTCCGATGCCGACATCGCCGAGCTCTACGCAGACATCTACTTTGACGTCAACGGCTTCGAGGAGGCGGGTACCGGTGATCGAGGCGTCCCGCCGATCATCATTCAGGCCGGCCGGGACACGCTTGCGGCGTATCTCCTCACGCAGCCGTACGCGGATCGCCAGTGGGTCGGCTCGTTCATGGGCGTCCAGCCCGGGAAGATCGAGCGGTACGTCTCGCGAGTTCAAAAGCGAGCGACGAACATCCGCCGGAACGTCACCGAGATCAACGACGTGGAGACCGATCTCTGAGAAAGACGGGGTAACCGGTTCTCGGCGAGACGTACGAAACGGTTAGGTTGACGGCCACCACCGGAAAAACGCTCATCTCGGAGGGGCGGCGCGTTTCTGACGGACGGGATACTGGAACATCGACAAAATCGCAGGGGAGGAGCCCGTTCCGAGTCGTCTCAGTTCGGTCTCCTATATAGGGATTATAAACACTCTGCACAGGACTGTTAACCTATTATAAACAGGTTTTACGCTGGTATGTGGTTTCGTAGTCGGATGGTTGATAAATCCAAGCGGCACCTGATGAAGGCCTCCATCGCCACCCTTGTCGGCGCGGGCGTCACGGGTGTCACAAGTGGAGCGGAGGATAGTTACCGGGGGTACAACCCCACGGACTCGACGGACGACGGTGACACGCAGACTACGGGGGCACCGAGTGTCGTCGGTGACCTCAAACGGTTCTCGACGACTGCCTTCGGCGCGGAGATGACCGGGCCGTTCGTCTTCGAGGACGGGTCGGTTCTGATCAGCGTCCAGCACCCGAGTCGCGACAACCCCGAACCGTACGACAAGGCTGGGGTCGGTTACTACAAGGGGTTCCGGTTCTCGTTCGACGGACGGAACGACGACTTCACCGAGTCGCCGGCGCCGGTCGAGGAACAACAGGACGGGGTCTTCGCCGCCGACAGCGACTTCGAGTATCTGATCCAGGAGCGAGACGCGATCAACGGCGGCTCCGAACGCTGGGGGATCACCCAGACGCCCACGGGGCGAGACGTCACGACCGAACACTTCGCGGGCACGACCTACGGTGACCCGGGGTACAATCCCGATGCCAACCATTTCGTCGCGACGAACGATGACGGGACCGAGGGGTACCTCTTCACGAACGACGAAAATAGCCCCGGCAACATCATGCGGACCCCGCTCTCGCAAAACGAGGGCGGCGAGTGGGAAGCCGATCCCGAAAACGCGATCAACACGGTCAACACGGACGCCTTCCGCGAGATCGGGGGGACCCGTATCAACTGCTACGGCGACCTCAGCCCGTGGCACACGCCGCTGTCCTCCGAGGAGAACTACGCTCACCCGCGCGCGAACCTCACGGGGACGATCGGCGATATCGTCGAGGCCGGCGACGGCGAGGGATTACGGGGAGCGGCCTACTTCTGGAACCGACCGAACCCCTCGCGGATCCAGACCGCCGTCAACGAGTACGACGAGGTCGACGGCTGGTACGTCCAAGGCTACTGGAACCTGACCGGCGTCGAGCACCTCGCCTACTACCTCGGCGCCGATCCGGTCGAGGCCGGCGACGGGAACTCACTCGAACCGATCGGAGACGAGTATCCCAACCCGTACCGCTACGGCTATCACGTCGACATCCGGAACCCGACGGGCGACCCGGCGGATCTCGAACCCGTCAAATACTACGTGATGGGCCGGGCGGCGTGGGAAGCGCCCGATATCCTGCCCGACGAGAGGACTGCCTACGGCTGCTCCGACGGCGACAGCAAGGGCATCTACAAGTTCGTCGCCGACCGGCCAATTTCCAGTTACCGTGATCCCATGGAGGTTGCGGGGACACTCTACGCGCCGAAGATCACTAACGACGAGGCCGCCTCCGGGAAGTCGCCGGCCGAAGTTCCCCTCGAAGTCGAGTGGCTCCCGATGGGACACGCCTCGAACCGAGAGATCGAGTCCTGGATCGCCGAGTACGACGACGTCACCCAAGCCGACTACCTCGAGAGCCACGCCGACTGGACCGAGGGCGACGAGGTCACCGAGGAGGTCCTCAAGCAGGCCGACCTCGAAGTCATCGCAAACGGCAATCAGAACTACGTCTCCGACGAGGAAATTCTGCAGTGGGCCGAGCAGTGCGAAGAGCGGGGTCCGGACGGCGTCGACGAAGAGCTCCGGCGGGTGCCTTTCATCGAGACGCGCGCCGCGGCCAAGGAGATCGACGCCTCCATCGAGTTCAACAAGGCCGAGGGCGTCGACAGCGTTGACGGCGCCAAACCGGGCGACTACATCTACTTCGGCATCTCCGAGTTCAACGACGACTTGGCCGGCCCGACCAACGACGGCGGCGACATCGCACTCGACCGCGTCGATGGCGGCGTCGTCTACCGCGCTGAGCTCGGACCTCGGTACGACGTCTCGACACTGGAGCCGGTCGTTGTCGGGCCCGACTTCACCAGCGAGGAGGCCATGAAAGACGTCGACGATTCGCTGCGCAACGTCGACAACGTCTACGCGATGCGCGACGGCCGCGTCCTCCTCTGCGAGGATGGCTGGCGCGGCGGTAATCGGAGTTACCCGAACGACGCGATGTACGTCTACGAGCCCGAAGAACCCGAGCGACGCGGGCCGCCAGGCGGCGATCCACCGGGACGCGACGACCCGCCGAGCCGCGGAAGCGGTCGCGGCAGCGATCAATAGATTCGATACTGTGACGGCCTCCCGAGGGTCGTCACTGTCGGGTTAACGGCGATCGGTGCGTCGATCGGGCCGCACCTTGGGAATCTTTTTTGATATAGGATCGTGGGTCCCCGAAATTGTTATGACGGACAGACGGTGCGTACCAGCCACGTTTCTGGGTTCTGTTTTTTAACCTCGAATCGATCAAGTGATTCGACGCTATCACTCAGATCGATGAGATGTGACTGTAACGGGGAGGGATCTCTATCACTGACGACGTACAGTGTTTCCCCCGCATTAGCCTCAGAGAAGTGAGTCTCGATAGCCTCGTATCGCGTTTCGGCATCCATGCCTCTGAGATCGATCGCCTCGGGCGGTGTGTCTACGGACCAGATCTCCTCGTATCGTTCGGAGACCGCGTCACCGAGCGACCGCAACGCCCCGGGCAACGCTTCGTCTGCAACCGTGGGGAACTCCTGGAACTGTTCGTCGAACGGTAACTCTGCCAAGATGGGTCTATTTAATGCACCTATCGGATCGCTATCACTGAACAGGTCGTGGGGTTCGCCGCAGTTCTCGCAAACGAATTCACCCATATTCGAGACGATACCGAGCACGGGGACGTCATTCTCCTCGAACAGTTGTAGCGAGCGATGCGTATCCGAGACCGCGGCGTGAAACGGAGTCGTCACGAAGACGACCCCGTCGATGGGTACCGCTTCCAACGTTGTCAGCGCGATGTCCCCCGTTCCGGGCGGGAGATCGATAACAATCGTCTCCGGATCGTGCCAACTCGTATCGTCAAATAACTCCGAAAGTGCGTCATGAGCCATCGCCCCGCGCCATGCTAGTGGAGCCGAATCGGACATCAACCCGACACTCATTATCTCGATCCCCCGTTTTTCGACCGGTATCGGGTTCCCGGTATCGTCGGAATGTACGGGACCACTCACCTCCAGTAGTTCCGGGACGTTGGGCCCGTGAATATCGGCGTCAAAGAGACCGACGGATTCGCCGGCCGCGGAGAGGGACCGAGCAAGCCCGGTTGCGATAGTCGACTTTCCAACGCCGCCTTTGGCACTGGCGACAGCAATCACACGATCTGCGGTACCGATCCCGGCTTTTCGATCAGCGGTGTCGGGCCGAGACGGGACCTGCTCAACGTGGGCACGTCGTACGCCCTCTACCTCGGAAGCCGCCTTGACAAGTGTGGCTGTCACTGATTCCGCCTCCTGTGGTGGGAAATCGTGTAAATCGACCTCTATGATGACGGTTCCGTCTGTCGTGTGGATATTCTCTATTAACCCGGCCTCGAAGACCGAGACGTCCGCCTCTGGGTCACGGACGGTCCGTAGTTTGGCTTCAACATCGTCCTGTACTGCCTCGTCGCTCGGGGCTTTCGATGACATTAGAAATCGGGTTTCTTGTTCAGTCGGTTTTTCGTGGGGTCTCCACCGGTCGCACCTTCCGTACCGCCAGTGAATTGCCGCCGGAACGCGCCCGGTTCCTCTTCGATTGATCGGGCGGCAGTCGATCTGACCACTTTCGGTTCGGACTCATCGTTGGCTATCTCACGGAGCCGGTGTTCGACGTCTTCACCGGGGATTCCCGCGAGTAAGTGTGCAGCCCACTCTCTGACACGCTCACTGTCGTCCTGTGTCTGTGACAATAGGATCTCCTTCGTATCGGTCCCCCGAAGCTTGAATAAGGATACAGCGGCGTTTCGGCGAACGGCGTGATGTTCGTCCGCAAGCGATGCCTCGATCGTCGTCGCGTATTGTTCTCTATCGATCTTGTCAAGCGCGATGAGCGCCTCGGAGCGAACCCATGGGTTCGGGTCCGAGAGTGTCCCCACGGCGGCCTCAGCGGCACGCTCGCCGCCGAGATCGCCGAGTGATTCTACCGAGAACTGCCTTACATCGGCGTCGTCGTCGGCTAACCCGATATTGATTAGCGCATCGAGGATGAGATCTGCGGCCTCTTCCTCTCCGAGAGCCAGAGCCGCTCGACGGCGGTCGACGATGTCCTCGGATTTGAGCGCGGTGATCTTTTCCGCTGCCTCCGTCCCGACGAGCGGCGATATGTCGGTCGCTTGTAACTCCCGCGGTGTCGCCTCCCCAATCGTAACGTCCCTGCTTACCTCGATGTCTTCTAACCCGTCGGATTCCTCACCGAAGCCGGGACTTTCCTCCGGATGAACACGGGGATCCGTCGGCCCATCGGTAGCCTCTTCGCGATCTCTCATGCAAACTCACCTCTCTGGTGGGCTAGCGCTTCCCGACACATAATCGATGTGAGGCCAATCACCAGCGCGGCTGCACTTGCAGGTGTCGTGGGGATGCCAGAGAACAAACACAGCACACAGCCGGCGACTGGAAGCGGGACACGGTTACGAACGGCCGACGTGAGAGCTGTTACCCCGCCAAGGACTGCGACAGCCACGACGAGGACGGGGATATTCGTTATCGAGAAGCCAACGAGAAGCGTCGCGCCAGTCACAAACGGGGCCCATGTCCCAACCGAAAGGACGCCTACAGCGGCGATGAGGCCAACTGAAACTGAAGGACGGTCGACCGGCATCTCAAGGCCGAGCAGCGCGATCGCAACCAGTGTGGCACCGACGCCGACCGCCTGTGCTCCACCGGGTGCGACTCCGACTGTCCCGCCTAACGAAACGGTAATCCCGAGAATCGCACTACCTACGAGCGGTACCTGTCGGTGGGACCCGGCGGTTACCTCCCGCTGGACGGCCCCGAATAGTGAGACGGTCCCGCCGATGATGACACCGAGGACGGCCGGTAACCCCGCTGCCGGTGAAATCGATCCGAGAATGACAAAGGCCGCGGTGAATAGAAGCCCTACTTTAACTAAAGAATTGTTGACGGTGAACGCGATCGCGCCGGCAGCCGCGAACAAACTGAGCGGAGTGATGATCGAAAAGAGACCGTCGAGGAGTGAGAGTCCGGACATCGGGTCAAACGGGAGGTTTCCAGCGATCGTGAGGCCGGTTTGTCCGAGAACTGACACGGCGGCGACCACCGCCGCCCCGACAACTACTGAACTCTGCTCGGTACGTAGGCGATCCACAACTGGATGCCCGTATGGGTCGGTTCCGGTCATCGGTTCGTTACTCATTGGTTGATCCGCCTCCGTCTCGGGCGGTCGGGGCGTCGACCCCTCGTGTCGCCAACTCTTCGATATCGGCCTTCGAAAACCGATCGAGGAAGTCGGCCGCTCGACCGAAGAGACCGGTACCCGGTTCGTCGGCCACGGCGTTCGCCAACCCATCGGCGAAAACCCGGAGATGCCGGTCGTGGAAGTCGATACGGGCGGCGGCGACCCCGGGATCAACGGCTGCTTCCCGCCGACAAAGGTAGCTCATGAACTCGAGTTCTAATTTGAGGTGATCGTGGTTGCGGCGAATCTCCGAGTCGACCTCACAGCCGAAAAACTCGTAGGCACGAGCTAAATCCACGTTTACTTCGTTCCACGAGATCTCCGACCGATAATCGGATTCGTACAGCGAGACGGGCGGCCCTCGGTTATTCATCGTGCCATCAGTCTTGTCGACGACCTCGGAGTACCCGATTACGAAGAGATCGTTGAATCTGGCTGATAGCGTTTCGTGGTCCTCAGATACGGTGAGATCCGGAGGGTCCACCGACAGCGTCGTTTGATCGAGGAGATCTCGACACTCCTCGGTTACTGCCCCATCGGCGAGCAGCGTATATAGGTCATCGTCGGGGTCGGTGAAAATCCGGCTGCACAGCGAGTATACCGCCCCTCGTGCACTCGGCTCCGGAGCAACTCCCTCAGGCAGGGTCGCTGGCCGATACGTGAGCATTTCAGGCGACTCCTCAGCAGCCATGGTCACTCACCACCCGTCCGTCGAATCCCTTCGATGGTCAAGAGAGTCGTAACGACGATCATGACACCGGCTACGACCCACAGGAACCTCTCGTAGGGTGGTGGGCCGGAACTCACGGCCAACCGGTGCCACTGGCTGGCTGACTTCTGTCCTGCGACTTCCATGTTCGACCCATTCCAGACGGCGAACGCAATATTGAGATCAGTGGCCTCACGTGGAATTGTCGTCCGGGCGTCGCCACGAGGGTCGAGCGGTCGAGTAAACATGACGTGCCACCGGCCGTTCTCGTACGCTTGTTCGGTGCGTAGCGTGCTTTCATTAACTGGCGTCGTAGTCCCAGGCCCGCCAGCGAGGAGCTCTTCTGAGTTTCCGCTGCCGGACCAGTACCAGATGTTCACCGGGTTCTCCGGGCTGCCCATCGCAATAGGGGGTTCTTCTTCCCCATCGGCAGGGAGCTGAATAGCGACGTTATCATCGAACTCACGAACGCTTGATTCGGACATATCTCGTGTCGGATCCGTCCACGACATTCGAATGCGGATCTGGCTGTTAGTGCGAACGGCCTTTACTTGGATCTGCTCGACAGTAACATCGTTGGCGGAGGGGACATCCGCACCCGCACTGCTGAGTGGGAGTGTCGCCGTTTGGATCTCCTCCCAACCACTTCCGGTTGGGGTTTCCAGTCCGTTGGTATTGTCAACGTATTCGACCGGGACTCCGCTTTCAGTTTGGGCTTCGGCGATCGGCGGCAGCAGTACTGCTGCCCCAGCGATAAGGGTGGCCAGTACACCGACCAGCAGGAGCTCGTTACGCTTCATTGAATACCTCCAACCGGTATTTTTCGGATCTGTCACTGTTCAGAAGCTCCATGAGTTCACTCTCGCCGCCGCGTCGAACCCGCTCTCGCTCTCGATTGATTGTGTCGAGTGCGTCATGCACTTGCGGGCCGAACAGCTCTTCGAGATACTCCCGTGGAATACGCTCCTCGTCGGTAGACTCACCGGCTTGAGTATGCGTCGGTGGCTCCTCGTCGGTAGACTCACCGGCTTGAGTATGCGTCGGTGGCGCGAACGGCGGGATGTAGTAGACGTTCGGCTCCGTGCGGAACTCGGGATGTAGCCGCACGGCGACTTCATACTCGTTAACTAGCTTGTGGATCGGTCCGTCTTCGTCATCGAGATATCCGACCATGCGAAGCTGTGGCGGACAGTCCTCCGCACACGCAGGTCCACGTACCTCACCTTCCGGACCCTCGCCCTCGATTCGGGGGTAGCAGAAGATGCATTTTTCCGATTTCTTCTTCATCGCGTTGTAGTAGACTTTCTTGTATGGACACCCCTCGACACAGTAGCGGTACCCCCGACACCGATCTTGGTCGACGAGGACGATACCATCCTCTTCTCGCTTGTATAACGCGGACCGAGGGCAGGCTTCCACACAAGACGGATGCGTACAGTGGTTGCAGATCCGGGGGAGGTAGAAATAATACGAGTTGGGATATTCGCCAGCGCCCTCATCTTCATCCCAGTTTGGTGCCCAATCGGCAGCGTCGTCCATCGGTCGGAGCGGTTCGTCGCTCCCCTCGTACATGATCTGTTCGTGGTTGAAATCCCACGGCGCGCCGTAATCGTCCTGCTCAGGGAGTTCCCCAGGCGTTCGTTCCTCTCCCTCGTCATCCCAGCCACCGCCTAACTCCTCCCAATCCTTCGGATATCCGGCACCGGGTTTGGTTTCCACGTTGTTCCAATACATATACTCGCGGCCACCGCTGTCCGTCCAGTTCGTTTTACAGGCGATGGTGCAGGTCTGACAGCCGATACACTTGTTCAGGTCCATCACCATTGCGACTTGATGATCGACTCCGTCCGCGAGATCGACGGTTTCGTTACGACTACTGTGGGAACTCATCAGTTGTCACCTCCGGGACCGTCTGCAACGTGCTCAACGTCGACGCGAACATCACTGTTGACACCAGTCGGGCCCCAGTAATTGGGTCGGAACTCAAGATGTTCGCCGGTGTCTTCCGGGTACTGAATCAGCTGTGTCGGCTTCATATACAGCGGCACGAGTGAATTGAAGTTCCCTCGCTCAGGGAACTGGAACCGTTCCCACGCGAAGTACATTCGCGCTGTGCCGGGTTCACCGCTCGGATACCGCTTTGCTTGCACCTCGATGCTTCCCAGATCATTGTATATCCGAACCGTATCGCCGTCTTCAATCCCCCGTGCTTCCATATCGTCGGGATTCAGGTGGACGACCGGTTCGCCCCGTTGCAGTCGGAGCATCTTCTCATTATCGCGCCACGTCGAGTGGATCGACCACCGACCGTGTGGCGTTGTGTAATTGAGTGGGTACTCGGACTTGTCCTGCAGTGTCGGTGGGTCCTTGTGCGTCGGCAACTCCTCCCCCAGTTCGAGATACCAGTCGTGATCGATATAGTACTGCTGGCGGCCGGTAAACGTCGGCCACGGATTTTTATCTTGGACGTAGCGCTGCCACGGGGTGTATGGTTCACCTTCGACGAGATCGGACGTCCAGTGGTCGCCGACTGCCGCGACCCGCTGTGGCTGCTCATCTATACTATCGAAGGTGATCTGTTCGTCGCTCTCGGACGGGTTCGTCTCCTCCGAGTTTTCGAGGATATACTCGGCAGCGGCCTTGTCGTCTTCTAAAGCGTTTGCTTCGTCCGTCTCCCAGTTCCGTACGTAATCGTCGTGGACCGATTCCAGGTCGATCTCCCTGTCGAACTGGCGATCCGCGATCGGCTCGACGTCGTCGCGTTCAGATGCGAGCTCTTGGATCTTGGCGGCTAATTCACGGAAGATCTGCCAGTCGGTTTTCGCCTCACCCAAGGGTTCGACAGCGGGCGTAAACGGATGGACGTAGCTGTGCATGTCCGTCATCGAGAGGTCGTGTTTCTCGTAGTGACTGGCCGTTGGCAGGACGATATCCGAATACAGCGCCGACGAATCCATGCGGAAATTGATGTCCACGACGAGGTCCAGTTTCGGCCAGAGCTGCTCTTCAACCGCCACGTTCCCCTTTGCTTGGTTGAAATAGTTGCCTCGCCAGATGAACATCACCCGCGGATCCGGCCGGGTGCCGTCCTCGCGTTCCGCGGGATACACTGGCATCCAGTCGTTATCGATGGCCTCCTGCACGCGTTGGCGCGTCTCCGGGTCGGCGTTTGCTAATACATCACAATGGTAATATGTCCACAGTGTCGTCGGGACATTGCGACCCGGAACGGGTGAATTTAATTTACTCCATCCCTCGTACGTCCAGATTTTCTCTTGGCCGACATAGTGATCCAGCCCAGTTCCTTTCCGGCCGAGATTCCCCGTGAGGGTGACGAGCAACTGGATCGCTCGGTTGCCCAGGTCATTGTGATACCAGTCGTTGACACCCTTCCCGTGGATAACCTTCGCGCGATCGGCCTGCGCGAATTCGCGAGCGACCTCCTGGTAGGTCTCCGACCCGACCGCTGTGATCTCGTGGACGACGTCCGGCGTGTAGTTCGACAGCTCGTCGAGCAAACGATTCCACACCGAGCGAACTCGGACCTCGTCGGCGTCCGCGGTCGAAATCGTTTCCTCGACAGCCAGCCGTGGGTCGAATCCGAGTTCGATGCTCACCGAGTCATCGTGTTGCCCGTCACGCATCCCGAGTGAACCCGGTGCAACCCGGAGGTCTCCTTCCTCGTCTCGCATGACAAAGACGTGATCGGGTCTATCGGCATCGACATCGAGGCCGGGGACCTCGCTTGCACGGAGGAACTTACCGGTGTCTTCTCTGACGAGCAGCGGCATGTCTGTCTGCTCTTTCAGGTGTGCTTCGTCATACATGTCCTCCGATACAATCGTCTGTGCCATGCCCAGAGCAAGTGCCGGGTCGCTCCCGGCGTCAGGGCTGAGCCAGTCGTCACAGTGGATCGCCGTCTGTGAGTAGTCCGTGAAGACGCCGACTCGTTTCGTCCCGTTGTACGCTGCGTCGAGGAAGTACTTCGCGTCGGGGATTCGCGTGACGTTGATGTTCGAACCCCACGCGATTATGTAGTCCGCGTGGTACCAGTCGGCGCTCTCGGCATTATCGGTCTGGGTACCCCAGGTGATCGGCTGTCCCGGCGGGAGGTCCGAATACCAGTCGTAGAACGAGTGAGCAACCCCTCCAAGTAACCGTGTCAGTCTGGTACCACTCGCGTACGAAACCGGTGACATCGCTGGGATGGGAGTAAACGCACTGATCGCATCGTACTCTTCGTCTTGGACGGTATCGATCACCTCTTCTGCGATCTCGGTGAGGGCCTCATCCCAACTGATCCGCTCCCATTTCCCCTCACCGCGTTCGCCGGTCCGACGCAGCGGGTGGAGCACACGTTGATCCGCATTGACGTAGTCCGAGTAACAGGCTCCTTTCTGACAGCCTCGTGGATTGGGGTTGGGAGAGTCCTCATCAAACACCGGGTAGTCCGCTGCTTGGTCCTCCCGCCAGATTTGTCCGTTACGGACGTACACTTCCCAAGAACAACTCCCGGTACAGTTGACGCTGTGTGTACTGCGGGCTTTCGAATCCCAATCCCATTGCTCACGGTAGAGATCCTCCCACTCCCGGTAATCGTACGATCCGATGGGGTCATCAACGATATCCAACCCATCCATCTGGAGGAAGCTCCCACCGGCTACGACACCGATTCCCTTGAGGAACCCTCGCCGTGATGTTTCAGCCACTTCGCTTGCGTCGTCTTGCTCGAACGTCTGATTGTTGTCTTGCATAGTTGTGTTACGGGGTCGTTATGACGACGGTGCTGACGCCGATAAGAACGCCAGCAACGGCTAGTAACATCCCTATCGGTGTTCCGCCACCGAGTTCGAGGCCGCCGGCAATGAGGCCGATACCGAGGAGTTTCGTTACTCGATCGAGCCAGCGATATTGTCGACCGCTCAGACCGGCTGCGGGAGTTCGACTCATTCTTCGTCCTCCGTTTTCCGTTCTCCACCGTCGGTTGTCGCCGTGCCTTCTGTGGGTGGATCGCTTCCGAAGCCACCCAAAACTGCGAAGGTCGCGAAGCCGATGAGAACCGGCGCACCGACCACCAGGCCGATCAGGTAGGGACGGAGTGCAGCGGTACTCATCCCGACCACATCAGAGAGAACGACGTCCATCCCGGCGATAGACGCCGCCATGATGAAGGTTATTCCGGCCATCCCGACAGCGGTCTGCCACGGACGCTCGGTGGGGTCCGCCGTGAAGTGAACCTGTTCGGAGGAGGAATCGATAAATGGCCATAGCGCGACGACCCCGAACACGATTCCCGGGAGCAACAGCCCACCGATGAACTCTGCACTGAAGTGAATCCCGAGGAGATCGAAGCTGAGCCACGAGGGGACGAGTTTCAGGAAGCCGTACCCCCACATCAGGAACCAATCAGGCATAATGAGTTCCGGTGTCGATGCGGGGTTGTTCGGGCCATACTCGGCGATATTGTGTACCGGGAGGAACCCAGAGAGAAGGGAAAGCGTCGCTAATGTGAGGAAAAACACGACCGCACTGACGGCCGCTTGGTTCGGAACCGCAGGGAGCCCCACGATTACAGTCCCGTCGTCGGCATCGACGGTTTCTCGCCCCTGGACATCTTCGTCACGTGCGGCTTCCGTGTGTTTCTGGCGAACGAGGATCGCCATGTGTACCGCTAGTAGCCCTGCGATAGCCAACGGTATCAACACTACATGGAAGAAGTACAGCCGCGGGATAGTCGAACTTGACGGGAACGATCCACCGAACGCGACGTTCGAAAGCCACTCGCCGAATATCGGAATGGAGAGTGTCACGTTGTATCCGATACCCACCGCGGTACTCGCGAACTCATCGAACGGGAGCGAATATCCAGTGTAAGCCGCTCCCATCGACAATCCGGCGAGACCAAGTCCGACCAGCCAGTTCGGCTCTCGCGGATTCCGATAGGCCCCCGTGAAGAACACCCGTAGCATGTGCAGTGCGATAGAGGCGATGAAGAGGTGTGCGGCCCAGTGGTGCATCCGGCGGATCAACATTCCGAAGGGGACGTCGTAGGTGATCTGGAGCACGCTGACGAATGCGGCCGGCATCTCCTCTCCCTGATACTGCATCACACTGCCTTGATACTGCGTCGCCGTCGTGCTCGGCTCGTAGAAGAACCCGAGGAACGTCCCCGAAGCGACGAGCAGTCCGAAACAGAACAGCGCGACTTCTCCCAGGAGGAAGGAGTCCTCTGCGGGGAACGCTTTCCCGAGGAATGACTGGGCCGCGCCGAGGCCAAATCGGCTGTCGAACCAGTCGTAAATATCATCGATACGGCTCATCAGCCACCTCCGGGGCCGATGGCCCCTTCGAAATCACCAGTGGCTATGAGATACCCTTCGCTCGCCAACGTGATCGGAAGCTGTGGTAACGCACGGGGCGGCGGTCCGCCGACGACAGTGGCCCCTGATAACGGAGCGAACAGCCCCGAATGACACGGACAGACGAGGGTGGTCCCCTCGCGATTGGCTACCATACAGCCGGCATGCGTGCACACTTTCGAGAAGGCGGCATATCCCGAGACAGTGAATTCGAGGTCCGTTTCGCCGCCATAGTCGTCCTCCGGAAACCGAACTAATAGCGTCGGAGCATCTTCGATTCCCGGTCGTGGCTCGGGGAAGACTGTAATTTGCTCACCTTCGTCTAAGCGGTCCTCTTGGATTCGGTTCCCGTCCCCATCGACAAGCGCGATACCGTCTTCATAAACCGGGCCGGAATATCCCGGATTGAACGCTTGACTCAGCCCTGCGAGCGGAGCAACGAGGCTACTTATCGCGGTCAATCCGCCGATCGTCGCCAGACCTTTGGCGTAATCACGACGGTGAAGTTCGGCCCGAGTATTTCGCCAGAAGTCTTGATAAATGGTCGGCTGGCTCACACCGGGCGAATCACAGCAACACTCAGTTTGTGAGTCAGTACCCGGATATTGCTGGTTAATAGCGTCCGGTATCTCATCACTCATCAATGGTCCCTCCGTTCGGCGACTTCGATGTGTGGCATAAACCACGCATAATACGACACCGTCAGTCCCGTCAGTGACATAAACATACCAAATGCATAGATACCGAAGTACTGCGTCCGGGCCAACGTCAGGTATTCACCGGTAAACAACGCGGAGAAAACGATCGTCAATACGGTCAGCCCACCCATTGCGATGAGGCCGATGAGCGAATCGCTCGGAGGATCGTAGCCGACAATCCATCGGTCCTCAGTCTCCATCCATTCGAGTCCGACTGTACCACCGTCGGCGGCAGTCGGACGAGCATCTCCATCGGGTCTCGCCAACTCGTTCATAAACCGATGGAAGAATGCCAACACTCCCAACAGTACGAGGAGTGCGATCCATACAATTACGCCCACCTGACTGGGTGATAGTTTCGACGGTGAGTCTACGAACCCCTCAACTGGACGGATATCTGTAACGCTTCGATCGATCTCTACATTTTCTGATGGTGGTTCTCCCTGTCCAGCGATAAACCACATTGGAACCAACACCGTCGCCACGAGGAGAATGAGAACAATTCGTTGTCTCATTCTTCGTATGTGTGTGATCGTGTCATTTGTACGTCCTCTGCGGTCGAAAACACCTGCAACCGGCGGGACCCGACGATTATCGGTATATTGCTGGACTCGTCTTGACAGGTGCTCCGTCCGCTCAAGTTTGATAGATAATGGCACGGTATAAATTATTTACGGCGAACATGTGAAGTATAATGGCACGGTCTAGTTATCGATCTCCCAGTTGGGCGTTCGAGGCCTCTCCGCTCGGCTGAACCGCCCGTGCGCTCTCGACGCACGATCTGAACGCCGTTAACATCCGTTGGCCCCAATTTGTTGTATGGTACCGATAGACAGGAGGGCGTTTCTCGGCACCTTCGGCGCCGGAATATCTGCGCTTTCGGGATGTCTCGGCGATTCGAACGCCGACGCCGAACCGGATCCGGCTGGTGACGGATCCGACGGAGGGTCCGGCTCGGCCGCCGGGGGACCGCCGACGGTCGAGCGGTCGCTACCGGCCGCATACACCGCCGACGAGCTTGAGGAGGCGAGCCGGTCCGGCGGGCCGCCGCCCGACGGGATCCCCGCGATCGAGGACCCGCAGTTCGCCGAGGCGACGGACCCGCCGGCGTCGCTCGACGACGGCGACCCGGTGTTCGGCGTCGTGCTCGACGGCGAGGCGAAGGCGTACCCGCAGTCCGTCCTCGTTTGGCACGAGATCGTCAACGATGTCATCGGCGGGACGCCCGTCTCCGTGACGTACTGTCCGCTCACCGGCACCGCACAGGGGTTCCACCGCGGCGGGACGACGTTCGGGGTCTTGGGACGGCTGATCAACGCGAACCTCGTCATGTTCGATCGGGCGACGGAGCGCTGGTGGCCACAGATGCTCGCGACGCGGATCACCGGTGACGACCCCGGAGATCACTTAGCGGAGTTTCAGGTCGTCTGGACGACGTGGGAACGGTGGCGGTCGGTTCACTCCGAAACGGTCGTTCTCACCGAGGACACGGGGTTCGCCCGGAATTACGGAACCGATCCGTACGGCGGGTACAATCCGCGAAGCGGGTACTACGCCAGCGACGGATTTCTGTTTCCGCCGCTCGCGGAGGACGACCGGATCACCCCGAAAACCGTCGTGGTCGGAATGCGGTCGGCGAACGGCGCCGTCGCCGTCCGCAAGGAGACGCTCCGCGAGGAGCGGCTCGTCGAGTTCGACGTCGGCGGCGTCCGCCACGCGGCCGTCTACGACGAATCGCTCGACACCGGGTACGTGTACCGAGTCGGGAGTGGCGGCGAGAGCGGTAACGGGAGCGAAGGGTCCGATGGCGCCGATGCCGAAGCGGCGACCCTCTCGTGGGGGGACGGGGACGTCGCCGTCGACGGCGACGTCCACGCTCCCGACTCGCTGCCGTTCGAGCGGGAGATCGCCTTCGACGCCATGTGGTTCGCCTGGTACGGCTACTATCCCATGACCGACCTCCACCAATGAGCGCTCGCAGAGCGAGCGCGGCGCTCCACGGCGTCTCCGGAGACGTCGCTGGCGCGGTGCGATTGACCCTCGGTCGCCGCGACAGCGCGGCGGTCGTCGTCGCCGTGACGATCGGCTACCTGTTGGCGTATCTCTGGGCCACTGGGGACCTGTCGCTTCGCACGGGGATCGACCCCGGCGTGCTCGTGATCGACGACCCTCTCGCGCGCCTGTTCGTCCGGACCGGCCCGACGTCGTTCGGCGCGATCGCGACGGTCGATACCGGCGTTATCCGGCTGCTTCTCTCGCCGGTCAACGTCGCGATCGGCACCGCCGTCGCCGGGCTCGTCGGGATCAACCTCGGGGTGACGTACCTCGCGATCCGGCGGCCCGAGGCGTGCGGGATCGGCGCCGGGTCGGGTCCTCTCGCGTCCGTTCCCGCCCTCCTCTCCGGGACGGTCTGTTGCGGTCCGGTCGTGCTGCTCGCGGTCGGCGTGCAGGCGACGGCCGTCGTCCTGACGGCGTTCGTCTGGCTGTTACCGGTCGGGATCGCGCTGCTTCTCGCCAGCCTCGTGTACGTCGCGACGAAGGTCGATCCGAGGCGGCCGTCGTCATCCGGTGGCGACTGAACCGGTGATCGCGGCGCAGAGACCGGGGTCATCGCCGCCAATCAGACGATTCCCGCGCCGCCGAGGGTCAGCCGGACGCCGATGAGCGTCAACAGTCCGAGGACGACTCCCCGACGGAGGCGCTCGCTCACGCGTCCGCGGAGTCGCTTCCCGACGGCGACGCCGGCGACGGCGGGGACCGCGGCGACGACCGACACGAGGGCGAATCCCACATCGGGATAGAGCCCGAGCGCGCCCGCAGCGACGACGCGCAGGCCGTTGATCCCGACGAACACGAGCGCGACGACGCCGACGAACAGGCCGTGCGAGAGGTCGAAGCTCCGGACGAACGCGACGAGTTGTACCCCGACGTTCGTCGCCCCGAAGAGGACGCCGGAGACGCCGCCGACGATCGCCATGACGTGCGGCGTGCCGGCGAGTGCCCGGTCGCTCACGCTCGGTAGCGCCGGGAGGGGGAGAGCGCGTTGGTTCGCCGCCACGAAGCCGAGCGAGACGACCCCGAGCAAGACGCGGAGCGGGGCTCCCGGGAGCCGTTCGAGTAGCGCCATTCCCGCGACGGTCCCGACGAGGGCGGCGACGAGCAGGGGAGCGAACCGGACTCCGCACGTGCGGAGCTCCTCGCGGGTGAGGTCCCGGACGAGCGCGACGTTCACGGCGAACATCGGGAGGATCATGAACGCGACGGCGGTGGCGGGGTCGAGCGTCGTCGCGAGGACCATCGTCCCGACGACGGCGAAGCCGAACCCCGCGACCCCGTTGACTGCGCCCGCGACCGCGACGACGAGGGCGATCGTCGCCACCAGTTCGGCCGAGAGCGCCAGGGTCATACCGCCGAGACGGGACGGTCATTGATAAATAGCCGTTGGGTGTGCGACGCGAGGGCACGCACGGCGACCGCCGTCGACGCGTTAGGCATGTGTGTAGTTCTCCCGCACGATCGGCTGAGGCTCATATCGCTCGGCCGCCGTGTTTTAACTATGCTCCAAGCCGGACAAACGGCGCCGACGTTCGAGCTCCCCGGAGCGGGGGGCGGGCGGATCGACACGCACGGGCTTGCCGAGTACACCGATAACGGGTGGGCCGTGGTGGTGGTGTTCTACCCGTTCGACTTCCATCCGGTGTGTACCAGCCAGATGTGTACCTTGCGGGACAGCGAGACGCTGTCGCTGCTGGAGAACACCGTCGTGCTCGGGATCTCCACGGACGGCGTCTACAGCCACCGCGCGTTCGCCGCGCAGCACCGGATCGATTTCCCGCTGCTCTCGGACAGCGACGGACGCGTCGCCGAGGCGTACGGGGTACGCGCCGACGAGATAGACGACCACCGCGGGGTCGCGCGCTCGGCGGTCTTCGTGGTCGCTCCCGACCGTACCGTCCAGTACGCGTGGCGAAGCGAGGAGCCGGCCGACGAACCGGAGTTGGAGGCCGTGGAACACGCCGCGCAGTGCCACGGTGACGAATGCGAACTGCCGGACGGGAAGTCGTATCTGTGAGGTCTCCCGTCGGCTCGCCGGCGCGAGTAACACACCATGTTGATCAGACTCACAGGACTGATCGCGACCCTCGTCATGACGATGTTCATGATGGCGGTGGGAGACGACTCGCCGCCACCGACGGCCGCGCTCTGGGCGAAGTACGTCGGGGACGAGAGTCGCGTTCGCGGTCGGCGCGACCGCGCTGGCGCTCGACGTCGGCGCCGGCGTCCTCGTCGGAAGCGTGCTCTGAGGCCTCGCCTTCGGGCTCGTTCTGATGGTCGGCGGGATGGTCTTCTGGATGCGGATCGTCCTCGCGACGACGTTCGGCGTGTAGAGACCGCCGCCCCCGATCACCGCGGCCGTGTGCCGGAGACGCCATTACGGGCTTTGATGTCGCTGGCCGCCGTCGGCCGGCCCATGCAGGAGTTCGACTTCCTCGTAATCGGGTCGGGATCGGGACTGGACGTGGCGAACGCGATGGCCGGACGGGAGAACTCGGTCGCGGTCGTCGAGGAGGGGCGGCTCGGCGGGACCTGCCTCAACCGCGGCTGTATCCCCTCGAAACGCCTCCTCTATCACGCCGACGTGATGGAGACGATCGAGGGCGCCGACGCGTTCGAGATCGACGCCGAGGTGACCGACGTCGACTTCGCGGAGATCGTCCGGAAGGTCACCGAGGACGTTTCGGGCAGCTCCGAGTCGATCCGACGTGGGCTCACGTCCTCGAACGTCCACGACCTGTTCTCGGGGACCGGGCAGTTCGTCGACGACCGCACGGTCGAGATCGTCGACGGCGACGACGAGGGCGCCACGCTTCGGGCCGACACCGTCCTCGTCGCCACCGGCACGCGCCCCTCGATCCCGCCGATCGACGGGATCGAGGACGTGGACTACCTCACGAGTACGGAGGCGCTCCGGCTGGAGTCGCCGCCCGACCGCCTCGTGATCGTCGGCGGCGGGTACATCGCGGCGGAGCTCGGCCACTTCTTCGGGACGTTCGGCACCGACGTGACGATCGTCGGCCGGCGCGAGCACCTCCTCCCGGAGGCGGACGAGGAGGTCGGCGAGGCGTTCACCGACCGCTACGCCGACCGGTTCGACGTGTACACCGGGTACGAGGCCGGCGCGGCCGACGAGGCCGACGGCGAGGTGACCGTCGAGGCCCGCCCGTACCCCGAGGCGGACTCGGTCCGCGCGGGCGGCGAGACCGTCGGCGCGCCCGACGAGGCCGAGGACGTGACCGTCACGGGCGACGCGCTGCTGGTCGCGGCGGGCCGCCGCCCGAACACCGACGCCCTCGATCTCGACGCGACCGGCGTCGAGACCGACGCGGCCGGCTTCGTCGAGACCGACGAGTACCTCCGGACGGACGCCGAGGGGGTGTGGGCGCTCGGCGACGTGGTCGGCGAGTACCTGCTCAAACACAGCGCGAACCACGAGGCGAAGGCCGTGATCCGGAACCTGCTCGGTGACGAGCCGGAGCCGGTCGATTACTCGGCGATGCCGTTCGCGGTGTTCGCCTCCCCCGAGGTAGCGGGAGTCGGAGCGCGTGAGCAGGACCTCCGCGCGGCCGACGTCGAGTACGCCACCAACACGTACGCGTACGACGAGACGGCCCGCGGGAGCGCGATGCGCGCCGACGGCTTCGTGAAGGTTCTCATCGACCTCGACGGGAACATCGAGGGCTGTCACATCGTCGGTCCCGAGGCGTCGAACCTGATCGAGGAGGTCGTCGTCGCGATGACCGCGGGCTCGGGGACGGTCGCGGACATCCGCGAGGCGGTCCATATCCACCCCGCGCTCTCCGAGGTCGTCGATCGGGCCTTCTCGGGGCAGTTCTCGCGGGGCGGCGGACACGACCACCACCATCACGGGTGAGCGCGGGGACCGTCCATCGGCAGTGAGCTTTTTCGCCTCAGCGCCGAATCGGTTCCATGGTCAGGCAGGAACTCCTCTCTCGCCGTCGACTGCTGGCCGGTCTCACGAGCGGACCCGCGCTCGTCGCGCTGTCCGGCTGCACCGGCGACGGCGGCTCCGACCCGACGACCGACGACTCCGACAGCGAGGACGGAACGGAATCGGACAGCGAGGACGGTTCTACGGTGGAATCGCCCGCCGGAGGCGACATCGACCTCCGGGAGGCGAACGTCGTTGCTGTCGCGTTCGAGGAGACGGACGGGGGGCACGCCTTCGACGTGACACTCCATCACGACGACGGCGGCGAGGAGGGGTACGCGAACTGGTGGCAGATCGAGCGGCTCGACGGGACGCGACTCGGTCGGCGGGAGCTGCTTCACGCGCACTCCGAGCAGCCGTTCACGCGGTCCGAGACGGTCGACGTCCCCGACGATGTGTCCTGCCTTGTCGTCCGCGGTCACGATCAGACGCACGGGTACGGCGGGGTCGCCGCCGCGGTCGACCTCGACGGCGGCGCGGTCCGGCGAGTCGATCAGGGGTCCGATCCGCGCACGTTCGACGCGAGCGACTGTCCGTGACACACCGACCTACCGTGGCGGGCTCGACGGACAGTGGTACGTCATCGCATGTCGAATCGGCGTGCCAGACACACACCCGCGGATGGGTTATCTACGGGTGGCACTCGTAAATGAACACGATGGCAAAAGCAGCAATCGTGATTCTCGCCGGCAACGAATCGCACTCCGACTACGGTCGCCTCGCGAACGCGCTTGAGGCCGCGAAGGAGTTCGCCGAGACCGAGGGCGACGAGGTGGAACTCATCTTCGACGGCGCCGGGACCCAGTGGATCCCGGAGCTCGAAGACGAGGAGAGCGACTACCACGAGCTCTACCAGGCGGTCCGCGACGACGCCGCGGTCTGTGACTTCTGTTCCGGTGCGTTCGGCGTCGAGGACGCCGTCGCCGACTCCGGACTCGTCACCCTCGACGAGTACGACGGCCACCCGAGCATCCGTTCGCTCGTCGACGACGACTACGAGATCATCACGTTCTGAGCGGTCGCAGCCGGTCTCACCGCCTCGGAGACGGCCTCACCGTTTTTGCACACCGGTTTCGAACGGCCACGCGTGGACGCGTCCACCCCCGTCTGTCCGGACGGTCGCCCCGTGACGGCGGTCACGACTGAGGAGACGCGAGCGATCGACCGCGTCGCTGTCGAAGCGGTCGGCCTCGATCTCCCTCGGATGATGGAACACGCCGGTCGGGGACTCGCCGAGGCGGTGATTGCTCATCGGACCGGCGGCCCAGTCACCGTGCTCGCCGGTAACGGCGGGAACGGTAACGACGGCCTGGCGTGTGCTCGCCACCCCGCGAACCGAGGCCTCGCTGTCCGAGTCGTCCTCGATCGGGATCCAGCCGGGATCGGTGACGTCACCGCGGAACGGCTCCGGATCTTCGAGGCGATAGACGTGCCGATCGAAGCGACCGACTGCGCCCCCGACCCCGGCATCGACGCGGCGGGATCGGTCGTCTCGCTCGACGTTCCCTCCGGCACGAACGGGATGACCGGCGGAGCATCGGGCGTCGCGGTCGATCCACGGATGTCGCTTGCTGTTGCGCTCCGAACACCCCCGTCTGGGAATGGCTACCGGGTGTACAGCGGGACGTACGACCGCGAAACGGGCCGTGAGTAGCGGGCGTCAGGGCCCGCGTCGCTCAAGGTTCCAGCTCGAGCGAGTAGATCCGCTTTCGGGCGTCGACGAACGAGATCCGTGACGAGACCATCTCGGCCTCTTCGAGCTGATCGAGCGCGTATCGAACGGTCCGCGGGGGAAGTAGCGTCGACTCGGCGAGGGCCGACTGCGTGCTCTCGCCCTCGTACTCGAGGGTCTTCGCGACCAGTTTCGCACTGGGCGAGAGGTCGCGGAGTTCAGTGGGCGCCGATCGCGCCGAAATAGTGGTTTCGTCCGGCATTACGCGTGGAGATAGCCACACGATCCTATTAATTGCCGAGCGATCGTGCGTGTGTTTCACACAGGCGAGGATCGCGATCGACGCGTCAGATGAACTCGGAGTTCTGCGGGCCGTTCGTAATGTGGACCTCGAACGGCTGCGTACTGACGTCGTCCTGTTCGACGAGGTGCCAGTAGGTCTCGGCCATCTCGTCGGGAGCGATGAACGTCTCGCCTTCCCGGTCGGGGAACCGGTCACGAACGCCCGGGGAGTCGATCTGACCGTCGATGACGACGTGCGCGACGTGAACCCCCTCGGGACCGAACTCCTGGGCGATATCCATCGCCATCCCGCGGGCGGCGAACTTCGCGGCCGTGAATCCGATCGCGCCGCCGAGGCTCCGTACGGCGGAGGTCGCGCCCGTGAAAATGACCGTCCCGCCACCGGTCTCGAGCATGTCGCCGACCGCCTCCTGCGAACAGACGAACGCGCCGCGCCCGTTGACCGCCCACGCCCGTTCGAATTCCTCAACGTCCGCGTCCATGAGGCCCTTCCATGAGGCGGCACTCGCGTGATTCACGAGGACGTCGACCGGCCCGAATCCCTCTCGAACCGCCTCAAACCCGTCTCGGATCTGATCGACGTCGGTGAGATCGGTCTGGACGGCAAGCCCCTCACCGGGAGCCGGAAGATCGTCCGCGAGTTCCTCGATGTAGTCCTCCGAGCGAGCGAAGAGTGCGACCTGACAGCCCTCGGCTGCGAATTTTCGTGCGAGCGATTCCCCGATCCCCGGACCGACACCTGCGATAACGGCTGTGCGCGTCATGGGACGACCTACGAACCGGACCGGCAAAGCCGTGGTGACTGTCTCCCACTGTTCCGTCGAGGTGGCGTTTACGGGAGCGCTGTCCGGAGGTCGTTACGGAGGTCATCGACGTCTTCGATACCGACCGACATCCGGACGAGGTTCTCGGGAATCTCAGCGGTAGCCGGCCCGTGACCAACCTCATCGGGAATCATCAGTGAGGGTACCTCGATCAAACTCTCGACGCCACCGAGGCTCGCTCCGGGAGTGAATATCTCGAGCCCTTCGACGAACGCTTCGATCTCGGTGAGCGTGCCGTCGAACTCGAAGGAGAGCATCCCGCTATACCCGGACATCTGTTCGGCGGCAAGGTCATGTTGCGGGTGGCTTTCAAGCCCCGGATAGTGGACGCGATCGACCCAGTCGTGGTTCTCGAGCAGTCGAGCCACTGCCATCGCGTTCTCCTCGTGGTCTTCCATCCGTGTCGGCAACGTCTTGATCCCTCTCGCAACGAGATAGCAGTCGAAGGGCGCGAGCATGTTTCCGAGTCCGGTCTGCTGGGAAAACGCCACGTTCTCGAACACCGCATCATCGTCGGTGACGACGGCGCCACCAGTCGAGTCGGAGTGGCCGTTGAGGTACTTCGTGGTGCTATGGACGACGACGTCTGCACCCAGTTCGAGCGGCGCTTGGAAGTACGGGCTCGCAAAGGTGCTATCCACCCCGAACGCGACGCCGTGGCCCTGAGCGATGTCGGCGATCGAGCGGACATCACACAGACGCAGCAGCGGATTGGACGGCGTCTCCACCCAGATCAGGTCAGTTTCGGAGTCGACCACCGCAGCGACGTTTTCGGGATCACAGGCGTCGACGAAGTCAACGTCGATACCGAACTGCGCCGCGAGCAGTTCTGTGAGTAGCTTTTCACTACCGCTATAGACGGAGTCCGACGATACGACGTGACCCCCCGGCGGAACCAGCGATAGCATCGTCGTCGAGATAGCGGCCATCCCCGAGGCGAACACCAATCCGTGTTCGCCGCCTTCGAGGCGGGCGATCTGACCTTCCAAGGCCGCCCGCGTCGGATTGCTCTCACGCGAGTACGCGTGTTCAGTGACTTCGTCAGTACCGGCCCACTCGAAGGTGGTCGAGAGGTGCAACGGCGGGATGACGTCGCTTGGTCCGCCTTCCGGAGGACGTATGCCGTTCGGATCTGATCCGACGGCGAGCGTTTTGAATTGGTGCTCAGGGGAACGGTTAGTGTCTCGTGTCATCGGTGAATCGACGGTAAACCCGTTTGTGTTATCCACGTGGCAGGGCAAACAGGTGTCGATGTATCTCGTCACGTTTCGTCTTGATCCGGGAGAGTACGACGAGGAATTCCACGAATTGAACGACACGATACAGGCGGCCGCCGAAGACACAGACGGGTATCTCGGTGAACGTACGTGGAACAACCCCGAAAGTGACGAGGTTCTCGTTGCCTACTACTGGGAGTCGCTCGACGGACTCGAATCGTTTGGAGCGGATACAGACCACAGGCGAGCAAAGCGACGGTGGACGGAGTGGTACGACGCGTTCGAAGTCACCGTTACGGAAGTGCTCGAACGGTACGGGGGCGGGCTCGGCGACGGCGGCGATCCACCCTGTTCTGATCCGATTCCGGTCAATACAAGGGACTTACAGACCAGTGCCGGTCTACTCCCCTTCCCCTTTCGGTAGGAATGCCTTGCGAGATACAGAGAATGAATTCAGCAGGTCGTGTGTAGCCGGCGTGCCCCAGAAGATACCATAATCTGGAACCGTTGTCCATATAGATTATAGATGGAGCTCCGGTGTGACCGGAGCGGTACGGCCAGTCGTCGGTTCCGCGCCGCAATACCGGTGGGCCGCCAATACTCACGGAGGCCTCTCTGTATAGTTATGGAATGTTTCCGCGAAAGACGAGAGGTCGAACTCGTTCGTTTCGATGTCTCGCAGTACCGCCATCGTTTCCGGACTCGCCTTCGGCCGTAACAGGAGATACGCCCCACCCGTCGCAGTCCGGCTGAGAATCCACCGGGTGTACTTCTCCACCAGCATCCACCTGACGTCGGACCGGAGTACGGCCACCTGCCACGCCATTTCCCTGGCCGTTTGGAGGTTCAGACCAACGATCGAGTCGTCCAACTCCCCGAGTTGGTCCCCAATCCGTGACAGCCCCGGGGCGTACCGTTGCGAGAGTAAGTCCTGCTGGACGCTCACCAGCCGGTAGAGGATGTCGTTGATCCGGTTGTGATCAGCGTACTTGTCGGGGCGATCCGGGTCCAGTCCGATCTCCGAGAGCGCCAAGGCGAGATCGTAGTTGATGTGCGCGTTGATGCGTGAACTACCCTACCCTACTCGCTCACGGCTTGCGCCGTTCGCTCCTTGAGGGTAGGGCTTCCTGTTTCTACGACGCGCTTTGCAGATACAGGCGTATCCACAGAGAGCGCAGTCTCCACAGGCGGTGATTCGGAGTGTCCCACTCCTAAGTCTTCGAGACCGCGAGAAAGGATGTTCCACGCCGCGTTCGCGTCCCTGTCCGCCTCAAACCCGCAGGCGGGACAGGAGTGTTCACGGACCCACAACGGCTTGTCGGTCGAAACGCCGCACCCCGCGCACTCCTTGGTCGTCCCTCTCGGATTGACCGCGACGAAGTGCGTCCCCTCTCGCTCACACTTGTATTCGAGCAACGAGAGGAACGTTCGCCACGCGGCAGATGCCGTGTTGCGGCTGTTCGACGGCGACTCCATCATCCCCTTCACATTCAAGTCTTCAACCGCCACAAAGTCGTACTCCCGAGCGTAGTACGCAGAGAGCTTGTGTAAGAAGTCACGGCGCTTCCGTCGGAGATCGGCGTGACACTCCGCGACTCGTCGCCGTTGTTTCTCCCAGTTGTTCGACCCATGCTGTTTGCGCGAGAGCTTCCGTTGCTCGCGTTCCAAGCGGTCACGTTCGTCCGAGAGGTCGAGCGACCCGACCGCCGTGCCGTCCGTGTCGTGGGCGTACTTGAGTATGCCCACGTCGATACCGACGCACTGCTCGGGTTTCTCAGGCGGTTCGGGTGGTTCACGAGCCATTTGGACGCCGAAGGTGGCGAACCACTTGCCCGTCGGTTCCTTCTTGACCGTGACCTGCTTGAGGTTCGCGTCGTCGGGAATGGCGCGGTGGAGCCGAATCGGTATGTCCGCGAGTTTCGAGAGTGACAGGACAGCCTGACCGCCCTTCTTGTCGAGCTTGAAGCCAGACTGACTGTACGTGAAACTGCGGAACTCCCGCGGTGGCTTCCATTTGAGTTGACCGACGCCGTAGCCATTCTCCTTGAGTGCGGAGAGACCTTTGAGATTGTCGAACAGACGCTCTACGACGGTTTGGAGAACCTTCGAGTACACGTCCGAGAGGCCGTCCCACCACTTCTTGAGGTCGGGGAGTTCCGACCGAAGCGTGGTCATGGACGGTAGTTCGCCGTGTTCGTCTTGGTACTCGTTGAGGCGGTAGAGCGTGTGGTTGTAGAGTTGCCTACAAATGTCTCGGTGGCGGTCCAACTCCTCACGGTGGGCGTCGGACGGCTTGAGACGGTACTTGTAGGCGTAGTACATCCGTTACTCTCGTTCCTCGATGAGTTCGTCCAACTGCTCTCGAACGAACGACGAGAGGTTGAGGTGTTGGTCCTCTATCCACTCGCCTTGGTCCTCCCGGATGGTGATTGTCTTCCGTTTCACCGTAATGCATGGTATACACGTTATACGTATGATAGTTTTGGTGAAGCGTTGGCCTGTGAGCCGAGCGTCGAAGGTGTTTGAGAACTGTGCGGCGCTGTATCCCCTCCCTGCTCGCTCCCGTTGGTCGCTCGCTGAGGAAGGGGGCTTAGCGCCTCAATCAGCTAAACGGAGAGAACACTCATTAGACTCGTCGTTGTCCGTTATAGTATGTGGCTCGGAACACCACTACAGACGGACGCTGGTATCTCGCTGCGAGCACCGACATCGGACATCTCCGGGTCGGCCGAGTTCGAGGAGGCGGCACCGCTGTCCATCCGCCTGCGCGGGTTGAACGTCACCGAGCGCCGTGACGTTGACCTCCCCCTTATCGGTAACAACGACCTTATCGTGGTGACGAAAACCCGATTCGGGAGTGAACCCCCGGTCTGCCGCCTCCACGCCCTCGAACGCGAAGTCGAACTCGGATGGAAGAACGATTTCCTCTACGACGTCTTACTGTCGTTACGCGATTTCAGCGACAAGCGACTCACGCTGGAGGTGAAGGTATACGACGTCGATGGCGTTCCCACCTGGCTGATTGAGCGGGTGGACGAGCTCGCTCCGCTGACCGAGATCGTCTTGCCGGCACTCGCGCCCGTTGGCGACCTCCCCAAGATGAGCGGCGAGAAGCTGCTGCAACTGGTCGACGACATCAACGATCACGACGCGATCATCGATCGGCGGATCACACTCGAGAAGGATCCACGGGACGACCGCCAGCCCCAGCTCCAGCCGTGCTATCTCGTCTGTTTCGATGACTCGGCACCGGAGGATGACTACGAACTCCAAGAGGACAGACAGGTGTGTACCGCTGACGGAGCCTCCTACGACGGAAACTACGCGGTCTTCGAACTCGCACGGGAGCAGTACGAAAAGCGCGAACAGGAACTCAGTCAGAAGGCTGCCAAGCTCATGACGGAACTGAACGGCAAGGGACAGTCTGACGAGAAAGCAGCCGTGGATTTCCTCCTCGACACGATGGAGTCTTACGACAACTTCTCGAAACTGAAGCGCGCGAAAGAACTGCAGGCCGAGGACAGCCTCACCGAAGCCGAGCAGAACCTCCTCGCTGACCTTCGCTCGATCGACGAGGTCAACGAGTTGCTGTGAGTAAATCACCTCGGGGTCAAGCCCCGAGGCTTTCGCGTGGACTCCCGTTCTATGCCTCAGCCGAGGCAGGGGGTATGTACTCCCCACTCACGTTCAGTGTCCCGCGATTCAAGCGCACATCTACGGGTGCGCCTCCATCGTCTGCGTTTTGCCGATGACGGAGATACTGTAGACCGATGTTCTTCGCAGCGTTGTAGTCGGCATGGTTCTCGTATCCGCACTGCTGACACCTGAACGTCTCACCCGACCGATTGTCCGGGTGGGTAAACCCACATGTCGAACATCGCTTCGATGTATTGCGTGGGTCAACCTGTACGACGTCGACGCCGTGCTCGTTGGCTTTGTATTCGACGTATTCGTAGAGGCGTCGGAACGCCCAGATGTGTTGCCACGTCGCCTCGGGAATGTTCTCCCGAATGTGGGTTAAATCCTCGAACACGATGTGCGAACAGTCGTTCTCGATGGCCTCCTCGATGAGTTCGTTCGCCACTGTGTGTAGGTATATTTCGAAGCGTCCGTACTCTTTCTGTCCGACGCTCTCGATGTTCTCGTGGGCGTGTCGAGAACCGCACTGCTGTAGTGATGCACGGCGTTTCTCATACTCCCGACGCCAGTGGTTGAACTCGTCTGCCGACCAGAATCCCCCCGTCGAAGCAACGGCGAGGTTGTTCACGCCTAAATCCACACCAAGAACTGTTCTGTGCTTGGACTCGGATCCAGATGATTCTTCGTCTACTTCGACTTTCCGCATTGAGGCGTGGAGATACCACTCACCGTCGCGGTACTGCAAGTGCGCCATCCGAAACTCGAAATCCTCGTCGGAAACGTACGCCAATTACCGGCCTCAGCTCCGGTCCCGCGTCGGTACTCCAGTCATGGTGTGTCTTTAAATATTGCCGGAGTAACATATGGTGTATGGTAACACCCATACAAGGAGTCGCTCTCGATCCACAACAGTACGTCCCACCGCTTGTCAGTGCGGTCACGACGGTTGTGTTATTCATCGTCGTGTTCGTGATCATCTATCTGCTCGGGAAGTATTTCCTAACCCGAGCGGTGGAACACAGTCTCAGGCGTCGGGACTTCGATGAGACGCTCGTCGGCCTCATGGTAAGCACGACAGTTGTGGTCATCGCCGTCGTGGCAGTAGCGCTAGCCGCCACAGTTGCTGGCTTCGGCGTCGTCCTGGCTGCGTTCGCGACCCTCGCCGGTGCGCTCGCGCTCGCCGTCGGCTTCGCGGCCCAAGATCTCATCGCCAACTTCGTTGCCGGCGTGTTCATCATTCAGGATGAACCGTTCACGGTTGGTGACTGGATCGAATGGAACGGAAACAGCGGCGTGGTTCGAGACATCCAACTGCGGGTGACGAAACTGGACACGTTCGACAACCAACTGGTCACCGTGCCGAACAGCGATCTCGCGAGTGCAGCGGTGATCAATAACGTGGCGAACGATCAGCGCCGGGTGTCGGTTGATTTCGGTATCGGGTACGACGATGACACCGGCCAAGCGCGAGATGCCATTATCGATGAGGGGACGCAGATCGACGGCGTTCTTGAGGAGCCTGCACCTACGGCACCGGTCACAGGACTGGGTGATTCGGCTGTGGTGCTCCAAGGGCGGATCTGGATCGATCCGAACGAGAGTAGCTACGGGGCAATACGTGCACAATTCGTCGAGGCGGTCAAGCACCGCTTCGATAGCGAAGGGATCGACATGCCGTACCCCAACACAGAACTCTCAGGTGGTATCGAGGTCACAAACGCCGGCGAATTCGAAGCGGTCACCAGCGACTGACCACAGCCGGAGTAAATAGCGGTTCCGAGGAGTACCGGCGAGGGTGAGAAATCCCGTGGAGTGTGACGCTGCTGAACGGCGTTTCCCCTCTCGAACAGCTGACTCGGAGAAGGCACAGCCGTCCGATCCGGAGGCGGACGTCGACGAGCTCCGTCGCTCGGGTCAGGGCGACGGCGACGCGGTCCGATCGGGCGGCTCGGTACCGTCCACGCGTTCGATCCACGTGTCCGCGGCAGACGCGGGCACCACGTGGTCCCCGAGCAGGGTGTCGCACTCCCGACACGCCGACCGGACGGCGACGTGCGGGCGACGGCAGCAGTGGTCGAGCCGTTCGACCGTCGTCTCCGTGGGGGAGTCGCACGCGGGACAGCGGTCGACGCGCAGCCGGAGGCCGGTCAGCACGTCGCGTCGGTCGTCGCGGTCGAGGCCGCCCCATCCGTCGAGACGGTCGTCGAGTTCGGCGGCGAGCGCCGTGTCCACGGCGACCGCCTCGGTCGAGACCCAGCGGTGGATCCCCTCGCCGTCGACCTCGAACGACGCCGACCCCAGCGGCCTGACGTCGTCCGCGCGCAGCGCCACACGGACGTCTTCCGCGTCCGGATCACCCGGCCCGACCCTGTCGCGGACGGCGGTTCGAAACCCGTCGGCGAGAACGACGGCGCCGTCGTTCTCGGCCAGCACACCCGCCCGCGACAGCGTCGTCACGACCGCCTCGTCGTCGACCGATTCGAGGACGGGGCGGTCGGTGTCCGCCTTACCGAACGCGTCGAGAACTCGGTCGGGAAAGTATCGACGCGTGATCGCGGGCGTCCCCGGGATCAGGTAGCCGCGCAGCGCGATCGCGGCCAGAGCGACGGCGAATACGGTGCCGCCGACGCCGGTCGCGACGCCGCGAGATCCGCCCGCGGCGAGACCGACAGCCGTGACCGCGACCGCGGCGACGACGGCGAGCGCGACGTTCAGCACCGTGCACGGCAGACATCGATTCTCGCCCGTGTACTCCGGCCGGCGGAGTCGGTCAACGACGGCGTTCCGGTCACCCATATCCAGGGATACCGGTCAACGGTGATAAACGTAGGGCGTATGACCGATTCGCGATCCGATAGGCGGGTCAATAATGGCAATAATTAACACACAGAAGCTCAAACACTAATGTTGAACACTGCCATGACTGAAATGGGCGGCTACAGGGACCGAGTGGCACAGGTCGATCTCGGCGACGGCGACGTCAGCTACGAGGGCATCGACGAGGAGGACGCGGAGAAGTACATCGGCGCGCGCGGACTCGGGGTGAAGTATCTCTTCGAGGCCGGGCCGGACGTCGACCCGCTGGGACCGGAAAACCGGCTCTCGATCATGACGGGCCCGCTCACGGGGACCCAGACCGTAATGAGCGGCCGGATCGCCTTGGTGACGAAGTCGCCGCTGACGGGAACGGTGACGGACTCGCACCACGGCGGCTGGTCCGGCGCGCGGCTCAAGTGGGCCGGACTCGACGGGATCCTGCTCGACGGCGCGAGCGACGACCCCGTCTACCTGTTCGTCGAGGACGGCGAGGTCGAGATCCGCGACGCCTCCCACCTCTGGGGGAAGGAGACGCACGACGCGATCGACATGCTCGGCGAGGAGGTCGACGGGTCCGTCGGCAAGAACCTCTCCGTGATGACGATCGGACCGGGCGGCGAGAACGGCGTCCGATACGCCTGCGTGATGAACGAGGACGACCGCGCCTCTGGCCGGGGCGGCACGGGCGCCGTGATGGGCGCGAAGAACGTGAAGGCCGTCGTCGTGAAGAGCGGTACCGACATGCCGAAGCCGGCCGACCCCGAGACGTTCCAGGAGGGGTACCAGCAGGCGATGGGCGTCATTCAGGAGTCGGAGGTCACCGCGCCCAACGAGGGCGGGCTCTCCGTGTACGGGACGAACGTCCTGATGAACGCGACCGAGGAGATGGACGGGCTCCCGACGAAGAACGCGAAGTACACCTCCACGAGGGCGTACGGCGACGCCGAGGGGGCCGACATCGACGCCGAGCGCGTCTCCGGCGAGAACGTGGAGGAGAACATCCTCGTCAACGACCCGACCTGTCACTCCTGTCCGGTGGCGTGCAAGAAGGAGGTCGAGGTCCAGCTCCAGCACAAAGGCGAGGACATGAACGTCCACATGGAGTCGTACGAGTACGAGTCCGCGTTCGCGCTCGGGCCGAACTCGGGACACACCCACCGCGACGAGATCGCGCTGATGATCCAGCGCTGCAACCAGGTGGGCGTCGACACGATCGAGGTCGGAAACATGATGGCGATGGCGATGGAGATGAGCGAGGAGGGCAAGCTCGACGGCGTCGGCCACCTCGACTGGGGCGACTCCGAGACGATGATCGACCTCATCGACGAGATCGGCTACCGCTCCTCGGACCTCGGCGACCTCCTCGCGGAGGGAGCGGACCGCGTCGCCGACGCGAAGGACGCACACGACAACTCGCTGGCCGTTAAGGGGCAGTCGATCCCGGCGTACGACCCGCGCTGCATGAAGGGGATGGGGATCGCGTACGCGACCTCCAACCGGGGCGCCTGTCACCTCCGGGCCTACACGCCGGCGGCCGAGATCCTCGGGATCCCGGAGAAGGTCGACCCGTACGAGTGGGAGGGCAAGGGCGAGCTCACCGCCACCTTCCAAGACCTGCACGCGATCTCGGACTCGTTCGACATCTGCAAGTTCAACGCCTTCGCGGAGGGGATCGAGGAGTACGTGCTCCAGTACAGCGGCATGACCGGCCGCGACGTCACCGAGGACGAGCTGTTCGAGGCCGGCGAGCGGGTGTACAACCTCGAGCGCTACTTCAACAACCTCGCCGGCTTCGACGCCGAGGACGACGACCTCCCCGGGCGCTTCGTCGAGGGACACCCGGACGCCATCCCCGGACAGGGGGGTAGCGAGGGCGAACTCTGCGAACTCGACGAGATGAAGGCCGAGTACTACGAGACCCGCGGGTGGGTCGACGGCGTCGTTCCCGACGAGAAGCTCGAGGAACTCGGGATCGAGGTCGGTCCCGGCACCGGCGTCTCCGCCGGCGACTCCGCGGCCCCCGCCGACGACTGACCGCGACCGCGCCGCGGTCACCGTCAGCCGTTTTTTCTACCGTCGCGCGCGACGAACGCGGGTGAGCGACGGCGACGCCCGGCGTCCTCAGTCGAGGTCGACCGCGTCAAGGAGCGCGTCCGCGTCGAATCGAAGGGGGTCGGTCGCCGGCGCGCCGAGCCGCTCGGCGAAGTCGGCGATCGCCCCGCGCGCCGCCGAGGGCGTCGCGACGTTCATCGTGTTGAGCGCCCCCGCGATCACGGTCGTCGGTGCGACCGGCGCGGCGAGACGCTCGTACAGGTCGACGTGGGCCGGGATCGACGGCAGGTCGACGTCGTACCCGTGCATGAGTTCGCGGCCGGCCGAGTGACAGAGGACGAGACCGTCCGGTCTCGCGCCGTGGAGGAGCCCGCAGATCTGTCCGGAGGACCCCGGATGACAGATGGCTCCTTGCCCCTCGACGACGAGCAGGTCGTGGCGCTCGCCGCGTTCGCGGACCAGCCCGTCGACCACGTCGTGGACCCGTCCGGTCGGGACGCGGCCGAGCGAAACCCCCGGCCCCTCAAGTAAGGCGCCGACGTGGCTCATCGGTACGAGCGCCGCGTCGATCCCCCGCTCTCGGGCCGCGGCGACGAGTTCGAAGGCCGTCGAAGAGGCTCCGACGTACCGATCGGTCCCGACCGTGAGCAGGACCTCTGCGCCGATCTCGGCGGCGCGGCCGGCCTCTCTCGGCCGATCCGGCGGCGGCGCGCCGACGTCGACGATTCGCCCGTCGCCGTCGGCCGTCAGCCGCTCGAACTCGGGAGCGTCGACGGGGAACCCCGCCTGGGAGACGACCACGTCGCTGCCGACCGCGAGCGCGGCGCGCACGTCCCGGCGCACCGGCTCCGACAGGTCGGCGATCGGACCGTCTCGGGCGAGGTCGATCCCGACGTACAGCGCGTCGACCGGCTCGTCGACGTCGTCGAACTGCCGCACGATCGGGATCTGCGGGAGCGTCCGGACGAGCTGTGAGGTGACGGGGGACCGCCTGGCCGTGTCGATCACGGCGACGACCTCCGGGCGCCCGTACCGAACGAGTTCGATCGCCGCCCGCGCGTCGTCCGGGAACCGGTCGTGGGCGAGCACGGCGATCCGGTCGTGGTGCGTCATCTGGTCGCGCGTCCGTTCGTGGCGGGAGGCCCGCCCGTGTTCACTCACCGGACAGCGGTTCGCCGCGTCGAGTCACCTTCGTCGCCGGGAGCCCGGCGCGCTCCGCGTGCTCGCGCACGGCGTCCTCGCTTTCGGCCTGGTAGTGACAGAACGTGCCGACGATACCGCCGTCTCCGTCGGTCATCACCTCGGAGTCGACCCACCGGATGTCGACCCCCTCATCGCGGAGTTCGGAAAGCGTCTCGCCGGACGCCTCGGCGGCGGCGTCCAGTTCGTCCTCGGTTATCGGCTCGGGCAGTTCGCGCAGGATCAGGTAGTCGTTGGTGTCGCTCATACGCAGTCGAAGGGTGCGTCTCCCGGGATTGTAACTTTTTCTGCGCGTCTCGTCGGCGCGTCGGGGGCGGTCTCTGTGCCGGCGACATCCGTCGTGTCCGGGAGTTCTTGCCGTGACGTTTAGGTACGTGGGGTGGTATCACGGATGTATGGCCGAGGACTCCAGCCTCCCGAACATCAAGATCGGAAGCGACGCGGCCAAGGATCCCGACTTCGAGGGAGGCGAGACGGAGGTGTCGACCGTCGAGTACCTCGACTACGAGGTCGTCGACGCGAACGACTGGGGGATCGACGACGACGACCTCTTCGAGAAAGCGGCCGCCGCCGACCTAGACGAGGAAGAGTACGGCACGATGGAGGTGAGCAGGAACCGAAAGATCCTCGACGCCGCCGAGGACAACGGATTCGAGTGGCCCTTCTCCTGTCGCGCCGCGTCGTGCGCGAACTGCGCCGGGATCCTCGTCGACGGCGAGTTGGAGATGGAAATGAATCTCATCATCACCGACGAGGAGGTCGAAGAGCGGGGGATCCGGCTGACCTGTCAGAGCAAGCCCACGACGGACCACGTCCGCCTGATCCACAGCGCGAAACACCTCGACTACCTGCAGGACCGCGTCATCGGCGAGCGCGAGGTCTGACTGGGCGCCGGCGCCGCCGGAACGGTGCCGACGGTCCTCACTCGTCGCGACTCGCGGCCTCCAGTCGCTCGGCCGGGGCCTGCTCGACGACCCCCGCCTCCTGCATGCGTCTGACCTCGGAGAAGTCGACGTCGATGTCCTCCTCGTCGAGCGCCTCGAGCACCGCAGTCAACACCAGCGACATCTCGTCGACTCGACCCTCGACGCTGTTGAGCTTCTGGAAGTTCCGCTCCGCGAACCCCGTGAGGGAGTCCGAGAGCTCCGAGACGTTCTGTTCGATCCGCTGTGAGTACCGTTCACCGAGGCTGATCCGAGCGAAGTTGTCCAGCTCCTCCAGTTCGGCCTCGAGCGCCTCGATGTCCCGTTCGATCTCGGCGACGCGCTCGTCGATCAGCGTCTCGATCTGGCGCTCGATCGCTCCGTTCGAGCCCGGCTCGACGTTCGCGTCGCCTGCCACCTCACCGTCTCGCTCCGTCTCGTCGTCCGCTGCTGGCTCGTCGTCCGCCTCGAGTCCGGCGACGACGGTCGGGTCCTCGGTCTCCTCCGGTTCCGGATCCGGCGTGTTAGGCAACGTAGCCATACGGTGACAATTGACACAACGGGGCTTAAATTTTGGTGGCGCTGCGGCGGGTCACTCGTCGCCGACCGGTTCCGTCGCTCGCTCCGCGCCGCGCTGCAGGATGAATCGGCGCTCCGGCGGCGGGGAGATGTCGAGTTCGACCGTCCGGATCAGTCGGTAGTACTTCCGATTACCGTCCCAGAAGTGATCGACGAGGTCCTCGTCCTCCAGCACCGAGAGGTGGTGTACCGCCGATTTACCGTTCATTCCGACGGCGTCGGCCAGCTCCGTGACGTACATCGGTCCGTCCGACAGCTGCTGGATGATCCGGAGCCGTTGTGCGTTTCCCAGCGCTTCGATCAACGACATCGTCTACGTCTCAGTACAAGGACACAAAAGCGTTTCTTAGGGGGTACCGATCGGGACCCGACTCGCGGCGGAAGCCCACGGCGTCAGTCGTGGGCCGCCGACGGTTCGGGCACGACGGCGTGACACTCGGTGCACTGCCAGCTGTCCTCGTCGACCTTCCGGTGGTGCTTTCGGGACGAAGCGGTTCCGCCGCGGTACCACTCGACGCCGCACTCGGGGCAGGTAGTCGGGATCCGTGCCATACCAACTCGATCCGTACGAGAGATAATCAACGTTCCCCAAGGCCCCAATCCGAGGCGAGCGTGTCAGACGGTCACAAGACATAAGATTGCAGACGCGTATCGTGAACGTATGGCCGACGATGTGGAGTTTCCGGAGTCCGAAGAGAGCGACAAAAGAACGGTTTCCGACGGGTTCTTCGAGCGGGAAGTGTACCTCTCGGCATCCGAAACGGCCGCGTTCCTCCGGTCGGTGGCAGACTCGCTCGAGGACGGCGATGAGCTCACGATCAGCGGAGACGACTGGGAGATCCCCTTCGCGTTCGCGGAGCCGATCGAGGTGGAAGTCGAATTCTCCTCCCGGCGGGAGCGCGAACTCGAACTCGAGGTAGAGTTCACCGAGCGCACGGAGGGCGGGGGGATCGACGCGGCCTAACTCTCGCCGCCCGAACCCCGCCGGTCGACGTCGTCGAGGGTGGCGACTGCACCAAGAAGACGCGCGATGTACTGGTTCGGACTGTATCACTGGCGGCGTCGGGTCCGAGCGCTCGGCGAGGGGCTCGTCGTCGCGATCGCCGGGATCGCCCTGGTACGGCGACGGTCCGGGCGGGCGAGCCGGGTCCTCGCCGCCGTCGCAGTCGGGATCGGAGGGACCCGCGCGGCCCGCACGCTCTCGACGTTGGCGTCGCCGCCGCCGTGGAGTCTCGAGCGGTACAAGTACGATGCGCTCGCCCGGAATCTGCCGCTCGCCGACGCGGGTCGCGTCCTCGACGTCGGCTGCGGGACCGGACGGTCCCTCGCCGGGCTGGCCCCCCGGCTCCCCGGATCGGCGACGGTCGTCGGGAGCGACGTCTTCGACGACAGGGTGATTCTCGGTAACGGTCCCCGGCTCGCTCGACGGAACGCTCGGCAGGCGGGGGTGGCGGTCGAACCGGTCCGCGGCGACGCCGGCGCCGCTCCGTTCGTGCCGGACTCGTTCGACGTCGTCACGGCGTGTCGCGTGCTTCACGACCTCCCCGCCGAGCGCCACGGCGCCGCGCTCGAAGAGCTCCGCCGGGTCTGCCGGGCCGACGGTGCGGTCGGGATCCTCGAACTCCCGATCGTTCCGGACGCCGTCGACGTCTCCCCGGAGCGGTACTGGCGGACCCGCGTCGCCGACGCCGGCCTCGCCATCCGGACCGTCGAGCGCGTCCCGCGACGCGACGGCGGCGAGCCGTACGTCGTCCTCGTCGCGACGCCGGCGTGAATCGTCCGTCGCTCCGACGCAGGGGACGCTCCCGCGAGGGAGTCGCGGCGGCGGCGCTCCGACGGGGCCGTCGATGTGCGTCGAAAAATGATGGGCGGCGAGCGGATTACGCCTCGAGCGAGAACACGCAGAGCCGGTCGTCGCGGCCGGCGGTGCCGCGGCGGAGCCAGCCGCTGCCGCCGACCTGAATGGCCACGTACTGCTTCTCTGTCTCGGGGTCGTACCAGCTCATCGGGCTGCCGGAGATGGCCGTCTCACCCGTGGAGTACTCCCAAAGACGGTCGCCGGTCTCGCCGTCCCAGGCGATGACGTCGCCGTTCTGGGTCCCGCCGAAGACGACGCCGCTCTCGGTGGTCAACAGCCCGCCCCAGATGTAGGCGTCGCTGTCGATCCAGTCGCGCCAGACGAGCTGTCCGGTCTCCGGATCGATAGCGCCGACGGCGCTGATGTGGTCGTTGTACCCCTCCGGAGGCTGGTCGATCTCGTCTTCGAGGATACCGCCCCAGTACTTCTTGCCCTCTTCGTACTCCTCGAACCGCCACCAGGCCTCCTGGGGCGAGTTGTTCATCTTGAAGTACGCGAGGCCGAGCTCGGGGTTGTACGCGGGCGGCTGCCAGTCGTTACCGCCCATCGCGCCGGGCATGAACGGCATCCGCCGGCCCTCGTCGATGTGCGGGATCATCCGGAACATGTTCAGCTGCTGAACCCCCGGCTCGCTCCGGTTGAGGAGCTCGCCGGTGTCCGCGTCGAGCGTGTAGCCCCACGCGGTCTTTCCGAAGGAGACGACGGCGTCGCCCTCGAAGTCGCGGTGCTCCATCTCGAAGTCAGGGATGAGCAGCCGGGGCGCCGCGGAGTCGTAGTCCCACACGTCGTGGGGAGACTCCTGGTGGAACCACTCGCGCTCGCCGGTCTGCATGTCGAGACAGAGCGTTCCCGCGCTGTTCCGGTTCGGTCCCGGTCGGACGGAGCCGTCGAAGTCGGGGCCGGGGTTCCCGACCGGCATGTACAGCTTCTCGTTTTCGGTGTCGATCGTCGCCGTCATCCAGTTGGTCGCACACGATTGCTCGATGCTGTCGCCGACCCACTCCTCGTCGGGCGACGTCATCGTGCGCCACACCTCGTCGCCGGTCTCGGCGTCGAGCGCGACGTGGAAGCCGCGGACGCCGTACTCGCCGCCGGCGCTGCCGGTGAACACCTTGCCGTCGTACACCACCGGCGCCCACGTCGCGGAGTATCCGGACTCGTGGTCGGCCGTGCCCGTGTACCACTCTTCCTCGCCGGTGTATCGGTTGAGCGCGACGACGCCCGAGTCGAGCGTCGTCATGAACACCTTGTCGTCGAGGATCGCCACGCCGCGGTTGTTGTCGTCACAGCAGAGAACGACGTCCGACGGTACCGCGTACGTGTAGCTCCACAGCACGTCGCCCGACCGCGTGTCGATCGCCTTGACGTGGTTCGGTCCGTTCGACTGGTACATCACCGGCGGATCGCCGGGGACCACCAGCGGCGTGCCCTCCATGCTGGACTCCGCGCCGACGTGGAGCTCGTACTCGAGCTCGAGGTCGCCGACGTTTTCGGGAGTGATCACGTCCGCGGTGGTGCAGCGGTGCTGTTCGTAGTTCCCGCCGTACGTGAGCCACGCCTCCGGATCGTCCGCCGAGTCGATGATGTCCTCCTCGGTGATATCCTTGCGCGGAATGCGATCGGTGTCGTGCTGGTGGGTAACGGACTCCTCGGGCGATCCGAGCACTCGATACCCCTGATCTGTCTCACGTACGACCGTGTCCTGTGCGGCCTTGACCGCTCTGTCTTCTTCTATTGCCATTGTTGAACCTCCTAACGTGCCGGACTCGGAGCGCGCATCTCTTCCGTGATCCAGTACACGTCCTTACATATCTCCTCTTGATTGACGATCGCGATCGCGGCACCGCCGGTCAGCGCGGCTACCAGCTGGGAGTCGCTCATCGCTCCTCCTTCGGCGATGTCGAGCGCCGCCCGCGCGATCAGATCCACGCCGGCGAGCATCGCTTTCACGTCCCAGTAGCCGTCGTCGAGGATCTCCTCGGTAACGAGCACCTCCTTCTGCCAGAGGTGGACGTCCATGGAGTTGATCCACAGCAACGCCCCGCCCATAGCGCGCTTATGGAGCGGTGGGACGTGTTCGACATCGAACTCCACGTCGCTCGGGATCTCTTTCGTCGGGACCCACCGAGCGAGGCGAGTGTTGTTGTTCACCACGTTCATCACGAGCACTGTCCTCTCTCGCTCATCGAACCCGAGATCTCCGAGTTCGTCGCCCAACGCGTCGAGTCGAACCAGCTCGTGTGCCGTTCGCTCGATGTGGTCCGGCGTGAACCGCGGGAGTCGCTCCTCGAGGCTCTCGAAGAACCCGGTCTCGACGAGGTGATCGTAGAGGCGCCACGCGGGCTGGATGACCTCACGATACAGCGCCTCCGGCTCTTTCTCTCCGTCCGGAATCCCCGCATCACGGATCTCTGGGAGCCGAGCGATCTGCTCTTCGAACGCCGCGAGCTCCGACGCGAGCAGTTCGGCGTCGAGCTCCCCCGAAAGGTCGTCGCGGATCGCCTCGCCCATCGAGGCGAACTCCGGATCTGTTTCCGTCTCGACTGTTCGTCTGAGCTCCGATAACGTAGGTCTCTCGCCGACATCCGACCGACTGATTCCGAGCGTATCAGTGAGTTCGTCTCGGCCGTCGATCGTGATCTGTGGTCTCGTCATAGTGGTATCGTGGTGCGGAGACACCATGTACCCGCAGTATTGTGTGGTACTTTGAACCATATAATAATTATTATAACAATGTGACATGATTGCGCGATCGACGTCACAGTCGGTCATCGCTCCGATAAGCGTCGGCGGAGATTTCGCCCCGCGTCAAGGAGTGGTACCGATCGCGGGACGCGACGGGACGATCACCGGCCACGACGAGTGACTCGAGAGCTACAAATCGACTTCCGAAACTCGGCAGCGTCCGGGTTCGGCGGAGCCAGATACGTGACCGCTCCGCCGTAACGTTCGGAACGTCGGCGTTTAATACCTAATATCTTATATTTTTGGCAGCCATACCGGACATACATAATATATATTATAAATAATATATAATATAAGGGATGTTAGTTATGTATCCGGAGCCACTATTTCGATGCCCGAACAGAGATTACATCCCTATAGGTGTAATTGAAATCTGGCCGCCAGATAACTATCGATATTCTGGAATGTGTTCGGGGGACTCCGGTCGTCTCCGCGGTATTCGCACAAACATGATACCGAATTAATATCAATATGGTCGAGTCGATGGTGGCGCGCGGCGGTAGTCGTGCCAACACCAATTGGGTCGACGACGGGGATCACGGTTGCGTTCCGAACCGGTCACCGACGTCGGCCCTCGGTTCGTTACCGGCATCGGCCCGGGGGTCGCTCTCCCCACCCTTCCCCGATTTAGCCGTGAGTCGTCGGTTCTCCCGTGTTACTCCTCGATCAGGACGACATCGCCGGCTGACCCGCACGCGGGACATTCGAGGACGCCCTTCGTGTCAGTGATACTCTCCCGTCGGGGGAACTCCGCACCGCACGCCTCGCACCGTGCGTTGTTCCGGTCGATGCGCACTCCGTCGGTGGGGTTCCCCTGAACGAGACCGGAGCCGCAGATCGGACATTCGAGTGCGGTCGTACCCCCCGTCTCGGCACGCGACCGCGGGAACCACGAGCCGCAGTCCGCACAGCGCGCGTTTTGACGCGTCATGCCGAGTCCCACGTGCGCGGTTCTCTTCAACGTACGGTTGGAGCGGCGGTCTCGATCGCCCGGTCGAACCGCCCGGAGCCGGAATTTCGGGGCCGGTAGGTCCCTACGGTCGCGGTGGCGTCCCACGGTTTCATTACGCTTCCCGTCGTCGTCCCAACGGAAACAACCATGCCAACGAACCACGACCGAAAGTCGGAGGCGACCCTCCGCGTCGCGTCGGTGCGGGGCGACGCGAACGACGACGACAGCGTGGTCCGAGTCGACTCGGACACGATGGGGTCCCTCGGGGCGAGTCAGGGCGATGTCGTCGTCCTCGAGGGACCGCGGGGATCGGTCGCCGCGAGAGCCTGGCCCGCCGCACCCGACGACGGCGGACTCGTTCGGGTGACCCACTGGATGCGGCAGTCCCTCGGTGCCGGCGTCGACGACACCGTCGCGGTCCGACTCGCCGCCGCGCGCGACGCGGACGAGGCGGTCGTCGCGCTGCCGGACGCGGTCGACATCGACGACGCGCTCGGGTTTACCTTCCGCGACGCGCTCGTCGACCGGATCCTGGCGGCCGGACAGGTCGTTCCGGTCGCCCTCGGCCTCGAGTCCGTCCCCGGGACGCCGGAGCGCACGGTGCCCGTGAAGGTCGTGGAGACGAACCCGTCCGGCCCAGTCGTCGTGCGGGAGGGGACGCGGTTGAGGGTGTCCGAGGAGCCCGCGACGGACGTCGAACTCCCGGCGGCGGGGCCGGAAGGGCACGCGACGTACGACGATATCGGCGGTCTCGACTCCGCAGTACGGCGGATCCGGGAGACGGTCGAGATGCCCATGCGGAACCCGTCGCTGTTCCGACAGCTCGGTGCCAATCCACCGACCGGCGTGCTGTTACACGGGCCACCGGGCGCGGGAAAGACGCTCCTCTCGAACGCCGTGGCGAACGAACTGGACGCCCACGTCGTACGGATCCGCGCCCCCGAAGTGACCTCGAAGTACCGAGGGGAAAGCGAGGAGCGTCTCCGTGACGCCTTCGCGGAAGCGACGGCGGAAGCGCCGTCGCTTCTGATCCTCGACGAACTCGACGCCATCGCCGGCGACCGATCCCGCGGCGGGGAGGAAGGCGGTCGCCTCGTCGGACAGCTGCTCTCGCTGCTCGACGACTTGGACGAGCGGGACCCCGTGATGGTGGTCGGGACGACGAACGAGGTCGACGCGATCGATCCGGCGCTCAGGCGGCCCGGCCGGTTCGATCGAGAGATCGAGATCGGCGTTCCCGATCGCGACGGCCGCGAGGAGATTCTCGAGGTCCACACGCGGGAGCTCCGTGTGAGCGACGGAGTCGACCTCGACGCCTACGCGGGGAACACCCACGGGTTCGTGGGGGCGGACTTGGAGAGCCTGGTGACGGAGGCATCGATGAACGCGCTCCGCCGCGTATGGCCCGATCTCGCCGACGACCCGGAGACCGCACCCCCGGAGGTCACCGCGTCGGTCGCGGTCACCGACGACGACTTCCGGGCGGCCCTGCGGGAGGTCGAGCCGTCGGCGCTCCGAGCGATCAGCGTCGAGGTCCCGGATATCACTTGGGACGACGTAGGGGGGCTCACAGCGGTGAAAGAGCGGCTCCGCGAGACGGTGCAGTGGCCGCTCGAACACCCCGAGGCGTTCGAGCGGGTCTCGCTCGCTCCCGACCGCGGGATCCTCCTGTACGGCCCGCCCGGGACGGGGAAGACGCTGCTCGCGAAGGCGGTCGCCAACGAGAGCCGGTCGAACTTCGTCTCGGTGAAGGGTCCCGAGCTGCTGGACAAGTACGTCGGCGAGTCCGAGAAGGGGGTTCGCGAGGTGTTCTCGAAAGCCAGACAGAACGCGCCGACGATCGTCTTCTTCGACGAGATCGATGCGATCGCGGCCGAGCGCGGCGGATCGACCGACGCGAACGTCGGCGAGCGCGTCGTCTCGCAGTTGCTCACCGAGCTCGACGGATTGGAAGAGATGGAGGACGTCGTCGTCGTCGCCACGACCAACCGGAAGGACCTGATCGACGACGCGCTGTTGCGGGCCGGTCGGATAGAGCGGCACCTCCGCGTACCCCGACCGGATGCAGCGGCGCGGCGGGAGATCTTCTCGGTTCACTGTCGCGATCGACCGCTCGCCGACGACGTCGACATCGAGGCCCTCGTCGACCGAACGGAGGGGTACGTAGGCGCCGACATCGAGGCGGTCTGTCGCGAGGCCGCGGCCGCGGCGATCCGAGAGTACGTGCGCGACCACGACCGCGACGTCGACGGGATCCGGATCACCGGCGACCACTTCGATCGGGCGCTCGACGAGATCGCTCCGAGCGAGTCCGAGGAGGAACCGGCCGACGGGTCAGCGGGAGATCGCCCCGCCGAGACGGAGGCAGACCGAACCGCCGAGTCGACATCGAACCGGCCCGATGAGGGACGCTGACCGCGGTCTCACGCGATCCACGTACCGGGCCGCCCGACCCGCGAAACTCAATCACAGGGCCGTCGAATCCGGGCACTGATAAATGATTACGGAAAACCATTATGTATTGGCGTTCACATGATGTCAAACGAGATGATCCGATCCAGGCGAGCGATCCTCGCCACCCTCGGAACGGCCGCGGTATCGGGGTGTACCGGCCGCTTCAGTGGCGACGGCGACGACGGCGGGGGGAACGGGGACGGCGACGACGGCGGCGACACCACTAACGGCAGCGACGGCGGCAGCGATAGCGACGGCGGCGGCAGCGACAGCGACGACGGCGGCGAGGACAACGCCCTCGCCGTCGAGAACCCGTCGCTACTGCTCAACTGGCGGATAAGCGGACTTCACGCGCCGTACTTCGCCGCGCAGTCGCAGGGATTTTACGAGGACGAGGGGTTCGAGTCGGTCGCGATCGAGAGCGGCGACGGGTCCGATTTCTCGGCCCAGCAGGTCGCGCTCGGCAACACCGAGTTCGGCGTCTCCAGCAGCGATCAGATCCTCGGTGTCAACGACGGGGACCTCTCGCCGCTGGCCGTCGGGATCGTGATGCAGCGGAGCCCCGTCGTCGTCTTCTCGTCGCGGGAGCGGTTCGGCGAGGAACTGACGGACCCGTCGCAGCTGTCGGGCGCGACCGTGGGGAGCGGACCCGGGATGGTCCGACAGATGATGCGCGGGTATTTCGAGGCCACCGGTGTCACTGACGTCGAATACGTCGATACCGGGTTCGACACGGTCCAACAGCTCCTCAACGGGGAGATCGACGCCGCGGGCGGCGTCTTCGGCGACGTCGTCGACGCGCGCCACCAGGGCGCCGAGATCGACGTGCTGTCGGTACACGACGCCGTCCCGTCGTACGGTCACCTGCTCACCGTCGGGGAGTCGTTCGCCGAGGAGAACCCGGAGACCGTGGCCGCGTTCCTCCGAGCGACCGCGCGGGGGGCGGTGTGGGCCGACCGGAATCCGGAGGGGGCGATCGACGCGCTCGTGGACGCTCAGAGCGAACTGTCGGAGGTCCGGGAGAACCAACGCGCAAAGTGGGACCTGATGCGCTCCGAGTACATGGTCTCCGAGACGGTCCGCGAGGAGGGATGGGGGTGGAGCGATCCGGAGCCGTGGCGGCAGACTTACGAGACGCTGGACGCCGGGGACTTCTTCGACGGGTCGGTCGACCCCGACGCGGTCTGGACGAACGAGTACCTGGACACCGACGACGAGCACATCGGCGATTACGCCGACCTCGTCGACCAGTGATCCCCGCCACGTTCCGCCCGGTCGACGGGCGGACGACGAGCGGCGGCCCCGCGAGCGGGGTGCCGTGAGCGATGGCCGAACCCGAGCGATCGCGCGAGTCGCAGACGCTCTCCGGCGTCCCGAACTGGAAGCGTCGGGAACGTCGGATACGGACTCAGGCCCTCGCGGCGGCGACGCCCGTCGTCCCGCCGCTGCTGTTGTTGGTGGCGCTCGTCCTCGCGTGGCACGCGACCGTCGTCGCGCTCGCGATCCCGGCGATCATTCTGCCGACGCCCGCCGCGGTCGCCGACGCACTCGTCGCCCGCGGCGCGACGCTGCTCGCCGACGCCGCCGTGACGGGCGCGACCGCGGCGACGGGCCTGCTGGCCGGTTGCGTCGTCGGCGGCGTGCTGGCGTTCGCGATGACCTACTCTCGGACGGCGGCTCGGATCGCGTTACCGTACGTCATCGCGCTCCGGGTCGCGCCGCTGATCGCGGTCGCGCCGCTCGTCTTCCTCTGGTTCGGCCGAGGGATCCCCGCCCGCGCGGCGCTGGTCGCGACGCTGACGCTGTTCCCGATGACCGTTGCGACGCTGGACGGGCTCCGGTCGACGCCCGATCGATACCTCGCGCTCGCGCGCTCCGTCGACGCGTCGAAACCGTCCGTGTTCCTCCGGGTGCGCGTCCCCGCGGCCGCGCCGAGCGTGTTCGCCGGCCTCAAGCTCGCGGCGACGCTGTCTATCGTCGGCGCCGTCGTCGCCGAGTTCGTCACTCTCAGGGCCGGTATCGGCTACCGCGTGTTCGTGACCGCGCAACGCCTCCAGACCGCGGAGACGTACGCCGCGCTGGTCGCGCTGTCGGCGCTCGGTGTCGCCTTCTACCTCGGTCCCGTCCTCCTCGAACGCGCGGTGTGGGCGGAGTCGGATTCCTCCCACGGCTGAAGCCGTGGGCTTCCTCCTTGTGAGTCCGCTCCGCCTCTCGCGGGGAACCGGCTTCCGGCCCCTCAACCGGCGGCCGGCGTCCAGCCGAGGCGGCGCTGCGCGAGGACGACCAGCCCGTACAGCGAGAGCCCGAGGGCGACGAGCACCGCCAGGGCGGCGAGCATGAGGTCCACCTGGACGTTCTCCGAGCCGAGGAGGATGAGGAACCCGAGTCCGCTGTCGGAGACGAGCCACTCGGCGACGACGGCTCCGATGACGGCGAGCGTCACCGACTGCTTGAGCCCGGCGAACAGGTCGGGGACGGCGTACGGCAGTTCGAGCCGCAGAAACGCGTCCAGCGGGTCGGCGTCGACCGAGCGAAGCAGGTCCCGCTGTTCGGTCGGGACGCGCTCGAACCCCGCCGCCGTGCTCAACACCATCGGGAAGAACGCGATGAGCCCGATGAAGACGACCGCGGTGGTCGTGCCGGTGCCGACGTATATCAGCAGCAGCGGTGCGATCGCGATCTTCGGGAGCACTCGCACGGTGACGAGGTACGGGTAGACCGCACGCCTGAGCCACGGAAGGCGGGAGATCGACACCGCGAGAAGGAACCCGGTCGCGACGCCGACGCTGCCGCCGATCGCCACTTTCTCCGCGGTCGCGACGGCGTTCCGGGCGAACATCCCCGGGTTGCCGACGATCACCGCGGCGACGGCGTCCGGCGGGGGGAGGAGGTACGAGGGGACGTTCAACGCGGCGACGAGCGCCCACCACGCCCCGGTCGCCCCCGCGAGCCCGGCGAGCGGGAGGGCCACGTCGGCCGCCCTCACCGGCGATCCGGATCCTCGGACGCGTTCGTTCATGGCTCCGTGAGCGTCGGTCCGGCGGTCGAGGGCTCCGAGCGGTTCTCGTGTAACACGCTCCGGATCGCGGCGACCTGTTCCTGGAACGCGTCGCTGCTGTACACCTCGTCCGTCCGCGGCCGAGGCAGGTCGACTTCGAACGTCTCGATGACCCGGCCGGGATCGCTCTCCATGACGACGCAGCGGTCGGCGAGGAAGACGGCCTCCGGGACGCTGTGGGTGACGAACACGACCGTCTTCCGCTCGGCCCGCCAGAGCCTGCGAATCTCGACGCCCAGCCGCTCTCGCGTTATCTCGTCGAGCTCGCCGAACGGCTCGTCCATGAGCAGGATCTCCGCCCCGAGGTGGATCGCCCGCGCGATGGCGACCCGCTGTTTCATCCCTCCCGACAGCGCCGCCGGCCGAGCGCTCTCGAACCCCTCCAGCCCGACCTCGCGGAGGAGCCGCCTCGCCTCCTCCCTGTCGGCCGACTTCCCGGCCATCTCTCGGAGGAACGTGACGTTCTCGACGGCCGATTTCCACGGCAGCAGCGTGTGCTGTTGGAACACGTACCCGAGTTCCGCGTTCGTCCGCGCCGCGTCCGTGGTCGCTCCGTTCACGCGGACGCTGCCCGTCGTCGGCTCCTGGAGCCCGCCGACGGTCCGCAACAGCGTGGTCTTTCCGCAGCCGGACGGGCCGACCACCGTGAGGAACTCCCCGTCTTCGACCGTCAGATCGACGTCTTTGATCGCCCGTACGTCGTCGAACGTGACGGTCACACCGTCGATCTCGATCATGGGGCCCCACCGAGCAGATCGCCCTGCTCCAGCGCGGTCTTCAGCCGGTTCCATGTCGCTGGCCCGTGCCACCCCCACCCCTCGTCTCGGAGCGCGTCGCGCGTCCCGAACGACTCGACCGCCCGCGCGAAGCGCTCGCTCACGGCGCTCGCGGACTCGTCCGTCTCCGCGGCTACCGCCGTGGCCGCCGGGCCGGGATCGGTCCTCGCCGTCGCCCAGCCCGCGGACGTTCCCGCGAGGAATCGCCGCCAACGGCCGTTCTCCGGTTCGAACGCAGCCTCCGGGGCCACGAGCGTGAGCCCGTAGATCGGGAAGTGGTCGCCGATCGAGAGGACGTCGACCGTCCGGCTGTCCGCCTCCAGTTCGAGCGGATCGGCGAGCGATCCCGTCGCTACGTCGGCGTCGCCGGCGATCAGCGCGTCGCGCTCCTCGCCGTCGGCGTCGACGAGTTCGACCTCGCTGAGCAGGTCGGCCTGAGAGAGGAACAGCCTCGCAAGTAGACACGTCTCGGAGCCCGTCGTCGTGAGGATCCGCCGTCCGCGCAGCTGATTCACGCTCTCGAACGGTTCGCCGAAGCGGCCACGGAGCGCGTACAGCACCGTCGCGGTTCGCTGGTGGAGTACGGCCAGCGGTACGACCGGGCGGTCCGCGGCCAGCGCCCGGACGACCGATCCCGCCCCGACGAGCCCGACGTCCGCGTCCCCGTCCAGTACCGCTTCGAGCGCTCGGTGCGAGCCGCGGTGGTTGGTGACGGTCACGTCGAGCCCCCGTCGCTCGTATGCCCCCTCGTCGACGGCGGCGTACAGCGGAAGGTGGAGCGAGTTCGGGCGCCAGTTAAGCGCGACGACGACCTCGGGACCGCGCTCGGGCGCCGATTCGTCCCCCGGCCCAGAGAGCGAGCCCGATCCCTCCGTCGGCTCTCGATCGAGCTCCGCGACCGCGGCCGCTCGTTCGAGGAGAGCGATCGAGTGGGAATGGTACACGCGGTCGAGGGTCTCGCGGCGGTCGCGCGCGGGCCGCCACGCGTTCGGCGGTCGTCCGCCCCCGGACGACTCGACGGTCGCTCGCTCGATCAGGTCCCGCGTTTCGAGCTTCGAGACGGCGTCGTCGACGGCCTTCCCGTTCAGTCCCGTCCCGATGCGGATCGCCATCGACGTCGCCCGCGCCCGCTCGATCCGGTCGTGGTCGCGGCGCAAGAGAAGGTATGCGAGCACCCGCGCCGCGTCGCGGCCGAGCCCAGCCGCTAACCGCTCGACGAGCACGCGGTCGTCGTCGTCGAGCACCCAGTGTTCAACCGTGTCCATCGTTCACGTATGAGTCGAACCGAGATAAAAATGCTCGCCTCGGCGACCGGCGGGCGCCCGCGCCGTCAGCGCGTCGCTGGATCGATCGGAACGCCGCTGATCACCCGCCGATCGGAACGCCACCGAAGACGAGGATCGCGGCCACCCAGTAGACGACGTAGAGCCCGCCGAGGAGGAACCCGTGCCAGCGCTTGAGCTCCCCGGAGTAGAGGAAGTACGCCGCCAGCGTCGTGACGAGGATCACCGACGGGAGGTGGAACGTCAGCACCGACTGAGAGATCTCGAGGTCGCTGAGTAGCATGATGACGCCGACGTTGCCCGTCACCGAGAAGAGAACGCTCCCGATGACGTTCCCCACGCCGATCTCGGGAACGCCCCGCCGTACCGGCTCGATCGTGAGCATGACGTCCTCGAACGTCAGGATCGCCGTCAGCACGGTGGCGCCGAAGACGGTCTGTTCGAGGCCGAAGCCCTCCATGACGACCTCCGAGCCGCCCTCGAGTAGCATCGACGCGAACACGATCCCGGCCAGCGCGAGGACGGAGAGCGCCATCCACGGCCACCCGGACGCGGACCGCCCGCCGACGAGCCGGTCTTCCGGGATCTCCGAGAGAGACTGGGGCGCGGTGACCCCGCCGTCGGCCCGGAGCGACTCTCCGAGTTCGGTGTTGCGAAACACCGGCGTGTCGCGCTGGCGCTCGCGGACGACGATGTACCCGAACGTCAGGAGGAAGAAGCCGAGAAGCAGCAGCCCGTGAATAGTCGTCAGGGTCCCCATGAGCACGAACGGAATCAGCAGTAGTGGCCCCGACGCGAAGAGCACGACGTAGTCGATCGGGAGATCGACCGGGAACGGCCTGATGATCGCGGCGAGCGCCAGCGTGACGCCGACGATCGCCAGCCCCGTACCGAGCGCCGTCCCGAGCGCGGCTCCCTCGAGGTCGCCCGCGGACAACACCAGCGCGAGGACCGTGTCGTCGAACTCGATCCCGGTGAAGATGATCGCGAGGGTGAACAGCGAGACCCGCAACCCCAGCGCCGCCCGAGTGAGATATCTTATCAGTTTCTCGACACAGACGGTCAGAATGACGGCGCCGACGATGAGGACGGCCACGGCGCCCGCCAGTCCGAGCCCTTCGATGAACCCCTCGATCTGTCCCTCGATACCGCCTTCACCCGACTCTCCCGCTTCTCCGCCGCCGTCCTGAGCGGCCGCGGGAGCAACCGGAAGCGACACCAGCACCATGACAATGAACAACGCGGCGACCAGCCGAGACACGTTCATGACTGCCGACAGATCGGAGTCCCTTATGAAAATACGGAATTGGGTACCATATTCCATTGAACTATTGTATATGCAATTCGGTCGTTGGTGAGTCAGGGATAAATCGGAACGGGGATTCACTGCTTTGCCGAAAAGCGCTTGCCTCGCCAAGCGCGTCGAATGGATCTACCTGGAGTTCATCGAGCGAGAGAAGGCACTCCGTGAGATCGCTGAGAAGACGTCCGTTATCAGAATATATCATATTTAAATATAGTTATGATATTCTATGATTCGAATCCCGAGCGGAGTCGAACCTCCATCCGCGACGAGGAACGGGAAGCCGAGGTACAGCCGGTCATGACCGTTTCCGAGGATCAACTCGCGGTTGCCGAGAAGACGATCCGCCTCCGTGGTCAGCAGTTCTGGCAGTACGGCGTGGTTGGACCGTATACGAGCGAAATCCACCACGAAAGCCGCTATCCGACCGCAACGAAACGGACGACACGATGGTTTCTGACCGAGCCACATCGGCGCTATCAACTCGACAACGCGGTACTTCCCGTCGATGACACAGACTGTCTCGGGCCGGTTCTCACCGAAGACGGCTATCGATTTGAAATCGCTTCTCACGCAGAACTAACTGCCGTTATATATCACTTAAAAAGTAGGATAACGAACAGTACCGTTTGCGGATATTTTCAGTAATCTCGTGCTTGAGCCAGCTCGAAACTTGCCCGAAGCCGTCGCCCCGGACAGTGACCGAACGGGCCACGTCCGCGACCGACTGGTCGTCGGCGATGACCCACGGCCAAGACGATCTCGGGCCACGCACCCAGCGCGCCGTCAGCGGAGCGGTAGACGTCTCTCTTCTCTCGAAAGGCGGTCGATACGGGGTGCAGTCCGCGTGTGGAATTCGGTGCGAAGCCGACGTCGGCATAGCTGAGCAGTAGGAGACGGTACGAGCGGTAGCGGGAGTCGTCGTCGATCGGCAGCGTGTTCGTCGTGACCCTCCCGGAGAATCGTCCCGTCCGGCGCGACCGCATCGAGGCCTTGTCGGGGAGGTGGTGTGTCAGCTCGCGCGCGAACTCGCGGAGTCGATCACGAAGTTGTCACTGAAGTCGGTACTGCCGTCGTCCATGTCGGCGAGATCGCGGTCGCAAAGTCGCTTGAGGACGCGGTTGACCGTGTGACGGTGTTGTCGCTCCGGTCGACGACCGCCGCGACGTCGTCGGTGTCGAACCCGGTACCGCTACTGGGCGCTCTCGCGCTTGTCGGCGCGATCGACGTCGAACGCGTGGGAGCCCACGTCAGAGGTTCCGGAACGCTTCGTCGACGAGTTCGCCGGTGTCGGAGACGATGTCCGCCATCTCCTCGTTATCGGGCGCCATCCCGACCAGTCGTCCGATGCGCATGATAGAGACGTGGTAGACGACCTGTTTACCGGGTTCCTCTTCCCAGATAACGACGTTACAGGCCATGAGCGCACCGAGTTTGTTGTCGGTCGCGTCGAGCGCGCGGTCGGCGACCTCGGGATTGCACGCGCCGAGCACGTAGTAGGGATCGCGGCCCGCGTCGACCTTCTCGTTGAGCATCTCCGAGGGGGAGAACTCAACGGGGACGCCGAATCCGGCGTCGGTGAACACGTCGCGGACGTGTTCGATCGCGTCTTCGTGGCTCATCTCGAGGGTCGCCTGTTCTTCGCCGATGTCCGCAGGGTCGATCTGGCTCGGGTCGATTGGGAGCGTCATTCGTGTATTGTCTTGTGCCTACAGAACAAAGTCTCTTCGGATACACTGTCGAAGGACAGGTCTTCTTATGTAGAACTACTCATGCCGCATCTGTGCCGAAGTGGTATTGTGAGTATTATACAAAACACATAAACGGCCTCGGTACAAACAGCGGAACAATGACGGGAGACCTCGAAGAGGTCCGACGACAGAAACGAGGGGAGCTTCGAAAGAGGGGCGACACGAGCGGTGACGAGGAGACAGAGCTGCAGAGCCCGTCCGAACCAGTTCCGATCAACGGAAACGCTGAGCTGTCCGGAACCATCGCCGAACACGATATCGTGCTGGCCGACTTCCACGCTGACTGGTGTGGGCCGTGTCGGATGCTCGAACCGGTCATCGAAACGATTGCCGCTGAGACCGACGATCGTTCTGTTTTCCGACGGCCAGCCGGCCGAACGGCTCGTCGGCATGCAGGACGAAGTGCGGCTCCGCTCTGCGATCGAGAAGCGCAAGTGACTCGACCACGCTGTGACTGACGGACTTCCAGACGCGGCCCGTCGTCTTTCAGACGACTGAGGGCACGCGATCGTCCCAGCGGATTCGAACCACTATAAGAACTCGACTGTCTATGAACGACATGACCCCCCACGAGTACGTGCGAGCCCACCGCGAGGAACTGGTCTCGCTGACCCTCGAACTCCTCGCGATTGATACGTCGAACCCCCCTGGCGATACGCGTGAGATCGCCTCTGAAATCGAGCGGTTCCTCGACCCGCTTTCGGTCGACGTCGAGCGTTTCGCAGTCGATCCGGCGAAGCCGAACCTCCTCGTTCGAATCCCGGGCGAGTCTGACCACGCGCTGTTATACAACGGCCACCTCGATACGGTGCCATTCGACGCCGACGCGTGGTCCCACGACCCGCTCGGCGAGCGCGTCGACGACCGCGTCTACGGTCGCGGCGCGACCGACATGAAAGGTGCCGTGGCGTCGATGCTGTTCGCAATTCGGGCCTTCGCAGCCACCGGCACCGATCCGCCCGTCGACCTCCAATTCGCGTTCGTGAGCGACGAGGAGGTTGGTGGCGACGCCGGCCTGCCAGCGTTGCTGGAAGCTGGACACCTCGACGCGGACGCGTGCGTGATCGGCGAGCCGACCTGTGAGGAAGGCCGCCACTCCGTCACGGTCGCGGATCGGGGCAGCATCTGGCTGACGCTCGAAGCCAGCGGCGAAGGGGCCCACGGCTCTCGGCCGGTACTCGGCGTCAACGCCGTCGACCGACTCTACGACGCCGTCGAGACGATGCGCGAACGATTCGGCACCGAGCGGCTCGATATCGACGCTGACGTGGCACCGATCGTCGAGGAGTCGGTCGAATACTACGCCCCCTCGATGGGCGAGGCCACCGCTCGAGACCTGTTCTGGTACCCCTCAATCAATCTCGGCGTGCTCGAGGGCGGCGACGCGATAAACACCGTCCCGCAGTCCGCGCGAGCCGAGGTCGACGTGCGGCTGACCGCGGGTGTCCACACGCCCGACGTGCTCGAGAAGATTCGGAAGTGCGTCGCCGACTGCGAAGGTATCACGATCACCGACGTCGCTTGGAGCGTCGGCACCGCCGAAGCCCCCGACAGCGCACTCGTCGAAGCCGTCGCGTCGGCGGCGGAGGACGCCACGGGAGATCGCGTCTTCAGACGGAGCGCCACGGGTGGCGGTGACGCCAAGAAACTCCGGAATGCGGGCATCCCGACCGTCGAGTTCGCGCTTGGGACCGACACCGTCCACGCGCCCGACGAATACGTCCCGGTCGACGTGCTCGGCGACAACGCCGTCGTCTACGCTCAGCTCCCGGCGAGGTGGCTGTCTCAGATCGACCGGTAGCAGTCTTTGGACGTGACGGTTGTGCCGGGTCGCTTGGCCGGCGAGTGGAAGTCGCCGAGGAGGCCTATCAGTATAGTGTGTTTCTGTACATAAAAGACAATATCAATGCGACAGACAGACCGACCCGCATCGGTATCGGACTGGGATTGGCAGTCGTCGGATTGACATCACTCGGAGGCCCCAGACGGTACTTCGGCTGACGTCGAGGGAAACCGGAGCTGCCGTGCTTCCGGTCACGGCGTTTGAGCTTGATCGATGAGTCGATCTGCCACCGTACCACTACGCGTTCGTAATCGAGCGATAACCATCCTGAATCGGCTATTTCTCGATTGCCGTCGCTGGCACATGCCGACTCCACAGATTTTCAGAATCGTGGAACTTGAACACAATACTAATACGAAGCGGTTCCAACTGCCGCCTGTGAGATATCTATGACTGACATCGAGCCTGACGACACCGTCGATGCTAGAGGCGCAGCATGTCCCGGTCCGCTGATGGACCTCATCGGAAAGATTCGGAGCGCCGAGTCGGGGGACGTGATCCGGCTTCTGAGCGACAACGACCAGTCGCTCACCGACGTTCCCGAGTGGGCTGAGGAAGCCGGAAACGAACTACTCGCGGTCGAGGAACGCGACGACCACAACGCGTTCTACGTGGAGAAAGCATGACTGAACACGTCGTCATCGTCGGTGGCGGGACCGGCGGTACCGTCCTCGCGAACGACCTCGCCGACCGACTCGAACCCGAACTCGACGCCGGTGACGTTCGCGTCACGCTGGTCAACGACGACCCCGACCACGTCTACAAACCGGTCTGGCTGTACGTGCCGTTCGGCCAGCGGGAGCCGGACGACGGTCGCCGCGCGCTCGACGAACTCGTCGACGACGCCGTCGATATCCGGATCGACCGCGTGTCCGACATCGACACCGAGTCCCAGCGGCTCCGGTTCGACGGTGACGGGCCGTCGACGGAGTACGACCACCTCGTGTTGGCGACCGGATCGACGCTGGAGCCCGACCGAATCCCCGGCCTCACGGAGGGCGGTCACAACTACTACAGCGAGTCGGGCGCGACCGACCTGCGCGACGAACTGCTGGCGTTCACCGAGGGCGAACTCGTGTTGAGCGTCATCGGGACGCCCCATATGTGTCCGGCGGCACCACTGGAGTTCGTGTTCATGGCCGACGACTGGCTCCGCGAGCGCGGCCTCCGCGAGGACGTCGATATCACCTACACGTACCCGATCCAGCGCGTCCACGGAAACCCCCACATCGCCGAGTGGGCCCGCCCCATCATGGAGGAACGGGACATCCAGGTGGAGACGTTCTTCAACGCCGAGTCGGTCGATCCCGAGGCGGAGACCGTCACGTCGATGGAGGGGACCGAACTCGACTACGACCTCCTCGTGACGATTCCGCCCCACGGCGGCATCGACCTGATCGAGGAGGCGGGGCTCGGCGACGACGGCTGGGTCGACGTCGACAAGCACACGCTGGAAGCCGAGGCCGCCGAGAACGTCTACGCGCTCGGCGACACCGCCGACACCGGCGTCCCCAACGCGGGCAGCGTCGCCCACTACCAGGCCGGCGTCGTCGGCCAACGCCTCGCCAGCGAACTCCGCGGCCGACCGGCGACGGCGACCTACGACGGCAAGACGCTGTGCTTTATCGAGACGGGGATGGACGCGGCATCGTTCGTCGAGTTCGACTACGAGAATCCGCCGTCGCCCGCGCCGCCCTCGGAGAAGCTGCACTGGTCGAAGCTGGCGTACAACGAGTCCTACTGGCTCACCGCGCGAGGGCTGCTCTGACCATGTCTGAACAGCAGAACCCCGATCACTCCGAGCTGGAGGCGGCGATCGAACAGAACCCCGAGGCGGTCGCCGAGTTCGTGGCACACCTCGACGCCGTCAACGAGCTACTGGACGTGCTCTCCCTAGGCGAGAGCGCGCTCGACGACGAGATGGTCCGCGAACTCTCGGCCACGGGGTCGACGCTGGCGGAGTCCGCCGACGGGCTGGCGACCGACGAGACCGTGGCGCTGGCCGAGACGGTCGGCGAGAACGGCGACGATCTGCGGGAGGCACTCGACACGTTGCTCGCGCTCCAGCGGAGCGGCACGCTCGACGAACTGGCCGAGATCGCGGAAGTCGGGTCGCTGGCGACCGCGGCGCTCGACGACGAGATGGTGACGTCGCTGGCCGGGACCGGCGCCGCGCTCGGCGAAGTGGCACAGACCGCGGCCGACGACGACACCCGCGACGGCGTCGAGACACTGCTGAAGAGCGTCGGCGAGGCGGAGCGCGAACCGCCCGAGCGGGTCGGAGCCGTCGGACTGCTCCGCGGAGTGCGCGACCCGGAGGTCCAGTACGGGCTGGGCTACCTGCTGACGGTGGCGAGCGCGATCGGCCGCGAGCGCGCCACTGCGGAGTCCGACTAGCGGCCGATCGGCGGTTCGCGTCGCTCCGCGGCGCGATCGAACGACTCCCGGTTTCGTCGCCCTGACTCCTTTATAAACAGTCTACGACAGTCGGAGCGATACCTGCTGTGCGGGGCAGCACGGCGCCCGCTGTGCCGGGCCGTTGTTCGAGAATCGGGCGCAGGTTCGTCCGTCGACGGTCAAACGAGGAGCTGGATGTCGGCGTCGGCCATGTCCTGAAGGGCGGTCGCCGCGCCGACGCCCGTGGTGACGCCGTCGTAGAAGTCGTCCTCGTCGTAGTCCATCAGGTCGATGGTCATCTGACAGGCCTGGAACTCCACGCCCATGTCCAGGCTCGTCTCGATGAGCTCCTCGATGGTGGCGGTGTCGTTGTCCGCGATCTTCTTCTCCATCATCCTCGTCGTCACGCGGTCCATGCCGGGGAGCGCGGCGACGGCGTTCGGGACGGGCATGTTGGGGTTGCCGACGGAGCTGAGCTTGAGGTTTTTCGAGCGCTCCTCGTGGAGGATCTCCAGCCCCCAGAACGTGTGGAAGACGGTCACCTCGTAGCCGAATGCGGCCGCGGTGCTGGCGAGGATGAGCGGCGGGTACGCCATGTCCAGCGTGCCCTTCGTCGCGATGATGCTCATCTTCTTGCCGCCGTCGTCGCTGGTGGCTTCCGCGAGCGCGTCTTCAAGCTCGTCGACGCGCGCGGCCAGCTCCGCACGGGACGGCGCGTCGTCGGCCGACGCGTCGGGTGTGTCCGTGCTCATCGTTACTCCGTCTTGCGGACGTAGTGTTTGTACACGTCGTCGCCTTCCTCCTGGTCGACGAGCTCGACGCCCTCGGTGCCGGCCGCCCAGCCGTCGATATCGCTCATGCTTCCGGGGTCGGTCGCGAGCACTTCGAGGACGTCACCCTCGGCGAGGTCGTCGATGGCCGTCTTCGTCTTCACCACTGGCATGGGACACGATGCGCCTTTCACGTCGAGCGTCTCCGTAATGTCGAATTCAGCACTCATTGGTTATCTGCTCCGTTTATCTGTATTGGAGCTATCGCACAATATTCACTACCGGAGTAAAAGATTGTCGGTTTTTGGGAATACTCCAATAAACTAATGACTCCATACAGCTGAGACACGAGCTATACCCAGTTACGCGTGGTTGCGAGGCAAAACACCGGTCTCCTCGTTGATACAGTATTGTGTTATTAGGGGATATCTATGCAAATGCTTTTGTACGTCCGTCCGGTAGGAATGATTGCACAACATGAACGCCGACGACTTCCCGACTCCGGATGCCGACGTGGAATCCGTCGACCCGGAATCGCTCAAAGACCGTATCGACGCCGGCGAGGACGTCACGCTCCTCGACGCGCGCATGCAATCGGACTACGAGGAGTGGCGGATCGACGGCGAGAACGTCACGTCGATCAACGTCCCGTACTTCGAGTTCCTCGAGGACGACATCGACGACGACGTCCTCGACCGGATCCCCGACGACCGCGAAGTGACCGTCCTCTGCGCGAAGGGCGGCGCCAGCGAGTACGTCGCGGGCACCCTCGCTGAGCGCGGCTACGACGTCGACCACCTCGAAGACGGCATGAACGGCTGGGCGAGCATCTACGAGGCCGTCGAGGTCGACCGCTACGACGGCGCCGGCACGCTCCTCCAGTACCAGCGCCCCTCTTCGGGCTGTCTCGGCTACCTCCTCTACGACGACGGCGAAGCCGCGATCATCGATCCGCTGCGCGCCTTCACCGACCGCTACCTCGACGACGCCGACGACCTCGGCGTCGAGCTACAGTACGCGCTGGACACACACATTCACGCCGACCACATCTCGGGTGTGCGCGACCTCGACGCGGAGGGCGTCGAGGGCGTCATCCCCGAGGCCGCCGTCGACCGCGGCGTCACCTACGCGGACGAGCTGACCACGGCCGAGGACGGTGACACCTTCCAGGTCGGCGACGCCACCATCGAGACTGTCTCCACCCCCGGCCACACGACCGGGATGACCTCGTACCTCGTCGACGACGGCCTGCTCGCGACCGGCGACGGGCTGTTCATCGAGAGCGTCGCCCGCCCCGACCTCGAAGAGGGCGACGAGGGGGCGCCGGACGCCGCGCGCATGCTCTACGAGTCCCTGCAGGAGCGCGTGCTGACGCTGCCCGACGACACGCTCGTCGGTGGCGCGCACTTCAGCGACGCCGCCGAGCCCGCCGCGGACGGCACCTACACCGCGCCCATCGGCGAACTCGTCGAGGAGATGGACGCGCTCACGATGGACGAACAGGCGTTCGTCGACCTCATCCTCTCGGACATGCCCCCGCGGCCGGCCAACTACGAGGACATCATCGCGACGAACCTCGGGCAGAACGCCGTCGACGACGAGGAAGCGTTCACCCTGGAGCTCGGCCCGAACAACTGCGCCGCCAGCCAGGACTCGCTCGCGGGTGACTAACGACGCCGATGGTCACTGACCCAGTACTGCTTCAGGCGGTCGCCGACCTGTTCCCCAACGGGATCAGTCGGTACGCCGTCGGCGGACTGTTCGTCGGCCTCGGAACCGTCCTGATCTACGTCGGGACGGGAATCCCGGCCGGGGCGAGCACGTTCTTGGAGTCGACGCTGTCGTACGTCTCCGACCAGTCACGGTTCGAACGGTACGTCGGCTCGCGTGACTGGCGGCTCGTGTTCACGGCCGGCATCATCTTGGGCGGACTGGCGTTCGCGGCGACGTTCCAGTCCGGTCTGGTCACGAGCTCGCTGTACGAGCCCGGAACGACCGGCCGGCTGTACGAGGTCGCCGGCGTGACGCTCTGGATGACCGACGTCCAGCCGTGGCGGCTGTTCGTCGGCGGCGTCCTAGTCGGCATCGGGACCCGAGTCGGCAAGGGCTGTACGTCCGGGCACGGCGTCTGCGGCGTCGGCTCGGCGTCGAAGACGTCGCTGGCCGGCGTGGTGACGTTCCTGACCGTGGCGATCGGGACCGCCCAGGTCGTCGCCGCGATGGGGGTGAGCCCGTAATGCGCGAGACGCTTGCGTCTCGAACTGCGCGAACGGGAGCGACCGGAGGGAGCGACACGTGAGCGCGGACAGACATCCGCTGTTCAAGCCGCTGGTCTTCGTCGGCGGCCTGATATTCGGGTTCGGGCTCGGGTTCAGCCACATGGCGCGGCCTGAGGTCGTGCTGAACTTCCTGCAGTTCGACGACCTCGGCCTCCCGTTCGTCATGTTCGGCGCCGCGATCGTCTCCGGGATCGCGTTCGCCCTGCTGCCACGGATTCGAGACGCCGCGCCCCTCACGGGCGACCCCTACGAGCGCCGGCTGAAGCCGTTCGATCGGAACGTCCTCGTCGGCGGCGCCGTCTTCGGCGTCGGCTGGGGGCTCTCCGGCATCTGCCCGGGCGCGGCGTACGCGAGCCTCGGCGTCGGCAACGTCACCATCCTCTGGGCGCTCGCCGGGATGTTCGTCGGCGCGTACGCCCAGGGCTACTGGCGGAGCCATACCCAGGCGCAGGGCACCGCCGCGACGCGCGCAGACTAGCTCACCGATTATGGAGCCCGCGCTTATCGCCCTCTTCGTCGGTGCCGGTCTCGCGAGTCTGTTCATGGCGTGGGTCATCGGTGCCGGGTCGAGCGGCGCGACGCCGTACGCCCCTGCCGTCGGCGCGAACGCCATCGCGACGATGCGCGCCGCCTTCCTAGTCGGTATTTTCGGCTTCGCCGGTGCCGTTACTCAGGGGGGCAACGTCTCGGAAGCCATCGGCAGCGGCCTCGTCGGCGGCATCAGTCTGCCGGTCGCCGGCGTCATCCTCGTGCTCGTGTTGGGCGCGGGGCTGATGGCGATCGGCATCACGACCGGCTACCCGATCGCGACCGCGTTCACCGTGACCGGCGCCGTCATCGGCGTCGGCCTCGCGCTCGGCGGGACGCCGGTCTGGCCGAAGTACCAACAGATCGCCGCCGTCTGGGTGTTGACGCCGTTCGTCGGGGGCGGCATCGCGTTCACCATCGCCAGCCTCCTCCCGCGTTCCGACGTCCCCGAACGGTACAGTATCCCCGTCCTCGCCGGCCTCGTCGGGGCCGTCCTCGTGAACGTCCAGTTCAGCTTCCTGGGTGAGGGGGGCGCGGCCGGAACCCTCCGCGGCCTCGGACAGCGGGCGCTCGCAGTCGACGGGGTCGCGTCGGCGGTCGGTATGACGGGCCTCGCGGCGCTGGCCGTCGCCGGCGTTGTCTGGTGGGACGTCAGTCGCGACGAACGGGGCGGCCTGCGGCGCGTGCTGCTCGCGCTCGGGTCGCTCGTCGCCTTCTCCGCGGGCGGGAGCCAGGTCGGGCTCGCCGTCGGGCCGCTGCTGCCGCTGCTCGACGAGGTGGGGATGGTTTCGACGTTCGCCGTGCTCGTCGGCGGTGGCCTCGGAATGCTCGTCGGCTCGTGGACGGGTGCGCCGCGGATGATCAAGTCGCTCGCCCAGGACTACTCGTCGCTCGGCCCGCGGCGCTCCATCTCGGCGCTCGTGCCGTCGTTCCTGATCGCACAGCTGGCGGTCCTGCTGGGGGTCCCGGTCTCGTTCAACGAGATCGTCGTCAGCGCCATCATCGGGAGTGGCGCAGCCGTCGGCGGTCGAGAGGCCGTCGACGCACGGAAGATCCTCCTGACGGTGGGGGCGTGGGCCGGGTCGTTCGTCCTCTCGTTCGTGCTCGCGTACGGTACCGCGTTCCTCCTCTTGTAGGCGGCTGTCGTGCTGATCGTCGGTTCCCTCAGACCGCCCGAGGCGGCGGAACGAGGAAGACGTTTCCCGTCGCCTGTGCGACGATCTCCTCGGAGACGCTCCCCAACAGGAGCCGCCGGATGCGGCTTCGCCCCTTCGACCCGACGAGGACCGTCGACGGCGTTACCTCCGCTTCGACGGCGAGGATCTCGTCGGCGGGATCGCCTTGCCGGACCTCGGTCCGCGTCTCGATGCCCCAGTTTTCCAGCGTGCGCGCGTGCTCGGCCAGCTGCTCCCGTGGACTGACGTCGGCGTCGACGCCCTCGTCTTTCGGCGACCGCACGTGAACGAGAGTCGCCTCCTCGGTCGCGTGACGGAGGTACGAGAAGGCGTCGAACGCTCGGTCGGCGTTCTCGGAGAAGTCCGTCGCGAAGAGAATACGCTGAAAGAGGTGTTCTCGGAGAACGTCGGGGTCGGCGGTCGCCCGCTCGACGCGGTTGACCAATAACGGAACGACGGTCGTCCGCGCGAGGTTGCGGGCGGTCGAGCCGATGACCCGGTTCTCCAGCGGGCTCTGCCCCCGTGAGCCGACGACCGATAGATCGGCGTGGACGGTCTCGGCGATGCCGTTGATACGTCGGTAGGGAGTCCCGCGGACGACGTGCGTCTCGGCGTCGAACCCGGCGGCCTCGATTACCGCGCGATACCGGTCCAGTCCCCGTCGGCGTCGCTCCTCGAAATTCACGCCGGGCATCCCGGAGTGGACGTTCGCCGGAACGACCGTCACGAGATGGATCGTATCGACGCCGATACGTCCCAGGCAGTTGAGGCAGGTTTCGTTCTCTATCGCGGCCTCACTCGCTGCCGACAGGTCGGTCGCGCACAGGGCTCTCATACCGACACCTTCGTCGGGCGTCGACAACACAGTTTTGTTCGATCTCGGAGGGGTAGTCGAGAAACGGGACGTCCACTGACCGGTTTCTGGAACCGCCGGAGTACCGTACGTTCTCCGTAAGTTATCGATACTCCAGCCGAGGTTACCTGGATATAGTATTGTGCAACGACCCCAAAACCGTTATAGGCACGAAGCGGGTAGGGTGTATTGAGCAGAAATGTGCCAACAGCGAATTATCGTGTTCGGACGTCGGAGGGAGAATCGATGGCAGGACTAGAGATTCCCACGTGGGACCCGGAGACAGCCTTGCTTATCGGCACGATTCTACTGGAAGCGATCGTGCTGTACGTGGGATACGGTGGCCTCGAACGGCTCTTCGGACCCTATCTCATGAAGCTCTTGATCGGAGGTGAAGCGAATGCTCGATAGCCTCCTCGGCGGGCTTGGCATCCTGGAGACGAGCCCCGAGATGCTGGCTCTGTTCGTCGGGTTCGGCCTCGTCGTCGGCGTCCTGTTCGGGTTCTTCGGCATGGGCGGGTCGTTCCTCGTAACCCCCGCGCTACTGATGTTGGACTACCCGGCGCCCGTCGCGGTCGGGAGCGGGATGGCGTTCGTCTTCGGGACGGCCGTCATCGCGACCCTGAAACACCACGACCTCGGGCAGGTCGACTACAAGCTCGGCGCGATCATGATCACCGGGACGACCATCGGGATCGAGGCCGGGCGTGCCAGCGTCTACTACCTCGAGTCGCTGGGACTCGCCGGCGGTATCATCAGCGTCGCCTACGTGGTCCTGCTCGGCGGCGTCGGAGCGATGGTGACTCGTGACGCGTTGAACAGCGACGGCGGAGGCGGGGTCGACCACGAGGCGGCCGACCGGGACCTCGACGAGTACGAGATTCCCGAAATCGCGAAGACGATTCAACAGACCGTTCGGATTCCGCCGATGGTGACGCTCCGCGGCGACGTCCGCGTTTCCGCGTGGGTCATCACGGCCGTCGCCTTCGCGACCGGCCTCCTGTCCGGCTTCCTCGGCGTCGGTGGCGGCTTCATCCGGATGCCGGCGATGATCTACGCGATCGGCGTCCCGGTGCCCGTCGCCGTCGGTACCGACCTCTTCGAGATCGTCTTCTCCGGCGGCCTCGGGAGTTACCTCTACGGACAGGGCGGCGGCGTGGACCTCGGTATCGTCGCCCCGCTGCTGTTCGGGAGCGCACTCGGTGCACGTATCGGCTCCGCCGCGACCGCCGTCGTCGACGCTGACGGCATCAAGGTCTACTTCGGCGGCATGCTCTTGATCGGTGCCATCGCGGTCGGTATCGGTGAGATCGGTTCCTACATCGGCAACTCGACTCTCGAACTGCTCGGGCTGGTGCTCGTCATCGGTGCGGCGGTCGTCGTCGCCTTCGCGATCCTCTACACGACGGTCTCGTCGCTCCGTCAGACTCGTCGTCAGGCGACTACGACTGCGGACTAATCCGTTATTAGGCCCTCCCGCGCCCAGACCGGGCCGGTTCGCTCGTCTACTCCGCGGAGATTCCCAGAGTTCCTCACTCTCCTCGAAGAGTCGATCCGGCTGTCCACGGTGGTGAGCCCGGTCGCGTGCGCGTTGTATACGTATGATCGTCCCTACTCTATGATCGTCTTTATTTGTGATCGCCTTCGGAACCGTCGGACTCCGCCTCGTCTCTGGCGGCTGCTGATCCCGGCCCCGCCGTTGCAGTCGATCGTGACGCGCCCGTCGAGATTCCCAGAGTGTCTGATTTAAATATAGCCATAGTATTTGATACAATTCGAAGTAGCACACGAGGGGCAGTTCACGTCCGATCTCGAAGAGCGGACGGGCAGTCGATGACCGGCGAAACGCTAATCGATGATTAGCCAGTTATATAGCTGTAAGCGCTAACCTCGGCGTTTTTGAAGGTTTCCGTAGAGTAATCTGTCGGGATCGGACGAGTGACACCTCGGGATCGCACTGGGAGTGCGTCGTCGTCGGTGAGACGCGAGATATCGACGTGAAATACTGTGTCAGCGGTTCAAACGGTCTCAAACAGGTGTTCCATCGGAGACGTCTCGGTCTCGACGTTGAGGAGGGTGGCGATCGCTTATTTATTATAGAAAATATATGGTTCCAAGAAAACATCAGCTAACAGTTATATGAGAAACGGCCTGAGAAGCGCGGACATTTACCGAAACCACGCTGCACCCGTTTGTCCAACGACATCGAACGGCGGAGGTGGAGTTTACACACATACGCGTGTAATTCCTTCGAGTCAGGAGTGCCGGGATCGCAGCTCGATCACGTTCGCGGCGTTCCGTAGCTCGGACTGTAGTTCGTCGTCGATGCGCTCGGCGTCGAACCGGTGTTTCGGGCCCGCGATCGAGATGGCGACGCTCTCCGAACCGAGGTTCTCGCGGGTCCGCTCCGAGACCCGACCGATCCTCGAGAGTCTTGAGACGGATGTGAGCGGTACTTTCCGGGACGGCGATCTCGTCCGCAAGTTCGGATACCGGTCTGGTTCCGTCTCCCGAACTATTTCAATGACATTGAACGCATTATCTACGGAGCTGATGTGATTGTCCCTTTTTCAGGGTCCGTATTTTTAATCATCGGGTAGCTGTCTTTGCCACCAGCCAACGATGCTCGATCTTGCGGAGATTTATCGTTCAATATCATCGGACAGCAGCTATCTCAGAAAGTTACAGAGGAACCCACTCGCCCGAGTTGCCGTCGATCGGGGGCCCGCGGTCAGCGACCGTTCAGAAGCGTCGCTCGACGGGATCCGGTGCAGGGGCAGAAGGATCTGATAGAGGGGCAGAATGGTCATCTGGGAGGGGGACGCCTCACTCCGCACTTTGGAAAGATATTTATAATGTTTGTATATAACTATGAGTGTATGCAACACCGTCTCATAGAAGGTAGACTACAGACTACGCCCGATCCAAAGACCGGGAGAAACTCCGGTGAGTGAGTATGTCGGAGAGCTACACTGAGTCTTTCAAGTGGTCGAAGCTCCTGACACTGGTGTTGATCGGGATCATCCCCTCCTTCTCCGGGGCGCTGATCAACCCGACCATCCCCGCGATCCAACAGACGTTCTCGCACGTACCGAACTCCGAGACGCTGGCACAGCTGGTCAGCACGACGTCCGCGTGGATCGTGATCGTCGTCGCGCCCCTCACGGGGTACCTGCTCGACAAGTACGCGCGCAAGCCGATCCTGATCGCCGCGGTCGTCATTTACGGGGCCGGGACGAGCATCGCGTTCTTCCTCGATTCGATCTACCTGATCCTGGCGACGCGCATCCTCGACGGCATTGCCGTCGGAGCGCTCATGGTGACCGTCCCGACGCTGATCGCCGACTACTACTCCGGCGGCCGACGCGAGTCGGTCATGGGGTACTACGGCGCCGTGCAGGCCGGCGGCGGTGCCGTCGCGGCCGTCCTCGGCGGCTACATCGCGGGGACCCTCGGCTGGCGATACATCTTCCTCGTCTTCGCCGGCGCGCTGCTGTTCGTCCCGCCAATCCTGCGTCTCCTGCCCGAACCCGACGTCCAGGAGTCCCAGCGGAACGACGAGATCAGCCGGGTCGAGGCCGTTGCCAAGCTCGTTCGAGAGTCGCCGACGAAGGTCATCGCCGGGATCTACTTCCTCGTGCTGTTCGGGATGCTGACGAACAACCTCATCATGATCGAGGTCCCGTACTACCTCCAGGGATCGCTCGGCGTGAGCGACTCCCAGACCGGCCTGATCATCTCGGGCGTCATGATCGCCGGCGTGGTCATGGCATCGATGTACGGCCGTATCAAACAGCACTTCCGACACATCACGCTCATCGCGGCCGCGTTCGCCCTCGCCGCGGTGGGCTTCCTGCTGTTCACTTCCGTGGAGCTCTTCCCGGTCGTGCTCGTCGGCATCATCGTCGCCGGCGGGATGGGGTTCGGGCTCCTCTTGCCGACGGTGAACGACTGGATCGCGTCGATCGTTCAGGAGGAGGTCCGCGGACGGGCACTCAGCGGCGTGACGATGATGATGTACGGCGGGTTCGCTCTCTCGCCGTTCGCCCCGATGCCGCTGGTCGACGCGTTCGGGCGCGTGGGAATGCTCCGAACTGCCGGCTTCCTCCTGCTCATCGTCGCGGGCGCCCTCGTGACGACCTGGTTCGTCAGCCGATCCAGTGCGCCGTCGACGCCGAGCGGGGCGCTCTCTGACGACTGATCCGCGGACACGACACCGACGTGAGCGGTGAGAGCGGTCACCACTCCGTCGCGCAACGATCGGTCGGCAGGATTCTCCGCAGTCGCCTCTTTGTTGCATATTCCGAAACTCGCAAATATAAATTTACTTGTATCTGGTAAACGAAAGGGTTACCGTGACCATCGAGACAGTTCTGCTGCCAGTCAGCGACTCGGACGAGGACCGACTCAGTCGGCTCGTCGATGCCGTCTTGGAGATCGCCGATCCGACCGGCGCCACCGTCGTGGTGGCTCACGCCATTCAGGACGGGGACGACGATATCGTGACCACAATACCTGCGATAAGCGGTGGTAACTACCCGCAGGTTCTCTCCCGGACCGAGTACGACGACCTACTCGACAGGTATCCCGACGACGAACACTCCGTCGACGACGTCGTCGCCGAACACGAGACGGTGCAGGCGGTGACGGAGCGCCTCGACGACGCCGGCATCGCGTACGAAGTTCGCGGCGCGGTCGGCGACCCCGGCGAGGCGATCCTCGAACTCGCCGAAGACGTCGACGCCGACCGATTCGTTATCGGCGGCAGCCGCCGGACTCCGGCCGACAAGGCCGTTTTCGGAAGCCTGTCACAGACGCTTCTCCTCGAGGCGCCCTGCCCCGTGACCTTCGTCCACGGTGACTGACGACGCCGACGACCGCGTGACTCGAGTGTTGGTGGCGATACCGAACGAACCGAGTCACGCGTTAGAAGCGACGCGATGAACGCTCCGGTCGTCCGGTCCGCACACCGAGCGACATTCGCGTCACGGAGACACGGAGCGGCCAATCCTTCGTCAGTCGTTTAGTTACGTGCCAGTCCCGGTTTCCGTATCGTTGAAGGGCCTAGCCGTACGTAACCGCTACTCACCTAGTCCCGACGGTCGGGACACTACGTGCATGAAAATGTCTCTCGAACCGAAGGGGCTGGCCACTTTATCAAAGCCTTTGTATCAGTAGCGGCGACTTCAAGCCGGATGCCAACGGTCTACAAGAACTACGTCGATGGAGAGTGGACGACTTCCGAGACGGGCGAGACGTTCGACGTTCGGAACCCGGCGGAGCCGTCGTCGATCACCGGTCGGTTTCAGGCCTCTGCGGCCGGCGACGTCGAGGGCGCGATCGACGCGGCGGTCGACGCGCAGGAGACGTGGGCGGACACCCCCGGCCCGGACCGCGGCGACGTCCTCAAACGCGCCAGCGAACTCCTCGAGGAACGGAAGGAGTCGGTGACCGAGACGCTCGTTCGCGAGGAGGGGAAGACGCGCGCCGAGGCCGCCGGCGAAGTCCAGCGAGCGATCGACATCTTCGCCTACTACGCTCAGAAGTGTCTCGATCTCGGCGGGATCAGCAAGTCGGCGAGCGGGCGGAACACGGAGCTGTACACCAAACGCGAACCGCTCGGGACCGTCGCGCTGATCACCCCGTGGAACTACCCGATCGCCATTCCCGCGTGGAAGCTCGCCCCGGCGTTGGCCGCCGGGAACACGGCCGTCATCAAGCCCGCCTCCGCCGCGCCGGGCATGACGGCGGTCCTCCTCGAGTGTCTCGACGAGGCCGGACTCCCGGACGGGGTCGCGAACATGGTGACCGGATCCGGCGGCGACGTTGGGACACCGCTGGCCGAACACGACGACGTGGACGGCGTCTCGTTCACCGGCAGCACCGCAGTGGGGACGAGCGTCGCGCAGAGCGCCGCTGACGACCTCAAGCGCGTCCAGTGCGAGATGGGCGGCAAGAACCCGACCGTCGTGATGCCGAGCGCCGACGTCGACGAGGCGGCGGAGATCCTCGGCGTCGGGGCGTTCGGGACGACGGGCCAGTCGTGTACGGCGGCCTCCCGCGCGATCGTCCACGAGGACATCTACGACGAGTTCGTCGACGCCATGGTTGAGTACGCCAACGACGTCGCAATCGGGCCGGGTCTCGACGACCCCGACATGGGGCCGCACGTCTCCGAGAGCGAGCTCGAGTCGACGCTCGAGTACGTCGAACTCGGACGGGAGGAGGGAGCGACCCTCGAAACCGGCGGCGAACGGCTCACTGGTAACGAGTACGGCGACGGCTACTACGTCGAGCCCGCGGTGTTCTCGGGCGTCGACAACGACATGCGGATCGCCCAAGAGGAGATCTTCGGGCCGGTCCTGTCGGTCATCGAGGTAAGCGACTTCGAGGAGGCGCTGACGGTCGCGAACGACGTGGACTACGGGCTCTCGTCGAGCATCGTCACGCAGGACCTCACCGAGGCCGACGAGTTCGTCGATCAGATCGAGGCGGGCGTCGCGAAGGTCAACGAGAAGACGACCGGGCTGGAGCTGCACGTCCCGTTCGGCGGGTACAAGAACTCCTCGACGAACACGTACCGAGAGCAGGGCGACGCCGGTCTCGACTTCTTCACGTCGACGAAGACGGTGTACCGGAACTACTGACAGCGCGGACGACCGGAGACGGATGGAGTCGAAGTCGCACGGCTCCGGAGTCATCTCCCCCGATCGCTTTTCTCCTGTCAGCGTGCGAATGCGGCATTTGTAACCCATCAACGATGGATTTAACCCCCGCGACCGTATCCTGTGAAGTGATGCCAATGACGGCAGCACAGGTCAAACAGCAGCTGCGAGACGTTGCCGTCGGAGTGCTCACGCCCTTCGACGAGCAGCGAGCGATCGAGTACAACAAAATCGAGGAGAACGCGCGAACGCTGTACGACGAGGGGATGCGGACCTTCTTGGCGGCAGCGAACATCAGCGAGTACCACTCTCTCTCTCAGCAAGAGCGGATCGAGAGCGTCAGGACGGTCGTCGAGGCGCTCCCCTCGGACGCGTGCGTCCTCGCCGGCGTCGGCGGGAGCACGGCCGACGCGCTGGAGCTGATCGAGGCGTACGACGAGATCGGTGCCGACGCGATGATGATCATGCCGCCCGACCACACCTACCTCCACGAGCGGGGGTTACTGGAGTACTACCGCGAGCTGTCGGCGGGGGCCGACGCGCCCCTCGTCCCGTACGTGCGCGGGTTCGATCCCTCGGCCGAATACCTCGCGGACCTCACCCGCGTCGACGGTGTCGTCGGGATCAAGTACGCCTTGAAGGACCCGGTGAAGCTGGGCGAGGCGATCCGCGCCGGCGCCGACGACGTGGTCTGGGTCAACGGGCTCGCGGAGCCGTACGCGGTGTCCTTCTGGGCGGAAGGCGTCGAGGGCTTCACCGCCGGCGTGAGCAATTTCCGACCGGAAGTGGGCCGGGAGCTGTTCGACGCTCTCTCGGAGGGCGACTGGGAGCGCGCCCGCGCGCTCAGGGATATCTGTCTCCCGTACCAGCGACTCAGAGACGAAACGGGGCAGAACAACGCGCTCTCGGGAGCGATCAGCGTTCCGGCCGTCAAGAAGGGCCTCGAACTCGCCGGACTGCACGGCGGTGAGGTGCGGGAGCCGATCCGCCCGCTCACGCCCGAGACGGCCGAACGGGCCGAAGCGATCTACGGGGAGCTAGACGACGAGATCGACCGGCTCATCGGATGACGAGTCAGCGAACCGAGCGAGACTCGCTCCGACGAGCCGAGTAAGCACCGACGACGTACCACCGAACGACGCGGCGATACCGACGAGAACACGGAGATACAAGATACCATGTCACAATATCACGATGCGACGGAGCAGAACCGACCGATCACCGACGGAGACCAGCTACCGCTCCGGACTGGCCTTCGCACGCGAACGCTGTCAGACGACCGACTCGCGTTCTGCCGCCAGATCGGCGTCGAGGACGTGTTCCTCGATCACCGGTCCCCGCGCGGCGACGTGTTCGAGGACGAGGGGAGCGGAGACGACGAGACGATCACCATCGACGACGGGGTCGTTCCGAGCGTGTCGGAGCTCGTGCAGGCGCGCCGGCGCGCGGAGGACGCCGGACTCCGACTGATGGGGATCCAGTCGCTGAGCTACAACGTCTACGGGAAGATCATGCTCGACAAGGACGGGAAGGAGAGCCAGCTCGACACGATCAAACGGCTCATCCGGAACCTCGGGAGCGCGGACATCCCGATCCTCGGGTACCAGTGGAACCCCCGCGGGGTCGTGCCGATGCGAACGTCTCAGACCGTACGACTACGCGGTGGGGCGCGGGGTCGTGAGTTCGACATCGACGACCTCGACGCGCCGTACGAGTCCGTCGACGACCTGGAACGCGAGTACACCGAAGCGGAGCTGTGGGACAACTACGAGGCGTTCCTCGAAGAGGTGCTTCCCGTCGCGGAGGAAGCCGGCGTACAGCTGGCTCTCCACCCGGCGGACCCGCCGACGGTGGAGCAGCTCGGCGGGATCCCGCGCCTGTTCCGGAACTTCGAGGCGTTCCGGCGGGCGATGGAGATCGTCCCGAGCGACAACCACGGGCTCAAGCTCTGTCTGGGATGCTTCTCCGAGATGCCGGACGCGGACATCGAGGAGGTGATCACGCACTTCGGCGAGGACGACGACATCGTGTTCGTCCACTTCCGCGACGTCGTTGGCACGTGGCCGCGGTTCACCGAGACGTTCCTCGACGACGATCAGAGCAACTTCGATCCGGTGGTCGCGATCGAGCGGCTCCGCGAGGTCGGCTTCGACGGCGTCGTGGTCCCGGACCACGTCCCCGAGGTCGTCGGCGACACGGAATGGGGGCACCGGTCGCGCGCTCACGCGGTCGCCTACCTGAACGGTATCCTGTCATGTGCCGACGACGGGAGACGGTGAGCCGACGCGTTCGCATGGCCGTTCACGAACCCATCGATACATCCGCATGAACGTCCTCATAACCGGGTCCTACGGCAGGTGTGGGACCGCGATCATCGACCAGCTCGACGACGACCCCAGCTACGAGTTCACCTACCTGAACCGGTCCGACCGCCCGTCCGATCACAGATACGGCGGCTTCGATACCCACGTCGCGGACATCACGGACTACGACGCGATTCGACCAGCGTTCGACGGTCAGGACGCCGTCGTGCACCTCGCGGCGTATCCCTACACGGACGGCGGGTGGCAGGACGTGTTCGAGCCCAACATCGTTGGGATGTACAACGCGCTCGAGGCCGCCCGCGACGCGGAGGTGGAGGCGTTCGTGTTCGCCTCGACGAACCACGTGATGGGGATGTACGAGGAGGAGCACGCGCCGGAGCTGTACGACCCCGACTACGATCTGCGGCTCGATCCGACCGATCCGGTTCGCCCGGATTCGTGTTACGGGGCGACGAAGTCGTTCGGGGAGGACCTCGGGCGGTACTACACGGAGCGGTACGAGTACCCCCGGCGGTTCTACGCGCTCCGGATCTGCTCGGTCCTTCCCCACGGGATCGACCACCCGTACGGGCGGGCCGAACGCCGCGTCGAAAACGGGGAGATCGAGCGCGGTAGCGACGCCTACGACCGCTCGGTGGCGCGGACGAAAGCGACGTGGCACTCCCGTCGGGACTTCGCCCACCTGGTCGAGCGCTGTCTCGCCGACAGAAGCGTGACGTTCGACGTCTTCAACGGCGTCAGCGACAACGACCGGCGCTGGTTCTCGATCCGGAACGCGCGGGAGCGACTCGGGTACGAACCGGACGACAACGGCGAGGAGTGGGACGGGCCGCCGACCGACTCGAACGGGGGCGCGTGAGAACGCGGAACCACGGACACGACAGAACACATCATGACCACGAATACAGATCACGATGACGACAGCTGAACGCATCGCGGCCGTCGGGACGTACAGCGCAGCGACAGACGAGAGCGTCCACACCGTCGGGGTCGACCCCGACACGGGGTCGATGCGCCGGCTCGACGCGGTGGCGGCCGGCCCCGATCCGACGTTCGTGACGTTCGGTCCGTCGGGGGAGTACCTCTACGCCGCGGTTCGGGAGGAGGAAGAGGGGGCCATCCGGTCGTACGCGATCGACCGCGACACCGGCGAGCTGACCGAGCGTGACAGCGCTCGGAGCGGGGCGGCGGCCCCCTGCTACTGCTCCGTCGACGAAACCGGGGAGTTCCTGCTGGTGGCCCACTACGCCGGGGGCGCCGTCTCGATGCTCCCGCTCGATCCCGACGGCGGTATCGACTCGCCGGCCGAGGTGATCGAACACCACGGGTCGAGCGTCGATCCCGAGCGTCAGACCGCACCGCACCCCCACTCGATCACGCTCGGACCGGAGAACCGATTCGCGTACGTGCCAGACCTCGGTACCGACCAGGTCCACGTCTACGCGGTGGAGCGCGACGAGGCCTCGCTGTCCCGGGTCGACGCCGTCGACCTCGCGCCCGGTTCGGGGCCGCGACACCTCTCGTTCGCCCCGGACGGCGAGCGGGCGTACCTGATCAACGAGCTCGATTCGACAGTGACCGTCCTGCGCCGGGAATCTGACGGGACGCTGACCGAGGGGGCGACCGTCTCCACGCTGCCCTCGGAGTTCGAGGGAGACAACAAGACGGCCGAGATCGCCGTTCACCCGTCCGGCGAGTTCGTGTACGGATCGAACCGCGGCCTCGACACCGTCGTCACGTTCGCCGTCGAGGGGGAGACGCTCGAGCGCGTCGGCCAGACGCCGACCGGCGGCGAGTGGCCGCGTCACTTCGCGATCGCTCCCGACGGCGAGCGGTTGTTCGCGGAGAATCGCCACACGGACGACATCGTCGCGTTCGACATTGACGCCGAGACCGGTCGCCTCTCCGCGACTGACGAATCGCTGTCGGTCTCCGAGCCCGTCTGCATGCAGTGGCAACCGAATCGGAACTGACGCTCGGCGAGCGTGGCGACGAAAAGGGACTCGACCGTCGTTTTCTACGCGCGTCTCGGCGGTACTGTCTCCGGCTACGGCGAACCCGGCGACAGCGGTCTCGACGACGGCCGCCCTGACGGAACCGACTCCGGCGTTAGCGCTGCGTCTGGTAGAAGTCGCGCAGCACGTGGAACGCCTGCTTCTTCCGGCCGTGCTGGTCGACGACGCCCTTCCGGTTGTAGCCGCGCTGGAACTCGTTCTGCCGCATGGGCGCGCGGAAGTCGAAGAGGATCCACGGCGAGAAGCCGACGATCTGGTCGTTCTCCTCGGCCGCCTCCGTCTGTCCGCGGTAGATCTCCGCCTGGTGCTCCTCGGTCCACCGCTCGTCGGCGTCGCCGTGGTGGCCCCACTTGGCGCCGCCGCCCGTCTCCGAGATGACGACGGGCGTGCCCTCGGGATCTTCTTGGAACTGCTGCATGTCGTCGGCGTCCCCGTAGTACCAGCCGTGGTACTCGTTGATGCCGATGACGTCTAAGTGCTCTTGCAGAGGGTCACGGATCTCGAGGCCGTCGTCGGTCTCGTCGACGAAGCAGGCGGCGGTCACGAGCCGCGTGTCGTCGAGACTCCGGACGTACTCCGCCATCTCCGGGAGGACCTCGTTTCTGGTGTCGTCGGTGTGGTCCGTCTCGTTCGCGATGGACCACATCGCGACGGAGGGACGGTTCCAATCGCGCTGGATCAGCTCGCGGAGCTGCTGGCGGTACAGCTCCTGGATCTCCTCGTCGCCGAAGTTGATGTCCCAGTAGGCGGGGACCTCCTCCCACAGGAGGATCCCCTCCTCGTCGGCCCGTCGGGCCATCTCCTCGGTGTGCGGGTAGTGGGCCAGTCGGGCGTAGTTACACCCGAGCTCGTTGATCCACTGGAACCGCTCCTCGATGTCCTCCGCGTCGAGCGCGCGGCCCTTGCCCGCCGACTCCTCGTGCAGCGCGATGCCGCGCAGCCAGAGGGGCTCGCCGTTGAGCAGCACGTCGCCGTCGCGGACGCGCAGATCGCGGAGTCCGACGCGGTCCTCGACGGCGTCCCCGCCGGCCTCCACGCGGACCGTGTAGAGGTGGGGGTCCTCGGTACTCCACAGCGAGACCTCCTCCTCGGGGATCTGAAGCGCACCGGTGAACTCGCCGTCGCCGGCAGGTTCGAGCGTCGCCTCACGGTCCAGCTCCGGGAAGGCGACCGAGACGGACGGGTCGTCTCCGTCGGCGCCGTCGACCCACGCGGAGACGCTCACGTCGACGGTCCCGTCGTCGAGCTCGGACTCGATCTTGAAGTTGCGCACGTAGGCGTCCGGGACCTCGACCAAGTCGACGGAGCGGTTGATCCCGCCGAAGTTGAACCAGTCGGTCGACTCGTTGGGGATGCCGTCCTCGTACCGCTGGTTGTCGACCTGGACGACCAGTACGTTTTCGCCGTCCTCCAGCGCGTCGGTCGCCTCGAAGCTGAAGGGGGTGTACCCGCCCTCGTGTGCGCCCAGCAGCTCGCCGTTCAGCCAAACCTTCGTCTTGTAGTTGACCGCACCGAACCGGAGGAAGGTCCGGTCGGAGCCGGCATCGACGTCCCAGTCGAACGTGCGCGCGTACCAGACCCACCCCTCGTAGTGGCGGAACTCGGGGATCTCCTCGCCCCAACTGGAGGGGATCGAGACGGAACGACCGTCGTGGATGTTGAAGTCGCACGGGTCGTTCTCCTCGGACGCACCGGGCTCATAGATAGACTTCACTGCGAATCCGGCCGGGTTGTCGTCCTCGTCGTCGAAGAAGTCCTCGAAGTACCCCTCGAAGTTCTCGTACTGGTCCGGGATCGCCTGCCAAGTCCCGTCGAGCGATCGCGTCTCTCGAGGGTGTGCTAACAGGTGCATCATCCGTAAATGAGGCAACGAGTGTATTAAAAATACTGGAACGGTCACTTCCGCGTGTCCGACGGAGGGCTCCAGCGACCTCCCTCGTGGGAAGCGGGCGAAAGTGAGGGTGACTCGACTACTCCGATGCAGTTCAATAGTATTGAACTCAGATGAGCCGTAAAAATGAAACAACGCTAAGTCCCCGCCGATCGAACGATAGAGTATGATCGACGACGACGACACTGCCCCGGCGGGACGACAGATCGATTCTGTCGAGAACGCGTTCAACATCATCGAATCGATCCAAGAACTCGAACGGTGCGGCGTCACTGAACTCGCGGACCACTTGGACATCCCAAAGAGCACGGCGCACATCCACCTCCAGACCCTCCGGAACCTCGGGTACGTCGTCAAAGAGGGCGAGAAGTACCAGCTCGGCCTCCGATTCTTGGAACTCGGCGGAGAGGTCCGGCACAACCGCAGTATCTTTCAAGTGGCGCGGTCGGAGGTGGACGATCTGGCCGGCTCCACCGGTGAAGTCGGGACGATCGGTTACGAGGAGAACGGGCAGCGGGTACTCGTGTACCGCACCGAGCCGTTCGAGGGCGTCTCGGACAACGCACCGACGGGCGAGTTCACGGAGATGCACTGGACCGCCGTCGGGAAGGCGCTCCTCTCGCAGCGGACCGACGACGAGGTCCGGGACATCATCGAACGTTTCGGGCTCCCTCGCGCGACGGAGAACACGATCACGGACGTGGACGAACTCCTCACAGAGGTGGACGAGATTCGGTCACGCGGCTACTCAGTCGAAGACGAGGAGCGGGTCAAGGGAGTCAAATCGATCGCGGTCCCGATAAGCGACGACGCGAACCGCGCCGGCAACTCCGCCATCTCCATCACCGGCCCGAAACACCGGTTCGACGAGGAGCGGATCGAATCGGAGCTCCTCCCAGCCCTCCGCAACGCGGCGAACGTCATCGAGCTCCAGTACAAACACTACTGATCGGATCCGCTCGGGGTTCCCATCGGGACTGACCCCTCCACCGGGACAAAACATTACACCAGTAACTCTGTAATACGCTCCGATCATCAGTAACGATCGTGTTCAATAGGTATGAACGGCGATATCGGGTGGCCACGGACGGATACGGGCGATACACGGCGTCATCTCGGTCTTTGACCGAATAGTCGGGAGAACATCTGTTCAATGCTATCGAACGAAAATCAGCGCACATCGGCGACTCCAGGGATCCGACGCGAACAGGAACGTGATCGAGCAGGAGTTCTGCATCGATAGCGTCGTTGCGCGAGGGTAGCGTCGCGTGATGGATGATGTTGCGCGAGGGCGTCGTTGCGCGAGGGTAGCGTCGCGTGATGGATGATGTTGCGCGAGGGCGGCGTTGCGCGAGGGCGGCGTCGGTCGACGACTGCGTTCGGCGTTGTCGACGGCGTTCGGCGTCCCCTGACTCGCAGACGGTGGCCGGATCCGGTCACTGATCGATCGGTTCGGACCGAAAAAGCCCTATAGAACAAATTTTATCAACCGGAGCCGAGTTATTACTGACACATGGTACGATTATCGCTGATCCTGCCGCCGGAGCCGGACGACCGGTGGCAGCTCGCCCGGCAGATGGGCGTCACGAGCGCGGTCGTCCACCCGCTCGAGATCGGGGACGACAAGACGAACTGGACGTACGACGAACTCAAGGGGATGGCCAACTGGTTCGAAGAGGTCGACATCGACCTCTCGGTCATCGAGGGGTCCGTGCCGCTCACGGACCGAGTCCGCCTGGGGTTGGACGGACGCGACGAGGACATCGAGGAGTTCAAGCAGTTCCTCCGTGACTGCGGCGCGGTCGGTATCCCCGTGGTGTGTTACGACTGGATGGCCGGCGTCAGGTGGGCCCGGACCGAGGTCCACGTTGAGACTCGGGGCGGGGCGTACACGACCGGATACACGGACGAACGGATGTCCGGAGGGCCGGAGATCGATTACGCCGACGTGACGCGCGACCAGCTTTGGGACGCGCTCGAACACTTCCTGACCGAGGTGGTCCCCGTCGCCGAGGAGGCCGGCGTGAAGCTCGGACTCCATCCGGCGGACCCGCCGATCGACTCGGTCCGCGGGATCCCGCGGCTCGCCAACAGCGTCGAGTCCTACGACCGGATCCTCGACATCGTCGACAGCGAGCACAACGGCGTGACGTTCTGTCAGGGGAACTTCGCCGCGATGGGCGCCGACGTTCCCGAGACGATCCGGCACTTCGGCGACCGGATCAACTTCGCGCACTTCCGCGACGTGGAGGGGGAGGCCGACGACTTCGTCGAGACGTGGCACGACGACGGACCGACCGACATGCTCGCGGCGATGCAGGCGTTCGAGGATGTGGGATTCGACGGGCCGATGCGCCCGGACCACGTCCCAACGATGGCGGGCGAGGACAACTCCAACCCCGGGTACCACACGAAGGGACGGCTCTTCGCCATCGGCTACATGCGCGGGCTCTTGGAGCAGACGACGGCGAACCGCGGGGGGAACGAGGGCCGCGAGGCGACGGTCAATCCCGAAACGACCGCCGACTGATCGCGAGTGGTCTCTGACCGTTCTCCGCTTCGGTCCGGTCCAACGGGCGAAACGGACGAAAAGATACATAGCGCCGTGCGCACGAGGTAGAGACGAGTCAGACAATGAGCGTTCCCAACGACTTCGACGTCGACGACAAGGTGTGCGTCATTACCGGCGGCTCAGGCGTGCTCGGCTCCGAGATGGCGCGCGCGCTCGGCGAGAACGGCGCGACCGTCGTAATCCTCGCACGCGGCGAGGAGAAGCTGCGCGAGACCGGCGAGGAACTCTCGGCGGCGGGGATAGAACACCTCACGGTGTCGGCGTCGGTCCTCGACCGAGCCGAACTCGAGGCGGCCGCAGAGACGGTGATCGACGAGTACGGCCGGATCGATATACTGATCAACGCCGCCGGCGGCAACAGCCCCGACGCGACCACGGGGCCGGACACGTCCTTCTTCGACCTCCCGGCGGAGGGGTTCCAGCAGGTGCTGAACGTCAACTTCACCGGCACCGTGCTCGCCTCGCAGGTCTTCGGCGAGTACATGGTCGAGGAGGGGACGGGCTGTATCCTGAACGTCTCCTCGATGAACGCCTACACGCCGTTGACGAAGATCCCGGCGTACTCCGGCGCGAAGGCCGCGGTGTCGAACTTCACCGAGTGGCTCGCGGTTCACATGGCGCACAACTACTCGACGGACATCCGCGTGAACGCCATCGCGCCCGGGTTCTTTCTCACCGAACAGAACCGCTACCTGCTCATCGACGAGGAGACGGGCGAGTACACGGACCGCGGACAGACGATCATCGACCACACGCCGCAAGACCGGTTCGGACGGCCGGAGGACCTCTCGACGACCGTCCTGTGGCTCGTCTCTCCGGGTGCGGAGTTCGTTCACGGCGCGTCGATCCCCATCGACGGCGGGTTCTCCGCGTTCAGCGGCGTCTAACGCGCGTTCTGTTTCTCTCGCAGATGAAAACGGGGCGTCAGCGACTCAGAAGTCCCACAGTTCCGCCGGACGCTCGTACGCCACCTGTCGCACGCGGTCCTCGGCGACCGTCATCGGCATCTGACCGCGCTCGACCATCTCTCCGACCGCGTTCGCCAGCGATCGGCGGAACATCTCGAAGCGGGAACCGAACGACAGGAGCTTCCGCGAGTCGCTCACCATGCCGCCGTAGTTCGCGAGGAGGTCGACGGTTCCCACGTACTCCAACTGCGAGCGCATCCCGTGCGGGCTGTCGTTGAACCACCACGCCGCGCCGACGCTGACGTTTGGGAACGCTCGGGCGACGGTCGCGACGGTCGGGTAATGAGTCGGGTCGACGACGTAGAGGACGACCTCCAGCTCTTGGTCGAAACGGTTGAGGAAGTGTCGCAGACCGCCCGCGAGGTCGAGGTCGCCCGTGGAGATGTCACCGCCGGCATCGGCTCCGAGCTCGTCGTACAGCGAGTCGCGGTAGTCGCGGACCGGACCGATGTGGAGCTGCGTCACCCAGTCGGTCTCGCGGTTCATCTCGCCGATCCGCTCGAGGACGAACGCCTCGAAATCGGCGACGTCGTCGTCGGTCAGCGCCTCGCCGGCATAGGCGCGCTCGTACACGTCGGCGGCGCGTCGCCGGTCGACCGGCTTCGAACGGACCTCGCTCAGTCCGTGATCGCTCGCGCCGCAGCCGTTGGCCTCGAAGTACTCGTGGCTCGTCCGGAGCGCGGCGAGGAACCCGTCGAGGTCGGTCACGTCCGTGTCGGTGGCGTCTCCGAGCGTCGCGACGTACTCGCGCCAGCCCGCCGCGTCGATCCCCATCGCGGCGTCCGGCCGCCACGTCGGACGCACGGTGACATCGTCGAGCTCCTCGGCGAGCGTCCGGTGGTGCTCCAGATCGGAGGTCGGGTCGTCCGTGCTGGAGACGACCTCGACGTTCATCTCTCGGAGGAGTTCCCGTTGGCGCATCGTCTGGTCGTCGAGCGCCGCCTTCGTCTCCGCCCAGATCTCGTCGGCGGTGTCCGCCGAGATCGGCTTCTCGATCCCGAAGCGGCGCTTCAGATCGAGGTGGACCCACTCGTAGGTGGGGTTGCCGGCGAACTCCGGGAACACCGACGCGAGCGCGTCCCACTTCTCGCGGTTGGTCGCGTCGCCCGTGATCTTCCGCTCCGACACGCCCCGTTTCCGCATCAGTTCCCAGACGTAGTGATCGGTCGCACCCTCGGCCTCCCAGATGTCGTTCCAGCCCTCGTCTCGCGCCAGCGCCGCCACGTCGACGTGGCTGTGCGGATCGAGGATGGGCAGATCACGGATCTCGTCGTACAGTTGACGGGCCGATGTCGATTCGAGCAAGTAATCCTCGTCGAGGAATCCCATATTGGTCGATCTGTCTGTAGCCATAATAAACCCATTGCGGTTCTAGCTCCACGACAAGCAGTGATAAGCGAGGAGAAGTGCCGTCAGTTGGTTTGCCCAAAAAATTATTACGTATTACTTTGCATCTGTAAATGCGATGCGAGAAAGACAGCCGAGCGATATCGAAGAGGCATCAGTCTCGAATCACTCCGGCACCAGCGACACGGGTCAGACGGCGACCTCACGGCGTGGTCTCATGAAACTGATCGGAACCGCGTCGGCGGCCGCAGCGCTAGGTAGCGGCGCTGTGAGCGGGGATTCCGATACGACACCTGACCCGGACGTCGACGAGCTGGTCGAACGGATGACCCTCGAAGAGAAAGTCAGCCGTACCTACGCTGCTGACAGGTACATCCAGGGGATTGACCGGTTAGGAGTGCCTGGTATCAGGAATGTCAACGGGCCGGCGGGTGCCTCGTTGGCGGACTTCATCGACGGGGCAGAAACCACGGAGTTCCCGCACACGATAGCCGCCGCCGCGACCTTCAATCCGGAACTGATCAACGAACAGGGACGGGCAATCGCTCGAGAAGCGAAAGACGGGGGAGCATCCGGACTCTTCGGCCAATCGATCGATATCACGCGAATACCGTTACACAGCCGAAGCGGCGAGTCCTTCGGAGAGGATCCGTACCTTGCATCGGCGTTGACGAAGAGTATCACCGACGGACTTCAATCGGAAGGGGTGATCGCGACTCTGAAACACTACTGTGCGTACAATCAAACCCGAACCACCGGGGATGTCGAAGACTACTATTCGACCTCGGAACACAACGTCGTGGTGAGCGAGCGGGCACTCCGAGAGATCTACCTTCCGCCGTTCAGAGCGGGGGTCGTCGAGGGAGGTGCAGGGGCGATAATGACCGCGTACAATCGGATTAACGGCACGTATGCGGCCGAACACGAAGATCTGCTCGATGATATCTTGAAAGGCGAATGGGGATTCGACGGATACGTGATCTCGGATTACGGTGGGACCCACAGCGGCGTGCGTTCAGCGGTCAACGGGCTCGACGTCGAGCTAGTCGGAGACGAGCCGGAGTACCTCGGTGAGAATCTCCGGGAAGCGGTGGAGAACGATGATCTGAGAGAGGGCGTCGTTGATGAGATGGTCGCTAGGACCCTTCGCTCACAAAAAGAGATCGGAGCACTCTCGGGAGACCGGATCGGAAGTGAGCCGGCTCGAAACACGGAAGGTCACTTCGCCATCGCAGAACAGATGGCCAGAGAAGGGACGGTACTCCTGAAGAACGATGGCCTGTTACCACTCGATACCGGCGAGATAGACGAGATCGCGCTTGTCGGACCGGCTCCAACGGAATTTAAAGAGGACATCGGCGGGAGTGACGGAATTAACGAGAGCCGGCGAATCTCGCCGGTGGAGGGACTCGAAGCCGTCACCGACGACGACACTGCGATCACGACGGTATCGTCGGACCGCACCGAATTAGTGACCGCTGACGACGGGTTCAGCTACGAGTCCTATGACGAAGCGGACTTCAGCGGAGAGCCGATTGAGACCGGTACCGTCTCCGAAATCGACTATGAGGGGGATGCGATCTCAATTACGTGGACGGGTGAGATCACGCCGAGTACCACGGGGGCCCACGGTATCTCGCTCACGAGCGGCGGCTCTGGAACCGTCTCCGTGGACGGAGAGCGAGTCGTCTACACGGAGGGGGGAGGGTTCGGAGGCCCTGATACCGAGGTGTCCTCAGTGTCGCTGACAGCCGGGGAATCCTACGAGATCGCTGTCGAAGTGAGCGGTGGGGGTCCCGTCCGTTTGGAGTGGAATCCGCCCACTGGCATCCGGGAGGCGGCCGAGGCGGCTGCGAACGCCGACATCGCCGTCGTCTTGACCCGGACGTACACCGACTACGGTGACGACCGAAAACAGTACGCGCTTCCGGACAACCAGGATGCGCTCATCGAGAGCGTCATCGAGTCGAACGATGATACGGCGGTCTTAGTGAATGCGACCTCCGCCGTGGCAATGCCGTGGGTCAATGACGTTCCGGCGATCATGCAGCTGTGGTTCCCCGGACAAGAGGGAGGCCGTGCGCTCGGTGATCTCCTCGTCGGAAACGCGAATCCGTCGGGGAAAGCTCCCGTGACATTCGCCGAATCTGTCGAAGACTATCTTCCACAGGAGGTTGACACGCTCCCTGACAGTGCACGTGGCTATCCGGGTGTGGAGGGCAACGTGTACTACGACGAAGACGTCTTCGTCGGCTACCGCCACTTCGACGAAGCGGATATCGAGCCGATGTTCCCGTTTGGACACGGGGAATCCTACACCACCTTCGAATACGGTCGCGTCAAGCTCTCGAAGGCCTCGACGACACCCGAAGAGGGTGTGACGGTGAGTGTTGAGGTGACGAATACGGGCGAAACAGATGGAGCAGAAGCCGTGCAGGTGTACCTCAGCGACGTCGATCCGGCAATCGAACGGCCGCCAAAGGAGCTGAAAGGTGTCGAAAAGCTCGAGATTTCCGCAGGCGAGACCAAGACCGCTAAGATCGACCTCAAAGAGGAGAGCTTCAGATACTGGAGTCCCGATGAGAGTGACTGGGCCGTGACGGGTGGCGAATACGTGGTGCAGGTGGGGAGTTCCTCTCGTGACATCCGAGAGAAGCGGACGCTCCGACTGCGAGAAGATCCGCCGCATGGAAACCGGAGCGAGTCCAGCGGATCGTAATACGGTTGAGTGAGGCCGGGCGTCCAGATTTGGCCGGGTGTTATTTTTTGTATCGGACGAGACGAAGCGATAGTGCCCTCGCAAATAGTCACCCGTTACGTGGACAGTGCCATCGAGAGGTTCATCTCGTCACAAGATGACATACATCATATAGGTCCCATTAAATTTATAATGAGGGAGGATTACCTCCATGATGGATCATGACGTCCGACAAGAGCTCCGTCCCAAGACGGAGGTATATTCAACTGATCGGTGGTACCGCAGCTGCTACTGCCCTTGCCGGTTGTAGCAGTAGTAATGACACCAATAGCGGAGATGGTGCCGACGGAAACGACGGAAGCGACGGAAACGACGGTAGTGACGGGGAAGACAGCGACACCTCGAACGGAGACGGGTACAACACCCTTGAGCTTCAGCACTGGTGGACCGCCGGTGGCGACGGCGAAGCCATGCAGGCGCTCCTCGACCTCTTCCAAGAGGAGCATCCGGACATCACGATTCAAGAGAACCCCGTTTCTGGAGCCGGTGGCGGAAATCTCCATGCGGTCGTGCAGAATCGGATTCTCAACAACGATCCGCCGAGCACGTGGCAGGACTGGCCCGGGGCGAACCTCGAACCGTACGTCGAAGCCGACAAGCTGAACGATATCGGTGACGAGATATGGACGGACGACCTCCGAGAAGCGTATCTCGACGGGCCGAAGCTGCAGGCCCGCGCGGGCGACCCGGACAATCCGTTCGTCTCGGTCCCACTCAACATCCACCGCATTAACAATCTCTTCTATAACGTCGAGGTCGTCGAGGAGGCCGGTGTCGATCCGGCATCGCTGAGTAGTCCGCAGGAGCTCATCGACGCGATGGAAACGATCGAATCGGAGACCGATGCCGTTGGGATGGGTCAAGAGACGAGCTCGGCACAAGGGACGGTTCAGTTGTGGGCGGTCACGTTCCTCGCCGAGGCCGGCGCCGATGCCTACATGGACTTCATCAACGGGAACACCGACGGACACGAGGAGGCCGTCCGTGGTGCGCTGGAAACGGTCGCGGAGTACGCCAACCACTACACCAGCGACGCGGGGTCGATCAATCAGGACGAGGCCGGATACAAAGTCGCTAACGGTGAAGCCGCCTTTATGAACCAAGGTGACTGGCAGGCCGGGAACTTCCAAACCATCGAAGGCGTTGATTACGAGTCCGGATGGGATCACGTCCCATGGCCGGGAACGGAAGGCTACTACCAGCTCAACATGGACGGGTTCGCCTTCCCGAAAAACAATCCGTCACCCGATGCGACTCGGGAGTTCCTGAAATTCCTTGGAACCGTCGAGGCGCAGGAAACGTTCAATCCGATCAAAGGGTCGATTCCGCCACGTTCAGACGTCCCAACTGACGAGTTCCCGCCGTTTCAGCAGAAGGAGATGGAACAGTTCGCGAACTCCGAAGCCCAACCGCCGTCCATCGCCCACGGACTGGCAGTGTCGCCCGAGGTCCTCAACTCCATTACCGAGGTCATGGCAAACTTCATCTCGGGATACGACGTCGACAGCGCCCACCAGGGCCTCTTAGACGCGGTCAGCAACTAGCCCGGTAGCAAAGTATGAACCGTATCGCCCCCATTTTTTGTGAGCTCTGTATGCCACGATGGGTGATGGGATATGATCACCTGCCACAACCGCGGTCCACTCGTGGATCCAGTGTACCGATAAGGCACGCATCTAATCACTCGTCCACGGACGGTCTGACCGATCGAGTGTGGTCCGGCGCGTCCATTATCCAGAACCAGATGTTACAAAGAGAAGATCTGCCCGAACGTCGCTCGAGTACCGACCACGGAATCCGACTGAAAGATGTAGCCCGCAGCGATCTGCGCGGCGGAGTCCGTCCACCGTCCGAGAGGTGTCTGTATGGGAGATAACGCGACAATCTTCACCCGGATCCGTCGGAGCGATTTCCTTCGCTCGTTGCCGTTCTGGGGTATTCCCACGGCTCTGCTAGGGCTCTTCGTGTACGGAGGGATTTTCTGGAATTTCGTCATATCCCTGACTGATTTCAGTGGCTTCACGCTGCCCACGTACGAGATCGCCAATTTCGATCTCGAGATGTACACCGAACTGTTGTCGGATCCGACGTTCTGGACGGCCACTCGAAACACCGTTGTCCTACTGGTCGTCTTTACGGTTGTCACGCTGTTCGTGGGACTACTCTTAGCAATACTGCTGGATCAAAAAATCCGTTTCAGAGGCGTCTTTCGGACGATCTACTTGCTGCCGTTCAGCCTCTCGTTCGTCGTGACAGGCGTTCTATGGCTGTGGATGTTCAACTTCAACACCGGAGTCATCAACTCGATAGTTCGCGGGGTCGGCTTAGGGTTTCTGGCCCAACACTGGCTGTCAAACCCGAATCTACAGCTCGCCTCTGTCATCGTCGCACTCGTGTGGCAGTACAGTGGCTATGCGATGGTGATCTATCTGGCGAACTTGCAGCGGATCCCGACTGAACACTACGAGGCGGCCAAGATCGATGGGGCGTCGTGGTTCAGTACCTATCGCGAAGTTATTGTCCCGCAGCTCAGCTCAGCGGCCGTGAGCATCGCTGTTGTGGTGATGGTGTTCGCGCTAAAGGCGTTCAGTTGGTTATACGTCGTCTTCGGAGATAATCCCGGTCCAGCCGCGGATATCCTTGCGACGATGATGTACCGTGAAGCGTTCGTAGCGAATCAGTGGGCATACGGAGCCGCAATCGGGACGCTGCTGTTTGTCGTCTCGATCGCGATTGTCGGCCCCTATCTGTACTGGCAGTACCGGAGAGGTGAACTCTGACGATGCCCGAGCCGAAAACCGAACCTGAAAAAGAGGACCGTCCGGCAAGCGGTCTATCCGTGAGGTAACAGCTATGCAACTAATAACGACAATACAAGAAACAACACACGAACTGAGAAAATCGATCCAGGGGACAGCAGGAGAGATACGGAGCCGTGAGGGCGGCTTCACGCTCGTCGTTCAGATACTCGCCGTGCTGGGAGCATTCGTGTTCCTCCTCCCACTTCACGCCGGGTTGATGACGTCTATCAAGACCATTTCCGAGTTTGCCCAGTCACTCCCGATGGCACCGCCAGAACCGGGGGGATTTTCGATCAGCCCGTGGCTAGCGGCGCTGGACATTCTGGGCCCTTCGATGATCAACAGCTTCGCGTTCACAATTCCCGCAATGGTCTTTTCCGCAGTGCTGGGAAGCTTGGCCGCGTACGGTTTGACGATGGTCGACTGGCGGGGACAGGTCGGGCTCATGGCCATTTTTGTCGCCGCCACGTTCCTCCCGAAGCAGGCGATCGTCGTTCCGCTCTCTCGGTTTTGGAGTATCGTCGACATTCACGCGATCCTGGCAAACCTCGGACCGATCAACCTCTGGGCGCTTCCGTACATCCAAGACTACCACGCGACAATCATCGAGTTGATTATCACCCATAGTGCGTACGGGATCAGCATCTGTACGCTCTTATTCAGAGGGTACTACCTGACGATCGATCAGGAACTGATGGAGGCCGCTCGGCTGGATGGTGCGAGTATCTTCCAGATATACCGGGAGATCATCGTACCACTCTCGTATCCGATGTTCGCAGTCGTGCTCATCTTCCAGTTCACGACAATTTGGAACGAGTTCTTTTACGGACTCATTATTTCGGCCGGTAGCCAAGCGGCCCCCGTGACGGTCGCACTAAACGATCTTAATAGTGGATACGCACAGCTGTACAACCGACAGACGGCAGGCGCATTTATCGTTGCACTGCCGACGCTCATCGTGTACCTCCTGTTCGGCGATAAGTTCGCTGAGGGAGTCAAATAACCCGATTCACAACAATGTCCAACCTATCATTCAATGACGTGACGAAACGGTACGGCGACGTGGTCGCAGTACAGGACCTCGATATCGACGTCGAGGACGGCGAGTTCATCGTCATCGTCGGCCCGTCCGGCTGTGGAAAAACCACAACCCTGCGGATGGTCGCCGGATTCGAAGAGATCTCCGAAGGCGAGATCGCTATCGAAAACGAGGTCATCAACGACCAGCGCCCACAGGAACGGGACATCGCGATGGTGTTTCAGTCGTACGCGCTGTACCCGCACATGACCGTCAAAGAGAACATCAGCTTCGGTCTCAGGCACTCGACGGACCTCTCCGGCGAAGCGATTGAAACGAAGGTCGTGGAGACCGCGGAGATGCTCGGGATTGGTGAGCTACTTGACCGGAAGCCGGAGGATCTTTCTGGTGGACAGCAACAGCGCGTCGCCCTCGGACGAGCAATTGTCCGGGATCCGGACGTGTTCCTGATGGACGAGCCGTTATCAAACCTTGACGCGAAGCTCCGGGCGCAGATGCGGACGGAACTACAACACATCCAGGGACAGCTGGATGTCACGACGCTGTATGTCACCCATAACCAGACGGAAGCGATGACAATGGGTGACCGAATTATCATCCTCGACGGGGGTGAACTCCAGCAATTCGGAACACCGATGGAGTGCTATCACAAGCCAAACAATCAGTTCGTCGCTGGATTTATCGGTGAACCATCGATGAATTTTGTCTCGCTCAATCGAGAGAACGGAACGCTTACGCGTGAGAACTTTAGGTACGAATTGACCGAGAAGATGGCCGAAAGCGTCAGTGCTACACCAGAGGTAACGCTGGGTATTCGTCCCGAAAACGTCGATGTGCTTCCGGAGCCGGAGGAACCGAACGATTTCTTCGCTACGATCGATGTCGTCGAGCCGTTCGGAAAGGAGCATAACCTCTATTTGGACCCCGTGGATGCCGAATTCAACCAATCGATCATCGCGACGATCACCGGTCGTCAGCGTTTCGAAGAGGGTGACCGCATCGGCGTTCGGTTCCCACCGGACTACGTTCACCTATTTGATGGCCGAACTGGAAACGCCATCTGGAATCCATCAGATAATGAGGAATCGGTCCCGTCGTCAACGGTATAGCGCCTGATACGACGACCTCAGTAGACCGTCCGCCTTGATTTTCTCTCCGATCTCAGCGGAGTAGATCGCGTAGTGCGCCCCATGCACGGAGAGATCGATTCGAATATCTCAGCGGATATCGCGGTTGGTGTGTACCGTGTCTCCCGAACCTCCGATCGCTCTGTTGTCTTGATGACCCAATCTCAACGGACATTGCAAACGGGATGAGCATACGGAACGCCTCTCAACGGTTCTGAACTACCCCCCTGTCTCTGGTTCGGCGGGTCAACTACTCCTCATAATGAAATTCCGTCCATGGTCCTTCTACAAAGGGATACTCATCGATAACATCGAGATTCACTTCGACACCTAGCCCGGGATCGTCTGAGACGGATAAGATGCCATCGCTAATAGTCGGTTGTCCCTCAATGAGGTCGAACGCCAGATCAAACGGATACATGCCGGGATCGACTGCCGTATCGAATACGGGATCGTCCTCGAAAATGGGGTACTCCACGAGATCCGCTTCTGGGGCAGCCGCAACGAGGTGAGCGTTGGCAGCCAACCCGATCCACGTACCAAAATTATGGGGGACGAATGTGATATCGTCTCGTCCCACACAGAACTCGACGGCCTCCCAACAACCGGTGAACCCCTCGTGATGACGGACGTCCCCTTGTAGAAATTGGACTGCTCCCGTCTTACCAAGTGCGAGGAGCTCTTCAGGCCCGTTTTCGCTTTCTCCGCCGGCCAGCGGAGTTCCGATTTCGGCGAGTTCGGTGTATTCGTTATACTCGTCTGGACTGACGGGCTCTTCCACCCAGTAGGCGTCGTGTTCGCCGGCGTGTTCAACGAGGCTCTGGACGGTTTCTCGTCCGTAGCCTTCGCGGAGTTTCCACCATGTGTGGGCATCCAGCATGATCTCCGTCTCGTCCAGTGTTTCGGCGAGACGTTCGACTGTGCGACGGTCATCCTCTGGCCCAATTCCCGGACGGTATTTATATCCGAAAAAGCCGAGCTCTTCGACGACTTTGGCTTGATCGGCGTACTCCTCCGGCTCCATATACATCCCCGCACTGGCGTAGAGCGGAAGCTGCGTTGAAGGGGATGTCTCGTACCGGTCCGCGAGTAGTTCATACACAGGGGCCCCGTGCTGTCTACCCAGAATATCGTAGAGAGCCACGTCGACTGCTGAGATAGCCTCAGTCAGATCGCCCTCCGGAATATCGCTGTTCTTAAGAAGGGTGTGAGCATCGGCAACTTCCTCAATCGTCTCTCCCTCCAGTGCGTTCGCCACTACGTCATCAACGACATCGGCGAACGTCCCTTGGGATTCCCCTTCGAAATACTCCGTCATGGCTGAACTGCTTGCGCCGGCTGTAGAGACTCCGCGAGTGCCGTCCGCAGTCTCAATTACGATGAGAACGACATCCCGTTTTAATAACCGACGAGATCCACCGTGGAACGAGCGATCTTGGTGCGGATCAATTCGTGATGATAATGCATACCCAGCCACGTCTACGATATCCATGGTAACCCGAATAAATCGAATGAGTAAAAAACAACGGGGTCGGGGTAACTGAGTGTTAACGCAGATGGGGTCGCTTGTTTCGGCTCAACGAGCCGATCATGTCTTGGCGGGCCTGACCCCCTGAAGATGAAGATCTGAACCACTCACCGGAGGTTCTATGGCGATACTATCAAATATTTATATATAATTGTATATCATTATATTATAATACAGTTAAGATATTTGAAAATTTCTGATTTCAAGATCGTGTGTATCTTAACCCGGACCCGTGTTTGCGGCAGATCCACCGAAATAGGTCATCAACATAGGTAACTGATCTACAATTACGGTCTTCCGTGCCTGTTAAAGAAGATATCTAGCAAATAGTTTGATTCGAGAGATCGACGGTGTCCAGTCGATTTCAATCGTTAGCTACCTAGATTGTCGTCTTATCGAATGCGATGTAATCCGCTCTATCGAGTGGCAGTCGTGATCTCAGTATCCAACTATGAAGATCGAAAAACGTCTATAAACTATAATTGATAGTTTAGATAATACATATGGTATTTTAGATATATCTAATAGGGTCAGATAGCTCTGTTGAAATCCTCAGCAAGTGATATATTCTCACCCAGTCGCGGTCAGTACAGGTGATCCATACACTGACACTCAGTACGGATTTGCCTGTATTGTGTCAGGAGCCCTGTGCGAGATACAAACGATGTGGTCAGGAATCCTACAAGATATTGTATCTGTGGAGTTCAGTCAAAGAGAACGTAGGATACTCTGAGTACCTGTTCAGGATGTTCAATATACCATTTAGGTATCCCCCAATCGCGCTTCTTTCTCTGTGGGAGGTCATATAGAGCTTCTACGGCTTCGTACAGGTTGTCTTGTGAAACATCGCCGTGGCCTATGAGTACCGTTTCAGGGCGCTCAGTGGTTTGGTTGTTACCGTCCGTTCGGGGCTCTGTATCTACTCCCATTTCGATAAGCGTCTGAAGAGCCGCCACTCCGTGAATTCGGTCGTCGGTGTAGTGGACTATCGGCTCATCTTCGTAGCCCTCAGTAACAAGTACAGCATACACTCCTGCAATTTGGTCTGCCGAGGGTATTTCGTCACTTCCACTGTCCGAACTAAACCCGTCCTGTAAGTCGGTACATCCCGCCAGTAATAGAGGCAATCCAACTATTACATCACGTCGGGAGGGCATAGTCCATTTTACCGATAGTGGCGTTATAATGTTTCTTCCTAATCAATAAGCAGCTCTCATCGACCGGCTGTTTCAGGTGAAAATCTGTCTGACAAATAGGATTTCAACAGAGCCGGTCAGATATCAGATCCCATTATAGGCTCGAATGCCGACTCCCACCACTTAGGGATCCAACTTGGTGTAGTTACGGCCACCGTTGGTGTAGTAACACCGAATAGCGGTCGAGGTTGATTATTAAATAGCAGGGATTTTGATTGTTCATTGAGTATCGGATGGTATCAGTATCTCACCCCCCGTGGTACCAAACTCCGTGATTGGCTCCTACTGCTCCACACATGAACTCCACAACGAATAGCATCCTCGACACGGCCGCTGTCGTCGTTGTCGGCGACACGCCATGGATAACGTCATACGCTGGTGCCCTCCGAGAGGACTTTGACACGACGGTCCACACTGTCTCAACGGTATCGGCAGCCCAAGAGAAGGTTCGACAGACGGCCGTTGACTGCGTCGTGACGGACTACGATCTCGCTGAATCCACCGGCATCGATCTCGTTCGCCGCATCCGCGATACGTCGGCTACGCTACCGGTGATATTGGGCACGACGGACGGCAGCGAGCGACTCGCTAGCGAGGCCATCGAAGCCGGTATTACTGACTACATCGCTGTCACTGACCTGTCGGACGACACCCTCAGCGATGCTTTACGACGAACTGAGCGGGCCCTTCGGAAATCTCAGCGCTCGGCCACGCAGCGCGAGCGTGCCCGACAGTTCGACGCCATCTTCCACGACACCAGATCGGCCACGTGGGTGCTTGCCCCCAATGGGACGCTTACGCGCGTCAACCAAGCCGCCCGTAACATGGTGGATACGGACGCTGACGCCGTCGTCGGTGACCCGTTCTGGACGCTTCCCTGGTGGCCCGATAACAGCCAAACGAGAGCTGACATCCGTCAGCTCGTGGACACGGCTGGAGACGGCGAGTTTAGGCACGCCGTTGTCATCCAGGACGCTGCAGCGAGCTCCAGCGTTCTGGAACTCTCCGTACAGCCGGTCACCAACGAACGCGGCGAACTCGTCTCGATCATCGTCGACAGTGTCGATATCACCGAGCGCGTCGATCTCGAACGGGAACTCCGACGCTCCGAAGAACTCCACCGCGTCACGCTCAACAATATGACCGACACCGTCCTCATGACCAACGAGGACGGCGAATACACGTACGTCTGTCCGAACGCTCACTTCATTTTCGGATATACCGCCGACGAGATCCGGGAGCTCGGAACGATCAAGGACCTGCTCGGCGAGGACCTCTTCGACCGTGAGAAGCTCGCTGACGAGGGCGTCCTGAAGAACATCGAGACGACGGCCACGGACAAAGCCGGCCGTGAACACACGCTGTTGGTGAACGTTCGCGAAGTCGCTATTCAGGACGGGACGCTGCTGTACAGCTGTCGGGACATCACGAAGCGAAAGCAGCGCGAACAGTCGCTGGCCACTCTACAGGAGACTGCCCGAGACTTCCTCTACGCTGAAACACACCAAGAGATCGCCCAACACGTCGTGGACGACACCTCGGACGTTCTGGGCCTCGAGGCCAGTGCCGTCTACCTCTTCGACGCCGACGAGAATCATCTCCAGCCGGCCGTCCACTCGCAGGCGATGCGGAACGCCCACGGTCCACTGCCGGCCGTTCACGCGGACGGGAACGACCTCGTCAGTCACAGTTTCGTCGAGAACGAAGCCAGCTTTTTCGCGGACGTCCACGACGCGGGCCGCCTTACGAACTTCGCGACTGACCTCCGGAGTGCGGCATACATCCCGCTCGGCAATCACGGCGTGTTCGTCGTCGGCTCGACAGAGGTCGGCGTGTTCGACGACGTCACGCGAGAGCTTGCCGACCTCCTCGCGGCAACCGCAGAGGCGGCGCTCGACCGCGTTGACCGCGAGTCTCAGCTTCGCGAACAGGAACGCGAACTCCAGCGACGGAACGACCAGCTCACCGCTCTCAACCAGATCAACGAGACCATCCGAGAGATCGATCAGGCGCTCGTACAGTCAGAGACCCGCGAGGAGATCGATCACACCGTCTGTGACCGCCTTACTGCCGACGGCCGCTTCCAGTTCGCTTGGATCGGCACTCTAGACGGGGCGAACGAGACGGTGACACCGCAGGCGTGGGCCGGAACTGATCAGGGATATCTCGATACGCAATCGTTCCCCGTAGCCGCTGCAGACGTCGAGCCAGCCGGTCGGACGGCGGCATCTGGAACAATGACGCTCGTCTCGAACGTCGCGGCCGATCTTCGCGCGGCCCCGTGGCGCAAGGACGCGATTTCGCGCGATCTGCTCTCCGTGTTGAGCATCCCGCTGGTGTACAACGACCTCTCATACGGTGTCCTGACGGTGTACGCGAACACGCCGGATGCCTTCGGTGAGACCATTCAGTCTGTGTTCGCGGAACTGGGAGAGACGATCGCCTCCGCCATCAGCGCGAGTGAGCGCAAGCGGGCGCTGCTCACCACGTCGATGACTCGGGTCGAGTACACGGCCACCAATCCATCGTTCGTGCTGACGCAATTGGCGAAAGCCGCTGACTGTACGCTTACCTACGAAGGCGGCGTCCGACAGACCGCCAGCGGAAACTACGTGTTCGTCACTATCGACGATACACCGCTTGACGCCGTCATCGACGCAGCGGACGGCCTCCGGATCGTTGAGGATGTACAGCGGATTCGCGGCGGTGACTCTGGAGGCGTGGTGCGGCTCCAGTTATCTGAGCCGTTTCTCGCGACGGAACTCGCCGACCACGGTGCCGTCCTTCAGGGTGCGACTGCCACACAGTCGAACACAGAATTAGTTATCGACATCTCTCGAGGTGTCGAGGTCAGGCATGTCACCCAGTTCATCAGCGAGCGGTTCAGCGACGTCAAGCTCACGTCAAAGCAAACACGGGAACAGGCGTCGGAACACGGACTGTACGCGTCAGTGCTTGACCAACTGACTGCCAGACAACTGGAAGTCCTGGAGACGGCGTACTACAGCGGGTTCTTCGAATCCCCACGGGAGGCGAACGGGGAGATCGTGGCGGACTCGCTGGACATCTCTCCGCAGGCCTTCTACCAGCATATTCGAACGGCACAACGGAAGCTGTTCACGGCGCTGATCGACGATCACTCGCCCGTCGTTGCGCAGTCCCCCGAGTGAACTACCCCACCCTCCTCGCTCACGGCGTCGCCGTTCGCTTCGATGAGGGCGCGGGATCCCTCTTGAACGGCGCTGAATCCGCCGAGGGTTGAATAATAAATCCCGGAACATACCAGATGCCTTCATGATCAACTGCTGAATATTCCCTCGTACGGCCCCTCTACTCTGATAGAGTACCCTGCGAAATACCGCCGGGGCTCTCAACCACCATGAGAGACGCCTCCCAAAATTCATCCACCGAATCGCCCTACGAGTGCTTTGAGTGTGGAAACGTCGTGCTTTCGGAAACGAGCCCCGGCAAATGTCCCGACTGCGGCGGTGAGATGCGGAACCGCCGCATGCCGATCGAATGACCATGGCCTCGACATCAACAGCTCGAGACGAGGAACCAAGTGAACCGGAGTCCGCGTTACAGACGGCGCGCCGCCAACTCCAGCAGGCCGCCGATCATCTCGATATCGGTCAAAACATCATCGAGCGACTGAAACATCCGAAAAAAGTCCACGAGGTTACCGTTCCGATCGAACGCGAAAACGGGGAGGTGGAGCTATACACCGGGTATCGCGCCCAACACGACAGCGTTCGGGGCCCGTTCAAGGGTGGGCTTCGGTATCACCCCGACGTAACACGCGAGGAGTGTGTCGGACTTGGGATGTGGATGACGTGGAAGTGCGCCGTGATGGATATCCCCTTCGGCGGTGCGAAAGGCGGTATTGCAGTCAACCCCAAGGACCTCAGCGAGGCCGAAAAAGAACAGTTGACGCGGCGGTTCACCGACGAAATCCGGTCCGTCATCGGCCCGACAAAAGATATCCCCGCGCCCGACATGGGAACGGATCCGCAGACGATGGCGTGGCTGATGGACGCCTACTCGATGCAAGAGGGTGAAACGATCCCCGGGGTGGTCACAGGGAAACCGCCCATCGTCGGCGGGAGTGAAGGGCGAGACTCGGCGCCGGGTCGGAGTGTCGCAATTATCGCTCGTGAGGCCATTGAGTACTACGACAAGGATATCACGGCGACGTCGGTTGCTGTGCAGGGCTTCGGAAGTGTCGGGTCGAATGCAGCGAAATTACTCGACGACTGGGGTGCGAACGTCGTCGCCGTGAGTGACGTCAATGGCGGGATCTACGATGCGAACGGGTTAGACACACACGCGATTCCGTCTCATGATGAAGAGCCGGAGGCGGTGCTGACGCACGGGGCCCCGGAGACGTTGACCAACGACGAGTTACTGGAACTCGACGTGGACGTGGTGATCCCGGCGGCGATCGGAAACGTCCTGACGGCGGAGAACGCCGACGACGTTGCTGCGGACATCGTCATCGAGGGGGCGAACGGACCGACGACGAGTGCGGCGAGTGCGATCTTCGCCGAGCGAGATCTCCCGGTGATTCCGGACATTTTGGCTAACGCCGGCGGTGTGACAGTGAGTTACTTCGAATGGCTGCAGGATATCAATCGACGTGCGTGGTCGTTGGACCGCGTTCACGACGAGTTGGAAACGGAGATGCTGGCGGCTTGGCAGGGCGTCCGTGAGGAGTTCGAGACGCGCGACGTGACGTGGCGTGACGCGGCGTATATCGTCGCGCTATCACGGATCGCAGAGGCCCATGAAATGCGTGGACTCTGGCCGTAGCCACGCTACCGGTTGACATCCTCCTCCGCCTTCAGGCGGAGGAATCCCGACCGCGTTTGGGATAATAATGACGGCAGTCTCGGTACCGGGCTGGCTACCAGCAGGGATTAGTTGTCTGTTCGGCCCGTACTCTCGTTTTCTCGTCCGAAAGCGAAGGAGAGTAGTATCGAGGGCGTGTTACAGCTTACAATTAGACGCAACTAATGATGGAACTATCCGGTGAGGCGGTTGTCGAGGTCGTAACGATGATCTTCGCGCTCTCTACGATGTTCTCGATGGGGGTGCAGTTGTCTCCTAACCAACTCGTCAATGTGCTTCGAAAGCGGCGGTTGCTGGCGAAATCCCTGACGGTGAACCTCGTCGCGGTTCCATTGGTCGCCTACCTGCTCGTTCAGACGGTTTCGCTGGGGACCGGGTTCGCAGCGGGCCTCGTGTTGCTCGCGGTCTCACCAGGTGCTCCGTTCGGCCCGAAGCTCGCAGAGGTCTCGGATAGCGATGTGGCGTTCGCGAGCGGTCTCATGGCGGTCCTCTGTGTGCTCTCGGTCGTGACGATCCCCATCTCTCTGTTGCTGTTGCTCCCCGGCGACGTCGTCGTCGATCCGGTCGCTATCGGACGGATCGTTCTGGGCATCCAGCTGGTTCCGCTCCTGCTCGGGCTCGGGATGTCTATTCTCCTCCCGACGCTCACAGACCACCTTTCTTCGCCGGTTCAGCGGGTCTCAGACTACACGTTCGTCGGGTTGATCGTGCTGCTGTTCGTCGTCTACAGCGATAGCATGATATCCCTCGTCGGGACGGACACACTCTGGCTATCGGCTGTCGTCGTGGGCGCATCGTTACTGCTCGGATACGGTCTCGGCGGCCCTGCACGAGGGACTCGAGAGGTGCTGGCGACGACGACTGCCGCCCGAAACGCGGCGATCGCACTGTTCATCGCGACGACCGGGTTCTCGGACCCGAGCGTCCTCACGACGGTCCTTGCGTTTTCGTCTATCGGTGTTGTCGGGTCCGGACTGGTCGCGAGCGTGTGGCGACAGCGGTCAGTCGGAACGGCCCCGTCCCACGGCTGACGGTCACGACGCCGCTACAAGCGAAATCACTCCCGCGTACACGGGGAGCGTTGAGATACGCCGATTCCACGCGAAAGCGAACGATCTCAGCCACTCGGTGGCAGTTTCTGCTTCGACGTTGCTAAACAGTTTGAAAACTGGTAGTTGCGTATTCATCTCATTAGAGATATGTTTAATGCTGTCCCGACTTCCACGTCGTCCGTATCTGAAATAGAGGCTGTGGTTTCGACAGGCTCGCTGAAGTCGAACCGCGTTATCAGCGAGAACGATCGCGTCAGCCACGTAGTGTTGTTCGCGGATCTCCGCGGAGAACCGGTCCGCGATCACGTTTGTTCTCGGCGTTTCAACCGTTTCCCCGAGCAATCGGTCCGAATCGGGATCGGCGGCAGCGTACAGCCGATACCGTTCGTCGTCAACCGAATCACGGTTCCGTCAACCGCAACGCGATTCGGACTCCGGCCAGCGTCTGGCTGTAGATCGGTCTTGTGAACCCGGCTGTGAACGGTGGACAGAATCCGATTAACACCGAACACCTCGAGAAACAGAACAGTATTTAAAAGAGGTAATTCGGACAGCAGACACCGAATACCGAGCTTCATCAACAGCTTCGGTGTGGCTTCTTGCTTCTCACGCTGCGCAACTAGCTAGTGCCGCTAGACGGCGTGAGATACCGAACTGACGGGTCCGACGGAGTGTGCGGTAGTCGTTCACCGAAACGGTTCGAGCATCACTTCCTCGAACGTCGTCGGTTCGCCCGTGCGGTCGAAACAGCCGTATTCGGTGACGCCCTCGATGTTCGTCGTGCCGCCGCTGGAGAACTCGTGGACGACCCGGATCACCTCTTGATCGACGGCGACGACCTCGCAGTCGACGCGCAGTTCCGACTCGAAAGGCACCGGTGCCTTGAACTCCCAGTGCCAGTCTCGGAGCTTGTACGGCCACTTCTCTCCGCTCATATCGCCAACGCTCGGGCCACGCTCCGCGACAAACGCCTCGAGAGCGGTCCCCGCAAACCGAGGGTATTCCTCGAAGTACGCCAGCTCTGCGCCCTCGACGTGCGGACTCCGGATCGAGACCGTCGTCCCGTACGACGGGAGTGATGCGGAGTCGGCGACTGCGGCCGGATCTGCGTCTCCGCCGTCCGTGGAGGGCTCAGAGATCGGTTCCGGACCGGGATCGAGATCCTCGTCGACGCGGGCGCTGGCGTACGCGTCCCGCGCCGCATCGGGGAGCGGCAGTGCGCTCCCGTCGGGACCGATTGTCACGTGTGTCGCGCGTATCGTCGCGATCGGATCGCCGTCGCCGTCAGTCATCTCGTATATGAGGTCGAGACTCGATTCACCGACCGCAACCGGGGTAGCATCGACGTTGACCGCATCGCCGATTTCCGGATAACGGTGGACGCTCGCGTCGACGACGACCGGGGCGTACGGGATTCCGTCGTCCTCGAGGATCGCCGCGAACGGATAGTCAGACGCCGCTGCCAGTTCTTGGGTCGCTATTAGTTGCCAGTCGAAAATCGCCGATTCGTGGGCAAGCGGTCCAGCGAACTCGCCGAAGTGTACGCGCTTGTTGGTGAGCGTTCGCATGCCGCGTCCTACTCGACCGACCGTAAGAAGCGTACAGGAAACGGCAAACAAGTCCGGACAGGGGTCAACGTTCGTGCGCTATCGCTCAGCGTCCGGAGATGAGTCAACCGTCTCGTCGTCGGTCTCGGTGTCGCGCCGCTCCACGAGTTCGTGGTTCTCGAGGGTAAGGACCTCGGTTCCGTCTCGCTTTCTCGCCGTGATCCGCTCGTGAACGATCCCGTTCGACGGGTCGCTCTCTGAAGGACGCGTCTCGAGTATCGTCGTCTCGACAGTGATCGTGTCGCCCGGCCTGACGGGCGCGTGCCACCGGACATCGTCGATTCCGAGTCCCGCGACGACTGCACGTCTGCTCCGGACCGCGTCGACCAACAGCCGTACGGACAGAGATAGCGTATGATAGCCGCTGGCAATGAGTCCGTCGTATCGGCTCTCAGCCGCCGCCTCCGGGTCAGTGTGTATGGGAAGCGGGTCGAACTGCTCGGCGAACTCGACGATTTCATCGGCCGTGACTTCCACCTCGCCACAGTGGATCGTGTGTTCCTCAATGTCCTCCAGGTACAGAGTCTCTGTGTCCGAATCAGGCATCAAACCGATCGACGATGTCACACCACATGAGTGTGATTCTTTGTGTGCGTCTCGCGCAGGCGATTCTCGTTCCCAGCCGATTTTCGCAGAGTTCCCACGGACGTTGGTAAGGGGTTTTATTGAACATCGTCCAGTATCTATCGGTAACGATGGCAGGAAAGTACGTCACGTCGGAAAACAATTTGCCTGAGGATCCGGAAGGAAAAGAGATCCGACTGCAGGTGAGTGATGAGGAGACAAAAGAGATCTTCGACATCAAAGCGAAAGTAGACACGGACCCGGAGAACCTCTCGGATCCCGAGCGTCTGACGGTCGTCAAGGGCCCCCACGAAAACATCGAGGAGGAGTGGTACGTGGACGTGATCGAGACAGATGACGGCGAACAGGTCGATCACGAACTGCTTAAGTCGGCGATGGAACGAGTCGACGACCAGTCGACAGTGATCAACACGCGGTCGAAGGAAGTGAAGACGCTGCTTCAGTACCTCACCGAGCGCGGGGAGTTCGAGTCGGTGTCAGAGGCGAGCCGGACGATCATGCTTGAATACCTCTCCGACGCCTACCCAGAGGTGGTCAGCGAGTACATCGACCTCAAGGTTGAGTCAGAGCGGAGCGAACTGACAAGTGAGCTTCGGGAAGGGGAATGACCGCCGACAGCCTCCGAGACTACCTCCGGATCCTCGAGGCACGAGGCGAGCTCCATCGGATCGACGAATCCGTCTCGTGGAACCTGGAAGCCAGTGCCGTGACGCTTCTCTTGAACGAGGCCAACGGCGACGTGCCGTTGTTCGAGGACGTCGACACAGCCCGGCTCGTCGGCGATCCGTATCGCGGCTCTCAGCGTCGGCCGTGGGACCGGATAGCGCTCGCGCTCGGGCTCCCCGGAGATCTCTCGTATAATGAGTACTACGAGTCCGTGATCGATCGGCTGAAAGACCCGATCGAACCGCGGACTGTCTCCCCCGACGATGCCCCGTGCAAGCAGCAGGTGCAGACAGGCGACGACGTCGACCTCCTGCAGTACCCGTGGCCGTACATCCACGCCGGCGACGGGGGACGCTACTCGAACCTCCACACCCTCATCGCCCCCGATCCCGATTCTGAGTGGGTCGACTGGTCGTACCACCGGTCGATGATCCACGACAGCGAAACATCGAGCGTCCTGCTGCTAGCAGGTGAACAGACACCGAACCTCTACTACTACAAGTACGAACGGCGCGACGAGCCCATGCCCGTCGCGCTCGCCGTCGGTGTCGAACCGGCCGTACAGTACACCTCCGTGATGTGGATCCCGACGGGTCGAAACGAAGCGGAGTACGCGGGAGGGCTAAAGCGTGAGCCCATCGATCTCGTTCCCTGCGAGACGAACGATCTCATGGTGCCGGCGAGTGCCGAACTCGTGATCGAGGGAGAGATCTTACCAAACGAGCGCCGCGACGAGGGGCCGTTCGGTGACTACTTCGGCTACATGCATGGCCCTCGGCGGTCGATGCCCCTGTTCCGGGTGACCGGGATCACCAGCCGAGAGGATCCGATCATCCCGTTCTGTGTCGAAGGGACGGGCGTCGGTGAAACGGAGAACACGACGAGCTCGATGGAGGTCGGCTGTGTCGGCCCTGATGCAACGCTGGGGCTCCGCACCGCCGGCTTCGATGTCGAGTGTTGCGCGCCGTGGAAGTCGACGCCGCGGACGGTATACGTCATTTCCACGGAGAAGACGGACCCGAGCTACCTCCACGATATGGCGAACTTCATCTTCACCACGTGGGGGATGCTGCACGTCGACTTCTTCGTGTTCGTCGACGGCGACGTCAACCCGCTCGACCAGCGTGCGGTACTCGAAGCGCTCGCGCTGCATGCGGATCCCGACGCTGATTTCCACCAGTTCGGCGTCGAGACGATGCCGAAGGTGCCCCTGAACATCTATCAGACCCCGACAGAGAAGGGGGATATCCAGACCGGCACTTCGAAGGCGAAGACCGCCAAGGCGTACATCGACGCGACGAGCAGCGACGCGACAGATCAAGAGGCTCGACGCCGCGACAGCGCGGCCTCCGACGTCGACCGGCGATACCGCGCGAGGCAGATCCTCGAACGGGCCGGCGTAGAGATAGATGATCTCCAGTTCGCCGAGGATGAGGGGAAACGATGACGGGGATGCGGGACCACCTCGATCGGCTCCGCGAGACCGACGACGTCGTCGACGTAACCGAACGAGTCCACTGGGACGGTGAGGCCGAGGCGGTGGCGGCGGAGGCAACCCGACACGACTGTCCGGTCGTCCGATTCGCCGAGACTCCCGGGCTTGCTCAGTTGGCGAGCGGCGTTTACGGCGGGCCCGATCAGTTCTCCACAGGCAACAAGGAGCCGTGGAGTCGGATCGACCTCGCGCTCGGTGAGCCGTCAGATAGATCGTATGTCGACATGCTCGACCAACTCGTCCGCTGGGGGCCCGCTCCCATCGACGAGCAGATGGTCGCGGAACCGGAGGCGACGGTTCGTGACGGCATCGATCTGTACGACCTCGGACTGCCGATGACACGCGACGGCGTGCCACTCGTCTCGCTCGGCGTGCTTGCAGTCGAAGTAGACGACACGACGACGTGGGTGCCGATCGCCGGACGGGGCCGTAGAAGCACTGAACTGAAACTCTCGGTCCCACGGGCGTTCGCTGAGTGGTGTCCGCGGGAAGCCGACGCAAGCGTCCTTCTCGGCGTGCCGGTCGCGATGCTACTCGCCGCACTGCAGGGGTGGACACAAGGGCAGCCGACGCCGGACGTGCCGGCCCTCGCCGCCGGGCTGAGCGACGATCCGCTGTCGACCGTCGACGGACGAACGATCCCAGCCGACGCCGAGGTACGCATCGACGGCGAGCTAACTGTTGCCGACCATCGCGATGGCGACTCCCGAGACGTCGACGGGGAGCGAAACCGCCCTGCGACGGCGGACGATCCGACGTCCGCAGCTACCGGACGGGGTGCGGCGTGGGAAACCGGGTGCGAGACGGCGACAGTTACGGTAGAGACGACAGCGATCGCGGCTCGCGAAAGCCCAACGATACCGTTTTCGCCGTCCGGTGAGGCCCTGGCCGACGACATCCACCTGGCGTGTCTGGCTGAAGCCGCGAAGCTGTTCCGTCGGGTGAACAACTACTGGGGAGTCTCTCCGGTGCGGTGGATTCAGATCCCCGTCGAGGGACGTCTCGGGCTCTGTATCGTCTCGAGTGAGATCCTGTACGCCGGCTTCGAGTGGCAACTGGCGAACACGCTGTTTTCCTTCTCCGATCTCTTCGACAAGGTACTCATCGTTGACGAGCAGGTGGAGCCGACCGATCTCGCCCGCGCATTAGACGATATGTGGGTGAAAGCGCACCCGGCGAACGACTGGGTGTTTAGCGAATCGAACGCCCCCAGCGCTGCCGCGCCGGCGTACCGCGACGACGACTCCGGCTCGCGGCTCTACATCAACGCCACGTGGGACCCGCGCTGGGACGAGGAATACATCGCGCCCCGGGTGACGATGGAGACCGCCTTCTCCGAAAACGTCTTGGCGTCGTTGGCCGATCGCTGGGACGAGTTCGGGCTCGACGACGCGATCCGTCCCGACCGGTTCGACGACGATGAGTGACCCAGTCCGGATCCCCGTCGGCGAGGGGACGCCGGAGGGGACGAACAGCGCGTACCTCCTTCCGACAGAGCACGCCGTCGTCGATCCCGGTCCGCCGACGGACGCGGCGTGGCGCGACCTCCGCGACGGGATCGAAGCCGCCGGCTGCCGGCTCGGTGACCTTGAGCGCGTGTTCGTCACCCACTGGCACGCCGACCACGCGGGGCTCGCTTGCCGGCTCGCCGACCGCACGGACGCGACGGTACATCTCCACCGGCGCGACGCGCCCTTCGTCGGCGAGTACGCGAGCGCCCGGAAGCGGCGCGTGCAACGCGATCGTCGGACCCTCGAACGCTGGGGCGTTCCGGAACCGGTCCGCGACGAGGTCGCCGAGGGCGACGCGCCGTCTCCGATCCCGGACACCCATCCGGTCTACCGACACGACGACGGAGACCGGGTCGGCGGGATCGAATTCGTTCACACACCGGGCCACACCGCCGGCCACGTCTCGCTCCGCACGGAGACGGACCTGTTTCTCGGTGACCTGCTGTTGCCGACATACACCCCTAACGTCGGCGGTAGCGACACCCGACTCGCCGACCCGCTGGGGAAGTACCTCGACTCGCTGTCTCGGATCGAGTCCGCCCGACTGACGGCTCGCCCGGGACACGGGACGGTCATCGATGTCGCGGCCGAGACCGCGGCCGTACGACGCCACCACCGGGAGCGGGCGACCGCCGCCTTCGAGGCGGTCGCCGACACCGAGGAGCCGTCGACACCGTGGACGGTGGCGAAGACGCTGTTCGGTGACCTCTCGGGTATCCACGCGAAGTTCGGTGCCGGCGAGGCCGCGGCTCACCTCCGACGGCTCGCCGCCGTCGACGTCGTCGAACGGATCGACGGACCGCCGGTCAGATTCCGGGCGACGGTCGAGGCGTATCCGACGGAGCAGTCACTCACGCCGTCGGAAGCGAAACGACTGGAAGAGTGACTGTGACTGACGACAGAGGGACGGACAGACGACAGAGGGACTGACGACGGGAGTGACCTTACTCGCCGGGCTCTTTGTCGCCGAGTTCGACGCCGAGGAAGTCGGGCTCGCGGTCCTCGAGGAACGCGCTGACGCCCTCCTTGGCGACGTCGGAGCCGAGCAGGCGGTTCTGGAGTTCACGCTCGTGAACGAGCGCGTCCTGCAGCGGCATCTCCAGCCCCTCGTTGACCGCCAGCTTGTTGTTGCCGACCGCGACGCTCGGCTTCTGGACGATCTCTTCGGCGAACTCGAAGGCGGCGTCTTCGATCTCTTCCGGCGGGAAGATCTTGTCGAAGATTCCCTTCTCGGTCGCCTCTTCCGGCGTAAACGTGTCGCCGGTGAGCATCATCTCCAGCGCCTCGGACCGGTCGATGTAGCGCGGCAGCAGCTGCGTGCCGGCCTCGCCGGCGATGAGGCCGAGGCTGATCTCCGGCATCCCGATGTTGTAGTCGTCGTCGTTGCCGACGTACCGGAAGTCACACGCGAGCGCGAGTTCGAGGCCGCCGCCCATGCAGTGGCCGTTGACCATCGCGATGAAAATCGTGTCCGTCGACCGGATCTTCATCATGACCTCCTTGCTGGTCTGGCTCGCGTATCCGACCTGCCGGCCCGACTCCTCGTCGAGCTCCTGGATATCGAAGCCGGTCGAGAAGAACCTGTCGTTGGCGCTGCCGAAAAGCACCGCGCGGACGTTCTCGTCGAAGCGGATCGACTCGACGGCGCGCTGGAGTTCGAGCAGGACGTCGATGTCGTGCGCGTTCGCCGGCGGTCGGTCAAGGCGGAGCACGCCCACGTGGTTGTCTACTTCGGTCGTGAAATACTCGAGTTCGAGCTCGTCGAACGGTCGGAGCGACATACAGGATACCGGTCACGCCAATCCCACATAAACGTTCCCCAATTACGCCCAAATCGGGCTCTAGCGGTGCTGCGTAGAGCGGACGCTGGTCGGGGTGTGATCGAACGACCCCGACTGGTGCGGTACCCTACCGACCGGTGTCAGGGTTCGCGCCGTCGTACTTGATCCGTTCGAACACCGTGTGACAGCCGTTGCAGTAGTACTGCGTCTTCGAGATCTCGCTCCCGAAGGCCGACTCCTGTTCCGTGTCCGTTGATTCGCAGAACGGACAGGCCACGACGGGTTCGGTCTGTTTGTTTGTCATCGCCATCAGTTCATCGCGAACAGCTCGTTCTGTTTGCCGCTGATCTGTGTGACGTCTTCCTCGGAGACCGCCCCACCGTCGGCGCGCCGGCGCGTCTCGTCCCACTCCTCGATCGGTGGCGCGTCCCAGTCGACGGCCTCCAGCGAGACGTCGGTGTCGGCGAACAGCTCCCGGTAGTGGTCGGCGAACGCCTCGCGAAGCTCGGCCGTCGATCGGTCGGTGAATCCGGTGTCGTATACCGGATCCGCCGATTCATCGTGCGCGGCCGGGCCGATGAGCGCGAGCGCCTGCGGGAGCGTTTCCTCGAGAGTCGCCTGAATCCGCTCGGGATATTCCGCTGCGAGCGTCTCCAGACGGGCATCGTGATACTCCAAGTGGAAATATTCGTCTTCGCCGATCTTGGTGATCAGTCCGTCCAGGTCGTCCCGGTCGATAGCGTCCAGCATGTACCAGGCGGCGCGGTCAGCGGGAGCGATCGAGGCGAGGTATTCGGGCCACTCGCCGTCGATTCGGTCGAGAGACGACGCGTTAGCGAACTCCTCGGGATCGCGGTCGCCGTTAAGCCAATCGGCGTCGCGGCCTTGTCCCTCCAGCTCGCGTACGAGCTGGCGAACGTGACCGATCTCTTCTTGGGCGGCGCTGGCGCCGCCGATGTCGTCCTCGAGCGAGGGGCCGGCGAGGCTCCACTGGGCGTACCGCTGACCGAGGAGGATCTTCGTGTCGGTGATCGCCTGCACGTAGTCGACCGCCGGGTCGGGCCAGTCGCTCATTGGGTGCCCACCTCGACCGTCGGCTTGGCCTCACCTGTGACATCGAGAAGCTGGTCCTCCCTGACGACTGCGAGCCGGTCCCAGTCCTCCTCGTTGAAGGTGTTTCGGGCGTACACTTTCGCGAGGCGGTCCGACTTGGCGGTGACGTTTCCGATGTGGATGGTGTCGTCGCCTTGATTGACTCGTGCGAATACTTCGTACTTCATGTTAGAGGCTGATACCGGATTCGTTCATTTTGTTTCTGACTGCGGGCGTAAGCATGTCTTTCGACCAGACGGGGTCCCAGACGACCTCGATATCGACCTCGTCGACGCCGTCGAGCACTGTCAGACAGCTTTCGACGTCGTTGTGGATCATGTCGTACGCCGGACACCCCATACAGGGGAACGACATCTCGACCGTGACGTGGCCGTCGTCTTCGTCGACGTCGTAGATCATCGCCATCTCGACGAGACTGACCGGAATGTGTGGGTCGGGGATCTCGTCGAGGACGTCCCACAGCTGCTGCTCGAACGGCGATGCGTCGGTCCGCCGCTCTGCGACAAACTCACTGGTCAGGGACGCCGTCGACACGTCATTGGATTCCGATGGTGCGCTCGACATGTTACACCTGGACGTTGACCGTGCCGGACTGGATCATGTTCACGTACTTCTCGTTGGCCGGGCCGCGAGAGCGCCATCGATCGATGACGTCCGACCAAGAGATCGGCTCGTCGAAGCGCCATTCCTTATTCTCGGGGTCGAACGCGACCGGCATATCGTACTCGAGCACGTACTTATCCTGCTCCTCGTCGTAGTGGGCCGGCACGTCCAGGTCCAGTTCGTCCATCAGCGGCATCGCCCGGGAGAGCCAATCTTGGCGGAGTTCGTCGTTGGACTTGCCCTTGATCCGGTACTCGAGCTGATCGTCGTGCTTCTTCTTGTCGTCCGGCATACCGAACCACTCGACGCCCATCGGGAACATCCAATCAATCGCGTCTTGGAGCTGCTGGCGCGTCTTTTCACTGTTGTTGGCGAGCCGGCGCATCCACGTCTCACCGTGTCGAAGGTGGAACTGCTCTTCCTTGCTCACCTTCGTGAGCGCGCGCTTCCACGGCGCGTACGAGGTGTTCTCGTGAATGTCGCTGAGAAGCACGATCCCCGCGCGATCGAACATCCCGTGGGCGGACACGAGCTCGGCAAAATTATCGAGGTGCTGATCGAATCCGTACGTGTTCCGGAATTCGTGGGGCTCACGCTCGTAGATGAGCTCGTGTCGATCCTCGCCCAAATCCTCCAGGAGCCGGTAGGCGATGTGCCCGTGACCCAGTTCGTCCTGGATGACGCTAACGCATGACGCCCGAGCGTCCATCGACGGCGCGTTGAGCGACTGGTCGTAGTACGCCGGCGCGCTCATCAGCTCCGTATCCCCCGAGACGGTCAGGATCTGCTTGAGCGCCTTCTTATAGCCGTCGGTCATCTCTTCGGTCGATTCGATCATCCGTCCGTTTTGCAACTCCTCTTTGAATCGCTTCTCTGTTGGCATAGTGCTGATCTCATCAAGCCATTCAAACTCCAAGGTTATAACTGTTTGCTGTATACGGTTCCTGTATCGGCCGATATCAGCGGATAGAACGATATCGGTAGATCGGAACGGGTGGTTCGAGCTGCCACGGGCGGCGTCGGTCTCGCTGACCAGTGCATTTTTTGATGATCCGGTTTAGATGGTGATGCATGACGTACGAGATACGCGAGGCGACGATGGATGACGGCGCCGAGCTGTTGGATCTGTGGCACGGCTTCACAAGCCACCTCTCGAAGCACGACGATCGCTACGAACACAAGGAGGACGCCGACGACCGGTGGCTCAAGTACTTCGAGAACCAGCTCGTCGATTCCAAGTACGGGAACGTCATCGTCGCCGAGCACGAGGAGACGGGTGACCTCGTCGGGGTGCTCGAGGCGCGTATCACGGGGAACCACCCGATCTTCCGTCTGCAGGACCACGGGTATATCAACGGTCATTTTGTCAGCGAAGACCACCGCGGAAACGGGCTCGGCGCGGCGTTGCTCGACGAGGTTCACGAGTGGTTCACGCAGTCGCCGAAGGATATCGACTTCTACCGCGTCGATGTCATCCACGGCGACGAGGGGTCCGAGGGGTTCTACGAGGCGAACGGGTTCGAGCCGGTCGAGCACGTCTTCGAGCGGTCGACCGACCAGGAGTAACGACTGATGGTCGAAACCTACTCTGTAGAGTTCGTCGACGAGGGACGGACGATCGAGATACCCGAAAACAAACCGATCCTCGAAGCGGCCGAGGAAGCTGGGCTCAGGCCACCCTACCAGTGTCGGATGGGCGTCTGCGGCGTGTGCAGTGCGATGATCGTCGAGGAGGGCGAGGTCGACCAGACGGAGGGGATGTTCCTCTCCGACAGCGAGCAAGAGGAGGGATACGCCCTCACCTGCATCGCGAAGCCCCGCTCGGATCTCCGGATCCGAACCGACGAGAGCCCCTAAGACGGGATAGAATCCATTTTTTTGCCGTCCGTCGCCGTCGAGCGCAGCCGTTCGAATCGACATCGCGGGCGTCGGTCTGTCCGATCCGTCACCGTCGTGAGCGCGCCCTTCGCGACCGTCGTGAACCTCGCGCGAGGCCGCCCGTGCGGAACGATCACGTCTCAGATCGCCAGACACAGTCCCGACCGCGCCCCGGAACCGGCTTGACATCCTCCAGAGTTGAAGCGATAGAGTTTGTCATACAAGTGTATAACTAACACGCTCATCGGGTCGCCCGACGACGCCGAGTAAGAGAGATGGCGTCGGCGACCGCACACCCGTGTCGTATACATAATACGTATACGGTATATGGACGAGGAGTGGCTATTGAATTACACACATACAGTTGTAATTTAATGAGTCCCAAATCCCGGGAACGACACGGCGCGTTCGAGTTCGATTTATCCGGATCGTCGGTGCGGCGTCGAACGAGCGACAGACCATGCGCGGGATCGGGCGAGCGGATCGACGCACGTTTGTATACGGATATAGTATACGTATAGTGTAATCACGCAAACGGCGGTCTCTGGCGTCACACGGCTCCGGTCTACGGCGTGCAGACTCGGCGTCCCAGCCACCCGGTCTGAGCCAGCAGAAACAGTTCGTCACGTGTCCTTGACGAATCAGTCCGGACGAACCGAGTTATCGAGCCCAGTCGAGAGATCCGGCAGGAGGGTGGCGATAGCGCCGGGTCGACCGGGACGAACGACAGATGCGTCGGGGACGCCGACGATCGCGGTGAAGACGATCGCGATGACAGGAGCGCGGATGCGCCGAAACGGCGACTACTCGTGTTCCTGCTCGCGCAGTTCGGTACGCCGGATCTTCCCTGTGTCCGTCCGCGGAAGCGACTCGCAGAACTCGACCGTACGGGGGTACTTGTACGGCGCGAGGGTGTTTTTCACGTGGTTCTGGATCTCCTCGATCAGCTCGTCGTCGTCGGTTTCGTCCTCGGCGCGAACGACGAATGCCTTGACGATCTCGCCACGCTGCTCGTCGGGGCTACCGACGACGGCGACCTCGGAGACTGACTCGTGTTCCTCGATAACCGCCTCTACCTCTGGACCGGGGATGTTGTACCCGCTGGAGATGATGAGGTCGTCGCTGCGAGACTTGTACTCGAAGCGGCCGTCCTCGCGCTGCACGAAGATGTCGCCGGGGATCGACCAGCCGTCCTGCGTGACCTCCTGCTGTTTGTCCGGGCGGTTCCAGTACTCCATGCCGGTCGGCCCCCGAACGGCGAGCAGACCGGACTCCCCGCGTTCGAGTTCTTCCCCCGTGTCGGGGTCGATTATCTTACACTCGTATCCCGGCACCGGGAACCCGGTCGGGCTGGGATCGATCTCGTCGTCGTGGCGGTGGCTGATGAAGATGTGGAGCATCTCCGTCGTCCCGATCCCGTCGAGGAGGTCGATCCCGTACGCGGACTTGAACTTCTCGAACGTCGTCGGTGTCAGGGGCTCACCCGCGCTGAGTCCGAGCCGGAGCGACGAGACGTCGTACTCCTCCGGTCCGTCGGGGTGCCGTTCGAGAATCTGGTTGAACCCAGTCGGGATCGACGCGAGGATCGAGATCCCGTGGTCCTCGACCGCCTCCAGCAGGTCGCCGGGGCTGGCGTCCTCGACGAGGCTCACACTCGCGCCAAATCGCAGCGGGAAGGTGACGAGGTCGCCGTATCCGTACGCGAACGGAAGCGGCGGATTGCCGCCGAAGACGTCGTCTTCAGTCGGCTCCAAACAGTAGCGTGCGTATCCGTCGGCGGTCGCGAGGATGTTCCGGTGGGTGTGGATCGCGCCTTTCGGTCGTCCCGTCGTCCCGCTCGTGTACAGCATTAGCGCGAGATCGTCGCGCTCCGTGTCGTGCGCCTCCAGCTCGGCGTCGGCCGCCGCAATTAGGTCGTCGTAGCTGTGGTAGTCGTGGTCGACACCGTTGCGCCCTGCGACGATCACGTCCTCGACGGTGTCGAGGTTCGGCAGCGCGTTCTCCACCTCGCTGAGCAGGTCGTCGTAGACGACGACCGCCGCCGCCTCTGCGTTGTTGATGATGTACTCCAGTTCCTTCGCTCGGAGCAGCTTCATCGACGGAAGCGCAACGGCACCGATCTTCTGGATCGCCAGACAGGTGACGATCGCTTCCGGACGGTTTGGGAACCGAGCAACGACCCGGTCACCCGGTTCGATGCCGAGGTCCTTGAGTGCGTTACCGAGCCGGTTTACCTGTTCCTGTAGCTCCGCGTACGTGATCTCCCGGTCCTCGAAGTAGATGGCGACGCTATCCCCGCGTCCCTCCCGAACGTGTCTGTCGACCAGCTCGTCGACGACGTTGATCCGCTTGGGGTAGTGCTGCTCTGGCAGCGTGTGGATGGTGTCGGGCGCCTCCGAATCGCTCGGCAGATATTCTTCTGTGACAGCCTGTTGCATGTACGGATCATCGATCATGTGGTTTCATTATATACCTAACGGTTCGCTCAGCGACGGAGGCTACCCTAACAAGCCGAATCGAACATCCCACGAGAAACCGATCGCCCGCGGAGAATACCGTCTTCCGTGGACCCGCTGGCAACCGCACCCGTCGACGACAATTAGCAAGAAGTCCGGTGGAGATCCGGGAAATTCGGAGGGAATCCCCGGCAGATCACACTATCTCGGCGGGTACGTGTCGGCCCACGGATTGACCCGTTCGAACCCGGCGCTCGCGGCGAAGACCCGCTCGTCCTCGTATCTGGGGCCGACAATCTGTAGCCCGACGGGAAGCCCGTTCTTCGAGAGCCCCGCGGGGAGCGACGCGTTCGGCGTCGCCGTCAGGTTGAACGGCCACGTGAGGAACCATCCCAGCGCTTCGCGGGTCTCTTCGCCGTGTATCTCGGACGGGCCCGAGACGTACTCCGTGCTCGGCGGCTCTATCGACAGCGTCGGCGTCACCAGCAGGTCGTACTCCTCGAAGAGGTCCTGAATCGTATCGAAGAACGAGGTGATCTCGGCCTGTGCCGCGCCGAGTTCGAGGGCCGCCATCTCCTGCCCCTCCTCGATCTTCTCGGTCACCGAATCGGGCAGCTCGTCTCGGTGATCTCCGTACATGTCGATGCCGTGTTCCGCCTTCACGCCCTCGTTGATGCCGGCCATCGTGACGCTCCAGTGGTCCATGAACGCGTGCCAGAGGTCGTCGAACGTCTGGTCGATCCCGATCTCGACGTCGTCGACCGTCGCGCCGAGCGTCTCGAACGCGTCGAGCGAGTCCTCGACGACCGACTGAACCTCCGGGTCGATGGGGAACAGCCCGTCCAAGTCGGGGTTGTACGCGATATCCAGCCCGCTGATCGGCCGTTGGGTGGCGGCGACGTAGTCGACCCCGTCGTCGGGGAGCCCGAACGGATCGCGCGGGTGCGGGCCGGTCATCACGTCGAGCATGACCGCTGCATCGGAGACGGACCGAGACAGCGTTCCGGCCTGGAAGAACGGCGGTGCGACGAACATATTCGGCCGGTGGGCGTGCGGTACGCGGGTGAACGACGGGCAGTAGCCGAACACTCCGCACGCGCTGGCCGGAATCCGACACGAGCCACCGGCGTCGGAGCCGGTCGCGAGCGGGACCATCCCGTCGGCGACCGCCGCTGCGCTCCCGCCGGACGATCCGCCCGACGTTCGGTCGAGGTCGAACGGCGTCGGCGTCGTTCCCGCCAGCAGATTGTCGGTCTGTCCCTTGTGGCCGAACTCCGGGGTGTTCGTCTTGCCGACGACGATCGCTCCGGCGTCTTGGAGGCGTTGCACCGCTATCGCGGTGTTGTCGGCGACGACGTTCTCCAGCGGCTTCGCGCCTTTCGTGTGTCGGATCCCCTCCATGGCGCCGAGGAGGTCCTTGACGGCGATCGGAACCCCGTGAAGCGGTCCCAACTCTTCGGCGGTCTCAACGGCGCGTTCCGCCTCCTTCGCCTCCTCGCGCGCCCGTTCCTTCAGCAGCGTGATGAACGCGTTCAGGTCGTCCTCACGCGCCTCGATGCGCTCGATGTGTGCGTCGACGAGATCGACCGGAGACAGGTCGCCGCGTTTGATCCGCGACGCCATCTCCGTTGCAGGTAGGTAACAAATGTCTTTGTTAACCATGTACAACCCGATCGTCGACTTCACGACTTATATTTATGGGTGACCCCGGCATTCTGGCGAGTCATTGACATCCTCGCCGCGCCTAAAGGCGCGGGAATCCTCACGCTCGGGGTCTGGCAGTAGCGCCACCCCCGATGTGAGCGACTTTCTCCTACCCGTGGATACTCCGGTTTGTGCGCAGTTCTTTGGGACTGTCGTGAGGGTGTGGTTTCCCCGACCAATCGTGGTCGTCCCACTCGAATCGCACGGGCCGTGCCATCGGCCGTGGTACCTCTGTCTGCCGTCTCAAGAACGTCTCGGACGCCGTGAGGTCTGCGTGCCCCTCAAACCCGCACAGACACGTGAGCGTATCTTGGTGACGCGTCGTGTCCTCGGTTGAACCGCAGTTCGGACACGTCTGTGAGGTCCACGCTTCAGGGCGGACTTCGACGGCGATGCCGTATTCCTCAGCGGTATACGTCAACCGTTCAATGAACGCTCGAAACGCCCAGAAGTTGTGCGTTTTCTCGTTCGCTCTCACCGACCAGTGCGTTTCCAACACGTCGGTTAAGTCCCCAACGTATACCGTCGAAACGCCCTCGTCGTACAGCCGTTCGATCAAATCACGGGCGAGCGCGTCCATCGCGTGGTCGCGCCGCCGAGTCCGGCGACGGTACAGCCGCCGAATCTGATTCGACGAGTACCTGTCTTCGTGGAGCTCCGACTGTAACCGAGCGATCTCTCGAGTCGTTTCGCGGAACCGCTCGAACAGATCGCGTCCTTCGTACAGGTACTGCTTGGCGGTCGTCGTCGTACAGGCGACGATGTTGTTCGCACCAATATCGAGGGCGGCAGTTTCGTCTGCCAGTGGTGAATCCAGTTGAGAATTGTCGACGGTAACTGGTTGAAAGGCCCTAAATTGGTTCGAAGTATCGTCGTAGTACAGTTCCAAGCGCCCCTGCTTGCCGTCCCACTTCGGAACACCCGCGACTTCGAGGCGAAGTCGCTCAGTGTGACCGAGCCCGTACTTCTCTTTGAGTTCCGTTCCGACTGGGATTTCGAGACGCGATCGATCGCCGGTTTCCAGTGTGTATTGATCGTTGCGAACGTAGGTGCGCAACGTGCGACCGTCATCCTCGTTGCCCCAGTAGCCGGGTGGAGAACACTGCTCACCCTTCTCTTTGAGTGAGAAGAACGATTTCCACGCGCTCTTGTTCTTGCGGATGAGCTGCTGGGCAGTGGCGCTTCCGAGAATACCGACGTACTGTTTGCGGTAGTCGTCGGTGTCCCAGATACTGTCTCCGTCGAAGTACTGTTGGCGGCGTTCGTACGTAAGCTCGTTCCAGAGACTGGCAGAAGCGTCCAACAGTTCGTGTAGTAACTCCCGGTCCTGTTCGGATCGGGGGCGTACAACGAACGTATTGGTCCGCTTCATCAATTACGAGTCGTATCGTAACGCACATAAATATTCCGTTCATGTGATACTATATGGTTGCAATTAGAATAGAGTTTGATGACGATGGACAGTATGAGCGGTTGAAGAAATTGAAGAAGCGTCGTGGTTTGACGTGGAAGGGATTGCTTCTCGAAGGTGAGATGCGTATTCTAGAACAGACCCCGGAGTAAGCGTCGTCGGTGGATTATGTAGTTGTGTGGTCGCTCGACCCCCGCCTGAAGGCGGGGGCATGCGCTCGATCAGGTGTCAGAGGTGGCTAATCGACTACCCGCGCGTCCTCCGCAGACCATGCGTTACCGCGCCGCCCGACTCGCGCGATCTCGAGGTACACGACGTCACCACGCCCGAGGTCGTCAAGCACGAGTTCGGTGTCTTCGTCGTCGTATTCGACCACGTGATACGTGGCGTTCCGAGGGTGTTCTCGGATCGTTACCACACTGTGATCGTTCATCGGTTCGACGACAGTGTATGGACCGGATCGAGTCATTGGATGTGAGTCAAGGTCGTTTGTCAGCCCAATTCCACGGTTTCGACGTATCGGAGGAACGATTCCAGTCCCTGATTCGACGTGTAATGGACCGTTTCGGAGTCGGCGTCGTACCGAACGATACCGGCCTCTTGGAGCATCGGGAGATGGTTGTGGAGGAGTTCAATCCTGATCTCTTCGCGTGGCGACGAATCGCGGATCGGGATCGCTCGCTCGATGTCATGGATCTCTTCGACCAACCGATCGATTGGAATCTCGGTCGTCGGCTGGTTCTTCAGGTTGTACAACAGCGTCCGTCGGCGTGGGGGTGACAGCAGGTCCAGTACCGTGTCGAAAGAGTGCCGCATCGGCACCGTTTCGGGACGGTCCGGGTCCGTCTTCGCCGCCCCGCCCGGTGGTGTCGTCGTCGAACGGAACGACGGTTCGGTGGTCGTCGCCTCGCGTTCCGTCGGGATCCAGCCGTCGTCTGGCGTGTGCTCGATCACCGTATCGTACAGCGGCCTCAGAGTCGCCAACGTCTCTTCGTCGTGTGCGCTCGGGTCGACGTGGTGATGGGCGATCACGTCGAGTCGCTCACAGAGGTCGTTGAGGCCGGTGATCAGACTGATCACCCGGTCGGTCCCGTAGGTGGTAAGCAGGGTTGACACCGAATGCAGACACGCGACTGTCGTCGCGTCGGTGTCCTTCCAGGCACCGAGCTGGCTGGCGATAGCGAGACAGACGTCGTAGAGGTCCGCGTCCTCAGGAAGCCCACGCACGGAGATCGACCCGGCTTCGGAAGTCGGAAGCTGAGCGTCTGTCACGTTTCGTCTCCCGTCGATGATCGTCGCCCGCTTCGGGAGTTCGCTGCCGGCCTCGCGTTTCCAGAGCGACAGCCGCTCGGCGGGAGACGCCGAGAGCGTGGCACTCAACACGTTGGTCTCGCCGGGCGGATCGCGAGTCAACAGATCGATACAGGCGCTGTTGTCGGGAGGCTCGTGCGACGGAGTGAGGAGAAGAACCGACGACCTACTGAGATAATCATTAATCGTGTGATTCAAATCTGTCATTATCCTCAGCAGGTACCGGACTGCGATAAAAATGTCGTTCGTTATCCATTTTGCCGAGCGGAACCTGCCATACCCGAACATGTGGGGTTCTACATACGTCTCTCGCTGCGAGGAAGAACACCACCGGCCGTCAGAGAGCTGTTCGCAGTGGGTTGCCCGCTACGAGAGGAGCTTTCGGACAGCGCTCGAGAGCACGTCCACGCCGATCGAGAGGCTCTCTTCGTCGATGTCGAACGTCGGCGTGTGGTGGCCGCTCGGATTGCCGCCGCCGATACCGACGTACGTCGCCGTGCCGCCGTTCTCCGTCACGGTCCGCATCAGGTAGGTCGCGTCCTCGCTCGCGGCCAGCGCGTCGCGTCGAATCAGCGACAGCGAGTCCGATCGGTCGGTGACGACCTCGCTCACGAGGTCCACCAGCTCCTCGTCGCAGTCCTGTCGGATCGACTCGCCGGTGCGAGTGATCTCGGTGTCGCACTCGTGCATCTCACCCGCCGCTTCGACGCGTCGGTGCACCGCGTCGCGCATGTACTCCATCAGCTCGGTCGATCCGCCGCGGACCTCGATCGACGCGGTCGCTCGGTCGGCGATGATGTTCGCGGCGTTGTCGGCGCGGATCTCGCCGACGTTCACGCGCGTGGTTCCCTCCCTGTGGCGCGGGATTCCGTAGACGCTGTCGGCCGCGGAGACGAAGGCCTGCACCGCGTTTCGGCCCTCGTTCGGCGCCAGCCCGGCGTGGGCTGACTCGCCCTCGAACGCGACGTCCATCCGGGTGAGCGCGAGCGCCTCGTCGAGCCCGGCGACGACCGTCCCGGTCGGGTAGTCGAGGCCGACGTGGGCGCCGAACAGGTGGTCGACGTCGTCGAGGTGCGGAGTCGACGCCATCGCCTTCCCGCCGCCGAGGAGCTCTTCCGACGGCTGGAAGAAGACCTTGAACGTCCCGTCGAAGCCGTCCCGCATCACTTCTCGGAGCGTCCCCAGCCCGAACGCGATGTGAGCGTCGTGACCGCACGCGTGCATGTACCCCTCGTTCGCCGACCGGAACCCGTCGGCGGCCGGTCGGTGGTCCTCGTCGGCCGACTCGGTGATCGGGAGCGCGTCGATGTCCACGCGCAGCCCGACTGTCGGGCCGGGTCCGTTCTCGACGACGGCCACGGCGCCCGTGTGGCCGCCACGGAGCCGCGCTAACAGGTCCGTCCGGTCCGTCTCGGCCGCCGCCTTCTCGTACCACTCCGAGAGCACGTCCTCGTCGGGCACGCCCAACCGCTCGTCGGGATCGACGGCGTCCGTCCCCACGTGGATCGCGTCGACGCCCAGCCGTTCGAGCTCCTCGACGATCCGCACGGTCGTCCGGAACTCACACCAGCCGGGCTCCGGATACCGGTGGAACTCTCGTCTCCATGCCGTCAGATCCGCGTTTTGGGGGGTGTCAGTCGTCATATTGGTGGATATGCGTGCGAGCCGTATTCGCTTTCCGATCGATCGCGTCGTCTCGGCGTCGTCCGAAGCATCTCACGACTCCTCCGGCGGCTCGATCATCCCCTGTTTCCACATCCACCGGGCGATCAGGATCGTCCCGAAGACGGAGACGATGATCACCATGTACAGCGGGTATCCGGGGAAGACACCGAGGTAGCCGAGCTCCAACAACATCGTCATCGCCAGCGCCAGAACGAATCCGGCGCCGGCCACCTTCGGGTAGTCGCGACCGAACTGCGCGAAGATCGCGCCGAACACCGCCGGCACGAGGTACGAGTCGAGCGCGTTCTGCCACAGTTCGGGCAGCGCCTGGAACGTTGAGACGAGCGCGAAGGCGCCGACCCCCAGAAGTGTCGTGTTGACGCCGATCGACGCGGCGATCGCGATCGTCGAGATGATGCTCCCCTTCGGGGTCCCGGTTTGGACGTCCGCGCTCTCCTGTGCGGCGGCGGCACAGGGTAACCGGAGGTTCGAGATGTTCCCGGACAGGAACGCCATGTACGTTCCCGGGATCCCCAACACGGGGTAGTACGAGAGCGGCTCGACCACCCAGAAGATCCCGAACGTCGCCGCGACCGAGATGAACGCACCGGTGATCGCCTGCGTCGGCGGGAGAATGTCGAACACCGTAAGCAGCGCCACCGCGGGACCGAGCGAAAGCAGTACCGCGAGGGCGTTCGTCCGGCGCCCCCATTTGTTGATGTACGGGATGAATTCGGTTTCGTACACGCCGTCACCACTGTGCTGACCGTCTACCGAGTCGGTGTTTCCAGACATCTTACCACCAGGTTCCGACAGTCACTTGCAGCGCGACACCAACGAGGAGCCCGACCATCATCGCCGTTCCGAGCGCCCACTCGCGGAGCCACTGTATCTCCTTGTTATCCGCGATCTGCAACAAGATGAGCATCACTAACCCCCCTGTGGCGACCGATCCCGTCTCGGGCGTTCCCGACGCGACCTCGCCGGTCAGGAAGTAGGCGAACGCCCCCAGCATCGCGGCGGCGCCGATGATCGGAATGAGCGCGTCCTTCCCCTCGCCGAGCTTCTGTCTGGCCTTCTCCATGTGCGGCGTCCCGAACGCAGAGACGAGCAACCAGCCGGTCCCGCCCAGCGTCATCGACCAGACCGCCGTCGCGTACGCGGTTTCGGTGATATCGCTGTCACCGAGGCTGTAGCCGAACTGGCTCACGCCCAGTTCGGCCGCAGGAAGCTCGAACGCAACCGATCCGATCACCGAGAGCCGCATCCACGCGACGGGGCCGCCGACAGTCGCGATCAACGCCAGCATCCCGACCAAGACCGCGATGGCGGGACCGATCGCCGAGATCACCCCGGTCTTGAACCCGGATTTGAGCTGATCGTCCGATAACCCGATCTCCTTTCCGTCCGACCAGGCGCGCCGGAAAAATATCGCCGCCTGCAATAGCACCACCGAGACGACCGGGACCGTCGAGAGCCACAGCCATCGGCTGTTCGCGACATCCATGTACGCCGGTACCACTGGCAGGGACTCTATCCATACCATGTCTGGGCATCTCTATCATGGTATATAAATATTAATAATAGTAAAAATACGTCCGCCGCACGGCGCGCAAACAGCCCCAGTTCCATAATTTATATATATGATAGACTCGCAGACGTGTCTATGGCTCGCAGACCCATGAGAAATAGTAGCAATCATGAACGAGATCGCCACGGGAATTCCGGCGACTCGGACAGATCGACGATGTCGCGGCGGAAGTACCTCCACACGGGTGCGGCGGTCGGGACGGCCGCCGCGATCGGCGGGTGCCTCGGTGGTAGTGGCGAGGGCGGCGGCGGACTCACCGTCGGCTACGCGCTCCCGTTCACCGGGACGTACGCGATGCTCGGCGAGAGCATCGTCAACGGGTTCGAGATGTACCTCGAACAGAACGGCGGCGAGATCGACGGACGAGAGGTCGAAACCGTCCAACGCGACACGGAGGCGGACACGAACCGCGGCGTCGACGTGACCCGCGAGCTGCTCATCGAAGAGCAGGCGGACGTGATCGTCGGTCCGGTGTCGAGCGCGGTCGCGATCGCGATCATGGACACCATCGAGTCGGAGGCGAGCGCGATCTGGCTGAACGCCAACGCCGGCGACTACCGCGTCACTCAAGAAGGGTGTCTGGACTACCACTTCCGGACGTCGTTCAACGACTGGCAGACGAGCGCGCCGCTGGCGGAGTGGGTGTACGAGAACGTCGCCGACAACGTCTGTCTGGCGTACGCTGACTACGCGTTCGGCCAGAACTCCAAGAACTTCTTCGGCGAGGCCTTCGAGGAGGCGGGCGGCGAGATCGTCGCCGAGGTCGGCGCGCCGCTCGGCACCGACGACTACTCGACGTATCTGGGCCAAATCGAGAGCAGCGGGGCTGACGCCGTCTTCTCCTTCTTCGCCGGGAGCGACGCGGTCGGATACGTCTCCGCCTTCGCCGACTACGGCCTCAACGAGGAGATGACTCAGACCGGAAGCGGATTCCTCCTGTCGGAAGACACGCTCCCCGCACAGGGAGAGGCCGCGCTCGGCATGTACTCGTTGCTCCACTACACGCCCGCACAGGAGAGCGAGCGGAACCAGACGTTCGTCGAGAACTACCGCGGCGCGTACGACAGCACGGCCAACGTGTACGCGTGTCAGGGGTACGACTCGGCGCAAGCGTTCGCCGCCGCCGTCGAGGAGACCGGCAGCGCGGAGCCCGACGAGCTGTCGGGCGCGCTCAGCGGGATGGAGATCGACAGCCCGCGCGGGAGCTTCCGGTTCAACGAGCAGACCCACGAGGCCATTCAGAACATGTACGTCCGCGAGGTCGTCGAGAGCGACGGCGAACAGCCGGTCGAAAATCAGGTCGTGGAGACGATCGAGAGCGTCGAGGGCCCCACATGGGACTGTGATCTCAGCTAACATGGTCCGTTCCACACGCGTCACCGCTCGCCGACCGTCTCGCGCTACGACGAGGAGGGCCGACTGAATGATCGAGTCGATCGTTCGCGCCACCCTGCTCGGCGTCCAGTCCGGGATGATACTCGCCCTGATCGCTGCGGGGCTGACGCTCATCTTCGGGATGCTCGACGTCATCAACTTCGCGCACGGGGCCCTGTACATGCTCGGAGCGTACTTCGGGTCGGTGATCGCGGTCGAACTCGGGAGCTTCTGGCTCGCGCTGCTGCTCGCGCCGCTTCTGGTCGGCGTGGTCGGGATAGCGATCGAGGTGTTCTCGCTGCGTCCGCTGTACGGACGGAATCCCCTGTACCACATTCTGTTGACGTTCGGGTTCGCCATCATGATCCAAGGTGCCGTCGTCCAGATCTGGGGCGGACAGGCGCGGCAGATCGCCCAGCCGGCGCTGCTCACCGGCACCCTGTCGCTCGGCGTGGTGGACTACCCGGTGTACCGGCTGTTCGTCCTCGCGATCAGCACGGCGCTGATCGGCGGCGTCTGGCTCGCGATCGACCGGAGCAACCTCGGAATCATCATGCGGGCGAGCGCTCACGACACGGAGATGGTCGACGCCCTCGGGATCGACGTTTCGAAGGTGTTCACCGGCGTCTTCGTGCTCGGTGCGGTACTCGCGGGGCTCGCGGGCGTCCTCCTCGGGGCGTCGCGCTCCGTCAACCCCGGGATGGGGATGGGAATCATCATCGAGGCGTTCGTGATCGTCGTCATCGGGGGGCTCGGGAGCTTCCGCGGCGCCGTCTTCTCCGCGCTGCTCATCGGACTCGTCACCTCGTACGGCGCTCTGATCGCCCCGACGCTGACCGACTTGGCCCTGTTCGGACTGATGGCGATTGTGTTGATGGTGAAACCAAACGGACTGTTTGGCGCAACGGAGGCCGCATGATGCCGGTATTCGAACTCCTACGAGACGACGACAAGGCACGAACAGGAAACCAGATCCTCTCGCGGCCGGGGCGGATCTTGCTAGTTGTTGGCATCCTCGGTCTCGCCGCCGCGGGACCGATCGCCGGATCGATTCAGCCGTTCTGGGTCAATCTCCTCGTTCGAATGCTGGCGTTCGCACTGCTGGCGTTGAGCCTCGATTTCGTCTTCGGCTACGCCGGCCTGCTGTCGTTCGGACACGCGGCGATGTACGGTGCAGGAGGGTACACGGCTGCACTGCTCGTCGGACAGGTGACGCCGAACGCTTTGGTCGTCTTGCCCGCCTCGGTCTTGGTCGGTGTGGTCGTCGCCGCGCTGATCGGATGGCTCAGCGTTCGAGCACGCGGGATCTACTTTGCGATGCTGACGCTGGCGTTCGCCCAACTGCTGTACGTCGTCGTCTTCACCGACCTCCCGGCGACGGTCGCCGGCGTAGAGACGGTGACCGGCGGCGACAACGGTCTCTACGGGATCGGCTCCTACGAACTGGCCGGGATCGGATTCGGTGATCCGCTCGCCTACTACTTCCTCACCCTCGCCCTCGTCGCGCTGTCGCTCGCCGGACTGATCCGGCTCGCGAACTCCCCGTTCGGACGGGTCGTTCAGGGGATCCGCGAGAACGAAGAGCGGATCGAGTTCATCGGGTACGATGTCCAGCGGTACAAGGTCATCGCCTTCGCGATAAGCGGAGGATTCGCCGGGCTCGCCGGCGGGCTGTACGTCCCCTTCCAGAGCGTCGCGAACCCGGGGCTGCTCCATTGGACGGTCAGCGGCGAGTTGGTCGTGATGGTGCTGCTCGGCGGGATGGGGACCCTCTGGGGACCGATGGTCGGCGCCGGGCTCGTCGTCTTCCTCGAGGACCGGCTCGGCGGCGTCGCCAGCTGGGAGGTGATCCTCGGCACGCTGTTCGTGCTCGTGGTTATCTTCGCGCCGCGCGGCATCGCCGGGGCGCTGATATCGCTGCGTGACGATCCGAGCGGCGCGGTCGACAACGTGAAGCAGGCGCTGAAAAACTACGTGCGGGAGGTGCGTGACTGACCATGAGCGGAAACACGATCGGAGGAGCCGAGACGGACGCGGACGCATCGAGCGGAGCCATCCTCAGAACCGAAGGGCTCACGAAGCGGTTCGGGCCGCTCACCGCGCTCGACGACGTCTCGCTCGAGATCCCCGACGGCGGGATCACGGCGATCATCGGGCCGAACGGCGCCGGGAAGACGACCCTGTTCAACACGTTCACCGGGAAGCACGCCCCGACCGAGGGGCGGATCGAGTTCGACGGCGAGCAGATCAGCGACGTCGAGCCACACGAGGTCGTCCGGCGAGGGATCGTGCGGTCGTTCCAGATCACGAACTTCTTCTCGGCACTCACCGCGTTGGAGAACGTCCGGCTCGCGGCGCAAGCCCGCTACACCGGGTTCGGTCCGTCGGATTTCCTCACCCATCACGCGTCTCACGATGAGCCGATCGCGGACGCGGAACGGGTGCTAGAACGAGTCGGGCTCGACGATGTCGCGACCGAGACGGCGTCGAGCCTGGCGTACGGGCAGCGGCGCCACCTCGAAGTCGCGATCGCGCTCGCGTCGGAGCCGCGACTGCTGCTGATGGACGAACCGACGGCCGGGATGAGTCCGGAGGAGACGAACGAGACCGTCGAGCTGATCGAGGACATCGCGTCCGACACGACGGTCGTGATCATCGAACACGATATGGACATCGTCATGGATATCTCCGACCAGATTGCGGTGTTGAACGAGGGCAAACTGCTCACTCAGGGAGTACCGTCGGAGGTACAGTCGGACGAGCGGGTACAGGAGGCGTACCTTCGGGGTGGCGGTCATGAGTGATCCCCTGCTCTCCGTCGACGGGATCAACACTCACTACGGCGAGAGCCACATCCTGTTCGACCTGTCGCTGTCGGTCGGAGAGGGCGAGATCATCGCTCTCGTCGGGCGCAACGGAGCGGGGAAGACGACGACGCTCCGGAGCGTGATGGGACTGACGCCGCCGACGAGCGGCACCGTCGAGATACGTGGCGAGGCGATCGACGGGCTCGACCCGAACCAGATACGCAAGCGCGGAATCTCTTGGATCCCGGAGGAGCGACGCGTGTTCGGGAGCCTCACCGTCGAGGAGAACCTCCGGCTGGCGGCCCACAGCGGCGAAGGGGACCAGTCGGCGCAGTTCGAGGAGGTGTACGACCAGTTCCCCCGGCTCGACGAGCGCCGCAACCAGCAGGCCGGCACGATGAGCGGCGGCGAGCAGCAGATGCTCGCGATCGCGCGCGCGCTGTTGGGCCCCGAAACGGACCTCCTCCTGCTCGACGAGCCGAGCGAGGGGCTAGCGCCGCAGATCGTCGACGACGTCGCGGACATCGTCCGCGACTTGAACGAGCGGGGCGTGACGGTGCTCCTCGTCGAGCAGAACGCCGAGATGGCGCTCGGGCTCGCGGACAGAGCGTACGTCCTCGAGACCGGGAGGATCGTCCACGAGTCACCCGCCTCAGAGCTGCTCGAGGACAGGGAAACGATGGAGAGCTACTTGGGAGTGAAATGATTCAGACGATGGTTCCCCGTTTCACCCGCCTGCAGACGTCGAAGGTGTCGCGCTATGACTGAGCGACCGCACCCGCTCGTCCGCGTCGAGCGCGTCGACGACGGGAACGTAGTCCGGATCGCGATGGAGGAGGGAGAGGAACCGCTGAACGTGTTCCGCCCGGCGAAGGTGGAGGCGATGGCGAAAACCGTTGAGTCGGTCGCCGGCGAGGCGGGCTGTCTCGTCCTGTACGGTGACCCGGTGTTCTCCGCGGGCGCCGACCTACAGGCGATCGAACAGGCGCCACAAGAGATGCGGTCCGCGAAGATCGACGCCATCGCGGCCGCCTCAAACCGACTGATCCGGGCCGTTCGAGAGTTCCCGGCACCGGTTATCGCGGCGGTGACGGGCGTCGCTGCGGGGGGCGCCCTCGGGTTCGCACTCGCGTCGGATCTGATCCACGTCCACGAGGATGCGGTGTTCGACACGGCGTACGCCCGAATCGGGCTCACGCCGGACAACGCGACGCCGTTCTTCCTCGTGTGGACGGTCGGACCGTATCGCGCGCGAGAGCTACTGTTCGATCCCGATCCGATCGACGCGGCGCAAGCCGTCGACCTCGGAATCGCGAACGAGCGGTATGAGGGGTCGGAAGAGGAGTTTCTCGCCACGGTGACAGAGAGGGCAGCCGACTACGCTGCAGGGCCGACCGAAGCGTACGCACGGACGAAACGACTTCTCGACACCGCTTTCGAGGGAGGACTCGATCGCCACCTCGAACGGGAGCGCTCGGCGATAAAACGAATGAGCGAGTCGGACACGTTCGACGAAGGGCTCGCGGCGTTCTTCTCGGAGCGCGAGCCGGAGTGGAGCTGACGGGGAGGGGCCGACCCGTCAGCCTCGGTGCCGCGGTTCTTCGCGGGAGAAAGAACCAAGTCGATCAGCCGCGAGCCCACCACTATGGAATTCGACACGTTAACCGTGGCAGTCAACGAGAGCGTTGCGACGGTCCGGCTCGACAACGATCCGGTGAACGCGATCGATCAGCGAATGCGCCACGAGCTGGCCGAGGCGGTCGACGTCTTCCGCGAGGACCGCGTGCGGGTCGGGATCGTCGCCGGCGGCGACGAGGTGTTCTCCGTCGGGGCCGATGTCGCGCTCTTCGAGGAGGCACAGGAGTGGACGACCGCCGAGTTCCGCGAGAATTCGCGGATCCTCGGCGGCGCGTTCGACGCGATAGAGACGATCGAGAAGCCGGTGATCGCGGCGATCGACGGCACCTGCGTCGGCGGCGGGCTCGAACTCGCGTTGGCCTGCGACGTCCGTATCGCGGCGCCGGACGCGACGCTCGGATTCCCGGAACATAACATCGGGCTCATTCCGGGGCTGGGCGGCTGCTCTCGGTTCGTTCACCTCGTCGGTCCGGGGACGGCGAAGGATCTCATCTTCAGCGGCGAGCTGATCGACGGCGACCGCGCTCGCGAGGTCGGGCTCGTCGAGCGCGTGGCGGACGACCCCGATTCGGCGGCCAACGCGTACGCCGAGGATCTCTGTGACCGCCCGCCACAGGCGATCGGGCTGGCGAAACGCGTCGTCAACACCGCCCGCGACGCGGACACCCGGACCGCCGGGACCGTCGAGTCGCTCGCACAGAGCACGCTGCTGGAGACCGATGACCACCGCGAGGGGATCGCGGCGTTCCGCGAGGACCGCGACCCGGAGTTCACCGGCGAGTAGCCGGCGGGATACCCCCTTCCGGGCGGGCCCCAGCGTCGGAACCACCAGCAGTCTATTTATGATCCGGGTGAGAAGTAACGGCTATGAGCGAGATACTGTTCGCTATCGACGACGATAAGGAGCGCGTTGGTCGACAGGTCCAGACGGTCGTAGAGGATCTACCGATGCGGACGGAGGATCTCACCGTGACCGTGCTGCACGTGTTCTCGGACAATCCGACCGGCGCGTCGATCGCGCAGCTCCAGACGGCCCGGTTCGCAGAGACGGAACTCGAAGCGGCCGGTATCGACGTCGAACTCGTCGGTCGAAGCGGCAACCCGTCGGCGGAGATCATCGGGTACGCCGACGAAGCCGGGGCCGACCTGATCTGTCTCGCCGGTCGGAAGCGATCGCCGACCGGAAAGGCGCTGTTCGGAAGCGTGACGCAGGACGTTATCCTGACGACCGAACTCCCCGTGCTCATCGCCGGAGACGAACGGACATAGCGGTCTCGATCGCCGTTCGTCCCATCGGAGGGCCCTAAGCGCAGTCTCTAGACAACTTCCGGTAGTAACGCCGAACGACGGACGTCACTCGCGCTCCGCGGGTGGACGCTGGAGTCGATCTGCGAGCGACCCGTCGAGATCGAGTTCCATCTCGATCTCGGAGAGTTTCTCCTCTGTGACCTCGAACCCGACGTTCTCGTAGACGGTGATCGCGCGCTCGTTGCCGGTCGACACCTCCAGCGTGAGTCCCTCGTGGTCCCGGTCGTCGGCGTACGCAATGAGCTGTTTGACGAGTTCCGTCCCCACCGCGTTGTTCTGGTGGTCCTGATGAACGAAGATCACGAACTCGGGCGCGGTCGAGTCGACCGGGACGGCGGCGACGTGACCGACGATCTCCGAGCCGTCGACTACGACCAAGTTCCACCCGTTCTCGAGTAGCCGGTCGAGCCACGACTCGATCTTCGGGACGCTCATCGGCGGTAGCCCGTTCGCGCGGCTGAACCGGTCGAGATCGGCATACATCGAAACGAGCGCCGATCGGTCCTCCTCCCTGAACGGCCGCGCGACGTACGGCATCCCGTCTTTCCCCTCGAACCGTGGACACCGCGGCGGACAGTACGGCGTGCCCCCGCACTCCGAGTTGTCCCACGCGGAACAGGACACTCCCGCCGAGTCAGATTGCGCGCTCATACGTGAGGATTCGTGTCACACCCATATAAATGTCGTTACGAACATGTTATGCAAATGTCGTTCGCGGACAGTCTTCATCCCCCTTCCCGACGAGCGCCGATCAGCCGAGCGTCCGTTCGGCGACCCGTGCGGCGGCCAGCGGCGTCGCGTCGTCGAACTGCTCGCCGACGAGCATCAGCCCGACCGGGAGCCCGTCGCTCGCGCCGGCCGGGACGGAGACCGCCGGATGCCCAGTCACGTCGAACGGTGCCGTGTTCGGAAGCATGTCCACCGCGCGCGAGATGATCTGCGCCATCGAGGGGTCATCGAGCCGCTCGTGGGCCGTCTGCGGCGTGGTCGGCATCGCCAGCACGTCGACGTCGGCGAGCGCGTCGTCGTACGCCTCGGAGAGCTCCCGCGAGAGGTTCTGCGCCTTCGCGTAGTACCGGCTGTGGTACTCCTCCGAGAGGTACGCGCCGAGCGTCGCGACGAGCTTGATCGTCGGCGGGTACGCGTCGGCGTTCTCCCGGCGCGCCTCGGCGAACGCGGCCATCAGGTCGGTGTCGTAGTAGCCGTCCGCGAAGTGGCCGACGCCCTCGCCGGCGATCGTCGCGGTCGTCCCCTCGTTGGCGACTCCGTTCCAGATCGCCAGCCCGTCGCGGTGCATCGGCACGGACACCTCCGTGACGGTCGCGCCCGCGTCGTCGAGGGCGTCGAGCGCCTCTCTGACCGTCTCGTCGACGCCGGGGTCGCTCTCCTCGTGGCCGAACCCCTCGGTCAGCACGCCGATCGTGAGCCCGTCGGCGTCGGGAGCCGATTCGACGCGGTCGGCGTACGCCTGCGTCGGGACCGCCGCGTTCTGCCGCGGATCGAGCGGGTCCGCACCCGCGATCGCGTCGAGCACGCGAGCGCAGTCGGCGACGCTCGACGCCAGCGGGCCGGTGTGGTCGAACGTCCGCCCGAGTCCGAGGATCCCGGTGTACGGGACGAGCCCGTGGGTGGGCTTGTGGCCGACGCAGCCACACCACGCGGCGGGAATCCGGATCGATCCCGCCTGATCGCCGCCGATCGCCACGTCGACGAGGCCGCTCGCGACCGCCGCCGCCGAGCCGCTCGACGATCCGCCCGCTAAGTGGCCGTCGTCGTGCGGGTTCACTACCGGTCCGTACGCCGACATCTCACCGCTTCCGGAGAAGGCGAGGTTCTCCATGTTGAGCTTCGCCGTGATCGACGCGCCGGCGTCGAGCAGCCGGGTGACGATCGTCGCGTCGTACCGCGGAACGTACCCGGAAAGGACGTCCGAACCGAACGTCGTCTCGACGTCGGCCAACGAGACGTTGTCCTTGAGCCCCACGTCGTAGCCCTCCAGCGGGCCCGCGTCGGCGCCCTCGACGACGCAGGTTCGGATCACCGCATTCAGTGGATCGGCCGCGTCGTCGGGGTCGACCTCCTCGACGTGCCGGTCCGGATACGCTACCGGTGGTGGCGATGTCGACAGTTCGTCGAGCCGCTCGTACGCCCCGAGCACCTCGGGGATCACGGCCGCCAGCGTGTCTACCTCCTCCGCCGTAAGGTCCATGTGGTGTTCCGCGGCGTACTCGACTATCTCCTCGCGCGTCGGTGGCGTGAGATCGCTCATGGTTCGCTACGGTATGTGAACCCATTTCACATAGTAGTGTCGGGAACAGCCCCCTGTCCCGTAACCTGTCAGAAGGCGAGCGGGGGAACCCGTCGGTCGATCGACGCCGTCCGGGGCGTCAGATCGGCGTCGCCTTCGAGCCGTACCGCGGGATCCCCTCGTCCGCGTAGACGCGACGGATCGTCGCCCGGACGTCGTCGCCGACGGCGACCGTCTCGGGGTCGCAGTCGGTCAACTGCATCGGGATCGTGACCTCCTCGCCGTCGCGGGTGAACCGCACGATTCCGACGGCGTAGGGGCCGTCCCGCTCCTGCTGAGGGACGAACTCCGGCGGCGCGCCGCCCTGTCCGATCACCGTCACCGCGTCGACGACGCCGTCTCGCGGAAGTTCCACGCGCTCGAACGAGCCGCGGTCGTGACAGACGCCGCAGGCCCCCTCAGCGGGGAAGGTCAGTCCACCGCAGGACGGACACTGACCGGCGACGAGCCGGTAGCGGCCGTCGAGTGACCGGCGCCACGACGGGAGGCTGACGTGGGCGCCGCCGCCGGCGACCTCGCCGTCGACGACGTATCCGCGCTCGCGGAGGTACCGGTCGTACGAGACGAGTTCACCGCCGCCGAGTCTCTCGTCGACGGCTGGCACGGCATCGAGCCCGCCCGCGAACGCGAGTCCGAGCGCGGCCCCGCCGCCGCCGAAGTCGGCGGCGACGGTCGTCGCGTCGGCATCGGCCGCCGCGAGCGCCGCGCAGAGCCCCAGCGGCACCGTGGCGGCCCCCGCGTCACCCACGCGGTCGACGACGGTGCCGCGTTCGATCGCGTCGTTGGTGAGGTCGGTGCGTCCGCCGACGCGGTACGGAAGTCCCCCGTTCGGCTGGTGGAGCGCCGCCCCAACCGGGTCGTCGGCGGCGAGGGTCTCGAGGACGGCCGCGACGCTCTCGCCGACCGCGTCGCGCTCGTACGTCGTCACCCCGAGCGCGTCGACCGTCTCCGAACCCCGCTCACGGTAGCGGACGCCGGGATACTCGTCGGCGTGCGCGGCGCTGTCGACGAGCGTTACCGGAGCGTCATCATCGACGAGGAACGCGACCGCGGCGGCGCCGAGACGGTGGTCGGCCTCGGCCGGGTCACCGGTGGGCGCGTCGGCGGCGATCGCGAGCGCCGGCCCGTCGGCCTCGACCGCGCGCTCCAGCACGTCGACCCCGGCGAGCGGACTCGCCGTCGCCGTCGCCGTGCGAGTCCCGCTCTCGCCTCCGAGCGCGCGGACGACCCGCGGCGCGAACTCCTCCTCGGCCAGCGGCGGCGTGGTGGTCGCGAGGCCGACGAACTCGAGGGATTCCGGGGTCACGTCGACACGGTCGAGCGCGTCGGTCGCGGCCGAAATCGCCATCGTCAGGGCGTCCTCGTCCGCCGCCGGCAGCGCCTTCCGCTCGATTCCGCTCGCGTGATCGACGCCCCACGCCTCGCTGACCGTCGAGGCCTCGATCCGGAACCGGGGGACGTGCACACCGGCCGCGGCGATTCCGCGGGTCACGCCGACCCACCTCCGAAGCCGCGCTCGAAGACGTGGACGGTGACGCCCCCGCCGCTGCCGCCGACGTTGTGGGTGAGCCCGCGCTCGGCGCCGTCGACCTGCACGTGTCCGTGGCCCCGGAGCTGCTCGAACGCCTCCACGACCTGTCCGGTGCCGGTCGCGCCGATGGGGTGACCCTTCGACTTGAGCCCGCCGCTCGTGTTGACCGGGAGGTCGCCGTCGGGGTCGGTGACGCCCTCGCGCAGCAGACGCGGCGCCTCGCCGCGCTCGCAGAGGCCGAGGTCCTCGTACGCCAGCAGCTCCGCGATCGCGAAGCAGTCGTGGACCTCCGCGAAGTCGACGTCGCCGGACTCGATCCCCGCCTGTTCGTAGGCGCGCTCGGCGGCCGTTACGGTCGCCGGAATCGAGGTGAGCGAGTCGCGCTGGAACAGCCCGACCGCCCCGGAGGCGGCGCCGCTGGCGGCGACCCGGACGGGCACGTCCGACAGCTCGCGAGCGACCTCCTCGCTGGCGACGAGCGCGGCGCTCGCGCCGTCGGTGGTCGGACAGCAGTGGTACAGCGTGAGGGGGTCGGCGACCGCGGGCGCCGCGGTGGCGTCTTCGAGCGAGCAGGTGAACCCGAGGTGAGCGTTGGGGTTCTCCGCGCCGTTGGCGTGGTTCTTCACCGCGACTCGGCTCAGATCGTCCGGCGTCGCGTCGTACTCGTCGAGGTACGCGGACGCCATCTGCGCGTACACGCCGGCGAAGGTGGTGCCGGAAAGGCGCTCCCACTCGGTCTCGCCGCTGACGCCGAGCCACCACTTCGTCTGGTCGGCGCTGGTGTCCGTCATCACCTCGTACCCGCCCGCGAGGACGAGGTCGGCCATCCCCGACTTGACGGCGGAGACGGCGTTGCGCAGCGCGTAGCCGCTCGCCGCGCAGGCGTTCTCCACCCGCGTCGTCGGGACGCCGTGCAGACCGACGTGCTCCGTCACTGCCGGACCGCTGAGCCCGATCTGTCGGCCGCCGACGCCGAGAGTGCCGAGAAACGCCTCATCGATCCGATCGGTGTCGACGTCGCCGTCGACGCTGTCGAGCGCGCGGTCGTACGCCGTCTCGAACAACGATCGGTAGGTCTCTTCCGGGTACGAGCCGAACGGTGACTGACCCGCGCCGATAACGTATGCCTCACGCATATGGCGAGTAACGTCGATGCGGGTACTAAAAACTATGTGGGTCCGTCTCGCAGACCACGTATGGAAACCACTGTCGACGGACGCGTCCAGGTGACACGGTTCGACCGACCCGACGCTCGAAACGCGATGACGCCGGCCACGGCGCGGGACCTCCGCGACGCGATCGAGGCGGCGACGGAGCGAGACGTCCGCGCGCTCGTGATCACGGGCTCGGGCGGGAGCTTCTGTGCCGGCGGAGACCTGGAGGCGATGCGCGAGCGCGACGAGACGGCCGACGAGGCGTCGCGGCGCGTCCAGGAGACGCTGAACGCGAACATACGGGCGATCCTCTCGGCCCCGTTCCCGGTGATCGCCAAGGTGAACGGCGACGCGATCGGAGCGGGGACGAACCTCGCGGCCGCCTGTGATTTCGCCTACGCCGACGCGGACGCCCGGTTCGGGGAGGCGTTCGTGAACGTCGGGCTCATTCCGGACTCCGGGGGAACGGTGCTGCTCCCCCGACTCGTCGGCCTCCGACGGGCGAAGGAGCTGACGATGACCGGTCGGCTCTTCGACGCCGACGAGGCCGCGACGATGGGCCTGATAAACGAGGCCGTGTCGGGAGACGCCCTCGATGACCGGGTGGACGAGCTGCTGGAGACGCTCGGCCGAAAGCCGACGACGACGCTCGGGCTGATCAAGGAGGGACTCCACGGGAACCTCGGCCGCCCCGTCGACGACGCGCTCGACCGCGAGGCGGCGCTACAGGTCCGGGCGTACGGGACCGACGCCCACGAGGAGGGGGTGGCCGCCTTCCTCGACGACCGCCGGCCGGACTTCGACTGACGTGAACGTTTAAGAGGTCCGGGCCGGGAGTAGCGGGCATGACGCTCATCGAGCAGTCGTTGTCCGCCGAGCAGCGCGCGGTCCGAGAACGGGCCGAGTCGTTCGCGACCGAGGTCGTCGCGGAACGCGCCGAAGCGATCGAGGAGACCGGAGAGTTCCCCCGCGACGTGATCGAGGAGGCCGGCGAGCGGGGGCTCCTCGGGATCCTCGTTCCAGAGGAGTACGGGGGGCTCGGCGCCGACTTCGTCGCTTACTGTCTGGCGATCGAGCGGATCGCGGCCGAGAGCGGCGCGGTCGCGGAGACGATACAGGGTCACACCTTCGCGACGCTGCCGGTGTTGAACTTCGGGACGGACGCCCAGCGCGAGCGGCTCCTGCCGGACATGGTCGCGGGCGAGCGCGTCGGGTCGATGCTGTTGACGGAGCCGGGGGCGGGGTCGTCGCCGTCGGAGCTGGAGACCGTCGCGACGGCGACCGACGACGGCTACCGGATCAGCGGCGAGAAGACGTTCGGCACGAACGCCGGCGTCGCCGACGTCCACCTCGTCGTGGCGCGCAAGCGTCCGGCACCGGAGGACGGCCACGGCGTCAGCGTTTTCCTCGTCCCAGGGGTCGACGAGACGGACGGGTTCTCGTTCGAGCGTGGCGAGTACCTCGGCATGCACGGGCACGTCACCGGGGACTCGGCCTTCGACGAGGTCGCCGTGGACGAGGACGCGCTGCTGGGAGAGGTCGGCCACGGCTTCCGCATCGCGATGGGGACGATCGACATGGCTCGGACGGGGCTGGCCGCGATCGGCGTCGGCATCGCGCGCGCGGCGTTCGACGAGGCGGTCGCCTACGCTGGCGACCGCGAGCAGGGCGGGCAGGCGGTCGGCGAGTACCAGGCCGTGCAGGTGCTCGTCGCGGAGATGGACTCCAAGCTCTCCGCCGCGCGCCATCTGACCTACGACTCGGCGACCCGGATCGCGGCGGGAGAGGGCGACACGCGAGCCTCCTCGCGCGCGAAGTTCACCGCGAGCGAGACCGCCGAGTTCGTCGCCCGAAACGCGATGCAGGTGTACGGCGGCAAGGGGTACCGCGCGGACTACCCGCTGGAGCGCTACTACCGCGACGCCCGGATCCTCTCGATCATCGGCGGGACCGACGAGATCCAGAAGACGACGGTCGCGGAGGCGGCGCTCGGGCTCTGAGCAGTTCGCCCGGACTTGTCGCCGCGTGACCACAACGGGCGGCGGGGCTGATACCACAGGCAGTGAGCGCTGATCGGCGACGCACCCGCGCGTGGCGACTGACGCGTGCCAGCGTCCGAGCGCTGACGCGGGTCGATTACTCGCCTGGCCATCCGACGAACCGACCGGACAGCGGTAGGTAAGGTCTCGTTACGGGCCACGGAGACAGACGCGTCTCACCGCAGTTGGTGTATACGTGATGCGTTTACGCTATTGCAGGCAGCGGAGAAATCCGGCGGTTTCGACCGGCTTACCGGTGTAGAACCGGGACGCCCGGGAAAGAGGTGATGTGAGCGCCGTTTAGTGTTACATGGATAAGGTTGTAATACTGCTTCGGCCCGGGCCGCTTACGAGCCCGCGGTCGCGCGGCGGGCGTATACGCTGAACGTAATCGGTGCCCACCTGGCGATCTCGTCCGTGATCGATCCGGACTCGGGGGAGCGGCCGGTCAGCCTTCGAGGTTCACGTTGACGTTCTTCGCCTGCGTGTACTCCGCAAGCGCCTCCGTCCCCTGCTCGCGCCCGATACCGCTCTGTTTGAAGCCGCCGAACGGCGTCTGCGGGAACGTCACCGGGTACTCGTTGACCGACACCATACCGTAGTCGAGGTCGGCGGCCGCGCCGTGCGCCGTCTCCAGATCCGACGTCCAGATCCCGGCCATCAGCCCGTACGGGGAGTCGTTCGCGATCGCGATCGCCTCCTCGCGGTCGGCGAACGGGATCACCGAGAGCACGGGACCGAAGATCTCCTCACGTGCGACGGTCATGTCGTTGGTGACGTCCGTGAGCACCGTGGGCTCGAGGAAGTACCCGTCGTCGAGATCGTCGGGCCGCGACCCGCCGGTCGCGAGGGTCGCGCCCTCGTCGAGCCCCGTCTGGACGTACGCCTCGACGTCCGCGAGGTGCGACTCGCTGACGAGCGGCCCCATGCGGCCGTCGTCGTCGATCCCGCTCCCGAGCGGGGTCGCCTCGGCCCGCTCGACGACGCGTTCGACGACCTCGTCGTGGACATCCTCGTGGACGAGCAGACGCGAGCCGGCCCAGCACATCTGGCCCGCGTTCATAAAGATCCCGTAGTGGACGCCGGACGCGGCGGCGTCGAGATCCGCGTCGGGGAAGATGACGTTCGGGCCCTTCCCGCCGAGCTCCATGGTGACGCCCGTCACGTTCTCGGCGGCGCGGGACATGATTCCCTTGCCGACGTCGGTGCTCCCGGTGAACGCGACGTGGTCGACGTCCGGGTGGCCGACGAGCGCGTCGCCCGCCTCGCTGCCGGTTCCGGGGACGACGTTGAGAACGCCGTCCGGGAGACCGGCGCGATCGGCCGCCTCGGCGTAGTACAGCGCCGACAGCGGCGTCTGGCTCGACGGTTTGAGCACCGCGGTGTTCCCGCAGGCGAGCGCCGGCGCGAGGCTCCGCCCGGCGAGCTGGAACGGGTAGTTCCACGGCGCGATGTGAGCAGTCACCCCGAGGGGCTCCTGCCGGACGTAGTCGAGCCGGTCGCCGGGGACGGGCACCGTCTGTCCCGTGAGCTTGTCCGCCCACCCGGCGTAGTACCGGAACGTGTCGACGACCATGTCGATGTCGAGCCCGGCCTCGAACGGGGTCTTGCCGTTGTCGTGCGACTCCACGAGGACGATCTCGTCAGAGAGGTCCTCGATCGCGTCGGCCATCGCGTGGAGGTGCGCCGCGCGCTCACTCGGGTCGAGCGAGCGCCAGTCACCGTCACGGGCGGCGGCCGCGTCGGCGGCCGCGGCCGCGCGGTCGACGTCCTCCGGAGTCGCGCTCGCGACGGTCGCGTACGGCGCCTCCGTCGCGGGATCGGTCGTTTCGATGGTCTGTTCGTCGGTCGCCGGCGTCCACTCGCCGTCGATATACAACTCTGTGGGTCCGTCGTATCCCATGGGTCGTGATGACAGGCCCGTCTCAAAAGGATTCCGTAACCGGATTCCGCGACCCCGTCCGAGCACAGGCAGACGATAGCCGGGTCCGATAGAATGAGCGAAACCGACAGTCGTTACGGCGGCGGGAGAGTAAGCGACGGTACGGCGGCGGGACGGCGAGCGTCGGTCCCGCGCGTGGGCCCGCTCGCTCAGACGTCCGGGAAGAGGTCGTCGAGGTCGAGGTCATCCCCCGACGCGGGATCGACGAGCGCGTAGGTTCCGTCGTCGTTGCGCTCGGCGATCCCGTGGTCGGTCAGGTGTTCGAGGTGCGCCGACGCCTCACCGGGGCCGTGAAGGATGTGGATCGCTTCGAGTTCGCCGAACAGCTCGTGGCTTACGGCCCACGCGTTCGCGGGACCCCGCTCGCGGAGCACTCGAATTACCCGTCGGGTGCGTTCGCGGTGGTGTTCGACGATCTCGCGCGCCCTCCCGACCGGATCGTCGATCCGGTCACGGTGGCCGGGCCAGGCGATTTCTGGAGAGACGTCGACGATCCGTTCGAGACTTCCGAGGTACGCCGCAAGTGCGCCGTCGAGCCGCACGTCCGCGCCGCCGACGTTCGGGGTGTACCGCGGCAGGAGCGCGTCGCCACTCCAGAGGGCGCCCTCGTCGGCCGCGTGGTAGCCGACGTGGCCAGCGGTGTGGCCCGGGAGATGGAGAGCGGTCAGGTCGTACGGTCCGGCTCTCACGGTCTCACTGTCCGCGATCGGCTCGATCTCGGGGTCGCCGGCCGCGAGGTCCATCTCTTCATCGAGCACCACTCGCACCGCCTCGCGTTTCGCCTCCGGCATTCCCCACGCCTCGAAGGCCGCTTCCTGTCGGTCCCGGAGATCCCGGTACGCCGCCTCGTCCGGCGCGGCGACCGGCGCGTCGGCCTCGTGGATCCGGATCGACGCGCCGCTTTCCGCTTGCACCCAGCCCGCGAGCCCGGCGTGGTCGCCGTGGTAGTGAGTCAGCAAGATCTGGTCGACGTCGGCGACCGCGTGGCCGGTCGCCTCGATTCCGGCCGCCAGCTGGTCGCGGATGTCAGGGGCGTCGAATCCCGCATCGACGAGTGTGAGGGGACCCGTCCCGTCCGCGCCGAGGAGGTACACGGTGTTTGAACCCTCGAAAACCGTGTTTTTGAGGCCAATCGCTTGAGTGTTGTCGCTATCAGCGCGCATGGGGCACTCTTCGGACGGACAATAACGAAGCTGTCGGTGTGTCACAGCGGTCGTGCGGCGGGCCGATCCGACGATCACGCTCGTCGCCATCGAAGCCGCTCCGTCGGCGAATCGGTGTCAACGCCCGCCAGCGAATCGGTGCCACCGCGAGGTCGAATGCGGAGACAACAAGCTTCATTTACACCGAAAGAGACACTCGATCCATGCGAACTACAGTGTTAGGTGCCGGCACCATGGGTCATGGTATCGCGCAGGTGACTGCGATGGCCGGCAACGAGGTCACGATCCGTGACATCAACGAAGAGGTACTAGCAGACGGTGTCGAGAGCATTGAGACGAACCTGCAAGGGGGAGTCGATCGAGGGAAAACGACGGAAGACGAGATGGCTGCGACGCTCGATCGGATCGCGACGACGACGGACCTGGAGGCGGCAGTCGCGGACGCCGACCTCGTCGTCGAAGCGGTGCCCGAAGACGTCGACCTCAAACAGAGCGTGTTCGAGGACATCGCGGCGGCCGCGCCCGCCGACGCGATCATCGCGACGAACACCTCCTCGCTGTCGGTGACGGAGATCATCAGCGTCCTCGACGACCCGGGCCGGGCGCTCGGCCTCCACTTCTTCAACCCGGTCCATATCATGGAACTCGTCGAGGTGATCGACGCCGAGCAGACGGACGAGGCGACCCTCGATCGGGTCACCGACTTCGTCGAGTCGCTCGACAAGAGCCCGATCTCGATCCGCGATTCGGCCGGGTTCGCCTCCTCGCGACTGGGCGTCGCCCTCGGTGCGGAGGCGATCCGTATGCTCGAGACCGGCGTCGCGGGCCCGCGAGATATCGACGACGCGATGGAACTCGGCTACAACCATCCGATGGGGCCGATCGAACTGACAGACGTGGTCGGACTCGACGTACGCCTCGACGTGCTGGAGTACCTCCACGAGGAGCTTGGCGAGCGATTCCGGCCTCCGCAGGCGCTCCGACAGAAGGTGCGCGCAGGGAAGCTCGGCAAAAAGACCGGAGAGGGGTTCTACATCTGGGAGGACGACGAGATCGTCGGCGTGAGCGGCGACGGAGAGATCGACGATGTCTGAGCCGGCCGACCCCGCCGCCATCGCCGCCGAATCGGACGTCATCGAGGCGGCCGTCGGTGACCGCGTCGAGGGCGTGACGAGGGTGACGATATCTCGTCCGGACGAGCGCAACGCGCTGAATGCGGTGGTTCGTGAGGACCTCGCCGACGTACTTGGCGCCGCGGAAGCGGACGCGTCGACGCGGGTCGTCGTGATCACGGGTGACGATGCGGGCGGTGCGTTCGTCTCGGGTGCCGACGTGACCGAACTCCGCGAGCGCGACGCGCTCGAACAGCGGGCCGCCAGTGAACGCCCGCGGATATACGAGCGCGTCGCCGATCTTTCGCTCCCGGTGATCGCCCGAATAAACGGACACGCGCTCGGAGGCGGATGCGAACTCGCGCTGGCCTGCGACGTCCGCCTCGCGGCTACGGACGCCAAGCTCGGTCAGCCCGAGATTAACCTCGGGATTATTCCCGGAGGCGGCGGCACCCAGCGTCTCCCGCGGCTCGTCGGAGAGGGACAGGCCATGCGGCTGATTCTCTCCGGAGAGTTGATCGACGCCACTGAGGCGGCCGACATCGGGCTCGTCGACGAAGTCCTCGACGGGGCTTCCCTCGACGAGCGGGTAGACGAACTGGCCGGCGCAATGGCGGACAAGAGCCCGGTCGCCCTCGAATTCGCGAAGGACGCAGTGCGGGCGAGCAGCCGGATGGATCTCGACGACGGGCTCGCGTACGAGGCCGCCCTGTTCGCCCAGCTATTCGCGACCGAGGACAAGGACGAGGGGATCGACGCCTTCCTCGAAGGACGCGACCCCGAGTGGCGCGGCGAATAGCGGTACCGGGCACCGATATTCGGCCCTGACACCACAACGGCGGTGTCAGTCCGGCGCCCGTCGCGGGAAGATCAGCGTGATTCCGTGAGTAGAGATTCTGTTCGAATCAGGATAAACCGTGGAGTACGGTCAGCACTGTTCATCGAAGATCCGGATCGCCTTTCGATCGACGGCGGCGTGACTGTGATTTCGCCGCCAGCTGGGTGTAAGTCGACCTCGCGTACTCAAGTGGACCGGCTACTCGGCTCCGTTTGACACGAAATATAAAGATACGAAACTATATTCGGAGATGGTAGCTCTGCGAAATGGTGGCGAACGATTGTCCCAATGACTCGCGGGACGTCGTCTCTCGCCCCGCGAACTCCACGTCGATCCGCTCGGGAGACTCGGTGAGGCGAGCGACCCCTCAACAGGGCCTACTGAGCGACCGGAGTCTCCGGGACGGTGCCGTCGTCGTCCCAGCCTCTGGCGTCGTAGTAGTCATCGAGCGCCGCCTCGAATCCGGGGAGTTCGTCTTCGTAGGGGAGCCGGTCGTCGCCGCGATCGAAGCCGCGTTGGTTGTTGAAATGGCGTTCCAACGTGACGATACGCCCGCCGACATCGAGGAGCTCGTCAAAGTCCGCATCGAAGAGCAGTTCGTAGCGCTGAGGCGTCATGTAGTCCCGGGAGAACTTACAGACGACGCCGCTGTCGTTGACCGCCATCTGGTTTTCCCGTTTGACCAGCCGTTCGGCTTTGCCATCGAACCCGACCGGCCTCATAGCTTGGTCCTCGTCCACGAGGGGGTATTCGACGGAGTAAAAGACCGAATACATGTGGTCGGCGCCGCGGTTCGCCACCGCGTACGAGAGCGCTTGCCCGTGGAGCACGCGGCCCTCGTGGGCAGCGAAATCGAGGTTCTTCACGGACCAGTTTTCGACACCGAGTTCGTCGTGTACGCGGCCGATGCCGTCTGCGAGCAGGTCACCGGTATCTTCGCGGTAGGCGATCTGTTCGACGAGGTCCCAGATCAGCTCCTCGTTCCCGAACTCGTCGTTGGCCGCGAGGTAGGCCGCGATCGTGTTCCCCGTTGAGATCGCATCGAGGCCGTAATCGTCGCAGAGTTGGTTGGATTTCATCACGTCGACGATGTCGTCGATACCGGAGTTTGACCCGAACGCCATCGCGACCTCGAACTCCGGGCCTTCGGTTTCAACGCCGCGCGCTTCGTCACGGGTCGGGAGCTTACACGCGAACGCACACGCGGAGCACGTCCCCTTCTTATACTTCTTCTCCGCCACGGCGGCGCCGTTGATACCCTCCACGCCGTCGAAGGACTGCTCGGAGAAGTAGTAGGACGGAAGTCCGTCCATCTCGTTTGCGAGATCCATCACCGCCACCGTCCCCTGTCGTTTCATGATGTTGTCGTCGGTGGCGGCCTCGCGGTGGATCTCGTTAGCGGTCGTGGAAATCGAGTGGTCGGGCGCAGAGTCGCCGCCGAACGTGACGGCCTTGACGTTTTTCGACCCGAGAACCGCCCCCAGCCCGCCCCGGCCGAATGCGCGCTCCTCGGTCGTCATAATCGACGCGAACCGGACTTCGTTTTCGCCTGCCGGTCCGATCACGGCGGTCCGGTCACTGGAGATGTCGTGCTCGGAATCCAGGTAGTCGGTCGTCTCAGAGACGGTCGCCCCGGCGAGGTCCGGCACCGGCTCAAACTCCACGCCGTCGTCGCGGACGTGGACGACGGTCAGCTCGTCGCTCGCTCCGGCCAGTTCGATCGCCCCGTATCCCGTCGCCGCGAGGTGACGCGAGACGAACCCACCCGCGTTCGACGACAGCAGCCCGTCCGTCAGCGGCGAGAGCGCGGTACAGTTCGCCCGTCCGGTGAAGCTCATCTGGGAGGCCTGCATCGGCCCCGTGGTGAACACCACCCGGTTTTCCGATCCCAGCGGATCCGCGTCGAACGGAATTCGCTCGTGGGCGAGCCGCGTCGCGACTCCACGACCGCCAATGTATCGCTCCTGAACGTCCGTAATATCCGTTTCAGAGACGGTCTCATCGCCGACGTCGACCGACACCAGCGGCCCGGTACTGTGAAGCATGCTTGAGTGTCCGTGGACGTGGTACAAAAACCCTGACCCAAGATCGGTCCTCAGGCCGTCCGAGCACAACGAACCCGGCGTTCGCCCGCGTGCTCGGGAGGTCACTACAGAGCAGGTTCTCGACGACAGATCCGATTCTCGTTGGCGTGACGGACATCTCACAGCGTACCTCGTACGGAGCTCGTTCCGACGTCAAATCACTCACCACGGATATCGATACATCTCAAATATATCTAAAGTTATAAAATACGAAAAACATACTTTCAAAAAGGATGTAGAACACGGGTCGGACGACCGGAGGGTTACGGCTCCGAGCCGTTGGCGTCCGCCGAAACCGATACTCAAAGAAACGCGATCAGTGGCTCTATTTCGATACGCTGAGTCGACGGTTGGTAGCTTAGGAGAGTTGAAATAGTTGATATTAATACGCTTAAAGTGGTTATTTTTTAGAATAGTTCCGATATGAGCGTTGTATTTACGTGATTAATGCCGAATGAGAGAATGCGGCGGTACAGTTGGATGTGAATCCACGGAAGCCGGATCACGATCTCCCTACCGTGATGCACTCCAGATTTTTGCTGTCGGCGGGCGGAGTCCTACTTTCAAGGCCCTATCGTGGGCGATCGGAGATCCCTCACTAATCGGCTATAAGTCAAAAAGAAATAATATATTATATATTGGTAATTTACAGACGGGAAGTGCCACTTGAGACAACTCTTCGCAGTCCCGCTGGACAGTACGTTCAAGTACTGTCGTTGAGACGAGTAGATATGGTTCGACTTGAGCGTATAGCGGATACGCACAGCCACACCGGCGAGGGACCGCTGTGGCATCCCGACCGCCGGCGGCTGTACTGGGTGGATATCCCGGCCGGCCGGCTCTGGTCGTACGATCCCGAAACGGACGAGCACGGCATCGCCTACGACGCCCCGTCCGGACCGATCGGTGGGTTGACGCTCGAGAACGACGGGGCGTTACTTCTGTTTACTCGCCGAACCGTCGAGCGGTTCGAACCGGAAAGCGGTGCAACCACCGCCGTACTCGAAGTCGACGCCCAGACGAGGTTCAACGACGTGATCGCCGACCCGGAAGGGCGAGTTTTCTGCGGGACCATGCCCGGCGCGGAGACGCTCGGTGACCTCTATCGGATCGATCCGGACGGGCGCGTTACCACGGTCCTCGAGGACCTCGACATCCCGAACGGGATGGGGTTCACCGGCGACAGAGAGACCTTCTACGTCACCGAGTCCGAAGCTCACCGGATCTACGCGTTCGATTACGACCGCGATACCGGTGATCTCACGAACCAGCGGACGTTCCGTGAGACCGCGGCAGACGACGGTATCCCCGACGGGATGACCGTCGACGCGAGCGGTCACGTGTGGTCGGCACGGTGGAACGGGGGGCGAGTCGTTCGGCACGCGCCGACCGGAGAGCCCGTCTCCGAGATCGAGTTCCCGGCGCGGAAGGTCTCCTCGGTCACGTTCGGTGGGGCCGGGTACGAAACGCTCTACGTGACGACCGCACTCACCGACGGGGACCGGTCGAGAGAGGGAGATGGCGCGGGCGCCGTCTTCCGCGTGACCGACCTCGATACCGAAGGCGTCCCCGAGTTCCGGTCCCGGATCGCCTGATCGACCGTCGAGCTATCGGTCTCTACCGCTCGCGACCGCGTCGACCGTCCGGCGCGCGTTCTCGGCGATGGTCTCGTACTCCTCGTTCGCGACGGCGTCGTCGTCGACGATCGCGCTTCCGACGCCGACTGCCGCGGCTCCGGCCTCGATGTACTCGCCGGCGTTCGCGGGGCCGACCCCGCCGGTCGGGACGAGCGGGATCTGCGGGAGCGGACCGCCGAGGGCCGCGACGTGCTCCGGTCCGCCCGTCGCGGCCGGGAACACCTTCACGAAGTCGGCGCCGGCCTCGTACGCTCGGACGGCCTCGGTCGGAGTGAACGCGCCGGTGGCGACCGGCGTCCCGTAGCGGGTTCCGGTCTCGATGACGCCGCCGTCGACCGTCGGCGTGACGAGGAACTCGGCGCCCGCGAGCTGTACCGCCCGGGCGGTCTCGGCGTCCAGAACCGTCCCGGCGCCGACGAGCACGTCGTCGAATCGATCGGAGAGCGCGTCGATCGTCTCCGCGACGTTCGGCGTGTCCGCGGTCACTTCGAGCGCCGTGACGCCGCCGTCGACCACGGCAGTCGCTACGTCGATCGCCGATTCCGGAGCCACGCCGCGGAGAATTGCGACCACGCCGCCATCGCGGATCTGATCGACTCGTCGTGAGTGCATACGGCTATTCCGGACGGCTGCCGTCATAAATCGGGCGGCTCGCCGCCGGTTCGGTCTCGGTCCGGTTCACCATCAATCAATTTAATTACAACCCTAATTTTGTAATGATCAGTCGTCGATATATCACCGGCAACTCCGCGCGAGCGACCGCTCGCGTCGCAGCCGGACCCGGAACGACTAACAGCGGCGACGGGGAACACCCAGCCGGGAATGAGCGAAATCGTCGACTACGAGCTGTTCGAAGTGCCGCCGCGGTGGCTCTTCCTGCGCGTCGAGACCGCCGACGGAACGGTCGGGTGGGGAGAGCCGGTCGTCGAGGGGCGGTCGAAGACGGTGCGGACCGCGGTGGAGGAGCTGTTCGACACCTACCTGCTCGGCGAGGACGCCGGTCGGATCGAAGACCACTGGCAGACGATGTACCGGGGCGGATTCTACCGCGGCGGGCCGGTGTTGATGAGCGCCATCGCGGGGGTCGACCAGGCGCTCTGGGACGTCAAGGGCAAGGAGCTCGGCGTCCCCGTCCACGAGCTGCTCGGCGGCGCGGCCCGCGAGCGGATCCGGGTGTACCAGTGGATCGGCGGCGACCGCCCGTCCGACGTGGCCGAACAGGCGCGGAAACAGGTCGAGGCGGGGTTCACGGCGCTGAAGATGAACGCGACCGAGGAGATCGAGCGGGTCGACGACCCCGCCGCGATCGACGCCGCCGCGACGCGACTGCGGAAGGTCCGGGAGGCCGTCGGCGACGAGGTCGATATCGGCGTCGACTTCCACGGGCGCGTCTCCAAACCGATGGCGAAGCGGCTCGTCGAGGCGCTCGAACCGTACGACCCGATGTTCGTCGAAGAGCCCGTCCTGTCGGGCCACAACGACGCCCTCCCCCAGATCGCGGCACACACCACGACGCCCATCGCGACCGGCGAGCGCATGTACTCGCGGTGGGACTTCAAGGAGGTGTTCGAGGACGGCGCGGTCGACGTGATCCAGCCCGATCTCTCGCACGCGGGCGGGATCACCGAGGTGAAGAAGATCGCCGCGATGGCCGAGGCGTACGACGTGGCGATGGCGCCCCACTGCCCGCTCGGTCCCGTCGCGCTCGCCTCCTGCCTACAGGTGGACGCCTGCTCGCCGAACGCCTTCATCCAAGAGCAGAGCCTCGACATCCACTACAACGAGAGGAGCGACGTGCTCGACTACCTCGCGGACCCCTCCGTCTTCGACTACGAGGACGGGTACGTCCAGATTCCGGACGCGCCCGGCCTCGGGATCGAGATCGACGAGGGGCACGTACGCGCGCAGGCCGAGAAAGACGTGGACTGGCACAACCCCGTGTGGAGACACGCCGACGGAAGCGTCGCCGAGTGGTAGGCGGCCGGTAACGATCCTCCGCAGCGTCCTTCGCAGCGGTCCGCTGCGGACGGTGGGTATCTGACCCGGGTCCCACCAGTTGTGGGTATGTCACCGGGCGATTCGACCGAGAACGCCGTTCGACGCGGCCGGGCTCGCCGCGTTCCTCGCGAGCGCCGACGCGAATCTCATCGCCGCGAAGCGTTCTGATCGGCGGGGGACGCCCACAGGAGATACAAGGCGATCCGTACCTCGACAACCGGCGCGGCGCGTGATCGATCGGCGGTCGGATGAGCCTCGCGGTTTGCACCGACTGTGCGATGTCGAGCCGTCACGCTCCGAGGCGCGGTTGGAGCTCCCAGCGAGAGTACAACCGCTCTGCGAATGCGATCGGACTGTCAAATCGGACGGGTTCGGTGCGAACAGATAAAGTATAAATACTAAAATAGATATTTATATAATATATTATAAATAAAACAGAGACTGTTAGATGATCAAGAACCACACCCAATTATGTCAATATAAAGGGATTCAGCTGATCGAAATACCCAGATATGGAGGAATGGCTCTTTAGCTCAGACAGATCGAACGTCGCGCTCGGGGTGCTGGAGGATGTTGTCGGTAAGCGCGATCCGCGTTCGACACGACCCTGCGGGCCTGTCGCAACCACGGCCGCGATCGTATCCACGATCGAGGGTACGATCGGCGCTGAATCGAATCGATATTTATATAATTAGATTGGTATAGCGTTCGAACTATCAGTTTTAGGTTACTTCGGTGGCGTCGGCGGAGAAGCCACTCACAGCGATACAAGACAGAAGCCTCCGACCGAAGTCGGGAGTCACTGACGGCGGTCCGCAAGCGGATCGGCGCGACGGCGTCGCGTCACTCGGCACGCGGGAGTTCGACGACGAACACGGTCCCCGTCGGCTCGTTGTCCTCGATCCGGATGTCGCCGCCGTACTGGGAGACCAGCGTCTGTACGAGGTACAGCCCGATTCCCGTCCCGGGGCTCCCGAGACCGCGCTCGCCTTTCCCGAACACGAACTCCTTCTTGTCGTCCGGGATGCCGGGCCCGTTGTCGGCGATGCGGACGTCGACGCCGTCGTCTCGAAGCTCGCAGGACACCTCGACGAGAGGGGTCTCTTTGTCGTTGTGTTGAACGGCGTTGTTCAGGAGGTTCCGGAACACCGAACTGAGCATGCTGTCTGCGGCCACCGAAACGTCGGGAACGGACCCGTCGACGACGAACTTCGCCTCCGGGAAGGACTCCTCGCGGAGCGACAGCTCGGTCGTCAGGACCGACCGAAGCGAAACCGGCTCGACGGCGAGGTCCTCATCGGAGACGACCGTTTCGACGTAATCGTGCGCGATCTCCGTCAGCTCGACGACGTGTTCACTGCTGGCGAGGATTTTGCGCAGGTACGCTTCCCCGTCGGCGTCGACGTGGTCTTCGAGCATCTCCATCCAGCCGAGAACGACGGCCATATCGTTGCGAATGTCGTGGCGGACGATCCGGTTCAGCAGTTCGAGCTCCTGCTCGCGGCCCTGTTGCTCCGTAATGTCCGTACAGATGCCGACGACCTCGGCGATCTCGCCGTCATCGTCCCGGAGCGCGACCTGCCGCGTGAGCACCCAGCGAACCGATCCGTCCGGTTGGACGACGCGGCCCTCATACGTCTCGTCACGGGTTCCCTGGGCCGATTCCTCGATATTTTTTCGGACCCGGTCGCGGTCCTCGGGGTGGATACTGTCGATCAACAGGGAGACGTCGTCTTTGACTTCGGCGGGTGGGATCCCCCAGATGTCCTCGAATCCGGCGCTGATGTAGTCGAATTCACCGGGCTGGGTGGCCGTCCACAGCGCGACGCCGTCGAGGTGATCGAACAGCGCTCGGAAATCACGCCGGTTCCCGAGCGAGACCTGAGTCATACCTGCGTATTCACGTCGAGACTTATAAGGATTCAAGGAGAACACCTGCGGCTTTAGCCGCAGGATGAATCCGACAACGTCGACCCGTTCTACCGTGGATGGCACAGCCTGAGTTTCCCAATCCGCAGTTTTAATTGTCAATCGCTTCAACAGGGAAGTAAG
>NZ_VCNL01000004.1 GCF_007671685.1 Halorubrum salsamenti | reverse complement strand
CTTGCAGGGTTGCGCTGGTGTTGGACACACTTTTCGCACCCTGCTGCTTCGTACGTGACGCTTTCTATGACACGCTCTCACGATCGAGAAGAAGACCGCTTGTGCCTTCTTCCGGCTATTGTCGTCTGTCATGTAGTGTGATTGTGTGTAGCTGCTGTCGACTGCTGGTCGGTCGTCGCACGATACGCTCCGGTCGTTCGGGTCACGACTGATACGTCGCGGCCGTCGATCCCTCGTGTCATTACTCTAAGTTGTAGTAGTCCACGAGGACTTCCTCGAGCTTCTCGGAGACGTTCGCCCCGTCCGCGACCGCGTCGGAGCGAACCTCCCGCCAGACCTCTCGGTCCAACTCGATCGTCGTCCGCGTCAGGTCCGCGGTGTCGTCGCCGTTGGTATCGTCTGTCATCGCCACTGATCTGCAATCACCTCGCTCTGTACGCCGATTGACCGTTCTAGTAGCCACTTCACGTTGCAGTTATCAGTTATCTAATCTAACCACTTATATCTACCGTCAGTATATAGGAGTAGCATAAACTACGTTAAGGCCCGATTACTCCCCGAAAACGTCGGTCTCGACCCTCGATCCGTGATCGACGTCTCGCGGGCGACGCCCCGCGGTCGCCGTCCCGATCGGCTCGCTCGTCCCGTGCTGCTACACGTCCGCCGTCGAACCCACGCGCCGAGCCACGGCCGCGCCCGTCGACGTGAGCTCGTACGTCTGAAAGCGCGGCTCGGTGCCGTCCGTCCGCACGTAGCCGGTCTCCGCGAGCGTGATCAGTCGCGTGCGCACGTACGGCCGCGATCGATCGAGCCGCCCCGCGATCTCCGACGCGCTGCCGCCGCCGCGTTCCGAGAGACACCGCAACACGATCAGATCGAACGCGTTCGCGATGGGTATCATACGCGCTAGTGGATACTGATGGTATATACTATATGCGGTTTCGCCGTCATCGAGCGCCGGCCGCTGACGCGCCCTCGACACGCAGCCGCGGCTCTGCTCGGATCGACGTCGGACACGGACGCCGCTCTCTCGTCGGTTAACTCCTGGCCGCAGAACCCCCGGTGTCGACGTGTTCTCTCTCCCGCGCTCGGTCGCTCTGTCAGTGCCGAGCTACTCCTGCTCCGCCAGCTTCCGATCGATCAGCGCCTCGAAGTCGACGTCGTCGTCCTCGTACTCCTCCCGGTGGCTCGCCGCGACCCGTCCCCGTTCGGTGATCTCGTAGAGTCCGCTGTTCGGTGCGGGTCCGACGCGGTCGAGCAGCCCGTAATCGGCTAGCACCGGCAACCGCGTGTTGACGTACGACCGGTTCTTGTCGAGATGCGCCGCGATGTTGATCGCGTTATTACGTCTGCCGTTAGAAAGAATCTGCAGGATTTCGAAATCCGTCGGGACTGTCAGCCGCATTATCGGGGACCACTCCCCCGATGTACATATATCCTTCTAGATTCGAAGCATTAAACTCTAAATAAAATCTGTATTTATTAATTGTTTTTGTCTGAAACGAGTTCGCGTGCGACTTTCAGATCCTCGAGCGCGCGCTCGTGGTGATCAATCGCCTGTGAGATGCACCGCTCCACGTTCTGCCTGTCGAGATCGAAGTCGTCGTGAGTCACGTACAGGAGGTATCGTTCGAGAGACGTACTCGTGTTCGCCTGAGCACTCATCAGGGACTTGATCACGGCCCAATCCAGCTTCGGACCCTCATCGTCGTCGATCTTCATCCCCAGATCACCACTCTGCCGAATCGGTTCATCCATCATGTTGGATTATATATCAATAACATAAATAATTTTTGAAAACTAGTTTGTTATACTATATCTAATGCAAATTGCTTTCTCGTTCTGGAAGTATTATTGCTCACAAAGCCAGGTCTGATCGAGGGGTACGGGAACGAACTACCGTCATGACGTTTCGCTCGAGCGATCCGTCGATCGTATGTTTCCGTGACATCAGCTCTCTGATCGACTACGTCCCCGTCCGCGTTCTCTGTATACTGGTGGTATTTACTCACACATTAACCTTGTCCTAACAACATTTTTGTGCCGGTTATGCTGGTGAATTCTCTACAACCACATCTCTGTATTATTAGTAGCTACTGGTAGTGTATACTAAAGAAAACTACTAGTAGTTTAAATTACAATCATGTGGGTAATGAGCACGTACATCAACCGGCTGATCCGAACACGCTTCCCGACCCCGGGCACCGAGACGAGAACAGTTGTGCTCCCCCGCGACAATGGCTAGTGCGCTTTTCCCGGAGGACAGGGCCGGTGTCCATCGACACATCCGACTCATCCTCCTCACGGCACTGATCGTCATCAACACGGCCATCGTCGCGACTGTCCTCTTTTAGGGTCCGTCGCCCGACGGATCGGTCACTGCGCGTGCTCATCCGCCTTACCGATGTCCGACTATGCCGTCCGGTCCCGTCTCTTACCACTCGGACGCGGTTTCGACCGCGCCCGACGAGGGGATCTCGACCGCGGTTCGCATCCCGGCCCGCTGTACCGCCGCGACCAGCGCCGCCGCTCACGGACGCGAAAACCGGGGGAGAGAACGCGTGACGCGTCGCCGTCGAAACGGCGGAGCGTGTTCCGGGCTCAGTACCCGAGCTGCTCGCGCACGAGGACGACCGTCGTCCGGCCCTCCTCTGTCTCGCGGCGGTAGATGAGCTGCTTGGCGACCGCCGACTCGACGCCGTACGCCTCCTGTGCGCGCTCGTTCTCCAGCGGGTACGCGACCGACTCCAGCCGGTCGAGCGCGTCGTCGAGCGTCGGGACGATCTTGTTCGTGCCCGTGACGATGGCCACGTTGCCGGCGGCGAACGGGTAGGCCCCGACGCGGCTGCCGGAGAGGTCGGCGGCGACGAGCTCGCCCGTCTGCGCGATCGCGTTGATGCCGCCGAGGAAGTAGTCGGCCGTCTGCGACTCGCGGCGCGCGGTCTGTCGCTCGGCGTCGTCGTCGATGCTCCAGATCTGGTCGGGGAGGCTCTCCCACTCGTGGTCGCCCTCGCTGAGGAGGTCGTCGAAGCCGATCTCTTCGAGGGTCGTCGAGTGGCCGTTCATCACGGACGCGCCCGCGGGGATCTGCGACCGTACCGCGTCGAGCGCCTCGTCGGCGTCGTCGACGACGATCACGTCGAAGCCGCGCTCCTCGAGGTTCGCGACCGTCTCCTCGACGGTCGCGTCGTCGGCGGGCTGGTCCAGCGTCTCGTCGATCTCGGTGTCGTCTGCGTAGTCCGCTTTCTGCTGTGGCATTGTGTGGTAAATCGAACGGACCGCGCCGCGTCACGCGCGCTCGCGGCGGACCCGTCTCGTGATCGATCGGAGGCGCGGACGACACTTAACGGCTCGCGAACACCCGTGTCGGGGGGTGACATCGGTGTTATCGTCGTGTCGACGGAGCGACTGCTCACTGTTCGAGTAACGAGCCGGCGGCTAAGCGAGTGGCGTCGCGTCAGTCGTCGATAAAAATCGCGTGTCGTCGAGGCCCGAAGGGGCGCGCGACGGTCGGTCGGCGGGTCGGTCCAGCGGAACGGCTGCGGTCGGCGTGGGGGTGTGAAGGCGTTAACCGAACTTCACATCGCGCCGCCCATGCCGCCCATGCCGCCCATGCCGCCGCCCATGCCGCCGGGCGCGCCGCCGGGGCCGCCCTCGTCGCCGCCGTCGTCGGAGCCGCCGCCCTTGAGGTCGCCGGCCGCGATGACGTCGTCGATGCGGAGGATCATGACGGCCGCCTCGGTGGCGGACTCGATGGCCTGGGTCTTGACGCGGAGCGGCTCCACGACGCCCTCGGCCTCCATGTCGATCACGTCGCCCGTGTAGGCGTCGAGACCGGCGCCGAACTCGCCGCCGTCGTGGCGGGAGCGGAGGTCGACCAGCGAGTCGATGGGGTCGAGACCCGCGTTCTCGGCGAGGGTGCGCGGGATGACTTCCAGCGCGTCGGCGAACGCCTCGACGGCGAGCTGCTCTCGGCCGCCGACGGAGTCGGCGAAGTCGCGGAGCTGGAGGGCCAGCTCGGCCTCGGGGGCGCCGCCGCCGGGCAGCACCTTCCCGTCGAGCAGCGTCGTGCGAACGACGCCGAGCGAGTCGTCGATGGCGCGCTCGACCTCGTCGACGACGTGTTCGGTGCCGCCGCGGAGGATGAGCGTGACGGACTTCGCCTCTTCGACGTCCTCGACGAAGATGCGCTCGTCGCCGCCGATGTCCTTCTGGGCGACGGAGCCGGCGAAGCCGAGGTCGTCCGTCTCGATGTCGTCGAGGTTGGAGACGACGCGGCCGCCGGTCGCGCGGGCGAGGCGCTTGAGGTCGTCGGACTTCGCGCGGCGGACGGCGAGGATGCCCTCCTGCGCGAGGTAGTGCTGGGCCATGTCGTCGATGCCGTCACCGACGAAGACGACGTCGGCGCCGATCTCCGTCAGGTGGTCGACCATCTCGCGGAGCTGCTCCTCTTCCTGGTCGAGGAACTGCTGGAGCTGGTCGGGGTCCGTGACGTTGACCTCGGCGTCGATCTCCGTCTCCTTCACTTCGATGGCGCCGTCGAACAGCGCCACGTCGGCGTCCTCGACAGCGAAGGGCATGTTCTCGTCGACGCGCTCCTTGTCGACGATGACGCCCTCGACGAGCTCGGACTGGTCGATCGAGCTGCCGACGACCTTCTCGACGGAGACGTTCTCCGTGTCGATGCCGTCGTCGTCCTTGACCGCGAGGACGGAGTCGACGACGAGCTCGGCGAGCAGGTCCTTGGAGTTCTCGGCGCCCTTGCCCGTCATCGCCGTCTCGGCGATCTCGACGAGCGTGTCGTAGTCGTCCTCGGAGACGTCGATGGCCTCGTCTTCGAGGATCTCCTTGGCCTTCTCGGAGGCCTGACGGTACCCCTGCGCGAGCGTGGTCGCGTGGATGTCCTGATCGAGGAGCTCCTCGGCCTGGTCGAGGAGCTCACCGGCGACGACGACGGCGGAGGTGGTCCCGTCACCGACTTCCTCCTCCTGCGTCTCGCTTACCTCGACGATCATGTTGGCCGCCGGGTGGTCGATGTCCATCTCCTTCAGGATGGTGACGCCGTCGTTCGTGACGACGACGGACCCGCCGGAGTCGACGAGCATCTTGTCCATCCCTTTCGGGCCGAGCGTGGTGCGGACGGACTCCGCGACCGCCTTGCCGGCCGTGATATTCATGTTCTGAGCGTCCTTTCCGGAGGTACGCTGCGACTCCTCGGAAAGTACGATCATGGGCTGATTGCCCATCCGCTGGCGCTGTGACATTACAGCCATTGATTGATTGTGATTCTATATAAACCTTTTGCTCGGGTCGTGCGAAAACGCAACACGGTAGGGGAGTACCGCGCGGTATGAGGCACGTTCACATGGGCCTTTATATAGAACCACGGACCGAGCGTCAAGGCGTGGATCGCTTCTGATCCCCTCTCACGGCTCCAGCCGTGGTGTTCGCCTCGCACTTTCCGCACCCGATCGGTACGGGCGGTCGATCGGACACCCTCGACCGCCCGCGTTTTTGTCCTCCGACCCCGAACGCGACGTATGACCCGAATCGCCGCTGTGTCCGCCAGCCGTCGGGAGGCGAGTACCACGCGGGCCGCGCTCCGCGTCGCCCTCGCCGCCGCGGGAGACGCCGGCGCCGAGATCGACCTGATCGATCTGGGAGCGGTCGACCTCCCGCTGTATCATCCGGACGAGGACGTACAGGGCGACAGCGAGGCGCTGAAACGGCGCGTCCGCGAGGCCGACGGCGTCCTCGCCGGCACCCCCGTCTACCGCGGCTCCTACTCCTCGACGTTCAAGAACTTCCACGACTTCTGCGGCTCCGACGAGTACGCGGACACCGCCGTGGGGCTGCTCGCGACCGCCGGCGGGGGGTCGTACGGCGGGACGCTCGAACACCTCCGGTCGACGTTCCGGAACGTCCACGCGTGGACGGTCCCCCACGAGGTCGGGATCGAGGGGGCGTCGCGGGTCGTCGAGACCGGCGAGAGCCCGCGGATCGTCGACGACGACGTCCGGCGGCGCACGGAGACGCTGGGGCGCGTCGTCGTCGAGCACGCGGAGCGGCTGCGGGAGTGAAGGCGGACGAGTGACCGTCGGCCACCGACCGCACCCGCGGTCGGCAAGGGTTTCCGCCGCGAGACCGATCTCCCGGTGATGAGCCGCATCCTCCCCGACGAACTGGCCGACCGCCTCGGGACCGACGACGAGCCCTTCCTGCTGGACATCCGGCCCGCATCGGAGTACGAGCGCGGCGCGATCGACGCGAGCCGAAACGTCCCCGTATACGACGACCTCCGCGCCGGTGACGAGGCGAGCCTCCGGCGTCGGATCGACGAGATCCCCGACGACAGGGAGGTCGTCACCGTCTGTAAGATGGGACTCGTCGCCAAGCGCGCGACTCGGGTGCTCGACGACGCGGGATACGAGGCGTCGACGCTTGCGGGTGGTATGAGCGGGTGGAACGGGTACGAGCGGGGATCGCTCGGGTACAAGATCCGGTCGGTGTGGTGGCGGCTTCGCGGGTGACGGAGTCGGCCCGCGACCCGCCGGGCTTTTGACCGGCTCGCGTCTACGACGCTCATGACCGAACCGGGTGACGACGACCGTGTCCGCTAACCGGAAGGGCGACCGCCGCGAGCGGGAGCTGGTGAACGCCCTCGACGAGGCGGGGTTCGCCGTGATGCGCGCCCCGGCCAGCGGCGCCGCGACGGAGCGGGAGCTCCCCGACGTGCTCGCGGGCGACGGAGAGACGTTCTACGCGATCGAGGCGAAGTCGAGCGCGGGCGACCCGATCTACCTCACCGGCGAGGAGGTGGAGGCGCTGCTGTTCTTCGCGCGGAACTTCGGCGCGAAGGCGCGGATCGCGGTGCGGTTCGACCGCGAGGACTGGTACTTCTTCCATCCCGGCGACCTCTACACCACCGACGCCGGGTCGTATCGCGTGAAGAAGGGGACGGCGCTCGCGGAGGGGACCGACTTCCCGGAGTTCGTCGGCGAGACCGAGAAGGTGACGCTCGGCGAGCTCGGCGCCGACGGCGATGGAGACGGCGGAGACGAAACCGACCCCGAGACGGAGGAGCGCCGGGAGATTCTGGAGGTGGTTCGGGACGGCCACATGCCGGTCGAGGACGCGCTCGACGTGTTGTGACCGTCTCGAAGGCGGAGCCGACGTGGCGCCGGACCCCCTCGCTTATCCCTCGCGGCCTCGAACGTCGAGGCGAATGAGCGAGGAGTTCGTCCTGCTTGAACCCGAAGATCAGCCCGGCGACGAGTGGGAACAGCTGGACGTCTCCGACACGGAGGCGGACCGGATCGCCCGCCGACAGGACCGGGAGTTCGACGAGTTCCGCAAGCGGATCAAAGACACCGAGCAGTTCAAACTGCAGGAGTCGGTGTTCGACGACGCGACGCTGGCGGCCATCTACAAGCTCGTGCAGGACGGCTACGTCGACGCCTTCGGCGGGCCGGTCTCGACCGGGAAGGAGGCGAGCGTCTTCGAGGCGCTCGGCGGGCAGGCGGGCGAGCGGCCGGAACCGGGATCGGCCGCGGCGGGCGGCGGACCCGAGGGCGTCACGCCCGAGCGCGAGGTCGCGGTGAAGGTGTACCGGATCAACTCCTCGAACTTCCGGCACATGCGCGAGTACCTGGAGGGCGACCCGCGGTTCGAGGGGATCGCGAGCGACAAGAAGGCGGTCGTGTTGGCGTGGACCCGCAAGGAGTTCGCGAACCTCGAACGCGCTCGGAAGGCCGGCGTGCGGGTGCCCGAACCCATCGCGGTCCAGCGGAACGTCCTCGTGATGGAACTGGTCGGGCACGCGGAGGACCGGGCGCGGCGGCTGAACGAGGTCGACGTCGAGAACCCCGAGACCGCCTACGAGGTCGTCCGCGAGTACATGCGCCGGCTCTACCGCGCCGGGCTGATCCACGGCGACCTCTCGGAGTACAACATGATCATCCACGAGGGCGAGCTGGTGATCATCGACATGGGACAGGCGGTGACGGTGCACCACCCGAACGCCGGGGAGTTCCTCGACCGCGACTGCGAGAACGTGGCGACGTTTTTCACCCGGCAAGGGATCGACGTCGACCCCGACGACCTCTACGAGTACGTGACGGAGCCGGAACCGGAGCCGAGCGGGGAGCCGGAATCGGGAGGGGAGTCGGAATCGGACGGGGAGTCGGAATCGGACGGGGAGTCGGGCGGCGAGTCGAGCGAGTAGATCGCGGTGATATCGTCCTCAAGCGGCCGAAGACTACCGTCACGCTGCCACATACCGCTCGCGGCGGAACACGCTTAAAAGGCTCCGCCGGGTAGTTCGTCGTATGCAACACGTGACGGTTCCGCAGGACCGGATCGGCGTCGTCATCGGCGCCGGCGGCGAGACGATGCGGGAGATCGAGGAGCGGGCGAACGTGCGGCTCGACATCGACTCGGAGTCGGGCAGCGTCGCCATCGAGGAGCGCGACGACCCGGTCGCCGCGATGGTGGCGCCGGACATTATCAAAGCGATCGGGCGAGGGTTCAAGCCGGAGACCGCGCTGTCGATCCTCGACCACGACCTCCGGACGCTCGACCTGATCGACCTCTCCGAGCACACCCGAAACGACAACGACCTCCAGCGCAAGAAGGGCCGGATCATCGGCGAGAACGGTCGGACGCGGGAGCTGTTGGAGGAGCTGTCGGGCGCGAACGTCGTCGTCTACGGGTCGACCGTGGGCGCCGTCGGCCAGCCCGAGGAGCTGGAAGTGGTCCGCCGAGCGGTCGGGATGCTGTTGGACGGGGCCCCCCACGGCGCGGTGTACTCGTACTTAGAGCGGATGTCGAACGAACTCGACGACGACGTGAGCTTCAACGCACCGCAGTAGGCGAGCGGACCTCTCGGTGTCGGCGTTGCCGCCGCTGTCGTCGTTCGGTGGCGACCCCCAGCCGATCGGGTATCAATGGTTGTCGACGGATCGTCGGCGGACACTTCCAAGGCCACGGCCCGCGCGGGCCCGCGCCACCGCGATTCATTTATAAATACCCCCACCGGCCGTTCGTTCCTGCAACGTTCGCGACCGGCACCGGGCATTATTGTCCCTGCGGCCGACCGGTGGGATATGGACCAGATTGCCTTCGGCACGGACGGTTGGCGGGCCACTCTCGACACCTTCACCGACGAGCGCGTGCGGATCGTTGGACAGGCGATCGCCGACCACCTCGCGGCGGCGGGCCACGACGATCCGGTCGCGGTCGGCTACGACGCCCGCGAGACCTCGGAGGGGTTCGCCGAGAGCCTCGCCGAGGTGCTCGCCGGCAACGGCTTCGACGTACTCCTCCCCGAGCGCGACGCGCCGACGCCCGTGATCGCGTACGCCATCGTCGACCGCGGGCTCGCCGGTGCCTGCATGGTCACCGCCTCGCACAACCCGCCCGAGTACAACGGCGTGAAGTTCATCCCGGACGACGGCGCGCCCGCGCTCCCGGGTGTCACGGAGGACATCGTCGACCGCCTCGCGGAGCCCGACCTCCTCCCCGAGGCCGAGCGCGGCGAGGTCTCTCGCGTCGACCTCGTGAGCGACCACGCCGACGCGGCCCGCGAGGTCGTCGGCGCCGCGACCGGGGGCGACGGGGTCGACCTCGACGGTCTCACGGTCGCGTACGACGCGATGCACGGGAGCGGGCGCGGCGTCACCGACGCGCTCCTCGAATCCGCGGGGGCAGAGGTCGTCCGCCTGCGCTGCGAGCGCGACGTGACGTTCGGCGGGGGCTCCCCCGAGCCGTCGGCCGAGCACCTCGAAGCGCTGGCCGCCCGCGTGACGGATCCCGACAGTGACGTGGACCTGGGGATCGCAAACGACGGGGACGCCGACCGGATCGCGGTCGTCACGCCCGAGCGCGGCGTGCTCAACGCGAACCTCTTCTACGCCGCCTGCTACGACCGACTTCTCGAGCACGACTCCGGGCCCGCCGTCAGAACCGTCTCCACGACGTTCCTCGTCGACCGCATCGCGGAGGCGCACGGAGAGCCGGTGTACGAGACCCCGGTCGGCTTCAAGTGGGTCGCCGAGGCGATGGGGAAACGCGACGCGCTGTTCGGCGGCGAGGAGTCGGGCGGGTTCACCCTCCGCGGCCACGTCCGCGAGAAGGACGGCGTGTTGATGGCGCTGCTCGCCGCGGGAACCCACGCCGCGGAGCCGTTCGACGACCGGGTGGACCGCCTGCTCGACGAACACGGGGCGATCGCCTCCGGGAGGGTGTCGCTCGACTGCCCCGACGATCGGAAGGCGGGCGTCCTCGACGAACTCGAAGAGCACATCCCCGAGTCGGTCGCCGGCCACGGCGTCGCGAAGGTGGTCACCCTCGACGGGTTCAAGCTCCTCTTAGAGAACGGCTCGTGGCTGCTCGTCCGCCCCTCGGGCACCGAACCGAAGCTCCGGGTGTACGCCGAGGCCGACGGTGACGAGGCGGTCGACGACCTCCTCGCCGAGGGCCGCGAGATCGTCGAGCCGCTGATCTGAGCACTCCTGGCTCGCCTCCCGACGCCCGCGATCGCCACCGGCCCTCGACGACTTTCAGTTCCGCCTTGCATTCGGCTCGAATACTTATGAATTAACGCCGTATCGTCGTGTGCGGCCAGCGAGTCGGTCGCAGTTGGTTCCATGCACGACGAGACCCCGGCACCTCCGACGCCGAACGACCGGATCGACGAACCGAACGCGAACTGCGGACCGGCCCCCTCCCGACGCGGTCGGGGATTCGATCGAGACGGGTCCGACCGAGACGGGTCCGACCGAGCCGACGACCGCCCCCGCGACGGGGTCGATCCCCCCGGAGAGACGGGAGGCGATCGGTCGGAACGCGACCGGTCCGAGACCGATGAGGACTGCGACTCCGCCCCGGTCGAATACCGGCTCGAACGCCTCCGACTACTGCGAACCGTCGTCACGCTGGCAGTCGTCATCGCCCGGCTGATCCGGTCGGTTTGAGCGTTTCCGTGCCGGTCCGATCGGGTGCCTTTTTAGGTGATACCGCCCTAGCCGAACGTATATGTTCAAGGCCATCGTGGGCGCGTCAACGCTACAGGACGCGCTCGATTCGGTGAGCGTGTTGGTCGACGAGTGTAAGATCCGCCTGAACGAAGAGGAGCTCTCCATCCGGGCCGTCGACCCCGCCAACGTGGGTATGGTCGATCTCACCCTCGAAGCCGCCGCGTTCGAGTCCTACGAGGCCGACGGCGGCGTCATCGGCGTCAACCTCGCCCGCCTCGAAGACATCGCCGGCATGGCCAACTCCGGCGACCTGATCCACCTCGAACTCGACGAGGAGACCCGCAAGCTCCACATCGAGATCGACGGGCTCTCGTACACGCTCGCGCTCATCGACCCCGACTCCATCCGACAGGAGCCGGACATCCCCGACCTCGATCTCGCCTCCGAGATCGTCGTCGAGGGCGCCCAGATCGACCGCGGGATCACGGCCGCCGACATGGTCTCGGACCACATCCGCCTCCGCGTCGACGAGACCGACGAGGCGTTCTTCATCGAGGCGGAGGGCGACACCGACGACGTCGACCTGCGGCTCGCCCGCGAGGACCTCATCGCGCTCACCGCCGGCCCCGCCGACTCGCTGTTCAGCCTCGACTACCTCAAGGACATGAACAAGGCGATCCCCTCCGACGCCGAGGTCACCATCGAGCTCGGCGAGGAGTTCCCCGTCAAGCTCCACTACGGGTTCGCCGAGGGGCTCGGGCACGTGACATTCATGCTAGCACCTCGCATCCAAAGCGACTGAATCGGTCGATTTCGCTGTTTTGTGAATTGTCGAAGTTCCAACTTTTCCCCCGATTCACGCCTCGTCCACGACAGGGATCGACACCGTCACGCGCGTCCCGCGCGGCTCGCGGTCGGCGTAGTCGACCTCGGCGCCGATCGCCGCGGCGCCCCACTCGACGACCCAGAGCCCGAGCCCCGAGCCGTGTTCGAGCGCGGTCTCGCGTCCGGACTCGACCGCCTCGACCTCGTGATCGGGGATGCCGGGGCCGTCGTCCTCGACGACAAGGACGAATCGGGCGGCGTCGTTACTCGCGTCATCTGGACCGCCTCCGTCGTTCTCCCGCCGGAGCGACGCCCGAACCCACGCTTCCCCGTCCTCCCGCTCGCCCCCCTCGCCGTCGTGGTGGTCGAGCGCGTTCTCCACGGTGTTCTCGACGATCGCCCGGAGCGCGTCCTCCCTGACGCGCGTGGTCCAGCCGCCGTCGTCGAGGTCCTCCACGACCGACTCGACGGTCGCGTCGGGGTCGCGCTCGCGCGCGTCGGCGACCGCGGACGCGACGACCTCGTCGACGGCGACGACGCTCGCGTCCCCGTCGGAGACGAGCCGTTCGACGGTGCCGGCCTTCTCGCCGAGCGCGGCCAGCGCGCCCGCGCGGCGCTCGATCGCGTCGGCCATCCGGACCAGTTCGGCGTCCTCGAGGCGGTCGCGGAGGATCTCGCCGTACCCGCGAACGACCCCGGCGTCGTTGCGGAGGTTGTGGCGCAGGATTCGGTTGAGCACCTCCAGCTGCTGTCGGCGGCGTTCGCGCTCAGTGATGTCCGAGAGGACGACCGTGTATCCGACGTGAGTGCCGTTGGGATCGGTCAGCCGCGAGGTCGACACCGCGTAGGTGCGCCGGCCGGTTCCGGCCGCGGAGTCGATCTCGACCGCCTCGCGGGAGGCCCCGCCGTCGGGTTCGGCACCGTCGGCGGCGGAAGGAGCCTCGGTGTCGCCGTCGGGGTCGATTTCGTCGGCGACGTCCCTGTCGGGGTCGCCCCCGAAGTCACTCCCGACGCGAGCCGGCAGGTCGAGAAACTCGGCGAGCGGGCGGTCGCGAGCGGTCTCGGCGTCGACGCCCAGGACCGTCTCGGCGGCGGGGTTGAGCCGGACGACCCGGCGGTCGAGGCCGAGCGCGACGATGGGGTCCGTCAGGTCGTCGATCGCGGTGCGCTCGGCCGCGCGGCTGGTCGTCGGATTGCGGTCGAACATCTCCGCGCGGTCGAACGCGTAGGCGTCGAGGAGGACGTGCGGGACGAACATGATCGGCGCGAGCTGGAGCTGCGGGACGGGGCCGAGCGCGAGCGCCCACGCGACGATCGCGAACCCCGGCGGAAGCGGACTCAGCGCGACGGCGGCGCTCTCTCGGCGGTAGAGCGGGCCGTAACTGAGCAGGGTGTCGACCAGGAGGAAGACGGCGCTGGCGACGAGCACGCTCTCCACGGCGACGGTCAGGTACGCCCACGGACCGAACGCGTACGAGACGGTCTCGACGCCGAAGGCGGGATCGCTCTCCAACCCGGACCAGAACGCGCCGTGGACCGGGTTCGTGACCAGCAGGGCCGTCGAGAGGAGCCCGAAGCCGACGACCGACGCGAACAGCCGGCTCCGGACCACGTCGCTCCGGCCCGTGTACTCCAGCGCGAAGCCGAGAAACGCCACCCCGGTCCAGACGATCCCCAGCCACGTCGCCGCCTCCAACAGGTACCGGAGCGTGGGATCGCCGACGAGCAGCCCGATCCCGTAGGAGAGACACCACGTCGCCTGCGCGGCGAACACGCCGAGGAACCAGTCGACGCCGGGGCGACCGAGCCGCTCGCGGATCGCCCACGCGAGCCAGATCGCCCCCGCCCCGCCGGCGAGAGAGCCGAGGGCGGGCCACGCGGGGACGAGGTCGAAGAGCATCTGTCGTTACGAGGGAGACGCGGATCGTAAAGGTACCGTGCGACTGCGGCTCGCTCAGTCCGCCGACCGCCCGAACGCGACCGCCACGGGAACGAGAATCAGGGCGCCGATCAGGAACGGCGACGCGACGGCGGCGGCTCCGATTATATATGCCGCTCGATGACGCGTTTCGCGGCCTGTCCCTTCTCCTTCCAGCCGTACCCCTCGTCGTACACGTGGCGCTTGGCGTCGACGAGCTCCTCGGGCGTCGACTCCTCGAAGCCGCCGCGGTCCCACGCGCCGGACTCGCGGAGCCACTCGATCACGTTTTCACGGGTCTCGGGCCACGAGAGCCCCACCATCTCGTACCACGCCACCATCGCGAAGACGGCGTTATCGTGACAGCCGGGGACTGAGCCGTGTTCGTAGACGGTCCGCATCGGATCGCGGGTGGGCTCGGAGACGCGCTCCTTGAACTCCGCCGCCGTGAGCAGTCGGAGCCGGTCGCCGTCCTCGACGACGCGCTGCTCGCGTTCCAAGGCGCCGAGCGCGGCCTTGTGGAGGCCGCCCCACTCTCCGTGGACCGCCTCGCGGAGCGTGGACTCGGCCATCCCGTCCGGCTCGGCGGTGAGGACGGTGAGGAGGTCCGTGTACGCCTTCTCGATGGTCGGCCAGCTCACGCCCTCGAAGTCGCAGTCGGCGTCGTGGAGGCTGTTGGTCGTCCGGCAGCCGGGACACGGGTAGCGGAACGTCGGCACTGAGTGGGTGTGTGCGGCCGCCAGAGTTAGTGTTTTCGCGACGGCTCGGCGAGATCGACAACGAAATTGGCACGGACGTTTGTGAGGTTCCGAAACGTTTACTCGCCGCCCGACCGCGACTTCACACGGCATGACAAAAGTGAGCGTCATCGGTGCGGCGGGGACCGTCGGGGCCGCGGCCGGGTACAACCTCGCGCTGCGGGACGTGGTCGACGAACTCGTCTTCGTCGACATCCCGGACCAGCGCGAGACGACGATCGGGCAGGCGGCCGACGCGAACCACGGCGTCGCCTACGACTCGAACACGACCGTCCGGCAGGGCGAGTACGAGGACACCGCCGGCTCGGACGTGGTCGTGATCACGGCCGGTATCCCGCGTAAGGAGGGCCAGACCCGGATCGACCTGGCGGGCGACAACGCGCCGATCATGGAGGACATCGGCTCGTCGCTGGCCGAGCACAACGACGACTTCGTCACCGTCACCACCTCGAACCCGGTGGACCTGCTGAACCGTCACCTGTACGAGGCGGGCGACCGCGACCGCCACAAGGTGGTCGGCTTCGGCGGGCGGCTCGACTCGGCGCGCTTCCGCTACGTCCTCTCGCAGCGCTTCGACGCGCCCGTGAAGAACGTCGAGGCGACGATCCTCGGCGAGCACGGCGACGCGCAGGCCCCCGTCTTCTCGAAGGTGCGCGTGAACGGCCGCGACCCGAGCTTCGACGCCGACGAGAAGGAGCAGATCCTCGCGGACCTCCAGGAGTCCGCGATGGACGTGATCAGCCGGAAGGGCGCCACGCAGTGGGGGCCCGCGACCGGCGTCGCGCACACCGTCGAGGCGGTCCTGAACGACACCGGCGAGGTGCTCCCCTGCTCGGTCGTGCTCGACGGCGAGTTCGGCTACGAGGACACCGCGCTCGGCGTCCCCGCGAAGCTCGGCTCGAACGGCGTCGAGGAGGTCGTCGAGTGGGACCTCGACGAGTACGAGTCGGAGCTGCTCGACGAGGCCGCCGAGAAGCTCTCCGAGCAGTACGAGACGATCGCTTAAAAGGCGAACCGCGCTCTCCGGTCGTCGACCGCGACGCGAACTCAATCCCCGATTTTCTTGCGACGGTAGCCGGAGTCTGCGATAGTGATACGTGATCGCTTATAAAGAACGACGCGGTGGCGCGCGCCTCCGAGCGCCCAGAGGGCGCGAGTAGCGCGTGCGAGGTCGCCGGCGGCGAAGCCGCCGGCTGCCAGAGGGACCTTCGGTCCCTCGCTGGAGTCGGCCACCCGAAGCAACGCGGAGGGTGGCCGACGAGGCTGGGGAGGCGTGAGGCGCGGTTGCGGTGCCGTGCGGGCTGCCCCTTTGGAAGTGTTCACAGCCGCTCCGTCAGCAACCATTTATAAGCGATCGACTGGGGCTTTGGAGGCCTTCACTGCACCACCAGCATCAACCACAGACCCGACCGATCGAAAGCGACTCGTCGCCACCGACCGAACGCCGACGTATGAGCGAGACGGACGCCTCGGAGACCGTCCCCGTCACGGTGTACACCCGCGAGGACTGTTCGCTGTGCGAGGTCGCCCGCGAGACCATCGAGGAGGTCGCCGAGGGCCTCGACGTGGCGATCGACCTCGACATGGTCGACGTCGACGAGGACCCCGAACTGGCCGAGGAGTACGGCGAGCGCGTCCCCTACGTGCTCGTCAATGGCCACCCCGCGTTCAAGTACGAGGTCGACGAGCGGGAGCTCCGCCTGAAGCTCTTGGCGGAGTCCTGATCGACTACTTAAAAAGCAAAAACACCGACCGCCGATTCCGCCGGCTTACTCTCCCGCCTCGACCGTCTCCGCCGCCGCGCCGGGGGCGTTCCGCTTCACCGACGTGACCCCCTCGACCGCGTTCGACCGGGAGGCGTATCCCTGTCCGGAGTCGGCGACGATGTTGCCGTTGCGGTGGCGGAGCCGCCAGCGCCACTCGCCGCCGGCGTCCTCGTAAATCTCGAAGGCGGCGTTGCCGACCTCTAACACGTCGGCGTCGGGTGCGTACTCGCGGACGCGTCCGATCGCGTCCCGCGCGTTCGGCTCGGAGGCGTACCCCTCGCCGGAGTCCGCGATGATGTTGCCGTTGCGGTGGCGGAGCCGCCAGCGGTACTCCTCGGCCGCGTCCTCGTAGAGTTCGAAGGTCGCGTTGGGGCTCCCGTCTGCGTCGCCGCTCACGCCGTCGTCGCCGACCGCTTCGAGACCCGCCTCGGCGGCGTTCGACCGCACGCTGTCGAGCCCCTGACGGGCCTTCGACCGGGAGGAGTACCCCTCGCCGGAGTCGGCGAGTACGTTTCCGTTCTCGTGGATGAGCCGCCAGCGCCACTCGCCGGCCGCGTCCCGAAACATCTCGAAGGCGGTCGGGTCGACCTGGAGGTAGTCCGCGGCGGCGGCGTGCTCGCGGACCCGTCCGAGCGCGCGCTTCGCGTTCGACTTGGAGGCGTACCCCTCGCCGGAGTCCGAGATGACGTTCCCGTTGTCGTGGCGGAGCCGCCAGCGCCACTCGCCGCCCGCGTCCTCGAACAGCTCGAAGGTCCCCCTGCTCGCGATCTCCTCGTCCTCGCTCGGCACGGCCACGTCCGGGTCCGCGGCGTCTGCGGGTTCCGGGCCGTCGTCGTCGGCGATCGCCTCGGCCTCCGCGACCGGGGTCTCGATCCGGAGGATCCCGGCACCGAGCGCGTTCCGCCTGACGCTGTGGAGCCCCTGCTGGGCCTTACCGCGGCTGCTGTACCCCTGTCCGGCGGTCGCGATGACGTTGCCGTTGCGGTGGCGGAGCCGCCAGCGCGGCTTGCCACCCGCGTCCTCGAACAGCTCGAATCGCGCCTTGCTCTCGCGCAGCGCCGCGGTCTCCGCGCGGGCCGCTTCGAGCTCCGAATCGGCGGTCGCGAGCTCCTCTCGGGTCGCCTTCAGATCTTCACGGGTCGACTCCAGACCCTCGCGGGTCGACGCCAGATTCTCGCGGGCCGTCTCCAGCTCCTCCCGAGTCGCTTCCAGTTCCGCGCTGGTCTCGTCGCGCTCGGTGGTCGCGGCCGCCGCTTCGCTCTGCATCCGCTCGTAATCCTCGCGGACCGGGTCGGACAGGAGCGGGACGACCGTCCCAGCGAGCCCGATGAGTACGAGCCCGACTCCGTACACGGCGATCACGGCCGGGTCGCCGGAGGCGGTGAACCAGCCGTCGGGGAAGATGTTCACGAACCAGACCACGCCGAGGACGCTGACCGTCGTCCCGAGGTATCCGATGAACGTTCCCGCCCGCCGTAGCGGGAAGCGGATCACCGCGCCGAGCATGACGAACGGCGGGGCTAACGCCGCGAGCGCGTAGGCGATCCCGCGCGTCGTCGTCGCCGACTCCGTGAGGGAGAACAGGACGACGCCGGCCAGCCCGAGTAGCACGCCGAACCCGAACAGCCAGAACCCGTTCACCTCGTCGTCGGTCGTCGGGGTCCCGATGCGTCGCTCGTACAGCCCGCCGGACGGGTCGTGATCAGCATTTTCCATGTGTATGTATCACAACCCACCCGGATATGTGTGTGGGTCCGTGACACGAACCACCCCGCGTCGACTTCCTAGACCCGAGCGTTTACGGGACGAACGCTCCCTCGTGAGGGCATGCACGTGCTTCGAGGCGGACGAGTGGCCGACGCCGGCGGGACCCGCGAGGCCGACGTCGCGGTCGCGGACGGCGAGATCGTCGCGGTCGGGCCGGACGCGGTCGAGGCGGTCGGGGGCGAGGCCGCGGTCGACGCCGAGACCGACGCGAGCGGGTCGGTCGTCGCGCCCGGCCTGATCGACGCGCACGTCCACGTCATGATGGACGGGCGGCCCGACGTGGCCACCGCGGTCTCCGACAGCGACTACACCGCGAGCTACCGGGCGGCCGGGAACCTCCGAGACGCCCTCGAAGCGGGCGTCACGACGGTCCGCGATCTGGGGAGCCGCGGGACGCTCGCGCTCGACGCGGGCGAGGCGGTCGCCGCCGGCGACATCGACGGCCCGCGCGTCCTCGCGTGCGGCCGCAACGTGATCATGACCGGCGGCCACGGCAACTGGTTCGGCCGCGAGGCCGACGGCCCGGCCGAGGTCCGGAAGGCGGCCCGCGAGCAGCTGAAGGCGGGCGCGGACGTGCTCAAGTGCATGGCGACCGGCGGCGTCCTCACCGAGGGCGCGGTGACCGGCGCCCCGGAGCTGACGCCCGCGGAGCTCGCCGCCTTCACCGACGCCGCCGCGCCGACCGACACGCCCACCGCCGCCCACGCCCACGGCGAGGAGGGGATCAAGAACGCGGTCGAGGCCGGGGTTTCGAGCGTCGAACACGGCACCTTCATGGACCGCGAGGCCGCCGAGCTGATGGCCGAGCGCGGGACCTACTGGGTCCCGACCGCGAGCGCGCTCCGCGGCATCGTCGATCACGGCGTCGAGGCCGGGATCCCCGAGGACGCCGTCGCGAAGGGCGAGGACGCCGCCGACCGCTTCGACGACGCGTGGGACCACGCGCTGGAGGCCGGCGTGTCGATCGCGATGGGCACCGACGCCGGCACCCCCTTCAACTTCTTCGGGGACATCCCGCGGGAGCTCGAGTACATGGTCGACTACGGGCTCTCGCCCGAGGGCGCGCTGGAGGCGGCCACCGTCAACGCCGCCGACCTGCTCGGACTTGACGACGTGGGCCGAATCGAGGAGGGGTACCGGGCCGACCTCGTCGTCCTCGACGCCGACCCCACAGAGGACGTGACCGCGTGGCAGGACCCCGAGGCGGTGTTCGCCGCGGGCGAGCGGGTGGAATAGGCGAATACGGTCCGTTCGGGTTTATAAAGGGCCGAGTGGCGTCGCAGTCGGGTACTTATAACTGAACGCCGATTCTGCGGTGAACGCTTCGAAAGCTCAGCCGCTCGCTTATAAACGACTAGTCGTGGCGCGACTCCCTCGCGCGTGCGACTCGCGCCCTGTCGGGCGCTCGCCGGCACGCGCCAGCCGTGTCATCCACCGTAACAGTCGGGTTTAATCGGAGCGCAACGGACAGGGACCCGAATACGAACGGTCGCTTTTAACCCGAGCCGACGCAAGGATCGGTCGATGACGAGCGCGCACTCCGGGTCGTCGCCCCGGTACGCGGACCCGGACGAGAACCCCTACGTGGAGTCGCCGCCGACCGACTTCGAGCCGGTCGCGTCGCTCTCCGAAGCGGAGGCCGCCGAGCAGGCGTCGCTGCTCCGGGCGGCGATTCGCGAGCACGACCACCGGTACTACGTGGAGGCCGACCCCCTGATCGCCGACGAGACGTACGACCGGCTGTTCGCCCGGCTGCGGGAGCTCGAAGACGCGTTCGATATCCCGACCGGGAACTCCCCCACTCGCCGCGTCGGCGGCGAGCCGCTCGACGGGCTGGAGACGGTCGAACACGTCGCGCCGATGCGCTCCATCGACAACGCGACCGAGGCGGAGGCGGTCCGCGAGTTCGACGGGCGCGTCCGGCGGGGGCTCGACGCCGAGGGGCTCGACCCGGACGCGGTCGCGTACGTCTGCGAGCCGAAGTTCGACGGGCTCTCGGTCGAGGTGGTCTACGAGGACGGCGAGTACGTCCGCGCCGCCACCCGCGGCGACGGGACCGAGGGCGACGACGTGACCGAGCAGGTCCGGACGATCCGGTCCGTCCCCGGGAAGCTCCGCGGCGACCCGCCGAGCCGGCTCGCGGTCCGCGGCGAGGCCTACATGCCCCGCGACGCGTTCGCGGCGTACAACGAGGAGCTGATGGAGCGCGGCGAGGAGCCGTTCGCGAACCCCCGCAACGCCGCCGCCGGTACCCTCCGTCAGCTCGATCCGTCGGTCGTCGCGGAGCGCCCCCTCGAGATCTTCTTCTTCGACGTGTTGGGGTGGGAGACCGGCGACGGAGATGCCGAAGCCGACGATGACACCCCCGAGCGTCCAGACACCCACTGGGCGGAGTTCGACGCGTTCGACGAGTTCGGGCTCCGGCGCACCGATCGGGTCGAGCGCGTCGACGACATCGAGGGCGCGCTCGACTACCGCGACCGGCTCATGGCCGACCGCGAGGACCTGAATTTCGCGATCGACGGGGTCGTGATATCCGTCGACGACCGCGCGCACCGCGAGGCGCTCGGGTCGACGTCGCGGGCGCCGCGGTGGGCGTTCGCGTACAAGTTCCCGCCCCGCACCGCGACGACGACCGTGGAAGGCGTCACGGTGCAGGTGGGCCGTACGGGTCGGCTCACCCCCGTCGCCGAGCTGGAGCCGGTCGACGTGGGCGGCGTCACCGTCTCGCGCGCGACCCTGCACAACCCCGCCGAGATCGAGGCGCTCGGCGTGAACGTCGGCGACCGCGTGCGGATCTACCGCGCGGGCGACGTGATCCCCTACGTCCCCGAGGTGGTCGAGAAGCGCTCCGAGGGGACGTACGCCTTCCCCGAGACGTGTCCGATATGTGACGCCCCGGTCGAACGCGACGGGCCGCTCGCGTTCTGTACGGGTGGTCTGGGCTGTCCGGCGCAGCTGGAACGGGCGATCGAACACTGGGCGCGCCGGGACGCGCTCGACGTCGAGGGGTTGGGTCCCGAGCGCGTCGAGCAGCTCCGGGAGGCGGATCTGGTCGAGTCGCTGCCGGACCTGTACGACCTCACCGTCGACGACCTCGCCGCGTTGGAGGGATGGGGCGAGACCAGCGCCGAGAACCTGATCGCGGAGCTGGACGCGACCCGCGACCCGCCGCTCGACGACTTCCTCGCCGGACTCGGGATCCCCGACGTGGGCGCGACGACGGCCCGGGCGCTGGCGGCGCACTTCGGCGACCTCGATTCCGTCCTCGACGCCGACGAGGCGGAGCTCCGCGCCGTCGACGACGTGGGTCCGGAGGTGGCCGAATCGATCCGGACGTTCCTCGACAACGAGGAGAACCGGGCCGCGATCGAGGGGCTCCGCGAGCGCGGGGTCGACCCCGAGCCCGTCGCGGTCGAGACGGGCGACGCGCTCGACGGGCTGACGTTCGTGTTCACCGGGTCGCTGTCGACGACCCGGAGCGAGGCGCAGTCGCACGTGGAGGCTCACGGCGCCGACGCCACGTCGAGCGTCTCGGGCAACACCGACTACCTCGTCGCCGGCGAGAACCCCGGGCGGTCGAAGCGCGCCGACGCTGACGCCGAGGGCGTGCCCGTCGTCGACGAGGACGGGTTCGCCGACCTCCTCGCTGAGCGCGGGGTCGCGTGGCCGCCCGAGGACGACGAGTAGCGACGGAGCGGTCGCTGACGGGGGTATTAAAAAAAGAAACCCGCCTGACCGGGTTCAGACGAGCGGGAAGATCGTGGAGACGATCAGCACGGTCACGAGCCCCGTTATCGAGATGATCGTCGTGAGGGCGGTCCAGGTCTGCAGCGTTTCCCGCTTGGTGAGCCCCCCGATCTCGCTGACGAGCCAGAAGCCGGAGTCGTTGAACCACGAGAAGATGTTCCCGCCGGCGCCGATGACCATCACGAGGTAGGCCGGGTGGACGGTCAACTGTCCGGTGAGCGGCGCCATAATCCCGGCTGCGGTCAGCATCGCGGCCGTGGCCGACCCCTGAGCGATGCGGACGATCGCGGCGATGAGCCAGGCCGTGATGAGCAGCCCGATCCCCACTTCCTGAAGCGCGTTGGCCAGGTAGTCACCGATTCCGGAGGCGGCGAGCAGCGCGCCGAACGCTCCGCCGGCCGCCGTGATCGCGGCGATGTTCCCGCCGCTTTTCAGGGCCTCGGTGAGCTCGTCGCTCCACTCGCTCCGGCCCATCGTATCGTAACGGTAGAACGTGTACGCGGCGGCGAGCGCAGCGATGGTCAGCGCGACGTTCTTGTTCCCGAGGAAGGCGGTGACCGGCTGCAGCGAGGCCAGGGCCGGAACGACTTCCTGGAACGTGTTGACGAACGTCGCGGACGCGATCAGCAGGACCGCCAGCAGGATCGGCGCCAGCGACTCGAGCACTCCCGGGAGTTCGCTGGTCGGCCGGTCGGCGACCTCCTGCAGTTCCTCCGTCGACGTCGCCATCGTGTCCCGCAGCGGGATGTCGAGCCGGCTGTTGATCCAGCGACCGTAGACGAGCCCGGACATGACTGCCGCCGGGATGGCGGTCACTAATCCGACAACGATCGTCGTCCCCAGGTTGCTCCCGACCTGGTCGGCGACCGCGAGCGGGCCGGGCGTGGGCGGAACGAACACGTGCGTCGTCGCGGCTCCCGCGCCGACGACGACGATGAACAGCGTGTAGTCACGACCGACACGCGCCCGCATCGAGCGCGCGAGCGGCGCCATCAGGTAGAACACGCTGTCGAAGAACACCGGAATCGCGAGTACCGAACTGCTTCCGAGCAGGGCTACGTCGGAGTTGCTCTCGCCGAGCACGTTCTGGAACCCGCGGACGACCCGTTGGGCCGCGCCGCTCTCCAGCATACCCTTCCCGATGACCGCGGCCATGAGGATCGGTATCCCGATCCCCGCCATCCCGTTGCCGAACGCCGTCGCGACCTGACTGCCGGCGTCGGCGGCGGTGAAGTCAGCGACGAAGATCGTGTTTACCACGCCGACCAGGAACGCCGAGATGATCAGCCCGATGAACGCCGGGAGGTCCAACCACACGAGCAGCGCGATGACAATTATCAGACCAATTATAAATGTTAGTAGTGGACTATGCGTGAATTGAACAGTTTCTTGGAGCGGTATCGGGAGCATCCCGCTCGATATGCTAAGGATAAACAATTAAAATCTTCGATGGCGGGAAATAGTTTCTGTGTCTATCGATCGTTCACATTTCGAAACACGTATGGATTCTATCGATTCGCAGATACTGGGATCTGAATAATGATAATTTATTTAACATATATTTTTTATTTCTACTGAACAATCAGTTTCGAACCCCTACAGTGGCGCGTCGCGACCCGCAACCCTTTATCCGGGGACGCGGAAACGGGGCGGTATGACCGCCATCGAACTGCGGGGCGTGACGAAGGAGTTCGCCGATGTCACGGCCGTTCGCGGCCTCGATCTCGCCGTCGAAGAGGGGGAGGTGTACGGCTTCCTCGGTCCGAACGGCGCCGGCAAGTCGACGACCATCGACATGGTGCTCGACTTGGTCCGGCCCACCGAGGGGACGGTGCGCGTGCTCGGCCGGGACGCCACGGCCGACGGCGTCGCGATCCGCAAGCGGACCGGTGTGCTCCCCGACGGCTTCGCGGTGTACGACCGGCTCTCGGGGCGGCAACACGTCGAGTTCGCGGTCCGATCGAAGGAGGCGGACGACGACCCGGACGCCCTCCTCGATCGCGTGGGCCTCCTCAACGACGCCGACCGCAAGGCCGGTGGCTACTCGAAGGGGATGCGCCAGCGGCTCGCGCTCGCGATGGCGCTCGCGGACGACCCCGATTTGCTCATCCTCGACGAGCCCTCTTCCGGGCTGGACCCGGCGGGGGCGAAGGAGATGCGCGAGATCGTCCGGACCGAGGCCGACCGCGGCGCCACGGTCTTCTTCTCCTCGCACATCCTCGAACAGGTCGAGGCCGTCTGCGACCGCGTCGGCATCCTCCGCGAGGGGGAGCTCGTCGCCGAGGACTCCGTGGAGGGGCTCCGCGAGGCCGTCGGCGGCGAGGAGACGCTGGAGATCGCGATCGCCGGCGGCGACGCGGACGGCGCGAGCGACTCGGCCGTCGAGGCGGTCCGCGACCTCGACGGCGTGAGTCGCGTCGATCGCGACGGCGACACGCTCGTCGTGAGCTGCGCCGACGGCGCGAAGACGCGGGTTATCGGCGCCTTGGAGGACGGCGGGATCACCGTCGACGACTTCCACACCCGCGAGGCGTCGCTCGAAGACCTCTTCTTGGCGTATACCGAGGGCGACGCGCCGGGTGAGGGCGGTGAGGACGTAGACGGCGGGAACGCCGCCGAGGGAACCGACACCGCCGACACCGCCGACACTGCCGACACCGCCGACGCAGTTGACGACGAGGAGGTGAGCCGATGAGCCTCCCCGCTATCGCAGAGAAGGACTTCCAGGACACGGTGCGGTCCCGCGGGATGTTGGTCCTCGTGGCGCTGTTCTCGCTGCTCGTCGCCGTCTTCGCGTACGTCTTCGCGCCGCCGGGTCAGCAGTTCGCGACGGAGTTCCTGTTGAGCGCCGCCGTCGGTCCCTTCCTGGTGACGACGCTCGTTCCGCTCGTGGGCGTCGTCGTCGGGTACAACGCCGTCAGCGGCGAGCGCGAGTCCGGATCGCTGAAACTGCTCCTGTCGCTACCGCATTCGCGGGCGGACGTGGTCTTCGGGAAGGTGGTCGGGCGGGGCGCCGCGCTGTCGCTCGCGGTGTTCTCCGGTTTCCTCCTCCCGGCGCTCGTGTTGCTCGCGCTCTCTCAGCTCGGATACATCCAGGCGTTCAACGTCGGCTCGTACCTCGGGTACACGGTCTTCGCCGCGGTCCTCGGCGTCGTCTTCGTCGCGATCGCGGTCGGCTGCTCGGCGGCGGCGACGACGCAGCGACAGGCGCTGATCGGGGGCGTCGCGATCTACGTCCTGTTCGTGATGCTGTGGGGTGCGGTCACCGGCCAGTTCCTCGGCGCCGCGGCCGACGCGGGGCTGATCGACCCCCTGCCGGTCTCCCGACAGCAGATCAGCGTGTTCCTCCAGGTCGCGAACCCGATAACCGGGGTCGAGCTGCTGTCCAACGCGTTCCTCGGCGATCAGCTGTTCTCGGGCGAAGCCGTCAACCAGCAGATCTCGGCGGTGTCGATGCTCGTGTTCTGGACGATTGCGCCGCCGCTGGCCGGGCTCTGGAAGTTCGACGCCGACGACCTGTAGGCTCGACGGCGACTCCGAAGAGTCGGAATCCGGCCTACGCCGACGCGCGTTCGATCGCCGCTTCGAGGTCGGCGACGATGTCGGCGGGGTCCTCGATACCGACCGAGAGCCGCACCATGTCGCCGGTGACGCCGGCGGACTCCTGTTCCGCCTCGGTCAACTGCTGGTGGGTCGTCGACGCCGGGTGGATGACGAGCGTCTTCGCGTCGCCGACGTTCGCGAGCAGGGAGGCGAGATCCGCGTTCTCGACGGTTCCCTTCGCGGCCTCGTAGCCGCCCTCCAGCCCGAAGGTGATCATGCCGCCGTAGCCGCCCTCCAGGTACTCGCTGGCCTCCTCGTGGGTCTCGTGGCTCTCCAGACCCGGGTAGTTCACCCACGCCACGTCGTCGTGCTCGTCGAGGTACTCCGCGACGATCCCGGCGTTCTCGCAGTGGCGGTCCATCCGCAGCGGGAGCGACTCCGTCTGCTGGAGGGTGTTCCACGCGTCGAACGGCGACTGCTGGTCGCCCAGGTCGCGCAGTCCGCGGGTAGTCGCCGCGAACGTGAACGCCGCGTCGCCGAACGCTTCGACGAAGTTGATCCCGTGGTACGCGGGGTTGTCCTGTGCGATCTCGGGGTACTTCTCGGCGTGGTCGCTCCACGGGAACGAGCCGCCGTCGACGAGGACGCCGCCGACGGTGGTGCCGTTGCCGGTGAGCCACTTCGTCGTCGACTCCCAGACGAGGTCCGCCCCGTGGTCGAGCGGGCGGCACAGATAGGGGGTCGCGAACGTGTTGTCGACGAACAGCGGGACGCCGTGCTCGTGGGCGATGTCGGCGATCCGCTCGATGTCGGGCGTGACCAAGGCCGGGTTCCCGATGGTTTCGAGGTGGACGTACGCGGTGTCTTCATCGATCGCGTCGGCGTACCCCTCGTAATCGAGCGGGTCGACGAACCGCGTCGAGATCCCGCGGCGCTCGACCGAGTGCGTGAGGTAGGTGTAGGTGCCGCCGTACAGAGCGGACGAGGAGACGACGTTGTCGCCCGCGGACGCGAGCATGAACGTCGCGAGATCGAACGCCGCCATCCCCGAGGAGGTGGCGACCGCGCCCACGCCGTTTTCGAGCGAGGCGATCCGCTCTTCGAGGGCGGCGTTCGTCGGGTTCATGATCCGCGAGTAGACGTTGCCCGCCTCCTCCAACCCGAACAGCCGGGCGGCGTGGTCGGCGTCCTCGAACTCGTAGGAGGTCGTCTGGTAGATGGGCGTGGCGCGGGCTCCGGTCGCCGGATCCGGGTCCGACCCCGCGTGGACGCTTCGCGTGCGGAACTCGTGGTCGACGTCGTCCTCGTCGGCTGGCATACCTCTGCGTGCGCTCGCCGACCGCTTAAAGCCGCCCGGACGTCGCGGACGTTTCCGGTATCTCGGAGGCGACGCTCGGTGATTTTCCGACGCGTGCGGGACCCTCGTGACAACCGTTAACAGCGTTGGCCCGTAAGATCGGCTATGGGAACCCAAGGTCCGCGCGGCGATACCTTCGAGCTGGAGGACGCGATGGGCGGCATCCCGGACTCCGTCTGGCAGTACACCGCGCTCGCGGGCGCGCTCCTCGTCGGCTTCGCCCTCCTCAGCCAGAGCCTCGTCTTCGGCGTCGCGGCGCTCGCGGTGTTGGTGGCGGCGGTCACGGTCGTCAGCGCGGTCGAGATCGTCGACGCCTACGACAAGGAGGCGCTCACCGTGTTCGGCGAGTTCCGGAAGCTGCTCGAACCCGGCGTCCACCTCATCCCGCCGTTCGTCTCCCGCACGTACGCGTTCGACATGCGGACCCAGACGATCGACGTGCCGAGCCAGTCGGCGATCACGCGGGACAACTCGCCGGTCACCGCGGACGCGGTCGTCTACATCAAGGTGATGGACGCCAAGAAGGCGTTCTTAGAGGTCGACGACTACAAGAACGCCGTCTCGAACCTCGCGCAGACCACGCTCCGCGCCGTCCTCGGCGACATGGAACTCGACGACACGCTGTCCCGGCGCGACCAGATCAACGACCGCATCAACGAGGAGCTGGACGAGCCGACCGACGAGTGGGGGATCCGCGTCGAAGCGGTCGAGGTCCGCGAGGTGAGCCCCTCCCAAGAGGTCCAGCGCGCGATGGAGCAGCAGACCGGCGCCGAGCGCCGCCGCCGCGCGATGATCCTCGAAGCGCAGGGGGAACGCCGCTCCGCGATCGAGCAGGCGGAGGGTGACAAACAGTCGAACATCATCCGCGCGCAGGGGGAAAAGCAGTCCCAGATCCTCGAAGCGCAGGGGGACGCGATCTCGACGGTCCTCCGCGCCCGCTCGGCCGAGTCGATGGGCGAGCGCGCCATCATCGAGCGGGGGATGGAGACCCTCGAAGAGATCGGCAAAGGCGAGTCCACCACGTTCGTGCTCCCGCAGGAGCTCACCAGCCTCGTCGGCCGCTACGGCAAGGCGCTGTCCGGCTCCGACGTCCAACAGATGGAGGGGTTAGAGAGCAAGGAGTTCGACGAGGAGACGGAGAAGATGCTCGGTCTCGAGGACATCGAGAGCGCGCTCGAACAGCTCGACACGGTGGCCGACAGCGACCTGCGGACCGACGAGACGCGCGACGCGGACGCGGCCCGCGACGTCGACCTCGCCCGTCAGGAGGGGGAGACCCGCGAGGCCGACCGCGACATCGAACTGGAGGCGGAAAGCGAGCGGCCGAGCGACTGAGCGCTGACCCTTGCTTCCCTCGATAAGGGGACCGACCCGACTTAAGGCCGCCACGTCGCCGGATCGACCGCCCAGAGGACCCCCACGGCGGCGACGCCGGCGACGCCCCCGGTCGTGAGTGCGAGCGGGTCGCCCGACGCGGCCGCGATTGACACGAGTAGCAGCGCCGCACCGACGAGCAGCGTGACCGTGTCCTCCGTGGTCGCGGCGCGGACCACGGGCGCGATCGCGGCCCCGACGACGGCGCCGGCCGCGATCGTGCCCGGCGCCCCGGCGAGCGCGGTCGTCAGCGCTCCCGTCTCGGCGAACGCGGGCAGGACCGCCGCGGGCGCGGCGAGGAGTCCGGACGCGACCGCGAACCCGACGGTCGCCCCGACGGCGGGCGCGAGGAGGGTCGCCCGCGCGGAGAGGTCGGCGCCCGCGAGCGCGGTTCCACCGGCGACGAGGAGTACCGACCCGACCGCGAGGAGGGCCGGCGCAGCGATCAGGGAGAACGGCGTGGTAGCGATGACCGACGCGTCGGCCGACGCGGCCGCCGACTCGGGGACGACCGCTGGCGCGATGTCGGCCGCGAACGCGAACGCGGCGACGGCGACGGCGAGCAGCGCGAAGCCGACGAGGCGACGACGGAGGGATACCATACCCGGTCGAAGACCGCCGAGGCACTAAACGATCGCGGGACGCGGGCGCGGTGGACCGGTTCCGATCGCTCAGATCGTGACGCCGGCGCGCTGGCCGCCGATCGAGACGATCACGCGCTCCGGTGGCCCCCGCTCGTCGGTGAGCCGCAACAGGAGGGTCTTGACGACCGGATCGTCGGTCTCGACCTCGCCGCGGACGCCGGCCTGATCGACGGCGACGCGGAGCGAGTGGTCCCCGGTACGGCTGATCGAGCCAAGCCGCAGTTCGACCTCGGGCGCGGTGAGCCGCTGGGCGGCGACGAGCACCGACTCGCCGCCGTCGTCGGCGAACGAGGTGGCCTCGACGAACGTCATCGTCTCCGGCTGGTCCGGCAGGACCGCCGCCTTCGCCTCCGGTTTCGACCGGAAGGAGGCGGCGTGAGTCAGGAGCTCTTCGGGGAGCGAGCGCACGCTCTGCCCCTCGACGAGCGGGTCGCCGTCGACGTAGCGGCTCCGGACTCCGAGGTCTTGCGGCGTCGACGCCGCCAGGTCGTGGAGGCGATCGGTACAGCCAGCGCTGGCGACGGCGAGGAGGCCAGCGGCCACCGCGCGGCGCTTCACGTGACGCGTTCCGACGGTCGCAGTTAAAAATCCCGGCGTCGCAGGTTTCGGCGCGCGAGAATCGGAGTCGCCGTGGGGATGGCCGCGGCCCCGGTCGTCACGGTCGACTACTCGTCGATCATCGGCGCCGGCACGCCGTCGTCGCCGCCGTCGAGCTCGAACGCGCGGCGGAGCTCGGCGATCCGGTCGCGGATGTCGGCCGCCAGCTCGAACTCCAGGTTGCTCGCGGCCTCGTCCATCCGGTCTTCGAGCGCTTCGATCTGCGCTTTCGCCTCGTCTTCGCTTTCCACGTCGCCGACGCTGACGTTCGAGGTGTCCGTCTTCGACCCCGGGAGGTTCGTCTCCCCGACCGGCTTGTCGATGGTGGTCGCCTCGTAGCCGTGCTCGGCGTTGTACTCCAGCTGGATCTCGCGGCGGCGCTGGGTCTCCTCGATGGCTTCCTCCATCGAGTCGGTCACCCGGTCGGCGTAGAGGACGACCTCGCCGTTGACGTTGCGGGCGGCCCGCCCCATCGTCTGGACGAGCGTCGTCGTGGAGCGGAGGAACCCCTCCTGGTCGGCGTCGAGGATCGCGACGAGCGAGACCTCCGGGATGTCGAGCCCCTCGCGGAGCAGGTTGATGCCGACGAGCACGTCGATGTTGCCCAGGCGAAGGTCGCGGATGATCTCGTGGCGTTCGAGGGTGTCCGTCTCGTCGTGCATGTACGCCACGTCGACCCCGGCCTCCTCGAAGTACTCCGTGAGGTCCTCGGCCATTCGCTTGGTGAGCGTGGTCACGAGGACGCGCTCGTCGCGCTCGATCCGCTCGTCGACCCGCTCTAAGAGGTCCTCGACCTGCCCGATCGCCTCCGTCACCTCCACCTTCGGATCGACGAGGTGGGTCGGGCGGACGATCTGTTCGACGATCCGGTCGGAGGTCTCGCGCTCGTAGTCGCTCGGCGTCGCCGAGACGTAGAGGGTCCGATCGGTCTTCTCCTCGAACTCCTCGAACGTCAGCGGGCGGTTGTCGTAGGCGGTCGGGAGCCGGAACCCGTTCTCGACGAGCGAGTCCTTCCGCGACTTGTCGCCCTCGTACTGGCCCTTTATCTGGGGGATCGTCTGGTGGGACTCGTCGACGACGGTGAGGAAGTCGTCGGGGAAGTAGTCCAGCAGGGTGTAGGGCGCGTCGCCGGACTCGCGGTCGTCCATGTGGACCGAGTAGTTCTCTATCCCCGAGCAGTAGCCCGCCTCCCGGAGCATCTCCAGGTCGAAGGTGGTGCGCTCCTCGATGCGCTGGGCCGCCACGAGGTCGCCCTGTCGCTCGAAGTAGCTCACCCGCTTCTCCAGCAGGTCCTCTATCTCCGCGATCGCCTGTTCCAGCTGGTCGTCCGGGATCGAGTAGTGCTCGGCCGGGTGGAGCATGGCGGCGGGCTCCTCCGAGACGACCTCGCCTTTCATCGGGTCGACCTTGAGCATCCGGTCGATCTCTTCGCCCCACAGCTCCACTCGGACCGCGTACCGCCCGTACATCGGGTAGATCTCGACGGTGTCGCCCCGCACGCGGAAGGTGCCCTGCGTGAAGTCCACGTCGTTGCGCTCGTAGTTCAGGTCGACGAGGTCGGCGAGTAACTGCTCACGGCCGACCTCCTCACCGACCTCCAAGCGGAGCGCCATGTCGCGGTAGTTCCCCGGGTCGCCGAGCCCGTAGATGGCCGAGACGCTCGCGACCACGATCACGTCGTCGCGGGTGAGCAGCGAGCGCGTCGCGGAGTGGCGCAGTCGGTCGATCTCCTCGTTGATCGACATCTCCTTGTCGATGAACGTGTCCGTCTGCTCGACGTACGCCTCCGGCTGGTAGTAGTCGTAGTAGGAGACGAAGTACTCGACCGCGTTGTCCGGGAACAGCTCGCGGAACTCCTCGTAGAGCTGGGCCGCGAGCGTCTTGTTGTGGGCCAAGACGAGCGTCGGCTGATCGAGTTCCTCGGCGACCCACGAGACGGTGTTCGTCTTCCCGGACCCCGTCACGCCGAGGAGGGTCTGCTTGTCGGCGCCCGACTCGAACCCCTCGACCAGCTTCTCGATCGCCTCCGGCTGGTCGCCCGCGGGCTCGAACGGGGCGTCGACGCGGAGCGGGCGGTCGACGGTCGGACGGTCCTCGGAGAGGGGGGAGTCGGCGTCGCTCACGATACGCGTCGTTGGACGGCGAGACACTTGAGCGGCGCGGCTAGGGGGTCGGCGACGGAGATCGATCGCGCGTGGACGTTCAAAGGGAAGACCGATTAGCGGTCGGCGCGAACACCGACTCGTGTCCCTCCTCACGCCCGTCGCCGCGTTCGGCGCGGCCCTCGTGCTGTTCGTCTGGGTCGCGATCGGCGCGTGGGTCAACTTCGACGCGCACGCCCGCGGAAGCGACCATCCGGGACTCTGGGGCGTACTCGCCCCGGTCTCGGGGATCGTACTGGCCTACTACCTGCTGTGGTGGCGCCGCGGGCGCTCCCGCCGGTACCCGCCGTCCCGGTGGGAACGAGCCGCCGCTGTCGTCGTCGTCGCCGGTCTCGGCGGGCTGGCCGTCGGGAGCCTCGTCTCGCCGCCCGATCCGATCTCGCAGTTGACCGTCTGGCCGGTCGCGTTCGCCGGCTGTCTCCCCGTCGCGTACTGGGTGGTCGGAAGAAGGTTCGACACAACCGGCGGCTCGTTTATAAATAATCGACTGTAGATCGGCGGCGAACACCGCCAAAGCCCCGGCCGTGAGGCGGGCGCACGCTCGCTGCGGTCCTCGGTTGGTCGCTCGTTTCACTCGCTCCCGCCCTGCGGTCCTTGCGTCGCCTGCGCCCGCCTCACGGCTGCCCCTTTGAGTCCCTCCCCGCCCCGCACGGCACCGCACCTCACTCCTCCCCAGCCTCGTCGGCCTCCCTCTGGTCGGCCGACTCCCTCGCACGCGCTGTTCGCGCCCTTCGGGCGCTCACAGGCGCGCGCCACCGCACTGACGGTGTTTATAAGCGATCTCGCGTCGACCCTCAGAACTGCTCCCCGGACGAAAACGTTTCCCCGTCGCCCCGCGACGCTCTCGGTATGCGCATCGCCGTCCCCAACAAGGGCCGCCTGCACGATCCGACGCTCTCGCTCTTAGAGCGCGCGGGGCTCCACGTCGAGGAGACCGCCGACCGCCAGCTGTACGCCGACACCGTCGACCCCGACGTGACGGTGTTGTACGCGCGCGCGGCCGACATCCCCGAGTACGTCCGCGACGGCGCGGCCGACGTGGGGATCACGGGCCTCGATCAGGCCGCGGAGTCCGGCGGCGTCGCCGACTCCGCGAGCGCGGCGGGGGAGGACGACCTCGTCGACTTACTCGATCTGGGGTACGGCTCCTGTAAGCTCGTCCTCGCGGCGCCGGAGGACGGCGACATCGGGAGCGTCGGGGACCTCGCCGGCGGGACGATCGCCACCGAGTTCCCGGCGGTCACCCGCGACTACCTCGACCGCGTGGGGGTCGACGCCGACGTGGTCACCGTGACGGGCGCGACCGAACTGACCCCCCACGTCGACATGGCCGACGCCATCGTCGACATCACCTCCACGGGGACGACGCTGAAGGTGAACCGGCTCGCCGTGATCGACGACGTGCTCGACTCCTCGGTGCGGCTGTTCGCTCGCCCCGATGTCGTCGACGACGCGAAGGTCGAGCAGGTGCTGACCGCCTTCGAGTCCGTGCTCGCGGCCGACGGCCGCCGGTACCTGATGATGAACGCCCCCAAAGAGCGGCTCGACGAGGTGAAGGACGTGATCCCCGGACTCGGCGGGCCGACGGTGATGGACGTCGAGGCCGACGAGGACGGCAACGGCATGGTCGCGGTCCACGCCGTCGTCGAGGAGCGCGACGTGTTTGCGACGATCTCGGAGCTGAAGTCGGTTGGCGCGACCGGCATCCTCGTCACGGAGATCGAGCGGCTCGTCGAGTGAGGCCGAGCGGAGACGCGTCGTCTCCGCGTCTGCCCGCTACCGGTCGCCGATCAGCCGCTCCTTCTCCGCGCGCGACAGGGACTTGATGGCGTGTTCGCGCGACATCGCGGCCGACTTCGAGTCGAACGACTCGACGTGGCGCAGCGTCACGGGAGTCCGGCCGCGGGTGTACTTGGCGCCCTCGCCGGCGTCGTGCTCGGCGACGCGCCGCTCCACGTCGGTGGTGTAGCCGGTGTAGAGCGTGCCGTCGGCGCACTCGATGACGTACACGTGATGATCTGACACGAGAGCGGGTTGTCTCCCGGCCTCAAAACCACCGCGATCCCCGCATTGACGGTGGACCACGCCCCGAACTACGAGTCGGACGCCGAGTCGATCGCACGGGCGATCAGGCCCGCCTGCGCGCCGGCGACGAAGCCGGCGTCGACGTTCACCGTCGTGAGCACCGAACAGGACTGGAGCGCGCCCTCCAGCGCCGCGATCCCCTCGCCGCCGACGCCGTAGCCGGTCGAGACCGGGAGCGCGATCACCGGCGCGGCGACGAGCCCCGCGACGACCGTCGGAAGCGCCCCCTCGCGGCCGGCGGCGACCACGACCACGTCCGCCTCGCGGATCCGGTCGCGCTGGTCCAAAATCCGGTCGAGGTTCGCGACCCCCACGTCGTCGATCCGGTCGATCGTCGCGCCGACCTCGCGGGCGACCAGCGCCGCCTCCCCGGCGACCGCCGCGTCCGCGGTGCCGGCCGCGACGACCGCGACGGTCGCGTCGAGGGCCGGCCGTTCGAAGCCGGCGCCGTGGACGACGACGGTGTCGGTCCGTTCGTCGTGGTCGACGGTCGCATCGAGGGGGTCCGGCGTGTCGAGGTCGAGATCCGCTACCGCTGTCCGGATCGCGGCGGCGTCGTCCGCGTCCGCCCGCGTGACGAGCGCGCGGCCCGTCGTCTCCACCGCGGTCGTCGTCAGCGCCGCGACCTCCGCGGGCGTCTTCCCCTCCGCGAGGATCGCCTCGGGGATCCCGCGCCGTCCCTCGCGGGCGGCGTCGAACCGCCCCGCCGCCGTCGTCGCGTAGCCCGCGAGCCGTGATTCCGCCTCCGCGACGCCGATCTCCCCGGCGTCGAGCGCCTCAAGCGTGTCGCGCATGATCGCTCGTCGGGACCGAACGGAGTCGTACCTATCGATCCGAGCCGATCTCGGCCGACGATCGCCTCTCGCTCTCACAAAGTTTATAAGTAAGCGTTCCGGTACACCGCCGCGAACAGCCCGCACGGCCTCCCTCGCGGTCGAATTCAGGAACTCTTATTAACTGTCGACGGATAGCGTCGAGCGCATGGCAGACCTTATTGTCAAAGCGGCCGTCAAGGAAGCCCTGGACGACAAGAACGTCGCTTCGGACTTCTACGACGCGCTGGACGACGAAGTGGACGAGCTGCTCGAAGACGCCGCGCGCCGCGCCGAGGCCAACGACCGGAAGACGGTCCAGCCTCGCGACCTCTAGACGGACGCGCTTTCCGTTCTTCATTTTTTGCGTGACCGCCGATCGGTGAGCGACGCGTCGGTCGACTCGCTGACTTTCCTCACCGCCTCGCGACCCGCACGCCCGCCTCCGCCCCGACGTGGACCTCGTCTGTGAGCCCCACGAACAGCCCGTGTTCGACGACCCCGGGCGTCGTCGCCAGCGTCGTCGCCAGCGCGTCCGGGTCGTCGATCTCGCCGAACGCGCAGTCGAGCACGAGATTTCCATTGTCCGTGACGACCGGCCCGTCCTTCCGCTCCGCGCGCCGCAGGACCGGCTCGCCGCCGGCCGCTCGCACCGCCTCGGCGACCGCGGTTCGGCCGGCCGGGAGCACCTCCACCGGGACGGACCGATCGAGGACCGGCGCCTCCTTCGAGGGGTCGGCCACGACGAGGAACCGGTCGGCGGCGGCGTCGACCAGCTTCTCGCGGGCGTGGGCGGCGCCGCCGCCCTTTATAAGTGGGCCGACGCCGGTCGCCGTTTCGTCGCCCTCCCCGCCGACCGCGACCTGATCGGCCCCGTCGATCGCGACGTCGATGCCGGGCGCGTCGGTCCCCACCGCCTCGTCGAGGTCGAGCAGTGGGACCCCGCAGTCGGCCGCGAGCTCCCGGCTCGCGAAGGAGGTCGCCACGCCCCGGACGTCGAGGCCGGAATCGACTCGCTCGCCGAGACGCCGGATCGCGTGGGCCGCCGTCGACCCGGTGCCGAGGCCGACCACGTCGCCGTCGTCGACCGCCTCGGCCGCCGACTCGCCGGCGCGTCGCTTCGCCGCGTCGCTGCCGCCGCTCGTCTTCATACCTCCGACTGTGCGGGAGCGGTTGAAAAGGCGTCGGGCTACTCCAGCCTGTCCAGCACCGCCTCGGCCTCGTAGGCCAGCGAGAGCTCCCGAGAGCGCCCGCGCCCCTCCACCTCGGCGTACTCCGCGTCGATCACGCCGAGCTGGTCGAGCTTGTTGATGATCTCCGAGTAGCGGGTGTAGCCGAGGTCCGTCTCGTCGTGGAACGCCTCGTACACGGTCCCCGCGCGCTCGCCGTCGTTCTCGGCGAGCACGCGGACCAGCGCGCGCTCGGAGTCCGAGAGCCCGCGGAGCGAGCGCGAGAGGTGGACGTGTTTGGACTTGTCGTAGGCCGACTCCACGTCCTCCTCGGCGATCGTCTTCGAGGCGCGCATCTCCGCGTTGAGCCCGGCCCGGCGGAGGAGGTCGATCCCGACCCGGAGGTCGCCGCTCTCGGCGGTGAGGTCGGCGACGCGCTCCAACTCGGCGTCGCCGATGACGCCGTCGTGGAACCCGCGCTTCGCGCGCTCCAACAGGATGTCGTAGATCTCGGCGGCGTCGTAGACGGGGAAGTACACCTCCTCGGGGCGAAACACCGACTGGACCCGGGTGTCGAGGTCGTCGATCACGTCGAGGCCCAGATCGGAGGAGACGACGATGACGCCGATCTTCGCGCCCGAGTGCGCCTCGTGGGCGCGCAGCAGCGAGTAGAGGGTGTCGGACGCCTCGTTCTCGTAGAAGAGGTAGTTCACGTCGTCTAAGGCGACCACGAGCACGTCGTCCTCCTCGACGAGTTGGTCGGTGATCTGCCCGAACAGCTTCTTGAACGAGATTCCGGAGGAGGGCGGCTCGTAGTCGAATATACCCTCGAACAGCCGCGAGAACACGGCGTACCGCGTCGAGTCCACCTGACAGTTCACCCGGACCGTTCGCACGTCGGTCCGGGCGCCGAGCTCGCCGAACAGCTTCTGGACCGCGGTGGTCTTCCCGGTGCCGGGCGGGCCGCGCACCATCGTGTTGAGCGGGCGGGAACCGCGGACGGCGGGGCGGAGCGCGTACTTCAGGCTCTCGAGTTGGCTCTCGCGGTGGCGGAACGTCTCGGGGACGTGGTCGATCTCGAACACCGACTCGTCGCGGAACACCGACTCGTCCCACGAGAGCATGTCGCCGCCGGCGTCCCCGGTCATGTGAATATCACGACAGGCCGCCCACTTAACCGTTGCCCGCGGGGACGGTGAAACTGAAACTTGTCGCCTGCGACGCTCACCCGCCGTGTATCGCCGACCGTTCGTTCACTCTCGGGACGGTGAAGCCGAGTCGCTCTCGCGCCGCTCTCGCGTCCGTCATCCGCCCGTCACTCCCGATCGAGGACGAGTACGTGCCGCGTGAGGGACCGGTGGACCCGGCGCTCGAAGGCGGCGTCGACCGCCCAGCCGGCCCCGCGCGCCTCCCCCCGCCAGTCGCGGTCGGCGACCACCACGGCTCGGGGAGCGACCCGGGCCGCCTCCGCGAGCGCGCCCCCGACGAGGTCCGCGAGCTCGTGGCGAGCGATCTTCGACTGGCGGCCGTACGGGGCGTCGAACGCGACCCCGTCGACCGCGTCGTCGCGCAGGGGGAGGGCCGTGGCGTCGCCGCGGGCGACGTGCCAGTCGGGGGCGTCGGAGGCCGATCCCACGTACTCCCGGAGGTTCTCGCGGGTCCCGCGGACCATCTTCGCTTGGGCGTCGCACGCGAGCACGTCGCTTCCGACGATCCCGGCTTCGAGGGGGAGCCCGCCGGTGCCGCACATCGGGTCGAGGAGCGTCCGCCCGGGCGCGGCGCCGGCGAGGTTCGCGTACGCGCGGGCGTCGGCCGGCGCCATGCTCCCCGGCTGGAAGAAGGGCCGGTCGGTCGGCTTCGGCGCGAAGTCGCGGGCGGCCTCGACGGCGACCCACCCGAGCGCGCAGACCGCGGCGTCGCCGCCGTCCGCGCCCGGGACCGCCTCGTGGTCGTCGCGCTCGCCGGCCGCGAACAGGGCGCGCAGGACGTGGTCGGGACCGTCGAGGTCGACCTCGAACCCGCGGTCGACGAGGACGCCGCCCAGCTCGCGTTCGGCCGCGCTCGTCGAGACCTCGGTCGTGTTCCGGACGTTGCGGGCGCGGACCGCGACGGATCCCGTCCGGTCGAGCGGCGCCGCGTCGAGCGCGGCCGCGGCGGCGTCGAGGTCGGCGTCGGTCCGAGCGATCGCCTCGTGGGCGGCGCGGGTGTAGGCGAGCCGGCGGACCGGAGGGTCCGCGCCGCTCTCGCTCCTACTGCCGCCGGTCCCGTCACCGACGCTCCCGGCGCGCGCCACCCCCGGCGCGAGCAGCTCCACGCCCGTCGCCGCGACGGCGGCCTCGCGGGCGGCGAACGCGTCCTCCTCGCCGGCGAGTTCGAGCCAGTACACGCCGCGGAGTCGGGCCGCCGGTCGCAAGAGGATAGCGGTTCCGACCAGCCACCTTTTTACGTGCTTCAAGTGTGTATCGAGGTAGAAATGGCCGATCCGAAGGAGACGATCACGATAGAGAACGTCGTTGCCTCCACGGGGATCGGGCAGGAGCTCGATCTCCAGAGCGTCGCGATGGACCTCGAGGGCGCCGACTACGACCCGGAGCAGTTCCCCGGGCTCGTCTACCGCACCACGGACCCGAAGTCGGCCGCGCTGATCTTCCGGTCCGGGAAGATCGTCTGTACGGGCGCCAACTCCATCGACGCCGTCCACGAGAGCCTCGACCTGGTGTTCGACGAGCTCCGAAAGTTACAGATCCCGATCGAGGACCCCGAGGTCACGGTCCAGAACATCGTCACCTCCGCCGACCTCGGCGAGAGCCTCAACCTCAACGCGATCGCGATCGGGCTCGGGCTCGAACACATCGAGTACGAGCCGGAGCAGTTCCCCGGGCTCGTCTACCGGATCGACCAGCCCGACGTGGTGGCGCTGCTGTTCGGCAGCGGAAAGCTCGTCATTACCGGCGGAACGAGTCCCGACGACGCCGCGGCCGCCGTCGACGTGATCGTCGAGGAACTCGACGGGCTCGGGCTGTTGGCGTAAGCGGTCGACGCGCCGCCTACCTCTCTCGTGCCGATTCCGCGACCACTTTTACCCGCCGCCTCGTAGGTCTCCCATGCTCCTTCAGACGGTGACGCCGGCGTCGGTGCTGGGGACGACCGTCCTGTTCGCGCTGTTCCTCTCCGTGACCGCCCACCTCGCCGCCCGGAACGTCCTCGGCGACGTGGACCCGCGCCGCGCCCTCTACGTCGGCCCGCTCCCCGCGGTGATCGGCGTCGTCGGCGGCGCCTTCGCCCTCCCCGAGGCGCTGATCGTCGCGGCCGCGCTCCTCGTCGACGCCGGCATGTTCGCGTGGAGCTACGACCAGCCGCGACGGCTCGTGGTCGGAATGACCGTGATCCACGCGGTGATCACGACCCTGCTCGGGATCGTGCTGCTCGGGATCGCGGTGTTGCTCGCAGCGCGACCGGGGTGAGACGAAAACTCGCGGCTCCGGCGACGCTCACCGCTCGCCGCCGTTTCACGGCTCCGGCGGCGCCCCACCGTACGCGTCGTGGTCGCCGTAGAAGTTCAGCATCGCGAACTTCAGCTTCTCCGGGTCGAGATCGAGCAGCTCCTCGCGCTCCTCCGGCGGGAACGCGCCGCGGACCGAGTACTTCCCCATGTCCGCCGACGTGTACCGGCGGTCAGCGAGGATCCGAACGCCGAAGTCGTCGGGACCGCGGACGACCCGACCGAGCGCCTGTCGCGTCTTGCGGATCGTCGGGATCTCGACCGCGTACGCCCAGCCGGGATCGCGGGCGCGATCGCGGTCGGCGAACGCCCGGTTGTAGGCGTCTTGGACCGCCTCCATCCGGTCCGAGAGGTGCGGGTACGGCACGCCGACGACCACCACCGTCCGGGCGTCGTCGCCGTCGAAACTCACGCCCTCGGCGAGCGTTCCCCACAGCGAGGTGAAGAGGGTCGCGTCGTCGCTCTCGACGAACCGCCGGCGGAGGTCCTCCTCGTTCTCTCCGGGGCCGTCGAGGTAGCGGGAGCCGAGGCCGGCGCCCGCGAGCCCGCCCCCGACGTCGGTGTCGCTTCCGCCGGTGCCGCCCGCTGTCCCGCCGAGCCGCTCGTAGTAGCGCTCCGCCTCGGCGTACGAGGGGAAGAAGGCCAGCGTGTTCCCCGGGGTGAAGCGGATCGCGTCGCGCAGCAGCGACGCCACCGTCTCCTGCGTCTCCGGGTCGTTGCGCTCGGAGGCGAACAGCGGCGGCGTGTCGACCGCGAACGTCCGGCGGTTCGCCTCGGGATACCCCATCTCGTACGCCAGCGACGCCACGTCCTCTAAGCCGAGCACGTCTTCGGTGACGTCGAAGGGGCGGAGCGTCGCGCTCATCAGCACCGAGGCGGCGACCTCGTCGAACAGCTCCTCGGTGACGCGGCGGGGGATGCAGGTGTACAGCTCCGCGCGGCCGTACACCTCGTCGGTGGCGCCGTCGCGGCGCACGGAGACGACCGGGTACTGGCCCAGTTCGGTCCCCTCCTCCATCCACGTCGCGACGAACCGGGCGACCTGCAGGGTCTGACACTCCGTGCGGGTCGTGGTCTCGCCGTCGCGGTAGCGGCGCTCGTACTCCTCGTCGAGCGCCTGCCCGAGCTGGACCGCGAGCTCCGTCTCCGTGTCGATCCCCTTCCCCTCGTAGTTGCGGAGGAACGCGAGCGTGAGGTCGTCGCGGCGGCCGTCGTTGGCGATCGACAGGTCCTCCCAGCTCTCGCCGACCGACCCGCGCTGGCCGACGCCGAGCGCGTCGTCGCGGGTCTCCACGAGGGCGTCGCGGAACGCGCGAACGACGTTCTCGGCCGCCTCGGCGCGGGAGTCGTCGTTGTCCGCCAGCTCGTCGAGGGCGGCGTCGAGCGTGTTCTCGGTGAGCGTGCGGGTGGCGTGGTCGCGGGCGGCGTCCTCGACGTTGTGAGCCTCGTCGAAGACGGTGATTATCTCGGAGGGGTCGCGGTCGATCCACCGGAAGAACTGCTCGCGGATGTTGGGGTCGAGCAGGTGGTGGTAGTTACACACCACCAGATCGACCCCCTCCATCCCCTCCTTCAACAGCTCGTAGCCGCACAGCTCGCGCTCGTCCGCGTACGCGTACACGTCCTCCGGGGTTCGAACGTCCTCGAACAGCCACCCGAAGAACTCGTCGGTGTCCTCGACGAGGTTGTTCCGGTAGTGGGCACAGACGTTCGCGGTCTCGTACTCGTCGATCTCGTCTTCCAGCTCGTCGAGCTCGTCCATGACCGACTCGCGGGCCTCGGCGGCCCCCGCGTCGCCCTCGCGGCTCTCGGCCAGCAGCTCGCGCTGACGGGCCTCCAGCTCGCGGACCTCGCTCTCGGTCTCCACCATCTCGCGGGTGGTGTCCCGGAGGGTCTGACACTCCTGGTAGTCGACGTCGATGTGACACATCGACGACTTCCCCTTGAACACGACCGCGCGGATGGGCTCCTCGCTGGTGATCGCGCGGGCGTCCTCGACGAACTGTCGCATCTGCTGGTGGACGTTGGTCGTGATGACGACCGTGCGGTCGTGCTCGCGAGCGTGTTCGAGCGCGGGCACGAGCGCGGAGAGGGTCTTCCCCGTTCCGGGCGCGCCCTCGAACAGCACGTCCTGCCCCCGGTCCAGCGCGTTTGCGACCCTGTCCATCGCCTCGCGCTGGTTCGGGTACGGCTCCTCGTACGGGAAGAACCGCAGATGCGGCGACTCTGACACGGGACGAGGTTCGTCGCCATCGGCTAAAAGGGGCCGGGTGCCGGAGCGGAAGTGATCGACCGAGGAAGTACCCCGGTGTCGTCGTTTCAGAGAACATAAACATTTGGAGGATGTGCATCTCACACACACGTTACCGGCGGTTATTACCGGTTCTTAGCCGAGTTATGAGCCGCTATGGCAACCGAAACCGCGACAGCGACGGACGTATCGACGGCATACGGCGACTGGAAGGCCGGCGTGGCCGGCGGGCTCGCCGGCGGTCTCGTCTTCGGCGCGATGATGTCGATGATGACCCCCGGCGTCCTCGAGATGGGGATCCCGGCGATGTACGGCGTCGAGGGCCCCGCCGGCGCCGTCGGCTGGGTGATCCACGTGTCCCACGGCGCGATCATCGGCCTCGGATTCGCCGCGATCGCGGGCCTGGAGCCGGACCTCGGCGAGTCGGTCGGAACGAGCCTCGGCGTCGGTGCGGGCTACGGCCTCCTCGTGTGGGTCGCGCTCGCGGTGATCGTGATGCCGATCTGGCTGGGCGCCGTCGGATTCCCGGGCGCGCCGCCGCTGCCGAACGTCGGCGTCGAGAGCCTCGTCGGCCACGTCGTGTACGGTGCGGTCCTCGGCGGCGTCTACTCGGCGGTCGCGAACTGAGGCTCCGCAGTACCCCGCTTTTAAGCCCTCGGCGACGAGCACCGTAGCAACGCATGTTCGACGAGATCCTCGAGAAGTTCGAGGGGTCACCCAGCCAGCAGGCGGTGATCCGGCTGTTCTTAGAGCGCGGCTTCTCCGTCAACGAGGAGGGGCGGGTCGTCTCCGGCGGGATCGAGATCCCCTACACCGGGATCGCGCGCGAACTCGACGTCGACCGCCGCGTCGTGGATTCGACGACCGACGCGATCCTCGCCGATCCCGAACTGAAGCGCATCTTCACGAACATCTCGTCCGTACCGAGCCTGATGGACCTGGCTCCCGTCCTGGATCTGACGGTGCTCACGATCGAGGTCGCGGCCGCCGACGAGGCCGGGATCGTCGCCGAGGTGACCGGCATTCTCGCCGACCACGACATCTCGATCCGGCAGGTGCTGAGCGAGGACCCGGAGTTCACCGACGACCCGAAGCTGTACGTGATCACCGACGCCGACCTCTCCGGCGACCTCCTCGTCGAGATCCGCGAACTGGCGTACGTCCGCCGCGTCGGGTTCTGAGACGGTTGCGCCGAGGAGTCGCCGCTGACGGATCGGTCGAACCGACCAGTTCCACTGGGTCGGCACGTCGCCGCGTCCGCACGAGGCCATTTATACGGTACCGAGCCAGTCCGGAGCGCGGTCCCCGCTCGCTTTTCACTTTCACTCGGGTGTAAACGAGTCTTTATACGGGATGGCGAACAAGGGACGCGTACATGCCAGAAGACGAACTCGAGGACCTCCCCGGAGTCGGCCCCGCCACCGCAGACAAGCTCGTCGAGAACGGGTTCGAGAGCTACCAGTCGATCGCCGTCGCGAGCCCCGGCGAGATGTCCAACACCGCCGACATCGGCGAGTCGTCCGCCAGCGACATCATCAACGCCGCCCGCGACGCCGCCGACGTCGGCGGCTTCGAGACGGGGGCGGCCGTGCTCGAACGCCGCGAGGAGATCGGCAAGCTCTCGTGGCAGATCGACGAGGTCGACGACCTGCTCGGCGGCGGCATCGAGACGCAGTCGATCACCGAGGTGTACGGCGAGTTCGGGTCCGGCAAGTCGCAGGTGACCCACCAGATGGCGGTCAACGTCCAGCTCTTGCCGGAGAACGGCGGGCTCGACGGCGGCTGCATCTTCGTCGACACCGAGGACACGTTCCGCCCGGAGCGGATCGACGACATGGTCCGCGGGCTCGACGACGAGATCCTCGCCGACGAGATGGAGCGCCGCGAGATCGAGGGCACCCCGAACGACGAGGAGGCGATGGAGGAGCTGATCGAGGCCTTCTTAGACCAGATCCACGTCGCCAAGGCGTTCAACTCCAACCACCAGATCCTGCTGGCCGAGAAGGCCAAGGAGCTCGCCGGTGAGCACGAGGAGGGCGAGTGGCCCATCCGGATCGTCTGCGTCGACTCGCTGACGGCCCACTTCCGCGCGGAGTACGTCGGTCGGGGCGAACTCGCCGAGCGGCAGCAGAAGCTCAACAAACACCTCCACGACCTGATGCGGATCGGCGACCTGTTCAACACCGCCATCCTCGTCACGAACCAGGTCGCTTCCAACCCGGACTCCTACTTCGGCGACCCGACGCAGGCGATCGGCGGAAACATCCTCGGACACGCGTCCACGTTCCGGATCTACCTCCGGAAGTCGAAGGGCGACAAGCGGATCGTCCGACTCGTCGACGCGCCGAACCTCGCAGACGGTGAGGCCGTGATGCGCGTGCAGGGCGAGGGGCTGAAGCCGGAGTAGTCCGCCCGAATTCGTCGGCTGACGACGTCGTTTTTCGATTCGAACGCGATCCGACTCCGAATCCGAATGCGACCGACCGATCCAGAATGCGGATCCGAACCCGAACCGCAGATTCGGTTGACGAACGTAACATTTCTCGCGGAGCCCCCGAGACCTCCGAAATCGGTCTTTTGACCCCGAAAAACCGGTATCGGTCGAAAACCGGTGCGGCAAAAATCGCCAACGGCGGCCGCGCCCGGCGCCGCGAGGCTCGAAACCGGTCGATCCGGGACATTCTATCAGAATATTTATAAAACACCTGTCCGATTCTATCGCAAGGATTGCGAAAAGTTCCCCGAGAATACGTCCTTATACACCATGTATCTGTCTTTATATCTGACGTCCACGGTATTATCAAATAAAATTTTTGTGAAACTCAACTCGAACGTTTATATATTCTTGTTCCCCGCTGTCGAAACGTGATTCAGAACATGAACACGAACGAAGCGCGCGATTCGAAGAACGTATGTTCAGTTGAGGTGGTCGGAGCGTGACGACCGGCGTCCTCGCGAGCATCGATCCGAGCGTCCTCGCGGAGGGCGTGAACCTGATGTGGGTCGCCGTGGTCTGTTTCCTGATCTTCTTCATGCACGCCGGCTTCGCGATGCTCGAAGCGGGGCAGGTACGCGCGAAGAACGTCGCGAACCAGCTCACGAAGAACCTCCTCACGTGGGGCGTCGGCGTCCTGGTGTACTTCCTGATCGGCTTCGGGATCGAAGGCGTCGCCGGCGGCGCCGGCTTCTCCCCGGCGTCGGCCCTCAGCGACGGCGGCTGGGTCAACAGCTGGCTGTTCGGCGCCGTCTTCGCGATGACGGCGGCGACGATCGTCTCCGGCGCGGTCGCCGGCCGCGCGAAGCTCCGCGCGTACGTCGCGTACACGGTCGCCATCTCGGCGGTCATCTACCCGGTCGTCGCGGGCATCACCTGGGGCGGCGGCTTCCTCGGCGGAAGCGGCCTCGGCTTCACCGACTTCGCGGGCGGGATGATCGTCCACGGCGTCGGCGGTATCGCCGGCCTCACCGCGGCGTACGTGCTCGGACCGCGCATGGACCGCTACGCCGAGGACGGCTCTACGAACGTCATCCCCGGTCACTCGATGACGTTCGCGGTGCTCGGCACCCTCGTTCTGGCGTTCGGCTGGTACGGATTCAACGTCGGGACGACCGCGACCGTCTTCTCGGTCACGGAGTCCGGCGAACTCGCGCTCGGCGGCTACGCCGCGGTCGGCCGCGTCTCCCTGACGACGACGCTCGGGATGGGCGCCGGGGCTGTCGGCGCGGCGCTCGGCTCGATGTACCTCACGAAGAAGGTCGACACCCTGTACGTCGCCAACGGCGTGCTGGCGGGGCTCGTCGCCGTCACCGGCACCGCCAACGCGATCACCTGGTGGGGCGCCATCGCGGTCGCGCTGATCTGCGGCCTCCAGCTCCCGCTCGTGTTCGAGTTCGTCTCGGACAAGATGAAGATCGACGACGTGTGCGCGGTCTTCCCGGTTCACGGCTCCGCGGGCGTCATCGGCGTCCTCGCGCTGCCGTTCATCCACGTCGACGGCTTCTCGATGGACCTGCTCGTCTCGCAGGTTATCGGCGTCGCCGTCATCACCGCGTGGACGGTCGTCGCCACCGGCGTGGTGTTCGGCGCGTTCAAAGCGGTCGGTCAGGCCCGCGTCACCCCCGACCACGAGCGCGACGGGCTCGACGTCAGCGAGCACGGCGTCGAGACGTACCCCGAGTTCGGCAAGGCGAACGTCGCGACCGACGGCGGCCCCTCCGTCGTCGACACCACTGACGAGTCCCCGCGCGCCGACGGCGGCGAGGAGGCGGGCTCGGAGATCAAGATGGTCACGGCGGTCGTCCGTCCGGACAAGCTCGGGGCCATCAAGCAGGCGCTCGCGGAGATCAACGCGCCCTCGCTCACCGTGACGAACGTCTCCGGCCGCGGCAGCCAGCCCGCCAAGACGGGCCAGTGGCGCGGCGAGGAGTTCACGGTCGACCTCCACCAGAAGGTGAAGATCGACGTGGTCGTCGCCGACATCCCGGCCGACGAGGTCGCGGACGCGATCGCCGACGCCGCCAAGACCGGCGAGCCCGGCGACGGCAAGGTGTTCATCATGCCCGTCGAGGACGCGCTGCAGGTCCGCACCGGTACGACCGGCCCGGAGGCGGTGTAGAGTCCGGTCGACGACGTCGCCGACGAACCGGCGACGAACTAACAGCGAACCGACGCCGAAGAAACGGCCGACGCGGAGGGCGGCTTTCGACCGGCGCTTTTTCTGCGACGCCACGCTCCTCGTCGCCCGGTTCGGCAACAACTTTCACGCTGCCGACCGAACGACGGGCCATGAACCACGAGCGCTCTCGCGGGCTGTACGACCGCGCGCTGTCGGTCATGCCCGGCGGCGTCAACTCCTCCGTCCGGGCGACGATGCCGCATCCGTTCTTCATCGAGCGCGGCGACGGCGGTCACGTGATCGACGCCGACGGCAACCGCTACGTCGACTGGGTGATGGGGTACGGGCCGCTCCTGTACGGCCACGACCTCCCGGAGCCGGTCGAGGCGGCGATCCAGTCGCACGCGTCGGCGGGCCCGATGTACGGCGCGCCCACCGAGGTCGAGGTCGAGCACGCGGAGTTCGTGGCGCGACACGTCCCGAGCGTGGAGTCGATCCGGTTCGTCAACTCCGGGACGGAGGCGACCGTCTCGGCGGTGCGGCTCGCCCGCGGTCACACCGGCCGCGACAAGATCGTCGTCATGCAGGGCGGCTACCACGGGGCACAGGAGTCGACGCTCGTGGAGGGGTCGGCCGACGACCCGCACCCCTCGACGAAGGGGATCCCGGAGGAGTTCGCGCGGCACACCCTCCCGATCCCGTTCAACGACCCGCAGGCCGCCAAAGAGGTGTTCGCCGAGCACGGAGACGACATCGCGGCGGTCCTCGTCGAGCCGATCCTCGCGAATACGGGCATCGTGACGCCGATCGACGGCTACCACGAGACGCTCCGAGACCTGTGTGACGACCACGGGTCGCTGCTGATCTTCGACGAGGTGATCACGGGGTTCCGCGTGGGCGGGCTCGGCTGCGCGCAGTCGAAGTTCGGCGTCACGCCGGACGTGACGACGTTCGGCAAGATCGTCGGCGGCGGCTTCCCGGTCGGCGCCATCGGGGGACAAGCGGAGATCATCGAGGAGTTCACGCCCGCGGGCGACGTGTTCCAGTCCGGCACGTTCTCCGGCCACCCGGTGACGATGGCGGCCGGGAAGGCCGGGCTGGAGTACGCCGCCGAGAACGACGTGTACGAGCACGTAAACCGCCTCGGGCGGAAGCTCCGCGAGGGGATCGCCGAGATCTGCGCGGAGCGCGCGCCCGAGTACACCGTCGTCGGCACCGACTCGATGTTCAAGACGATCTTCACGCGGGACGCGCCTGACGACCCCGACGCCTGCTGTCCCGGCGGCTGTCGGCAGGACCCCGACTGCGACCGCTACGACGGCTGTCCGAAGAACGGCGCCGACGTCGCCCGCGCCGCCACCGACCGGTGGGAGCGCGTGTTCTGGCAAGAGATGAAAGACCGGGGGGTGTTCCTCACCGCCAACCAGTTCGAGTGCCAGTTCACCTCCTACGCGCACACGGAGGCGGACGTCGAGGAGACGCTGGCGGCGTACCGGGAAGCGATCTGACCGATAACGCGGGGACGCGAATCGGCGGTAGTGACGGCGAGCGGGTCACAGTCGTCAAACAGACAACTTTCGACAGGGGCGGATTACTCCAACCGACGGATTCCGGTCACGTCCAGCGTCGCGAGCGCGACCAGTCCGACCAACAGCGCGGCGGCGGCGAAGAGGATCGGCGCCGACAGCGCGACGGCGACCTCGTAGGGCGCGATCAGCCGAGTCGTGCCGCGGACGACGAACGACAGGAACACCAGCCCGAACGCGGCGAGCGCGAGGCCGACGAACCGAGACCTGTTCACGACGCCTCCGGTCAGTCGGACTGTGCGATTCCCGGCCCGTGCGGCCCGCGTTCGCGGTGTTCGTGGGCGGAACCGAAGCCGCCGCACACCTCGTAGAACACCGCCTCGGGGTCCTTGTTCCACTGCCACTTCCAGCGGGTCCGGACGAGCAGCGAGATCTTGCGGACGAACGACAGCTCCGGCGTGGTCGACACCGTGTCGTACCGCAGATTCCGGACCAATCGGTGGTGATCCGCGTACAGCACCGCCGCGAGCAACACCGCGAGCTGGCAGTCCTCCGGGAGGTACTTGATCCCGGCGACGCCCTCCTCGTAGAGCCGCTCGGTCCGGACGAGCTCCTCACGGATCGCGGCCGCCACGTTGTCGTCGAACTCCAGGTTCAGGATCTGCTCCTCGCTCACGCCGTGCCGCCGGAGGGTCTCCAGCGGGAGGTACACCCGATCGCGCTCGACCACGTCCTCGCGCACGTCCCGGATGAAGTTCGTCATCTGGAACGCCTCGCCGAGCTTCGTCGCGTGAGGGAGCGCCTTCGCCTCGGCCTCCTCGTCGAGCTCCATGATCGCCGTCATCATCCGGCCGACGGCGGCCGCGGAGCCGTCCATGTACGACTCCAGCTCGTCGTAGGTCTCGTACCGGTCCGTGTCGATGTCGCTCGCCATCGCGTCGACGAACGCGTGCACGTCCTCGTCCGGGATGTCGTGCTCGTCGCACACCGCGGCGAACGCCTCCAACACCGGGTCGTCGGTCTCTCTCTCGCCCAACGCGGCCCGGCGGAGCCGATCGAGTTCCGCCCGCTGTTCGTCCGGCGGCGCGGTGTCCTCGGCGTCGACGACCTCGTCGGCGATCCGGAAGAAGCCGTACAGCACGTACGTCGGGTGGCGGATCCGCTTCGGAAGCAGCCGGGTCGCGACGTGGAACGTCTTCCCGGTCCGACGCTGGATCTGCTTCCCCCGGGCAACCTGCGTTTTCTCTACCATGCTGACCTCTGACAGTCGGCAAGGAGTATCGAAAGCGGGTCGCCGATCATAACATACGGGTCGGCCTGCAAGAACATAACAGTTCGCACAGTACGGTTCGGTCTCCGGTAGGTGGGCTCACGGGTCGTCGGCGGTCGGGTTCACGGGTCGTCGGCGGTCGGGTTCACGGGTCGTCGGCGGTCGGGTTCACGGGTCGCGATCACCGGCGTCAGTAGAACGTGTCCGAGCAGTCGTAGACGACGCCGTGCTCCGGGCAGACGTACTTGCAGTGGCGGTGGTACATCGGGGTCTCACAGAGGGGACAGGGCCGCCCGCCGGAGCCGGTCGTCGCCGCCCCCTCACCGCCGCCCGTTCCCTCCTCGGCGTCGCTCATACTGGCTCGAACGGGCGCAGCCGGGATAACCGCTGTCCTCGGCGGAGCGGCGTGTCGGTCAGGCGTCCGCCAGCGAGTCGTACACCGACTCCGCGACCGACGCCTCGCCGAACGGGAGCGTCAGCACGCCGCCCCACTCCTCGTCGGTCAGCGCGGAGACCGTCGCGTCGTCCAGTTCGACCCGCCTGACCTCGGTCCCGTCGAGCGTCATCGACACCACGAACCCCTCCGGGTCGTCCGTCGCGCCGGCGTCCTCCAGCCCCGTCCGTAACGCGTCGATCCCGGCGTCGCCGAGCAAGACGTACACGAGGTGTTCGTCGCCCTCGGTGATCACGCCCTGAACGCGGTCCAGGTCGCCGGCGTCGAAGAGCCGCCGCTCGCCGTCGCCGTCGCGGAGCAGCCGCGCCTCGAACGAGGCCTCGGGATCGACCGCGACCGATCCGGACTCTCCGTTTTCGTCGTCCCCGGCCGTGTCATCGGTCGCGTCCCCGCCGATCGCGTCCCCGTCGAGCGCGTCTTCGTCGCCCCCGGTTCCACCGGCGATCGCGTCGCCGTCCGTCACCGAGGTGGCACCGGCGAACCCGACGCCCCCGACAGCGAGCGCCGCTCCGACCCCGCCGAGCATGCCGCGTCGAGAGAGTTCCATACGCGACGGTCCCCGTCGGCGGTAAAAAGGGTTACACGCCGATTCACGCGGCTGATAACGGGATCGGGACGTTTGACGGGACCGTCTCGGAGCCGGCTCAGTCTCTATCCCCCTTTGAAACGGCTGGTTCCTGAAGCGGACTTCCCGATCGATGGCGGGAGCGGGAGACGTAGATCGTTTCGGTGTTGTTCACACGTGAACGAGTGGTGTCGCTGTCGGGCGTTTATACGTGATCGACGGCGCTTCGATGACGACTTCCACAGCCCCAGCCGCGAGGACTCGACGGACTCGCTTGCGGTCGGCGGCAACGCCGCCGGCGACGCCACCGCCTCGTTTATTTATAAGCGATCCTCGCTGTCGCTCGTCACCGTTTACAAATCGCTGCCACCGAACTGCGACGCTCACTCCCGCCATCGATCGTCCCCGGATCTTCCGTCGGCGCGGGTTTCGCCCTCAGGCCCCCCCGAACGCGATCGACTCGCGCGTCGCCGTCTCGCCGAACAGCCAGTCGGCGTGATCGACCGCGTACTCGCGGTGGTCCTCGGTGATGTACCCGAGCGCGTCCTCGACGACGACGGGACGGTAGTCGCGGAGGCCGGCGCTGCCGGCGGTGTGGAGCACGCAGACGTTCGCGAGCGTTCCACAGATCAGCAGGTCGTCGATCCCGTGCGCGTCGAGGTACCCTTCCAGATCCGTCCGATAAAAGGCGTCGTACGTGTGCTTCTCGACGACGTGGTCCTCGTCGCGCACGTCGAGGTCACCGACGAGCTCGGCGTCCCACGACCCCTCGACGACGTGTTCGCCCCACCGATCGAACTCGTCGTAGTAGTGGGTGTCGTCGAACTGCTCGGGCGGGTGTACGTCCCGGGTGTACACGACGCTCGCGCCGGCGTCGCGGGCGCGGTCGACGAGGGCCGTCACCGGCTCGACGGCCGCCTCGCTCGGCTCGGCGTAGAGGCTCCCGTCGGGGTGACAGAACCCGTTCTGCATGTCGACGACGATCACCGCGGTCTCGGTCGGATCGTACGGCATGCTCGGGGATTGGGCGCCCGGGCTCAAAAATCACCGTCGCCTCTCGCGGCCTGGCGTCGCCATCGCTCACACCGACAAACTACTTATCGGGCCGGCCGTAATCGAACCTATGCGACGGGTTCTCACCCTCTCCGTTATCGCCGCCGCGATAGCCTTCCTCTCGATCGGCGCCGGCGGGACCGTCGCCGCCGCGGGGCCGGCGGCCGCGATCCCGGGAGACGCCCCGACCAGCGCGACCGCCGCCGAGTGCGGCGTCGGTGACGGGACCGACCTCGTCGGCTGCTGGAACGGGACCCACTACGAGGACGACCTCGGCTTCAATCAGACCGACGGGCTGACCGAGTCGGAGCTGGAGGAGCTGACCCACCTGACGATGGCCCGCGTCGAGCACGTCCGCGAGCGCCCCTTCCGCGAGGACGTGCCGGTCGAGACCGTCACCCGCACCGAGTTCATGAACGACTCCGAGGGCGGAGGCGCTGGCGGCTCTGACGCCGCGTTCCAGCGCTGGAACGATCAGGTGTGGAAGGCGCTGTTCGTCGTCGGCGAGGACGAGAACGCCTCAGACGCGATCGACAGCGTCTACGGCGGCGCGGTCACCGGGTTCTACTCGCCGGCGGAGGACCGGATCGTCCTCGTCGTATCGGAGGGCGAGGACCCGCAGATCGATCCGTCCACGCTGGCCCACGAGCTGGCACACGCGATGCAGGACCAGTACCACGACCTCACCCGGCCCCGTTACGTCGGCGCCACGCAGGACGCCGACCTCGCGACCGACGGGATCGTCGAGGGTGAGGCGGTCCACATCGAGGAGCTGTACGACGCGCGCTGCGCCGCCAACTGGACCTGTCTCGCCGCGCCCGACTCCGGCGGTGGCGGCGGTGGGACGACGCCCGACTACAACTTCGGAATTCTCCAGACCGTGCTGCAGCCGTACTCCGACGGCGCGCTCTACGCCGAGGAGCTCGTCGACGAGGAGGGGTGGAGCGCCGTCAACGAGACGATGAACGAGCCGCCGAACGCGACCTCGGAGGTGATCCACCGCGAGCCCGACTACGAGACCAGCGAGGTCGACTTCGAGGACGCGGCCACCGGCGGGTGGGAGACGTACCCGGACCAAGGGGTCAACGGCTCGGACACCGCCGGCGAGGCGTCGATGTTCGTCATGTTCTGGTACCAGAGCTACGAGTACCGACACGCGGTGTTGGACCCGGACGCGACGGTTCGGGAGAACGTCCGGATCCACACCCGGCCCGACGAGCAGCTCCGGACACGTCCGAACTACAACTACGCCTCCGAGTCGACCGACGGGTGGGCGGGCGACGAGCTGTATCCCTATCGAAACGGCGGGAACGGGAGTGAGATGAACGCCCCCGGCGACGACGCGAACGCGACCGACGGCGAGGACGGATACGTCTGGGTGACCGAGTGGCAGACGGCCGCGGACGCGAGGGATTTCCACGAGACGTATCTGCGGATGCTGACCGCCCACGGCGACGACGAGTACACCGACGGCGAGGTGTACGATATCGCGGACGGCGACTTCCGCGGGGCATACGGCGTCGAGCGCAACGGGACCACGGTGACGATCGCGCACGGCCCGGAGCCCGCCGACGTGCTCGAACTCCGGCCCGACTCCGGCCTCGCCCGCCCCTCGGCCGACGACGGCGACGACGCGGACGGGAGTGACGGCGAGGACGGCGAGGTCGGAGACGGGACCGACGACGGGGACGGCACCGACGGCGGAAGCGGCACCGACGGCGACGGCTCCGCCGGCCCCGACGCCGACACCGGCGACGGCGTGCCGGGGTTCGGCGTCCCGGTCGCGCTCGCCGGCCTGCTCGCGGCAGTGGCCTTCTTCGCGCGCCGCGTGCGGCGCTGACGGTCCCGCTCGGCGGTGATCGGTCCCACCGTTCGCCCGGAGGCGACCGCCCGCTCGACCCGGGTGGCTTTTCCTCCCCGGCGGCCGAACCGCCGGGTATGACCGATTTCGACATCGTCGACGCGGCCGCGATCCGTGAGGGCCGTGCGACCGACGCGTACTTCGAGCGGACCGAGACCGCCTTGGAACACGCGAGCCGGAACCCCCGCGTCGTCGCCGAGGTCACCGCCGACCAGTTCCCCGACGGCGACTTCGAGCTGTTCGCCGGGCTGAAGGACGCCGTCGCGCTGTTGGAGGGCCGCGACATCGACGTCCACGCGATCCCGGAGGGGCGCCTGTTCGACGGCGGACCGGTGATGCGGATCGAGGGGCCGTACCTCGCGTTCGCGCGGCTGGAGACCTCCCTCCTCGGCTTCCTCTCGCACGCCTCCGGGATCGCGACCGCCGCGCTCGACTGCCGGGTCGCGGCGCCGGACTCGTCTGTGCTCTCCTTCGGCGCGCGCCACGTCCACCCGTCGATGACGGCCGTGGTCGAGCGCTCGGCGCTCGCGGCCGGTCTCGACGGCTTCTCGCACGTCGCCGCCGGCGACCTCATCGGTCGGGAGGCGTCGGGGACGATGCCGCACGCGCTCTCGATCTGCTTCGGCCGGGGCGAGCAGGAGGCGGCGTGGCGCGCCTTCGACGAGGCGGTCGACGAGTCGGTGCCGCGGATCGCCCTCTGTGACACCTACTCCGACGAGGTCGACGAGGTGTTGCGCGCGGCCGAGGCGCTCGGCGACCGGCTCGACGGGGTCCGCCTCGACACCACCGGCTCGCGCCGCGGCGACTTCAGACACATCGTTCGGGAGGTGCAGTGGGAGCTGGACGCTCGCGGGCACGGGGACGTCGACGTGTACGTCTCCGGCGGGCTCGGTCCCGACGACCTCCGCGGGCTCCGCGACGTCGTCGACGGCTTCGGCGTGGGCGGCTACGTCTCGAACGCCGACCCGGTCGACTTCGCGCTCGACCTCGTCGAGGTCGAGGGCGAGCCGGCCGCCAAGCGCGGCAAGCTCTCCGGCGCGAAGGACGTGTATCGCACCGCGGACGGCGCTCACGCCGTCGGGCTGGCGGACCGCTCGGCTCCCGACGGCGCCGAGTCGCTCATGGAGCCGGTGATCCGCGACGGCGAGGTGGTCGCCGACGACGCGTTCGACCTCGCGGCCGCGACGGAGCGCGCGCTCGCGGACGCGGATGCGGTGGGGTACGGGGCGGGCGAGTAGGGAACGGAAAAGGGCGAGTCGCTTCCGGCGACTACAGCTCCTCGACCGCACCGCCGTCGGCGCGCTCTCGGAACACCTGTCCCTCGATGAGCGTCACCATCGTCTCGTCGTCTTCCCACGCGTTCGGGGCGATCTTGGCCTTCCGGCAGGCGCGCGAGAGGAACTCGGCACCTGACCACCCGTTCTCGACGGGGACCGTCGGGTAGAGCCAGCCGTGCGAGTTGCCGCCGTCGACGGCGACGCCGTGGGTGCCGATCTCCAGGTCGGCGAGGGGGTCGTTGGTGAGCACCGTGTTCGAGACGACGAACACGGAGACGGTGATGTTGTCGAGTTCCTTGGGCTCGACCTCGGAGCCGCACGAGTCGCCGGAGGCGGCCTTGATGGCGGCCTCGACGATGGCGTGACCGAGCTGATCGGAGGTCTCCCACGCGCCGGCGCAGCCGCGGAGCCGACCGCGTCCCCTCGTGGACTCCAGCCGGACGAACGCCCCGGTGCGGGCGTAGAACGCCTCGCGCATGCTGCCGGGTTGTTCTCGCTGTCCGTGTCGGACGAACGACTCGACCGCTTCCCGCGCGAGTTCGACCGCTCGTGCACCGTCGTCGTACGACAGCTGAACGGTCTGAGCCTCGGACATGATAGTCCCTTACGTTGCTGACGCCTTGAACGCTTCCCTTGCGAACCCGGCCGCTCGCACCCGCTCGCCGGGGGGATCGGCGCGGCGAGCGATCGGGCCGGTAACCCGATCGTATCCTCGGCGACCGAACCCCTTATTCGCGGCCGTCGGTTAGACGCGATCGGACAGAGGGAGCCCGACTCCCGTGCCTCTGGCATGAGGAAAGTCCCCCCACCGGCCGGACAGGCGACCGGGCACACGCCCGGAGTCGGAGACGGCTGGCTCTGGAACAGCAACGACACCCCCCGCCCCGACCGATGATCCGCGCGAACCGACCCGTAAGGGAAGGGAGTTAACCCGGTGAGACTCGACGGGCGGGAACGGATGGAACGGCGAATCCTCGCCGGTGCAAGTCCGCGCCACAAGGTAGTCCGGCCACGGCGCGGACGCTCAGCCGAATGTCGGGACGAACCGAAGGGGGCTTACTCCCCTCAGTCCGCCTCTACTCGTTAGCGAGCGGTGTTTCTGTCGATTATTTATAAGTCGTGCTCCCGCTGCTCGCTCCCTTCGGTCGCTCGCGGGACCGCAGCCTCACGCCTCCCCAGCCTCGCGGCTCGCTCATTTATAAACAACGGAAGACGGGTTAGAGGAGACGCCGATCGCGGACCGGGCTTCCGCGTTTGACACCGACCCTTAGCCTCCTACAGCCCGAGAAGCGCCGCGCCCGCCTGTCCCGCGCCCTCCACCTCTGGACCGTACGTGATGACGATGTAGCCGATCGTCAGGAGGAGGCTGTTGTACAGCCCGTGCATCACGGCGACGACGACGAGGTTCTCCGTGTACTCGTACACCGCACCGAAGATCAGGCTCGGGACGAACAGGATGCTGATCGTCGTCAGCATCGCGCCCACGCCGCCGCTCAGCGAGACGACGTGAGCGGGCGCGAACACGGCCGCCGCGAGGAGGATGGCGGGGACCGCGGAGAGGGTTTCCCGCGCGCGGCTCTGGATGACGCCGCGGAACAGGAGCTCCTCGCACGGGCCCACGACGAGCAGCATGGCCGCGATCATGACCGGGATGATCGACGGATTCTCCAGGGTCATCTGGGCGCCCTGGTTCTGGGCCGGCTCCGTCCCGACCAGCAACACGAGCGAGCTGACGGTCAGCGCCGTGACGAGCACGAGCACCGGGCCGATCACGGCGATCACGGACTCGACGACGCTCGGCCGCCGGACGCCGAGGTACGCCACGACATCCTCGCGGTTCAGGCCTCGCCACCGCAGGTATCCGAGGCTGACGCCGACGAACGCGACGACCTGGCCGACGACGAACGGCGCGACGAACGAGCCGAGAAGCGACGGCTGCCGGCCGGTGAGCGTCGCGGCGACGAAGACGACGCCCCCGACGACCGTGGTGACGGCGAGGAGGCCGAGGATGCCCGCGATGCCCAGACCGAAAGCGACGCCGATCGTCCGCAGGGTGGAGCCTCCGTCCTCCTCGCCGGACGGATCGGCGGTGTCGACCATCGCGCGGGCGTCGCCGGGCTCGCCGCCGTCGCTGGCCGCGGCGTCCGCCGGGTCGTCCCGCTCTCGCCCGCGATCACCGGAGCCGGTGTCGACCTCGGAGGGATCGCTCATTGACCTCCGTACGAACCGATCGCTGAAAGGCCTGTCCGTCATCCCCGAAGCCGCCGGACCCCGGCGGCCGTCGCCGATCTCGCCCCCCGCTCACCGGTGCAGGAGTTCGTACCACAGGACGGCGGTCACGGTTCGCCCGTCGCGGAGCCCCTCGTCGACGACCGCTTCGAGCAGGTCGTCGTACGGGACCGTCTCGACCGCGATCGACTCGTTGTGGTCGAGGTCCCGCTCGGCGGTGGGTTCGCAGCCGGTCGCGAGGAAGTGGTGGTGGACCGAGTCCGCGATCCCGTTCGTCGGCTCGACCGCGGTGAGACGCTCGAAGGAGTCGGCCTCGTACCCGGTCTCCTCGGCGAGTTCGCGGGCGGCGGCGCGTTCGAGGTCGTCGGCGTCCTCCGGCTCCACCGACCCCGCGGGGAGCCCGCGGTTGACCCGGCCGACCGCCTGCCGCCACTCGTCGATGACGACCGCGTCGCCGTCGGGGGTGAGGGGGAGCACCACGACCGCCGGCGCCTCGTCGACGTAGTGGTACCCGTCGGTCTCGCCGTCCGGGAAGCGCACCTCGTCGCGGCGCACGTCGAAGCCGGGACAGCGGTAGTCGATGTCGGTGTCGAGCGTCTCCCACGCCAGATCGTCCATGCGTCGGGGTCGACGCTCGGGCACCTAAATCCCCGCACTCGGCCCCGGCGCGCGGACGGCCGGTCGGCCTCCGAGAGCCCGCTACGACCAGTCGCCGAGCGACGCCTGCCCGTCGCCGGCCTCGCCCGTCCGCCGGTCTCCGGTCTCGCCCGTCTCGCTCCCGTTCTCGGTACTCGGCTCGTCGCCCACCCAGTCGGTGAGCTTCCCGCCGTCGCCGTCGGTGGCGGCCGATCGGGGCTCCGTCTCGTGGTCGCGAGTACGGTCGCGTTCACCGGCCCCGCCCCCGCCTCCCGCGTCGAAGCCGCCGAGCGTCGCCTGGTCGCTCTCGGCGAAGTCGAGCTTCGAGACGCGCACCCCCAGCTTGCGGACCCGGTCGTCGGCGAACTCGTCGAGGAGGTCAAGCGCCACCGACTCCACGAGGTCGGGGTCGTCGACGGGTCCCGGGAGGCTCCGGGCGCGGGTGTTCACCTCGTAGGGGGGTTCGACCGCCTTTATCCCGATGGTGCGGTACAGACATCCCCGCTCGCGGGCGCGGCGGGCCACGTCGGCGGCCAGCGCGCGCACCGTCTCCCGTTTCCGCTCCTCGTCGGCCGTCGCCGACAGCGACGACTCCCGCGAGAGGCTCTTGGGGAGCCCCGTGGGCGTCACCTCCCGGTCGTCCTCGCCCCGCGCCCGCCGGTACAGCTCCCGGCCGCGGTCGCCCAGCTCCTCGCCGAGTCGGTCGGGGTCGGCGGCGGCGAGGTCTCCCGCGGTCTCGATCCCCAGATCCGCCAGCGTCCGCTCCGTCACCGGGCCGACGCCGTGGATCTCTGCGGTCGGCAGCGACGCGAGGAAGGGCTCGACCTCGCCCGGCGGCACGACGACCAGCCCGTCCGGCTTGTCGGCGTCGCTGGCGACCTTCGCGGTCGACATGTTCGGCGCGACGCCGACGCTCGCGGGCACGCCCGCCTCGCGCTCGATGCGCTCCTTGACGTGCCGGGCGTACCCCTCCGCCAGCGTCCGGGTCTCCGCGGGGCCGGCCGCGGAGCTCTCTCCGCCCGCGGCGTCCCACGCGGTCCGGTCGGTCACGTCGAGGTACGCCTCGTCGACGCTCACCTCGCGGAGCACGTCGGCGCAGTCGCGGAGGACGGCCTTCACGTCGCTCGCGACTTCCTTATAAAAGTCGAGGTCGACGGGGAGGTACCGGCCCGCCTCCTCGGGGTCGGGCGCGTCCGGGTCGTCGGGGTCGGCGTTCGCCCGCCGCGGGAGCAGGTCGAGGGCCTCCGAGATCGGCATCGCGCTCTCGACGCCGAACGCGCGGGCCTCGTAGCTCGCGGTCGCGACCGCGCCGATCGTCTCCCCGGCCTCGTACCCCATGCCGACGACGATCGGCTCGCCCGCCAGCTCGGGGCGTCGCAGGCGCTCGCAGGAGGCGTAAAAGCAGTCCATGTCGACGTGGAACACGACGCGGTCGCTCTCCGCGTCGTGCGTCTCGTGCGCATCCGTGTCGGCGTACGCACCCAACGTGTCCCTGTCTCCCCCTTCGTCGCCCATCGGGTGTTCGTGAACAACCATGCCCACGAATACACTCGAACCTATCGGCCCGCGAGATGCGTACGAACTCTACCTCGCGGACTGTGAGGGAGAACTATCACCAAACACTGTCGAAGCGAAGAAGTACCGCCTCGGTTTCTTCGTCCGATGGTCCGAGGGCAAAGACAACGATGGGGAAGCCCGCATTATCAACCTGAATCGATTGAGTGGTCGGGATCTACTCCGTTACAAGAATTGGCGACAAGACAGGATCAACACGGTCACACTCAAGACGCAGTTGTCGGAACTGCGTGAATTTCTCCGCTTCTGTGTCTCGATCGACGCTGTCGAGGAAACGTTACCCGAGAAGGTCACGGTTCCGTCGCTCGAACCAGGGGAAAACGTTCGTGAGACGTTCATGGACCCTGATGAGGCGACGACGATACTCCAGTATCTTGAACAGTATCACTACGCCTCGTTGGATCACGTCTTGATGTTGTTACTGTGGCAGACGGGGGCTCGCGTTGCAGGGATCCACAGTCTCGACATTGGGGACATCGACACGGATGAGGAAACGCTCGCCTTACGTCATCGTCCCGATCAGGGAACGCGACTCAAGAACGGGGAAGAAGGGGAACGAATCGTTGCTGTCCCCGCGGAGACGATCGCCGTCGTTGAGGACTTCATTGACGCAAAGCGCCCGTCCGTTACTGACGAGTACGGACGGGAGCCCCTGCTTGCGACGACGAACGGACGGATACACAAGCGACACCTCTCGAAACACGTCTACAAGTGGAGCTGCCCCTGTCAGTACAACCAGCCATGCCCCGCGGACAAGGATCCGATGGAGTGTGAATATACTGGCGGATACGATAGTTCGGTGGAGTGTCCACACAACACCCGTCCCCATGATATTCGCCGCGGGGCGATTACCCACTGGCTGAAACGAGATGTTCCCGACCGCGCGATAAGTGATCGGATGAACGTCTCCGTTGCCACCTTAGATCGTCACTACGACGCCCGTTCGGAGGAAGAACGTGCGGAACAGCGACGCCAGTATCTTTCAGACGTACAAGCAACTGACAGGGAATAATCTACTCGTCCAGTCCCTATTTTTGGGCTCTGTTGAAATCCTCACCCACTGATAGTTAGGAGATTATGCTGAATACAGAGTACGAATCTTGTAAGTACGATCACGCTGAACCCGTCGGTCACTGGATACCCATCGTCAGTGGAAGCAGTTTGTACTGACTTGCTCGTCATCCACGGTTCGAGCGTACTGCTCCCAAACACTCTGTGGCGTCACTTGGTTATCTATATTCTCGACTAGGGTTCTGAGTGAATAGTCCTCATCTCTGGTCTCTGTGATTCGCTTGGCGTGCCTCTCGAAGAGATACTTAACTTCATCATATTGGTCAGTATCTCTCGCAACCGTATGCTCACAGTTGCCATTAGAACACGAGAAGACCTTTGTCGGCTGTGCCTCAGAACCATAACTTGGATTCTGTCGTTGCTCCTGCATAGACGGTACTTGTGTTCTATCGACTAACCCTGTCTGGCACTTCGGACAGATTGGCTTATACGGTACTTCGATATTCTCAACCTCACCTCTATTGAGATGGGCCGTACCTTTCCACACTACCCCGCTTTTTTGAATACAACCTTCGATAGCGTCTAACTCTCGTAGATGTACATCCACCTCTGCATCTTCGAGAAGTCCAGTACCTCCGATGAATTTGAGGATGTACCAGAGGATGTAGAGTACGAAGACAATGGTGAAGACAGTTCCAATCGACCCGCTGAAAATAGAGGGAATCCAAGAAGTGAGGCTAGACGTGTCCGAGATGTCGAGGTTGAGATAGACAAGGATGAACGTACCAACCGTACCAAGAATAGCGACAAAGAGTTCAATATCGTCTTTGTCCATCAAATTAAGTTAATCAGTCTGGTTTTATGTAACTGCTGGACCCACAAATTTCTATATTTATTTTGAGAGCAGTTCAGAACGAGGAACTGTGAATCTTGATTCGTAGAGCGACCGCCCCGACCACTGCCCCACCATATAAAAGCCAATCCAACAAGCCAATAAACTCTGTTCGAGACAACATCGGCAACGCAAGAAACACCCCGATCACGAAGCCTGCAAGATACCCAAACGACCAGTACCTCGACGCATCCACCGTCATCACGATACTCACAATAGAGAGAACGATGAGTCCCGAGAACAATCCAGACGGAAGATAGCCTTGCTCGACCAGCATCGGGACAACCTCCCCAACAAGAACTGCAACAATCAGCGCCCCGATGACCATCGAGACGCCTCGTTCATACCCGTGTCCTATCCCAGGCATATCATCAGTATGTCCTGAACGTTACAAATAGAGTGTTTCGGAAGTACTAACAAAAACACAGGCTGGCGATTGTCCCCTACTCGCGTACCCTACGGACAACACTCGTGAGAACAATCCTAACGGCCACACACTTCATGTTTTGAGGAGATCAGTTATCGGTCTAATTCTGGGATTATACTTGATCCACGTGTTGTTGAGGCTCATTCTCGTATCCACCCTCAAATTTACACTAATGGAAATCAGCCAACCATTATGTACATAATACCATCTTATCTCCGCGCAATCACCGAATTGAATAACGGACTTGAGTCATTTCCTGACGACCGAGCTGCAGGCGTGGATGAAATCGTCTGTGAGTCCGCTGCATTAGATTTTAAGCAACAGGATGAGGTCCCGATGTGGCGATACGAGGAGGCTCTCCAAGGCAAGACAGAGATCAAACACGGTAGAAAGGTCAAAACGCCGTACGAAGTCGATCATCCAGACAGACACTGGTGGATTTCGTCAAACGGCCTACTGGAAAATATTGACCCTCCACTGAGAGAACACGCGGATATCTTCAACCTACTATTGTCAATAAATCTGTGTATGGATGTGCCTGTTTCGTTCTCCCAGAGTCCTGGACAAATTAGAGGCGGGGCATCTCAACTCCGAGATGGTGCCATAGATACATTCACCGACTTGTCTAGGGGGAGCACCCCTCTTGCGATAGCAACGATGGGAGAAATTCCACAAACGGCTCACGTATCAGCCGATCTTGAACAGGTCTATGAAATGGTCCGTTCATTCAGATCAAATCCGATCGGGTCTGACGAGGATATGGACATCAGGATTGCGCTTCATATGTACGAAGATGCTCTGACTTCCTCAATATGGACACTTTGGTCGAATCTTTTCTTTGTCTGCGAGAAGGTTCTGTGCTCTGGAAGACGAACCAAGCCAGCAGCACGTATTGTTGAAGTAACAGACATGGATGACGAACAGGCACAGAACTGGAAAGAGATTGTAAACCGAATAAAACACCCTGACAAAGGGAATGTCTCTGGCTTCCTAGAACAGCAAGAGATCGAAGTACCAAGTCCATGGTATGCGCGTCAAACTGCTAATACTGTGTTGAAACACTCGATGAGAGAACGATTTGAGAACTTCAGTGAGTGATGAGGATGTTGTTGGTTTCCCTAGTGAAACAGCTATCCACGATCTAACCTAATCATCGAATCTATTAGTATAATCCCTAATCCTAAGAAATCATATGATTTATCAGCCACGCATACGCGCCCCATTGGTTCAACTTTCCCCCTAGTACGGTAATGCCCCCTAGTCTGACCCCCCTATCAGAATCTCCTGCGGGATAGGGATAGTTCGGTCATCGACAGCATCGGATGACAGAGGAAACCCGTGATCCCGGGAAACAGCGCGAGCGGGCGCGCCTGTCTCAACGCAGATTCGCCGAAGGCGCTTACTCTCACCCCGTGATACACCTGTATTTCGAGTCGAAATGTGTGATTCAAGCCGACCACAAGAACACAACGACGGAAGCCGTCTCAATCGAGCTGTCGTCGAGGACGTTAAGATAGCCGTGAGACACATTTTATATAGACTCGATCCCTGAGAGGATGTATCTCATTCCGCTACCTTCTGAGTATCCTCAAGTTGGCAGTAACGTTCCATATCTGACTACTCACATCGATCTCACCCCGAAGGGAACGACGGGAAAATCAGTCTGAATTGGGAACATCTGTGAGACGGTCGACTAAGCCAGTTATCTCGCAGACTCACTCAGAATGGTGTAACGGCCATTCTGTGGGGTTTCTGATTCGGAATGATGGAAAACACTTTGAACCGATTAAGATCTGGTGGAAAGGCAGTAACAGTTGCCTGAATAGGACTAGCGACTACATGAGGGGTCACCCTGAAAGCCACAGAACAATCCGCCCTGTGTGTGGGTTGTTCACAAGGAGGGGCGCACTTACTAGAAGATCCGATTTGGAGAAAGAGTGGTGTTTAGCAGATGGGTTCAGTCGGTCCCTTGTACCCCACTCAGTCGGGTTAGTTACTCACTACGTTCGTAACGTAACCCTCCTTCGGGGGTACTGCGGTCCCTCCTTCACCGCATACTGCTGTAGGGAGATCCCCTACAGGATTGTCGTGGGAGGGATGTCGATAGTGGGAATAACTGTGTCGTCGGAGAATTTCGTACCATCGGAATATCTCGTACTGAGAGAGTCGATCAGGAACCACGGCATAAAATTAGTACTTTTAGACATACTACATGGTTGCGAGATGCATTTTGATGATAGCGAGCAAGCCGCTTATGAAGCCTGTCAGGATCTCGGAGTCGTGACGACGAAGGGGGAAGCTCGACGGCGGTGGGAGAGAGACGAATAGGCCGATATATACGTATTCTTATTGTTTACGTTGATCTGATATGTTTTGATCTGTCGGGCTATCACCAGATTATATTACTGAGAGGTATGCCACTAGTGCTTGTTCGGGAGAAGTCGTAAGATCGGCGTATCGTCGGGATGGGGGTTATACCCATAGTCAGTCATTGGAGTATTCGTCATCAATTGGTTCGACTGACACGCCTAGGGTTTCCTCCACGGCAATCGAACTGAGCTCCCGTCTGACAATCCATTCGATACCACTTGCATCGAGATCGCTGTCGGCCCTGAACACGATCCGTACAACTTTATCAGTCATCGTCGTCACCGTGGGTTGACTCACTTGACGATGCATTGTCATCGAGTTGAACAAGCATCTCAGCGATTGGTGCGAGTGGATTATCTGACTCACTCAATCCTTCGGCGGCGGCTCGTTGTTCGTCCGTCAATTCGTAACTGGCCTTGTCTTCCATACCCGTATCGAGAGCGTCAATCAGTTATCAGTTATGCCCCCACTCAGTGGTAATGTTGCCACAGACAAGTGGTAGATACGAGCGAAGGATATGGAACAGAATGACACTCAGTTGTCTGTATCCACTCCAAGAAGGGTTCTGAATTGATTTTCTAGGTCTTGTTTTAGTTCTGGGACTTCTTCTTTAGACACCTTCTCCCATATCTCAGTCCATCTGTCCAGATCCTTAGGTTGATGACGACCGCTTTCATAGGGCTTGAATATCCTAAATTCGGCGAATATGCTACTCATTTCTTCCTGTAATTCTTCTACGGTTTTACAGACATCTGGCGGGAAGTAGATTTTATTTTTCTTATAGAATTTGATGAATTCGGTTCCAGATTCAGCCGCTTCCTTAACTAATTCATCTCTTGGTGGATCACTTTTCATCCCCACAATATCAGTTGCTTTCTTCATGTCTTCTTCAAAAATAACAAATCGCTCGTACAGCTCTGCTGTGATTTGCGCCCTTTCAGTGTGTAACTCAGAGAATTGTAGTTTATCTTTCTCAAGCTCCGTCTGATATCGCTGTAATTCCTTATCGATCTCCGATTGGTATTTGGTCAGCTCTTTATCGAAATACTGTGATATGGCGTTTTTCGCGACCCAACCAACCACTGTCGCACCAATAGCGAATACTCCCAATTCCTCAATAACAAAGATCACTGCACCTACAATGCTATCAACGGCCATATCGCCATTCGAGCACGATTGGTCATTTATTTTGTGTTGATAAGTGTTCAGACCAATCTTTGAGCATAGCGTCCGTACAGCAGGAAGTGATTAGGGGCGTTCTGACACTTCGAGAGGTCGATATCAGAACTACTCGTCAGTTATCTTCGTCACCGTGTGTTGAGTCGCTCTCTGACGCTTCGTCTAACTGAATGAGTACATCACAGAGATCCGCGGCTGGATAATCTGTTTCTCGCAACCGTTCTGCGCGTGTCTCTGCGTCCAGATCAAGACTCGGCTTGTCTCTCATGTCTGTGCTAGTGAGTCACAACCACATATTACCACTGCGTCCTTCTCGTCGATATTATTGACTCAAATACATTTTTGAAATCGGATTGGAAAACGACAGATATGGATTCAGAAGCGGAGCACGTCCCGTGGCTCGGCTACGGTCTCGTATGGACTATTGGCTCAATGGTATTCTCGCTGCTGTGGTGGGTGATTCTCCTGATGATAAGCTCCCCAACAGGCGGCGGTGGTCTGCTTCTCGTAGGGGGAGTGATAAACGCCCTCGTCGTCGGATTGTTCCTGTTCTACGTACTCAGTGACCTATTGATCGTCTCTGTCGACGACGATGTACTGACAGGGTGATCAGGGGCCGTTCCGTATCCCATCTCATAGTCGTCTATCGGATCGTTGTCCGACGGCTCCTCACCTGTCTGTACGTCTTTCACAGTGGACTGTGTATCGATCTTCGAGGGGACGACGGACATTGAGACCGACAGTGTCGCCCGCGGAACGTTGTAAATGACATTTTAGAAGGAAGCCACTATCAATATTTCATTAAGAGGCGTATTTTATTTCTTGATGTGGCCGTTCTTCTTCCTCATCGTCGATTTCCTCGTTATCACCCCAATCGAGAATTTTTCGCAAAATACGGAGGGACACTATGACGAAAATATAGTATAAAAATGATGTACCAAATCCAGAGACGATCCCTCCACTCATACCTGCGTATGAGATCATACCTGCTGTTGTTCCGATTAGCATGTCCCGAAAAACCGTCCAATCCGTAGGTTGACTCACATATCCATTCTTTACTGAATCGGTGGTAACTATTGGGTTCAACGAGAGATAATCAGATAGTGGTATCTCAGCGGACCGAGTCGTTCTGTGCAGGATGCACCGAGTGATTCTTGTCCGCAGGAAGTCCCTATAATGGCCTAGAAGGGTGACGAAAAATCCGTGATTGGGGAGGACCTCCACCCCGTTTTCACACTGCGGATCTCTCGCTAATTGACCCCGTGGGGAGTCGGGTAGTGTTAGGAACCTCTCTGTTTGGGTGCCCACTTTCTGGGAGGGCTCTGTTGAAATCCTACTATTCAGATATATTATCAGCCGACACAGCTGATCGCTGAAAAGTGCTTACTTATTGATTGAGGATAGAGATCGGAGGACGGTCACCTCGTCAACGTCAAAGTCGTTTCTACTGTTTAGATTGGTCAACCTTGGAACCCCAGAGGTATAGAATCGATACCTCCCTCCCTGTCTTCCTTCCACGACAAACGTGTCATCATTGACGCTTGTAACGGGTTGAGGGCTGGTCCTTCCATTCCACAGCAAGTAGTCTCCTTCTTGTACTTCCTGTAGTCTCTCTTTGATTCTGTTCTTAGCCATTCCCTCAACAAATCAAATCCCAGGATGATATTTCTACCTCCTGTATTGATCGCAACCAAGACAGTGTGTCACCTGCGGAGGGTTTCAACAGAGCTTCTGGGAGTTAGCGTATCTGCGTCATCCGCCGATTCGGGGTGGTACGAGTGGGTAGCACTCGTTTCTACATATATCAACAACACACGAGGCGTTAAGCCTCACGACGAAGCAGACGACGCACAGATCGACGACAACCATGCTGAGAGCGATGTAGAGACGCCGTCGTCGACGACGGAACCAATCCACTTGCCGACGAGATCGCCGTCGTCGCCCCGTACGCGGCGGACACAAGTGGGGTGGGTCAATGAACGAACGCAACTGGAACGACGTGAGTATGCCGACGGACGCAGAGCTGTCGACGATCCCGATCCCGTCCGACGACGCCGTCCGTACTGTTGCCCGTAACGTCCGCAGTCTCACCGTCGACGACGAACGTGTTTCAGTCAACACCCACGGACTCATCCGTCCCGCGGGGGCGGTCTTACACAGTCTCTTGTTCGATCCCGATCCGTTCCACCCCGAGATAGTTAACGGGAAAATCGTCTTTACCGTGACAAAGCCTCTTGATATCGAGGATCACGGTGATGCGTGTATTCGAGCCACGGTGAAGGGGGACGCCGATACCCACAAGGTAGAGTCGGTCAACGTGACCGCAGAATTAGCGTAACGGGGAAACTACCCCGCGGACCGTCTATTTCTTCGCCGACGGCGACGGAAGATCCTGTCCGCGAATATCGACCCGTCGTTCCCATTCGGACGTTCTCACAGGAACGGGAACAGGTACTCTTGTTCCACGAGATGGTATGGCCGATCCTCGTATCTAAACGTGGGTGCGTTGGCGACAAAATCCCGTGGGGCGTATCCGATGAGGCGGATGTCTGTCTCACCGACACGGGACGCAAGCGCGTAGTAGTCAGCGTCCAACGGACTGTAGCCGTCGACGGTGAGATCGGGATCCGATCGACGACGCCCCACGGTCTTCACGTCGATCGTCGCCCCACGGTAGCGTAAGTCGACTCCGCCGTCCCCTCCGTCAGTGTAGACCTCCACGTCAAGCCGATCGCCGATACCGAGACGCTTTGCGACCCCGTCCTCCCCAAGCAGACCTGTGAGGTGGTCATCTGTCGTTCCCGACCACGTATCGGCGATCCGTCTTGCGTGTTCCGTTAGTGGGTACACTCGTTCTTCAGGAATGTGTACTGTCGGACGATCGGCGATCGGTACATCTGCCGCCGAGATAAGCGGTGTTGGTGCGGGTTCCGTCTTCGGCGATTCGGTCGTCTTATCGGTGTGCTCGTTGCTCATGGATGTCTCTCTTGGACCCACCGTTTCACCGAAGGACTCAGGATGATCGCCGATATACGGCTACTTGAGCCTGCGGCGTTCACCACGGTGGCCGTGGGTGCTTGATGGGTGCTTGCTTTCCACAGGCCGCACCCATCTCATTCAACGAACGAGAGAGATACCTCTACCGAGTGTGTAAGTCGCCTCTACTGCCGAGACGAGCCTTCTACCCCTCGTTCGCAACTTAACCGATGCCTTCCAACATAAAAAGCATCGGGGTGCCACCCCCAAAGAGAATATTACAATAATAATTAGTTTGGATATTATGGGTTCTGATATTCTAAGTGAAAAAACATCGGCTATTCGGGCTTCAAATTAAATATCAGGTGCATGACTGCTGGGTCACCATCGGCTAACATATACAAAATGTATTAGACAAAATGTATATTTCCTTGGCGTGATGTGTATATAACGTTCACAGATGCCAGCCAACCTGCGGTATATGTATCCCACAAAAGCTGGGTCAGTTCTCTATGACTGACGAAACACAGATAGCGAACTATGGTGATTATGTTTCGGTGTACCGCTCAGAATCGGCTCCTGGACAGAGAGCGCCTGATAATGAGACTGGATCTTCGGAGGAGGCCCCACAGAAGGTTCGCTACTGGGTTGATACTCCAAAAAATCACTATGTATTCACAAATGAGGAACTGGTCCCAGCTGACCGAACGCGTCGGAGAGCATTAGCATGGGCCGCGATCACCTCGGAAACAGGTTGTCGAGATGATGAAGCAGACCGAGGATATGTGCCTGTGAACATTGGTGCTCACGGGAAACCATACATCGCTGCTTATCTGTTCGCCATTCACGATCAGTCAATTGAGCAGATAGCTCAAGAGATGGATCTAACAAACAGTACAATCTCACAATACGTATCCGATATTGTAAGCGGTCGCCGATGATACTCACAGACGCTGATTTGTTACAGTTACCCGCGGAACGGACATAACAACTGTCGCTTAGACGGCTCTATTCTTTCCTCAATCGCTCGCAGATAGTGAGAGTGTAGTGCGGGGCACCAGATGCCCGCTCTGCTGTGGTTGTAATTTCATAACTTGGCATAAACTCAGTGATCTCGTACAATGGTACTACGACAGCCTACCCAAAATCGCATGACGTAACTCCCCTCACTTTCTCGTAACCTATATTTCGAAAAATAAATCGTGTATCTTCATAATATTCTTGATGTGTGTCTCATGTAGCGACAGTATACTCACCCGCGATACCACCTCACGCTAGCATTTCATACCCGAGAGTTATTACCACAAGATCCCCCCGAGTTACACTCACGGAAGATCCCGTAGGTACGGATATTATTCGTTAAAACGGATAGTATAGCGTTGTCACGAAGCCCTGTGTCACGGGGTTGCGACTTGTCCCAAGTCGGGTGGTCTCCGACACACCACTTCTTCGGGACTTCGTCCCTACAATCTGCTATAGGACTCCACGATATTAATTGTGTTGTTTCGTAGCAATTGGACCGTTTTGAGGTGACTGTCGGACCTATTACTGTCTCTGTTATTGATTCGATCACTTCGCCTATGGTACGGATGCTCCCGAACGATGGCTATTGAACCAGCGACATTTGCCGTGACGTTCGGTTTTGTTATCTCGACGACGGATGCACACGGTGAACATCCGAGACGGCGACAGGGTCAGACACACGGACACGTTGGACGCGTCAACACGGGGGGCGTCTCCGCCCGATATCGACGGCTCTGACCGTCGAAATCGCCCGACAACGACGATCGGCTCGCCCGCCAGCTCGGGGCGTCGCAGGCGCTCGCAAAACGTTAAAGCAGTCCATGTCGACGTGGAACACGACGCGGTCGCTCTCCGCGTCGTCGTCCGCGTCGGTTCCGGGGAGCGTTCCGCCCGCCATCGCACGAGGCTCCGCGCCGCGCGGCCTTAAGAATCAGCCACGCGCGGCGGTAGTGGAACTCCGGCGTCGCGTCGCGGTGAACGCCGGTGGCCGCGGTCGACGACGCCCCCGATCCTCACGACTGATACAGAAGCCGACATCCGTTTATCCGGCGACCGAGTAGACCGTGCCATGTCCGAACGGATCGACGTGTTGCACGTCGACGACGACCCGTCCGTGCTGGACCTCGCGGAGGCGTACCTCGAACGCGAGCTGGAGTCCGTCGCGGTGACGAGCGTCACGGAGCCGTCGGCCGCGCTCGACGCCCTCGACGAGGCGGAGTTCGACTGCGTCGTCAGCGACTACGACATGCCCGGCACGGACGGGCTGGAGCTCTTCGAGGCCGTTCACTCGGCGCACCGCCGGCTCCCGTTCGTCCTCTACACCGGGAAGGGGTCGGAGGAGATCGCCAGTCGGGCGCTCAACGCGGGCGTCACGGGGTACTTCCAGAAGGGCGGTCCCGAGCAGCTCCGCCGGCTCGCGAACCGTGTCGAGCAGGCGGTCGCGGAGCACCGGACCCGCGAGATCGCCGACCGCTACTCCACGGTCATCGACGCGCTCGGGTATCCCGTGTACGTCGTCGACGAGACCGGCGTCTTCCGGTTCGTCAACGAGCCGTTCGCGGAGCTGACCGGCTACGACCGAGCGGAGCTCGTCGGTAGCACCCCGGCGCTGATAAAGGACGACGACGCGGTCGAAGAGGCCGAGGACCGACTCGGGCGGGTCCTCTCGAGCTCCGGCTCCGACGTGGAGCGCTTCTCGGTCGACATCGTCCCGAAGGAGGGCGAGCCGGTCCCCTGCCGAGACCACATGGCCGCGCTCCCGTACGAGGGCGAGTCGTTCGAGGGGAGCGTCGGTATCCTCCGAGACGTCTCCGACGAGCGCGCGCGCCGCGAGGAGCTGGAGACGAAGACGCGGGCGCTCGACGAGGCGCCCGTCGGTATCACGATCACCGATCCGGACCTGCCGGACAACCCGATGGTGTACGTCAACGACCGGTTCGTCGAGATGACCGGTTACGACCGCGGGGACGCGGTCGGCGTCAACTGTCGGTTCCTGCAGGGAGACGACACCGATCCGGAGCCCGTCGCCCGGCTCCGCCAGGCGATCGACGCCCAGGAGCCGGCGAGCGTCGAGCTGTTGAACTACCGGAAGGACGACACGCCGTTCTGGAACCGCGTCAGCGTCGCGCCGATCCGCGACGGCGACGGCTCCGTCTCGGAGTGGGTCGGCTTCCAGGAGAACATCACGGCGTTCAAGGAGCGCGAGGCGGCGCTCCAACGCCAGAACGAGCGCCTCGACGCGTTCGCGGGCATCGTCTCGCACGACCTCCGGAACCCGCTCAACGTCGCGCAGGGGAGGGTCGAGCTGGCGCGGGAGCTGGCGGACGACCCGGAACACCTGGACACCGCCGCCGACGCGCTCGATCGCATCGAGTCCATCGTCGAACACACGCTCACGCTCGCTCGCGAGGGGGAGAGCGTCGGCGACCCGGAGCGGGTCGCGATCGCCGAGGTCGCCGCCGACAGCTGGGAGACGGTCGACACCGGCCCGGCCTCGCTGTCGAACGAGGCCGACGGCGAGGCGTTGGCGGACCCGGACCGGCTCCGGAACCTGTTCGAGAACCTCGTCCGCAATGCGGTCGAACACGCCGGCGACGACGTTCGGATCCGCGTCGGCGACCTGCCGGACGGGTTCTACGTCGAGGACGACGGGCCCGGGATTCCCGAGTCTGTCCGCGGCGACCTCTTCGAGCCCGGGCAGAGCGGCGTCGCCGGCAACACCGGCTTCGGGCTGGCGATCGTACAGGAGATCGCCACCGCCCACGGGTGGACCGTCGAGGCGGTCGACGCGGCCGACGGCGGCGCGCGGTTCGAGATCCGCGGCGTCGAGCGTCCCGCGTCGTCGTAGCCTCTCGGGTCGGAACGGCGATCCGCCGCGGGTCGAAACCGGATCGATCCCCGGCTTCGCAAACGCCTTTGTCCTCGCGGGCGAACCCGCGATCGATGGGGTTGCTCTCGGGCGTCGCCGACACCGACCGCCGGGTGATCGTGCTCGCGCTCGCTCGGATGGTCGGCGCCGCCGGTAACTCCTTTCTCATCGTCGTGCTGCCGCTGTACATCGCGAGCGACCTGGTCGACATCGAGTCGCTCCTCGGGACCGCGGTCGGCGTCGGCGCGGCGTCGGTGACCCTGACCGAGCCGCTGCTCATCGGGGTCGTGCTCTCGCTGTTCGGCTTCCTCAACAGCCTCTCGCAGCCACTGACCGGACGACTCTCGGACCGGACGGGCGTGCGGCGCCCCTTCGTGTTGGCCGGCATCCTCCTCTTGGGGACCGCGAGCGGGCTGTACACGATCGCGGACGCCTACTGGCAGCTGATCGCGCTCCGCGCGGCCCAGGGGTTCGGCGCGGCGCTCATCATCCCGGCGACGGTCGCGCTGGTCAACGAGTACGCCGCGAGCGACGCCGACCGCGGCGGCAACTTCGGCGTGTACAACACGTTCCGGCTGATCGGATTCGGCTTCGGTCCGGTCCTCGCCGGCGCCGTCGTCCAGCGGGGCCCGTACGACCTCTCCGCGATCGGGCTCCCGGTCCTCGACGGGTTCGACGCCGCGTTCGCGGCCGCCTGCGCCGGCGCGTACCTCAGCTTCACCCTCGTCTTCCTCCTCGTGCGCGACGCCGCCGAGTCGAGCGAGGCGAGCGACGACCTCTCGATCCGGGTCCGCGGCGAGGGGCGCCTGCTCGACCCGGTGTTCGCGCTCGGGCTGGCGACGGTCGCGATGGGGATCTGCATCGCGCTGTTCGCGACCCTCCAAACGCAGGTGAACGCCCGGCTCGACCAGCCGCCGGTGTGGTTCGGCCTCCAGTTCGCGGCGGTCACCATCGCGAACGTCCTGTTTCAGGTGCCCGTCGGGCAGGCGAGCGACCGGATCGGGCGCCGCCCCTTCCTCTTGGCCGGGTTCGTGCTGCTCGGTCCCACCACCCTCCTGCAGGGGATCGTCACCGACCCGCTGGTGATGACGCTCGTCCGGTTGGCGCAGGGCGTCGCCGTCGCGTGCGTGTTCGCGCCGTCGCTGGCGCTCGCGGGCGACCTCGCGCGTGAGGGCGAGTCCGGGACGACGCTGTCGGTGCTCACGATGGGGTTCGGCTTCGGGGTCGCGATCGGGCCGCTGGCGTCCGGCTGGCTCGTCGGCTTCGGCTTCGTCGTCCCCTTCGCGGCCGGCGCCGTCCTCGCCGTCGTCGCGCTCGCGGCCGTCGTGACGCAGGTCGAGGAGACGCTCGGAACGGGCGAGGACGCCGCGGACCCGCTCGCGACGGACTGACGGCGGATCCGATCGCGGCGGGCTGACGGCGGACCCGATCGCGACGGACTGACGGCGGACCCGATCGCGGCGTGCAACGGGGAGTGAAAACCGCTATTTATGAGACCCGTACCTCGTGGCGCGCCTCCGAGCGGCCGCCCTTGGCGGCCGCGAGGTGCCCGCGAGGGAGTCGGAGCGGCGCTTATAAGCGCCGCTCCGACGAGGCTGGGGAGGCGTGAGGCTGTGCGGTTGGGGAGGGATTCGGAGGGGTCACCGCCGATCGACTATCACCTGTTTATAAGTAAACGGCTGAGACTCCGGAAGCGTTCACCGTCGAGTCGTCGATCGCTTCTCTGTAGTTGCTTGCTTATCTGTAGTTGATCGCTTATAAGTCGATGACTCGCGAACCCCCTCGCGTGTCCCGCGATCGCGTCCACTGCGTCGACTGCCGGGAGCCGATCCCGAGCGACGCGCGGACCTGCCCCCACTGCGAGGCCCTCCAACCGTCGCCGCTCCTCGACGTCGGCGTCGTCGTCGCCGGCGTGTTCGCGTTCGTCTTCGGCGTGATCCTCGCGCTGATGACGCTGGGGACGACCCGCATGCTCGGGCTCGGACTGATCGTAGTGGGATTCGGCCTCGCCGTCGGCGGCTACACCCGATACGTCGACCGGGAGGCGGGCCGTCGAGGGAGGTGACGGGGCCCGCCGAGTCGGCTCCATGCCGCCGCCGACATTCTCGTCTCGCGACCTTTTAAGTCGAACCGGCGTCCACGTGACGACATGATCACGCCACTCTCCGCCGGGCTCGTCGTCGCGGGGCTGCTCCTCGCGTTCGTCGGAGCCGCGGTCTCCGTCTACGCCGTCACGCTGACCGGGGTCCTCGTCGGCGCCGGTGCGGGCTATCTCGCCGCGCCGAACCTCGTCGGGCTGATCGCGGTCGACGGGCTGGTCCTCACCGGCGGGGCGGTCGCGCTCGGCGCCGCTGTCGGTGGGTTCCTCGCGTACGCCGGGCTCTCCTTCGCGGTCGTCGCCATCGGCGGGCTCGTCGGCGGCTTCGGCGGGCGGTTCGCGGTCGGGCCGATGTACGCGACCGACGCGGCCGGGATGGAGGGGACCCTCCTCCTCGTCGGCGCCACGCTGGCCGGCGTCGCGGTCGGCGCGCTGTTCGGGTTCGTGCTGAGCCGGACGACGCTCGTCGTCTCGACGGCCTTCATCGGCGCGGCGTTCGCGTCGCGGTCGATCACCCCCGCGACGCTGGACGCGGCCGCCGCGCAGACGACGGTCGAACCGCTGCTGTTCGACGTGACCGCACCCGCGTTCCTCGCCGTGTTCGCCCTCGGCGCGCTCTCCCAGCTCGGGCTGTTCAAGTTCGGCTACGTGACGACGCTCGTCGGCCTGCTCCCCGGCGCGCGCCGGTGGACCGCGGGCGACGACGAGGACGGCGCCGAAAGCACCTAATCGTACTCGTAGAACCCCCTCCCCGTCTTCTTGCCGAGGTCGCCGGCCTCCACCTTGCGCTTCACGAGGTACGCCGGCTTGTACCGGTCGCCGAGTTCGGCGTGGAGCGTCTCGCTGGCGTCTAACACCACGTCGAGCCCGATGTGATCGGCGAGTTCGAGGGGGCCCATCGGGACGTTCGTCCCGAGCGTCATCCCGCGGTCGATGTCCTCCCTGTCGGCGACGCCCTCGTCGTACGCGCGGACGCCCTCGTTGATCCACGGCATCAGGATGCGGTTCGTGACGAAGCCGGGCTTGTCGTCGGCCTCCCACGTCTCCTTGCCGAGGTCCTCCGCGAACGCGTGCGCGAAGTCGACCACCGTGTCCCCGGTGCGCTCCCCGACGACGACCTCAACGCCGTCCATGATCGGGACCGGGTTCATGAAGTGGAGGCCGATCACGTCGCTCGCGCGGTCGGTGGCGCTCGCGATGGTCGTGATCGACAGCGTCGAGGTGTTGGTCGCGAGGACAACGTCGTCGTCGGTCACCGCGTCGAGGTCGGCGAAGATGTCCTTCTTCACGTCGAGGTCCTCGACGGCGGCCTCGACGACCACGTCGGCGGTCGAGAGGGCGTCGAAATCGGTCGTTCCCTCGATCCGGGTACGGATCGCTTCCGGGTCCTCGCCGAGCCGACCGTTCCGGTCGAGCCGGGCGAGGCTGTCGTCGATGCCCTCGAGTCCCCGCTCGACGTACTCCGGCTCGATGTCGCGCATCACGACCTCGTAGCCGGCGGTCGCCGCGACCTGCGCGATCCCGTTGCCCATCGTGCCGGCCCCCACCACGCCGACGACGTCGATGTCGGATAGCTCCCGCATGCGAGACGCTGTCGCGGCGGCGGTGGTAAGTATTGCGGCTCCGGTAGCGAGGGACCGCGATCCGTCCGAGGGTGCGTAGAATTAACTATCTGAGTAGTAATAGTAGGATCGGCGTATCGGTCGATAGCGCCGACGAGGGGGCTATATATGCGGTCTCTAACTCGACGCGGCGGCTTGAATAACCATAGTGTTTTTTATCGATGTAACGGAAGTACGAACTGATGCTTCCTCACGCTGACGACGCCATCTCGCGGGACGGCAAGTCTCTCATCCTCGCGTACGATCACGGGCTCGAACACGGCCCGGTCGACTTCGAACCGAATCCGGCGACCGCCGACCCGGAGCGGCTGTTCGAGCTCGCCACCCACGACGCGGTCACCGCGCTGGCCGTACAGAAGGGGGTCGCCGAGGCGTACTACCCCGACTACGAGGACGACGTGAACCTGCTGTTGAAGCTGAACGGCACCTCGAACCTCTGGATGGGCGAGCCCGACAGCCCCGTCAACTGCTCGGCCGAGTACGCCGCCGGTCTCGGCGCCGACGCGGTCGGGTTCACGCTCTACGGCGGCTCGAACTACGAGGTCGAGATGGCCGAGGAGTTCAAGGCGGCCCAGGAGGGCGCCCGCGAACACGACATGGGCGTCGTCATGTGGTCGTACCCCCGCGGACAGGGCGTCAAAAACGACACGAGCCCCGACACCATCTCGTACGCGGCCCGGCTCGGACTGGAGCTCGGCGCCGACGTGGTGAAGGTGAAGTACCCCGGCTCCGCAGAGGCGATGGGCGAGGCGGTCCGGATGGCCGGCCCCACGAAGGTCGTGATGTCCGGCGGCACGATGCGCGACGACGAGGCGTTCCTCCGGAACGTCGCGGACGCGATCGACGCCGGCGCGACCGGGCTCGCGGTCGGGCGGAACGTCTTCCAGCGCGACGATCCCGAGCGCATCCTCGACGCGCTCGAGGCCGTGGTCTTCGAGGAGGCCGACCCGGCGGAGGCGCTGGCGGTCGCCGACGACTGATGACGGAGACTGACCCCGTCGTCGAGGCGATATTCGACGCGGTCGCGGCCACGGCCCCCGAGATCCGCGCCGCGCTCCCCGGCCGACGCGTCGAGAGCGGGACCGACAACCCCTCCGGGGAGTCGGTGTTGGCCGGCGACCTCTACGCCGACGAGCTGCTCGCGGACGCGCTGACCGCGGTCGACGGCGTCGGGTCGTTCGTCAGCGAGGAGCGCGCGGACGCCGTCGACGCCGGCGGCGCGGTCGGAGAGGGGGCGTACGCGGTCGCGATCGACCCCCTCGACGGCTCCTCGAACCTCCGATCGAACAACGCGATGGGGACCGTCGTCGGGGTGTACGACGCCCCGCTCCCCGCGACCGGACGCGACCTCGTCGCCGCCGGGTACGTGCTCTACGGCCCGATCACGACGATGGTCGTCGCCGACGACGACGGCGTCCGCGAGGAGGTCGTCGAAGCGGAGGCCGACGAATCGGTCTCCCGCTCCGTCGTCGAGGACGACCTCCGACTCCCCGACGACCCCCTCGTCTACGGGTTCGGCGGACGCGTCCCCGACTGGACCGACGAGTTCACCGCCTACGTCCGCGAGATCGAAGACGAGCTGAAGCTCCGGTACGGCGGCGCCATGGTCGGCGACGTGAACCAGGTGCTCACCTACGGCGGGATCTTCGCGTACCCCGCGCTCGTCGACGCGCCGGAGGGGAAGCTCCGGCTCTCCTTCGAGGCGAACCCGATCGCCTACATCGTCGAGCGGGCGGGCGGGGCCGCGACCGACGGCGAAATCGACATCCTCGACGTCGAACCCGAGGGCGTCCACGACCGCGTCCCCCTCTACGTCGGTAACGAGGAACTGGTCGAGCGGCTGAAGGCGGCGCTGGACTGATACCGCGGCTGCCACGCTTTCTTGACACGCCGTGCGGAGACAAATCCGCATGGAAAACTGTTTAGGATCTACCGCAAATCTTGCGCCCATGAACGTCCACGTCGGCGCGGCGGCGACGCCGGAGGAGGCCGAGGCGATAGCGAAGTCGCTCGCCGAGCACCTCGGCGTCGACGTCGACGTCTACGTCGGGGAGCACGACGAGCCCGCCGCGAGCGCGGCGCCTCCCGAGGTCGAGTACCCCCTCGACGACGACCTCGGTCCCACGGACCGCGAGCGCGACCTCCAGGCCGAGATCGACGACATCCTCGAGGGCGGCCCCGAGAAGTACCGCGACCGCCTCCCCGAGCAGGGGAAGCTGTTCGTCCGCGACCGCCTCGACCTCTGGTTCGGCGGCGAGGGCGGCACGCGCGGCGCGGGGGACGCGAGCGCCGCGGAGGGCGACCCGGACGGGCTCCACTTCGAGGACGGGAAGTTCGCCGCGTTCGACGACTGGCACCCGAACGCACCGGACCGCGAGAGCGACGACTCCGACGGCGACGACTCCGGGGGGTCGAGCGACCGCCTCCCGGGCGACGGCCTCCTCACCGGCGCGGCCGAGTTCGAGGGGCGCGACGTGCACTTCATGGCCAACGACTTCACCGTGAAGGCGGGGTCGATGGCGGCGAAGGGCGTCGAGAAGTTCCTCCGGATGCAGCAGCGCGCCCTGAAGACGGGCAACCCCGTGCTCTACCTGATGGACTCCTCGGGCGGCCGGATCGACCAGCAGACCGGCTTCTTCGCCAACCGCGAGGGGATCGGGAAGTACTACTACAACCACTCGATGCTCTCCGGCGCGGTGCCGCAGATCTGCGTGCTGTACGGCCCCTGTATCGCCGGCGCCGCCTACACGCCGGTCTTCGCCGACTTCACCGTGATGGTCGAGGGGATGTCCGCGATGGCGATCGCCTCCCCGCGGATGGTGAAGATGGTCACCGGCGAGGAGATCGAGCTCGACGAGCTGGGCGGCCCGCGGGTCCACGCGGAGGAGTCCGGCTCGGCCGATCTGGTCGCGCGCGACGAGGAGCACGCCCGCGAGCTCGTCGCCGACCTCGTCGGCTACCTCCCCGACAAAGCCGGCGAAAAGCCCCCGCAGCGCGAGACGAAGCCGCCGAAGTTCTCGCCCGAGGGGATCGACGAGCTGATCCCGGAGTCGCCGAACCGCCCATACGACGTGCGCGACCTGCTCGACCGGGTCGCCGACGCCGAGTCGGTGTTCGAGCTGAAGGAGGGGTACGGCGAGGAGATCGTCACGGCGTTCTGTCGGATCGACGGCCGCCCCGTCGGCGTCGTCGCCAACGACCCCGCGGTCCGCTCGGGCGCCATCTTCCCCGACGCGGCCGAGAAGGCCGCCGAGTTCATCTGGACCTGCGACGCCTACGAGGTCCCCCTGCTGTACCTCTGTGACACGCCCGGCTTCATGGCGGGGTCACAGGTCGAGAAGGACGCCATTCTGGAGAAGGGGAAGAAGATGATCTACGCCACCTCCTCGGCGACGGTCCCGAAACAGACCGTCGTCGTCCGGAAGGCGTACGGCGCGGGGATCTACGCGATGGGCGGCCCCGCCTACGACCCCGAGAGCGTGGTCGGGCTCCCCTCCGGCGAGATCGCGATCATGGGGCCCGAGGCCGCGATCAACGCGGTGTACGCCCGGAAGCTCGCCGCGATCGACGACCCCGAGGAGCGCGCCGAGACGGAGGCGCGCCTGCGCGAGGAGTACCGCGAGGACATCGACGTCCACCGGATGGCGAGCGAGGTCGTCATCGACGAGATCGTTCCGCCCTCGGCGCTCCGGGAGGAGCTGGCGGCCCGCTTCGCGTTCTACGAGGACGTGGAGAAGGACCTGCCGGACAAGAAACACGGGACGGTTCTGTAACCTCTCTCCGCCCTCCAGCGCCGCCCCTACAGCGCCGCCAGCTCCTCGGCGCCGAGGAGCCCGAGGGCGCCCCCGAACCCGAGCGCCACCGCGACCCCGATCGCCAGCAGCGCGCCGACGTACGCGGCGGAGCCGACGAGCGACGCGGCGGCGAACCGCGGGGCGGAGACGGACGAGGCTTTCGCGGTCGGGACCGCGAGCCACCCGCGCGTGCCGGGGACCGCGTTCGAGGCCGCTACCGCCGGGAGCCCCCATCGGTCGAACCAGCGGCTCGCGCCGTCGAGTCGCCCCTCGCCGACCGGGACGAGGGGGAGCGACGCGGGGTCCGCGCCGAACCGGCGGACGGCCACGAAGACGGCCGACTGGCCGACGGTCGCGCCGACCACCGCCGCGGCGAACACCGGCAGCACCGCGACCGCCTCGACGCCGACGGCGACGACCGCGGCGACGAACAGCGTCCGCGCCGGGAGCACCTTCCCGACGAGCGCGCCCTCCAGCGCGAACACGACGAAGACCGCGACGGCGCCGTAGCTGTCGACGAGGGCGAGCGCGGTCGCGGCGTGGGAACCGAACACGACCAACGTCGGTCGCCACCACGTAAAGCTCTTACACCGTGAACAGTGCTCTCAGGAGCCATGGTGGCAGTTAATCGGATCTATTTTGATTCACAGTGGTCCCCCGAGTGGCCGAACCTCCGGAGGTGGGTATTTATCGGTCGCACGCGCAGGTGTCATCCATGATCGACGTCGGCGTCAAGGCTCCCGACTTCATCGCGCCCGCGGTCGCGGCTGGGACGGCAACCGAACTGGAGCTGTTCCGGCTCGTCGACCGACACGAGGCGGTCGTCCTCTGTTTCGCGCCCGCGAACTTCGTGCCGACCTGCACCGCCGCGTTCGCCGCAGTCCGCGACGCGGGCTGGCACGACCGAGACGACCTCGCCGTCGTCGCGCTCACCGGCGACTCGCTGTACGCGGGGTTCGCGTACGCCGACCGGTTCGACCTCCCGTTTCCCATCGTCTCCGACTTCCACGGGGGGATCGCGGAGTCATACCACCTGTTGGCCGACTCGTGGGAGGCTCACTCGGATATCCCGCGCCGGGCGGTCGTCGCCATCGACGGCGACTGGACGGTGCGGTTCGCCGAGGCGACGACCGACGCGCTCGACCGGCCGGCGCCCTCTCCCGTCCAGAACGCGACCGCGACGCTCCGCGAGATCGGTATCGACGTCGACCGGCCGCGCGTGAACTACGACGGACCGTGGTGAACGGGGGACCGCGGTGAACGGGGGACCGCAGTGACCTCGATCGCTGCGTGGACTGCGTCTTTCTGGGTTCAAATCACTCGGAGATTTCTCTCACTACGTTCGAGAAATGCACCGGCCGAGATTTGAACTCGGGTTGCAACCATGGCAAGGTTGCGTGATACCACTACACTACCGGTGCGTGCTTCGCATCTCCACATAGCCCGAGTCGGAGATATAAGGGTTCCGAACGACGGCCGACGGGGCGCCGTAGGTCCCCATTGTCCACCGCCCCAACCGCCGGAAGCGTCATCGGCATCGCGACCAACACCGACACGGAGACGACTCCCGTCCATGACGCGTCACGCCACAGATCCCGTCACCGACAGACGCACCGTGCTCCGGGCCACCGGCGGTCTTGCGGCGCTCTCGCTGGCCGGCTGTCTCGGCGACGGTGGGGGGAACGACGACAGGTCGGCCGACGACGGTGACAGCGGCGACAACGACACCGCCACCCCGCCCGATGACGGCACGGACGTCGAGTACGCCGTCGAGCGCGTCGCGGAGGGGTTCGACCACCCGTGGGGGATCGCCTTCCTTCCGGACGACGGTCGACTGCTCGTGACGGAGCGTTCCGGTCGGCTCTCGCTCGTCGACCCCGAGGACGGCTCTCGCTCGACCGTCGAAGGAGCTCCGGGGGTTCACGCCGCCGGACAGGGCGGACTGCTCGACGTCGTGGTCCACCCCGGGTTCCCGGGCGACGCGCGCGTATACCTCACGTACGCCGCGACGAACGACGCCGGGGAGTCGGCGACGCACGTGGGAAGCGGGCGGCTTTCCCTCTCCGGCTCCGAATCCCCCGCGCTCGACGACTTCGAGGCGATCCGCGTCGCGGCGCCGTTCGTCGGCTCCGACCTCCACTTCGGCTCGCGGGCGACGTTTGGCCCCGACGGCGCGCTGTTCGTCACGGTCGGCGACCGGCGCGACACCGAGTTCGGTCCCGACCACGTCTCGCAGGACCGGTCGAACGAGCTCGGCTCGACCCTCCGGCTGACGCCCGACGGCGACGCCCATCCCGACAACCCCTTCGTCGACGATTCAGCGGTGGCAGACTCGATCTACAGCTACGGACACCGGAACCCGCAGGCGATGGCGGTGCGTCCCGAGACGGGAGCGATCTGGCAGTGCGAGCACGGCGAGCGCGACGGCGACGAGATCAACGTCATCGAGCGCGGCGGCAACTACGGGTGGCCGGTCGCCAGCGAGGCGTGTCGGTACGGAACCGACGAGCGCCTCGCTCCGAGCCACCGCGAGCGCGGCGACGTGGTCGCTCCCGTCCACTACTGGCCCTGCGGCTCCGGTGGCTTCCCGCCGAGCGGCGCCGTCTTCTACGACGGCGACGCCTTCCCGGAGTGGCGCGGCGACCTGTTCGCGGGGACGCTCGCGGCGCGGTACCTCGGTCGATTCACCGTCGAGGGCGCGGGCGTCGCCGACGCCGCGGTGACCGAGCGCGAGCCCCTGCTCGCCGACCGCGACTGGCGGGTCCGAGCGCTCGCGGTCGAGCCGGCCACGGGCCACCTCTACGTCGCGGTCGACGACGGCGACGCGCCGATCGCGCGGATCGTCCCCGAGTGAGGGCGGGAGCGGTTCGCGCGGGTCTACTCAAACGAATTACCGTAAGGAACGTTACAAAAACGTCATACAGATTATCATTAAGTCCGAGCCGCCCTACGTATCTCGTATGCGACCTGACACAGGACGGCCGTCACGTGACGCACCGAACCCCGTCCCCGGCGCCGACGCGATGTCTCTCGTGTCGGGGACGGCGCTGCTGCTCGCGGCGACGTTCGGCCTCTTCGTCGCCGTCACGTATCCGACCGCGAGCGCCGTCGCCGGCACGGCGGCCCTCGCCGTTCGCTACGGCGCGAGACCCCTCGCCGGCCGCCTCCGGTGTGCGGCGCGTGAACGGGAAGTGACCCCGGTCTGTGTGCCCCGAACAAACGTCTGTCTCGAAGCGTGACCCGCCGCCGGGCTCTCGTTCGGCCTGCCGTCCCTTCCCGAGGTGTTGGTGTTCAGACTCGACCACGGGCTCGACCCGTTCTCACCCCGGCCGTTCCTCCGCCTCGCTCCGGACCGTGCGATCGACTCTCTCGATCCACGGACCGAAACGCCCGCCAGACCCCGTGTGAACGCGCCACAGTGCGAAATCGGTACCGCTACCCTTTTAGGCCGGCGTCCGAAATCGAGGAGTACAGTCTCGCCACGATGCGTACCGAAGACGGACTCACGATCTGCATTCCGTCTTCGGTCGTCCGGGAGGCCGAGGACGCTCGCGAGGCGACTCGCAAACTCGGCTACGTCGCCCGTGCGGCGGCGGTGTTCCGGGCGGATCGACTGGTCGTCTTCCCCGACAGGGAAGGCGAGCGGCGACGGGGCGGCGAGTACGTTCGGACCGTGCTGGGGTACGCCGCGACCCCTCCGGGGCTCCGCAAGGACCTCTGGGGGGAGCGCGACGAGCTCCGGTACGCCGGCGTGCTCCCGCCGCTCCGCGTGCCGTGGCGGACCGGCTCGACCCCTAGCGGGGAAGAGTCGAAAACACAGGGACTCGTGACCGAGGTCGGACCTGAAGGCCGCGTCCGGGTCAATTCCCCGCTGCGGGAACACCCGATCTCCCTGCTCGTTCCCTCCGGAATGGAGGTCGAGCAGGGGGAGCGCGTCACCATCAGGGTCTCTTCGAGAGAACCGGTCCGCGCCCGCATCACCGGGAAGCCCGAGGAGGGTTTCCAGGTCGTGGAAGCGGACCTGTCGGAAGCGCTCGCCGGCGACGGCTTGGCCGTCGCGACGTCGCGACACGGGGAGGAACTCTCCGTCTCGCGGCTCGGCACCATCGTCTCGGACGCGCGGGAGGTCGGCGGGTACACCGTCGCCTTCGGCTCGCCCGAGCGGGGGCTTCCGGAGATGCTCGGGCTTTCGCCCGACGGCATTCGGGCGGCCGTCGCCGACGGCCGCTCGGTCGAACCCGATCCGGGGTTCGACCTCTGGCTGAACACGATCCCGGCACAGGCGAGCGAGGTCGTCCGGACGGAGGAGGCTCTGTTCGTGACTCTCGGCTCGCTCACACTCACGGAGTAAACACATGCCACAACCAAGCCGACCACGAAAAGGCTCGCTGGGCTACGGCCCGCGTACCCGCGCAGACCGCGAGGTCCCGCGCATTCGATCGTGGCCCGACGACGACGGAGCCCCCGCACTGCAGGGGTTCGCCGGCTACAAGGCCGGAATGACGCACGTCGTTATGGTCAACGACGAGGCCAACTCGCCGCGTGAGGGGATGGAAACGTCCGTTCCCGTCACCGTCGTCGAGACGCCGCCGATGTACGCGGTGGCCCTGCGTGCCTACGAACAGACGCCGTACGGAAAGAAGCCGGTCGAAGAGGTCTGGGCGACCGAGTTCCACGAGGAGCTCGACCGCGCGCTCGACCTGCCGGCGGAAGACACCTTCGAGGAGGACGCCGAGGAGCTCCGTTCGCTGCTCGACGAGGGCGCGGTCGACGACGTCCGCGTCATCACCCACACCGTCCCCTCGGAGCTCGCGAACGTACCCAAGAAGAAGCCCGACATCATGGAGACCCGAGTCGGCGGCGGCTCCCTCGAGGAGCGCGTCGACTTCGGGCTCGACCTCGTCGCGGAGGGCGGCGCCCACGAGTTCGGCGACGTCTTCCGCGCGGGTCAGTACACCGACGTGTCGGGTATCACGAAGGGGAAGGGGACGCAGGGTCCCGTCAAACGCTGGGGCGTCCAGAAGCGGAAGGGCAAACACGCCCGCCAGGGATGGCGGCGCCGGATCGGTAACCTCGGTCCGTGGAACCCCTCCCGCGTTCGCTCCACCGTTCCTCAGCAGGGGCAGACCGGTTACCACCAGCGCACCGAGCTCAACAAGCGCCTCATCGACTTCGGCGAGGGCGACGACGCCTCCGTCGACGGCGGCTTCGTCAACTACGGCGAGGTCGACGGCGACTACGCGCTCATCAAGGGCTCGCTGCCCGGTCCGGACAAGCGTCTGCTTCGGTTCCGCCCGGCCATCCGGCCGAACGACCAGCCGCGCCTCGATCCCGAGGTCCGGTACGTATCCACCGCATCCAACCAGGGATAATCCATGAACGCAACAGTACACGACCTGGACGGCGGGGACGCGGGCAGCGTCGAGCTGCCGGCGATCTTCGAGACCGCGTTCCGACCGGACCTCATCGGTCGAGCGGTCTCCGCCGCACAGGCTAACCGGAAACAGGCCTACGGTGCCGACGAGTTCGCCGGGCTGCGAACCCCCGCGGAGTCGTTCGGCTCCGGGCGCGGGCTCGCGCACATCCCGCGCTCCGAGAACGTCGCCCGGCGCGTCCCGAACGCCGTTTCGGGCCGCGCTGCGCACCCGCCGAAGGCCGAGAAGGACCAGACGAAGAGCCTCAACGACAAGGAACGACAGCTCGCGATTCGGTCGGCCATCGCGGCCACCGCCGACGCCGAGCTCGTCGCCGAACGCGGTCACGCGTTCGACGAGGACCTCGACTTACCGCTCGTCGTGAGCGACGAGTTCGAGGACCTCGAGAAGACTCAGGAGGCCCTGGGCGTGCTCGAAGCCGTCGGCGCCGACGCCGACATCGAGCGCGCTGAAGAGGGTCGATCGGTCCGAGCCGGCCGCGGGAAGACCCGCGGTCGCAAGTACAGCCAGCCGAAGTCCGTGCTCGTCGTCACCAGCGAGGAGCCGTCCCGCGCCGCCCGCAACCTTTCGGGCGTCGACGTCGCGACCGCGCGAGAGGTCAACGCCGAGGACCTCGCGCCGGGCGCGCATCCGGGCCGACTCACGCTGTGGACCGAGAGCGCCATCGAGGAGGTTGCCGACCGATGAACTCCATCATCGAGCATCCGATCGTCACCGAACAGGCGATGAACGAGATGGACTTCAAGAACAAGCTGCTGTTCCTCGTCGACATCGACGCGACCAAACCCGAGGTCCGCGAGGAAGTGCAGGACCGGTACGACGTCTCTGTCGTCGACGTGAACACGCAGGTGACCCCGCAGGGCGCGAAGAAGGCCACCGTCACGCTCTCCGAGGACGACGACGCGACCGAGATCGCATCGCGCATCGGGGTGTTCTAAGATGGGACGACGAATCCAAGGACAGCGGCGTGGACGCGGCGGCCCAACGTTCCGGGCCCCGTCCCACCGCTACAAGGCGGAACTGTCGCACAAGAAGCTCGAAGACGTGGACACGATCACCGGCGAGATCGTCGGGATCGAACACGACCCCGCCCGCTCGGCTCCGCTCGCGGAGATCGAGTTCGAGGACGACGACCGTCGGCTCGTGCTCGCGCCGGAAGGCGTGCGCGTGGGCGAGACGATTCAGGTCGGCGTTTCCGCGGAGATCAAGCCCGGGAACACGCTCCCGCTGGCGGAGATCCCCGAGGGCGTCCCGGTCTGTAACGTCGAGAGCAACCGCGGGGACGGCGGGAAGTTCGCCCGCGCCTCCGGCGTGTCGGCGACGCTTCTCACTCACGACCGCGACGTCGCGGTCGTCCAGCTCCCCAGCGGCGAAGTGAAACGGCTCGACCCGCAGTGCCGCGCCACGATCGGCGTGGTCGCCGGCGGCGGTCGGACGGAGAAACCCTTCGTCAAGGCCGGTAACAAACACCACAAGATGAAAGCGCGCGGGACCAAGTACCCGCGCGTGCGCGGCGTCGCGATGAACGCCGTCGACCACCCCTTCGGCGGGGGCGGTCGCCAACACCCCGGCCAGCCGAAGTCCGTCTCGCGGGACGCCCCGCCCGGACGGAAGGTCGGTGACATCGCATCCAAGCGCACCGGACGAGGTGGCAACAAATGAGTTCAGATTACCGAACCGGCCGCGAGGACAAGGAGTTCGCCTACCGCGGTCACTCGCTCGACGAGCTGCAGGAGATGGACGTAGAGGAAGTCGCGGAACTGCTCCCCGCACGCCAGCGGCGAAGCATCGTTCGCGGCCTCGGCACCGAACAGCAGAAGCTGCTGGAGACGGTCCGGAGCCGCGACAAGGAGACGACGGCGGACAATCCGATCCGGACGCATCTGCGCGACATGCCGATCCTGCCGGAGTTCGTCGGCGTCACCTTCTCCGTGTACAACGGACACAGCTTCGAGCGCGTGCAGGTCGAGCCCGAGATGATCGGACATTACCTCGGCGAGTTCCACCTGACTCGAAGCACCGTCGAACACGGTCAGGCCGGCATCGGCGCGACCCGGTCCTCGAAGTTCGTGCCCCTCAAGTAACCCATGGGAATCAACTACAGCGTCGAGGCCGACCCGGAGACCACCGCCAAGGGGATGCTCCGCGATCGGCCCATCAGCGTGAAGGACAGCAAGGAGATCTCCCGGGAGATCAAAGGCGAGACGGTCGCCGACGCAGAGGAGTTCCTGCAGGAAGTCATCGACGAGGAGACCTCGGTGCCGATGCGCCAGCACAACGCCGGCGCGGGCCACCGCTCCGACATCGACGGCTGGGACGCGGGACGGTACCCCGAGAAGGCCGCCAAGGACTTCCTGAAGCTCCTGGAGAACGTCAAGAACAACGCGGACGAACAGGGCTTCGACGGCGACGAGATGGTCATCAAACACGTCGCCCCCCACAAGGTCGGCGAGCGACCCGGCCGGAACCCGCGAGCCGCGGGCGCCACCGGGTGGAACACCACCCTCGCCGATGTCGAGCTCATCATCGAAGAGCCGGAGGCTGACGAATAATGGCTGACGAACACCAATTCATCGAGGACGGCCTGCGCCGTTCACAGATCAACGAGTTCTTCGCGGACGAGCTCGGCCGCGCCGGCTACGGCGGCATGGACGTCGCCCAGACGCCGATGGGCACGCAGATCGTCCTGAAGGCCGAAAAGCCCGGCATGGTGATCGGGAAGGGCGGGAAGAACATCCGCAAGATCACCACCGAGCTCGAGGACCGCTTCGACATGGACGACCCGCAGATCGACGTTCAGGAGGTCGACGAGCCCGACCTGAACGCTCAGATCGTCGCGGACCGTCTCGCGAACGCACTGGAGCGCGGCTGGTACTTCCGGAAGGCCGGGCACACGACGATCGACCGGATCATGGACGCGGGCGCGCTGGGCGCCGAGATCGTCCTGTCCGGGAAGGTCACCGGCGCGCGTTCGCGCGTCGAGAAGTTCAACCGCGGCTACATCAAGCACAACGGCGAGCCCGCGGAGGAGGTCGTCGACCACGGCCAGGGCGTCGCGGTGATGAAGCTCGGGACGATCGGCGTCAACGTGAAGATCATCCCGCCGGGCGCGCAGCTCCCGGACGACTTCGACATCCGCGAGGACGCCGAAGTTCCGGAGGTCGAGCAGGCGGCGGTCGACGTCGACGCCGACGAGGGCGTCGAGTCGCTGCTCGAAGAGGAGCCCGAGGAGGTGCCCGACGTGGGCGCCGACGACGATGTCGAGGTCCCCGACGAGGACCCCGCCGACGTCATCGACGAGGAGGTCGTCGAGGAAGTCGCCGAGGAGACCCAAGACACGGCCACGGAGGCGACCGACGTCACCGAAGAGGAGCCGGTCGGCGACGAGGATGTCGACGCCGACGATGTCGATGAGCTCGACGAAGAGATCGAAGAGGAAGCCGCGGACCTCGTCGCAGAGATGGAAGCGGCGGACGAAGACGAGGAGGACGAATAAATGGCGATCCTCTACACCGACGAAATCCGCGACATGACCGCGGCCGAGCGCCAGGTCGAACTCGAGGAGCTCGAGACCGAGCTGCTCAACTCGAAGGCGCAGCGGGCCGCCGGCGGCATGCCGGAAAGTCCGGGCCGCGTCAAGGAGATGAAGAAGACGATCGCGCGGATCAAGACGATTCAGGCGGAAGAAGGCGACTTCGACGACGAATAACGATGATCTCCCCCGACACACTCGTTCGGCACGAACTCGTCGGCCTCCCGGTTCGGGTGGCCGACGCCGACAGCGACGCCCACGTGGGTATCGCCGGTCGCGTGCTGTCCGAGACGTTCGGCACCCTCGTGGTGCGAACGGGATCGGGGGACAAACGCGTGCCCAAGTCGGGCGCGACGTTCGAGTTCGCGGTCGTCGATCGACCGACCGCCCGCACAGATGAAGCCGCCGACGGCGATCAGTCGTCGGGGTCCGCGTCCCAACTCGGGTCGGATACTACGGGGGTCCGCCCCCGTCAGTCTGGCCCGTCCGGATCCACAAGCGTCGTCACCGGTGACGGCGTGGGTCCGGCGAGCCACCGCGGCGAGTGCAAAGACGTGGTCTACGCGACGGTGGATGGCGAGCGGTTGCGGTATCGACCCGCCGAACGCACCGAACAAGGTGTCACACAATGGCGATAGGAATCGACGTACCCACGCCTCCGGAGCCAGACAACCCGGAGGATTACGACTATGAGAAATGCCCGTTCTACGGGCAGCTCTCCGTCCGCGGCCAGACCCGTGAGGGGACGGTCGTGTCGACGGATATGGAAAAGACCGTCATCGTCGAGCGAGAATACGACGTGTTCGTACCGAAATACGACCGGTACATGAAGCGTCGGTCGCGCATCCCGGCTCACGTGCCGGGCGTGCTCGACTCGCTCGAAGTCGGTGACGAAGTGAAAATCGCGGAGACGCGACCGCTCTCGAAGACGAAGTCCCACGTCGTCGTCGAGAACCTGTCGGGTGATCTGTGATGGAGGCGCTCAAGGCCGACGTCACGCAGGGCCTCTCGAAGGGCTCGCTCATCACGTGCGCCGACAACACCGGCGCCCGTGAGCTGAAGGTGATCTCGGTGGCCGGCTACTCCGGTACGAAGAACCGCCACCCGAAGGCAGGTATCGGCGACAAGGTGACCGTCTCGGTCACCAAAGGGACCCCGGAGATGCGGCGGCAGGTGCTGGAGGCGGTCGTCGTCCGCCAGCGCAAGCCGATCCGCCGTCCGGACGGCACGCGCGTGAAGTTCGAGGACAACGCGGCCGTCATCATCGACGACCTCGAGGAGCCGCGGGGCACGGAGATCAAAGGCCCCGTCGCCCGCGAGGTCGCCGAACGGTTCGGGAGCATCGCCTCGACCGCGACGATGATCGTCTAATCATGACGAAACAGCCACGAAAACAGCGAAAACGGTCGGAGACCGCGCCGCTCCACGAGCGGCAGAACCAGGTCCGGGCCACCCTCACGGACGAGCTCCGCGAGGAGTACGGCCAGCGGAACGTCCGCGTCAACGCCGGCGACACCGTCGAGGTGCTTCGCGGCGACGCGGCCGGGACGGAGGCCGAGGTCATCTCGGTCGACCTGTCCGCGGAACGGATCACCGTCGAGGACGTCACCGTCGAGAAGGCGGACGGGGAGGAAGTTCCCCGTCCCATCCCGGCGAGCAACGTCCGGGTGACCGGACTGGACCTGGAAGACGAGCGCCGGGAGGCGCGGCTCCAGGAGGATAACGAATGACGCGACATCAGAAGCGACTGGCAGTACCGAACTCCTGGCCGGTCGAGCGAAAGACGAACACGTTCACCGTCAAGGCCGGCGCCGGCCCGCACGGTGAGGCGGGCGTTCCGCTCGTCGTCCTGCTGCGGGACGTGCTCGGCTACGTCGACTCGACGAAGGAGGCGCGCTACGCGCTGAACAACGACTCGGTCCTCGTGAACGGGGACGCGGTCTCGGACGAGCAGCGTCCGATCGGGATGTTCGACATCCTGGCGTTCCCCGAGCGCGGGGAGTTCTTCCGCGTCTTCCCCGACGAGGGCGGTCGGCTCGCGCTGACCCCCGTCGACGAGGAAGCCGCCGGAAGCCGGCTCGGGAAGATCACGAACAAGTCCGTCGTCCCCGGTGGCGACGCCCAGCTGACGCTCCACGACGGGACGAACGTCCTCGTGGACGCCGACACCGAGTACGACACGAAGGACTCGATCGTCGTCGACAACGAGTCGAAGGAGATCGTCGCCCACTTCGAGTACGAAGAGGGTGCCCTCGTCACCGCCGTCGCCGGCCAGCACGCCGGTCGCATCGGCGAGGTGACCGACATCGACGTGACGCTCGGCTCCGGCTCGAACACGGTCTTCGTCGGCGACGACGAGGACGGCTACGAGACGGTCGAGGAGTACCTCGTCGTCATCGACGAGAACTTCACCGGCGACGACGCCGACGAGGCGGGTGATTCGGATGAGTGAATCCGAGAGCGCGCCGCACGAGATGCGCGAGCCGTACCTGGAGAAGGTCGTCGTCCACATGGGCGTCGGGCAGGGCGGTGAGCCGCTCGCGGACGCCGAGGAGATCATCGAGGAGATCACGGACCAGCAGTCGGTCCGGACCACTTCGAAGCGCACCATCGCCGAGTTCGGGATCCGTAAGGGCGACCCGATCGGCGTCAAGGTGACGCTACGGGGCGAGGACGCACACGAGTTCCTCGCGACCGCGCTCGACATCGTCGACGTCTCGCGCAGCCAGTTCGACGACACGGGCAACCTGAGCTTCGGGGTCGAGGACCACACCGACTTCCCGAGCCAGGAGTACAACCCGAACATCGGCATCTACGGCCTCGACGTGACGACGACGATCGTCCGTCCCGGCTACCGCGTGTCGAAGCGGGACAAGGCGACGGCCTCGATCCCGTCCAAACACCGGATGACCGCCGAGGACGCGGCCGCGTTCCTCGAAACGAACTTCGACGTTGAGGTAACGGAATGAGCGAAGCGAACAACGACACGGGCGAGCACGCGTCGAAACGCACCGACTCCCGGCACACGTGCCGGCGGTGCGACCGCGAGCAGGGGCTCGTCGGCAAGTACGACATTAACCTCTGCCGGCAGTGTTTCCGCGAGGTCGCCCGAGACATGGGATTCGAGAAGTACAGCTGATCATGACGGGAAACGATCCATTCACCAACGCGCTGGCCGGCATGGACAACGCCGAGAGCGTTGGCCACCTGTCGTACACGGTTGAGCCCGCCTCCAACATCATCGGCTCCGTCCTCGAGGTCCTCTACGACCGCGGGTACGTCGACGGCTTCGAGTACGTCGACGACGGGAAAGCCGGGAAGTTCGAGGTCGAACTGAAAGGAGCGATCAACGAGTGTGGCGCCGTCAAGCCCCGCTACTCCGCGGGTGCCGACGAGTTCGAGAAGTGGGAGAAGCGATACCTCCCCGCCCGTGACTACGGGACGCTCATCGTCACGACGAGCCACGGCGTCATGAGCCACTACGAGGCCCGCGAAGAGGGCATCGGCGGCCAAGTGATCGCATACGTCTACTAACAATGAACAGAGTCGAAATCGAGATTCCGGACGACGTCTCCGCCGAGACCGACCACCTCGAACTCACCGTCGAGGGTCCCAACGGGAGCGTCACGCGACGCCTCTGGTACCCCGACGTCGAGGTCACGGTCGAGGACGGTGTCGTCGCGATCGCTTCCGAGAACGAGGACGCGAAGACGAACGCCACGGTCGGCACCTTCGAGAGCCATGTCGCCAACATGATCCACGGCGTCACCGACGGATGGGAGTACACGATGGAAGTGTACTACGCCCACTTCCCGATGCAGGTGACCGTGGAGGGCGACGAGGTCGTCATCGAGAACTTCCTCGGCGAGCGAGCACAGCGACGCACCCCGATTCGCGGGGACACGGACGTACAGATCGACGGCGAGACGGTCACGCTTTCGGGCTCCGACAAGGAGGCCGTCGGGCAGACCGCCGCCGACATCGAACAGCTGACGAAGGTGACCGACAAGGACACGCGCGTCTTCCAAGACGGCGTGTACATCGTCGAGAAGCCCACCGGAGGTGCCTAACCAATGGCCGAAGAACTGGAAGACATCAGCGGTGTCGGTCCCTCGAAGGCGGACGCCCTTCGTGAGGCCGGCTACGAGACGGTCGAGGACGTGAAGGCCGCCTCCCAGTCGGAGCTCTCCGAGGTCGACGGCGTCGGCAACGCGCTCGCAGCGCGTATCAAGGCCGACGTCGGCGGACTGGAGGTCGACGAGGAGGCGGACGCGGAGATCGAAGACGAGACGGACGAGGAGGAGGCCGCCGACGAGGCGGCCGACGAGGACGTCGAGACGGAGCTTCGCCCCCGCGGTCACGCCGACAAGACGCCGGACCTGGACGACGAGACCGCTCGCGCGCTCGCACAGAAGCACCGCGAGGGGAAACCGCAGTTCAACCGGCAGGATTACCACAAGAAGAAGCGCATCCCGACGTCGTGGCGCAAGCCGCGCGGCGGGCTCTCCAAGCAGCGCCGCCGCATGAAGGCGAAAGGCCCCGTCGTCGAGGCGGGATTCCGTTCGCCGAAGGCGTCGCGCGACCTGCACCCGAGCGGCTTCGAAGAGGTCCGCGTACACAACACGGACGACCTCGAAGGCGTCGACGGTGACACGCAGGCGGTGCGGATCGCCTCGAAGGTCGGCGGTCGCAAGCGCGAACTGATCGAAGACGAGGCGGAGGAGCGCGGTATCCGCGTGCTGAACCCGACCTACGTCGAAGTGGAGGTCAACGATGAGTGATCTGAAGGCGCAGAAGCGGCTCGCGGCGGACGAGCTCGACGTCGGCAAGGGCCGCGTCTGGCTCGACCCCGAGGCACAGGAGGAGATCGAGGACGCCATCACGCGAGAGGACGTCCGCGAGCTCATCGAGCAGGGCACCATCCGCGCGAAGGACGCGAAGACGAACTCGCGCGGTCAGGCCCGCGAGCGCGCCGAGAAGCGCTCGTACGGACACCAGTCCGGCGCCGGTACCCGGAAGGGGAAGGCCGGTGCACGACAGAACACGAAGGACGACTGGAAGGCGCGGATCCGCGCGCAGCGCGCCCGCCTGAAGGAACTCCGCGACGACGAAGACGTACTCGACGCCAGCGAGTACCGCACGCTCTACAACAAGTCGAGCGGCGGCGAGTTCGAGGACGTCGCGCGGCTGGAGGCGTACATCCAGACGCAGTACGGTTACGAGGTGACGGACTAATGGCCACAGGACCACGATACAAGGTGCCGATGCGGCGCCGCCGCGAGGTCCGGACGGACTACCATCAGAGGTTGCGCCTGCTGAAATCGGGCAAGCCTCGCCTGGTCGCCCGGGTGAGCAACGCTCACGTCAGGGCGCAGCTGGTGACTCCCGGACCCGACGGCGACGAGACCCACGCGGCCGCCTCCAGCGAGGAGCTCGGCGAGTACGACTGGGACGCCCCCACGGGCAACCTCCCCAGCGCGTACCTCACCGGCTACCTCGCGGGCGCCCGCGCCGTCGACGCCGGCCTCGACGAGGCCGTCCTCGACATCGGACTCAACACGGCGACGCCCGGCAACAAGACGTTCGCAGTACAGGAAGGAGCGATCGACGCCGGCCTCGAGATCCCGCACAACGACGACGTGCTGGCCGACTGGTCGCGCACGCGTGGCGAGCACATCGCCGCGTACGCCGAGCAGCTCGACGAGCCGCTGTACAGCGGCGATTTCGACGCCGCCGACTTACCCGAGCACTTCGACGACGTGCTCGCCACAATCCAGGAGGACCATGAGTAGACACAACGACGGCTGGGAACCGCGGACGCGACTCGGCCGCAAGGTACAGAACGGCGACATCTCGTCGATGGAACAGGCGCTCGACTCCGGTCTCCCCATGAAGGAGGCCGAGATCGTCGACCAGCTCCTCCCGGGGCTGGAAGACGAGGTGCTGGACATCAACATGGTCCAGCGCATGACTGACTCCGGCCGCCGCGTGAAGTTCCGCTGCGTGGTCGCCGTGGGCAACCGCGACGGCTACCTCGGCTACGCGCAGGCCCGGGACGATCAGGTCGGCGGCGCCATCCAGAAGGCGATCGACGTCGCGAAGCTGAACATCATCAAGGTCGACCGCGGCTCCGGGTCCTGGGAGGACCAGCCCGGCGGCACGAACTCCCTCACCCGCAAGGCCGAGGGGAAGGCCGGGTCCGTCACCGTCGAGATCCAGCCCGCCCCGCAGGGGCTCGGGCTGGCCGCGGCGGAGACGGTCCGGAACATCCTGGAGCTCGCCGGCGTCGAGGACGCCTGGACGAACTCCGACGGCAACACTCGCACGACCGTGAACCTCGCGAAGGCGACGTTCAACGCCTTAGAGAACGCGGCGCAGTCCCGCACTCCGCAGCACGCGCGTGAGGTCCACTACGACGAGGTGAGCGAGTGATGCAAGCGATCGTGCAGCTCCGCGGTGACGTGAATCTCGAGTACGGCGTCGAGGACACCCTCGACATGCTGAACATCGGGCGCGTCAATCACGCGACGCTCGTCCCCGAGACGGACTCGTACCGCGGCATGATCACCAAGGTGAACGACGTCGTCGCGTTCGGGGAACCGAGCGTCGACGCGGTCGCAACCACCGTCGCGCGACGCGGCGAGCCCCTGGAGGGCTCGGCCGACATCGACGACGAGTGGATCGACGACAACACCGACTACGCCGACCTGGAGGCGCTGGCCGAGGCACTTGTCGACGAGGAGACGACTCTGCGCGAGCAGGGGCTCTCGCCGACGCTCCGGCTCCACGCCCCCCGCGGCGGTCACGAGGGAATCAAGCACCCCGTGATCGAGGGCGGCGAACTCGGGAAACACACGACCGAGGAGATCGACAGTCTCCTGGAGGCGATGCGATGACGAGCAAGAAACGTCGACAGCGCGGATCTCGAACGCACGGCGGCGGAACGCACAAGAACCGGCGCGGCGCCGGTCACCGCGGCGGACGCGGCGCGGCCGGTCGCGCGAAACACGAGTTCCACAACTACGGCCCGCTCGGCAAGTACGGCTTCAAGCGCCCCGAGAGTTCGCAGACCGAGGTCCTCGAAGTGAAGGTCCAGAAGCTCGACGAGGACGCGGCGCTGTACGCCGCTGAGGACCTCGCCGAGGAGGACGGCGACGCGTACGTCATCGACGCGCGAGACGTCGTCGAAGACGGGCACGAGGCCGATGTTGTGAAAGTGCTCGGCGGCGGCCAGGTTCGCCGCGAGCTTCGCGTCACTGCCGACGCGTTCACCGCCGGAGCGGTCGAACTCATCGAGGAAGCCGACGGCGAGGCGGCGCTCTCCGAACGCGCCGAGGAGGCCGCTGACGAACCGGAAAACACTTCCGACGACGAGGACGACGAGGCGTAACCAATGAGTTGGAAGGAGGTCGCCGAACCGGTGCTCACGCGGATGCCCGTCGTGGAGCGACCCGCGGGTCACGTTCCGTTCAAGCGGAAGCTCATGTGGACGGCCGGTATCTTGGTCGTCTACTTCTTCCTGACCAACATCAACCCGTTCGGGTTGGCTGTCGGTCAGGGGTCTGACTTCTTCGGGCAGTTCCGGTCGGTGCTTGCCGGCTCGTCCGGCTCGCTGTTGCAGGTCGGTATCGGGCCGATCGTCACGGCGTCCATCGTCCTCCAGCTGTTGGGCGGTGCGAACCTGCTGGGACTCGACACCGACGACCCGCGCGACCAGGTCCTGTATCAGGGCCTCCAGAAGCTCCTGGTGATCATCGTCACCGCCCTGACGGCGGCCCCGATGGTGTTCACCGGCGAGTTCCTTCCAGCGGACGACGCGGTCGCGGGGGCGCTCGGGATTGGCACGTTCGGCGTCGAACTGCTGATCTTCGCGCAGGTGTTCGTCGGCGGCATCCTCATCCTGTTCATGGACGAGATCGTGAGCAAGTGGGGCGTCGGCTCCGGCGTCGGGCTGTTCATCATCGCGGCCGTGAGCCAGCAGATCGTCGGCGGGTTCTTCAGCTTCTCCGCGCTCGGCGCGTCAGGCTTCTTCGCGAGCTGGTACGGCATCATCGTCGGCGACGTGCCGGTGTCGCTGTCGCCGTTCACGGCGGAAGGACTCCAGAACCTGCTGTTCGATCCGGGGAACATCTTGGCGCTTTTCACCACGCTGTTCATCTTCGGGATCGTCGTGTACGCGGAGTCGGTCCGCGTCGAGATCCCGCTGTCGCACGCGCGGGTGAAGGGCGCTCGCGGACGCTTCCCGGTGAAGCTGATCTACGCGTCCGTCCTGCCGATGATCCTCGTTCGCGCGCTGCAGGCGAACATCCAGTTCCTCGGGCAGCTCCTCTCCTCGCAGTGGGCGGGGATGCCGGGCTGGCTCGGTGTCTACAGCGATCAAGGCCAGCCCATCTCCGGGCTGTTCTACTACCTGAACCCGATTCAGGCCCGAACCGACTGGATGTGGTTCCTGGGTGAGATACCGGCGTCGGTCGAACCGTGGATGATCGCGATTCGGCTGATCATCGATCTCACGTTCATGGTCGTCGGCGGCGCGATCTTCGCCATCTTCTGGGTCGAAACCACCGGTATGGGCCCGGAGGCGACGGCGAAACAGATCCAGAACTCCGGGATGCAGATCCCCGGATTCCGACGGAACCCACAGGTCGTAGAGAAGGTCATGGAGCGGTACATCCCGCAGGTGACCGTCATTGGCGGTGCCCTCGTCGGGCTGCTCGCCGTCATGGCGAACCTGCTCGGTACCATCGGGCAAGTCTCCGGAACCGGACTGCTACTCGCGGTCTCTATCACGTACAAGCTGTACGAGGAGATCGCGGAAGAGCAGCTGATGGAGATGCACCCGATGATGCGCCAGATGTTCGGCAACGAGTAAGAACGAGGTTCGTTCCTCGACACCGTTTCGGGCCATCTCTCGACGGATCTTTTATTTACTTCCCGCCAGTGACGCGTCTCAGCTGAGTGTCTAGCGGGCCGACGAAACGGCGCCACGTCTGGTGTCGCGCCGTCTCCGCACTTCTCGTTCCGGTCGCCTTCAGAACCGTTTCGGTGCTTTCGGAACCGCGGCCAGTCGCGACGCTGGCGGTGAATCCGGCTTTGACTACGACTCCCGTTCCGGTTCCGGCGGCGCCGGCTCGACGAGCGGGGAGTCCTCGTTGACGCACTCGGGACGACCGCAGACGCCGGCGTCGGCGCCGGCCCGCGAGACGCCGGCGTCGAGCGACTCGATGTCCCAGTCGACGTCGTGACCGGTCGTCGACTCGTGGTCGTCCACGGCGGTTCGGGCGTCCCGAAGCCGGTCGTACGTCGCCGCGAACGAACAGTCGCCACACCGGACCGCGACGCGCGTCTCGTCCATGCCCGTCTCTTGTGCTACTTCGACATAACCACCGCGGTCACCGGCGATCCGGTGGAACCCAAAAACGCCGATTGTCGAATCTGGCGGTACCTGCGTCGCTACGCCGGGTCGTCACCCTCGGGATCGGTCCGCCAGCCGCCCTTCAGCGTGACGAACCAGACCGCGAGACCGGCGAGGATGAAGACGCCGGCCATGTACGGAATCAGCGGGAGCTCGATCCCGACGAAGTCGAGCACCGTCCGGAACTCGTAGATGATCACGCCGAAGATCGCGAGCACCACTAAGAGCCCGCCGCGGGTCACGTCGACGGTCATCGGATCACCTCGACGAGCGCGGCCGACTCGTCGCCGATCGCACCGAGCAGCGCCGTTGCCGCGTTCGCGAGCGCGTCGAGCATGGGCGAGAGCCACACCGGGTACGTGCCGACTCCCGGCCCGAGCAGTCCGCCGCGGTTGATAATCGCCGCCAGCGGGAGCATGTACGCGAGGACGACGAGCGTGACTGCGATACCGACCCACAGCCGGAGGTTATCGAGCACGCGCGGTGCGTCGTCGGGCCCGGACAGCGCCGGGGGCAACGTCTCCGCGAGCCCGGAGACCTTCGGGTTCCCCATCGTGAGTACGAGGTTCCCGATGAACAGGACCGTCGAGACGAACAGCAGCGTCCCGCCGATCGCGATCTGAATGTTGAGCTCCTCGAACCCGCCGAACATTGTCGGGTAGTCGAACCCGGAGTACTCCGGCTCGGCGGTCCGCCGCGGGACGCCCAAGATCCCCTGTGCGTGCATCGCGTTGGACATCAGTGCCATACCGATGAACCAGAGTACGACCTGGAACAGCCCGACCGACCGGCTGTAGATCGGCTTGTTGGTGATCTGGGGCCAGAGCCAGTAGGTGGCCGCCATGAAGGTGAGCGCGACCGCGGTCCCCACGGTGAGGTGGAAGTGTCCCGGGACCCAGATCGTGTTGTGGATCATGTAGTTGATGTTCATCCCGGCGTTCACCATCCCGGAGAAGCCGCCGGCAGCGAACATCAGTCCCGCGAGCATCATCCCCGTGAACTCGGGCTTCCGCCACGGGAGGTCGGTGAGCCAGCCGAGGAGCCCGCTCCCGCCGCGCTGGCGGGCGCCGTACTCCACGCTCGCGACCACCGTGAACGCGGTGAGCAGGCTCGGCAGCAGGAGGAACATCGTGTTCGTCATCGAGATGAACTTGAACCCCTCCGCGATCCCCGGATCGAGGTACTGGTGGTGGATCCCGACCGGGGTAGAGAGGAGGAGGAACAGCACGAACACGACGCGGGCAAGCGGGTCGCTGAACAGCCGCCCGCCGGCGATCTTCGGGAGCACGGTGTACCACAGCAGGTACGCCGGCATCAGCCAGAAGTACACCACCGGGTGGCCGAAGAACCAGAACAGCGTCCGGGTCAGCGTCGGATTCACCTGATCGATCAGTCCGAGCGACCACGGCAGCAGAAAGATGAGCACTGACGCCGCCACCGCGGACGACGCGATGTACCACATCGCCATCGTCGTCAACACCATGAACGTCTGCAGCGGGATCCGCTCGTCGGGGTGCTCGCGCTTCCACGCGAGCCACGTCCGGAAGTAGTCGGCGCCGGCGATCCACGACCCGACGATGAACACGGCGAGCCCCGCGTAGAACATCGGATGCGCCTGCAGCGGGGCGTAAAAGGTGAACAGCACGTCCGCGCTCATCTCGATGGAGTCGACGAAGCCGGCGAGGATCGAGATGCCGGTCATCGTCATCCCGGCGGCCATGAGCCCGTACCACGTCCACGTGATTTTGGTGTTGATCAGCGGTCGGTCGAGGCTCCGCACGACCGCCCACGTGAACAGCCCGACGAGGAAGAACGTCGTGAAGCTGAGCGCGAGGAACACCCCGTGTGCGGTGAGCGACGTGTAGTAGTCGGTGGAGTCGATGAGCCCCCGGAAGACCCCGGTTCGGTGGAGCGTCTGGATGATCCCGAAGATCGCGCCGAGCGTGAGCGCGAGGAATGACCCGAGCAGCGCGGCGCGGACGATCCGCGCCTCTTCGGGGAACTTATCGGCGAAGGTCCGTTCGCCCTCGATGGCCTCGCTCATTCGCCGTCACCTCCGTTCGTCCGCTCGTCGAACTCGGACTGAGGCACGACCTCCAGTTTCCCCTCCATCGCGTGGTGGCCGGCGCCGCAGTATTCGTTACAGACGATCCCGTACTCGGCCGGGCCGTCGGTCTCGACGGTGATCTCCGAGACCTCGCCGGGAACGACCATCGTGTTCGCGTTCGTCCCGACGACCTCGAACCCGTGGATCACGTCCCGGGACGTGACGTAGAACGTCACCGTGCTGTTTTCTGGTACCACGATCGGGTCGGGCTGGAATCCGAACTGGAAGGCGAGAACGTACGCCTCGTACTCGTTCTCGCCGACCTGTTCGACTCGGGGTTCCGAAAACCGTTCGTCCTCGTCGAGCGCGCCGGCGTCGATCGCCGGTTCGCTGTCGGTCACCATCGCGACGCCGGGACCGACGGCGCCGTACGTGACCGATCCGAGGAGGAACAGTATCAGAAGCAGCGACGCCGCGAGCCAGAGCTTCTCGTAGGCGTGAATATGCATGCTGTGATTACCCCACGATGACCAGATCGCGGCCGAGGAATTCGATGTAGTAGATGTACACCCATGAAAGCACCAGGATGACGAAGTATATCCCGATGAGCGTGAGGGTCCCGATCGGATCGAACTCCTCGATGTCACCGCTCACGTCGTTCGCCGACCCGTGTGCGGTTTCGTTTCGGCCCATGGTACGTGTTGATGGTAAACAACTATATAAGATCTATCCGTTCCCGAACCCTGAAAACACGGATATTATATATGTCCCGCGGACCGTTGGTTACGACATGGACTTCTCGCTTCAACAGGCCATACTCCTCGTGCTCGGCGGGCTCGTCCCCGCGGCGGTGTTCATCGCGGACCGCGCGGAGATCTTCGTCGCGATCACGCTGGTGAACGTGCTGCTCATCTGGGCGAGTCTCCGGATCGCGACCGGCGGGAGCCTGTTGGGGTTCGGCGACGGCGACGCAGCGGATCCGGATCGAGCGTAGTCGCCCGGATACGGCCAGTGACCGGACCGCGTCGAGCCTCGTCCGTCGCGTCCGAGTAGCGAATCCCTCCTGCGGAATTCCGGAATCAAACACATGTCAGGCTGTACACTCTGTGACCTGCCGACCGGGGACGACCCCCACACGGCCCCGGACGTCGACGGCGAGTTCTGCTGCCGGGGCTGTCTCGCCGTCGCGCGGTCGCTCGGCGACGCCGAGGGGTTTGACGGGCTCGACGAGGGGCTCGACGAGGTCGAGGAGCGGCGGCCGGCCGCGGAGCCGGACGACGGCTTCGACGGTGAGACGGCGTTCCTCCACGTCGACGGGATGCACTGTGCGACCTGCGAGTCCTTCTTAGAGATGACGGCGGGCGAACAGCCCGGGGTCGCGGCCGCGGAGGCGAGCTACGCCACCGACACGATCCGGGTCGACTACGACCCCGAGGCCGTCGGCGCCGACGAACTCCCCGAGCGCCTCTCCGTCGCCGGGTACTCGGCGAGCCACCGCGCGGATCCGGACGCCGAGAGCGACGACGCCGTCGTCCGGTTCCTGATCGGCGGCGGCTTCTTCGGGATGATGGCGATGCTGTGGTACGTCGTCTTCCTGTACCCCACCTACTTCGGCTACGAACCCTTCCTCGATCTGGGCGGGGTCTCGGGGCAGTACCTGTTCACGCAGATCTGGGTGTTCGCCTCCGTCGTCCTGTTTTACACGGGATACCCCATCCTGCGGGGCGCCTACGTGAGCCTCCGCGCGCGACAGCCGAACATGGACCTCCTGGTGTCGCTCGCGGCGGTGAGTTCGTACGCGTACAGCACCCTCGCGATGTTCCTCGGTCAGACCGATCTCTACTTCGACGTGACGATCGCCGTCGTTCTGGTGGTCACCGCCGGCAACCACTACGAGTCGCTGATCAAGCGGCGCGCGACCGGCTCTCTCTCGGAGCTGACGACCGCGACCGATCGAGAAGTCCGGACCGAGGCGGGCGAGAGGGTCGCGGCCGACGCGGTGGAGCCGGGCGATCGGCTCCTCGTTCGCCCCGGCGATCGCGTCCCGTTCGACGGGACCGTCGTCGAGGGGAGCGCCGCGGTCGACGAGGCGCTGGTCACCGGCGAGTCGCTCCCGGCGACGAAACGCGAGGGCGACGCGGTCCGCGGCGGCACCGTCGTCACCGACGCCCCGGTGGTCGTCGAGGTGGGCGAGGACGCCGAGAGCACTCTCGACACGCTCGTGCGGATGCTGTGGGAGATCCAGAGCTCGCGGTCGGGGGTCCAGCGGCTCGTCGACAGACTGGCGACGGTGTTCGTCCCACTCGTCGTCGCCGTCGCGGTCCTCGCGGCCGGCGCGACCCTTGCGTTCGGCGCCGCACCCACCGAGGCGGCGCTTGTCGGACTCACGGTGCTCATCGTCTCGTGTCCGTGCGCGCTCGGGCTCGCGACCCCGCTCGCGGTCGCCGCCGGGATCCGCGACGCGGCCCGGCGGGGGATCGTGATCGTCTCCGACGCCGTCTTCGAGGAGGCCGCCGACGTCGATGCGGTCGTGCTCGACAAGACCGGGACCCTCACTGACGGGGAGATGCGGCTGCTCGACACCGCGACGGACGGGACCGACCGAGAAACCGTCCGGAGACGGGCCGCGGCGCTGGAGCGCGCCTCGGTCCACCCGATCGCGGAGGCGATCGTCGCGGGGGTGGCGGGACACGCGGCGAAACCCGACGAGACCCCTCCCCGTCCGGCCGCGGCGACCGACGGAGGGACGGCCACTGATGACGGAACGCGGTCCGACGACGGCACGACAACCGACGCCGACACGGCGGCCCCGGCCGAGCCGTCGCTCGCCGCCGCGGACGTGACGGTCACGGACAGGGGCGTCTCCGGTCGGATCGACGGCGACGAGGTTGTCGTCGGCCACCGCTCGCTGTTCGAGTGCGACGCGTGGGCCGTGCCCGAGCCGCTCGACGCGGCCGGCGCGGACGCCCGCGAGGCGGGTCGCGTCCCCGTGTACGTCGGCTGGGACGGGACCGTCAGGGGGGTGCTCGTCGTCGGCGACGAGGTGCGCGACGGCTGGGAGGCGGTCGTCGAGGACCTGGCGGCAGGCGGGCGCCGGGTCGTCGTGCTCACCGGCGACTCGCCGGCCGCGGCCCGCCAGTTCGAGGAGCATCCCGCGATCGACGAGACGTTTGCGGAAGTCCCACCGGAGGCGAAGGCTGAAACGGTCCGACGGCTGACCCTGACCGAACGCGTCGCGATGGTCGGTGACGGGAGCAACGACGCGCCCGCGCTCGCAGCGGCAGACATCGGCGTCTCCGTCGCCAGCGGGACCGATCTGGCGGCCGACGCCGCCGACGCCGTCCTGCTGGAGGACCGCCTCTCGGCGGTCCCGGAACTGTTCGCGGTCACCCGCGGGACGAACCGCCGGCTCAAGCAGAACCTCGGGTGGGCGTTCGTCTACAACGCGGTCGCGATCCCGATGGCCGTCTCGGGGGCCCTCAACCCGCTGTTCGCCGCGGCCGCGATGGCGACGAGCAGCCTCCTCGTGGTGTCGAACTCGGCGCGAGCCGTTTATAAAGGCGAGTAGCGGAAGGACGGGTCTACGGTGGCGTCACGCCGCCGCGCCGACGTACGGTCTGACCGCGCGCACGATGGCGTCCACGTCGTACTCGTCTTCCGCCTTGTCGAAGACGACCTCGCCGTCGGCGCGCACGACGAACACGCCGTCGTCGCCGGTCACCAACGCGACCTCGTCGATCCGCTCGCCGAACTGCTTTAAGATCGCCTCCGAGACGTCTCGGGCGCGATTCAACATGCCGCACGGGACGCAGTACTCGACTTCGATGCGTGTCATACGCCCTCTGGTTCGTGCCGAACGAACTTAAAAACGAACCGCGTGCCGTTTGCCGCTCTCTACGATCCCCGGTCGACGCCGCTGATCTCGAACCGCGTACCGCCCTCGTCCCCGTCACCGATCTGCAGCTCCCACCCGTGCGCCTCGACGATCCGGTCCACGATCGAGAGGCCGAACCCCGTCCCGTCGGTCGACGACGTGTACCCGGTCTCGCGCACCCGATCGAAGTCTCCCTCCGGAATGCCGACGCCGTCGTCCTCGACGTAGAACCCGTTCTCCCCGTCGAGCGCGTCGACGCGAACGGTCACGTCGCTCCCGCCGTGCTCGACCGCGTTTCGGAGGAGATTCTCGAAGACGTGCGACAGCCGGTCGCGGTCGGCCCGCACAGTCATCGATCCGTTCACGCGGAGCGCCGCGTCCGCCGTGTCCACGCGCGACCAGCACTCGCGCGCGCACTCGGCGAGATCGACGTTGTCGGCGTCGTCGACGATCTTCCCCTCGCGGGCGAGCGTCAGCGTCTCCTCGATTATCTCGTCCATCCGATCGAGAGCGGGCTCGACCGCCGCCAAATGCTCGTCGTCCGGATGCGCCTGCTGGGCGAGGTCGACCCGCCCGTGGACGACGTTGAGCGGGTTCCGAAGGTCGTGTGACACGACGCTCGCGAACTCTTCGAGCCGATCCCGCTCTCGACGGAGTTCGGCCTGTCGGACCCGGCTCCGCTCCGCCGTGACCTCGCGTTCGATCGCTCTCGCCTCGAACAGGCCGATAAGCAGTCCGATACCGCCGCCGAAACCGATCGCCCAGCGGATCCAGCCGAACACCTGAAACGCGGACTCCGTCGGTAGCGCCGCCATGAACCCGATGTTGACGAGGAGATACCCCACCCCGCCGGCGACCCACCAGCGGTTGATCCGCTGGTACCGGCCGGTCGAGAGATCGGCCCTCGAGATCCAGTAGACAACGTACCCGACGCCGAACACGACCAGTATCGAGGAGAGAAAACCCACCCAGTAGCCGCCCGGGACGGGAACGAGTCCGAGCGAGACGGTCGCGGCTTCAGCGACGAGCGAGAGAAGGAGTACGACGCTGAGTCCCCAGACGGGCCACAGCGAGCGTACGGCCGCGCTCGACGTGCAATTCATTCGACTGCGTTGGCTTTCTCGCGAAGCTATATAAACCACGCCGCCCCGGCTATCACCGACGATACCTCCGACGCCTCGCCGAAACACCGCTCAGACCACGAGCGCGTCGAAGACGACGGCGAACAGCAGGAGTCCGAGATAGGCGTTCGACGCGTGGAACGCGCGGAACGCCGCGCCCTCGGTCTGCTCGTAGTGGAGCCGGACGACCGTCCAGAGGAACAGGGCGCCGACGGCGACGCCCACGACGGCGTAGAGCGCACCGAGCGGCTCGGCGACCGCCGCGAGCGCGACCGCCGCGACGAGCGTCGCGCCGAGGTACCAGACGATGTGCCGGCGCGTCGTCGTCTCCCCGCGGACCACGGGCATCATCGGGAAGCCGCCGCGCTCGTAGTCGTCCTTGTAGGCCAGCGCGAGGTTGTAGAAGTGCGCGGGCGTCCACAGGAAGATGACTAAGGCGAGCAACAGCCCGCCGCCGCCGATCTCACTCGTCACCGCGGCCCAGCCGATGAGGGCCGGGAGCGCGCCGGCGGCCCCGCCGATCACGGTGTTTTGCACCGTGTTCGGCTTCAGGATGAGCGTGTACACGACGCTGTAGAACACGATCGCGACCAGCCCGAGCGCTGCCGTCAGCAGGTTCACCGTCCAGAACAGACCCACCGAGACGAGCGTGAGGAACCCGCCGAACGCGAGCGCGTGGGACACCGGCACGAGGTCGGTCGCCAGCGGGCGGTCGTTCGTGCGCTGCATCCGCTTGTCCACGTCGCGTTCGAGGACGTGGTTGAACGTACCGGAGGCGCCGATCGAAAGCGCGCCGCCGACGAGCGTCGCGGTCACGACGCGAGGGGTGAACCCGGCGCCGCCGGCCAGCGCCATCGCGGCGGCGGCGACCAGACAGAGCAGCCACATCAGCCGCGGCTTCATCAGCCGGAAGTACGCCGCCGCGGTCGCTCTCAGCCGAGGGACCGCCGCGGTCGGCACGTCCGGATCGGGCGCCTCCTCGATCGGCGGGAGGTCGTCGGTGCCGGGCTCGAAGTCGACGGGAGCGTCGTTCGGGTCACCGGTCTCGGCCTCCAGCCACCACGCGAGCCCGGCGAGCACGGCCGCGAAGATGGCCACGCCGAGGAGGAGGTGCACGGAGCCGAGCGCGGACGGGAGGCCGCCGACCGCGACGAGCGCGCCCACGCCGGCCTGCGCGGGGTACACGGTCAGGGCGAGAGTGAGCGCGGTCCGGGTCCGGCGGCTCGCACCGTCCCGCCACGCGAGCGCAGCGGAGAGAGCCACGAGGAGGCCGACGACGACCGCGAGAACGCGGTGGCCGAGGGCGATCCAGCCCTCGGTCGCCGTCGGGAGTTCGGCGCCGTTCCCGCAGGCGGGCCAGCCGCCGCAGGCGGTCGCCGCCTCCGTGAGAGAGGTGGTCGCGCCGACGACGATGAGCAGGTACACGCCCATCGCCGCCGCCACGAGGACTGCGGGGAATCGATCGGGTATCGTCACTTGGAGAGTCTTAGGAACCGATCCATATATGTTCCGCGCTTCACCGTACCGCCCGCGTTCGTCGTTCTGGAACGGTCGCTATCTCCGTTCGTCGCGGGGCCGATCGCTGTTCTGCCGGTCACGGTCGACGTCGCGGTCGGGGCCACGCCGTTCCAGGATCCGCTCGACGATGTCGCCGCTGGAGAGCAGTTCGTCCTCGTACCGTGGGTCGCGGCCCGAAGCGCGTTCGACCCGGCAGTCGATCCCGCGCTCCGCGAGCGCGTCGGCGATGTCGGCCTCGTCGTGGTGCTGGTCGTAGCCCAACACGATCACGTCGGGATCGAGGCGCTCGATCGGGACGAACACGTCTTCCGGATGGCCGAGGTGGGCCTCGTCGACGGCGTCGAGCGCGGCGACCATATCGCGGCGCTGCTCGGCACAGAGGATCGGCGCCGGCTTGTGCGTGACGTTGGTGCGGCGGGCGACGATGGCGTGAAGCTCGTCGCCGTACGCCGCCGCGTCCTCCAGGTAGTGGACGTGGCCGGGGTGGAGCAGGTCGAAGGTCCCCTGCGCGACGACCCGCTTCATCGGAACCACGAGAGGAAGCCGCCGCCGTCCCGTCGCTCCTCGCCGATCTCGCGGTCGATGTCCTCCTGTGTGAAGTCGAAGAAGTGCTCGTCGGGGACCTCCACGTCGAGCACGTCGAGGGTGGTCTGCTTTCCCTCGTTGTCGAACGCCTTCCAGTCCCCCCACCCGTAGGGCGCGCCGACGATGATGTGGACCCGCCCCTGTCCGAACGTCGCGAGGTCGGCGTCGCTCGGTCGAAGCGCGCCGTTCGGATGGGAGTGGACCGAGCCGACCGCGCGCATGTCGTTCGGCTTCATGTGGGTGCGGACGCTGGCGCTCGTCGGGTTCGACTCCGTCCCCGGGATGACGAGCACGTCGGTGATCACCTGTCCGTCCCGGTCGAGGTCGAGCTTTCGGGCGTCGTCCGCGCGGAGGAACCCCATGTACTCGTCGGGGTGGCTCTCCTCGCTCGCCTCGAGGACGAACTCCATGGTCTCCCGGGCGATCCCGAGGAGTTCGTCCGAGCGGAACAGTCGCATACGCGACGGGAGGCACTGTCGCCCCATATGGATTCCGGACCGCGGGGCGGACGGCGCCGGCCTGCCGTCATCGCTGCCGGCGCTCTGCACCGGACGACGCCCGAGACGCGAGAGAACAGGCTTAACACCGGCCGTTCCCGATGAGTCTCTATGAGCGAGAACACCGCCGGGGATTCCGGCACGCGGGGCGATTCGAGCCCCGAACTCGACGCCGACGGGGCGGAGGGGGCGGCCGACGACCGGCCGACCGTCTACGATCTGGCACCGGACTGCACCCTCGAAGACGCCGAGGTCGACGCGCTGTACCACGCCGAAGTCAACGGCGTCGTCGACTACGGGATCTTCGTCGACGTCTCAGACGCCCTCTCGGGACTCGTCCACGAGTCGAACCTCGCCGACGACTACGCCGTCGGCGACCGGCTGGTCGTCCGGCTGACCGAGGTGAAAGAGAACGGCGACGTGGCCTTCGACGACGAGAGTCTCGACGACTACCGCACTGAGGCCGTCGCCCACGAACCGTCTGTCTCCCGCGTCCGCGGGCTCGCTCCCGGCGACGAGGTCACCGTCGAGGGTGAGGTCGTCCAGGCGAAACAGACGGGCGGCCCGACGATATTCGCCGTCGCGGACGCCTCCGGCGTCGTCTCCTGTGCCGCCTTCGAAGAGGCCGGCGTCCGGGCGTACCCCGAGGTCGAGGTCGGCGACATGGTCCACGTCAGCGGGACGATCGAAACGCGCGAGAACGCCCTCCAGCTGGAGGTCGATTCGCTGAAGCGACTCCCCGAGGAGCGGGCGACTGCGGCCCGTGAGCGCTTCGAGACGGCTCTCGACGAGCGCGCCGCACCCGCCGACGTCGACCCGCTCGTCGAGTGGGAGGCGTTCGAGCCGATCCACGACGACCTCCGGGAGCTGGCGCGGCTGCTCCGTCGCACCGTGCTCGCCGGTCGCCCGATCCGCGTCCGGCACCACGCCGACGGCGACGGGATGTGCGCCGCGATTCCCGTGCAGCTCGCCTTAGAGAACTTCGTCCGCGACGTGCACGAGGACCCGGACGCTGCCCGGCACCTGTTCAAGCGGCTCCCGAGCAAGGCGCCGTACTACGAGATGGAGGACGTGACCCGCGACCTGAACTTCGCGCTGGAGGGCCGAGCCCGCCACGGCCAGAAGCTCCCCTTCCTCCTGATGCTCGACAACGGGTCGACCGAGGAGGACGTGCCCGCCTACGAGAACCTCGCGCATTACGACATCCCCATCGCGGCCGTCGATCACCACCACCCCGACCCCGAGGCGGTCGAGCCGCTGCTCGACGCGCACGTCAACCCGTACCTCCACGACGAGGACTACCGGGTCACCACGGGGATGATGTGCGTCGAGCTCGCCCGGCTAATCGACCCGTCGATCACCGAGGAGCTGGAGCACGTCCCGGCCGTCGCCGGGCTCTCCGACCGCTCGAAGGCGGAGGCGATGGACGACTATATCGCGCTCGCACAGGAGGCCGGCTACGACGAGTCCGACCTGTTCGATATCGGCGAGGCACTCGACTACGCCGCCCACTGGCTGCGCTACTCCGAGGGGAAAACGCTCGTCAACGACGCTCTCAACGTGGGCTGTGAGGACGAAGCCCGGCACGAGGAGCTGGTCGAATTCCTCTCCGAACGGGCCGAACGCGACGTCGACCGCCAGCTCGATGCCGTCGACGACCACGTCGAACACGAGCGGCTCGCCTCCGGCGCGCACCTCTACCGCATCGATCTCGACGAGTACGCCCACCGGTTCACCTACCCCGCGCCCGGGAAGACGACCGGCGAGCTTCACGACACCCGCGTGCAGGAGACGGGCGACCCCGTCATCACAATCGGCTACGGCCCCGACTTCTGCGTGCTCCGGTCCGACGGCGTCCGGCTCGACATCCCGAACATGGTGACCGAGTTGAACGAGGAGCTTCCCGAGGCGGGCGTCTCGGGCGGCGGCCACCTCGTCGTCGGCTCCATCAAGTTCGTGAAGGGTCGCCGGGGCGCCGTCATCGAGGCCCTCGTCGAGAAGATGGCCGAAGCGGAGATCGACGAATCGCTTTCGTCGACGGTCGCGATCGACGACTGACGCGGCCCCGAACGGCCGTTCGGCTGCCGTGTCGCCTCACACGAACGCCACCTCCCGGCGCGCGACGGCGCCGGCGCCGACGGCGGCCGTCGCCAGTCCTCCGAGTAACCCGATCGGCAGGTGAACCCCGCCGCCGCGCCAGTCCGCCGCGTACGCTCGAGCGTAGAAGTCTGCAACTGATCCGTCTTCGATCGCGAGTAACACCTCTCTGTTCTCTGTCGCCGCGCCCTCGTTCCAGTTGAGGCTTCCAACGACGGCGGTGTCGTCGACGACGAGCCCCTTCGCGTGGATCTTCCCGAATCGTCCCCGCGGCTGGGAGACGGTCACTTCGATCGGCTCGTCGGCGAGCTCGTCGACGAGCGCCCGGTTCTCCTCGCGGTCGTACCACGCACCGGACAACAGGAGGTGAACGTCGACGCCGCGGTCTGCGGCCCGGCGAAGCGCGCGGACGATCCGGTTGTCCGGCCCACCGGTCCGCGGGACCACGCCTAACACGCGGTCGTCGGCGGCGTCGATCCGCTCGACTAACCGATCGGCGGCATTCCCCGGAGTCGTCAGAAGCTCGACATCTGCCGTCGTCGCCGCTGGCGGCTCGAACCGCGCCGGATACGACTCGTTTGCCGTCCCCGACTCGTGGAACTCGGTGTCGGTCCGGAACGACGACCACGCCCGGGCGTCGGACGCCGCGGCGTCCGCCTGGAACAGGGCAGCGAGGTCGTCTGCGGTGGTTTCGGAACCCGTTTCACCCGTCGATCCGTCCGTCGTCACTCCCCACCCCCGGTTGGTCTGTCCGCCGGTACCGGACGCCTTCCAGTTCTCTGTGAGAACGATCGCGCGGTCGTCGGCGACGGCGTATTTCGCGTGGTGGAAGCGGAACCGTTCGGGGTTTCCGTCGAGCACGCGGACCTCGACGCCGGCGGCCGCGATCCGGTCGAGGAGCCGCGCGCTCCGCGCGGAAAAGCCGCCGACCGGGGACCCCTCGACGAGGACCCGCACGTCGACGCCGCGATCGGCGGCGGCGACGAGCAGGTCGGCGACGCGCTCGGATCCCAAGGTGTAGCCGGCGAGCAGCAGACGGTCATCGGCGGCGCGCAGCGGCTCGACCGGCATCCCTGGACTGTCCGGAAGCACGAACGGAGTCACGGTCGCGTTCTCCGTTCTGGTCGCGGGTCGCGGGTCGTACCCCCGCGGTCGCCACTCTCCCCAGTCCGCTCGCCAGCGGTGCCCCTCGGGTGCGCGGTCGTAGTCGACCACGGCGACCGCCGTCCCGTTTCGGCGGAGCTCGACCCGATCGCCGGATGCAGCGAGCGGGAAGTAGCCGTCGAGCGCGCGGAGTTCCGGTTCGCCGACGCCGCCGCTACCGGCGACCGCGGTCCCGTCGTCGAGTAGGGGCGTCGTGTTCGCGGGGTCCATCGAGAGCGCGACGACGCCGCTCGCGTTCGCCGGGATCCTCGCCTCGTAGTAGCCGTCGGAGAGCGACCAGTTCCCGCGCTCGGGGAGCCGGACGACGAGGTACTCGCCGCGGTTCTCCACCGCTGTCGGGTTCGGGAACAGCTCGATGATCCGCGGCTCCATCGCTACGAGCGTCCGGTTTTCCGGGCCGTCGTTCGACTGCGCGACGCCGGGCTCCGAGTCGGTCCCGCCGACCTTCAGGTCGGTGCCCGCGTCACCCGCGGTCGACGCGGTGTCACCTGTGACCGGCGCGGCGGTACCCCCGACCGGCGCGGCGGTCGTCAGGACGAGCAGCCCGAGCGCGACGGCGACGACGCTCTTGACCGCGACGACACCCGTGACAGACTCGTTTCCGGGATGGAATGATACGGGCGACACGAGGGGTCTGCCCGCGGTATGGATTAAAAAAAGTCGACCGAACGGCGTGTGGCCGTCAGGCGGTCGGCGCCGCCTCGTCGAGCGCGCGCTCGGCCTTCTCGGCCTCGGTGGAGACGATGAAGGAGTGCTCGTCGCCGTACTCGGCGACCGCTTCGAGCGCCTCGCGCGTGCCGATCTGGCGGAGCGCCCAGCCGGCGGCGGCACGGACGTCGTCGGAGTCGTCCTCGGCGAGCGCGTCGGCGAGGGGGTCGATCGCGCGGGTGTCGCCGATCAGACCGAGCGCCCGGGCGGCGTGGGGCCGCACGAGGCTGTCGGTGTCACCTTCGGGGTCGAGCTGGTTCGCGAGCGGCTGGACGGCCTCCGCGGCGCCGATTTCGCCGAGGGCCTTGAAGACGGCCTTCTGGAGCTGCGGGTTCGAGTCCTCCGGGACGTACTCGACGAGGGTCTCCGTCGCCTCCTCGGCCGCCATCTTGCCGAGGATCCGGATCGCCGGCTGGTCGCGCTTCTCGGCGCGGCCGAGCAGCTCCTCGACCGAGGCCTCGGTTTTCCCGCGTTTCCCCATGCGTTCGAGTGCCTCGAGACAGTGGCGCTCCATGAAGTCCGACTGCAGCGAGTCGAGCGCGAGCAGGATCATGTCGACGTTGTCACGCGTCTCGTGCTCTTTCAGCGCGGCCCACTCGACCGGGTAGTCCTTGTAGTGGCCGAGCACGTCGTAGTACTCCTGCGCGCGGAGCTGCTCGTGCGTTTCGAGGTCGTCCCACTCCTCGGCGTCGTCGAGCCCCGCTTCGAGCCCGTCGGTCGCATCGAGCAGGGCCGCGATCGTCTCAGCGTCGTCGTCGGGGTCGAGACCGGCGTCCGCGACCGCTGCGGCGACCGCGTCGAGTGCGGCGACGAAATCGTCGAGGGAGTCACCGCCGGTACCGTCGGCGTCCGCGTCGTCGGCATCCGCGTCGGGTTCGTCCGTATCGATGGTGTCCCGGTCGAGATCGTCCGTGTCGACCTCGTCGTCGACGGCGTCCGCGGCCGCGTCAACGAACGCCACCACCGCGTCCGCGGCGTCGTCGCGGCCGGCGGCGGTCCACTCGGTGTCTTCGAGCGTCGAAGCCGCCGATTCGATCGCGTCGATCACGTCTTCGGCGTAGGGGCCGCGGGCCTCCTCGACGCCGTCACGGAGCTCCGCGATCCGGTCTTCGAGGTCGCCGCGCGGGTCGTCGGCGTCCTCGTCGTCCTCGTCCGGCTCGGGGAGATCGGCCCCGGTGAGCCCCTCTTCGGCGTCGTCGAGAAGCGCCTCGATGTCGTCGAGGTCCGCCTCGGTCTCGGCGTCGTCGAGAAGCGCCTCGATGTCGTCGAGGTACTCGTTCAGGGACTCCTCGGTCGCTTCGTCGGGAAGCGTGGGCGCGGCGGCCGCGTCCGTCGACTCGCCGGCGCCGCCCGCCTCCTCCGCGTTGTCCGCGGCGTCGGCCCCCTCGGAGGCGTCGGCCGGGTCGTCGTCGCCGTTGCTCATATACCCAGAACTGCGCGCGTTGTCCATTAAGACGTTTCCCTTCCGGACGGAGTCGACGGTAGTACCCCCCTACTATCGAAAATACAGAAGATATTTTTCAATGTCTGGAATTTATCTTTCTAAAGTAAGAATAGTTAAGTGGGTCGCGCGCGTACGTCGAAGTAGCTATGAGCACCCAGAAAGAGGCCCGCCAACGGTACGGCGACGTTCACGAAAGCGAAGCGCTGCGTATCCCGGAGGAGAAAGCCGAACAGCTCGTCGACGCGCTCAACTCCGACCTCGCGGCGACGTACGTGCTCTACCATCAGGTGAAAAAGCACCATTGGCTCGTCGAGGGAGCCGAGTTCCACGACATCCACGAGTACCTCGGCGAGGTCGCCGCGGACCTCGAGGAGGACGCCGACGTGATCGCCGAACGCGCGCAGGCGCTCGGTGGTGTCCCGCTCTCGGGCGGCGCGAACTACGAGGAACACGCGCCCGTGAGCCCCGAGGACGCCGACGCCTACGACATCCGCACGTCGCTGGAGAACGACCTAGAGATCTTCGGCGACATCATCGAGCAGCTCCGCGAGCACATCCAACTCGCCAACAACCTCGGCGACTACGCCACCGAGGAGCAGCTCCGCGAGATCCTCGAGGGCGTCGAGGAACACGGCCACCACATCGAGCACTACCTGGAGGACGACACCCTCGTCACTCAGGGCACGCTCGACTAGGCGTCGACGACCTCGTTGTAGCTGACGATCTCTCGGTCGGCGGCCATCGTTCCGTCCGCGGCCTCGAATTTTTCCCGTTTTCTCGTCCGAAAGCGGCGGCTGTGTGGGTTGTAACTGAACCGGCCTACCGCCCGGACTCGTAGAACTCCTCGCGGTACACTCGCCCGAACGCGTTCCGGCGGAGGGTGCTGGCTGCCGCGTCCGGCTCCTCCTGATACGTCGCCGCGATCACGGTGTCGGCGAAGGGGATCGGGTGCCACACGACGTTGTCGACGTTGTCGGACCCGATCCGGACCACGTCGCCCTCGTCGAACTCGCTGTCGGCGAGCCACTCGTCGAACTCCCCGCCCTCGCCGACGTGGACCGCGAGCAGCTCTGCGAACGTCGCGTCGCGCGCGGTCCGGATCACCTCGGGCGTGACCCGCTCGTCGTACTCGTCGGCGTCGAACGACATCGCCTTCGTCGCCTCGCGGACGACGACCTGCGCGACCGGCCCGACCTCCTCGTAGCGTTCGAGCGCGTCGGCGCGGGTCTCCGGGGCGAACGTCCCTCTGGTGTCCATACCCGCCGTTCGCCGTCGACTGAAAAGGGCGTTCCGTTACGCGGACGGGTCGTCGGCGGCGTCGGAGTCGTCGCTGTTGCTCGGGTCGCTTTCGTCGTTCTCGTCGTCACTCACCTCCCGCGCCATCTCGCGGGCCTCGCGGATCGCCTCGGCCACCTTCGGATCGGTCTCGCCGGTCGAGTCGACCGCGCCCGGGCCGCCGCCCGCGGCGTGGTCGTGACCGGCGCGATCCGCGCGGGTGTGTCCCGAGTGGTCGTGCCCCACGTGGTCGTGCGCCCCGAGGTCGACGTCGGGGCGCCCGCGATCGACGGTGTCCTCGAACACCTCGTGGTACTCGGCGTCTTCGGCGTGGGGCGTCACCTCGGCCGCGAGCCCCGCGGGCTCCCGATCGCTCCAGTCGGAGACGTGGTCGTCGAGCCACGCCTCGTGGTCGCCGCCGTGTAACATCGCCGTGAACGCGAGGTGATGCGCGAGGTGTTCGCCGTCGCGCTGGGGCGTCTCGCAGACGGGGCACGCGTATCCCATTACGTTTCGAGTTGATGCGTGAGGCGTAAATCGGCGTCGGACGACGCCGGCGACGCCGGGATTTGTTTATAAGCGGTTGAGATCGGTGACTCGACGCCGAATACCCACAAAGCCCCAGCCCGCACCGCCACCGCGGCCTCACGCCTCCCCAGCCTCGGCGGACAGACCGGCGCGGGCGACGCCGCGCCGGTCCGCCGCCTCCCTCGCACGCGCTCCTCGCCGGCGGCTTCGCCGCCGGCTGTCAGAGGGACCTTCGGTCCCTCACTACTCGCGCCCACGGGGCGCTCGGAGGCGCGCGCCACCGCCCCGCGTCGCACATTTATAAATAGACCTCTGGGCTGCGCTCATCGGTTTACGTATCGTTTCGTCGCTCTTCCCGTTCGGGCGTCCGCCGTCGTCGACGCCGCGGGCGCCACTATAACAGCAACTTTATCACTCGCACGGAGCGAATTTCCGGTAAGACTACTCCGTTAGGAGGTCCAACAGTGACTGAAGCCAACACACAACCGGAGGTGAACATCGGTCTCGTCGGTCACGTCGACCACGGGAAGACGACGCTCGTGCAGGCGTTGTCCGGCTCGTGGACCGACCAGCACAGCGAGGAAATGAAACGCGGCATCTCGATCCGGCTGGGGTACGCGGACGCGACGTTCCGACGTTGTCCCGGCGTCGACGCGCCCGAGTGTTACACCGTCGACGAGGAGTGCGAGGACGGCTCCGAGAGCGAGCCGATCCGGACGGTCTCGTTCGTCGACGCGCCCGGCCACGAGACGCTCATGGCGACGATGCTCTCCGGCGCCTCGATCATGGACGGGGCCGTGCTCGTCGTGAGCGCGACCGAGGACGTCCCGCAGGCGCAGACGGAAGAGCACCTGATGGCGCTCGATCTCATCGGGATCGAGAACATCGTCATCGCGCAGAACAAGGTCGATCTGGTCGACCGCGACCGCGCCGTCGACAACTACCGGCAGATACAGGAGTTCGTCGAGGGCACCGTCGCGGAGGACGCGCCGATCGTCCCCGTCTCCGCGCAACAGGAGGTCAACATGGACCTCCTCATCGACGCGATCGAGACGGAGATCCCGACCCCCGATCGCGATCCCGGCGAGAACGCCCGGATGTACGCGGCCCGCTCGTTCGACATCAACCGTCCGGGCGCGACCGCGGCGGACCTCAAGGGCGGCGTCGTCGGCGGCTCGCTCGTCAGCGGCGAGCTGTCCGTCGGCGACGGGCTGGAGATCCGACCGGGCCGCGAGGTCGACGAGGAGGGCCAGACGGAGTGGCGCCCCCTCGAAACCACGGTGCGCTCGCTACAGGCCGGCAGCAGCGACGTGGAGTCCGCGCGGCCGGGCGGGCTGCTCGGCGTCGGCACCGGGCTCGACCCGAGCCTGACGAAGGGCGACGCGCTCGCGGGGCAGGTCGCCGGCGAGCCCGGGACGCTCCCGCCGACGCGCAACGAGTTCGAGATGCAGGTCGACCTCCTCGACCGCGTCGTCGGGAAGGAGGACGACGAGAGCGGTGAGAGCGACATCGAGGACATCAACACCGGCGAGCCCCTGATGCTCACGGTCGGCACCGCGACGACGGTCGGCGCGGTGACGAGCGCGCGCGACGGCGAGTGCGAGGTCAGCCTCAAACGGCCGGTCTGCGCCGAGGAGGGCGCACAGATCGCGATCAACCGGCGCGTCGGCGCGCGCTGGCGACTCATCGGCGTCGGGACCCTGTCGTAGCGTGACCGACGACGCCCGCGCGGACGGATCGGAGTCGGCTCCCGCGGGCGACGCCCCTACCGATGGCCTCACGGGTGACGGTCCCGACGGCGCTCCGGTCGTCGCGCTCGACGCGAGCGCGCTGATGGCGCCGGTCGAAGCGGACCTGCGGCTGTTCGAGGAGCTCGATCGGCTCCTCGGAGGCTATGACGCCGTGGTCCCGACCGCCGTCGTGTCGGAGCTGGACCGGCTCCAAGGCGGGAACGGCGAGGCGGCGACCGCGGCGAGCGTGGGTGCGGACCTCGCGACGCGGGCGGAGGCGGTGGAGACGGCAGAATCGTACGCCGACGACGCGCTCGTCGAGCTGGCCGCCGAGGGTCGGGTCGACGGCGTCGTCACCAACGATCGACCGCTGGCGAACCGGGTGCTGGAGGCGGGCGCACCAGTAATCGGTTTAAGGGGTCGGAACACACTGGCGATAACGGAACCCTAGCGGACGCGGACAACCAACGAATATGTACAAACGAGTTCGACTCAAGGATACGGTCGAGGTACCGCCGAAACACCTGGCGGACGTCACCGACGAGCGGGTGAAAGCCCTGCTGCAGGACAAACTGGAAGGACGAATGGACGAGGACGTGGGGAGCGTCGTGAGCGTCATCGAGGTCCACGACATCGGCGACGGGGCGGTGTTACACAACCGACCCGGCGTCTACTACGAGGCCGAGTTCGACGCGCTGACGTACGACCCCGACATGCAGGAAGTCGCCGACGGAACGGTCGTCGAGACGGTCGAGTTCGGCGCCTTCGTCGGTATCGGCCCGGTCGACGGCCTGCTGCACGTCTCGCAGATCACCGACGAGTACCTCACGTTCGACGGAGCGAACCAGCAGCTCGCCTCCTCGGACTCCGACAAGACCCTCGGCGTCGACGACGCCGTCCGGGTGCGCGTGGTGACCAAGAGCATCGACGAGCGCAACCCCCGCGACTCGAAGATCGGGCTCACCGCGAAACAGCCCGGCCTCGGGAAGCACGAGTGGCTGGAGGGTCAGCGCCAACACCGCGAACAGACCGGTGAGGAGGCCGACTGATGGCCGAGGACCGCCTGGCGTGCCGTGAGTGCCACCACGTCAACGACCCCGACTCCCAGACCTGCGAGCACTGCGGGTCGTCGTCGCTCACCGAGGACTGGGCGGGCTACGTCATCATCACCCAGCCCGAGGAGAGCCAGATCGCGGAGGAGATGAACGTCACGAAGCCCGGCTCGTACGCGCTGAAGGTCCGGTAGGGCGGCGGTTCGCGGCAACGGTTTACGGTTTCAACCACTACCTCACCCATGCTTACACTCCCCGACTCCCTGCGCGACGCCTTTAAGGAGCCGCTCGGTCCGGTGACGTCGGACGCCGACGAACTGCTCGCGGGCGCGGCGGAGACCCGCGGCGAGCGGGCCGCGCCCGACGCCCCCCTCATCGCGGTCGGCGACGTGGTCACGTACCACCTGCGGGAGGCGGGCCGCGTCCCCGACGTCGCGCTGATCGACGGGAAGACCGAGCGCGAGGCGGTCGACGCGGCGATCGAGTCCGCGCTCGCGGCCGCGGACGACCGCCGGATCTCGGTGGAGAACCCCGCCGCGTCGCTGTCGGCGGAGCTGCTCGAGGCGCTCGCCGAGGCGCTCTCCGACGTCGAACCGGTCATTATCGAGGTGGCCGGCGAGGAGGATCTGGCCGCTCTGCCGGCGATCCTCGCCGCGCCAGACGGCGCGAGCGTCGTCTACGGCCAGCCGGGTGAGGGGATGGTCCGCGTCGCGGTCACCCCCGAGTCCCGTACGGAGGCGCGAGAGCTGTTCGAGGCGCTCGACGGCGACGTCGAGGCGGCCTACAAGGCGCTCGGTCGTGTCCCCGACGAAGACCAGTGAGACCCGGACGGAGGCGACCGAAATCCGGATCTCGACGGCACCCCCGCTTCGAAATCCTTTTACAGCTTTCGAGGGGATATACGCCTAACTGAACCATGGACGTCGATATCATCTCCGAGGAGGAGAACCCGATGTTGCACCGCACGGACATCCGTTTCGAGACGACTCACGAGGAGGCGACGCCCTCTCGTCTGTCGGTTCGCGACTCGCTCGCGGCCAAGCTCGATAAGGCCTCCGAGGAGGTCGTCGTCCACGAGCTGGACACGAAGTTCGGCATGCGCAAGACGGTCGGCTACGCGAAGGTGTACGACAGCGCAGAGGACGCACTCGACGTCGAGCAGGAGTACATGCTCGAACGCAACAAGATCGGCGGCGAGGGCGAGGCGGACGCCGAGGAAGCCTAACGCTCGCTGAATGCGCGTTCTCGGCATCGAGGGAACCGCGTGGTGCGCGAGCGCCGCCCTGTACGACGCCGAGACGGACTCCGTTCTCATCGAATCGAACCCGTACGAGCCGGACAGCGGCGGCATTCACCCGCGCGAGGCCGCCGAACACATGTCCGAGGCGATCCCCGAGGTCGTCGACGCGGTGCTGACCGCGGCCGAGGCCGAACACGGTCCCGACGCGATCGACGCGGTCGCGTTCTCGAAGGGTCCGGGACTCGGACCCTGTCTCCGCACCGTCGGCACCGCCGCCCGGGCGCTCGCGGGGGCGCTTGACGTGCCGCTCGTCGGCGTCAACCACATGGTCGCCCATCTGGAGATCGGCCGCCATCGCTCTGGCTTCGAGAACCCGGTGTGTCTGAACGCCTCCGGCGCGAACGCCCACCTGCTCGGCTACCACGACGGGCGCTACCGCGTGCTCGGGGAGACGATGGACGCCGGCGTCGGCAACGCGATCGACAAGTTCACGCGCCACGTCGGCTGGGACCATCCCGGCGGGCCGAAGGTCGAGGCGGCGGCGCGGCGGTACGTCGAGGAGAGCGACGGCTCGGAGGACCTCCTCGATCTCCCGTACGTCGTCAAGGGGATGGACTTCTCCTTCTCCGGGATCAGCTCCGCCGCCAACGACGCGTACGACGACGGGGTCCCCGTCGAGGAGATCTGCTTTTCGCTGCAGGAGCACGTGTTCGCGATGCTCACCGAGGTCTCGGAGCGCGCCCTCTCGCTGACGGGCGCCGACGAGCTCGTGTTGGGCGGGGGGGTCGCGCAGAACGATCGGCTCCGCGAGATGCTGGCGTCGATGTGTGCGGCCCGCGACGCGAAGTTCCACGCCCCGGAGCCGCGATTTCTCCGCGACAACGCCGGGATGATCGCCGTGTTGGGAGCGAAGATGGCGGAGGCCGGCGACACGATCCCCATTCCCCGATCCGCGATCGACCCGAACTTCCGCCCGGATCAGGTGCCCGTGACGTGGCGGAGCGGCGAGTCGGTCGCTGTCGGACGCGCTCCCGGAGGGGAGGGCGTCGAGACGGACGCCGATCGGCGGGGCGCCGAGGCGACGGTAGCGATCGTCTCGGAAGACGGCACTGGTGGAGGTCCCGCCGACCGCCGCGTGATCAAACGCCGCGTCCCGAAGGCGTACCGCCATCCCACGCTCGACCGAACGCTCAGGCGCGACCGAACCGTCGCGGAGGCCCGGCTGACGAGCGAGGCACGCCGGGCGGGCGTGCCGACGCCGCTGGTGTACGACGCCGACGTGCCGAACGCGACGCTGACCCTCCAACACGTCGGTGACCGCGACCTCGCCGCCGCCCTCGACGGGGGGAGGGAGCGCGCGGCGTCGATCGGTCGCCACCTCGCTCGGCTCCACGACGCGGGGATCGTTCACGGGGACCCGACCACGCGGAACGCGCGGGTAGGAGCGGAAGCGGCCGGTGAGGGCTCGGCGGCGGCGAGCGAAACGAGGCGCGCGACGAACACCGCCGACCGAGCCGCGCTCATCGACTTCGGGCTCGCCTACCACACCGGCCACGTCGAGGACCACGCGATGGACCTCCACGTGTTCGAGGGGTCCGTCCGCGCGACCGCGACCGACCCGGACCCGCTTATCGAGGCGTTCGAGGCCGGGTACGCGGCCGTGGGCGACGACGACGTTCTCGAACGGCTTCGCGACGTGGAGGGACGCGGACGGTACCGGTGAGCGGTCGGGAGTCGACCGGTGAGTCGTCGGCGGACGACGAACGACGCGGAGTTGCGCCACGCTTTATATGCCCGGCGAGTGATGTACCGGTATGGCAGACAAACCGTCCTCGGGAGAGATACTCGGGATCCCGTACAACTTCGAGCGGCCGAGCCTCGGCCGGCTGCTCTCGTCGTACTGGCAGCCCGACGAGGGAATGCTCGTCGAGAAGCCGTTCGGCATCGGCTACACGCTGAACCTCGCGAACTGGCGGTCGTGGATCGTCCTCGCCGTCGCCGGCGGGCTCTACTACCAGCAGACGCAGTCGGCCGGGGCCGCCGGAGCGTCCGACGACGACGCGGACGCGAGCGACGAGCCGGTCGAAGTGATCGTCGACGACGACTGACCGTCGTAGACGCCGAGCGTTTCCGACCGTCTCGCCTCGATTTTCAGACGCGATTTTGGGACGGATTCTTTTAAATACCGGAACGACGTACTGGAACTGATGAAAGTCCAGTTCGAGTGCTCGTGTTCGGAAGAGATCTCCGAGTTCACTCGCGGGGAGACGAGCCGCGGGGTCCACGTCGAATGCGGCAACTGCGGCGCGGTGTACGCGGTGACGATCACGGAACTCGACTAGCTTCGCGCCCCCGGGTCGGCCTTCCTTTCCGCGCCCAAACCGCTCGTTTTGATCCCGCTCGCCGTTCCGCTGTCCGTTCCTTCCGTCGGCGCCGCCGGACCGTCGACCGACTCGAACCGGAGTCTGACCGTCGTCCCGTCGTCGCTCGTCTCGAACCCGACGGTTCCGCCCTGCGTCTCGCACATCCACTTGACGAGCCACAGCCCGATGCTGCTCGCGTGCGACAGCGGCGTCTCCTCCTCGGCGCGCAACACGGCTCGCTCGTCGTCGGGGAGCCCGGGGCCGTTGTCGCGGACCTCCAAGCAGGCCGTCGACCCGTTCTCGGTGACGCGGGCGTCGACCCGGCGCACCGACTCGTCGTTGTGCGTGACGGCGTTCTCGAACACCTCTCGGATCGGGTACTCGATCGACTCGTCCGCGCGGACCCACGCCTCGGCGGGCGCGTCGACGGTGAGCGCGACGTCCGCGCGATCGACGTTCGTGGCCGCCTCACGGACCACGTCGACGAGGTCGACCCGCCCGTCCGGGGGGGCTGGCGACGTGTCCTCGATGACGCGCAGCTTCTCGCTGATCTCGATCACGTCGTCGGTCGTCTCTCGGATCGTCTCCAGGCACTCCCGGCTCCGCTCGTCGTCGACCCGGTCGACGAGCAGGTCCGTGTACCCCTGAATGACGTTGAGGTCGTTCCGGACGTTGTGACGGAACACCCGGCTCAACACCTGCAACTGCTGGTTCGACGTTTCGAGCTCGCTCCGAGCGGCGACCGCCCGACGCTTCTGATACGTCGTCGCGCCGTAGAGGACCACCGACGAGACGGCGACCAGTGTCCACCCGCGGACGACGTGAACGGGGGTCCACCTCGGGAGCGACCCGACCGCGGACGCCACCGCGAGGTCGGCCGCGACGACGAACAGCGTCCCCAGACAGAAGTACGCGGCGGCGAGCTCCCGCGGGGGTCGGCCCAAGACGAGGTCGGATTCCAATCTCATTTATCTCCAACTACACATCAGGTGCTCGTTATCGTAACTAACGACTGACCCCGTTTCGTATTAAGTTTTGATTCAAATCACCACGACTTGCAGTCGGGGCAAACGCGGTCCCCACCGTCGAGCCAGCGCCGCTCGACGCGGTCGCCGCACCGCTCGCAGTCGGCGCCGCCGGCGGTCCACGTCGCCGTCGCGGTCGCGGGATCGGGATCGGTGACGACGTCGTCGCCGTCCGGTTCCGCGGACGACGAGTCCGCGTCAGCGGCACCGGCTGGGTCGGTTTCGGTGGGTTCGGTGTCGTCGGGGCCGGTTTCGGTGGGTTCGGTGTCGGTGGACCCGGCGTCGTCGGTTCCGCTGTTCCCCTCCGCCCCCCCGAACTCGTCGAGCGAGCGGTCCTCGGGCATCTACGCCTCCCGGCGGAGCCGCGCCACGACGTAGTCGCGCTCCAGTTCGCCGAGGAACTCCCCGAGCCGGGGTCCCTGCGTGTCGTCGAAGAAGAGCCGGTAGCCGGCGGCGAAGAAGTCGCTCACCTCCACGTCGTGGGAACGGGCCGTCTCGTACATTTCCGACTGGATCGCGTCGCCGTCGTGGCCGGCCGCGACGAAGTCGGCGAGGTCGTCGAGCGCGGCCGCGACGGCGTCGTCGAAGTCCACGTCTGGCAGGTCCGTCTGGAGCCGGTAGTCGTACTCGTTTCCGGTGCGCTCCGCCCAGTTCCGCGCCTTCTCGACGCGGGCGAGCGCGGCCTCGACCGTCTCGTCGGAGGCGTCGTCGGGGATGTGTCCCTCGTCGCGGGCGAGTCGCTCCCGGAACGCGGGGTCGTCGACCATGCCGAGCACGGCCGCGAAGGTGTACGGGAGCCGCACGGGCTTCTCGGCGGGCGGGTCGTCCGCGCGCCCGACGACGAACGGGTAGGCGCGCTCGGCGAAGGCGGTCAGGTCCTCGTCGTCGACCTCGCCGAAGTACGCGCGCTCGAACCGGTCGAAGCGGTCGACGAGCTGGTCGAGTCGTTCGACGTCGAGGTCGCGCGCCTTCTTCGGATGGAGCGCGAAGAAGTACCGGAGCACCGCGGGTTCGAGCAGTTCGAGCAGCTCGGGGACGGTGACGATGTTGCCGGCCGACGAGGAGAGCGGCTCGCCGTTGAGCGTGAACCACTCGTACACCATCGGCACCGGCGGCTCGCTATCGAGGACGTTCCGCGCCACGTCGACGCCCGAGGGCCACGACCCCTCCGCGTGGTCCTTCCCGAACGGCTCGAAGTCGACGCCGAGCACGTCCCACTGGCCGGGCCACTCCAGCCGCCACGGGAGCTTCCCCTCGCGGAACGTCGCGGTCCCCTCGTGGCCGCACCCGTCGATCACCTCGTCGCCGACTTCCATGTCCGTGCAGACGTACTCGACGGTCTCGGCGTCGAGGTCGACGCTCGTGACCGTCTCCGTGATCTTCCCGCACTCGGCGCACACCGGATTGAAGGGCACGTACTCGCCGTCGACCTTGTCCTGATACTTCGAGAGCACCTCGCGGACGCCGTCGAGGTCGGAGAGGACGGTTCGAGTCACGTCGTCGAAGGCGCCGTCGGCGTACAGCTCCGTGTTCGAGACCATCTCGACCGGAATCGACAGCCGGTCGGCGTCGGCCTTCAGCAGGGCGGCGAAGTGCGCGGCGTACGAGTCGCGCTCGCCGAACGGGTCCGGGATCGCGGTGTACGGCTTCCCGAGGTTCCGGCCGAGCGCGCCCGCGTCCACCTCTCCGAGCCCGACGATCTCGCCGTCGGCGTTGGCCAGCTTCCGCGGTAGCTTTCGGAGCGGGTCCTTGTCGTCGGAGGTGAACACCTGGCGGACCTCGTGGCCCCGCTCGCGCAGCACCGCCGCGACGAAGTACCCGCGGATGATCTCGTTGAAGTTGCCGAGGTGCGCGACCCCCGAGGGCGAGACGCCGCCCTTGATCACGATCGGCTCGTCGGGGTCGCGCGCCTCGATCTCGTCGGCGACCACGTCGGCCCAGAAGGCGCGGAACCCCTCACCGTCGTCCTCGTCGCCCTCGTCGGCGGCGCCCGCCGCGCCGCCGGCCTCTCGCGCCTGCTCGGAGAGGATGTGGGGGGAGTCGTCGGCGCTCACGCGTCGCTCGCCCCCGTCCAGTAGGTCGGCTCGTCGCTTCCGGTCGGGACCACGTCGGTACCGGTGTGTTCGCCGCGGAGCACCGCGTCGACGACCGCGCTCGGGTCGGTGCCGTCGAGGACGATGGACCGGATTCCCCCGCGGTCGATCAGCTTGGCCGCGAGCAGGTCGACGGGGGCGGACGCCCCCGCGTTCCGGCTCATCGGGAGGACGACGTCGACGAGTTCCGCCGGCGACATCGATCCGAACTGGGTCGCGTCGTCGTCGACGTTGGGATCGGCGTCGTACACGCCGTCGGCGCTCGTCGCGTACACGAGCAGGTCGGCGTCGACCGACTCCGCGAAGGCGGCGGCGACCGCGTCGGTGGTCTGCCCGGGAGTCAGGCCGCCCATCACCGCCACCTCCCCGCGGCGGAGAGCGGCGGCCGCCTCGTCGTACCCCGTCGCCGGCGAGAGGTTCGCGCCGCCGTCGAGCGCGGCGATGAGCAGGCGGGCGTTGAGCCGGGTCGTCCCGATGCCGAGCTGATCGAGCTCGACCTCGTTCGCGCCCAGATTGCGCGCCGTCTCGATGTATTCGCGCGCGACGCCGCCCCCGCCGACGACGACGCCGACCTCGCAGCCGTCGGTCGCCAGCCGCTCGATCGCCTCGGCGTACGCGGTCACCCGGTCGGGATCGAGATCGGGCGCGAGTACGCTCCCGCCGATAGAAACGACGACTCTCATTACGGTCGAATACCCCTGTCGCGGTCTTAAGGATTATCAAGCGGGACAGGCGGCGAGGAGGGATAGCGGCGCGAGCGCGGTCCGCCCTGACACGCCGGGAAACGCCTAAGCCGCTCGCAGCCCGTCTTCGGGTATGCAACCGATATCGATCGTCGGCCCTGGAGCGGCCGACCTCGCGGGGTCGCTCGTGGACCGGCTCGACGGGCAGGTGGCCGTCGTCGACTGCGCGGGTGAGAGTGAGCGCGTCCGCCGATCCGCCGATTCCGAGGTGACCGATGGAGGTGTCGCGGTGAGACGAGACGACCCCGACGGCGACGGTGGAACGGCGGCGACCGCGGACACGACGCTCTCGCTCCACGCCGACGGCTCGTGGACGGGTCGCGGCCGCGTCGACGGGCTCGACGACCTCCTCGACGGGCTCGCGCCCGATCACGACTACCTCGTCGCCGTCGGCGAGTCCCGCCTGCGCGTCCCGACGGTCCTGCTCGGTGCGGACGCGGAGCCGGCGGACGTCCCCGGTTCGGTCGTCGCCGTCGCCGACGGTCTCGACGAGGTCGACCTCGACCGGCTCGTCGCGGATCTGACCGACGCGGAGCCGTGGATCACCCGGGAGACGCTCGTGCGCCGCGTGGAGGCGTCCGCGGACGCGGACCGCTCCGGCGCCATCGCGACGTTCACCGGGCGCGTTCGAGCGCGTGACGCCCCGGACGACAACCGGACGACCCACCTCGCGTTCGAGAAGTACGAGGGAGTCGCCGCCGAGCGGATGGATGCCATCGAGGCCGAGCTGGCCGAGCGAGACGGGGTGTTCGAGGTCCGGATGTACCACCGGACGGGCGTGATCGAGGCGGGCGAGGACATCGTGTTCGTCGTCGTCCTCGCGGGCCATCGTCGGGAGGCGTTCCGGACGGTCGAGGACGGGATCGACCGGCTGAAAGACGAGGTTCCGATATTCAAAAAGGAGACCACTGAGACCGAGGAGTTCTGGGTCCACCAGCGGGAGTAGTCGCGGTGAGGGCGCGGTGCCGGCGGCACCGCCGCCGCTCGGAACGGGGCACCGACCGCGCGCGGACGAGGGTTCTGAGCGTCTCGATGAAGAGATTCTGGCTGGTACACGGCGGACCATCGCGTCGAACGAGCCGGTGTCGGTCGAGCACGACCGATCCAAAACGAAGCATTTCGGAACGTTATAAAACGTCTAAGCGAATTTAAAACGCTTGTGAACGGTTCGTCTGACACCTTTTACCCTCGCCCCGTTTCCTGAAACGCCATGAAAGCTGCTGAACACCCCTCAACGGTCTTGCCTTTATAACACCCTCCGGAGACAAGCGAGGAGTGTACCATGAGCGCAACTGCGAACCCCTCCACGACCGCAACCAACGACCTCAGCAAGGAAGAGCGGCTGAAGCGGTACCTGCTCAACCGCGCGGAGGACGGTGAGATGTACTTCAAAGGGAAGTTCATCTCCGAGGACGTCGACCTCTCGCCGAAGGAGATCGGCGCCCTGATGGTGAAGCTCCGCGACTCCGCCACGGAGCTCACCGTCGAGAAGTGGTCGTACACGGGCGCGACGACCTGGCGCGTCGAGCCCGCCTGACCGGCGGAAGCGCCGCATGTCGAACAGCGCGTTCGCGCGCGTCCCCGCACTCACACACTGACAATCGCACCGCCGATCTGACGGCCACAATCGCACCGCCGATCTGACGGCCGGCCCATCGACCGTCGTTCCCGATTTCTCTCCTCCCCGGCCTCCTCCCCGCTGGTGACCGGTCTCTCCGTCCTCACTTCTCCGCCGACGGAGGGGTCTCCGCCGATCGGCACGCGGTTCGGCCTCCCTCCCGAAGCGCCCCCGTCGAGCGAAGCGCTCGACGCGGGGTTTATACTCGCCGACCAGTTACCACCGACGATGCCAGAACACGAGGACGGGGAGCCGTCGGGAACGTCCGACGTTCCGCGTCCGGAGCCGCTCCGAACGTTCTTCCGGGTCGACGAGGTCCGCCGGGAGGACGGCCACGTTCGGTACGTCGGAGAGTCATACATTCCGGAGCGCACGCTGTTGCGGAAGCTGGTCCCGGGGTTCCGCGACGCCGGGTACGATGTCGACGTAGAGGCGGTCGAGAACGGCCACGTCGTCGTCGCGACGCCCTTCGACCACGGTCGCGACGGGATCCCGTGGGTCAACGTCGCCATGTTCGCCGCGACGGTGCTGTCCACGCTGTTCGTCGGCGCGTACGGCTGGTACTACATCGGGTGGGAGGAGATCGCCGCGAACCCGCTGGTCATGCTGCGAGCGTGGCCGTTCACGGCCGCGGTGCTCGGCGTCCTGATGACCCACGAGCTGGGCCACTACGTCGCCGGCCGGTACCACGGCGTGGACGTCTCGTTGCCGTACGTCATCCCCTTTATGTTCCCCTTCGGGACCCTCGGAGCGATCATCCGGATGCGGGGGCGAATGCCCTCTCGAAAAGCCCTGTTCGACATCGGGGTCGCCGGCCCGATAGCCGGGCTGGTCGCGACCGTCCTCGTCACCGCGATCGGACTCTCGCTGGATCCGATCCGGGTCCCGGCCGAGATCGCGAACTCGTCGGGGACGATGATCCGGTTCAACAACCCGCCGCTTTTGGGGATTATCGCCGATCTCACCGGTCAGCCGACGGCGTACGAGGACCCGACTCTCTCCGCGCATCCGGTGGTGATCGGCGGCTGGGTCGGGATGTTCTTCACCCTGCTCAACCTCCTGCCGGTCGGTCAGCTCGACGGGGGCCACATGGTCCGGGCGATGGTGGGTCCGCGACAGGAGACGGTCGCGGCGCTCGTCCCGGGCGCCCTCTTCTCGATCGCCGCGTACCTCTACTTCTGGCGCGGCTTCGGGCTCGATCAGTCGGTAGGGCTGTGGGCGTTCTGGGGCGTGTTCTCACTCGTGATCGCGTTCAACGGTCCCGCGAACCCCGCGGACGAGGAGGGGGTGGGATGGCCCCGGCTCGCGGTTGGAATCGTGACCTTCGCGGTCGGCGCGCTCTGTTTCCTCCTCGTTCCGATCGAAGTCGTTTCGGCGTGAGGTCGGCGGGGCGGTCCCGGCGCCAGCGGATCTAGTCCTCGCGCCGCTTCTTCATCCCCTGTCTGGTGAACTGGGGGGTGGTCCGGAGCCCGCGTTTCTTCCGGAAAGAGCGGTAGAGCGCGATCGCGAGCGGGACCGCGAGCAGGAGAACGACGCCCGCGAGCCGCCACGCGTCGGCGAACGAGTAGAGGATAGTCGCGGAGAGCACGCCGACGGCGAGCAGCACCGAGTAGGCGATCCGCATCGCGAGCTTGTCGAGGACGTTCGAACCGTCGTCGATCGTGACGTCGACGTGGAGGTCGCCGCGGTTCGCCCGGTCGAGGAAGTCGTCGGCCTTCGGGGGGACCGTGAACAGCGCCTCCGCCGTCTTCTGGGCCTGCTGTCCGGCGTCCTCGGCGAGGTTGCGGGCGGTCTGCTCGTAGTACCCCTCCTCCTTGAGGTACTCCGTCGCGGTCGAGATGAAGTCGAATTCGGGGTCGAGGGTGACGCAGACCCCCTCGACGACGGTGGCGACGCGCAACACGAGCGCGAGGTTCGGCGGGAGCCGAAGCGGGAACTCGTAGATGGTCGACTCCACCTGCTCGATGATCTGGTTCACTTGGTACTGCTCGATGTCCTCGCCGCTGGCGTCAGCGATGGCCAACTCCATCACGTTCCCCATCACCTCGCGGTCGGCCTCCGGCGAGAGGGTACCCATCGCGATCAGCGTGTCGAGGATGCCGTCGATGTCCTGCCGGGCGACCGCGACGTAGAAGTCGACGATCTTCTCCTGGATGAACGGGTCCACCCGCCCCGCCATCCCGAAGTCGTAGAAGATCACGGCCCCGCCGTCGTCGACCGCGAGGTTCCCGGGGTGGGGGTCGGCGTGGAACACGCCGTCCTCGATGATCATCTGGAGGTACACCTCTTGGAGCGTCTCGGCGATGGCGTTCCGGTCGTGCCCCGCCTCGTCGAGGGCGTCGATGTCGCTGATCTTGGTTCCGGGAATGTACTCCATCGTGAGCACGCGCGGCCCGGAGACCGCCTCGAAGGCGGTCGGGATCCGGATCCGGTCCTCGTCCCCGAAGTTGTCGCGGATCTCCTCGAGCATCGCCCGCTCGCGCTCGTAGTCCATCTCCTCGCGGATCGTCTTCGCGAACTCGTCGGCGAGGTTCTCCAGGGAGAACGCCCGCCCGCTGCCGATGAACCGCTTGACCAGCGGGATCGACCACCGGATCGTCCGGAGGTCGGCCTCGACGAGCGACTCGATCCCCGGACGGCGGACCTTCACCGCCACGTCGGTCCCCTCGTACCGGGCGGTGTACACCTGCCCGAGGCTCGCGCCGCTTATCGGCTCTCGGTCGAAGTCGTCGAACGTCTCGTCGACGGGGCCGAGCTCGTCTTCGAGGACGGTCCTTGACTCCTCCCACGGGGCCGGCGGCACGTCGTCCTGGAGCCCCTCCAACACCTCGATGTACGCCGGCGGGAGGATGTCGGGCCGCGTCGAGAGGATCTGGCCGAGCTTGATGAACGTGGGGCCGAGCGTGAGCAGGATGTCGAGGAGGACGGCGGCGCGCTCGCGCTGGGTATCGGCGTCGACCTCGCGGCCCCCGCCGAACAGGAAGTACCGTTTCCGGTCCCGCCAGTAGGCGACGATCAGCGGCGAGAACTGCCGCATGACCACGAAGAACCGCCAGTAGGAGCGGAGGTTTACCAGCGTGACCACCCGTCAGGCGCCGTCGATTTTGGTGTCGTCGGCCTCGTCGACCGGGATGGTCCGGGAGGCGCCGCCGGTCCGCTTGGGAATCGTCACTTCGAGGACCCCGCGGTCCATCTCGGCGTCGGCGCCGCTACCGTCGGCGTCGCCGGGGAGGGGGAGTTCCGCGTCGAGGAACAGCGGCCGGTCTTCGCGCACGTAGCGGAACCCCTCGGGGACCTCCTTCTCGCGGCGCCCCTCGATGGCGATCCGGCCGTCCTCCGCGAGGACCTCGGTGGTCTCTGCGGTGGCGCCCGGGAGGTCGACGACGAGCACGTACCCCTCGTCGGATTCGAGCAGGTCCGCAAACACCGCGTCCGGGAGGTCCCGGAGCGCGTCGCGTAACGCTGACATGCACACGGGTACGGTCGCCGCGGCGAAAAAGGTGTGGAAAGGGGGGACGGTTCCGCTCGGGCCGGATTAGTCGTCGAAGTCGAGGTCGATCTCGCTGATGTCCTCGCCCTGCGACTCGCCCGGGAGGATGTCGCCGAGCCCGGCGCCGAACGCGGCGGCGGCCCAGACGACCGCCACGCGCGAGACCCGTTCGAGCGCGGTGGGGTCCCCCGCGTGGAGCCGCCCCCAGAGAGACAGCATGAACACGGACGTGAACAGGGAGACGAGCAGGATCCCGGCGTAGCGCCGCGGGACGACGCCGAGTATCGGATGGCTGATCTCGATCTGTCGGAAGTCGGCGAAGTACAGCAGCCCGGCGGTCATGACCAGTACGAGTCCGACGTGTGCGAGCAGAAAGACGGGGACGCCGCCCGGCGTCACCGCGGCGAACCACGCCGCGATCTCGAAGACTCCCCCCTCGACGAGCAGGGGGAGCGCGAAGAGGACCGACCCCACGAACGCCTCGGCCATGTCCCGCGAGGTGTACTTCGTGATCCGGGTCCTGAACGCCGAGCTACCCGGCATCCGCTCGACGAGCGAGATGGTCTGGCGCACCTTCTCGCGCTCGTGGCCCTCGTCGACCGTGTCGCTCAGGGCGTCGAGCTTCGCGAGTAGATCGTTGATGTCCGGGTCCGCGGGGCCGTGGGGCGAGGCATTGACGTCGTGCGAAGCACCGGAAACGCGGTCGCCCTCGCGGGAGCCGGGGCCCTCGTGGGACCCGGAGCGATCGGGGTCGCCATCGGAGCCGTCCATTGGGCTCCGATCGAGAGCGTTGTTTAAAAAGGATGCCGACGGCCGGCGAAGCAGTCCGGCGAACGTTTTAAATAGCGTCGTATGGTAACGTATAACACGAGGTGAGTACCGAAGAGATCGAAGACCGGAACCGACAGCAATCGACGACCGGGAGGGACCGAATCGGGTTCTGTCCAGACGGCTTCCAGTCACGGGCCGCGTCTCCGCCTGGAGACGCGTCTCGAACGACCGCTTCGCTCGCCGTATCCTTTTAAAACACCGAGCCGCCGACGAGCGTTAACTCGGAGTCGCTACGCCGGTCCCTCCGAGATACGCGAACAGAACGCCGTGAGCGCCGCGTTGAACGCCGCCGGCCGTTCGAGCATCGCGAGGTGCGCGGCGCCCTCGATCACCGCGCGCTCGCAGTCGTCGATCCGGTCCGCGAGGTAGTCGTGGTAGGCGACGGGCGTGAGCGCGTCGTGCTCGCCGACGACCGCGAGCGACGGGACCGAGACCTCGTCGAGCCGGTCGCGGACGTCGAAGGCGTGGCAGGTGCGGAAGTCGCGCTCGGTGACGGCCCGCCCGCACTCTCGCATCTCGGCGCGCGACAGTTCGGCGTACTCCGGCGGCGCGTCGTGGAACAGCCGACCGGGCTCGTGGAGCAGTTCGATCGCCCGGTCGAAGTCGGTCGCGAGCGCGTCTCGGAGGGGTTCGGCGACGGCGAGCTTCGCACCCGTCCCGGCGAGCACGAGGCCGTCGAGTGGGAGGTCGCGCTCCAAGGCGACCCACAGCGCGACGGCCCCGCCCAGTGAGTTGCCACAGAGGACGGTCGCCCCCGTCGCCTCCGCGACGGCGACCGCGTCGTCCGCGTACGCGTCGAGCGCCTCGGGGCCGGCGGGCGGGGCGATATCGCCGCCGTCGATGTCGTCGCTGTCGCCGTGGCCCGACAGATCGAGCGCGGCGACCGGAAACCGGTCGCTCACGCGCGCCTGCGCCTTCCAAACGTCCTTGCTCCCGCCGCTCCCGTGGACGAAACAGACCGTCGGCCCGTCGCCGCCGCGGTCGGAGACCCGGTAGGCGGTGTCGCGGCCGTGGTGCGTGACCCGCTCCATGGGCGTTCTCCCGCGCGCCGCTTCATAAAGGTCGCCGCCGCGCCCCGATCGCCCCCGAACCGCAACACTACCGATACGCCGTTACTATCTCACGTCATGCGGTTTTAGAGAAAGATTTATATACTCTCGCACCTAACTTGTAGTTAGCATGAATCACCAACAGACCCGATCGACCGGCGACGGCGCGTTGCTCCGCCGGTACGAGTACGAGGACGGGTGGATCGTCGCCGCCGATCTGGGCGCCGACGCGGAGAACGTCTCCGTCGACACCGTCGGCGAGACCGCGATCGTCGTGATCGAGGGCGACGGCGAGCCCGTCGAGTCGGAGTTCGAGCTCCCGAGCGAGGCCGACTCGGTCGCCGTCGAGAACGGCGTGGTCACCGTGGAGGGCCAGCGATGAAGCTCACCGTCAGGCCGCTGAAACAGAAGGACGCCGGGCGTCGCCTCGCGGCGATCGACCGCGTCGCCGCCGAGGAGCTCGGGCTCTCCGGCGGGGACATCGTCCGCGTCGAGGGGGCTGACGGGGCCGCGATCGCCCGCGTCTGGCCGGGCTACCCGGAGGACGACGGGACCGGCGTCGTGCGTATCGACGGTCGCCTCCGTCAGGAGGCCAACGTCGGGATCGACGACCGCGTGACCGTCGAAGACGTCGACGTCTCGCGGGCGGAGTCGGTGACGATCGCGTTCCCGAGCCAGCTCCGCGTCCGCGGGCAGATCGCCCCGTTCATCCGCGACAAGCTCTCCGGCCAGCCGGTGACCGAGGGGCAGACGATCCGCACGTCGATGGGCTTCGGCCTGATGGGCGGCCAGTCGCAGGCGGTGCCGATGAAGGTCGCCTCGACGACCCCCTCGGGGACCGTCGTCATCACCGACGACACCGAGATCGAGATCTCGGAGGTCCCCGCCGAGGAGCTGACCGAGCGGAGCGGTGACGGCGACGGGGCCAGCGAGGGCCCCGACGTGACCTACGAGGACATCGGCGGGCTCGACAGCGAGCTCGAACAGGTCCGGGAGATGATCGAGCTACCGATGCGGCACCCGGAGCTGTTCAAGCGGCTCGGCATCGACCCGCCGAAGGGCGTGCTCCTGCACGGCCCGCCGGGCACGGGCAAGACCCTGATCGCCAAGGCCGTCGCCAACGAGATCGACGCGAACTTCCACACGATCTCCGGCCCGGAGATCATGTCGAAGTACTACGGCGAGTCGGAGGAGAAGCTCCGTGAAGTGTTCGAGGAGGCGTCCGAGGAGTCGCCCGCGATCATCTTCATGGACGAGCTCGACTCCATCGCGGCGAAACGCGAGGAGGCCGGCGGGGACGTGGAGCGCCGCGTCGTGGCCCAGCTGCTCTCGCTGATGGACGGGCTCGAGGAGCGCGGCGAGGTCGTCGTCATCGGGGCGACGAACCGCGTCGACGCCATCGACCCCGCGCTCCGGCGCGGCGGTCGGTTCGACCGCGAGATCGAGGTCGGCGTCCCCGACCGCGACGGCCGAAAGGAGATCCTACAGGTCCACACGCGGAACATGCCGCTGGTCGACGAGATCGACCTGGACGAGTACGCCGAGAACACCCACGGCTTCGTCGGCGCGGACCTGGAGTCGCTGGCGAAGGAGTCCGCGATGCACGCGCTGCGGCGCATCCGTCCCGAGATCGACCTCGAGAGCGACGAGATCGACGCCGACGTGCTGAACTCCATCCAGGTCACGGAGTCCGACTTCAAGGAGGCGATGAAGGGGATCGAACCCTCCGCGCTCCGCGAGGTGTTCGTCGAGGTCCCCGACGTGAGCTGGGACCAGGTCGGCGGCTTGGAGGAGACCAAAGAGCGGCTCCGCGAGACGATCCAGTGGCCACTCGAGTACCCCGAGGTGTTCGAGGAGCTCGACATGCAGGCCGCCAAGGGCGTCCTGATGTACGGCCCGCCCGGCACGGGGAAGACCCTGCTCGCGAAGGCGGTCGCCAACGAGAGCGAGTCGAACTTCATCTCGATCAAGGGTCCCGAGCTGCTGAACAAGTACGTGGGCGAGTCCGAGAAGGGCGTCCGCGAGGTGTTCAGCAAGGCCCGCGAGAACGCGCCGACGATCGTGTTCTTCGACGAGATCGACTCGATCGCGACCGAGCGCGGCAAGAACTCGGGCGACTCCGGCGTCGGCGAACGCGTCGTCTCCCAGCTGCTGACGGAGCTCGACGGGCTCGAGTCGCTGGAGGACGTGGTCGTCATCGCGACGACGAACCGCCCGGACCTGATCGACTCGGCGCTGCTCCGGCCCGGCCGGCTGGACCGCCACGTGCACGTCCCCGTGCCCGACGAGGACGCGCGCCGGAAGATACTGGAGGTCCACACCCGGAACAAGCCGCTGGCCGACGACGTCGACCTCGACGCGATCGCCCGGAAGACGGAGGGATACGTCGGGGCCGACATCGAGGCGGTGGCCCGCGAGGCGTCGATGAACGCCTCCCGGGAGTTCATCGGCAGCGTCTCGCGCGAGGAAGTGGGCGAGTCCGTGGGCAACGTCCGCGTGACGATGCAGCACTTCGAGGACGCCTTGGACGAGGTGAACCCGAGCGTCACTCCCGAGACGCGCGAGCGCTACGAGGAGATCGAAAAGCAGTTCCGGCGGTCGGAGGTCGAGTCCGCGGAGACCGAGCCCGGAACGGCGTTCCAGTAGTCGGTCCGGACCCGGTCGGATCGGCCCGCGGCTGCGGTTTTTTCAGACGCCGCCCGATTTACACGACGCCGAGCAGCGACAGCAGGTAGAGCACGGCGACGACGAAGATTCCGATCGTGACGAGCCGCCACGCGAGCTTCAACACGAACTTCCCGAGGACGATCACGACCGCGATCGCGACGAGCGCGACGAGGAGCTGTCCGGTCTGGCTGGCGAGGATGCCGGCCTGAAGCGGTACCGAGGCCGCGAGCGCGGCGAGCGAAGCGGTCATGTCCGGGTCCACGGCGAGGCCCGGCATAAGCTTGTGGGGAAAGTGCGACCCACGGGGTGTCGATTTTGACAGGTCTTCGGAAAGAACTACGGCCGACGACGACGAACGATCACCGTCGTGACGCCCGTGAGCGCGGTGTCGTACCGCATGTCCCGGCGAATCGGCGTCGAACAATCCCCCTTCTGTTCCGGTGGGGAGACGCCTCATTGATGCGGTTTTCTCGGTCGTCGATCAGTTTCACTCCGGTCTGGCTACGCTTATGTGTCCCGAGTCCGTTCATTGCCGACGTACCGAAATTCAGCGTCAGACGCGCGGAACGGACGTTGCATAACGAATCGCACATATGACACCTGCCGGGTCCGAACATCCGAACGTACAAGGGCCCGCCTCGCCAGTACACCAACACTACAGATGATTCATATCCCACGCCAACCGAGCGGGGTGGCCGTCGAATGAGCAGCGACGGCGTCGCCGCCGACGAACTCGAACTGCCGATCAAACGAACCACGGGCGACACGATGGAGGAGCGGCTCACGGCCAACGCGTACCACAACATCCTGCCCGCGCGTTACCTCCGGAAGAACGCGGACGGGGAAGCGATCGAGGACCCCGAGGAGCTGTTCGACCGCGTCGCGCGCAACGTCGCGCTCGCGGAGGCGGTCTTCGAAGCCGAGAATCAGGACGTCGAGGTCACGGTCACGCCCGACCAGCTCAAGCCCGATCACCCGCGGCGCGACGAGCTCGCCGAGGAGGTCTTCGGCGCGGGTACGACGGCCGACGCCGACGCGGAGACGACGCTCACCGCGCACAACGTCAACAAGTTCGCGTACGACACCGTCGTCCCCGAACTGCCCGAGGGCGTGCGCGAGCACGTCGAGGCGACCGCGGACCGGTTCCGCGACGGGATGGAGCAGCTCTCCTTCATGCCGAACTCGCCGACGCTGATGAACGCGGGCGACGAGCTCCAGCAGCTCTCCGCCTGCTTCGTCGACTCCCCCGGCGACGACATCACCGACATCCACCAGACCGCCAAGGAGGCGGCCGAGGTGTTCCAGTCCGGCGGCGGCATGGGATACGCGTTCTGGAAGCTCCGCCCCTACGGCGACTCCGTCGGCTCGACGGGAGGTATCGCCTCCGGGCCGATCACGTTCATGCGGACGTTCGACCAGATGTGCGAGACGATCGCGCAGGGCGGCGCGCGCCGCGGCGCCCAGATGGGCGTCATGCGCGTCTCGCACCCCGACGTCATCCAGTTCATCCACTCGAAGAACAAGGACGTCTCGCTGGCCCACTCGCTGCGCCTGAACGACCCCGACGACTTCACGCACAACTCCTTCGCGGACGCCTTAGAGGAGGCTCGCGGCCTCATCGACGAGGACGGGAAGGTCCCAGAGCACCTCCGGAACGCGGTCGAGGGTCACCTGTCGAACTTCAACATCAGCGTCGGCGTCACCGACGACTTCATGGAGGCGCTGTACAACGACGAGGAGTTCACCTTCACCAACCCGCGCACCGAGGAGCCGCACGTCGCGACCCCCGAGACGAAGGAGATCTACGACATGTTCGGCCTCGGCGAGCACGTCGAGGTCGGCGAGGTGCTCTCGATCCCGGCCCAGGAGCTGTGGGACGACATGATCGAGGGCGCCCACGAGAACGGCGAGCCGGGCGTCATCTACCTCGAACGGGTGAACAAGGAACATTCGTTCGATGTTGAAGAAAATCCAGATCACAGAATTCTTGCAACAAACCCCTGCGGAGAACAGCCGTTGGAGGAGTACGAGGCCTGTAACCTCGGCCACATCAACCTCTCGACGCTCGCGGCGCAGGACGCGCCGGACTGGCGGGTCTGGTCGGCGGAGCACGCCGACGAGTACGACTCCCAGGAGGCGGCGATCGACGCCTTCCTCGAGGAGGCGATCGACTTCGAGGAGTTCGACGAGCGGATCGACTACGGCACGCGGTTCCTCGAGAACGTCGTCACGATGTCGGACTTCCCGGTCGAGAAGATCGAGCAGAAGGTCCGCGACATGCGGAAGATCGGACTCGGGGTCATGGGGCTGGCACAGCTGTACATCCAGCTCGGGATCCAGTACGGCACCGAGCCGGGCCACGAGGTCGCCCGGCAGCTGATGACTCACATCAACCACGCGTCGAAGCAGACCTCTCACGAGCTCGCGACGGAGCGCGGCACGTTCAACGACTGGGAGGAGTCGAAGTACGCGAACCCCACCGAGTACCGCGAGTGGTTCGAGCACTACACCGGGCTCGACGCCGACGAGTGGGAGGACGGCTTCCCGATCCGCAACCACAACACGACGACGATCGCGCCCACGGGCACGACGTCGATGATCGGCAACACCACCGGCGGCTGCGAGCCCATCTACAACGTCGCCTACTACAAGAACGTCTCCGACGACGTGCAGGGCGACGAGATGCTCGTCGAGTTCGACGACTACTTCCTGCGCACCTTAGAGGAGAACGACGTCGACGTCGACGCCGTCAAGCAGGAGGCCCAAGAGCAGATGGCGACGAACGAGTTCGACGGCGTCGACGGGCTGGAGACGGTTCCGGACGCCATCGGCGAGCTGTTCGTCGTCACCGGCGACCTCTCGGGCAAGCAGCACGCGGCGGTCCAGTGCGCCTGCCAGGAGGGCGTCGACTCCGCCATCTCGAAGACGTGTAACTTCCCGAACGACGCCACCGCCGAGGAGATGGAAGAGGTGTACCGCTACATCTACGACCACGGCGGGAAGGGCGTCACCGTCTACCGCGACGGCACCCGCTCGAAGCAGGTCCTCACGACGCGCGCGAAGAACGCCGAGTTCGCCGACGAGAGCGAGGCGGCCGAGGCGATCGTCGAGCAGATCGGCGAGGTGTTCGGCGGCATCGAGGCGTTCCTTGACAACGAGGACGTGCAGGCGGCGATCGACGCGGAGATCTCGGACCTGCTCGAAGCCAGCGAGCAGCCCCGGATCGACTACAGCGAGCGCAGTCCGCGTCCCGACTCCCTGAACGGCGTCACTCAGCGGGTCGAGACGGGCTACGGCAAGCTGTACGTCACCATCAACGAGGACGAGAACGGGCTGCCGTTCGAGCTGTTCGCGAACATCGGCCACTCCGGCGGCTACACCAACTCCTTCACGGAGGCGCTCGCGAAGGTCATCTCGACGGCGCTCCGTTCGGGCGTCGACCCCGAGGAGATCGTCGACGAGCTGCAGGGCACCCGGAGCCCGAAGGTCGCGTGGGACAAAGGCGAGCAGATCCAGTCGATCCCGGACGCGATCGGCACCGCGCTTCGCCGCTACCTCGACGACGAGATCGACAAGGGGATCCCGCAACAGCAGAGCCTCGACGACGTGGAGGGCGTCACCGAGCCTCCGAGCCAGACCGACGGCGGCGCGGTCGACGCCGGAACCGCGACCGACGCTCCGGTCGACGCCCCGACCGCGGGCGGTCCCGAGGCCGTGGACGACGCGGCCGGCGAGGACGACGCGACCCAGGAGCTGATCGCGGCGGGCGAGTCGCCCGAGTGTCCCGAGTGCGGCGGGATGAATCTCTACTACTCCGAGGGCTGCAAGACGTGCGAGTCGTGCGGCTGGTCGGAGTGTTAGACGGAGTGGGCTGTCGGTAACGAGCGGTCGACGACGCGGTGTTTTTTTTCAGATCGGGACGACGCGGACGCGAGAGACGTCGGGAGTAGGTATATCGGTGCGGTTGATTGGTCGTTTATAAGTCGGGTCGCGGTGTTGCTGTCGGCTGTTTATAAGCGATCGACGGCTTTGCGGTGAGGGTCTCCAAAGCCCCAGCCGCGAGGGCTCGCGCGCCTTGTTGTGCTCCTCGCTCAGTCGCTAGCGCTCCCTCGCTGCGGTGCTTACTGCGGCGTGCTTCGCCCTCGCGACTGCCCCTTTGAGTCCTCCAGCACCGCAACCGCAGCCTCACGCCTCCCCAGCCTCGTCGGCCGGCACTTATAAGCGCCGGCCGACTCCCTCGCGCGGCGCCGTTCGCGGCCTGTCGGCCGCTCACGGGCGCGCGCCACCGCAGACCCATTTATAAGCGACCGTCGCTGTCGCTCACAGTCGTTTAAATACGTCATCACCGCCACCGATCTGCAACATCCACTCCCGTCATCGATCGACGGGCGAACGCAACGCTACCACGCGTCGAAAAGCGGAGAGAATCGCGACCGCAGAGAACCGTCGCCGAATCAGTCGTCTTCGAGCGCCTGCGCGATACGCTGGAGCTGGCGGGTGGCGTCGCGGACCTCGTCGCGGAGCTGGCGCACCTCGCGGACGAGCTCCTCGTTGCCGGCCTGATCGCCGCGCTCCTCGCCGCGACCGCCCGCACCGCCGGGTCCGCCGCCCATCCCGGGCGGGCCGCCCGCGCCGCCCGGACCGCCGCCACCCATCATGCCGGACATCATCTGCGCGAAGGGGTTGCCGCCGCCACCGCCGCCGCCGCCCATCCCGGGCGGGCCGCCGCCGCCCATCATCTCTTCGGGGTCGGGCCGGTCGCCCTCCTCGCGCTCCTGCTCGCGTCGCTCGCGGATCTCCTCGACGCGCTCGCGGAAGGATTTCTCCTCGCCGTCGTCGCCCTCGGCTCCGGCGGCGCTATCGCCCTGTTCTTCGCCGGCGTCGGCGTCGTTGGCGTCGTCGTCTGCCATGGGCCCCGGTTCGGCGCCCCGGCCGAAAAGGGTTGTCGTGCCGCCCGCGACGGTGCGTTTATAAGCGGGGCAGCGTGCCGCGGCGATCCGACGAGTCCGTGCCCCCCGGAGCGAGACCGCGTCTGCCGCGCGGTCGGGCCGAAACCGGCGTCACGCCCGAACCATGCGGTGGCAGTTCGGACACTCCACTGTCTCCGCGTCCCGGCCGGCCGCCGGTACGTGATCGCCGCAGTTCGGACACCGGGTCCGAGTGCGGGCGTACTCGGTGCTCGACGAAACGGTGGACTGCTCGCTGTCGTCGGCCATACACCAATGTCAACAAGTGTCATACAAATAGCTTATCGACATATCCCTAAAACACCATTTAGGCGGTTGAGGGGGACCGAACTCGTCGTTCGCGCGGCTCACTCGTGCCCGGAGACGCGGACCGGCTCGTACGGCTCTTCGAGCCACTCGATATCGGACTCTGAGAGGTCGATATCGAGCGCCTCGACGGCGTCTTCGAGGTGTTCGACGCTGGTCGTCCCGACGATAGGGGTGTCGACCCACTCCTTGTGGAACAGCCACGCCAACGCGATCTGGGCCATCTTCACGCCCTTCTCGTCGGCCAGTTCGGCGACGCGCTCGTTGACGGCCGGCCCGCCGCCCTCGCGGTAGGGATGCTCGTAGAGGTGGTCTTCCGTCTCGCCCCGAAGCGTGGCGTCCACGTCCTCGTGCGGCCGCGTGAGGTACCCGCGAGCGAGGGGGCTCCACGGCATCACGCCGATCCCCTCTTTCTCACAGAACGGGAGTATCTCGCGCTCCTCCTCGCGGTACGCGAGGTTGTAGTGGTTCTGCATGGTGGCGAACCGCTCGTACCCCTCGCGGTCGCTCGCGTGGAGCGCCTCGGCGAACTGGTGGGCCCACATCGAGGAGGCGCCGATGTGGCGGACCTTGCCGCGCCGGACCGCGTCGTCGAGCGCGGCCAGCGTCTCCTCGATCGGCGTGTCGTAGTCCCACCGGTGGATCTGGTAGAGATCGATCGTCTCCGTCCCGAGTCGATCGAGGCTGTTCTCCAGCTCCTGTTCGATCGCCTTCCGCGAGAGCCCGCCCGAGTGCGGGTTCGACTCGTCCATCTGGAAGTAGGCCTTCGTGGCGACGACGCTCTCCTCGCGGTGGCCCTCCAACGCCTCGCCGAGGACGCGCTCCGACTCGCCGTTCGAGTACATGTTGGCGGTGTCGAAGAAGTTCACCCCGAGTTCGAGCGCGCGCTCGACGATCGCTTTCCCTTCCTCCTCGTCGAGGACCCACTCGCGCCAGTCCGAGTCGCCGAAGCTCATGCAGCCGAGGCAGATCTTCGAGACCGTCGTTCCGGTGCTTCCGAGCGTCGTGTACTCCATACGGCGAGCAGACGGAGGAGAAGTAAAAAGCTACCCGCGCCGCGCCGATCGCGGACCGCTACGAGGCCGCCCTAGTCGTCCCGGAACGACGCGGTGTACACGAGGAACGCCCCCGTCAGGAGCACGAACGCGAGGAACGTCACGAGCGAGAGCACGTTCGCGACCGGAGCGAGCGGTTCGAGGAACGACTGACCGGTCGAGCCGAGCACGAGCACGGCGAGGAGGGCCGCGATCAGACCGAGGAGCCAGTTCGTGAGGATCTCGTCCATACCTCCCCCTCACCGAGGCCGAGTAAAAAGGCGCGGGTACGGGTCTGTCGGGCGGACTATCGGGCCGCAGTCGAACGGCCGCGTGATCACGCGGCCGAGCGACAAGCGGTCGCGCAGTCAGACGGTCACTCGCCGGCGGCGAGCCGCTGCAGCCGGGGGAGCGCCTGCTCGTAGCCGAGCGCGACGACTCCGACGTACAGCGCGAGCAGGCCCATTCCGACCGCCCACGCACCGAGCACGAGGTCTCCGGCGGTGACCGCGGTGAGCCCGACGCGTTCGAGCACGACGCCGATTACCGAGGCGGCGCCGGCGCCGGCGACGACGGCGAGGAGTTCGATCAGTTCGACGGCGACCGCGGGTACGTCGACCATACCGGTCCGCGGCGGCCGTGGTGTATTACTCTTTCGGGAGCGCGGCGAGACGTGCTCTCGCGTCAAACGCCGAGACGCGCCGCGTGGCGCTACTTGAGTCCAAACGCCCGCATCGTCGAGTCGGCGATCCCCTTCGCGATCAGCGCGAGGCCGGCCAACAGGACCGCGACGCCCGCGCCGACGACCGGGTCGTGGACGGTCAGGATTCCGACCGCGATGAGGACGACCGCGACGCCGGCGATGCCTTCGGACCCGAGGGTGTCGCGCATGCCTCCGATCGCCGCCGCCGCGATTTAAAAGGGCGTTTTCGCGCGGAGAGCGGCCCTTTTATTTCCGGGAGCGCGTATCACCGCGTACGCATGAGCAACGGAGACGGCGGCGGTCGAAACGACCTCCGGATGCCCGACGACGACGAGGTGTTCGCGGAGGTCGTCGAAATGCTCGGCGCGAACCGGGTCAGAGTGCGCTGTGCGGACGGGAAAGAGCGGACCGCACGGATTCCCGGCCGGATGCAGAAGCGCGTCTGGATCCGGGAGGACGACATCGTCCTCGTCGAGCCGTGGGACTGGCAAGACGAGAAGGGCGACATCTCGTGGCGCTACGAGAAGAGCGAGGCCGAACAGCTCCGCGAGGAAGGCCACCTGCAGTGAGCCGGGCGCGGCTCGCCACTCGCGATTTTTAAGTCCGAACGGTTCCGAGCGGGCGTATGCTTCGGCTCGCGATGACGACGGACGCCGAGACGTTCGAGCGCGTGCGCGAGCCGCTCGCCGACCGCGGCGTCGACGTCGACCACGTGCAGGCGAAAGAGCGGGCGCTCCGCGTCTCGGGAGGTGAGGAGCGGGACGAGCCCACCGAGGCCGCGGCGGGCGCTACCGGCGAGTTCGACGGCTTCGACGTCGGCTTCGTCTACCCCTCGCGGCTCATGGAGGGCGCCGTGGTCGACGCGCGGCTCTCGGTCCCGTGGGTGAACGGTCGCGAGGCCGTCCTCACCTCCCGGAACAAGGCGGGCGTGCTCGCCGCGCTCGACGACGCCGGCCTCCCGACGCCGCGGACGACGCTGGTGTCGAACCCCGTCGACGAGGCGGTCGTCACCGAGGCCGTCGAACCCTTCTCCTACCCGGTCGTCGTCAAGCCGAACTCCGCGACCCGCGGGGTCGGCGTCGCGACCGCGAGCGACCTCGACTCCCTTTTGGGCGTCGTCGACTACCTGAACCTCGTCCACGACTACCGCGCGACCGGCGACAAGTCGTACCTGATCCAGGAGTTCCTCCCGGACGCGCGCGACTACCGGGCGATGGTCGTCGACGGCGCGTACGTCGGCGCCGTCGAGCGGGAGCTCCCCGCGGACGCGGTCGAGGAGGGGCGGTGGAAACACAACGTCCACCGCGGCGCCGAGGCGACCGGCGTCGATCTCCCCGACCGCGCACGCGAACTGGCCGAGCGGGCCGCGGAGGTACTCGGGGTCGACTTCCTCGGCGTCGATCTGCTGGCGTCGGGCGGACGGACGGTCATCAACGAGACGAACGCGCGGCCGACGGTCGACGCGGCGACGAAGTACGAGCCCGGTTTCTACGACCGGCTCGCGGAACTGATCGAGCGGACCGCCGCGGGAGAATAGCGGGGACGGGGGAACGGCTCGGCGGCCTACTCCAGATCGATCGAGGCCGAGTCGTCGTCGCGGTCGAACGCGACCTCCAGCACGCCGTTGTTGAACGTCGCGTCCGCCGAGTGCTCGTCGACCGGAACGGGGAGCTCGACGGTCTCGTCGTACTCCCGCCGGTCGGACGCCGCGGAGATGGTGAGCGCCTCCCCGTCGCACTGCAGGGAGAGCTCCTCCTTCGAGACGGCCGGGAGGTCGGCGACGAGTCGCACGCCGTCGTTGGTCGTGTACGCGTCCACGTGCGTCGCCGACCCGAAGCCGGCGTCCTCGCTTCCGGGGTTCCCGTTGGCCATCTCGTTCATCATCCGTTCGATCTCCTCGAAGAAGTCGCCGAACGGATCGTCACGGTCGTCTCTGTCCATACCTCACGTGAGGGTGGTGATCCCGATAAGCCTTCTGTCCACGACCGTCTTCGCCGCCGCTCGGGGTCGTGCGGGCGGTACGCGGCGTCTCTGTCGGTCGGTCGCAGTCTTCTCTCTGCCCTCTGGTCGTCGTTCTCGGAGTCGGGACTCGCCGGGGTCGCGCGAGCCCCGGAACCGCTCTCCTGTGTGCGGACTGGACGTAACGAATACGAACGATAGTGACCGTCTCGCGCCGACTCGGTCGGATTTAAGTATCTGGGCTCACTTTTTTCGAACATGAGTAAATCATATCTCGCCGCGGGCGATGACGTGAGCGACGACGAGGTCGTCCGGGTCGGCCTCAACGGGTTCGGTCGAATCGGGCGAAACGTGTTCCGCGCGGTGCTGGAGTCGCCGCGGGTCGAGCTCGTCGGAATCAACGACGTGATGGACTTCGACGACATGGCGTACCTCGCGAAGTACGACACCGTCATGGGACGGCTCGACGGCGTCGAGCGCGAGGGCGACGCGCTGACGATCGGCGGCACCGCGGTGGACCTGTACAACGTGCAGGACCCCGCGGACCTCCCGTGGGACGAGCTCGACGTGGACGTGGCGCTGGAGTGTACGGGCGTCTTCCGCACCCGCGAGGACGCGAGCGCGCACCTCGAGGGCGGCGCCGACACCGTGATCATCTCGGCGCCGCCGAAGGGAGAGGAGCCGGTCAAACAGCTCGTCTACGGCGTCAACCACGACGAGTACGAGGGCGACGACGTGATCTCGAACGCCTCCTGTACGACCAACTCCATCACGCCGGTCGCGAAGGTGCTCGACGCGGAGTTCGGCATCGACGCCGGCACCCTCACCACCGTCCACGCGTACACCGGCTCCCAGAGCCTGATCGACGGGCCGAAGGCGAAGACGCGCCGCGGCCGCGCGGCCGCCGAGAACATCGTGCCGACCTCGACGGGCGCCGCGGGCGCCGCCCAGGAGGTCCTCCCGCAGCTCGAGGGAAAGATCGACGGGATGGCGATGCGCGTCCCGGTCCCGTCCGGCTCGCTCACCGAGTTCGTCGTCAGCCTCGACGAGACCGTCACCGAGGAAGACGTGAACGCCGCCTTCCGCGAAGCCGCCGACTCCGGCCCGCTCGCGGGCGTGCTCGGCTACACCGACGACGAGGTCGTCTCCAGTGACATCGTCGGCCTCCCCTTCTCCAGCTACGTCGACCTGCAGTCGACGAACGTCATCGCCGGCGGGAAGCTCCTGAAGATCCTCACGTGGTACGACAACGAGTACGGCTTCTCGAACCGGATGCTCGACATGGCCGCGTACGTCCACGACGAGGCGTAAGCGGTCGACGCGGCCGGCCCCCTCTCGGGACGCCGTCGCCGCGTCCGAGACGCCCGGCGGCAACGTTCCCCCGAAGAACCACCGCTTAAATATCTCATCGACGACTGTTCGCACATGGCCCCCTTCGACACCATCGACGACATCCCGGCCGAGTCGCGCGTCCTCGTTCGGCTCGACCTCAACTCCCCGATCGAGGACGGAGAACCGCAGGACAACCGCCGGTTCGAGCGCCACGCGGAGACGGTCCGCGAGCTCGCCGACGCCGGCCACCGCGTCGTACTCATGGCTCACCAGGGCCGTCCCGGCCGCGACGATTTCACGTCGCTCGCGGACCACGCCGGCATCCTCGCCGAACACGTCGGGCGCGACGTCGGCTTCGTCGCGGACACCTACGGCGACGAGGCGCTGGCGGCGATCGACGCGCTCGGCGCGGGCGAGGTGCTCCTGCTGGAGAACACCCGGATGTGCGACGACGAGCTCCCCGAGGAGTCGCCCGAGGAGAAGGCCGACACCGAGTTCGTTCGGACCCTCGCACCGCGGTTCGACGCGTACGTCAACGACGCCTACTCGGCGGCCCACCGCAAGCACGCCTCGCTGGTCGGGTTCCCGCTGGTCCTTCCGTCGTACGCGGGACGGGTGATGGAGACGGAGTACGAGGCCAACACCGCCATCGCGACCCGCGAGTTCGACGGGCCGGTGACGATGGTCGTGGGCGGGACGAAGGCGACCGACGTGATCGGCGTGATGGACGCCCTAGACGACCGGGTCGACCGTTTCCTGCTCGGCGGCGTCGCCGGCGAACTCTTCTTACGCGCCGCGGGCCACCCGGTCGGCCACGACGTGGGAGAGATGGACCTGTTCGACGAGCAGTGGGAGGAGAACCGCGAGCTGATCGAGTCGGTGCTCGACGAGCGCGGCGACGCGATCCGGCTCGCGACCGACCTCGCGTACGAGGGCCCCGACGGCGACCGCGCGGAGGTCGCCGTCGGCGACATCGACGAGAAGACGGAGGGGTACCTCGACGTGGGCTCGGAGACGGTGGCGGCCTACGAGCCGCCGATCCGGGAGTCCGACGCGGTGTTCGTGAAGGGCGCGCTCGGCGTCTTCGAGGACGAGCGGTTCGCGGACGGGACGGTCGGCGTGCTCGAAGCGATCGCCGAGACCGACTGCTTCTCCGTGGTCGGCGGCGGCGACACCTCGCGGGCGATCGAGATGTACGGGTTAGACGAGGACGACTTCTCGCACGTCTCTATCGCGGGCGGGGCGTACATCCGCGCGCTGACGGGCGAGCCGCTCCCGGCGGTCGAAACGCTAGCGGCGGCGGCGACGCGTCAGTAGCAGGGAACGAGAAGGCGGAACCGTCGTCGCGGGCTCGACGGCGGCTACTCCGCTTCGAGATCGAGGTCGAACTGCTCGTTTTCCGTGACCGCGTTGAGGACGACGCTGGTGTTCGACTCGCGGATGTCGGCGTCGGTGAGGATCGACTTGATCTGGTCGTTCATCCCGTCCGTGTCGGTGAACTTTCCGATGGCGATCACGTCGTAATCGCCGGTGACCTCGTAGACGCTTACCATCTGTTTCTCCTGGCGGAGCTTCTCGGTCACGCTGGGGAGCGCGCTCCCCTCGACCTTGAGCTGGAGCACCGCGGTCACGTCGTAGCCGAGCTTGTCGTAGTCGACGATCGGCGTGTACCCCCGGATAACGCCCTCGTCTTCGAGATCCCGAAGGTGGTTCGACACCGTCGTCACCGACACGTCTAGCTCGTCGCCGAGGCTTCTGAGACTCGCCCGCCCGTTGCTGAGAAGCGAGTTGATGAGCTTCGCATCGAGGTTTTCGTACGTCATCACACCGATCCATGTCGTCAGGGGTTTATAATTTTACGAACGTCCAGCATTCTTGCGCGACTGGCGGTTCATGCGCCAAGCGATAAGGCCTTTATACTGGCAGATAAGGAATGAAGCGTCCAGAACATGACGGACGAACACACGAAACCGGACGGTGGCCTCACGGCCGAAGAACAGGCGGTGCTCGACGAGATCGAAGAGGAGAACGTCGATTTCCTGCGGCTCCAGTTCACCGACATCCTCGGCGTCGTGAAGAACGTCTCCGTCCCCGCTCACCAGGCGGAGAAGGCGTTCACCGAGGGGATCTACTTCGACGGTTCCTCCATCGAGGGGTTCGTACGCATCCAGGAGTCGGACATGCGGCTCGTTCCCGACCCCGACACGTTCGCGGTGCTCCCGTGGCGCAGCGACGGCGACGACGACAGCGCGGCCGCGCGGCTCATCTGTGACATCGTCACCACGGAGGGCGAGCCGTTCGTCGGCGGCCCGCGTCAGGTCCTCAAGAGCGTCCTCGAGGAGGCCGAGGAGATGGGCTACTCCGTCTCGATCGGTCCCGAACCGGAGTTCTTCCTGTTCAAGACCGACGACGAGGGGAACGCGACGACGATCCCCCACGACAACGGCGGCTACTTCGACCTCGCGCCGAAGGACCTAGCGAGCGACGTCCGAAAGGAGATCATCTTCACGTTAGAGGACATGGGCTTCGAAATCGAGGCGTCCCACCACGAGGTCGCCGAGGGCCAACACGAGATCAACTTCAAGTACGACGACGCGCTCACGACCGCGGACAACATCGCGACGTTCCGCGCCGTCGTCCGCGCGGTCGCCAGCCAGCACGACCTCCACGCGACGTTCATGCCCAAGCCGATCGCCGAGATCAACGGCTCGGGGATGCACACGCACATTTCGCTGTTCGACGAGGACGGCAACGCCTTCTCCGACGACGGCGACGAGTTCAACCTGAGCGAGACGGCCTACCAGTTCATGGGCGGCATCCTGAACCACGCGCCCGCGTTCACGGCCGTCACCAACCCGACCGTGAACTCCTACAAGCGCCTGGTGCCCGGCTACGAGGCGCCGATCTACGTCGCGTGGTCCGACACGAACCGTTCGGCGCTCGTCCGCGTCCCCGACGCGGCCGGCGTCTCCGCCCGGTTCGAGGTCCGCAGTCCCGACCCGTCCTGTAACCCCTACCTCGGACTGGCGTCGCTCATCGCCGCCGGTCTCGACGGGATCAAGACCGAGGCCGACCCCGGCGACCCGGTCCGCGAGGACATCTACGAGTTCGACGACGAGAAGCGCCAGGAGTACGGTATCGAGACGCTGCCGCCGAACCTCGGCGGCGCCGTCGAGGAGCTCGAGACGGACGAGGTGATTCAGGAGGCGCTCGGTCCGCACACCTCCGAGAAGTTCGCCGAGGCGAAGTCCCAGGAGTTCAGCGAGTACCTCACCCAGGTCTCCCAGTGGGAGGAGGACCGCTACCTGGAGACGTTCTGAGGCGACGACGCGGCCCGGTCTCTGACTTTCTCGATCTCCGGCGCCCTCGTCCCTCCGGTTTCGCTTTCTCTCGACGTTTTCGTATTGGAACCCTTAAAAACCGTCCCGTCGCGTGTTTCCGGCCGATAAATCGGTTTCCAGTTGGGTCACTCACCGCCGGTAGACTGTCACCCCGGCAGTTACACGCCAGCGATACGGCTCGCTTACCGAAGCGGAAGAGTCGTTAAGAACACTCACTGCGCGGAGTAGAGCTTCGCGTACTGGCCGTCGTCCTCGAGGAGCGACTTGTGTTCGCCCCGTTCGACTATCGTCCCGTCGCTGACCGTGTAGATCCGGTCAGCGTCGCTGATGGTCGAGAGGCGGTGCGCGATGGCGAGGATCATGAAATCGCGGTCCATCGACTCGATACCGGCCTGGACTTGCGTCTCGATGCTCGTGTCCAGATCGCTCGTCGCTTCGTCCAGTACGAGGACGTCCGCGTCCTCCAGGAGCGCGCGCGCGAGCGCGACGCGCTGTCGTTGCCCGCCCGAGAGGCGAACCCCGTCGTCCCCGAGCTCGGTTTCGTACCCGTCCGCCAAATCGTCGACGAACTCCGTGACCTGAGCGATCTCACAGACGCGCTCTATCTCCTGCCGGCTCGCGTCTTGGTTCGCGACGAGGAGGTTCTCCTCGAGCGTCGTGTTGAAAATGAACGGGTTCTGTTGTACGTACGCCACCCGCGAGCGCCACTCGTCGATGTCGTATTCTTCGACGGATCGTCCGGACGCCGTTATACGCCCGGAGTCCGGCGTGTACAGCCTCGCGAGAAGCGAAGCGATGGTCGATTTTCCGGCTCCGGACTCGCCGACGAAGGCGACGAACTCGCCGTGGTCCATCCGGAAGGAGACGTCCCTGAGTACGTCCTCGGTTCCGTCGTACGAGAAGGAGACATCCTCGAACGCGATCGGAGAGGGGTCGTCCGGAAGCGGTTCGTCACCCCCCTCGATCTCCGGGTTCCGTTTCAGGTTGTCGATGAACTCCTCGGTGCGGACGAGGTGTGGGAGCATCCCCTCGAGCTGGTAGAACCGCTTGTTCGTGCCGCTCACCGCCGGGCCGAGCTTGAACATAACGAACAGGAACGCCCCGAGCGCACCGAACGACATGCTCGTGAGCGTGAGCGCAGCGTAGATCAACCCGAATATCACCAACGCGATCGAGAGGTTGTACACGTTTCCGATCAGCGCCTCGTTGCGTTTCACCCGGATCGAGGAGCCGATGTACTGCTCCATCGCCGCGGCGAAATTGTCGCGCAGTTCGGCGCCGTATCCGAGCGTCTTCACCTCGCGAATGCCCTGCGTGCCGGCCTGAACGACCCGCTGTATCTGCTCGTTGGCCTCGGCGACGCGGTCGCCGATAGTGTACGCGGACTCGACGGTGTTCCGCAGCCCGAAGGTCAAGAGCCCAACGAAGGCCGCCGAAACGACCGTCAGGACCGGAGCGAGGTACAGCGCGATTCCGAGGTACATCAGGATGAGCATGCTCCTCTGGAACACCCGAATGAACGCCTCGATCGCCTCGCCGGCCTTCTGTGCCTGCGTGACGATCGCGTTGAGAATGTCGTCCGATCCCTCGCGGTCGAAGTAGGCGATCCGAGCGTCTAAGGTGTTCTCGAACCCGCGAGACTGGAGGTCAGCGACGTAGTTGGTCCGTAGATACACGCGCGCCCACTGGGTCAGGAATGTGAACGTGTATCTCACGGTGAGCACCACCCCGACTCCGAGGACGATGGAACCGATCGTGAACGGGAGCCCGAAGAGCTGATAGACGCGTGCGAAGGCGCCGGCGATACCGCCGTCTGGCGGCGCTCCGGACGACTGAGCAACCTCGATCAGCGGGACGATCAGGGTCACACCGATCCCCTCAAGCAGCGCGGTCAACACGCTGAACACGACGATCGCGGCGGTGAACCGCGGTCTGTACGACGCGATCAAATAGAGGCCGTGTAATTTCTCGCGGAGAGGTATATCCGGCATTGTATCCTGGTTTCGCTGTGTAGTAATTGTTAATACGGAGTTACCGCTTCCTCCACGCCGTCAGCTATGGCTGACGGAGTTCCGGACCGCCCAGGCGACGCTCCAGCCCGGCCGGCCGAACAGGGACGCTGCGGCTCCGGCTCCGCATTTCAACCGACTAGTGAGTCCGTTCGCGTAGTAGGCGGCTTGCAGGAAGTGAGACACCGCTTCGGCGGACCACGTCTTCTCCTCGAGCCAGTATCGTGCCTGCCGCTGATGCCAGTTCTCGAGGAGTTCCCGCCGGATCGACGGATACTGGTCGTACAGTTCGCGCTGGTGTTCGATGTTCTGTTTCACCTTCTCGAATCGCCGGGGACCGGTCCATTTCCCGTTCGTCTCCTGTCGATACGCGGCGAGGCACTCGTCGACGTAGTCGGCCTCCGTCCGCCGGGCCAGTTCGATCTTCAGGTCGGTGTCGCCCAACTCGATACCGAGATCGTCGTCTTCATCCATTCCCGCGAGCGGCAGGCAGTCGAGCAAGACATCGCGCTCTATCAGCATCGATCCCGTCCACATCGGGAACGTCTGGAAGGCCAGCGCCTCCTCTAAGAAGTCGCCCGACACCTTCGGCTTCGGGTAGTGTCGCTCGCCTCCCTTGATGACGCCGCAGTACGAGACCCCGACGTCCGGGTTCTCTCGGAGTACCTCGGCCGTCTTCGTCAACTTACTCTCGAGGAGTTCGTCGTCGTCGTCGAGGAACTGAACGTACTCGCCTGTCGACGCCTCGATCCCGGACGTGTAGGCCGCGTTCCAGTCGCCGTTCTCCTCGTGAATGATACCTTGGACCTCGTCGTACCTCTGTATCACGGGCTCCGCGTGCCCCTCTCCGGAGTCGTCGACGACGATCAGCTCGATCGGTTCGTAGTCCTGGTCGAGGACGCTCTCGATCGCCTTCGGGAGGAGATTGTTCCGATAGTAGGTCGGAATGATGACAGATATCTTCGGAGGCATACACGTTCCTTGCCGCGTGGGATTATTGTTAAGACCGTACAAACAGATAAAAACGCGAAATAGCGGGTCGGGCCGCAGTGGTGGCGGATGTCGAACGGTAACCGGTGGGACGGCGTTCACGGGATCATGTCCCGGATCTCCTTCGGCACGTACGGGCCGACGGCGGACCGAAACCGAGTTACGGCTCCTCGATCGTTGGTCAGCCGGAACGAGAGCGGGCCCTCGAGGTCGTGGATCCGATCCATCTCGGCGTTCGTGAGTTCGAAGTCGAACAGGTCGAGGTTCTCCCGCAGACGGTCCGAACTCGTCGTCTTCGGGATCGTGACCACGCCGTCCTGCTGGACGAGCCACCTGAGGGCGACCTGTGCGGCCGACTTCCCGTACCGTTCGCCGATCCGTGTGAGCGTCTCGTCGTCGACGACGGTACCGGCGGCGAGGGGGCTGTACGCCGTCAGCAGCACGTCGTGCTCCCGACAGAACGAGAGCATCTCGTCTTGATGGAAGTACGGGTTGTACTGGACTTGGTTGGTCGCTATCGGGACCTCGGAAGCGTCCATCGCCCGCGCGAGTTGCTCGGTCGAGAAATTACTGACCCCGACGTGGGTTACTTTCCCGTCCTCCACGAGATCGGAGAGCGCCCCGAACACTTCCACCATGTCCCCGTCCGGGTTCCACCAGTGGAGCAACACGAGGTCAATTCGATCCATCCCGAGCCGCTTGAGCGAACCCTCAACCGCCTCGGTCAGTCGATCGCGGTCCAAGAACTCTGCGTATCCCTTCACCTTGGTCGTGACGAACACGGCTTCGCGATCGACCGTTGAGGCCTCGATTGCGCGGCCGACGACGGCCTCGTTCTCGTACGCCATCGCGGTGTCAACGTGACGGTAGCCGACCTCGAGAGCCTCCAGAACGGCGTTAAAGCACTTGTACCCTCCGGTTCGATACGTTCCGAGTCCAATAGGCGGTACCGCCGTCACCTTCCCGTCTAACTCGTTGACGGGCTCGGCCACCGTCTCGCCCCTCATATTCGGTTCCATGGCGGCTCACACCCTTCGAGCCGCTCTCCGTCCGGTAGCGAACTGTATCGGAACGCACCTCCGGGCGTAGACGATCTCGCCGGTAAGAGTTCTCTCTCGGATGGCCCCTCGACGGGATCGACTCGGTCCGTCGGACTCGTGCGAATCATTACGCTCACGTGATTCTCGGTTTCCATATATTATTAATAAGTTAATAAGAATGCGACCCGGCCTCTTCCGACGGAGGTCCGCCGGGACCGAGGCGGCGCGGGAGGATCGACGTGAACGCGTCGCGTACGTTGCGGGCCTCGACAGCATCTTACATCGGATATAACTCCGTTACAGTGGTACTAACAATACGTCTCGTACGCTACGTGCCGGGAGATGCTTGGAGCGATCGCTGACGTGTACGCGGATCGAGGAGTCAAGGGGACCTGTCGTCTCGGATCGGAGTACGTCCTCCTTCGAAGTCCGCTCGCGTCGCCACTGACGAAGTCGGTCTACTGGTCTGTCGCTCCATCCTATTACCGGCGACGATACCCGACCGATCTCGACGAGAGTACGCCGCTGTCGGACCCGTTCAAGATCCGATCGGTCTCTCCGTCCCGGATACGCCGGTTCACGCGGCGGTGTTACCCCCCGTGGCGGAACCGGGACCAGCTGTTCGGGAGCGTTCGGGACGGCGACTGGGATCGGCGCCCACATGAGGCCGCACCGACCTACGGCGGCCCACCGGAGGAGCTCTTCCACGCCGACACCGTCGCCGAGAGTCCGCTGTACCGGGCGCTTCGTGCCCGCTTTCTCGACGACCGACCGTGGACGGAAACGCGGTTTATCCGAGACGTCATTGCTCGCCTCGAAGACGGCGCTGAGTACGTCTGGCACGACTGTCAGACCCGATCTGACGTCCTCGATCGGTGCGGGGAACTGGAGCGGATCCATCGGAGTATGGAGCGGAACGGCTGTCTGAGTTATCGAGAGCGGACCGCGCCCCGTGATCGCGACGGGAACTTCATTGACGCGCTTGAGCGCGAGATCATCGTCGACGTCGGGCGAGACGGCGAACTGCTGCTCGTCAGCGGGAAACATCGGCTCTGCATCGCCAAACTGCTCGAACTTGACGCGGTGCCCGTGGCCTTCCTCGTGCGCCACGCCGGTTGGCTGCGGACCTGCCGCGCCGTGGCCGACGGTGAGCGTCCTGGTACCGACCATCCGGACCTCCGAGACGTCTCGGATCAACCCACAGACGGCGCTTCGCGACAGCGATCTCTCGCATGAACAAAAAGACCCGCCGTCGGCTCCGACCCCTCGGCGTCGACTTCCTCCCGCGTCCAGTCGGAATCGGGATCCAACTGGCGATGGAAACGTACTTTTCGTGGCGAACGCCCTCGGGCCGCGACGTTATGACCGAGGAGTGGGACCTGCTGGTCATCTTGGACGGCTGTCGGTTCGATATGTTCGAACGACAGAACTGGATCGACGGCGACTTGTCCGCCCGAACTTCGCTCGCGACCGCAACACCGCAGTTTCTGGAACGGACGTTCGACGGGAAGACCTACGAGGACACCGTCTACGTAACAGCGAACCCGATGCACCGGGTCGACGACTGGTGTCCCGTCGACCTTGACGATGTCTTTCACGACATCGTCGATGTCTGGGAGACCGATTGGGACGACGGCCTCGGGACGCTCCCGCCGGCGGCGATGGCCTCCGCAACCAAAGCGGCGCGTGATCGGTACCCCGACCACCGGATCATCACGCATTTCGTGCAGCCGCACTACCCGTTTATCGGTCCGCTCGGCAAGCGTCTCGCTCACGGTCGGATGCGGGGGAAACGGCGCGCAGAGGGGGAGAGTTCCGACGCCGACGAACGGCCGGTCTGGGACGCACTCCGCGACGGTGCCTACTCGACCGAGCGCGTCCGACAGGCGTACGAAGAGAATCTCTGGCTCGTGCTGCCGTACGTGCAGGAGCTCATCGACGCGTTGGATGAGAGGATCGTCGTCACCTCCGACCACGGGAACCACGTCGGCGAAGTCGTCGCTCCGTTCCCGGTCAGGCTGTTCGGTCATCCGCCGGGGATCCGGACACCGGCTCTCGTGACAGTTCCATGGCTGACGGTAACCGACGATCGGACGAAACCCAACCCGCCCGAGGAAGCGTCCGATTCGGGCGCCGGCGGAGGCGCCCTTTCTCCGGCTGAAACGGCGTTCGGCCCTTCGGTTGACGGCGATCAGACCTCTCCCCGGCAACCGGAAGACTCCGGTGAGATCCCGCCGGCTGGCGGTGCGGAATCGCCCAGCTCGCGTGCCCGACCGGGACCGCTCGTGTCGGTCGTTATCCCGACGTCCAACCGAAACGAACGGCTCGCTACGGCCATCGAAAGCGTTCGGGACCAGCGCTACGCTCCGGTCGAGACCATCGTCGTCGACGATTCCGGAACCGGAAATGCGCGCCCGGTCGCCGAGAGATATGACACGGAATACGTCGAGCACACCGAACGACGCGGTGCAAACCGGGCGCGAACGCACGGTATCGAGATCGCCGACGGGAGGCACGTCCAACTGCTCGACGACGACGACCGGCTCCATCCCGAAAAGCTCTCCTCGCAGGTCCCGCAACTCGAACGGACTCCCGACGTCGGCGTCGCGTTCTGCGGTTACGCGTCCGACGAGGGCGTCCGACTTCCGGATCCGGGCGTTCGCGGCGACGTTCTCGAAGAATCGCTCCAGTTCGGGCCGAAGGCCTGGCCGATCTCGACGATGCTGATCTCGGCGTCGGTTCTCGACGATCTGCTACCGCTACGGGACCGAACCGGTGCCGACAACAACGGCCTCCGTATCGGGCTGAGCACGGGATGTAAGTCCGATTCGCTCGCCGAAGCGCTCGTCTACAAGGGGGACGATTGAGACCCGGCGGGCGCTCTCGTCCGACGTCGCCTCCGGTCGACGTCGCGCTCGCAGTCCGTTTCAGAGTCGGTATCGTACCGCGCGTAATCGGTGTCGGCGCGCATGGGCTGGACGAACGACTCCGTCGCGGTGGGAGACGTCGTCCTGACCGACGGTGTTTAACCGAACGCCCGAAAAGGGGGCGTCATGGAGCCGGTCGACGACTGGCGCGCGGCGATCGCGGCGGCCGGAGAGCTAACCGGCCCGATCGCCGCGGCCGTCGTCGACGAACACGGCGACCGCGGGAAGCGCGCCATCGAGGCGGTCGGGGAGGGGCGCGTGAAGCGCTACCGCGATTTCACCGTCGTGGTCGGCCACGACGACGAGTACGTCGTCGAGGACGGCGAGTGCACCTGTGCGGACGCGACGTACAACCTCGACGCCGAGGACCCCTCGGAGCGGTGCTGGCACGCGATCGCGGTCGACGTGGCTGACGCGGTCGACGCGGTCGACCACCACGACATGTGGTACTCGGAGGTCCGGGAGTTCCTCTGAGCCGGGACCGGAACCGGACCCCCAGACCGATTTATCCACCGTTCACCGGATGAGCCGCTGATACGACGCATTTCCGATCGCCCAGTCGAAAACGTTTCAACAACGGCCGGTCTCCCGTACGATATGGCGGACTGTCCACTCGCCGACGACTGCCCCAGTTTCGACGAACGAATCGAGGGGATGGGGTGTCAACACTACGGCAACAAGGGCGGCGCGGAGTGGTGTAACCACTACGATATGCCCATCTACGAGCTGAAACAGCAGCCGGTCCAACCCGGCGAGGAGGTCGTCGTCGAGGTCGACGACATCCACGAGAGCGGCGCGGGCGTCGGCCGCACCGACGACGGTTTCATCGTCCTCGTCGACGGGCTCCTCCCCCCGGCGCGCGCCGAGGTCCGGATCCACCGCGTAAAATCGAGCCACGCGACCGCACAGGACGTCGTCGAACGCCTCCCCGACGATCCGGAGGAGGAAGAAGGCGACGACGCCGACGGAGACGATCCCGCCGGGGACGCCGACGCGTCCGGCGACGGGGAGGACGAAGACGACGAGGGCGACCGACGCCGAGACCGCCCCGACCGCGAGCGGCTCGGCAGTCGCGAGAACTTCTGGGGCAAGTAGGCGCGTCTCGGGGGCAGCCCCACCCCACGGACAGTCCGGACGCTACCGATCCGCCGCCGACTTCGATTCCGTTTCTCATCCCCGTCGAAACCGCCGTTTTTTGAGCACGCGTCCCCTGACGGCGCGTATGGTCGCAGACGACGGGGCTCCCGACGCCGATCCCAGCCCCGAACCTGATCCCGACGACATCGACGCCGCGGATCTGCTGGAGCGCGCGGGGTTCGACGCGGACGAGAGCGTTCTCACCCGCCGGCAGGCAGAGGTGTTGGCCCTCCGCGAGCGGGGGCTCCGTCAGTCGGACATCGCGGACCAGCTTGGCACGTCGCGCGCCAACGTCTCCAGCGTCGAGGCCAGCGCCCGCGACAACGTGGCGAGCGCCCGCGAGACGGTCGCGTTCGCGGAGGCGCTCTCCGCCCCGGTCCGCGTGGAGATCGAGACGGGGACCGACCTCTACGACGCGCCGAAGCGCGTGTACGACGCCTGCGACGAGGCGGGCGTGAAGGTGAACCAGACCGCGCCCGACCTGATGAAGACGATCGGCGAGGGCGCGGGCGACGCGGTTCACGGGCGTGAGGTGCGCGACCGGCTGTTCGTCACCGTCGACGCCACGGGGACGATCCGGGTGCGGCGACCCTAGCTCGACGACAAACCCGTCCAGTCGCGTCAGCTCACTCGTCCAGTCGCTCAGCCACGCCGACGAGCGTCGAGCCCGCGGTGACGGTCGCTTCGCGGGCGATCGAGTAGACGATCCCGTCGCGGTCGGCCGCGGCGGTCTGAAGCGACTCGAACGTCGCCGGGTCGTGAACGACGCCGAGCCGCTGGCCTTCTTCGACCTCGTCGCCGACCGACAGGCCGCGCTCCGGAGTGAACAGCCCGGAGTCCGCGGCCTCGACGCGCCCGAGGTGGTTCCGCGCGGCCGTCCCGTCCCACGGCGCCGGGTCACCGGGCAGGAGGTCCTCGTGTCGGAGCACACCGATCATCCCCTCGACACCGGCGTCGACCGCCTCGGGGACGACCTCGCGGCTGTGCGCGAGCTCGGGGGTGACCGTCGGGATCCCCTCGCGGGTGGCGGCGACGCGGAGCTTGCCCGCGAAGCCGCGCTCCGCCCACTCCGCGTCCGCCTCGTCGCCCGCGGCCTCCGCGAGCAGGAGATCGGTGCCGAACGCCTCCGCGAGGCCCCGGCAGGCCGCGTCGTCGCGCATGTACACCGCGTGGGTGAGCATCGCGGGCGACCCGGTGTGGAGGTCGACGACCGCGTCCGCCGCGCTCGCGACGGTCCAGAGGCTGGCCGCCATCCGCTCGTGGAGGGTCCCGTCGGCGTCGCCGGGCCAGCAGCGGTTCATGTTGGAGTGGATCGCGTCGAGCGACTCCGGAGTGGTGTACGAGACGCGGTCGAAGGTGAGCGGGTCGGCGACCGGGACGGTGACGAGGGTGCCCGCGACCTCCGCGTCGACCGCGTCCTCGCCCGTCCTCGTCAGTCGTTCGTGGAGCCGGCGGAGGGCCGCCGTCCCGTTCACCTCCCGGCCGTGCTGGGCCGCCTGCGCGTAGACGACGGGACCGCCGTCGGCGGGAACGTCGAGTTCGGGACCGTCCGGGCCGTCGACGAGATTCCCCTCGCCGTAGACGTGGACGGTCGTGCGGACCGGGATCCCCGAGGGGAGTCGCGCGAGGACGAGGTCGCGAGCGTCGTGCATACCGGAGCGTCGTGCCTGACGGGCTTATAAACCGGGGCGAGAGCGGTCGATCACGGACGCTAAGGCTGTGGGCCGCCGACCACGATCTGAAATGCGGGTCACCCTCCTCGGCGCCGGCGACACGACCGGGACGCCGACGGTCGGCTGCGACTGCGACACCTGCGCCGCGGCGCGCGAGCGCGGGGTGTCGCGCTCGCGGTTCTCGGTCCACGTCGCGAACGAGCGCACCGGCGAGTCGCTGCTCGTCGACTTCAGCCCGGACTTCCGGAGCCAGTTCCTCGGCAACGACGTCCCGCTGCCAGACGCCGGCATCGTGACGCACATCCACTTCGACCACCTCGACGGGCTCGGCAACGTCTACCGGCTGGTCGACGGGCTCCCGGTCCACGCGCCGTCGGAGACCGACCCCGCCACCGACGAGAGCGTCGCGGAGACGATCCGCGCGAAGTACGACTACCTGGAGGACCGCATCGGCGTCCACTCCCGCGACCCGTTCGAGCCCTTCGAGACGTGCGGGTTCGAGGTCCGGTTCGTCCCCGTCGATCACCCGCCGCTGCTGTGTTACGGCGTCGTGATCGAGGACCCCGAGACGGGCGCGAAGCTCTCGCTGACGGGCGACACGAGCTACGACATTCCGGAGCGGTCCCGCGAGGCGCTTTCCGACGCCGACCTCCTGCTCGCCGACGCCATCGTCCCCGCCTCGCTCTGCGAGCACCACCCGATCGGCGGGCGCCACGAGGGTCCCGACGGCGTCCCGCGCACGTTCGGTACGAAGCACATGACTCGGGAGGGCGCGCTCGCGCTCGCCGACGAGCTCGACGCGGACCGCACCCGCCTCGTCCACCTCGCGCACTACTACCCGCCCGACGAGGCGTTCGCGGAGCCGCTGGCGGTGGACGGGGAAGCCCACGAGCTGTAGCGCGGAGCGACCGAACCGTGACGACGCTTTTGTCTCGCTAGCACGTACCACGATCGAGATGGGCGTGCGCTCCCGAACCGGCGAAGCGCTCGACCGACTGGAGCCGCCGCCGCGCGCCGTCGACTGGTCGCTGTTCGCGTTCGTCGTCGCCGAGGCGACGACCGGGCTCGTCTCCTTCACCGTCGGCGTCCCGGAGGGGTGGCCGCTGTTCTGGCTCCATCGCGCGCTCGGCGTCGGAATCGTCGCGCTGCTCGCGTGGAAGCTCGCGCGCGTCCGATCCCGGCTCACGGACCCGACCCTCTGGCAGCGGTCGACCGCGCTGTCGGTCCTGACGCTGGTCGCCGCGCTCGGCGCGCTCGCGACCGGGACCGCGTGGGTGTTCGGGCTCGACGTGCGGGTCTCGTACTGGACGCTCCTCTCCGTCCACGTCGGCTTCGGGCTCGCCTTGGTCCCGCTCGTGGCCGCGCACGCGGCGACGCGATTCAGAGTCCCGCGGCGGGTCGACTTCGAGCGCCGCCGGACCGCGGTCCGCTACACCGTCCTCCTGGCCGCGGGCGGTGCGACCTACCGACTCCAGCAGAGCGTCAACGACGCGCTCGACACGGCCGGCTCCGATCGGCGGTTCACCGGATCGCAGCCGCGCGAGGGCGCGGGAAACGCGGCCTTCCCGATCACCTCGTGGGTCGCCGACGACCCCGACCCGATCGACCGGAACGAGTATCGGCTGCGCGTCGAGGGGCTCGTGAGCGAGCCGGTCGAACTGACCGCCGACGAACTCGCCGCCGGCCACGAGACGGAGGCCCTGCTCGACTGTACCAGCGGCTGGTACACGGTCCAGGAGTGGGATGGGATCCGCGTCGGCGACCTGCTCGACGCGGCGGGCGAGCTCGACGACGACGCCGCGTACGTCCGGTTCACCTCCGTCACCGGCTACCGCTGGAGCCTCCCGATCGAGGAGGCCGAGAAGGCCCTGCTCGCGACTCGCGTCGGCGGCGAGCGACTGAGCCACGGCCACGGGGCGCCCGCGCGGCTGGTCGCGCCCGATCGGCGGGGGTTCCAGTGGGTGAAGTGGGTGACGCGCGTGGAGGTCCGGGCGGAGTACGATCTCGGACAGTGGGTCGTGACGCTGGTGAGCGGGTTCGAATGAGTCCCCTCAGACGAGGTCGAGATCGAGAACGTCACGCAGTCCATCAACATCAAAATCGGCGTCGGACACGACGAGTCGCTCGTTCAGGGCGACAGCGGTCCCCGCGATGAATGCGTCACGGGCCGCAAGCGGGTCACCTCGGTCGCGGAGCGCGTCCTGAAGCACCGCCGCCTCACGGGCGACCGTCGCCGGCGTGTCGACTACCTGTATCCAGTCGAGAGCGTCGTCGACCGCGTCGAGATTCGTTGATCCCGACCGGAACACCTCGCCTTGGTACACCTCGAACAGCGCGAGCGGCGGGGCGTTCGCTGGCTCGTCGGCATGTTCGTGGACGCACTCGACGGCCGCATCTCGTCCAGCGAGATAATCGATGAGAACGCTGCTGTCGTACACCGTCACCGCGAGTCGACCCCGCGTTTCATCTCTCGGCGTTTTTCTCGTGCACGCTCGGGCGCGTCGGTCCCCGCCCAAAGGCCGGCCCCGGCCCGGATATCCTCACGGCGCTCGCGGATCAGCCGCGTCAGTAGGTCGTCGAAGGTCTCGTCGTCGCCCTTCAGCGACGCGAGTGCGGCGTGCGTGTCCTCGTCGACGCGGATACTCTTGCTCATGTGCGTTCGTATACTACCCAGTATACAATACTGTTTCGCCGAGCAGACTCCTGAAGTACGCTTTTCGTGGCAAGCGCTTCTGCCGTCCCGTCGCAGCTACTCGTAGTCGCTCCCGACGACCTCGCGGATGCGCTCCGCGGTCACCGGCCCGACGCCGTCGACCTCCAGTAAGTCGTCCTCGGGCGCGGTCATCACGGCCTCGACGGTGCCGAAGTGTTCGAGCAGGGTGCGCGCGGTGACCGGTCCGATGTCGGCGATGGAGGAGACGACGTACTCCTGCTGTTCCGCGCGGGTCTTCGTCGTCTTCTCGCCGTGGACGCTCACCTCGCGATCGCGTGTCTCCTGCTCTCGCTTGGCGATGGTCGCGAGCAGTTCGGTTGTGTCCTCTTCGCCCTCGGTGCGGAGGACGCTCACGTCGAAGTCGACCGCGAGCGACGCGAGCGCGCCGCGGATCGCGTTGGGATCGATGTCGCGCTGGCCGTAGAGGTTCGTCCCCTCGACGACCATCACGGGGCGGGCGTACGCCCGCGAGAGCTCGCCGACCTGCTCGAACATCGAGCGGTCGGAATCGAGCATCGAGTCGACGAAGTCCGCCGCCGACTTGCGCTCGACGGCGACCCGGTCGGAGAGCACGTAGTCGCCGACCGCGAGCGTCTCCAGCCGGGTGACGAGCCCGTCGCGCGTCGAGAGATCCTTCGCGATGGAGGAGTCGAGCTCGCGCTGGTCGACGACGACCTCGACCCCCTCGTCGACGCCGGCGGTGGCGACGACTCCGTCGTCACCCTCCCCGTCTCCGTCCCGCGCCTCCGCCGCGAAGTCGCTGAGGCCGGCGTCGCCGTCCTCACCGTCGTCGCTGTCGGTGGTACTGTCGGCGCCGTCGCCGTCACTGTCGCCCGCGCCATCGTCGCCTTCCGCGTCCGTGTCCTCAGCAGATCCGTTGGCGAACGCGTCGAGCCCCGCCTGCCCGTCGTCGCCGACGGTCTCCTCGATGTCGTCGGTGGCCTCCTTCAGCTCGGCGAGCTGGCTGGCCATCTTCTTCTCGCGCCGGCGGGAGATCCAGAAGAACGCCTCGTCGCGGGTGTCCTCGGCCATCAGGACGACCACCTTCCCCTCGGCCTGCCGGCCGGTCCGCCCCTTGCGCTGGATCGAGCGGATCGCGGTCGGGACGGGCTCGTAGAAGCAGACGAGGTCGACCTCGGGCACGTCGAGGCCCTCCTCGGCGACGCTCGTGGAGACGAGCACCTCGAAGTCGCCGTTCTTGAACTCGTCGAGCGTCTCCTGCTGCTGCGTCTGGCTCATCCCGTCGGAGCCCTCCTTGTCGCCCTGCCCGACGAACTTCCGGACGTCGAAGCTCGCCGAGAGGAACTCCACGAGCGCCTCGGCGGTGTCGCGGGACTCGGTGAACAGGATGGAGCGCTCGCCCCCGTTGATCCCGAGCGTCTCCGCGAGCAGGATGCGGGCCTTCGAGAACTTCGGGTGGAGCCCGTCGAACGACTCCGCCTTCCGCATCGCCTCTCTCACTTTGGGGTCCGCGACCATGCGCTGGCTCGCCTTCGAGGCGCCCGACGAGCGCGCGGCCTCGCGTTGGCGCTCGAAGTAGCGCCGGACGGATTCGACCGACTGCGTCTCGACCAGCTCGGTCGCGCGGCGGAGCTTCATCACCTCGGCGTGGGTAGACATCCCCTTGTACCCGTCCGACTGGTCGTTGTCCATCATCTGCTTCAGCTGCCCGCGCATCTTGTTGAGGTCCTTCTGCGAGAGGTCGGGATTCGTCGTGTTCGTCACGCCGAGCGACTTCAGCTTCTCCAGCCGGTCGGTGATCACCTCGTTGAGCGCGTCGCGGATCTCGAGGACCTCGTCCGGGAGCGTCACCTGCTCCCACCGCACGTCGGTGTCGTGGGTGTACTCGTCGACGTCGGCGTCCTCCTCGGTCATCACCTCGACGTTGACGAGCCCGAGGTTCTCGCAGACCGTCTCGATCTCCTCGGTGTCGCCGCCGGGCGAGGCCGACATGCCGGTGACGAGCGGATCGGCGGCGTCGGCGTGGTAGCGCTCCGCGATGTAGACGTACGCGTAGTCACCGGTCGCGCGGTGGCACTCGTCGAAGGTGCAGTGGGTCACGTCGCGCAGCGAGATCCGGTTGCCGACCAGGTCGTTCTCGACGACCTGCGGGGTCGCGATCACGATCCGGGCGTCCGCCCAGAGCGCGGCGCGGTCGTCCGGCTTCACGTCGCCGGTGAACACGACGATCTCGTCGTCCGGGACCGAGAGCGCCTCGCGGTAGAAGTCGGCGTGCTGCTGGACGAGGGGTTTGGTGGGGGCTAAAAAGAGGGCCTTCCCGCCCGCCTCGTGGAGGCGCTCGGCGGTGACGAGCAGGCTGACCGTCGTCTTGCCGAGGCCGGTCGGGAGACAGACGAGGGTGTGTTCGTCGGTGGCGGACGCCGCCAGCTGGAGCTGGTAGCGGCGCTCCTGGAGGAAGTCGTCGACGAGCAGGGGTCTGTCGATGCCGGCGGCCTCGGTCGCCATCGGCGGCCCTTGGCCGGCACCGGCCTAAAGCCTTCGCGAAGCGAGGTGAAAGTTAACAGTCGCCGGACCGCTCCTCTCGGAGCTCCTCCGGCACGTCCTCGTCGACCAGCTCCGCCCACTCGGCGAGCCGATCTCCGGATGGCGTTTGCGCACTCATCAGGGGACGGATCTCAGTGGTACGTATTAACAGTTATCCCGATTCCGCGTGAGCTAACATCGGTTCGACAGGAACCGAGACATCGCGGCGGGCGGCGATAGTGGGCGTCGCGGCGGACGTCGACGGCGATTCGCGGTCGGCGCGAGGCGATCCCGACTCGACGCGACTCGCACGCCTTTTACCGCTCACGCGCCTCGGACCGGCATGAGCAACCTCGACGAGTTCCTCGCGGGCGAGCGGCTCGACGACGTGGTCTTCTACCTGAGCGACGCGTACCTCGATGACGACTCCCGGCTCCGCAGCGTCGGCACCGAGACGGACGGCGGGGTCCGGCTGATCCTCGACGGCGAGACCGGTCGGTCCGCGTTCGAGGCCGGCACGGGAATGGGAGCGATGGAGTTCGCGAAGACGGCGATGGGCGCCGAGGGCGAGATCGCCGGCTCGCTCGACGACGGGACGTGTCCCTTCGCCGAGGAGGCCCCCGACGACGACCACGAGATCCGGTTCGTCTTCGCGTTCGCGGAGGCGCAAAACGAGGAGGTCGGCGGCCTCTACGCCGAGGGCGACGTGGTCCACGCGTACGCCCACTGCACCTGCGGCGAGAGCTACTCGCACAAGTGGGTCGTCGGCGAGCGGGACGGGGAGTAGCCCGCGGCCGCGACGGGGAGAAGCCCACGGCTGCGAGCGACCTACCCCTGCTCCGGCGCGTCGTCTTCCGGCACCGACCCCTCGACGAGCGACTGGTCGGCGTACCGCTCCCGGAGGTCCTTCTTCGAGAACTTCCCGGTCGCGGTCTTGGGAACCTCGTCGATGAACTCCACCGCGTCCGGTACCCACCACTTCGGGTACTCCTCGCGGAGCCCCGACTCGATCTCCTCGACTAAGGCGTCGCGGTCGACGCCGTCGGCCGCGACGACGAACGCCACGGGACGCTCCTGCCAGCGCTCGTGCGGGACGCCGATCACGGTCGCCTCGCTGACGCCGTCGTAGGCCATGATCGCGTTCTCCAGCTCGACGCTGGAGATCCACTCGCCGCCCGACTTGATCACGTCCTTCGTCCGGTCGACGAGCTGCATGTAGCCGTCTTCGTCGACGGTGACCACGTCGCCGGTCTTCAGCCAGCCGTCGACGAACTCCTCCTCGCTGGCCTCCGGGCGCGCGAAGTACTCCTTCGTCACCCACGGGCCGCGGATCCGCAGTTCGCCGAAGTCCTCGCCGTTCCAGGGAACCTCCTCGCCGTTCTCGTCGATCACCTCGAACTCCAGTCCGGGGACGACGAGCCCCTGTTTCGAGCGCTTGTCGACCTGCGTCTCGTAGTCGGCGTCGCGCAGGTCGTCCGTGAGATGGGAGACGGTGCCGATCGGCGACAGCTCGGTCATCCCCCACGCGTGGAGCACCTCGACGCCGCGCTCGTCGTACCACTCGATCAGTGCCCGCGGGGCGGCCGCGCCGCCGACGATCACGGTGTCGAGCGTCGAGAGGTCGACGTCGTTGCCCTCCGTGATGTACTCCTGCAGCCCGAGCCACACCGTCGGCACGCCCGCGGAGATCGTCACGCCCTCCTCCTCGATCAGCGCGGCGAGGTCGGCCGGCTCGGGCGAGGGGCCGGGATAGACGTGTTTCGCGCCCGCCGCGGTCGCGGTGAACGGCATCCCCCACGCGTTGACGTGGAACATGGGAACAACTGGCATGACAACGTCGGAGTCCTCCATCGGGATCCCCTGCGGCGTCTGGGAGGCCATCGTGTGGCTCCACAGCATCGACTGGGTGTACTCGACGCCCTTCGGCTTCCCCGTGGTGCCGGAGGTGTAACAGAGGCCGGCCGGCTGGTCGCCGTCGAGGTCGGGCCAGTCGTAGTCGGTCGGCTGGTCCGCGATGAACTCCTCGTAGGGCATGGCGTCGAGCGCGTCGATCTCGGACGAGCCCATGGAGACGAAGTCGACGTCGTCGAACTCCTCGGCGCCCTCGGCCGCGCCGGCGAGTTTCGGGGCCAACGACGCGTCGACGAAGACGATCTCGTCGGCGGCGTCCTCGACGATGTACCGGATGTGCTCGTCGGGCAGGAGCGGGTTGATCGTGTGGAGCTGCGCGCCGGCGTTCGGGACGCCGAAGTACGTCTCGAAGTGGCGGGTGTGGTTCCAGCAGAACGTCGCGATCCGGTCGCCGCGTTCGATCCCGTACTCGTCCAGCGCGTTCGCGAGCCGGGCCGTGCGGTCGGCGTACTCGGCGTACGTGTGTCGCGTGCGCCCCTCGTGAGTCCGGGAGACGATCTCTGTGTCCGGATACAGTCGTTCGGCGCGCCACAGGAACGGTCGTAGGGTCTGAGAGTGTCCACCGGGCATACCTCACACACCACGGAGTCGAGAATTATGAACGTTATCATGGTTGATCGTTATAGTCAGAGGGAGGAGATTTCGACGAGGCAGTCGCTCGCTTATAAGTAGTTGCAAGCAGATCGGCGGTGAACAGCTCCAAAGCCCCAGTCGCTCGGTAGTACGTGATCGACAACTCCACCGTGATGGCCTCCAAAGCCCCAGCCGTGAGGGCTCGGTGCGGTCGTTGCGGTCCTCAGTCAGTCGCTAGCGCTCCTTCCTTCCGGTCCTTACGTCCCGCGCCTTCGCCCTCACGGCAGCGAGGCGCTTCGCGCCTCTGGCAGCCGGCGGCAGCGCCGCCGGCGACTGCCCCTTTGAGTCCCGTCCCGACCGCACCGCACAGCCTCACACCTCCCCAGCCTCGTCACCGGACTGCGTCCGGTTGCAAGCGAGAGCTCCGCTCTCGCCCTGTCGCTGGCGCCGCCGGCGCCAGCGACTCCCTCGCACGTGCTGACTCCCGGTCGCCGATGGCGACCGCTCGCAGGCGCGCGCCACCGCATATCGGTCATCATTGAAAAGCCGTCAACTATCCCTTAAAAAGGCTCGCGTGGACCGGCGCGTGGTCCGACTCTGGGCGTGCGGACTCGCCGCCCTCGCCGCCGCCGTCGGAGATGGCTCGGCCTTCGACCCCCTCCGCGAGGAAGTCGCGGAGCGGCGGGCCGACGTGCTCGGGCTCGACGAGGAACGCGTCGTGGCCGTGGTCGGAGTCGATCACGTGGTGCGCGACCGGGGCGTCGCCGGCGCGGAACGCGTCGGCGAGCGACGACGACTGCTCGACGGTGAAGTGCCAGTCGGCGGTGAAGCTCAACAGGAGCGCCTCGCCGTCGAAGGCGCCGAGCGCGTCGGCATCGGTGCCGTGGCCCGCCGCGAGGTCGTACTCGTCCATCGCGCGCGTGAGGTAGAGGTAGCTGTTGGCGTCGAACCGGTCGCTGAACCCCTCCGCCTGGTAGTCGAGGTACGACTCCACCTCCCGGTACGGGAAGAACGCGGCCGTCGGCTCCGGCGGCAGCCCGAGGTCCCCCTCCTCGCGCGTCAGCGAGTCGCGGCCCGCCGATCGGCGGCCGAACTTCCGCTCCATCGACGCCTTCGAGAGGTACATGATGTGACCGATCTGGCGGGCCAAGGCGAGCCCCTCGTCGGGCGAGGGACGGCCCTCGCCGTAGTAGTCGCCCCCGTTCCAGTTCGGGTCCGCGCGGATCGCCCGCCGGGCGACCGCGTCGAGCGCGAGGCACTGCGCGTCGAGGCGTCCGGCGGTCGCGATGGCGACCACGCGGTCGACGTCGTCCGGGTAGCGCTTCGCCCACTCCAGGACGTTCATGCCGCCGACGCTCCCGCCGACGACGGCCCGGAGCCGCCCCACGCCGAGGTGGTCCAGCAGGCGGCGCTGCGCGCGCGCCCAGTCCTCGACCTGCACCGGCGGGAACGCGGTCCCCCATCGGTCGTGGTCGGGCTCCTCGGGGAGGTCGAGGTCGGCGGGGCGCTCGCTCGCCGGTCCCGTGGTGCCGTAACAGGAGCCGGGGACGTTCGCGCAGACGACGTAGTACTCGGTGGTGTCGATCGCCTTCCCCGGGCCGACGATGTCGTCCCACCAGGCGCGGGCCTGTCCGGCCTGCCCGGCCCCGCGGGTCCCCTCGTCGCGCTCCGGCGCGGGCGACCGGGCGACGTTCTGGCTGCCGGTGAGCGCGTGACACACCAACACCACGTTGTCGCCGTCGAACTCGCCGTGCGTCTCGTAGGCGACCTCCAAGTCGGGGACCGACTGGCCGCACTCGAAGGCGAACTCGCCGAGCGAGGCGACGCCGTGGTCGGTCGGGACGGTGCTCACGGCGTCACACCTCCGAGTCCGTTTCGGCTCGCCCAGTCGCCGCGCGCTCGCCGGCGGCGAGCCCCCGATCGAGGTCGGAGATCACGTCGTCCGCGTCCTCGATCCCGACGGAGAGCCGGAGCATCTCGGGGTAGACGCCGGCGAGGCGCTGCTGCGCCTCTTCCATCTGGGCGTGGGTGGTCGAGGCCGGGTGGATGACGAGCGTCTTCGCGTCCCCGATGTTCGCGAGGAAGCTCGTCAGGTCGACGGCCTCGCAGAACGTCTTGGCGGCCTCGTAGCCGCCGTCGACGCCGAAGGTGACCATCCCGCCGTAGCCGTCGAGGTACTCGGCGGCGTTGTCGTGGCTCTGGTGGTCCTCGAAGCCGGGGTACGCCACCCAGTCGACCCGGTCGTCGCCCCGGAGGAACTCGGCGACGGTCCGGGCGTTCTCGCAGTGTCGCTCCATCCGGAGCGGGAGCGTGTTGAGCCCCTGTATCGTCTGCCACGCGTCGAAGGGGGACTGCTGGCCGCCGGTCGGTCGGACACCGCGCTGGCGGGCGACGTTGGCGAAGGCGGCGTCGCCGAACTGCTCGACGAAGTCGATCGGGTAGGCCGGGGACTGACCGTCGAGCTCGTCGTAGTCGGCGTCGGGGTGGTCCCACGGGAACTGCCCGCCGTCGACGACGACGCCGCCGACGGTGGTGCCGTTGCCCGTGATCCACTTCGTCGTCGACTCCCAGACGATGTCGGCGCCGTGCTCGAACGGCCGGCAGAGGTAGGGCGTCGCGAACGTGTTGTCGACCACGAGCGGGACCGCGTGCTCGTGGGCGATCTCGGCGAGCCGCTCGAAGTCGGGCGTGACGAGCGAGGGATTCGCGACCGTCTCGACGTGGACGAACGCGGTGTCGTCGTCGATCGCCTCCGCGTACGCTTCGTCGTCGAGCGTGTCGACGAGCCGCGCCTCGACCCCGCGGCGGTTCGCGATGCTCGTGAGGTACGCGGCCGTCCCGCCGTACATCTCGGAGCTGGCGACGACGTTGTCGCCCGCGCTCGCGAGCACGGTGGCGATCGCGTCGAGCGCGGCCATTCCCGAGCCCGTCGCGACCGCGTCGGAGCCGCCCGACAGGTCGGCGATGCGGTCTTCGAGGACGTTCACGGTCGGGTTGGAGAGCCGGGAGTAGATGTGGCCCTCCGCCCGGAGCGCGTACATCTCCGCCGCCGTGTCCGCGTCGTCGAAGACGAAGGAGGTCGTCTGGTGGATCGGGGTCGCGCGCGACCCGGTCGCCGGGTCCGCCTCGGCGCCGGCGTGGAGACTCCGGGTGTTGAACCCACGTGTCATGTGTGTAGTGCATATATCTACAAACATCTATAACCGCCAGTTACGGCAAGTGATGCCTCCGCCTGTGTCGGCGCGGCCGTCTCGGCTCGGGTGCGGTCCTCACCGTCGCCCGGCCGAAGCGTGAGTTTATCCCCGATCGCGAGCCTACGGTCGGTAATGGCAGTCGCCGATCCTCCCGTACCGGAGCTCGCTGCGCGCGCGAACGCCTGCGCCGACCGGCTCCGCGCCGCGGACCGCGTGCTGCTCGCGTCCCACATCGACGCCGACGGGCTCACCAGCGGCGCGATCGCCTCGACGGCGCTCGAGCGGGCCGGGATCGACCACGAAGTCGTCTTCGAGAAGCAGCTCGACGCCGAGTCGATCGCGGGGATCGCCGCCCGCGAGTTCGACGTGGTGCTGTTCACCGACTTCGGCTCCGGCCAGCTCGACGTGATCGCCGACCACCAGGACCGCGGCGACTTCGTCCCCGTGATCGCCGACCACCACCAGCCGGCCGACCGAGACACGGAGTTCCACCTCAACCCGCTGCTCGAGGGGATAAACGGCGCGAGCGAGCTGTCGGGAGCCGGCGCGAGCTACGTGCTCGCCCGCGCGCTCGAAGGGCCGGACGGCGACAACCGCGACCTCGCCGCGCTGGCTGTGGTCGGCGCCGTCGGCGATATGCAGGACTCCGACGGCGGGCTCGTCGGCGCCAACGAGGCGGTCGTCGCCGACGGCGTCGACGCCGGCGTCATCGAGGCGCAGACCGATCTGGACCTGTACGGCAGACAGACGCGCCCGCTCCCGAAGCTGCTGGAATACGCCTCCGACGTGAAGATCCCGGGCGTCTCGAACGACGAGGCGGGCGCGATCTCCTTCCTCACCGACCTCGACGTGGACGTGAAACGCGACGGGGAGTGGCGGCGCTGGGTCGACCTCGACGGCGAGGAGCGACAGGCGCTGGCGTCCGCGCTGATGCGCCGCGCCGTCGCCTCCGGCGTCCCCGCCGACCGGATCGAGGCGCTCGTCGGCACCTCCTACACCCTCGTCGACGAGGAGCCCGGCACGGAGTTGCGGGACGTGAGCGAGTTCTCCACGCTCCTCAACGCCACCGCCCGCTACGAGCGGGCCGACGTGGGGCTCGCGGTGTGTCTCGGCGACCGCGGCGACGCGCTCGCCGAGGCGCGCCGGCTCCTGCGGAATCATCGCAAGAACCTCTCGGAGGGGTTACAGTGGGTGAAGACGGAGGGCGTCACCGACGAGGAGTTCCTCCAGTGGTTCGACGCCGGCTCGCGGATCCGCGAGACGATCGTCGGCATCGTCGCCGGGATGGCGATCGGCTCGCCGGCCCTCGACCGCTCGAAGCCCGTGATCGCGTTCGCGGAGGAGAGCGCCGAGGAGCTGAAGGTGTCTTCGCGGGGGTCGCACGCGCTGGTTCGACAGGGGCTCGACCTCTCGGTAGTGATGCGGGAGGCGAGTCGGGCGGTCGGCGGCGACGGCGGCGGCCACGACGTGGCCGCGGGCGCCACCGTCCCGATCGGCGAGCGCGACGCGTTTATCGCCGAAGCGGACCGACTGGTCGGCGAACAGCTCTCGTAGCGAAACCGGGCAGCGAAGAGGGAGAAGCCCGCAGTTCGACCGCGTCAGGCCTCGCCGAGGTCGCGGAACATCGCGCGGTAATCGTCGGACGATAGCGACTCGCCGAGCTCGTCAATGTCGGCGTCGAGCGTTTCGAGCCGTTCGACCAGCTCGGCGTACGCCTCGTTCCCCTCGCGCTGGGCGGCCGGCTTCTGGACGTTGAGCACCGCGCGCTTGCTCGCTAACGCCGCGGCCTCTTGTATCAGAGCGTCGTATTCGCTACGGGTCAGCAGCGTGTCGATCGCCGCCAGCAGCTTCGAGCGGCTGACGGGCTTGGTGAGGTACAGGTCGAACCCCATATCGATGATGTCGAAGTCGGGCTCGACGGCGGTGACCATCGCGACGCGGCAGTCGTAGCCGGTCTCGCGGATATGCTCAAGCACGTCGTCGCCGCTCCCGTCGGGAAGCCGACGGTCGAGCAACACCACGTCGATCGCGTCGTCGACCCGATCGATCGCTTCGGCGGCGGTTTCGGCGAGGGTAACGTCGTATCGTTCCTCGAGGAAACCGGCGTACAGCGCGGCGATGTCGGGCTCGTCCTCGACGACGAGGACCGATGGATGGCTCACCGCCGATCACCGCCGCGGTCGACGGGGGACGCTTCACCGGGCATACAGGAAGGGGCGGCGTGTCGAGGAATAAACCTGTCGGCGTCTGTGCGGTTGGTCCGTCGGATCGTCTTTTATATACTCTCGTCGCCAAGGACGGGACGAATGTCAGAACTCGTCTCCACCGGGGTCGAGGGACTCGACTCGATCCTCTCCGGCGGCATCACGGAGCGATCGACGGTCCTCGTCTCCGGGAACCCCGGTACCGGCAAGAGTATCTTCGGGATTCAGTACCTCCACCACGGCGTCACCGAACACGACGAACGGGGGGTGTACGTCTCCTTCGAGGAGGACGAAGCGGACATCCGCGGCGCCGCGGAGTCGATCGGGTTGGAGGGGTTCGACGACCTCGTTGACAGCGGCGACATCGTCATCCTCGACAAGCGCGAAATGCTGCGCGAGACCGACTTCTCGACGGCGGTCGACAAGCTGCTAGACACGATCGAGGACGGCGACTTCGACCGGCTAGTGCTCGACTCGCTGTCGATGTTCCAGCTCTTCTTCGACGCCGAACAGGAGAAACGCACGTACCTGCTGAAGTTCTCGGACATCCTCAAGGCGAACGGGTTGACCTCGCTGCTCATCAACGAGCAGGGCGCGGTGTTCCCCGACACCGAGGTCGGATTGGAGAACTTCCTCACCGACGGGAACATCTACTTCATCCAGACGCCGACCGATTCCGGCGTCAACCGGTACGTCTGGGTAGCGAAGATGCGGAAACAGGACATCGACACCGACATCTTCCCGATGGAGATCGGCGAGGGCGGAATTACCGTCCACGAGCGAGCGGGCGGGTTCTCGATGATGGGTCGGTCCGAAGAACCCTCGTTCTGACCCCGGGGGAGAGGTACGGACGGTACGGGCGGAAAAACGCGGCGTAACGGGGAACGTGAGCGGTTACTGACCGGACGAGAGGTCGCGCCACACGTCGTCGAGTCGGTTTTTCACCGCAGAGCGCTCCTCGACCTCCACGGTGAGCCCGTCGCGGAAGTCGACATCGACGCCGTCCACTTTCCGGCGGTACACCTTCACGCGGCGGTGTTCGTCCGAGAGCGGACGGTCGTGAAGCTCCAGGAGGTCGGCCTCCTCCAGCTCGTTGATCCGGCGGTAACACGTCGCGATCGGGACGTCGAGCTCGTCGCTGAGTTCCTGCGCGGACTTCGCGTCACCGGTCGCGGTTAGGATGTCCGTGTTGTACTTGTTGCCGAGTACCGCGATCAGATTGTCCCCCACCATTCACGTTATCGCCGTTGATTTTTAGAGCTTAAAAGGGTACCGGTGATCGATGCAGGTCGAAAATCCCGCCCGGTGGCACGTCGCCCGCTCTAACGGGCTTTCGTTCGCTTACGCGTATTCTCGGGTGTTATCGACGGTGATAGCCGCTACCGTAAGTTTATAACCCGACTCCGGTCAGGGTGGATATGGAGCTCATCGAGGGGCTATATCTCGTGACGACCACCGTGCTGGCCGGCGCGAGCGCGACGCTACTTGCGTTCGCGGTCTCGGCGTATCGGTCGTCGGGTCGGACGGCGATGGCGTACCTGGCGGTCGGGTTCGGGCTCGTCGTCCTCGCCGCCGTGGCGACACCCGTCGCCGCCTTCCGGACCGCGTTCGCGAACCCGCAGGCGCTACTGCTCGTCAACACCGGCCTGCTGGCGGCGTCGATGGCGCTGGTCGCGGGAAGCCTCGCGGTGTACGAGCCCGGCACGCGGGAGTTCGTGATCCCCGATTCGGAACTGACGCGGATCCAGGACCGCTGAGCCGGGTCGAAATCACGCGGCGCGGACGATCGCTATTCGGATTTTCAAGCGGGAATTCTCTCGACGATCGCACCAGTCAGCGTCGCAGATCTGTGCGCCGATCTCGTCCGAGCCGTCCGGCCATACGGGGTTCCCACAGATCCAGCGGCGATAATCAGATAGAGATATTGTTAATGTATTCAAAAACCAATAGGCAGAAAATAACCCGATAACCGCACTACTGCAGCATTTTATCAGCTTAAATAATCGGCGCGGAGTCTTTAATAGGGAAATCCTGCTCCCTAGCGATAACGCCCGCCGGGAAGGCCGGGGGCCAACGCAACACACAATGTTCGAAACACTACTGGACGAGGAAGAGCGCGGTCAGGTGGGGATCGGGACGCTCATCGTGTTCATCGCGATGGTGCTGGTGGCGGCGATCGCCGCCGGCGTCCTGATCAACACGGCCGGCTTCCTCCAGACGCAGGCGGAAGCAACGGGGCAGGAGAGTACGAGCCAGGTGAGCGACCGACTACAGGTCGTGAGTACTTCGGGTAACGTAACGGCAACCAACGACGGGATCAACGAACTCGACTTCGTCGTCGCGCTCGCACCCGGTTCGAGTCCGGTCGACCTCCAAGAGACGACGGCCGAATTCATCGGTCAGGACGGACAGGCTACCTTCGATCTCAACGACAATGACGTGGCAGAGGTTACCACGACGGACATCATCGGCACTGATAAAGGTAACATTCTCACGGACAACAGCGACCGTGTCAACATCAATATCGTGCTTAACGGAAGTGCCAGTGGTGCCGACATCGACTACGCGCAACTCGCCGAAGGCGAGCGCCTTACGGTAACGTTCACGACGGCCGCGGGGGCGACGACGACCAAGGAGATCCGCGTTCCGACGACTATCACGAGCGAGGATAGCTCGGTGAGGCTGTAACAATGTTCGAATTCATCACTAACTCCGAGGAACGTGGTCAGGTGGGGATCGGGACGCTCATCGTGTTCATCGCGATGGTGCTGGTGGCGGCGATCGCCGCCGGCGTCCTGATCAACACGGCCGGGTTCCTCCAGTCACAGGCGGAAGCAACGGGCCAGGAGAGTACGGACCTCGTGTCCGAACGCATCGAAGTCGGTAGCTCCGTCGGTATCGTCAGCGCAGATACTGATACTCTTAAGGAGATCCGCCTGTCGGTCTCCGGCGCGCCCGGCTCCGACAACATCGACCTGACCGAAACGACGATCCAAGCGGTCGGCCCGGACGGTCAGGAGAACCTCGTGTTCGTCCCCGGTGGAACGGTTGACACGTCCATCGATGACGTCACTACCGGTAATAACGAAACGGACGCCCAAGCAGAGTACAACGTTGGTAACGGGACACTAACCGCCAATACTACCACAACTACTACCGGGCAGTTCAACCTTACTGTGACTGACGGCAATGGTAATACCGACTTCACGACGTTCAGTGGCGATTCCAACACTGACGTTAACACCCGAGAAGTCAGCCTAACTAATATCTCCGGTTCGGTCGATTCTGGAGATACGTTAACGGTCACTCTCATTCAACCCAACGATGTTGAGGCTGATACTGACACCGTCTCTGTTGTCGACCTCGTAAGCGGCGCCAGCGACTTACAGGGCAACGAGTTCGCGGTCCGCGACGACGGCACGCTTCAGTCGAGTGCCGTGCTCGACAGCGAGTCGCAGTTCCAGATCCTCTTAAATCCTGACGCCGGTGCGTTCAACGCTGGCGGTAGCGCGTTCGGTGAGGGAGAACAGGCGACCCTCGACATCGTCTCGCCCGCCGGCGCGGCGACGCAGGTGGAACTGCGTGCGCCCGACCTGTTCAACACGAAGGACGAAGCAGTCAGACTCTAACGAGCCTCGAAGAGCCCCCTAACCACTTCCTCGGCGGATCGATCCGCCCGGAACACCTATTTTCTCGCGCGTTCACGGCGTTACCATGAGCGACCGCGACGCACCGGCCGCCGACCCCGACGCGCCGCCGGCCGACCCCGACGAGCTCGACTTCACCGACGACGAGAGCGTCGTCGAGATCGGGGAGAGCCGGTACGTCGTCGGGACGAACGGCCGGCCCAACATCCGGCGGGCGCAGCCGGACCGGTCCCCCGCCGACGAGACCGGCTTCACGTCCGCCGACCCGGCGAATCCGGCGGAGAGGCGACCACCCGATCCGGGTGGTGGTCCGGGAGGTGCGGGGAGCGGGGATGTCCCCGGCGCCGACGCGCCCCGTGATGCGGGCGGTCAGGTGCAGGGCGGGAACGCCGCCCGGCCGCAGGGCGCCTCCACGAACCACCCACAGGGCGGTCACGCCACCCCCGAAGTCGACCGCCAGTCGGTGAGTCGGTGGCTGGCGAACTCCTTCGACGACGACGGGTTCACCTACGGGATCGACGCGACGCTCCACGTCGACGGCGACACCACCCGTCAGCGGATGGTCTCGAACGACGTGACGGCGACGTTCGACTCGCTCGTGTCGTGGTTCGCGTCCAACGCGGGCCCGAGCTCGCCCACCCCCGAGGCGCTCGGGCTCCTGCTCGTCGCGAGCGAGACGACCGTCGACGTCCCGCCGGTGGCGATCAAGCGCTTCGCCGCGAGCCAGGGGCTCACGGCGAGCGACAGCATCGGCGATCTGGTGCGCGCGGCGGAGGAGGCGAACGGCTTCCGGATCGAGTAGCGAGCGCTTTCTGGAACGACTGTTCCGAGCGGATGCTTATAAAAGAACGAGCAGCGCGACGCCGAGCAGCGCGAACACCGCGTACAGTCCGGCCATCACCTCGCGTTTCAGCGGGCTCCCGAGCGGCTCCGAGGTCAGGCGGCGGATCGGCGGTAAGATCGCGATCCCACCGAGTATCAGGGGGAAGGAACCGATCTGCGGGACCAGCGTGAGCGCGACGACGATCGTCCCGTAGCCGAGCACGTAACAGCCGCGGCGCCAGAGCTGCTCGCGGTCGGTGAGCTCCTCGGTCGAGACGTATCCGGACCCGTCACCGCCGCTTCCGGCGTGTCCGCCTCCGCCGCCTGCATCCCCGGAGTCGGCGGCCACCTGCTGGGCCTGTCGCTGCACGTAGTCGTCGAGTTCCTCAGCGGCGTCCTCCGTTTGGGGGGCGCCGCACTCGACGCAGTAGCGGGCTTCGTCGTCGAGCGACGAGTCACACCGGGAGCAGGTCTTCATCCTCATCGAAAGCGTACCGCGGGCGGACTTAACTCTTCGGAGCTTTGTTGACGACTCGATCCCGCCGCCATCTGTCGGTTTGGGTCGATTCACCTCCGTGGCGGAGGGTCCGGTTCTCTGTTACGATAATCGGGAAGGTACGCTTTAGTCACTGAGATCCCGACCACGTACCAACCGACGGCGGGCCGTGGAAACGACTCGGCCCGTCAGGACGAAACGGACACCACGATGACCTCCAGAGCTTCACCGGACGACGCGGATCGGTCCGGCCGGACGACGACAGCCCGCGTCCGCAGCGGGCGTGCCGATTCGCGCACCGAGCCTACCGGATCGCGCACTAAACCGGGCGAGGGGAACGTGGGGGAGGAGGCGGAGATGACGCTCCGCACCCGGCTCTCGGACCTCGGCGTCGTGCTGGTCGCGCTCGCGGTGCTCCTCTCGTTTCTCGGTGCGGCGGCCACGGGCCCCGCCGCGGCGACGCTCGCGGGAGGAGACGCGACGGCGGCCGGTGGAGACGGGATCGCTCCCGCGATCGCGACCGACGACGAAACGGAACCGGGCGGCGCCGCCCGTCAGGAGATCCGCGGATCGTTCAGCCGACCGATGTACACCGGGACGGCGGGGGACCCGGTGGAGATCAGACACGTCGTCGGCGCGTCCGGGAACGACAGCGCGTACCTGCTGATCGGCGGCAACCGACTCACCGACTCCGGCGGAACGGTCGGGTTCGTCGACGTCGTCAAGGCGTCCGGCGGATCCACGACGATCAACACGCGGCTTCTCGGGACGAACGAGAGCGACGTCGATAGCTGCAGTGCTTCCGACGTGAACTGCGACCTCGAGTTCAGGAACGAGGCGGGCGACGTGATCGCGGAGGACCTCGCGAACCTGTCCGGCGCGACCGGCGCGACCGGCGCCGACGGACTCGCGCGCCCTCTAAATCCACAGCGATACCGGCTCGCGGTCACGAACGGGACGTTCGTCGTCCGAGACTCTGGTGCCGTGGACCCGGTCAAGGTGGCCGCGGAGTCCGATCTCGTGTTGCGGAAGCCGGCGTTCAACGACAGCGTCGAGGTGTTCACGACCGCGGACAGCGAGGTGACCACCGACGGCGAGGGCGGGACCGAACCGCTCGGCGCGCTCCGGGAGAGCGGGCTCGACCGAACGGCGGTGACGAAGGGCGACCGCGTCGTGCTCGGATTCGAGTCGACCGGGATCTGGGGCGCCCTCTCGTATTTCGCCCAGCAGCGGTCCGCCGGGTCGATCGAGGACAAGTCCCAGATCGATCACCGGGCCCTCGCCGATCTCCTCGACGCCGAAGAGGGCGTCTCGCTCCGCGTCCGACAGACGAACTCCAATGGTAACGAGCGGACGGCGGAACTCGACCTCGCGAACGCCGACCCGGACGACGTCACGCTCTATCTCGCGGAGGGGGAGACGCTCGAACGCGGGGACAGCGATCGGGCGCCCAGCCGGTTCTACCTCGCGATAGACACGAGCGACGGGGGCCCGTTCACCGCCGACCCCGAGCCGGGCGACGAGTTCTCGGTCGAGTTCGCCCTGGAGGGGACCGAAGGCGAGCGGTACGCGTTCCGCGACGGGCAGGGGCCCCCGGCCGCCTTCGAACCGGAGTCGGCCGCGGACGACCGGCTGTCGGAGCAGTACCCGTACCACGGGAGCGCCGACGGCCGGGTGAGCGCCGAGGCGTCGTTCAGCGTCCGCGAGCGCTACCTCCGGTACGACCACGCCACCGCCGACGGCGACCTCCTCGTCGAGGCCGACAACGAGACCATCACCGGGTCGACGTCGATCCTCCCCGTGACGGAGCTGTCGGCGACGATCGTCAGGGACGACGACGGCGAGCCGTCACGGACGGAGTCGGAGCTGACGATCGAGGACGGGAACTTCTCCGTCGACAGCGGGCTCACTAACGTGACGCCGGGGACGGAGGCGAGCTACCGGCTCTACCAGGGACAGTCGCTGCAGGACAGCCGGAGGATCATCGTCGTCGACGACGCGGGGGACCCAGCCCGCCTGCGGCTGTCGAACGAGACGACGACGAATCTCACGGTGACCCGGGGCGAGTCGCTGTCGAACCTCTCCGCGACGGTGCGAAACGTCGGGCAGCTACAGACCCGGGAGCGGCTGTCGCTCGACGTCGACGACGGGGCGGTCGTCGAGGAGCGCCACCTCACGGTCGAACCGGGAGCCTCGAAAGCGGAGACGTTCGGCGAGATCGACGCCGAGCTGGAGCCGGGTGAGTACCCGTACGAGCTCGCGATCGACGGGCACAGCGTGAACGGGACGCTGACCGTGGAGGCGGACCCGTCGGTGACGCGGGTCGACGAGCCCGGCGCCGGAGAAGAGGGGTCGGCGGCGACCGACGGAGGGAATGGGGGAGAAGGTGAATCGGACGGCGACGACGAGGCGGGTGGCGACGGTTCGGACGGTGGCGGGGCGAACGAGGGGCCGTCGAAGGGTGGCGACGACGAGGTGCCGGGCGACGCGCCGGCGACGTTCCTCCCCTTCGGTATCGGGACGCGGGAGACGTTCGGCGGGACGGTCCTCGTGGGCGCGACGTACCTCCTCGGTCACTGGGTGTGAGCACGCTTGGGGTCTCGACGATCCGGCCTCCCACGTCGGTTCTCATCGCTGAGAACCGCGGGGGAGTCGTTAAGTGAGCGCTGTCCCGCCTTCCAGATAACTATGGCAACGCGCGTGCTTATCGCAGACGATTCGGAGTTCATGCGGAACCTGCTCCGGGAGATCCTCGAAGGGGAGTTCGAGATCGTCGGCGAGGCCGAAAACGGCGTGGAGGCGGTCAACATGTACGAGGAACACGGCCCCGACCTCGTGATGATGGACATCGTGATGCCGATCCGGGACGGTATCGAGGCGACGACGGAGATCCTCGAAGCCAACCCGGAGGCGACGGTGATCATGTGCACCAGCGTCGGGCAGGAGGAGAAGATGAAGGCGGCCATCAAGGCCGGCGCCGAGGGGTACATCACGAAGCCGTTCCAGAAGCCGAACGTGCTCGACGCCATCGGATCGGCGGTATAATGCGCGTCGACGTTCGGGCGCTCGGCGCCTGCAACCGGTTGGCGGAGCGGGGGGCCGGACAGGCCGCCGGCGCGCTCACCGACCTGACGGGCACGGACCTCTCCGTGGAGGTCACGGGCGCCAGCGTCGCCAGCGGCGAGGACCTCGCCGAGGCGTTCGCCGGCCGGGAGTCGATCGGGGTGAGCGTCGACCTCCGCGGCGGACTGGAGGGCGAGGCGGTCCTCGCGTTCGACGCGGACAACGTCGACGCTCTGCTCTCGCTCCTGCCCGGCGGGGCGTCGATGGGACGCAGCGCGGTGACCGAGGTCGGCAACATCGCGCTCGGCGGCTTCCTCGACGGCTGGGCGAACTACCTCGGGACGGCGATCGACATGACGCCGCCCCGGTACTTCGAAGCCGACGGCGCCGCCGTCCTCCCCGACGGGGCGCTCGCCGGAGACGGCGTGTTCCTCTTCGAGAGCCGGCTGGACGCGACGACGGCGGATCTCGACTTCTCCATCTACATGCTCCCCGACTCCGGGAAGTTCCGCGACCTCGTCGTGGGTAAGACCGCGCCGGCCGCCGCGCCGGGCGCGGACGGCGAGGCGGGGAACGACGGCGCCGACAGCACCGCGGTTCCCTACGAGTCGCTGTCGACGTTCGCGTCGCTGGCGAAGCGCGGCTCCGCGAACGCCGCCGACAACATCGCGATGATGACGGGACTTACCACGAGTGTCGACGTGAGTCGACTACGATTTGTCCCCCTCGCCGACGTGCCCGCCGAGGTGGGCGTCGAGCCGCACGCGGGGACCGTCTTCGAGCTCCAGGGAGAGCCGAGCGGCTACCTCGCGATCCTCTTCGAGGAGGAGTCCGCGGCGAAGATCGCGGCCTCGATGCTCCCCACCGAACCGGACGAACCGCTGGGCGGAATGGCGGAGAACGCCCTCTGCGAGCTCGGCAACGTGATGACGAGCGGGTTCATCGACGGCTGGGCGAACGTGCTCGGCACGTCGATCACCCACTCGCCGCCGGAGTTCGTCCACGACATCGGCTCGGCAGCGATCAGCCCGCTGGTCGCCAAACTGAGTCAGCGACAGGACTACGGGTTCGTGATCGACGCCGCGATCCGGACCGAGGGCGTGCAGGCGCGGTGCGACGTGTACGCGCTCCCTGACGAGCGCGAACTGACCCGGGCGCTCGACCGACTCTCGGAGTCGTGAGCCACCCCCCGTCGTCTCGCGAGGGAACGCTCTCCCGAGCCCCCGACGCCGGCCGGATCAAGGTCGGGGTCAGCGATCTGTCGGTCGCGACCGGCGGGGAAACGCTGACGACGAGCGGCCTCGGTTCGTGCGTCGCCGTGGCGCTCGTCGACCGGTCGACCGGCGTCAGAGGGCTGTTACACGCGATGCTACCGAACGGCACCGAGACCGATACCGGGATCGAACGACCGGGCAAGTACGTCGACACCGGCATCGAGACGCTGATCGCGGAGCTGGAGGCCGAGGGCGCGTCCCTCGACCGACTCGAAGCGCGCGTCGCCGGCGGCGCGGAGATGCTCGATCTCACGGACGCGGTCGGGCCGCGGAACGTCGCGCGCGCCGAGCAGTGCCTCGACGCGGCCGGAATTCCGGTGGTCGAGCGCGCCGTCGGCGACGGCGTCGGACGGACCGTCCGGTTCAGGGCGGACGGCCGGCTGGTCGTTCGAGCGGCCGACGGGTTCGAGCGGACGCTTTGAGATCGAACCGCTGAGGAGATGGCGCGGCGTGTCCGGATCTCCGCCGAACGCGCGTCTTCTCACAGCTGATATTTTGAGGGGTGAATTGAAGTGCGTTCTGAGGATGGTATACGGTAATGGGCCTCGAACTACCGGTGTGGGGATCTCCAACGGCTGCATGGATAGTCGCCACGCTGGGGCTCGTCGGTGCGAGCGTCCTCGATAGGTTCCTCGACGATGACGGCTCCGACGACAACGATTCCGGAGGCATGGGCGGCGGCGACGATCCCTTCGGCGGCGGGATGGGAGATGGCGGGATGGGCGGCGGCGGAATGGGCGGCGGAATGGGCGGCGGCGACGATTTCGACGACTTCGACGGGATGGACGAGTGGGACGACGGGTTCGACGACGGCGGTGGCGGCGGCGCCGACACCGACGAGCTGGAGAAACGGCTCGACGACTTGGAGAACGAGGTCTCCTCGCTCTCGTCGACCGTCTCGACCGTCCGCTCGGAGAACGAGGAGATCTCGGCCGCCGTCGACGACATCGAGGAGGACGTGCGGAACTTACTCGACATCTACGAGATGGTCACCCGCGGCATCAACCCGTTCGTCGACGACTCCAGCGGCTTCGGCGGGGTCGACGGCGGCGGTGAGGGGTCGTTCGGCCTCTTCGACGACGACGAAGGGGACGACGCGGGCGACGACGACCTCGACGAAGACGTCGCGAACGCGGACGCCGACGGGTTCTTCGACGACGACCTGCTCGACGACGACTTCGAGGACGACGACGAGTTCGCCGAGCTGGACGAGGAACCGGACGACGAGCACACGGACGACGGCGACCCCGCCGACGCCGCGTCCGAGACCGCGGCGGCGGACGACGGAGACGACATGAACGACGATGGAAAGAGTTTCAGCGAGCTGAAAGAGGAGTACGACGCCGGGGAGGCCGACTGGGCCGACGAGGACGGCGCCGAAACGGACGCGGACGCGCCCGCTGACGAGGACCCGTTCGACGACGGAGGCGACTCGTTCGAGGAGGACCTCGGCGACGAGTCGGACCCGTTCGACGACGGGCCCGATGACGGCGTCAACTTCGACGAGGGGATGGACTCGTTCGAAGACGAGCCCGTCGACGACGGCCCGGCGACGAACGGTCACGCGCCGGAGCCGGACCCCGAACCGGAGCCGGAGCCCGACCGCTCGCGCGGCCAGCGGCCCGGCGGCGACCCCGCCGAGGCGAACGGCGGCGGCTTCGAGTACGTCCGCGAGGACGACCTCTCGGGGACTCGCGGCAAGCCGTACCTCACGGAGCTCCCCGGCGACTACGTCGGCGACCTCCTCGTGATGGAGTGGCTGGAGTTCCTCGTCTCCGAGAGCGACGTCACCGACGCGGTGCGCGCGATCAACTACTACGAGCGCATCGAGTGGGTCGGTCCCGACGCGGCCGCGCGGCTCCGCGACTTCCTCTCCGGGTTCGGCACGATCGACCGCAACCTCGTCGACCGGCCGGGGACCGACCGGCTGGTCCGCGAACACCACACCCGCAGTCTCCGGTACGTCACCCAGCTCAACGGGACGAGCGGCCATCTGCTGTTGCTCGACCGCTGGGACGACCTCGCCGGCGGCTCGCTGGTCGGCGGCGGACCGCCGCGGGCCGGTTCGGGGAGTCGCGGGGGGCGAGGAGGTCGCGAGGGACGCGCCCCGCGCGAGGACCGAGGCGGCGATCGCGGCGGCGACGACCGAGACCGTCGGGCGAGCGAGAACGGTCAGGGCGGCGACGCGGGGAGGCGGGACGACCACGCTGGCCACCGAGACGACCACGCAGACCATCGCGGCTCCGAGGGGCGCGAGCGCAACGGCGGCTCCCCGCGGCCGATGAACGACCCGAACCCGCGTTCCGACCGCGCCGACCCGGCCGACGGAGGGTGGGGCGATGGGCGTTAGCGTCTCGGCGTCGACGGCCATCATCGTCGCGGGGCTGTTCTTCGCGTTCACGACGTTCTATCCCGTCGCGGCCAACGGCTTCGACCGCGTCAGCGACGCGCAACACGGGATAAACGAACGCGCGCTCGAGCGGCAGAACACGGCGTTCACGGTGACGAACGCGACGTTCGACGACACGACTCTCACCGTCAACGCCACCAACGACGGCTCCCTCGGCCTCGTCGCCGGCGACGCGACGCTGCTCGTCGACAACGTGTACGTCGACGTGGGCGGGCCGAACGCGACCACGACGGTCGACGGCAACGGCGACACAGAGCTGTGGCTCGGCGGCGAGACGTTGACCATCGAGGTCGACGAGGGCGACCTCTCAACCGGTGTGGCCGCGGGAGAGACCCGCGTCGTCCTCGTCGTCGAGTCCGGCGTCCGCGACGCCGCGGAGGTGAGCGCGTAGATGGCCAGCGTTCCCGTCTCGCACCTCATCCTGTTCATCGCGAGCCTCGTGATCGCGGCCGGCGTGGTCGGTACGATCACCACGGGAGTCGACCGCGTGAGCGCGGCGGTCGACGACGCCGGACTGGACGCGACCGAGACGCTCCGGACCGACGTGACGATCATCTCCGACGCGAACGCGGGGGTGTACAACGCCAGCACCCAGAACGTGACCCTCTTGATAAAGAACACCGGAACCTATCGGCTCGCGCCCGACGGCTCGGGGCTCGACGTCGTCTTCGACGGGAGCTACGTCCCGCCGAGCGCCATCGACGGCGAGCTCGTCTCCGCCGACGCGGGCGCGGCGTGGAGCCGCGGAGACGTGTTGCGGCTCACGATCAACGTGAACGCGCTCGACGGAACGAGCGGCGGCCTCGACGACGGCGACCACCGGGTGTACGTCACCGCCAACGGCGACGAGGAGCTGTTCCAGTTCCGCGTGGAGGGGAGTAACTGAGATGCCCCGCGACAACCTGCTCTCGCTCGGGCTCGGCGATCGCGACCGGCTGAACAAGGAGCTCGGCGGGGGGATCCCCCGCGGTAGCATCGTCCTCATGGAGGGCGACTACGGCGCCGGCAAAAGCGCCATCTCCCAGCGGTTCGCCTACGGGCTCGTCGAGGAGGGCGCGTCGGTGACGATGATGTCGACGGAGCTCACCGTCCGCGGGTTCATCGACCAGATGCACTCGCTGGAGTACGACATGGTGAAGCCGCTCCTCCAGGAGGAGATGCTCTTCCTCCACGCCGACTTCGACTCCGGCGGGGCGTTCTCCGACGACGACGGGGAGCGCAAGGAGTTGCTCAAGCGGCTGATGAACGCGGAGGCGATGTGGAACTCCGACGTCGTCTTCCTGGACACGTTCGACGCCATCTTCCGGAACGACCCCACCTTCGAGGCGCTGGTTCGGAAGAACGAGGAGCGACAGGCGGCCCTGGAGATCATCTCCTTCTTCCGGGAGATCATCTCGCAGGGGAAGGTGGTGGTGCTCACCGTCGACCCCTCGGCCGTCGACGACGACGCTATTGGGCCGTTCCGGTCGATCGCCGACGTCTTCCTCCAACTGGAGATGATCGAGGTCGGAAACGACATCCGCCGCCAGATCAACGTGAAACGCTTCGCGGGGATGGGCGAACAGGTCGGCGACACGATCGGCTTTTCGGTCCGCTCGGGGACCGGCATCGTCATCGAGAGCCGCAGCGTCGCGTGAACGCATGCGCGGGTCGACGCACAGCCGTCCCGGCCGCCGGGACGCGACCGATCGGACGGGAGACACGGAGTAAGACATGACCGAACACGGAACCGCGAAACCGTCGGACGAGCTCCGGAAGGCGGCCATGCGGCGGCCGCACCTCCGCGAGCACCTGCGGGAGTTCAAGCAGATCACCGGGGAGTTCCCGCAGTTCATCGAGGAGCCGAAAGCCGAGTACGAGTCGAACCGGCCCAACGTCATCTACCCCGTCGGCGGACCCATCTACAGCCACATCTACGGCGACCTCGGGCAGGACACCAAGTACTACGCCATCGAGCCGGAGGTCTCCGGTCCGCAGGCGGAGGTCCTCAACGAGGTGAAAAACCGCCTTCTCACGGTGAGTGGCCAGCACAGCGCCCCCGACAGCGAATCCGAGTACGACGACCTCATCGAGGAGCTGTTAGAGGAGGTCACCCATGTCGACGAGCAGAACCAGGGGTTCCGCGGCAGCCTCTCGAAGCTGCTCAACATGGGGAAGCTGTCGGTCACCGAGGAGACCTACGAGAACATCCGCTACCGGCTCAACCGCGATATCGTCGGTCTCGGCCCGCTCGAACCGGTGATGCGCGACTCGGCCAACGAGGACATCCACGTCATCGGCCCCAAGGAGTGTCACGTCGATCACGGCACGTTCGGCATGCTGGAGACGACCGTCGACTTCGGCACCCCGCAGGAGTTCGACAACTGGCTGCGAAACATGGGCGAGCGGATCGGCGACCCGCTGTCCGACTCCGACCCCATCGTCGACTCCACGCTGCCGGACGGGTCGCGTATCAACATCATCTACTCCGACGACGTGTCGCTGAAGGGCTCCTCGCTCACGATCCGGCAGGGCGAGGAGGTGCCGCTGTCGATCAACCAGATCACCAACTGGGGGACGCTTTCGCCGGAGCTCGCGGCGTACCTCTGGCTTTGCTTGGAGAACGAGCAGACGGTGTTCGTGGTCGGGGAGACGGCGTCCGGCAAGACGACGACGTTGAACGCCATCCTCTCGTATATCCCGAGCGACTCGAAGATCTACACCGCGGAGGACACCGCCGAGGTCATCCCGCCGCACAACACCTGGCAGCAGCTGTTGACCCGCGAGGGCGGCGGAGAGGGCTCCTCCGACGTGGACATGTTCGACCTCGTCGCCGCCGCGCTGCGGTCTCGTCCCGACTACATTATCGTGGGCGAGGTGCGCGGCGCCGAGGGGCGCATGGCGTTCCAGGCGGCCCAGACGGGGCACCCGGTCATGCTGACGTTCCACGCGTCCGACATCGTCTCGATGATCCAGCGGTTCACCTCCGAGCCGATCAACGTCCCCGAGACGTTCATGGACAACGCCGACGTGGCGCTGTTCCAGAACCGGGTGAAACAGGGCGATCAGGTGTTGCGCCGGGTGACGAGCGTCCAGGAGATCGAGGGGTACTCCAAGGAGATGGAGGGGGTCGTCACCCGCGAGGTGTTCAGCTGGGACCCCGTCGAAGACGAGATCGTCTTCCAGGGGATGAACAACTCCTACGTGTTAGAAGAGCAGATCGCGACGCTGCTGGGATACGCCGACACCCGTGACATCTACGACGACCTGGAGTTCCGCGCGGAGCTGATCGAACGGATGATCCAAGAGGGAATCTTGGGCTACCACGAGGTGAACAACGCGATCGACTCCTTCCAGCGCGACGGCGTCGAGGGGCTCCCCTTCGACATGCACCGGAACGTCAGATAGCCATGGCGGTGAAGGAGGTCGGCAACGGACTCGCGACCGCGGCCGAGCTAACCTCGGCCGTCATGGAGTCGTACGACAAGCTTGACATCTCGAAGCGGAAGTACGTCGGGCTCGTGTTGGTTCCGGCGGTCATCGTCTTCCTCGCGAGCGTCGTCGGGCTGTTCGTCCTCCCGCTCCCGTTCGCGGCGCGGGTTCCCGTCCCGATGTTTGGCGGACTGGTAGTGGTGTCGGCGGTGATCTACCCGAAGATCTACCTCTCCAGTCTGGAGAACAAGATCGACAACCAACTCCATCTCGTGATGACGCACATGACCGTGCTGTCGACGACGAACATCGACCGCATGGAGGTGTTCCGGACCTTAGCGAAAGAGGAGGAGTACGGGGTCGCGGCCGAGGAGATCGCCCGCGTCGTCCACCTCGTCGACACCTGGAACCAGAGCCTCGACGACGCGTGTCGCCGGCGGGCCGAGGAGGTCCCCTCCGACGCGATGGCCGACTTCTTCGACCGGCTCGGCTACACGATGGGCGCGGGCCAGTCGCTAGAGGAGTTCCTCGTCTCCGAGCAGGACGTCATGCTCGCCAAGTACGAGACGCTGTACGAGTCCTCGCTGTCGAACCTGGAGGTGATGAAGGACCTGTACATGTCGATGATCCTCTCGATGACGTTCGCCCTCGTCTTCGCGATCGTCCTGCCGATCCTGACCGGGAACGACCCGACCGCGACGGTGGCGGCCGTCATCGTGCTGTTCGTCTTCGTCCAGCTCGGCTTCTACGCGATGATCCGTGCGACCTCGCCGTACGACCCGATCTGGTTCCACCCGGACGAGCGGGCCCCCGGCGACCTGAAGCTCTGGGCGTCGCTCGGGATCGGCGGCGGGCTCTCCTTCCTCATCATCGGGATCACGGCCGCCGGGATGTTCGGGCACGGTCCGGGGCTCCCGGGGCTGCTCTTCTTCATCGACGACGTGCGGCTCCCGCTGTACCTCGCGGTGCCGATCTCTCCCCTCTTTATTACCGGCGTCATCCTCCGCAGCGAGGAACAGGCGATCACGGCCCGCGACGGGGAGTTCCCCTCCTTCGTCCGGGCGCTCGGTGCGACCGAGAGCGCGAAGCAGTCGACGACGACCGACGTGTTGACCACGCTGCGCGACAAGAACTTCGGCGCCCTCTCGCCGTCGATCGAGCGGCTCTACCGCCGGCTCAACATGCGGATCAGCACGGAGGGCGCGTGGGAGCAGTTCACCTACGACACCCGGTCGTACCTCATCCAGAAGTTCTCCGAGATGTACCTCGTCGGCCGGCGGATGGGCGGGGACCCGAAGATGCTCGGCGAGCTGATCTCGAAGAACATGAACGCCGTCAACCAGCTCCGCGAGCAGCGTCGGCAGGCGGCGATGACGTTTATCGGCCTGCTGTACGGGATCACGGCGGCGGCGACGTTCGCCTTCTTCATCGGGTTAGAGATCGTCGCCATCCTCGCTGATCTGACGGCCGACTTCCAGCTCGATCAGATGGACATCGGCCAGATCGTCTACCCCGGGGCGTACGACATCCCGCTGATCGAGTACCTGCTGCTCACGGTCGTGCTGTTCAACGCCTCCCTCTCCTCGCAGATGATCCGGCGGATCGACGGCGGCAACCCCGCGAACGGGTACATCCACTTCGTCCTGTTGACGTGGCTGGGCGCGGCGACGGCGATCGCGACGCGGACGCTGGTCAACGCGATCCTGTCGATTTAAGAATCGATTCGATACGTTCGTTGTTTATAAGTGATTCTTGGCGGAAGGATGGCTGTTTCCGGATCTTCAGGCGTTTGTTTATAAACGGCTGATATTGGATCGACGGCGACTGCCCCTTTGAGTCCCGCCCGGACCGCAACCGCACCGCAGCCTCACGCCTCGTTCGTTTATAAGGGCATCTCTTCCAGATCTACCCCTCGGACAGCGTCGGCTCGGGAACGTCCTCGCCGGCTGCCTCGCGCCACGATCGGCTCGGTTTCCACCCGAACAGCCGGTCGGCCTTTTCGATCGCGTAGGCGCCCCGGTCGTCCCCCTCGTCGACCGCGCAGTCGTCCGGAATCTCGCCGTACGACTCCCGCACCAGATCGAGCAGCGGTCGGCCGAGCGCGTTGTCGGCGGCGACGCAGTTGACCGCCTCGTGGGCTCCGGACGGGACGGCCGGGTCCGGTCCCGCCGTGCCCGCCAGCGCGGCGGCGACGAGGTCGGCGACGTCGCGGGCGTCGACGTACGACCAGAAGTTGCCGGCGCCGGCGTCCAGATCGTCGACGTAGTCGTCGCTCCGACAGGCGTACTCGCCGGGGTACTGGATCCACGAGGGGCGGATCGATACCGCCGGAACGCCCTCGCGGCGCGCGACCGCACCCGCGGCCGCCTCGGCGGTCACCTTCGAGAGGCCGTAGGGGTCCTCCGGTCGGAGCGGGTGATCCTCGGTAATGGGAAGCTCGTCGGGGACCGGCGTCGGATCGGCGAAGAAGAAGCCGTACGCCCCGTCGCTCGACGCCTGCACGATCCGGGCGTCGGCGCGCCCCGCGGCGTCGAGGACGTTCTTCGCGGCGCGGGCGTTCGTCTCGAACACACGGCCGTCGGGGTGGGTGCCGGCGACGGGGATCGCGGCCCAGTGGACGACGGCGTCGGGGGCGACGGCGTGGACGGTGTCGAGCGCCTCGCCGCGGTCGGCGAGATCGGCCGCGCGGAACGAGACGTGCGGAGTCGGGTCGACGCCGGGGCCGGGGCGTTCGTAGTCGACGACGACGACCTCGTAGTCGCCCGCGAGCCGGTCGACGACCCAGCGCCCGGAGGCGCCGCGGCCGCCGGTGACGAGAACGGTCTCCATGCGTGCGGGTGGCCGCGGCGGGGGAAAAGCGCTGCCGTCGTCGGACGATCTCCCGCTCCCGGCAGCCTTTAATCGCGCGAGCGGTAAAATACGGGTATGGAATGGAAGACCGATTGGGGACTGCGTGGACGGATGGCGTTCACGATGTTCCTCCTCTTCGCCCTCTACGTCGTGTTCGTCGGCGCGCTGACCGTGTACTTCGGTGACTTCCTGTTCCCGCTGATCATGCTCGGCGGGTTCTCGATCGCTCAGTACTTTTTCAGCGACAAGCTCGCCCTGCGGAGCATGGGCGCCCGCGAGGTGAGCGCCGACGAGTATCCCGATCTCCACCGCCGGGTCGAGCGACTGAGCCAGCAGGCCGACCTCCCGAAGCCGACCGTCGCCGTCGCGGACACGCAGGTGCCGAACGCGTTCGCGACCGGCCGGAACAAGAAGAACGCGACCGTCGCCGTGACCACCGGACTGCTCCGGGCGCTCGACGACGACGAGCTCGACGGCGTGCTCGCTCACGAACTCGCACACGTGAAGAACCGCGACGTGATGGTGATGACCATCGCCTCGTTCCTCTCGACGATCGCCTTCTTCATCGTGCGGTGGGGATGGCTGTTCAGCGGCGACAACCGGCAGGGCGCGCCCGTCATCGTCGCGATCCTCGTGTCGATCGTCGTGTGGGTCATCTCGTTCCTGCTCATCCGCGCGCTCTCGCGGTACCGCGAGTACTCCGCCGACCGCGGCGCGGCGCTGATCACTGGGAAGCCCGGCGCGCTCGCATCCGCGCTGATGACGATCGACGGCCGGATGGACCGCGTGCCGAAGGAGGACCTCCGCGAGGAGGCGGAGATGAACGCGTTCTTCATCATCCCGATCAAGGCCGGGTTCGTCGGGAAGCTCGCCTCGACGCACCCGTCGACTGAGAACCGGATCGAGCGGCTCCGCGATCTGGAGCGCGAAATGGAAACGGCCTGATCGGCCGATCGAACTCGGGGAGGGTAGGCGCTTCCCCGCCGCCGCAGAGCCTCGTTTTCCGGAGTACCACGCTTTTAGGCCCGGGATCGCGGATCGACCTGCATGAGCGCGCTCACCGACCCCACGAAGCGCCGCTGGCTCGGGTGGGGGTCGCTGGCGGTCGTCTTCCTCCTCGTCAACGTCCACCGGCTCTCGACGGCGGTGCTCTCGGAACAGCTGGTCGACGCGTTCGCGATCTCCGCGTCGCAGCTCGGGACGCTCCACGCCTCTTTCTTCTTCATCTACGCGGTCGTGCAGATCCCGACCGGCGTCGTCGCCGACCGATACGGCGCGCGGTACGTGGGGGCGGCGGGCGCGGTCGTCCTCAGCGCGGGCGCGGTCGCGTTCACGTTCAGCGACAGCTACCTCACGGCGTTCCTCTCGCGGGCGGTGATCGGGCTCGGCAGCGGCGTGATCTTCATCGCCACGCTCCGCTTCTGCGCGAACTGGTTCCGCGTCGACGAGTTCGCGACGATGACGGGCGTGACGACCGGGATCGCCGGACTCGGCGCGATCCTCGCGACGGTCCCGCTGGCGGTCGCCATCGACCGGATCGGGTGGCAGCCGACCATTCGCGGGCTCGCCGTCGTCGGCTTCGCGGCGGCGGTCGCGGTGGCCGCGTTAGTGCGCCGCTCGCCGAGCGACGCCGGCCTCGATCCGATCGCGAACGTCCCGGAGCAGCGCACGGCGAGCCTCCGCGAGACCGGCGCGCACCTCCGGACGCTGCTCGGCGACCTCGACCAGTGGCTGCTGTCGGTCGTCTTCTTCTCGGCGATGGGGACGATCCTCACCGTGATCGGGCTCTGGGGCGTGCCGTACCTCGTCGTCGTGTACGGGCTCGACGTGACGACCGCCTCCTCGTTCACGCTCGCGGGGGCGGTCGGGATGCTGATCGGCGCGCCGGCGATGGGGCGCGTCTCCGACCGGCTCGGCCGCCGTCACGGGCCGCTCATCGCGGGGCTCGGGCTGTTCACGCTCGTGCTCGCCGTCGTGCCCGCCGTCGGCGATCCGCCGCTCCCGGCGGTCGCCGGCGTGTTCTTCCTCGTGGGGTTCAGCCTCGGGTTCGTCATGCTCTCGCTCCCGATAATCAAAGAGCAGTACCCGGCCGAGGCGAGCGGCGTCGCCACCGCGACCGTGAACGGGGCGGGGTTCCTCGGGGGGGCCGTCCTCCCGACCGCGATGGGCGTCGTCCTCGACGGGTACCGCACCGGCGACGTCGTCTCCGGGACCGTGGTCTACACCGAGACCGGTTACCGCGTCGCGTTCTCGCTCACGACGGCGGCCGTCGCTACCGCCTTCTGCTGTGCGGTGTGGCTGTCCGTCCGGCGACGGCGGCGCGCCGGCACGATCGAGGACGGTGAGGCGAGCGGCGGTGACGGTGAGATAAGCGGCGACGAGGGCGGTAACAGCGAGAACAATGGGTAGGTCGGTTCGCCGGTGGCGACGGAGACGAGTTAGGCGGCGTTATCCGTCGTTCGTCCCGTTATGGAGCTCTTCTGCGACCAGTTCCGGGCTCATCAGGGCCGGGTCGATCGCGAGGTCGGCGACGCCGGAGACGAACTCCGGCAGCGACCGTTCGGCGTACGTCACCGCGAGCACGTCCGGGTTCAGTTCCTTCGCGATCGGGATGCCGGTCGCCTCCTCTACGTCGGTGAGGACGAAGTAGGCGGCGTCTTCGATTCCGGCCTCGGAGAGCGCGTCGGCGGTGACGATCCCCTCGATACGGCGGATCTCGACGCCGAGCGCTTCGAGTTCCTCGCCGAGTCCGTGCTCGTCGGGGCCGGCGACGACGGCGAGAGGTCGGGCCGCCATCACTCGTACTCGATCGTCGCGGGCGGTTTGTGGGTCACGTCGTAGACGACGCGCGCCACGTTCTCGTTCTCGCCGGTGATCCGACTCTGGATGCGCTGGAGGGTGCTCCAGTCGAGCTCCTGGGCGCGCGCGGTCATCCCGTCGCGGCTCTCGACCGAGCGCACGGCGACGACCCAGCCGTGGACGCGGTTGTCGCCCTTGACGCCGGTGGCCTTCCCGAGCACGGCGGCGAACGCCTGCCAGGGGTCGTACTCCTCCAGCTCCTCCTCGACGACGTGAGTCGCCTCGCGGGCGACCGCGGCCTTCTCCGGTGTCACCTCGCCGACGATCCGGACGGCGAGCCCGGGGCCGGGGAACGGCATCCGCTCGGAGATTATCTCCTCTAAGCCGAGCGCGCGGGCGACCTCGCGGACCTCGTCCTTGTAGAGGTCGCGGACCGGTTCGACGATCCCCTCGAAGTCGACGACCTCGGGGAGCCCGCCGACGTTGTGGTGCGACTTGATGTTCCCCTCCGACTCGATGCGGTCGGGGTAGATCGTCCCCTGTACGAGGTAGTCGGCGTCCACGTCGCGGGCGACGGTCTCGAACTCGTCGATGAACCCCTCGCCGATGACGTGGCGCTTCTCCTCGGGGTCGGTGACGCCCGCGAGGCGGTCGAAGAACCGGTCCTGCGCCTCGATCACCCGCAGCGACTCCATGAAGGAGAAGGTGTCTCGGATCTCGTCGGTCTCCCCCTTCCGCATCAGCCCCGTGTCGACGTAGACGGGAGTGAGCTGGTCGCCGACCGCCTCGTACGCGAGCGTCGCCGCGACCGAGGAGTCGACGCCGCCGGACAACGCGATCACCGCGTTCGCGTCGCCGATCGCCTCCCGGATCTCCGCTTTCGCCTCCGCGATGAATTCCTCCGTCTCGACCATCTATAGCCTCACGTCCGCGTTCCGTTCGGTTGTGTCCGTCGATCCCAGCGCCGCTTCGACCAGGGCGACGAACGGGGGGCTCGCGCGGTCCGGCCGCGACCGGAACTCGGGGTGCGCCTGCGTGCCGAAGAAGAACGGGTGGTCCGGGCGTTCGAGGATCTCCATCCGGTTGTCGGCCCGCCCGGAGAAGGCCAGCCCGTCGGCCTCCAGCTCGTCGATGTACTCGGGGTTCACCTCGTAGCGGTGGCGGTGGCGCTCGGTACAGGAGTCGGCGTCGTACACCCGCGCCGCGAGCGTGTCGGGCTCGATGTCGGTCTCGTGGGCGCCGAGCCGCATCGTCCCGCCCATGTCCTCCGTCTCGTACTGGTCGGGGAGGAGATCGATGACGGGGTGGGGCGTGTCGGGGTCGATCTCGGCGGAGTGGGCGCCCTCCAGCCCGAGCACGTTACGGGCGTGCTCGACGACGGCCATCTGGAAGCCCAGACAGAGCCCGAGGAAGGGCACCTCGTTCTCGCGGGCGTACCGGACCGCCTCGATCTTCCCGTCCGTCCCGCGGGAGCCGAAGCCGCCGGGGACGACGACCGCGTCGGCCTCGGCGAGTCGCTCCTCGTGTTCCGCGCGGGTCTCGTCGGCGTCGACCCACAGCACGTTCACCTCGGTCTCGGTCTGGATCCCGGCGTGTTTCAGCGCCTCGTGGATGGACATGTAGGCGTCTTCGAGGGCGTACTTGCCGACGAGCGCCACGTCGATCTCCTCGTCGCGGTCGCGGGTGACCAGCTCGCGCCACTCGGTCGACCGCTCCGCCTCGGGAAGCGCCTCGTCGGCGAGCCCGAGCCGCTCCATCACGTGCTCGTCTAACCCCTCGTCTTCGACCATCAGCGGGACGTGGTAGATGTCCTCGACGTCGGGGTTCGAGAAGACGGCGTCGGTGGGCACGTCGCAGAACAGGGCGATCTTCTCTTTCGTCTCCGGATCGAGTCGGTCCTCGGAGCGACCGACCAGGATGTCGGGCTGGAGCCCGATCGACCGCAGCTCCTTCACCGAGTGCTGGGTCGGCTTCGTCTTCTGCTCGCCGTTCTTCGAGTAGGGGACCAGGGTGACGTGGGTGAAGAGGATGTCCTCGTCGTCCTCCTCGTGGGCGAACTGGCGGAGCGCTTCGAGGAAGGGCATCGACTCGATGTCGCCGACCGTGCCGCCGATCTCGATCAGACAGACGTCGCTCCCCTCGGCGGCCTCCCGGATGCGCCGCTTGATGTCGTCGGTGACGTGCGGGATGATCTGGACGGTCTTGCCGAGGTAGTCGCCGGCGCGCTCGCGCTCGATGACGTGCTGGTAGGTCTTCCCCGTGGTGACGTTGTGGTCGAACGTCATGTCGGTGCCGAGGAAGCGCTCGTAGTTGCCCAAGTCGAGGTCGACCTCGCCGCCGTCTTTGAGGACGTACACCTCGCCGTGTTCGTACGGGTTCATCGTTCCGGCGTCGACGTTGAGATAGGGGTCCACCTTCACGGCGGTGACGTCGAAGCCCGCGTTCGCGAGGAGACGACCGGTGCTGGCGGCGGTGATGCCCTTACCTAGCCCGGACATCACCCCGCCTGTGACGAACACGAACTTCCGACCCAGCGAGGGGTCGTACCCTGTGTCGGGATCCGTTGGCATATCGACCGTCCGTCAGGGGCCGGCAAAACCGTTTCGGACGCTTCGTTTCGGGTGGACGTTCGTGACGTTTCCGCGGCGAGCGGCTCGCGCTACGCCCCAGTCGGCTCGTAGCGCATCCCGGCCTCGTCGGCGTTGTCCGGTCGCCGAGGCGGGGTCTCCGGGGTGGAGCCCTCCGAAGGGGTGGAGCAGACCAGCGAGACCGGCGCAGCTGACCGGCAAGCGAAAGCTACTCCTTTCCCGCGGAAGCAGTCGCGGCCGTCCCATGAACCTGTCAGCGGTCCCTCCACTCGTCGCGGCGGGCGTCGGGTTCGCGTTGAGCGTCCTCCGTCGGCTCCCCCCGCTTCTCGTGTCGTCGCCGATAGACACGCCGCCGGTTCGCAGGCTCGGGCTGTACGTCGCCGGCGGGCAGTTCGTCTCGTTCCTGCTCGTCTACGGGCTCCTGTTCGGCGTCTCGTTCGCCGTCGGGCGGCGACGCGACGACCCGCGGAGCGACGGTCGGATCGCGCTCGCGTCCGGCCTCGCCGCCGCGGTCGTGACCCTCGTCGGCACCGGTATCGTACTGCTGATCGCCGATCCGCAACAGAGCGCCGTGGTGTTCCTACAGGCGCTCGGGTCCACGCTCGGCGTCGGTGCCCAGCTCGCGGTCGTCGTCTTCGCCGGTCTCGCGCTCGCCCGGTACCGGAGCGAGAGCGTGACGGGGACGTAGCCGTCGCTGGAAGTCGCTCGTCGAGTTCGAGTGAAGTGTTGCGAGGGAAGAGCGCTCCGAGAGCGTCTTCCGCATCACGGGGATGGACCCCGGCGATGCGAGGGGAGGGATTTGAACCACGGTCGCGCCAGAGGCGCTCCCTGATTCAAATCCTCCCCCCTTGTGCATTCGCGCGTTGTGGACGCGCTCATGCGAGGGGAGGGATTTGAACCCACGGACCTCTACAGGAGCGGATCTTGAGTCCGCCGCCGTTTCCGGGCTTGGCTACCCTCGCACGCAGTCGACGGTTTAACGTCGCTCCCCTTTATCCCGTCGGTTAGGTGCGGCGGGGTGGGATTTGGCCCTCACAACGCGATCATTCCGCCGCCGACGGCAAGGAGGTGGCGACGAGCCGGATCCGGAAGTGGCGCTCGCCGAGGATGACCGCGGCGGTCCCGGCGACGACGGCGGCGGAAAGAGCCGTTCGATCCGGCGGGGCGGACCGGTCGCCGCGAAGCGACGCCCTCGGCGGCCCCCGCGAAACGGTTAGGTCGCTGCGGGCGCGACGCGTGTCCATGGACGAGCACACCCGCGATCCCGGCGTCGCCCCGCCGCTCGGGAACCCGACCGGGTGGCACGCGGCGAGTGAGGGCGCTGCGGACGAGGATGCCGCGACAGACGGAGACCCCGCCGCCGACACGCGGATCGCCGGCGGCCACTGGGAGCACGCCACCCTCCGGCGGGCGACCGAGCACGGCGTCCGGCTGTTCAACGCCGGCGCGTATCACGAGTCGCACGACTGCTTCGAGGACGAGTGGTACAACTACGGCAGCGGCACCGCCGAGAGCGCCTTCCTCCACGGGATGGTGCAGGTCGCGGCGGGCGCGTACAAGCGCGTCGACTTCGGGAACGACGACGGGATGCGGTCGCTGTTCGAGACGGCGCTGGAGTACCTCCGCGGGCTCCCGGGCGACTTCTACGGGGTCGACGTCGACGAGGTCCGAGCGACCCTCCGGGCCGCGCTCGACGATCCGACCGCGATCGACGGATGGACGATCGCCATCGACGGCGCCCGCCCCGAGGCGTACCCCGCCGACTACGAGTACGCGGAGCGGATCGACGAGAGGCACTGAACTGACGAGGGGATCTGCGGCGCGTCCCCGATCCGAACGCGACTTACCGTCCGAGCGCGTCGTACAGGTATGGACGTTCACGATCTGGGCGAGGGGGAGCCGGAGGTCGCGGTCGTCGGCGCGATCCACGGCGACGAGCCCTGCGGCGCCCGCGCGATCCGACGGCTCCTCGACGCCGACCTCGACGTCGAGCGCCCGGTGCGGCTGATCATCGCCAACGAGGCGGCGCTCGACGCCGGCGTCCGATACCTCGACGCCGACCTCAATCGGTCGTTCCCCGGCGATCCGGACGCGGAGGCGCACGAGGTGCGGCTCGCCGCCGAACTGCTCGGCGCGCTCGAGGGCTGCTCCACGCTCGCGATCCACTCGACGCAGTCGTACGCCGAGCCGTTCGCCGTCGTCGACTCGATGGACGAAGTCGCCCGCGCGGTGGCCCCGCACCTCCCGGTCGACGCCGTGATCCAGACCGACGCGTTTACCGAGGGACGACTCATCGAACACCCGCACACCCTCGAGGTGGAGGCCGGACTTCAGGGCTCCGAGGCCGCCGCCGACAACGCCTATTGGCTGGCGCGGGCCTTCTTGGCGGCGACCGGTGTCATTCCCGCGCCCGGGGCGGAGAGCGTGGTCGACGCCGGCGGACGCGAGGACGTGGCGGTGTTCCGGCTCCGCGACCGGATCCCGAAGCCGGACGCCGAGGCGTACGAGGTGTTCGCGCGCAACTTCGAACGCGTCGAGGCCGGCGAGGCGTTCGCGGCCGCCGGCGACGAGCAGCTCCGCGCCGAAGAGCCCTTCTACCCCGTGTTGCTGTCGCCGTACGGCTACCGCGATCAGTTCGGCTACGTCGCGGACCGCGTCGGGACGATCGAGTGAGCGGTGGGTTCGTGCGAGCTACTCGACCAGTTCGATCTCGTCGTCGCCGTTCGGCACCGCGCAGATGAACGCCCCCGGCTCGTCGCCCTCGTTCCGGTACCAGTGCTCGACGCCGGCCGGGATGAGGAGGGCGTCGCCGGGACCGACGACGTGCTCCTCCTCGCCGATCCCCACCACGTACTCGCCGGCGAGCACGTACTGCTCGTGTTCGACCGCGTTCGTGTGGCGCGGGACCGCGGCGCCGGCCGCGAGCTCGAACCGCCGTATCGCGAAGTTCGGGGCGCCGTCCGACTCGTCGAGGAGGACACCCTTCCGGAGCCCCTCGGCTGCGTCGACCCCCTCGTAGCTAATCTCGTCGCTGCGCTTCACGACGGGGTCCGGTCCCGCGGCCGTCGCGTCGTCGGTGCTGTCGTCCATACCGACCGATCGACGGCGGGACGCTTATAAACCACGGCGAGGGAGTCGGCGCCGTGCGGTCCATCGCCACCGTCCAGACGTTTAACCCCCCACCCGACTAATCCAAGGGCATGCGAGGACTCAAAATCGGGACCGTGCTCGGGATCCCGGTCAGGCTCAACTGGACGTTTCTGATCGTACTGCCGCTCTTCGCCTACCTCATCGGCTCGCAGGTCGGGATGATCGCCGAGGTGATGAACGAAGCGTTCGGCGCCGGCATCGAGCTCGACGTGGTCGGGGCGGGAGTCACGCCGTGGGTGCTCGGGCTGGCGGCCGCGCTCGGGCTGTTCGGCGGCGTCCTCCTCCACGAGTTCGGTCACTCGATCGTCGCCATGCGGTACGGCTACGAGATCGAGTCGATCACCCTGTGGCTGCTCGGCGGACTCGCCAGCTTCACCGAGTTCCCCGAGGACTGGAAACACGAGTTCTGGATCGCGATCGCGGGGCCGGTCGTCAGCGTCGCTGTCGGAGTCGTCTGTTACGGCGTGTTCGCGTTCGCACCGGTCGGCTCGAGCGTGTTGTTCGTCTTCGGCTACCTCGCGCTGTTGAACGTCGTCCTCGCCGTGTTCAACATGCTCCCCGCGTTCCCGATGGACGGCGGGCGCGTCCTCCGGGCGATCCTCGCGCGGAACCAGCCGCACGCGCAGGCGACCCAGCGCGCCGCCGCGATCGGGAAGGTGTTCGCCTTCTTCATGGGGCTGATCGGGCTGTTCTCCTTCCAGCTCCTGCTCATCGTGTTGGCCTTCTTCATCTACATCGCCGCCTCCGGCGAGGCCCAGCAGACGACCCTGAAGGCCGCCTTCGAGGACGTCACCGTCGCCGACGTGATGACCCGCCGCGAGAACCTCCACACCGTCACCGAGGACACGTCGATAGCGGACCTGATGAGCCGGATGTTCGAGGAGAGACACACCGGCTACCCCGTGCTTCACGGCGACGACCTCATCGGGATGGTGACCTTAGAGGACGCCCGATCGGTTCGGGAAGTCGAGCGGGACGCCTACCAGGTCGCAGACGTGATGGAGACCGAGGTGGTCGGCATCGGGCCCGAGACCGACGCGATGACCGCGCTCCAGACGATGCAGGAGAACGGTGTCGGCCGGCTTCCGGTCGTCGACCGGGACAACGAGCTGGTCGGGCTCATCTCCCGCTCGGACCTGATGACCGCGTTCAACATCATCCAGACGGGCGGCACCCCGAGCATCATCAGCGGACGCCGGCAGGGGGCCGAGGGCGGTCCCGGCGTGTTCTGAGGGCGACAGCCGCGTTTCTGTGAACGCGGGTCGCGAAGTGCTGTCGCGATCCGACCCTGCAGAGATATTTTGTCTGAAACGGGTGGTCGCTGGAGGATGCCTCTTGATCGATGACGGGAGTGGGTGTAGTACGTCGTGAGAGTAGCCATTTATAAGTCGGATTGTGGTGTTGCTGTCGGCTGTTTATAAGGGATCGACGGCTTTGCGGTGAAGACTTCCAAAGCCCCAGCCGGCGAGGCGGACGCACGCTCGCTGCGCGCTTCGGTCGCTCGTGCTGCTCGCTCCCTGCAGTGCTTACGTCACCTGCGTCCGCCTCGCCGGCTGCCCCTTTGAATCCCACCCGTACAGCACCGCAACCGCACCTCACGCCTCCCCAGCCTCGCGGTTCGCGCTCTGCGAGCGCTCACCGCGTCCCTCGCACGCGCTGACTCGCGGCCGCCGGGGGCGGCCGCTCGCAGGCGCGCGCCAACCGCAACCCTCGTTTATAAGCGATCGATGCCGTGGTTCAGGTCTATTTAAATAACTAAATCGGTACCACCGAACTGCAATACCTACTCCCGCTATCGATCGCCACCGTTCCAGTAGTGACTGCCGCGGATCAGAATCCGTCGCCGGCCGAGAATTCGATAAGGCCGCTCGCGAAGAACTGGATCACTCGCCGTCGGCGCTCGCGAAGAACTCCACGTCGCCGGCGATGACGGCGCTCGCGATCACCGCCGCACCGACGAGCACCGCGACGACGAAGGTCGTCAGCGTCGTTCCGAGCGCGTCGCCGCCGACCGCGACGCCGACGAACGCACCGACGGACCCGCCCACGCCGCCCGCGATGATCGCGAGCGTCTTCGCCTCGCTCATAGCTGTCGTTTCGCCAACACGGCTGATAAACGTTCGCGTCGGGTTCTCTCGGGTGATAACGGCTCGCTCGCGGTCGGCTGCGTCTGAGCCGCGTCGCGCCTGCCCGCGACCGCCTCAGCGAGGGTACTGCCGGCCGAGGTCGACGGTCGTCCCGTCGCCCCCGTCGTTGCCGTCGCGGTCCGTGTCGTCACCCGTCTCCTCGCCCCCGTCACCGCCCGGGCTCACGCTCCCGGTGCGGTAGCCGGCCATGTCGAGGGTGACGTACTCGAACCCCACGTCGGTGAGGTGCTCGTGAACCGCGTCGGCGAAGGCGGGATCGAGGGCGCGTTCGAGTTCGTCGGGCGCGATCTCGACGCGCGCGAGCCCGTCGTGGTCGCGAACGCGGAACCCCTCGAACCCCCACTCGCGGAGCACCCGCTCGGCCTTCTCGACGCGAGTCAGCCGCTCCTCGGTCACCTCCAGCCCTGTCGGGATCCGCGAGGAGAGACACGCCATCGAGGGTTTGTCGGCGACAGACAGGTCGTACGCCTCGGCGATCTCGCGCACCTCCTCTTTCGTGATATCGGCGTCCAGAAGCGGCGAGAACACGTCCAGCTCCTCGACCGCGCGCAGTCCGGGGCGGTGGCCCTCGCCCGGGTCGTCGGCGTTCGTCCCGTCGCAGACCGTGCCGATGCCGAGCTCCTGGGCCGTCTCGTACATCCGACCGAGCCGCATCGTCCGGCAGTGGTAACACCGGTCGCCGTCGTTGGCGACGAAGTTCGGGTCGTCGAGCTCGGAGAAGGTGACCGTCTCGTGGCGGATCCCGATCTCGCCGGCGACTCGCCTCGCGTCGTCGAGCTCCGCGGCCGGCAGCGTCTCGCTCCGCGCGGTGCACGCGACCGCGTCGTCACCGAGCGCGTCGCGCGCGAGCGCCGCGACGACCGAGGAGTCGACCCCGCCGGAGAAGGCGACGAGGACCCCGTCGCGCTCGGCGAGCGCGTCGCGGACGGCCGCCGCTTTCGCCGCCGTCTCGGGGGCGAGGTCGCTCCCGTCGGCGGCGAGGGTGTGGTGGCTCATGGACCCGGATTCGCGGTCGGCGGGAAAAAGCGCGTCGGCCGCGGACGATCAGGGGGAGTAGCGGGCCGGGACCCCCCATCCTTTTGCGCGTTGCCGCGATACCCGCGGACAGATGGAGTTGGAGGCGATCCCCGGCGTCGGCGCGAAGACGGCCGCGTCGCTGCGCGAGCTCGACGACCCGGTCGCGACCGTCGAGTCCGGCGACGTGGCCGCGATCGCCCGCGCCCCCGGCGTCAACGAGGCCCGCGCGGCCCGGATCGCCCGCGGGGCGATCCGGCGGCGACACGGCGACGACGGGCGGGTGCTGGCGACCGACCGCGCCCGCGAGGTGTACCGCTCCGCGATCGACCTGCTGCGCGAGCGCACCGTCACCGACTACGCCGCCAAGCGGCTAGAGACGTTCTACCCGAGCGCCTCGGTCTCGCGGATCGACGAGGCGCAGTCGTTCGTCGAGAGCGCGATCGAACGCCAGCCCGACCCCGCGGTCCGCGAGGCTCTCACCGGGGTCGAACCTCTCACCGACCCGCCGACGGTCCGCGTGCGCGACCGGTGTCTCGCGACCGCCGACGCCGAGACGCTCGCCCGCGCCGAGTCGGCGGTCCCGGAGCTGTCGGTCGAGACGGTCGAAGACACGCGCGACGTCTCCGAGCTCGCGCGGTCGTACGCGACCGTGATCGTCTTAGACGAGGAGTTCGCCGGGCTCGACGTCGAGGGCGATGTCCATGTTCGGCCGAACGCCCTCGACGAGCCCGCCGAGACCGTCCCCGAGCGCCTGCTCGCCTTCTTCGCCGCGAACCGCGAGCGGCTGGAGGCGGCCGCGGCGGTCCACGAGGCGGCCGACCTCTCCCCCGCGGCGGACCTCGACCGCCTCCGCGACGCGCTCGCGCGGCTCGACGACGACGGGACGATCGTCGGCGACGAGGAGTTCGAGCGGTTGACGGCCGCCGTCGACGATCTGGACGCCGCGGTGTCGACCGCGGCGTCGGTCGCCGACGACCGGCTCCGGGAAGCGATCCGCGAGCGCGACGTGACCATCGAGGGGACCGACTTCCTCTCCCTCGTCGAGCAGGGCGCCCGCGTCGACTCCCTCTTAGACCGCGAGCTGGCCGACGAGTACGACGACGCGATGGCTCGCGCCCGCGAACACCTCGCGGACGCGCTTCGCCTGGAGCCCGAGGAGGCGGAACTCGCCGAGCGCGCCTTCGGCGACGATCCCTCCTTCCCGGTCGAACACGACGAGAGCGCCGTCTCGCGGCTCCGAACCGAGCTCTCGGCGGCGCGCGACCGGCGGGCCGCCCGCCTGAAGGCGGAGCTGGCGAGCGACCTCGGCGACCTGCGCGGGCCGGTCGAGGAGCTCGTGCGGGACGCCCTCGAACTCGACGTGGAGCTGGCGATCGCGCGGTTCGCGCGCGACTTCGACTGCACGATGCCGGAGGTGGTCGGGCCGGAGGAGGGCGCCGGGAAGGGCTTCCGCATCGAGGGCGGCCGCTCGCCCCTCCTCGACGTCGACTTCGAGGACGTGGAGCCGATCGACTACGGGGTGTCGGGCGCGACCCTGCTGTCGGGGGTCAACTCCGGCGGGAAGACCTCGACCCTCGACCTCGTTGCGCTCGTGGTCGTCCTCGCGCAGATGGGGATGCCCGTCCCCGCCGCGTCGGCGAGCGTCGAGCGCTTCGAGGAGGTCCACTACTACGCGAAATCGCAGGGGACCCTCGACGCCGGCGCGTTCGAGGCGACGCTTCGGGACTTCGGCGACCTCGTCGAGGGCGCGGACGGGCGGCTCGTGCTTGTCGACGAGCTGGAGTCGATCACGGAGCCGGGCGCCTCCGCGAAGATCATCGCGGGCATCCTCGAAGCGCTCGACGAGCAGGACGCCACCGCCGTCTTCGTCTCCCACCTGGCCCGGGAGATCCGCGACGCCGCCGACTTCGCGGTCGCCGTGGACGGGATCGAGGCCGCCGGGCTCGTCGACGGCGAACTCCGAGTGAACCGCTCGCCGCGCAAGGGGCACCTCGCGCGGTCGACGCCGGAGCTCATCGTCGAGAAGCTCGCCGGCGACCGAGACACCGACTTCTACGGGGACTTACTGGAGAAGTTCTGAGTTCGGCGGAGCGTTCGGGACCGAGACTCAGTCGTCGTCGGCCACCGCCGGCTTCCGGCGGTCGTCGCGCGGCCCCTCCAGGTCGACGTCGGGGAGCATGTCGCGGAGGTACCGGCCGGTGTGCGAATCCTCCTCGCGGGCGACCGACTCGGGGGTCCCGCTCGCGACGAGTTCGCCGCCGCCGTCGCCGCCCTCGGGGCCCAGATCGATCACGCGGTCGGCGTTTTTCACCAAGTCGAGCTCGTGTTCGATGACGACCACCGTGTTGCCGGCGTCGACGAGGCGGTGGAGCACGTCGATCAGCTTGCGCTCGTCCTCCTTGTGGAGTCCCGTCGTCGGCTCGTCGAGCAGGTAGAGGGTGTCGCCCGTCGACTTCTTCCCGAGTTCCTCGGCGAGCTTCACGCGCTGGGCCTCGCCGCCCGAGAGGGTGGTCGAGGGCTGACCGAGCTCCATGTAGCCGAGTCCGACGTCCTTCAGGAGCTTCAACCGCCGCTGGAGCCCCCGATGGCTCTCGAAGAAGTCGTACGCTTCCTCGACGCTCATGTCGAGCACGTCCGAGATGGTCGCACCTTTATAAGTGACGTCGAGCGTCTCGTCGTTGTAGCGGGCGCCGCCGCACTCCTCGCAGGGGACGTACACGTCCGAGAGGAAGTTCATCTCGATCTTCACCGTCCCCTGACCGCCGCACTCCTCGCAGCGCCCGCCCTTCACGTTGAACGAGAACCGGCCCTTCTCGTAGCCGCGTCGCTTGGAGAGCTTTGTCTCCGCGAACAGCTCGCGGACGTGATCGAACACGTCCGTGTACGTCGCGGGGTTCGAACGCGGCGTCCGGCCGATCGGCGACTGGTCGATGAGCCGCACCGTCTCGATCCCGTCCATTCCGTCGATCGCGTCGTGGTCGCCGGGATCGACGGAGGTGTTGTCGTTCATCTCGCGGACGAGGCCCTTATAAAGAATGTCGTTGACGAGCGTCGACTTCCCCGACCCGGAGACCCCGGTGACGGCCGTGAGCGTGCCGAGCGGAATCGGTACGTCGAGCTCCTTGAGGTTGTGCTGGCGGGCGCCGCGCACCGTCAGCTCGCAGTCCGGCTCGCGGCGCTCGTCGGGCACCGGGATCTCCTTCCGGCCCGCGAGGTAGTCGCCCGTGATCGAGTCCTCGGCGGCGATCACGTCGTCGTAGTCGCCCTGCGCGACCACTTCGCCGCCGCGCTTGCCCGGGCCGGGCCCCATGTCGATGATCTCGTCGGCGCGGCGCATCGTCTCCTCGTCGTGTTCGACGACGACGAGGGTGTTTCCGAGGTCCCGCAGCCCGGTGAGCGTGTCGAGCAGGCGGTCGTTGTCGCGCTGGTGGAGCCCGATCGACGGCTCGTCGAGGACGTAGAGCACGCCGACGAGCCCGGAGCCGACCTGCGTCGCGAGCCGGATGCGCTGGCTCTCGCCGCCGGAGAGCGTCGACGCCTCGCGGTCGAGCGTGAGGTACTCTAAGCCGACCTCCTCCATGAAGCCGAGCCGCGCGCGGATCTCCTTTAAGATCTCCGTCGCGATCGTCGTCTCGCGCTCGGTCAGTTCCGCCTCCATCCCCTCGAAGTGCTCGCGCGCCTCCGCGATCGACATCTCGTTCACCGCGGTGATCGCGGTGTCCCCCACGAGGACGTGCCGCGACTGCTCTTTCAGGCGGGTGCCCTCGCACTCGGGGCAGGTCGTCACGGCCATGTACTCCTCGATGTGGTCGCGGGCGCGCTCGGAGTCGGTCTCGACGTGGCGGCGCTCTAAGTTCGGGATGACGCCCTCGAAGCGCTCGGTCTTCTCGCGGGTTCCGTTCTTCGTGGTCCACTCGAAGTGGACCAGATCGTCGGTGCCGTAGAGGAACTGCCGTTGAATCGACTCGTCTAACTCCTCGAAGGGCGTGTCCAGCGAGACGCCGAAGTGGTCGGCGACGTTGTCGAGCTGACGGGAGTAGTAGGTGCGGTCGTAGCTCCACGGCTCGAAGACGTGTTTGAGGGGTTTCGAGGGGTCCTCGATAACGAGGCCCTCGTCGACCTCCTTCGTCGAGCCGATCCCCTCGCACTCGGGACAGGCGCCGTAGGGGCTGTTGAAGGAGAACGAGCGCGTCTCGATCGCCGAGAACTGCACGTCGGAGTTGGGGTTGCCGAGCTCCTCGGAGAACTCGACGACGAGCCGGTCGTCGGCGTCGGCGTCCGCCGCGAGCGACCCGGTCGAGCGCGCGTTCGAGGCGAACGGCACGTCCTCGGGCGGGTCGGGGACGATCAGCTTGAGCGCGCCGCCCGCTTCTTCCAAGGCGGTCTCGACGGAGTCCGTGATCCGCGAGCGGGCGTCGGGCGAGACGGTCACGCGGTCGACGATCACGTCGATGGTGTGGTCGTAGTTCTCGTCGAGGCCGGGGTCGTCTACGGTCAGGTCGATCGGCTCGCCGTCGACCTCGACGCGGGCGTACCCGTCGCTCACGAGCTCCTCGAACAGGTCCTCGAACGCGCCCTTCTGGTCGCGGACGACCGGCGCGGCGACCTTCGCGCGGGTCCCCTCGGGCAGTTCGAGGATCTGGTTGACCATGTCCTGTGCAGACTGCTCGCCGACCTCCTCACCGGTGACGGGGTCGTACTGGGTACCGATCCGGGCGTACAGCAGCCGGAGGTAGTCGTGCAGTTCGGTGACGGTGCCCACGGTCGAGCGGGGGTTGTTCGCGGCGTTCTTCTGGTCGATGGAGATAGCGGGCGAGAGCCCCTCGACGGCCTCCACCTGCGGTTTGTCCATCTGCCCGAGGAAGTTGCGGGCGTACGCCGACAGCGACTCGATGTACCGGCGCTGTCCCTCGGCGTAGACCGTGTCGAACGCGAGCGACGACTTCCCCGACCCGGAGAGCCCGGTGACGACGGTGAACTCCTCGCGCGGGATCCGGACGTCGAGGTCCTTGAGGTTGTGTTCCTCGGCGCCGCGGACCTCGATGTAGTCCTTGCTCATCTTGCCCTCTGTTGCGTGCGCGCGCGGGAATACCCGTCGGTCTCGGTGGTCTGGGCCGCTGGCGGGAAGACCGGTCTGCGGCGCTGGCGGAAAGACGAGCGAACGGCACGCGGACGACTGTGACGGCGGACGGCCCCGGCGCCCGTCAGCGTCCGACGAGCTCCGAGGGCGGCGAGAGGTTCCGCCGGCCGCCGAAGGTGACGAGGAACAGGACGCCGATACCGATACCGTACGCCGCCATCAGCGGGAGCGTCGCGAGGATCATCGTGATCACGTCGGCGGGGGTGAACACCGCCGCGAACAGCATGATCGCGACGACGACCTCGCGCCAGCGGGTCCGGAAGACGCGGTACGGGACCCCGGCGTTGTTCAACAGGAGCATCGCGATCGGGATGTCCGCGAGGAAGCCGATCCCGACGGTGGTGTAGACGACGAGCCAGAGGAAGTCGCTCACCTGGTAGGTGATGATCATGTCCGCCAGCTTGGCGTCGGTGACGAGCCACCCGATGATCCCGGGCGCGATGTAGGCGTACCCGAGCGCGAAGCCGCCGATCAGGCCGGCGAACAGCGCGCCCGCCCAGAGGTACACCTGGTAGATGCGTCCGGCGACGAAGCCGCGCTCTCGCAGGGCGGGCCACGCGTAGTAGAGCGCGACCGGGAACACGGCGACGATCCCGAGCAGGACGGAGAACTTCACCATGAAGATCAGCGCCTCGACGGGGTGGAGCGTGATGATGTTGATCCCGCCCTCGATCTCGGCCGGAACGCGCGACTCCAGGTCGTTGCGCACCGTCGCGAGCCCGCCGAGGTACAGCCACGTGAACGCGGCCGCCATCACGCCGCCGAAGACGGCGACGAGCCGGAACGACCGCGACCGCAGCGAGTCGAAGATGAACCTGAGATCCTTGTAGTAGCCGCCGATGTCGTCTTCGGCCTCGTCCTCGTCGCCGTCGGTGAGCTCGGAGAGGAACGTGGAGCTCGCACGGGAGGTGCGGTCCTGAACGGTTCCCATCAGGCCGTCGTCGCCGGAGCCACCGGCGCCGCCAGAGCCGCCCGCCCCGCCGCCGGTCCCCGCCGCGTCGGCGTCGGAGGCGCCCTCGCCGTCACCGTCCTCGCCGTGTACTGCGTCGAACCGGTCGAGGATCGCCTGCGCCTTCTCGGGGTCGTCGTCGTCGAGCGCGGCCTGCGCCAGCGCGAGCGACTCCTCTTCGTCCATCTCCGCGAACGCGTCGTCCGGAGCGGCGCGGACGCCGGCCGCGTCGAGGTCGCTCACGTCGATGGCGGTCGGGTCGCCGTACTGGTACCCCGCGCTCGTCGTGTCGAGGTCGGCGTAGACGGCCCACAGCGTCGCGACGGCCACGAACGCGAGCGCCCACGCGGCGGCGTAGATCCCGGCCGCCGTCGCGGGGTCGGTGCCGAGCCCCGCGCCGGGTTCGAGGAAGCGCCAGTCGCTGTTGACGAGCCGGAGGAAGTCGTTGACGGCGGTCCGTCCGCCGTACTCGTAGAAGGCGTACACGAGTCCGCCGCCGAGGACGGCCGCGCCACCCACCACGTTCCAGTGGTTCCGGGCCGCACCGAGCACGTCGATCCGGTCGGAGCTCCGCTGGGCCGTGACGACGAGCTTCGCGAGGTAGAGGCTGAAGCCGTACAGAACGATGAGCGGGAACGCCCACATCAGCTGGGTGAACGGATCCGGCGGGGAGAACACCGCACCGAAGACGAAGATGGCGACGACCGCGTAGCGCCACTTGTCGCGGAACGTCTCGTACTGAACGATACCCGAGTAGGAGAGCCCGGTGATGAGAAGCGGCATCTGCCCGGCGAGACCGAAGGAGAGCGAGAGGAAGACGATGAACTCCGTCCACATCACGATCCCGTAGGTGGGCTGGAGCCCGGCCTCCAGCCCGAAGCCGGCCAGGAAGGAGAACATGATCGGGAAGAAGGCGTAGACCCCGTACGCGACGCCGACCGTGAACAGTCCGGCCCCGAGGAGTCCTATTCCCGCGAGCTTCCAGCGCGCGATCGGCGACTGCGGCCACGCCCCGCGGGCACGAAGCTCGTCGCGGGCGACGTAGATGAAGGGCGGAATCGCGAAGATCACGCCGACGATCAGCCCGATCTTCGCCTGTAGGAGGATCACCTCGAACGGAGTGGTGGCGATCACGTCCGTCTCGGCGGCGACCGCGGCGTTCATGTTCGACTCGGTGATCGCTCTGAGCCGGTCCCAGATGAACACGCGGAGCGCCCAGAACGTCGCGAGAAAGCCCAACAGGAAGACGACGAACACCTTCTGGAGGTCTTTCTGAACCGACCGGAGGAAGGCCTTCGCCGACTCGCGTCCGTCCGCGAGCGACTGCTGGGTATCCTCGTCGAGGGCACTCGCCATACGGGTCCGGAAGTCCGTCGTCGTTATCAACCTTTTCGACCACGTTCGCGTCCGCGCGCCGGCCCGGCGCTCGCCGCTATCCGAAAAGGCCTATAGTCACCCGGTTGCGTAGAAGAAGTGAATGGACGACTCGGACCGGTCGCGTGACGAGCCCTCGGCCCCCGAGGACGACTCGGCCGCCGCCGACGGGACGGTCGACAGCGCCGACGCCGCAGCGGACGAAGCGGCCGAAACGGACGGCGACACGTCCGAAGACCGCCGATCCGACGGCGACGAGAGCGGGGACGACGCCGAGTCGGGGTCCGTGGAGCCGGAGGTGTCCCCCGAGGTCACCTCGGAGATCGACACGGGTGAGGCGGACGCGGACGACGACGTGGGCGCAGGCGACGAAGGCGGCACCTTCGACGCGCACGAGCCGGGGAGCGCGAAGCACCTCGACGACAGCGGGAAGCCGGATCTCGGGGACGATTCCTCTGCCGAGGACGCCTCAGATGACGACTCCACTGCCGAGGATGACGCCGGCGCGCCGACCGTCGAGGACGGCGGCGTCGCGGGCGGGGGGACCGCCGGAAGCGACGAGGAGTTCGCGGGCTTAGAGGCGCCCGAGACGGACGAGGAGATGCCTCTCGCGGCCCACATCGAGGAGATGATGCGGCGGCTCGCCGTCGTCTTCGCCATCGGCGGGCTGGCGACGCTGGTCGTCGTCACCGAGTCGACGGAGCTCATCAACTACTTCTGGAGCTACCACATCCCCGCGCCGATGGAGAACCGGCCGCGGCTGTACGGCCCCCTCGAACTCCCGCTCACGCGGCTGAAGGTCGCCGGGCTCGCGGGCGTCGTCGTCGGGCTCCCGGCGTTCGTCTACCAGACCTATCGGTTCATGAAGCCGGGGCTGTACGAGAACGAGCGGCGCTACTACCTCGCGGCGGTTCCCACGAGTCTCATCCTCGGCGGCGTCGGCATCGCGTTCGCGCACTTCCTCGTGTTGCCCGCGATCTTCTCGTACTTCACCACCTACACGTCCGACGCCGCGACGATCGCGTTCGGGCTCGCGGAGACGTTCAACCTGATCGTCATCATGCTCGCGTTCATGGCGATCGTGTTCCAGATCCCGCTGTTCATCATGCTCGCGATCATGATGAACCTCGTCACCCGGCAGTGGCTGGAGGCGAAGCGGCTGATCTTCTGGGGATCGTTCCTCGGGATCGCCTTCCTCTTCAGCCCCGACCCGACCGGGATGGCGCCGATCATCGTGACGCTGACGATGATCGTGCTGTACGAGGGGACGCTGGCGATCCTGCGGTGGACCGGGAACTAGACTGGCGCTCTGGCATTTATAAGGAATCTGTCGTCGTAGCGAACGTCTCCTGTGGGTCGTGTGCCTGTTTATAAATGGTTGACAGCAGATCGACGGTGAACGCCTCCAAAGCCCCAGCCTCGCCGCTCGCTTCGTCGCCGGCGCTTCGCGCCGGCTGTCAGAGGGTCCTTCGGTCCCTCACTACTCGCGCCCAAGAGGGCGCTCGGAGGCGCGCGCCACCGCATATCCGTTTATAAATAGTGTCGACGTTCAACTAACCCCGATCCGCTCTCACTCCCCGCCGAGCAGTTCGACGAGCAGCGCGTTTTGGGCGTGCATTCTGTTTTCGGCCTGGTCCCAGACGAGGGCGCGGTCCGACTCCAACACGTCGTTCGTGATCTCCTCGCCGCGGTGCGCGGGCAGGCAGTGCATCACCTTCGCGTCGGTGCCGGCGAGCAGGTCGGCGTTCACCTGGAACCCCTCGAACGCGGCCAGTTTCTCCGCGCGCTGGTCCTCCTGTCCCATCGAGATCCACACGTCGGTGTAGACCACGTCGGCGCCGTCGATCGCGGCCGCCGGGTCGGTCGTCGGCTCCACGTCCGCGCCGAACTCCGCGGCGCGGTCGAAGACGGCGGGGTTCATTTCGTACTCCGCGGGCGTCGCCACCTCGACGTCGATCCCGGCCATCGCCGCGCCGACGACGAACGACTGCCCGACGTTGTTGCCGTCGCCGACCCACGCGACCGTGGCGTCCTCGCCGACCGTCTCGCGGATCGTGAGCAGGTCCGCGAGCGTCTGGCAGGGGTGCGCCTCGTCGGTGAGCCCGTTGATGACCGGGCAGTCGGCGTACTCGGCGAGGACTTCGACGTCTTCGTGATCGAAGAGTCTGGCCATCACCCCGTCGACGTAGCGGCCGAGCACGCGGGCGGTATCTTTCAGGGGTTCTCCGTGGCCCAGTTGGATATCGTCCGGACCGAGGAACATCGCGTGGCCCCCCAGTCGGGTCATCCCCGTCTCGAAGGAGACGCGGGTGCGCGTCGAGGGCTTCTCGAAGATCATCCCGAGCGTCGCGTCCCCGAGTCGGGGATCGGTCTCGCCCGCCTTCATCGCGGCGGCGCGGTCGAGCAGGGCGTCCAGTTCGGCCGGCGTTACGTCGTCGATGTCGAGGAAGTCGTCGGTGGCGAGTGGCATTGGTAGGTGGTGTGTTGGGTGTGGCGTCGGTGGCGGTGGTATCGGTGAGCCATGGTGCGGCGGTCGTGGTGGCTGTGTCAGTCGTCGGCGACGAAACGGTCCGGTTCAGAAGGAGTCGGCGTCACGGTCGGTACCGTGACGCCTACGGTCGGTCCCGGCAGACGTCGCTCAACACCGCCGTCGCGCGGTCCAGTTCGGAGAGCGGGAGCCGCTCGTCCGGCGCGTGGTCGAGGTCCGAGTTCCCGGGGCCGTAGGTGATCATCGGGCAGTCCCACGCGGCCGCGAACAGGTTCATGTCGCTCGTCCCGGTCTTGCGAAGCAGGCGGACGTCGCCGCCGGCGCCGCGGATCGCGACGCGGAACGCCCGCGCCAGCTCCGTGCGGGGGCTCTCCATCACCGGCGGGATCGGCTCCTTCCAGTGGACCGAGCCGGTCGACAGCTCCGTCTCGGCCAGCTCGTGGATCTCGTCGACCGTCCGGTTGGGGGGGACGCGGAGCTGCACGTCCATCGTCGCCTCGACGGCCAGCCCGTCGTCGGAGAGCCCGCCGTCGACCGAGACGGGTTTGGTCGTCACCTGCTCGAAGACGGGCGTGTCGTCGTCGGTCGGTTCGAACGTCTCCTCGACGCCGTGCCACCAGTCGATCGCGTGCTGGATCGCGTTCGGCTCCGGGCGCGAGGTGTGACCGGACTCGCTCGTGTTCACGTACGTCCCCGCGAGGAAGCCGCGGTAGCCGAGGGTGACGCCGTCCCAGCCGGAGGGCTCCCCGTTCACCACGGACTCGGGCGCGTCGCGGTCCTCGACGAGGAACCGGGCGCCCCGCGAGTTCGTCTCCTCGCCGGCGACGCCGACGAACGAGACGCCCGTTTTGACCGCCGCGACCGCCATCGCGACGAGGGGACCGGTGGCGTCCACGGTCCCGCGCCCCCAGAGGACGGGCTCGCCCGGCTCGCCGACCGCGTCGTCCTCGTCCGCCGGCTTCACCTCGACCGGGATGTCGCCCGGAACGGTGTCGACGTGCGAGGTCAGCAGGACGGCGTCGCTGGCGGGCGCGCGGACGTTACCGACCTCGTCGATCCACGCCTCCCGACCGTTGGCCTCGAAGAAGTCGACGAGGCGCTTCGCGGCCTGCTCCTCCTCGCCCGAGGGCGAGGGGATGGAGACCATGTCGTACAGCAGCTTCCGGGCCGGCGTGTCGCAGGCCTCGGGGTAGCCGCCGCCCGCGACCACGTCGGTCCCGGGCGCCGACGAGTCGTCGGCGGCGGTCGACCCGGTCGCCGAATCGTCCGCGTCGGTCGCGTCCGATTCGCGCTCCTTGCCGGTCGACATCACCCGATCACCTCGGCGAGCGCGTCGACCACCGCGTCGGCGTGCTCGCGCTCGATCGTCAGCGGCGGGAGCAGGCGCAACACGGTGCGGCCCGCCGGCAGCGCGAGCACCTGGTGCTCGATCGCCAGATCGCGCAGCAGGCGGTTCGAGCCGCGCTTCACCTCGATGCCGATCATCAGGCCGTCGCCGCGCACGTCGCGAACGTCGTCGCCGAGGCGCTCCTCGATCTGCCCGCGGATGTACTCGCCCATCTCGGCGGCGTGTGCGGGGAGGTCCTCGCGCTCGATCACGTCGAGGGTCGCTCCCGCGGCCGCGGAGACGACGGGCCCGCCGGAGAACGTCGAGCCGTGGTTGCCGGCGTCCTCGGCGATCCAGTCGCGACAGAGCGTCGCGCCGATCGGGAGCCCGCTGGCGAGCCCCTTCGCGGTCGTGAGCACGTCGGGCACCACGCCGTGGCGCTCGGCGGCCCACAGCGACCCGGTACGGCCGAGTCCGGTCTGGATCTCGTCGAGGACCATCGCGGCCCCCGTCTCCTCCGTCGCCTCCCGGACCGCCTGCAGGTACTCGGTGGCGGCGGGGTTGATCCCGCCTTCCCCCTGCAAGGGCTCCAAGATCACCGCGGCGGTCTCGTCGTCGACCGCCTCTCGCATCGCGTCGACGTCGCCGTACTCGACGAACTCGACGCCGCCGGCGAGCGGCTCGAACCCCTGCTTGTACTTCTGCTTCCACGTGGTCGCGAGCGCGCCCATCGTCCGGCCGTGGAACCCCTGCGTCGTCGCGATTATCTTCTCGCGGCCGGTCGCGTGCCGGGCGAACTTCAGCGCGGCCTCGTTGGCCTCGGTGCCGGAGTTACAGAGCCAGACCTCGTCGACGTCGCCCGGTCCGGCCTCGGAGAGCCGTTCGTACAGCGCCGTCCGCGCCGCGTGCGGGTACGACGCCTGCACGTACATGAGCTCCTCCAGCTGGCTCGTCGCGGCGTCGACGACCTCGGGGTGGCAGTGACCGACCGGCGTACACGCGTAGCTCGCGCCGAAGTCGAGGTACTCGCTCCCGTTCGTGCCGGTGAGGGTCACGCCGTCGCCCGAGGCGATCTCGATCGGCTTCTCGGAGAAGACGAAGCCGCTCATGCGGTCTCGCCCTCCGTTTCGGCCTGTTCCGCAATCGCGGAGCGTTCGATCGTCGTCCCCTCGCCCCCGAGCGCGGCGACGATCGGATCGCGGACGTTGGCGTCGGCGACGACGACGCGGCCGGATCCGCCAGAGAGCGCCTCTTTGGCGGCCATCACCTTCTTGCCCATGAACCCCTCGGCGGCGTCCTCGACCGCGTCGAGTTCGCCGGGCGTCGCCGCCGACTCGATCAGCGTGTCGGGGTCGTCGGGGTCCGCGTACACGCCGGACACGTCCGTCAGCAGGACGAGGTCGGCACCGACCGCGCCGGCGACCGCGGCGGCCGCCCGGTCCGCGTCGGTGTTGACCGGAGTGACGCCGCCGTCTCCCTCTTTCCCCTCCATGGGCGGCGAGACGACGGGGGTGTAGCCGTCGGCGAGCAGGCCGGAGAGGAGGTCGGCGTTCACCGACTCGATCCGGCCGGAGTGCTCGCCGCGGCGGATCTTCCTCTTGCCGTCCTCGACCACGCGGACCGCCGACTTGCGCGGCCCCGAGAGGAGCCCGCCGTCGACGCCGGAGAGGCCGACCGCGTCGACGCCGGCCTCGCGGAACTGCGCCGTCAGCTCGGTGTTGAGCTTGCCGGCCATCGCCATCGTGAACGCCTCCATCGTCTCCGCGTCGGTGAACCGACCGGTGACGCCGGAGGCGGACTCGACGTACTCGGGATCCATGCCGAGCCGCTCGATAACCTCGTCGACGACCGTGGAGCCGCCGTGGACGACGACGACCTGCCGTCCGTTGGCGGCGAGGTGTGCCACGTCGCCGACCGCGCCGGCCGGGTCGACCGCCTTCGCGCCGCCGATCTTGACGACGACCGGGGGCTCGTCTGCGGGTGCGCCGCTGTCCGCGGTCGCGTCGCGCTCCCCCGTCATGGCGACCCCACGGGGTGGAGCCCCTGGAACTCCAGACCGGATTCCTCCGGCAGCCCGAGGGCGACGTTCGCCGCGTGGACCGCCTGTCCGGCGGAGCCTTTCATCATGTTGTCTATCGCCGAGAAGACGACGATACGCCGGTTCCCGGGGTCGAGCTCGAAGCCGACCTCGCCGTGGTTGGTGCCGGCGACCGCCTTCGGCTCGGGGTAGCGGTAGACGCCGCCCCCGCCGGAGACGATCCGCATGAACGGCTCGTCGGCGTAGGCGCCGCGGTACGCCTGCCACAGGTCCGCCTTCGAGACGGGCTCGTCGGGGAAGACGTGGCAGGTCGCGCTCGCGCCGCGGACCATCTCGACCGCGTGAACGGTGAAGGAAACGTCGAGCCCGAGGTACGCCTCGATCTCCGCCTCGTGGCGGTGGCCGGTGGGCGCGTACGGGCGCACGACGCCCGACCGCTCCGGGTGCGAGGAGGCCGCGCCGCCGCCGGCGCCGCCCTCCGAGGAACCCACCTTCACGTCGACGACGACCTCGCCCGTGTCCGGACCGAGCGCGCCCGCGTCGACGAGTGGCTTGAGCCCGAGCATCGTCGCGGTCGCGTTGCAGCCGCCGCCGGCGATCAGGTCGGCGCCGGGGAGGTTCTCGCGGTTGATCTCGGGGAGCGCGTACTCCGCGCGCCCCAAGTACTCGGGCGACTCGTGGCCGTCGTACCACTCGTCGTACAGCTCCGCCTTGGGCAGGCGGAAGTCCGCCGAGAGGTCGACGACCGTGTCGGCGGCCTCGAAGTACTCGTCGATCTGTCCCATCGAGACGCCGTGGGGCGTCGCCGAGAACAGCACGTCGACCGACTCCAGATCGTCCGGATCCGAAAAACGCAGGTCGAGCCCGCGCAGGTTCGGGTGCGAGCGACCGACCGTCATGTTGTCGGCCGACCGCGACGTGGCCTGCACAACGTCAAACTCGGGGTGGCCCGAGAGGATCCGCAACAGCTCGCCGCCGGTGAACCCGGTGCCGCCGACGACGCTCGCGGTGTACGTCTCGTCGGTCATGTGTGCGCCTCCGCGGTGTCGTCCGCGGCGCCGTCGCCGGCCGCCGCGGTCGCCTTCGCCTCCAGCCAGTCGACGACCTTCGCGGGCACGTCGACGTCGGTGGCCGAGTCGAGCGCCTTGAACTCGACCGTGTGGTTCACCTCGTGAACGGTGTACTCGCCGGAGCCGGTGCCGCCGGTCTCACCGGTGTCCGCTTCCGGTTCGACTCCTACCTCCATCAGGTCGACGCCGAGCATGCCGCCGCCGACCGCCTCGGAGGCGCGCTCGACCAGGTCGAGCGCGCGGTCGTCGAGGTCGAACGATGTCGTCTCGCCGCCCTTCGCGGCGTTCGTGAGCCAGTGGTCGGACGACCGGGTCATCGCGGCGACCGGCTCGCCGTCGACCGCCAGCACGCGGATGTCGCGGCCGGGCTTGTCGACGAACTCCTGGATGTAGAACACCTTGTGCTCGTAGTGGCCGAGCGTCTCCTTGTGCTCTAAGATCGCCTCCGCGGCGCTCCGCGTGTCGATCTTCGCCATCAGCCGGCCCCACGAGCCGACGACGGGCTTGAGCACGCAGGGGTAGCCGAACTCCTCGATGGCCTCCATCGCGGCCTCCTTCGTGAACGCGATCTCGGTCGCCGGGGTGGGGATGTCGGCCTCCGCGAGCGCGAGCGAGTTCTTCGCCTTGTCGGCGCAGACGTCACCCGTCTCGGGGGCGTTCACCACCGGGACGCCGTAGCTGTCGAGGAACTTGGTCGCGTACAGCGACCGGCTCGTCGACAGGCAGCGGTCGACGACCAGATCGAGGTCGCCGACGTCGGCCGTGGTCGACTCCAGCCCGAAGCGCTCCTTGCGGACGTCGATCTTCGTGACCTCGTGGCCGCGCTCGCGGAGTTCGCCGAGCAGCAGCTTCTCGTCCTTCCGGATCCGCGAGTAGAGGATCCCTACTTGCATGTCGACCACTCGCGTGTCGCGGTCGTGGCGGTCGTCGCCATCTACTCGCCCCAGTCCTCCTCGAGTTCGGGAGCCTCTTCTAACACGACGGGGTCCAGCGAGATGACCTCCAGCTCGGTCCCGGTAACCGGGCTGTCAATGATCTCGCCGACCTCGACGTCGGCCGGAAGCTCGATCTCTTCGCCCGTGATCGGATCCTCTGCCATCACCGGATCGGTGTCGGTCGTCATCGTACAACCCACTCGACCGTGAACCCGCATAAATCCTTCGAACTTGTAATCTGTTTTACAATAAATATACCCCCCGCTAACGGATGAAAACCGGTCGTACAAACCGCGGTGTGAAATCCGATATCAGATTTCAGTAGTTAGTGTGTCCCCTCGCGGGGACGGCGGAGCCGTCGGCGGTCGCGGATCGATCGCCGACGGCGCCGGTCGTCGCGGTGGCCGCGGTCGCCGACCGAAAGCGGTCGTCGTCGGCTCACGCATACGAGTCCACCTCCGCGTCCAGCAGCGCCGCCGCCGTCGCGAGCGACTCCCGCTCGTCGGCGAGCGCCGCGTCGTCGGCCTCGATCCCCGCCTCGGCGGTCGCGAGCTCGTCGGCGACGGCGTCGGGGGCAGGCCCCCCGGCGGAGTCCCGGCTCGCGACGCTGGCGGCGGGATCGAGCGCGGACTCCACGTCCTCGCGGCTCACGTGCGCCGAGAGGGGCTCGCCCGTCACCTTTCGGGTGGCTTCGTCAACTTTTGCGGCCGCGGCGGCCGGCGAGTCGCCGTCGGAGACGGCCTCGGCGGCGGTCGCGACGATCTCGTGAGCGGTCCGGAAGGGCATCCCGCCCATCGCGAGCAGGTCGGCCACGCCGGTCGCCGTCGAGAACCCCTCGCCCGCGGCGTCCGCGAGCGTCGCCTCGTCCCAGTCGGCGGTCGCGACCGCGCCCGCGGCGACTTCGGTCGCCTCGCGCACGTCGTCCGCGATCTCGAACACGCCAGCGTGGGCGCGCTGGAGGTCGCGGTTGTACGCGCGGGGGAGCCCCTTCAGCAGGCTCAGCGTCCCCGTCGCCTCGCCGATCGCGTCGCCAGCGACGCCGCGGGTCAGCTCCAGCGTGTCGGGGTTCTTCTTCTGGGGCATGATCGAGGAGGTGGAGGCGTACGCGTCCGACAGCTCCACGAACCCCTTGTTCGAGAAGAGGACGAGGTCCTCCGCGAGCCCCGACAGCGTCGTCGCGAGCGTCGCGCACGCGGTCGACCCCTCCGCGAGGAAGTCGCGCGAGGAGGCCGCGTCCGTCGAGTTCCGGACGGTCCCGTCGAAACCGAGCAGCTCGGCGGTGCGGTCGCGGTCGATGTCGAACGGCGTCCCCGCGAAGGCGGCCGCACCGAGCGGCGACCGGTTGACCCGGTCGTACGCGTCGAGCAGGCGCTCGGTGTCGCGGGCGACCCCGCCCTCGTAGGAGAGCAGGTAGTGCGCGACCGTCGTCGGCTGGGCCGGCTGGAGGTGGGTGTAGCCGGGCATCACCGTCTCCGCGTGCTCGCTCGCGACCTCGACGAGCGCCTCGCGGAGCGCGACCGTGGCCTCGGCCGCGGCGAGCAGGTCTTCGCGCAGGCGGTACCGGATGCAGGTCGCCACCTCGTCGTTGCGCGAGCGGGCGGTGTGCATCCGCCCGCCGTCCGGCCCGATCCGGTCGATGACCGCCGTCTCGATCGCCTCGTGGATGTCCTCGCCGTCGGACAGTTCGCCGTGGCCGGCGGCCTCCACGTCGTCGAGCGCCGCGAGGATCTCGCCGGCGACCGCGCTATCGACGATCCCCTGCTCGGCGAGCATCACCGTGTGCGCGCGGTCGACCGCGAGGTCGGCCTCGAAGATCGCCGCGTCGGCGGCGAGGCTCGACAGGAACTCGCGGGCGGGGCCGTCGCTGAAGCGGTCGCGGCGGACGGCCGTGCCGGGATCGTCGTCGGTCATCTATTCGGACTCGTCGTCGATTCCGCTTCCGTCCGTCGCGAGTTCGGGCTTCGAGACCGACTCCTTCACGTCGTTGGCGAGGCGCTCCTGGAGCCCGTGGTACTTCGCGACGCCCGTTGCGTCCTCCTGTGCGATGCCGGCCACGTCCTCGGTGTTGAACGAGGCCATCTCCTCGGAGTAGACCGCGTACTCGGAGTCGCGGGCGACGACGCGGCAGTTGCCGCCGGAGACCTTCACGGTCGCGGTGCCGGTCACCACGTCCTGCGTCTCGTCGACGAACGCGTCGAGCGCGTCGACGACGGGGGCGAAGACGAGGCCCTGGTACGCCTTCTCGGACCACTCCTGCTCGATCCCCTTCTTGAACGAGCGCTCGTTCTTGGTGAGGACGAGGTCTTCGAGCGCCTGGTGGGCCGTCAGCAGGACGGTCGCGGCCGGGTGCTCGTAGTTCTCGCGCACCTTCAGCCCGAGCATGCGGTCCTCCATCACGTCGGTGCGGCCGATGCCGTAGCCGCCGGCGTACTCGTTCAGATGCTGGATGAGCGGGACGGGGTCCATCGCCTCGCCGTCGACCGCGACCGGGACGCCCTCCTCGAAGGCGATCTCGATTGTGGTCTCGCCCTCGGGCTCCGCGGTCCACTCGTAGATGTCCTCCGGGGGCTCGTAGTTCGGGTCCTCCAGCTCGCCGCCCTCGACCGCGCGCGACCAGATGTTCTCGTCGATCGACCAGACGCCGCCGTCGCCGGCCTCGACGGGCAGGTCCTTCTCGGCGGCGTAGTCGATCTCCCACTCGCGGGTGAGCCCGAGCTCGCGCACGGGGGCGATCACTTCGAGGTCGGAGCCGCGCCAGACGGCCTCGAACCGGAGCTGGTCGTTCCCCTTCCCGGTGCAGCCGTGCGCGATGGCGTCACAGCCCTGCTCCTCGGCGACGCCGAGGATCGCCTCGGCGATGACGGGACGCGCGAGGGCGGTGCCGAGCGGGTAGCCCTGATACGTCGCGTTCGCCTTCACCGCGTCGAAACAGAGGTCAGCGAACTCCTCTTTGGCGTCGACGACGTGGATGTCGAGCCCGAGCGCCTCGGCGGTCTCCTCGGCTTCGTCGAACTCCTCGGTCGGCTGTCCGACGTCGACGTTGACGCCGATGACCTCGTCGTAGCCGTACTCCTCTTTCAACAGCGGCACGCAGACGGTCGTGTCGAGTCCCCCACTGAACGCGAGTGCAACGGTTGCCATTACCGAAGTAGAATGGACTCTCCCCCTTAAATTCGTCGCTTTAGATATTGCAAGAAAATGACGGCGCCGACGCTACCGGAGGACGTAGCTGTCACTCACCGGAACGGAGCGGCGCGAACGCGACGAGGGAGGAAGGTTACTGGCCCGAAGGGGCCGGTCGTCGCGCCGCGCCGGAAGCCGGTCGCGGCGGTCGGACGCCTCGTCGCGGTCGCGGGGCTCGTCGGCCTCGGATAAGGGCGGCGTCGAGACGAGCCTCCGCGATCATCACGTGTATCTACCCGAGTTTCATTATAAAAATGTTCCGCAACACCGCCGCAGGTTCGGGCCGATCCCGGATCGCCGGACGGGGCGTCTCACACCCGTTTGATGGTGGGGGGCGGGTGAATCGGTGCGGCGGGAGCTTGTTTATAAGTGATCGTTGCAGTCGCTCACCGCTGTTTAAATATCGCTTCCCCGACAGCGGCTGTAACACCCACTCCCGCCGTCGGTCGGCCCTTAACGGCCGGCCGTTTCGGCGAGAGCGCATTCGGGGGGTAGGCGAAGTCGGAACGCCCTTTTGACCGCGGCTCGGAGTACGGGTATGGACGTACGAACCGTCGCCGACCTCTCGCCGGCCGAGCGTCGCGCCTTCTTCGAGCGCGACGCGGGCGTCGACGCGGTCCGCGACGACGTGAGCGAGATCGTCGGCCGGGTGCGCGAGGAGGGGGACGTGGCGCTGCGGGAGTTCTCCGAGGAGTTCGACGGGGTGACCGTCGGCAACATCGACGTGACGGACGACGCGGAGCGCGCGCACGCCGAGCTCGACGACGCGAACGACCCGGTGCTCGACGCGGTCCGCGAGGCGGCCGCGAACATCCGCGAGTTCCACGACCGGCAGCGCCCCGAGGACTGGCGCGAGGAGTTCGGCGACCGCGAGCTCGGTCGCCGGTTCCGCCCGCTCGACCGCGCGGGAGTGTACGTGCCCGGCGGCGCGGCGGCGTATCCCTCCAGCGCGCTGATGGGCGTGATCCCGGCGACGGTGGCGGGCGTCGACCACGTGTCGGTCGCGACTCCGCCGGCCGAGGATCTGAACCCGGTCACGCTCGCGGCGGTCCACGAGGCCGGCGCGGACGCGGTGTATCAGGCCGGCGGCGCACAGGCGATCGCCGCGCTCGCGTACGGCACGGAGACGGTCACGAACGCCCAGAAGGTGGTCGGCCCCGGTAACAAGTGGGTCACCGCCGCGAAGGCGGTCGTGCAGGGCGACGTGGAGATCGACTTCCTCGCCGGGCCGAGCGAGGTGCTCGTGCTCGCGGACGAGACCGCCGACCCCGACCTCGTCGCCGCCGATCTGGTCGCGCAGGCCGAACACGACCCGAACGCCTCCGTGGTCGTGGTCACCGACGACCCGGACCTCGCGGCGGCGGTCGCGGACGCTGTCGACGAGCAGGCCGCCGGCCGCGAGCGCGAGGAGACGATCCGGGCCGCCCTCGACAACGACGCCTCCGGCGTCCTCCACGCCCGGTCGATGCCCGAGGCGGTGCTGTTCGCCGAGGAGTACGCGGCCGAGCACCTCTCGATCGTCGCCGCCGACGACGAGGCGCTCCTCGATCGGATCTCGAACGCCGGCTCGGTGTTCCTCGGGCCGTACTCCCCCGTGGCCGCCGGCGACTACGCGACCGGGACGAACCACGTGTTGCCGACGAACGGCGGCGCGAAGCGGTACGGCGGGCTCTCCGTCGACACCTTCCTCAGGTCGTCGACGGTCCAGCGGCTCGACCGCGACGCGCTCGACGGCCTCTCCGAGGCGATCACGACCCTCGCCGAGGCCGAGGGGTTAGAGGCGCACGCGGAGAGCGTCCGGAAGCGGTTCGAGTAGACGCGGTTCGGAAGATCCAGTCGTCGGCCGTCGGCAGCCACTCGCCGCAGAAACCGTTATCTCCCGCTGTCGCGTCTCGGACGACATGATTCCCTCCCTGCCCGCGTTGTTCGAAGGGCTCACCGCGGTCGAGGCGACGGTCGCGGTCCTCGCGGTCTCCGTCGTCGCCGCCCTCGGGATGGAGTTCGTCGTGTTGCGACTCGCGCGCCGGTACGTCTCGGCCACCGACTCCGGGTACGACGACATCGTCATCTCCTCGCTTCGCGCGCCGCTCGTCGTCACCGCCGCGCTCGCCGGAGTGTTCGTCCTCACCCAGGTCCCCGCGATCCGATCGTCCGTCCTCGTCGACCCGCAGCTGCTCGACGACATCTTCGGCCGACCGTCGCTGTCGGTCATCGTGCTGGTGTGGGCACACGCCGCGAACGGTGTCGTGAACCAGGTCGTCGCCGCCGTCAACGAGGAGGGCGGCCGGTTCGACTTCGCGCCCGTCTTCTCGAACGTCTGGACGCTCGCGGTCCTCGTCGGCAGCGCCGGGACGCTGCTGTGGCTGTGGGGCATCGAGATCACGCCGCTCCTGGGCGCCGCGGGGGTCGCCGGCATCGCGGTCGGCTTCGCCGCGAAGGACACGGTCGCGAACTTCTTCGGCGGCATCGCGCTGTACTTCGACGACACCTACAAGATCGGCGATTACATCGTCCTCGACGACGGCACCGCGGGGACCGTGATCAAGGTCGGCGTGCGCTCGACGACGCTTCTCACCCGCGACGAGGTGCTGGTGACGGTTCCGAACGCCGCGCTCAACGCCGCGAAGGTCACCAACGAGTCCGCGCCGCAGCGCCGGCGCCGCGTCCGGGTGCCAATCGGCGTCGCCTACGGGACCGACATCGACGCGTTCGAGGCGCTCGCGATCGAGGTCGTGCAGGCGGAGGCGCTGGTCCTCGACTCCCCGAAGCCGCGGGCGCGGCTCCGCTCGTTCGGGGACTCTGCGCTGCAGTACGAGCTGCTCTGTTGGGTCAGGGGACCGACGCGACGGCGGCGCGCCCAACACGAGCTCAACCGCGCGCTGTACAAGGCGCTGGCCGCGGCCGACATCGAGATCCCCTACCCCAAGCGCGACGTGACGGTCACCGCCGCGGCCGACGGCCCCGATCCCGGCGTCGCCGACGGGCGAGCGGGCGCTCCGTCGCCCGCCGCCGACGAGCCGGCCGCGGCGACGCGCGACGGCGACCGGGCGCAGTGAGCGGGGCAACTCGATCGTCGCCTCGGCGCCGCCGAGCGCCCCGTCGCCGCCCTCAGGACCGGTCGGCGAAGACGACCGCGTCGCAGTCGGCACAGGCGCGGACCGGTCGCTCGGGGTTCCCGCTGACGCCCCCTGGGCCGCCACAGCAGTTCCGCAGCGTCGTCTCGCGGACCGGACCGTCACAGACCGGACAGGCGTCGAGGAACGCGCGGAGCGGCCGCGCCGCCTGCCGGGCGACCGCGTCGTCGACCCCGCGCTCGCGGAGGGTCTCCGCGGCGGCCGTCTCCGCGAGCGCGATCGGCCGGCTCAGCCACGCGTCGCGCCGTCCGGCGAGGAGAATTCGGCCGTCGTGGACCTGCCCTTCGACGTCGGTCCCGGCGAGCGCCGCAGCGCGCTCGGCGAGTTCCTCGTCGGGGCCGCGACGGAGCGCGTCGATCCGGTCGTACACCGCCGTCCGGAACGACTCATCGAGGAGGAGCGTCTCGCCGTCGTCGACGAGGGCGCCCGCGTCGACGAGCGTCGTCATGAGGGCCTCCGGGCCGACGGCGTCGCCGTCGCTGTCGCCCCCGCGGTCCGCATCTCCCTCGCTCGGCGCGATACCGGCGTCGTATCCGGGATCGCGGTCCGGATCGCCCGTCTCCGAGTCGCCCGTCTCCGCGTCACTCTCCGCCGGTTCGTCTCCCGCCGGTTCGTCTCCCCTCACATCGACCGTGACCGCGTCGTCGGCGAGCGATCCGGAGCCGAGCCCCGCCCGGTGGTCGGGACCGATATCGATCGGGAGGGGGGCGACGAGCCGCGGGGCGAATCGCGGGGTCCCGGGGAGGACGTAGCCGCGAAGCCAGATCGCCGCGCCGCCGAGGACGGCGGCGAGGAGCCCGAGCGACCGGCGGCGACGCGAGACCAGCCCGGCCACGGCCGCGACGCCGACCGCGTTGACGACCGTGCAGGGGAGACAGCGGTTCTCGCCGGTGTGATCGGGATCGGCGAGCGCGGCGACCGCGTCCCGCAGGGCGTCGACGGCGGACCGGCCGTCGCTCACAGCTCCACCCCGGGCGTGCGCTGGAGCGGTTCGCCGTGGACGGCGCGGTAGGCGCGGGGGAACGCCGCGAGGCCGAGGGGTTGGACGACCCCGCCGAGCAGGGCGAACCACAGCGATCCGGCCGCCGTCGCCGCCGCCGCGACTCCGACCGTCGAGAGGAGGAAGAGGGCGCTGAAGTAGCCGACTCGCAGGGGGAGGGTCGCCAGTTCGCCGCGCCGCGGCCACGCCCCGACGTCGAGGACCTTCGCGCGGAACAGCGCGATCGCGACGCTCCCGAACCCGATCGCGAGGAGTCCGGCGATCGGGGCCGCGTCGGGGTAGCGCGTCTGGAGGACGAGCACCGCGGCGAACGCGGGCGACGACAGCAGCGAGATCTCCGCGCCCCCGAAGAACACGCGTTCGAGCCACTGAACCACCCCGTCTCGTACCCGTCCCGCGACCGTGCCGGTTGAACCCATGACTGGCACCCACTCGACGCTCGGGATCCATAGCCGTTCCGACGGCGTCGGGAGGGACTCGGGGACTCAGGAGGCGCGGTCGGCCAACGGTGATCGGTTCGAATTCGCTCTCGAGCGCGTGCGCCCGATCATGCATAAGTGTTGGCATCAATAATTATATACGGGTGTATTTTGTAACAACAGGTGTAATGGTCGACAGAGAATCCGATCACGAAACGGGGCGTGTGGGGGTATCGCGGCGACGGTTCCTGGAGGCGACGGGCGCTGCAGGGGCGACCGTCGGGCTTGCCGGCTGTTCCGGCGGTGGGGGCGGCGGCGACGGGCCGATCCAGATCACGATGGACAGCGAGTGGGCGGGGATCGGCGACTCGGTCAGCCAGAGCCTCCACGACGCGGGGCTCGACGAGGAGATCGAGATCGAGATCCTGCCGGGCGACTTCGAGTCGGGGGCGCGCCGGTCGGAGTTCACGTCGGCGCTTGACGCCGGGCGGGCGAGCCCGGACATCTTCATGATGGACTCGGGATGGACCATCCCGTTCATCGCGCGCGGCCAGCTCGTGAACCTGAGCGAGGAGCTCTCCTCCGAGACGCTCGATTACGTTCAGAACGACTACCTCGACAGCGCGGTGAGCACCGCGAGCGACCCGGAGAGCGGAGACCTGTTCGGGCTCCCGCTGTTCCCCGACTACCCGGTGATGCACTACCGGAGGGACGTCGTCGAGGACGCCGGCTACGACCCCGAGGGCGAGAACTGGGCGACCGAGCCGATGAGCTGGCAGGAGTTCGCCGAGATGGCCGCGGACGTGTGGGAGCAGAACGGCGGCCCCGACGGCGACAGCTTCGACTACGGGTTCACCACGCAGGCCGACAACTACGTCGGGCTCGCCTGCTGTACGTTCAACGAGACGATGACCGCCTTCGGCGGCGCGTACTTCGGCGACCACGAGAACCTCTTCGGCCCGATCGGCGACCGGCCGGTCACGGTCAACGAGGAGCCCGTCCACGACACGATCCGCATGATGCGGTCGTTCATGGAGGGGCCCGACGCGGAGTACGCCCATCCCGACTTCCCGCAGATCTCGACGACCGACCTGCTCTCCTTCACCGAGGAGCCGGCCCGCGAGCCGTTCACGGGCGGGAACGCGATCTTCATGCGCAACTGGCCGTACGCGATCCCGATCAACCTCGACTCCGACAGCTTCGACCCGGAGGACTACGACGTGATGCCGCTCCCGTACGGCGTCGAGGCGGGCGAGGGCGCCTACGAGGGCACCGGCGGCCCGGCCGGGGCGCTCGGCGGCTGGCACCTCACGATCAACCCGAACACCCAGCGGCTCGACGAGTGCGTTCAGGTGCTGGAGGCGTTCGCCAACGAGGAGGTCATGCAGAGCAACTTCGCCGAGGGGGGGTACCTCCCGCCGGACCCGTCGGTCACCGAGTCGGTCGATCCCGACGAGGTGGGCGCGCTCGGCGACTTCCTCGACACGCTCGCGGTCGCCGGCCAGAACACGGTCCCGCGTCCGGTCACCGTGGCGTGGCCCGACCAGAGCCCGCAGGTCGCCTCCGAGGTCTCGGCGGCGTATCAGGCCGAGAAGTCGCCCGAGGACGCCATGTCCGACTTAGAAAGCTCGCTCAGCTCGATCGAATCCGACCTGGCTGAATAACGAGGGACGAGCATGTCAACCGACACGCGAGCGGACGAGGGGGGTTCGCTGCTCGCCCGGCCGCTCAACTGGCTGGAGACGCAGAGCGAGGAGGTGTACGCCTACGTCCTGTTAGCTCCCGCATTCCTGCTGCTCGCGGTCGTCGCGTTCTACCCGCTGATCGAGACGTTCCGGTTCTCACTGCTCGCGGACGCCGTGGCGTCGGCCGACCCGTTCGGCGAGTTCATCGGCCTCGACAACTACGTCGACCTGCTGACCGGCGACACGAACTTCACGCAGCAGTTCATCTCGATATCGACCACGGACTCGTTCCCGTTCGTGACGTTCGGGGCGCCGTTCCTCCAGCAGGCGCTGTTCGTCACGCTGGCGTTCGCGATCTTGAGCGTCCTGTTCGAGACGCTGATCGGGTTCGGACAGGCCCTCGTGCTCGATCAGGACTTCTACGGTCGCCGGTGGGTCCGGGTGTCGATCATCATCCCGTGGGCCATCCCCATCGTCATTCAGGGAATGATCTTCTTCCTCCTGTTCAACCCGACCATCGGCTTCGGGACCGAGTTCATGCAGTGGCTCGGCGTGTTCGGCGACAACCCGCTGTCGAGCAGCTCTGACTCGTTCATGATCGTGTTGGTCGCCGACATCTGGAAGACGACGGCGTTCATGGCGCTGCTCATTCTGGCGGGGCTCCAGAGCATCGATCGCGGGCTCTACGACGTGGCGAAGGTGTCGGGCGCCTCGCCGTGGCAGCGGTTCCGGTACATCACCCTGCCGCTCGTGGCGCCGGCGCTGCTCGTCGCGATGCTGTTCCGGACGATGGACGCGATGCGCATCTACGGGCTGATCGACGCCACGGCGGGCTGTGAGACGGTGCCGTCGCTGACCTGCCTCGTAATCATCGCGCTCCAGAACAGTCGGCGCTGGGCGACCGCTTCCGCGGTGGCGTTCCTGACCGCGGTCGTCATCAGCGGATTCGTGGTCGCGTACCTGCTTGCGCTGCGTAACAGCAACGGGGGTGTGGCATGAGCGCCGACCGCCCCGACGGCGAGTCGGTCGACGAGGCCGATCCGACCGTCGAGATGGCCGATCAGGCCAAGGCGGACGAGCCCGAACTCGACCGCGGCATCATCGAGGCGTGGGCCGCGAAGATGATCTCCAACCCGGACCGCGCGTACCGGGCGACGTTCTACGTCGCGACGGTCTTCTTCGTCGTCACGACGCTGTTCCCGTTCTACTGGCTGCTCGTGGTCGCGCTGACGCCGCGGAACAACCTCTCCGAGGTCGGCGTGTTCCTCCCGGCGGGGTTCAACCCGGCGGCGTTCGTCGAGGTCTTCCAGACGCTGCCGTTCCACCGGTACGTGTTCAACAGCTTCCTGATCGCGACGATTGCGACCGTTGCGGTGCTGCTCGTCGGGAGCCTCGCCGGTTACGTGTTCGGTCGGCTCCGGTTCCGGGGACGCAACGCGATGCTGCTCTTAGTCCTCGTCACGTCCTTCTTCCCGCCGGCGGCCTTCTTCATCCCGCTGAACCGGCTGTTCAACACCAACGTCGACGTGTTGCGGCCGCTGATCTCGGCCGGGTCGCTGTATAACACCCCGTACGCGATCTTCATCCCGCTGTCGGCGATCTTCCTGCCGCTGTCGATATTCATCCTGATGACGTTCTACTCGCAGATCCCCGACGGGCTGGAGGACGCGGCCCGCGTGGAGGGGACGACTCGGCTCGGCGCGCTGTTCCGGGTCATCGTCCCGCTGTCGGCGCCCGGCGTCGCGACCGCCGGCGTGTTGACGTTCATCTCGGTGTACAACGAGTACTTCTTCAGCTCGCTGATGACCGACGGGCGGCCGGGGAACTGGGCCCCGATGCTCGAGGGGATACTGCGGTTCCAGGGCGAGTTCGAGGTGCTGTACAATCTCATGGCCGCCGCCAGCATCGTCGCGGTGCTGCCGGTCGCCATCCTCGTCGTCGTCGCACAGGAGAAGATCGTGAGCGGACTCACCACGGGGGCGGTTAAGGAGTAACCATGGCATCAGTCACATTAGAGGGAATCACGAAACGGTACGAGGACGTAACGGCAGTCGACGACATGAACCTGGAGATCAACGACGGTGAGTTCGTCACCTTCGTCGGCCCCTCCGGGTGCGGGAAGTCGACCACGATGGAGACGATCGCCGGGCTCACGCTGCCCACCGAGGGTACCATCGAGATCGGCGGGCGCGACGTGACGAACCTCCCGCCGAAGGACCGGGGGATCTCCATGGTGTTCCAGAACATCGCGCTGTTCCCCCACATGGACGTGTACGACAACATCTCCTTCGGGCTCCGGCTCCGGAAGTACGACCAGGAGGAGGTGGACCGGCGCGTCGAGGAGGCGGCCGACATCGTCCAGCTGGAGGGGATGATGGACCGGATGCCGAGCGAGATGTCCGGCGGGCAGCGCCAGCGCGTCGCGATCGCCCGCGCCATCGTCCGCAACCCGGACGCGTTCCTGATGGACGAGCCGCTGGCGAACCTCGACGCGGAGCTGCGGGTCCACATGCGCACGCAGCTCCAGCGGCTCCACCGCGAGCTGGACACGACGATCATCTACGTCACCCACGACCAGGCGCAGGCGATGACGATGTCCGACCGGATCGCGGTGATAAACAGCGGCGTGCTCCAGCAGGTGGCGCCGCCGCTCGAGTGTTACAACGAGCCCGCGAACCTGTTCGTCGCCGGCTTCATCGGGTCGCCCGCGATGAACTTCATCGAGGGAGCGGTCGTCGACGGCGGCTTCGAGTCCCAGTACACGCAGATCGACTTCGACCCCGAGACACACGGGGTCTCGCCGGGACAGGACATCACGGTCGGGATCCGTCCCGAGGACGTGTTCTTAGAGGAGGACGCCCGGAAGGCGGCCTCGCCGACGAAGGCGTTCGACGCCGTCGTCGACGTGATCGAGCCGATGGGGAAGGAGGTCAACGCCTACCTGCTGTTCGACCGCGACGTGGAGGCGAGCGCCGAGGGACGCGGCGAGGGACAGCTCCTCATCAACCTCGCGCCCGACACGGAGATCGCGGAGGGCGACGACATCCGGATCGTGATGGACCGCGAGAACGTCCACCTGTTCGACCGGGCGAGCGGCGACGCGATCACGCACTCGCTGGAGTGACGTAGCTCGGTCGGATCGCCGTCGGCGCTGCATTTTTCCGTCTCGTTCGACGCCGGCGAGCCTCGGCTCGGCGCGGACGGGACCTCCCCACACCGGCGCTCACTCCACGTCGACGACCGTGATCCGGTGGGCCTCGACGGCCTCGACCATCGCCCCCCAGCCGCCGACCTCGACGGGGCCGTCGTCGGTCTCGACCACGAGGGCGACCCGGCCGCCGTAGCTCGCGATGGTCTCGGCCGCCACGTCTTCGTCGCCGGTGACGATGACCTCGGAGAGGGTCCCCTCCACGGCGCGGTCGGCGCCGGTGTCGGTGTCGATCCCCTCGATCCGGACCCGCACCGTGTCGCCGTTTCGAAGGAGCGGGGTCACGTCGCGGACGCAGTACCGGATGTCGATGTAGTCGATCGGCGGCTCGTCGTCGATGGACGTGTAGATCGGTTCCCACGTGTCCCACTGGGTCGTCAGGAAGTACCAGTGGAACACGTACGTGTGGGTGCGGTCGTCGACGAGCACGCCGTACTCGTTGGTCGATCCGGCGTGGGGCGCGAAACAGGTCCGCGTCCGGTCGACGATCACCACGAACGGGGAGGGGAGCCGACGGTGGCGCGCCTCCGAGCAGACCTCGGCGAGGTCCTCGGGGTCGGGGAGCGAGTCCGTACTCCCGTCCGGAGTGTGGATGGAGAGGTTGACGCGGACGCCGCGCTCCGTCGCCGCCTGCAGCGCGGGACGGAGCCGCTCGAAGTGCTCGACGCCGAGCGAGACGTTCACCTGCGTGTCGGCGTCGCGGATGAACTCGTCGGCGTTCTTGATCACCGTCTCGAAGCGGGTGACGATGCTGACGGTGGACTGCTCGACGGACGGCTCGTTCCAGCGGCGCTCGATCTCCTCGGTGGCCTCGGTGAACCGGTTCGCTCGCGTCCGGAGGTCCTCGGTGATCTCGTCGAGGCTGTTGGCGCGGGCGTACAGCGACTCCTGCTCGTAGGTCTCGATGTAGCCGGCGCTCTCCAAGTCGCGCAACACGTCGTAGATCCGGGGGTCGGGGACCCCGCTGGCGTCGGCGACCCGGGTGACCGGCGCGGAGCCGAGTTCGAGGACGGTGACGTAGGCGTCCGCCTGATACGGCGAGAGGCCGGCGTCCTCCAGGGTCTCGGTGAGTTCTGCGCGGTCCACCTTCATCCCCCGCGTGCGATCTCGTGTCGGCCCGTACGGTTGCGGCGGTTCGTTTCGGTTCGACTGGCTGCGCCGCGTTTCGGCCGATCTCGTTCAGTGCGTGTTCCTGCCATGCTCTGAACTACCACGGCTGTGATAAAACGTTTTATTTCCGTTACGGGGGGTGGTCCAGACCGAACGCCGTTCCGACTGAAAAGGCTTTATTCGGTCGCTGGCGGAGGAGGCGTATGCACGAGACGCCGGAGAGCGACGGCGGTCACTCGCTGTCGCGGTGGACCAGAGCGCAGGCCGCGTCGATCGAACGCCGGCGCGAGAACGTCGCCCCGGCGGCGGGCGCCCCCGAGATCGACCCCTTCCCGGAGCTTCACATCTGGGACACGTGGCTGCTCCGCGACCGACACGGCGAGATCGCCGACGTGGGCGGGTATCGGCTCGCGTTCTCGCTGACGGCGCCGGCCGAGCTGCTCCCCGGTAAACGACACGACGTGGCCGAGATCCGGTGTTTCTACTCGCCGGACGGCGAGACTTGGCGCGACGCGGGGCCGGTCTTCGACGGCGGCGCGCTCGGCCAGCGCCAGTGGGCCGGCTCCGCGCTGTACGACGACGGCGAGGTCTACCTCTACTACACCGCCGCCGGCGACGAGACCGCCGACGAGATGACGTACGCCCAGCGGATCGCGGTCGCGCACGGCGGGACGGTGGGCGCCGGCGAGGACGGGGTCGAGCTCTCCGGCCCGTGGACCCACGAGACGCTGCTGACCCCCGACGGCGAGTGGTACGAGACCGAGGCGCAGTCGCGCGGGATGACCTACACCTTCCGGGACCCGTGGTTCTTCGAGGACCCGACGACGGGCGAGACGCACCTGCTGTTCGAGGCGAACGCGCCCGCCCCTGAGCGGGAGGGCGACGACCCGGAGACCGCTCACCGGCGGGAGTTCAACGGCTGCGTCGGCGTCGCCGTCTCGGAGTCCGGCGACCCGCTCTCGTGGGAGCTCCGCCCGCCCCTGCTGGACGCGACCGAGGTCAATCAGGAGCTGGAGCGCCCGCACGTCGTCGTCGCCGACGGGCGCTACTACCTGTTCGTCTGCAGCCACGTCCACACGTTCGCGCCGGGCGTCACCGGCCCCGACGGGCTCTACGGCTTCGTCGCCGACGCGCTCGGCGGCGAGTATCGCCCCCTGAACGGCTCCGGGCTGGTCGCCACGAATCCGCCGGAGGCGCCGTTTCAGGCGTACTCGTGGATGGCGTTCGCCCACGACGAGGAGGTGCTCGTCCAGAGCTTCCTCAACTACTACGACTTCGCCGGCGACTCGCTCGACGCGATCGCCGACCTCCCCGAGGCCGAGCAGCGGGAGCGGTTCGGCGGGACGCTCGCGCCGACTCTCCGGCTGGCGGTAGAGGGAGACCGGACGCGGCTCCTCGGGACGCTCGACGCGTGGCGGATCCCCGTCCCGGACGAGCCGCTGCCGTCGGTCGACGATTCGGACCTATTCGACGACAACGCGCTCGACGGCCGGATCCGGGAGGGCGGGAGCGTCGGGGGATACGTCGCGGGACCGAGCGGGACGGTCGACGAGGGGGCGGTCGACGAGGGGACGGTCGACGAGGAGGTTGGCGAGTCGCTCGGCGACGCCGGCGCCGGAGGGAACGGCGGCTCCCACGGCGCTATTTAAGTGGCGACTCACCCGAGCGCTCGCGAGCGTGAACGCCGCTGGCGAGTGCCGTGAGCGATCGGTCGGCACATCGTCCGGATTCCGAAGCGGTAGAAGGCTTATACCTGACCGACCGGTAAGTTCGGGCATGGAGCGAACGATATCGCAGAAGCGGCCCTGGCTCGCGGCCCTTCTCGGCGCGCTCGTGACCGGGTTCGGTCACCTCTACTTGCGTCGGTGGCGCCGCGCGGTCGGCTGGCTCGCGGTGCTGTTCGCGGTGAGCTACGTCTTCGTCGAGCCGGCGGCGATCGAGGCGCTCGCGGCCGGCGAGCCGGTCGATCCGCTGAGCGTCGCGCCGACCCTGCTCGTGGGGGGCGCAAGCGTCGTCGACGCGTACGTCATCGCCCGCGCGCAGAACGCGCTCGCCCGGACGGAGAACGCGACCGAGGCGACGAGGAACACGGGCGAGGGGACGAAGGACGTGGCCGGAGAGACGACCGACAGCTGTCCGAACTGCGGGAAGGAGGTCGATCCGGAGCTCGACTTCTGTCACTGGTGTACGGCCGATCTGTCTGGCGGTCTGGAGGTCGACTCCGGGGACGCTGCGAGCGAGCGGTCAGGCCGCTAAGCGTCGACTCGCCTGAGCGCGCTCATCTGAGCGTCGCGTCGACGTACTCCTCCGCGGTCGCCCGCGCGCGCTCGTACTCGCCCACGTCGTCGAACACCACCGATCGGGTACGGGCGCCCTCGACGATCGTCAGCAGCGACCGCGTGACGCGGTCGGCGTCGACATCTGCGAACACGCCCTCGTCGATGCCGTGGTTGATGACGGCCTTGACCAGGTAACGGACGTACTCGTCGTTCTGCCGGAAGCGCTCGGCGAACGCCTCGTTGTAGGGGGCCTGACTCCGCATCTCCAGCAGCGCGACGGACAGGTCGGGGTTCTCCTGCGGCGCGACGAGCAGCTTGTCGAGCAGAACCGTCAGGCGCTGTTCGGGGTCGGTCGTCTCGACCTCGCGGATGGAGGCGACGAACCAATTCAGGATGTAGTCGAGAAACGCCGCCAACAGCTCCTCCTTCGTGTCGTAGTGGTAGTGCACCGCGGCGGTCGATTTGCCGTACTCCGCCGCGATCCGCTTGATCGTGAGATCGGCGTATCCGTGTTCGCGGAGCGCGCGGTAGGTCGCCCGCATTATCTCCTCGTCCGCGTCCGAGAAGGTCCGCCCCGATGGTTCGGCCATGTCACGACGCTTCCGGCCACGGGCGAATAACGATTGCGGCCGAGCCCGCCCGACACCTGCGAGAACTTACCGTAAGATCACTCGGAATTCGCGAGGAGAACCCAGTGGAGACGGTGTCTCGAAGCGTATCCGCGCTTCCGAACGTTTTTGACTGACTAGTCAGTAAGTACGATATCGACCACGATGGATGATGGAGCGACGGCGACCCCGACGGCAGCGTTCCGTACCGATCCCGAGGAGAGAGACACCGGGAGTCGCCTCTCGGCCGACGAACTGCGAAAGCGCACGAGGGCGTCCCGCTGATGGGACTCCTCGACCGCGCCGACGCCCTGTTTAAGGGGCCCGAGGAGTTCGACCTCACGTCGGGCGGGATCGCGAAGCCGCTCTTCTTCCTCTCGATGCCGATCGTCGTCACGAACCTCTTTCAGACGGCGTACAACCTCGCGGACACGTTCTGGCTGGGCCAGTACAGCACGGACGCGCTCGCGGCGATCAGCTTCGCGTTCCCGATGGTGTTCCTGCTGATCTCGCTCGGGATGGGGATCTCCGTCGCCGGCAGCGTGCTCGTCGCCCAGTACACCGGGGCGGGCGAGGCGCGCGAGGCGGAGTACGCCGCCTCGCAGACGGTGACGTTCGCGGTGATCGCCTCGGTGCTCCTCGGCGGCGTCGGCTACTTCTTCGTCGGGGAATTCCTCGATCTGATGGGCGCGTCGGCGGACGTGTTACCCCTCGCGTCGAGCTACATGGAGGTCATCTCGCTGGGGCTCGTGGCCATGTTCGGGTTCGCGGTGTTCATCGCGCTCATGCGCGGGTACGGCGATACGATCACTCCCATGCTCGTGATGTTCGGCTCCGTCGTGCTCAACATCGCGCTCGACCCGTTCCTCATCTTCGGATGGGGGCCGTTCCCCGCGCTCGGGATCGAGGGCGCGGCGATCGCGACCGTGTTCTCTCGGGCGCTGGCGCTGATCGTCGGACTGGCGATCATGTTCCGCGGGGTGCGCGGGGTCCAGATCAACCTCCGGGATATGACGCCGGACGCGAGCTACCTGCGCCGGCTTCTCCGCATCGGCCTGCCGGCCTCGATCGAGGGAACCGGGCGGGCGGTGTCGATGAACCTCCTGCTTTTCATCGTCGCGCTGTTCCCCGACCCGGTCGTGGCCGCCTACGGGATCGGCACGCGGGTGTTCTCCGTGGTCTTCCTCCCGGCGATCGCGGTCGCCCGCGGCGTCGAGACGATGACCGGCCAGAACATCGGCTCGGGCAAGCCCGACCGAGCCGAACGGGCGGCGACTCTGGCGGCCAAGACGCTGTTTGCCGTCCTCTCGGTCGCCGGCGTCGCCGTCTTCCTCGTCCCCGAGCCGATCGTCTCCGTGTTCGTCGGCGCCGATCAGGCCGACGCCGCCCGCGTGGTCGCGGTCGGCTCGCAGTTCCTCCGGATCGTCGCGCTGACGTTCGGCTTCATCGGCGTCATGCGCGCGTACACCGGGAGCTTCCGCGGGGCGGGGAAGACGCTCACCGCCGCGGCCATCTCGGTGCTGATGCTCGGAGTTATCCGGTTCCCGATCGCGTGGGTCGCCGCCGACCGGATCGGCGAGACCGGCATCTGGCTGTCGTTCGCGGTATCGAACGTCGTCGGCGCGGCCGTCGCGTACGCGTGGTACCGCCGGGGGACGTGGCGCCGCGGCGACCTCACTGACCGGGGCGTCGCGAGCGACGTCGACGAGCCGGTGGCGACCGCGGAGTCGACGGACGACTGATCGGCCGCTCACTCCTCGCCCGTCGGCATCGCCTCGCCGAGTTCCCACGCCGACAGCGACGCGATCGCCGCGCGGCCTCCCTCGGCGCGCGCGGAGACGCCGACCGCGTCGTCGCGGGTCGGATACACTCGGCTCGTGAGACAGCGGCGCCCGTTCGCGTAGATCTCGATCGCGGAGCGATCGAGGAACACGCGCAGGGAAAGGGGCTCGTCGTAAGGGGGAACCGCCATCGACTGCGCGTCGGCGAACGCGCGGGGATCACGGCTCGACGGGGCGCGATCGACCGACAGCGTCCCGTCGCGCGCGTAGCGGATCGGGGTGTGTTCGGCGCGGTCGGGCGTCTCGAACACGGAGAGCTCGACCGCCTCGGCGTCGTCGAGCGCGATCTCCGCCTCGATCTCGATCGCCGCGCCCGAGACGTCGAGCCGGCGGCGGTCGTCGGGCGCGAGGTCGATAGCGGCGGCGTCTGCGAGTCGCTCGGTCCGGAGTTCGGTCACCTCGTCGGCCGGGCGCTGGCGGAGGTCGCCGTCGGGGGCGGTCTCGATCACGCGAGGGAGCGAGAGCGCGCCGGACCAGCCGGCGTCCCACTGCGCGTCCACGTCGCGGGCCTCGGGGAGCCAGCCCCAGGTGAGCGAGCGAGCGGCGTCGTCCGCGTCATCGTCGCCGCCGTCACCGGCGTTCGCGTCGGTCAGCGACTGCGGCGCGTAGAAGTCGCCGTGGTCGAGCAGCCCCTCCGACTCGACCGCGAGTTCGCCGTCCTCGACGGTCCCGAGGAAGTAGACGACGTTCTCGTAGTCGGAGACGTGGAGGAGCCGGCGATCGCCCAGATCGATCAGCTCGGGGCACTCCCACACCGCGCCGGCGTCGGGCCCGCCGGCGAGCAGGGTCCCCTCGTAGGTCCAGTCGGTGAGCGTCTCGGAGGTGTACAGCAGCGCCGCGCCGCCGCCGTCGGCGAGGCCGGTCCCGATGAGGTGGTGCCAACGCCCGCCCTCGCGCCAGACGTTGTGGTCGCGGAACTCGGCGCGCCAGTGCTCCGTTTCGAGCACGTCGAGGTCGGCCGGCGGCGACTCGATGACGGGGTTGCCCTCGTACTTCTCCCACGACCGGAGGCCCGAGTCGTCCGCCGTCGCGAGACACGGCAGCTGATCGCGGCCGTTCCCGCCCGTGTACAGCAGGGTCGGGGTGCCGTCGTCGTCGACCGCACAGCCCGACCAGCAGCCGTCGCGGTCGGGGCCGTCGGGGGAGGGAGCGAGCGCGACCGGCTCGTCGCGCCACGTCACGAGGTCGTCGCTGACGGCGTGGCCCCAGTGGATCGTGTTGTGGAACGGACCCGCGGGGTTGTACTGGTAGAAGACGTGGTACTGCCCGTCCCACCGGATCAGCCCGTTCGGGTCGTTCAGCCAGTTGGCGGGCGGCGTGAGGTGGTACTTCGGGCGGCCGCCGGGCCTGTCCTCGCCGGCGGCGTCGACCCGGTCGCGGAGCCGGCGCATGTCCTCGGCGTCGGTCGGTCGGGCGACCGTCCCGCCGTCGACCGTGAGGCTCCGGAGGCAGCCGGCGACGAGGCGGTCGCGGGTCTCCGTGAGCCGGTCGGCGGTCGGGCCGTCGTCCGACGCGGGCGGGCCGGCGAACAGGACGGGCGCGCCGAGCCCGACGACAGCGCCCGCGGACTCGGCGTACTCGTTGTGCTCGTCTCGCTCGCTGCACTCGCCGACTCGCCACGAGACGGCGGTCACCTCGTCCGGGACCGCGGTGTCGCCGCGGATCGTCGAGGCGAGGGGTTCGCCGCGCTGGGGGAGCACGCGCTCGTACCGGACCGCCGGGACCGTGCCGCGCTCTCGAACGGGGTGCCGAAGCCCCTCCAGCGACGCCATCGCTGGATGGTCGGCGTACAGCGAGCGCCACAGTACGCCGGTCGGCTCCGCGAGCGATTCCTCGCCGACTCGGTCGGGCGGGACCGACTCGACGGAGAGACGGTCGATCGACGCCATCGCGCGGAGCGTCAAGAGGAGGCCGCCGCCGTCGGAGAGGTACCGGTCGATCGTCCCGGCCGCGTCGTCGAGTGGGTCGGTCTCCGCGATCGGGGCCGCGCGGTGCCACCAGAGCGCGTCGAAGTCGGTGGAGACGTCGCGGTCGCTGAGCCCGTCGAACGCGACCGTCTCGACCGCGATCCCGTCGCGCGCGGCCAGCCAGTCGGCCGCGGCGCGCTGCTCCTCGGAGCGGTCCCCGTCGGTGAGGATCCCGACGCGGGACGGCGACGCCGTCATACTCTCGTTCACTCGCCACCGAGTCAAAACCGTGTCGTCCGCGCCGCCGGCGCCGGCAGGGTTTTTATCGTTCGGACGGAACGTGTTCGCATGAGCACCGAAACGGTCGATACGGGAAGCGACCCGGCGATCGAGGTGACCGCAGACGCCGCGGAGGAGGCACTTTCGCTCCTCGAGGGCGAGGGCCTCGACACGGATGAGGCCGGGCTCCGGCTGTTCGTCCAGCAGGGCGGCTGCGCGGGCCTCTCGTACGGGATGCGGTTCGACACGGAGCCGGAAGACGACGACCTCGTGGTCGAACACCACGGGCTGCGCGTGTTCGTCGACCCGGCGAGCCGGAACTACATCGGCGGGAGCAAGCTCGACTACGAGCACGGCCTGCAGGCCGCCGGCTTCGAGGTCGAGAACCCGAACGTCGTCTCCGAGTGCGGCTGTGGCGAGTCGTTCCGGACGTAACCGGCCCGTCGACCGCAGCCGTCCCGCGGCTCTCCTCACGGTCGAGTCACGCTTTTAAACGGCTCCGACCGATACGGGTACGTATGAGTCTCGACGCGTTGACGACGACCGACGGCGAGCGGGTGTACACCGACCGGACGCAGGTCGAGCGGGGCGCCGAGGGTCCCTTCTACGTCGTGTTCGCCGACGCCGACGGGTCCTCGCGGTGGGGGTTCCAGTGCGGGAACTGCGAGTCGTTCGACACCGCGATGGACACGATGGGACGGATCCAGTGTACGGAGTGCGGCAACCTGAGGAAGCCCGACGAGTGGGACGCCGCCCACGAGTAGCGGGAGAGGAGTGATCGGGGGATCTACCGCGCTCGACTAGAGGCACGGCCCGTGTCTGCTCGACCGGTCTCGCGGGCGACCGGAATCGTGAGAAAGTTTATCACGGAAGCCGGCCAACGTCGAGGTAGATGGCCACTGCGAGCATCCCACCGACGACGGAGGCCAGAGACGTTTTTCGCGAACTCGGGTACACCGTCTCCGAGGGCGGACAGGAGTTCGTCGCGGAGCGAAAATGGCGGCGTGTGCTCGTGACCGTGTTGTGTATGGAGGACGACGATCTCGACCCGTATCTGGCGGACGGCGGCGAGACACCGCGGCTCCGCTGTTTCGTCACGTGGCGCGACCGGGCGGGAGACCTGCGAGACCGCCTCGTCTCGAAGAAACCCCCGTACGACTGGGCGGTGATCGGCATCGACGCCGACGGCGAGGACTTCGCGGTGATGGAAGGCGCACCCGGCAGCCCCTGACCGCAGCGAGTGACTGACGCGCCGTCGCGGATTTTCACCTGCTTTTATATCGCCGTGCGTGCAACTACCACGTGACATGGTGTTTAAAAAGATCACGTTGATCGGGACGAGCGAGGAGAGCTTCGACGACGCCGCCGACGAGGCGATCGATCGCGCCGAGGACACGCTGGAGAACGTCTACTGGGTCGAAGTCGAGGAATTCGGCGTCGAACTGAAGGGCGCGGTTGACCGGGAGTACCAGGCCGAGGTCGAGGTCGCGTTCGAGCTTGAGGATTGAGCGGTCGGCGCGTCTCGACGAGCCGCGGTTTCGGATTTTTAGGTATCAGTGGGAGTCGAGAGCCCATCAGAGGCCCGCTTATAAGCTGTTGATGGCGGAGCGGCGGAGACGGCCTCCAAAGCCCCAGCCGCGAGGACCGCCGAACGTCGCAGCCCGCGCAGCGAAGCGAGCAGGAACGACGTTCGTGGTCCCGTTCGCGCTCCTCGCGGCCGCCGATGGCGGCCACTCGGAGGCGCGCGCCGACCGCACATTCAGTTATAAGCGATCGCCGAGGCGCCCACCTATTTATCCGACCGCCACCACGGACCGCCAATGACTGCGTCACGCGCGCCGGCGGAACCCGATGTCCGGGAGTTCGAGGCGACGGTCGAATCGGTCGACGGCCGCGAGGTCGTCCTCGACGAGACGTACTTCTACGCCGAGTCGGGCGGTCAGCCGGCGGATCGGGGGACAGTCGACGGGACCCTCGTCGCGGGCGTGATCGAGCGCGACGGCCGGGTGGTCCACGTCCTCGACGAAGGCGCCGAGACGCTCCCCGAGGCCGGAGAGACCGTCTCGGCGATCGTCGACGGCGCGTTTCGGACCTACTGCACCCGCGCGCACACCGCCTCACACGTGCTGTACGGCGCGGCGCGGCGGACCTGCGAGGACCTCGGCTACGCCGGCTTCGACATCTCGGAGACGAAGGTCCGCGTCGACCTGACGACCGCGGAGCCGCTCGACGACGGTGATCTCGTCGAGCTGGAGCGGCTCGCGAATCGGGCCGTCTGGGACTCGCTGCCGGTGTCGTGGGAGACCCTCCCCGAGGGCGAGGCCCGCGCGCTCGACGGCATCGCGTTCAACACGAAGACCGAGGAGGGCGCGATGAGCGGCAGCGAGGCGGTCCGGGTCGTGACGGTCGGCGAGCGCGGCGGGGAGCGCGACGGGAAACGGGGCGGAGCGGACGCGCCGACCTGGGACGTGGCCGCCTGCGGCGGGACCCACGTCCGGAACACGAGCGAGATCGGCCCGGTCTCCGTGCTTGACCGGTCGAACCCCGGCGAGGGCGTGACCCGCGTGGAGTTCGCGGTGGGGCCGACCGCGATCGACCACGAGGCCGCGGTCCACGCGGCGGCGCTCGACGCGGCGACGGCCCTCGACGCGCGGATCGGCGACCTCCCGGACGCGGTCGACCGGCTCCGCGAGCGGACCGATCAACTGGAGGCCGACCTCCAGGGCGCCACCGCCGACCTGCTCGCCGCTCGCCTGCGAGAGCTCCCGACGACCGAGGCCGACGCAGACGGCGCGACGTGGGCGGTCGGGACGGTCGACGACGCCGACCCGAACGACCTGCGCGAGCCGGCCCGGCGCGTCCTCTCCGCGGAGGGCTCGCCCGACGCGATCGCGGCGGTCGGGGCGGGGGACGCGCCGTTCGTGGTCGCCGCGGTCGCGGACGGGGCGGTCGGCGGCGGCGACGCGGACGACGGGGACGCCCCTGACGCCGGCGCAGTCGTGGACGCCGTCACCGACGAGTTCGGCGGCGGGGGCGGGGGCGGCCCGACGTTCGCGCAGGGCGGCGGGATCGACGCCGACCCGGAGGCCGTCGTCGCGTGGCTCCGCGACCGATGACCGGAAAGCTCGGCCCCGAGGCGCTCGCAGAGGTGCTCGCGGCGACCGGCGCCGACGACGCCGCGGTCGACGTGGGACCGGCCTACGGCGAGGACGCGGCCGCGATCGACCTCGACGGCGCCGAGTCGACCCTCGTCGTCGCCGCGGACCCCCTGTCGCTGGCGGCGGACGCGGTCGGCGAACTCGCGGTCCACGTCGCCTGCAACGACGTGGCCGCCAGCGGCGCGGATCCGCGGTGGCTCACCCACACGCTCTTTCTCCCCGACGACGACCCGGCGCGACGGCGGACCGTCACGGAGCAGGTCGACGAGACCGCCCGCGGTCTGGGCGTCGCGATCGTCGGCGGCCACACCGAGGTGCTGCCGTCGCTGGAGCGTCCGCTCTGTTCGATGACCGCGCTCGGCACCACGGACCGGTTCGTGTCGAGCGGCGGGGCCGAGCCGGGCGACCGGCTCCTGCTCACGAAGGGCGCCGGCATCGAGGCGACCGCGATCCTCGCGACCGACTTCCGCGAGGAGTGCGCCGAGGCCGGGGTGCCGGCCGCGACGCTCGACGCGGCCGCCGGCTTCCTCGACGAGGTGAGCGTCGTCCCCGACGGGGCCGCCGCGCGCGACGCCGCGAGCGCCATGCACGACCCCACCGAGGGCGGCCTGCTGACCGCCCTCGTGGAGACCGCGAGCGCGAGCGGGACCAGGTTGGTGGTCGAACGCGACCGAGTCCCGATTCGACCCGAAACGGAGGCCTGCTGTGCCGCGCTCGGCGTCGACCCGCTGGCGACGTTCGGCTCCGGCGCGCTGCTGGCGGCGGTGCCTCCGGAGCGCGTCGACGAGGCGACCGACGCGCTGGCGGCCGCCGGGATCGGCGCCGGCGAGATCGGGGAGGTGCGGGCGGCAGAGGACGAGGGGGGTGGCGGGGGCGAGGGTAGCGAGGGCGGCGACGGTTCCGGGACCGTCCTCCTCGACGGCGACCGGATCGACGAGGCGCCGCGCGACGAGCTGTACCCGCTGTGGGAGTAGCGGGAGGCTCCGGAGCGAGCCGGACCCCCACCCCCGATCGCTCACCTTTTTCAGTGTGAGATCGAACCGAATGGTATGACTGGCGCACGCGTCGGCTCGTCGCTCACCGACGAACAGGAGGCGATCCGCGACCTCGTCAGCGAGTTCGCGGCCGAGGAGGTCCGGCCCGGGGCCGGCGAGGCCGACGAGACCGAGTCGTTCCCGGAGGAGGTGTGGGACGGACTCGCCGAACTCGGCCTGACCGGCCTCACGGTCCCCGAGGAGTACGGCGGCTTCGGCGCCGACGAGACGACCTACGCGATCGTCAACGAGGAGCTCGCGTACGGTCACCTCGCGGTCGCGACCGCGCTCTCCGTCCACTGCCTCGCGACCTCCTGTATCGCCGAGTTCGGCAGTGAGGACCAACGGGAGCGCTGGCTCCCGGAGATGGCGTCCGAGGGACGGCCCGTGGGGATGTTCTGCCTCTCCGAGCCGCACGCGGGGTCGAACCCGGCGGAGATGTCGACGACCGCGGAGTACGACCCGGAGACCGACGAGTACGTCCTCAACGGCGAGAAGCAGTGGATCACGAACGGGCAGCGGGGCGGGGTCGCGGTCGTCTTCGCGAAGGCCGACGCCCCCGATGTCGGGGAGGCGACGGGCGAAGGCGGCACCGCCGACGACCGCGGGTCGATCACCCAGTTCCTCGTCCCGGCCGACGCCGAGGGGTTCGAGGTCGGCAAGAAGGAGGAGAAGCTCGGGCTCCGCGCCTCGGACACGACCGGTATCAGCTTCGACGACTGCCGGATTCCAGTCGAGAACCGGCTCACCGAGGAGGGGAAAGGGCTCTCGGCCGCCTTCCGGACGCTCACCGGCGGCCGGATCGGCATCGCGTCGCAGGCGGTCGGGCTGGCGCAGGCGGCCTTCGACGAGGCGAAGGCGTACGCCGCGGAGCGCGAGCAGTTCGGCGGGCCGATCGACGACATCCAGACGATTCGCCACAAGTTCGCTGAGATGGCGACCGACGTCTCGGCGGCCCGCCTGCTGGTCCGCGAGGCGTGCCGGCAGGCGGAGGCCGGCGAGGACAACCGCGTCGCGGCCTCGCAGGCGAAGTACCGCGCCAGCGAGACCGCGATGTCCGTGACCAACGAGGCCGTCCAGATCCACGGCGGGTACGGCTACACGACGGAGTTCGACGTCGAGCGGTTCTACCGCGACGCGAAGATCACGGAGATCTACGAGGGAACGACGGAGATCCAGAAGACGATCATCGCGCGGGGGGTGTTGGGCCAATGACGGGCAACGACGCCGATTTCCCGGTCGAGACGGACGGGGACGCCCCCAAAAGCGTCGCCGGCACCGTTTCGAGCGTCGGCCGACCGATCGACCTCGCCGCGTACGACGCCGTCGTCTACGACCTGGACGGCACCCTCGTCGAGCTCGCGGTCGACTGGGGCGCGGTCGCGGAGTCGGTCCTCGACGTGTACGCCGAGCACGCGATGATATCCCCGACCGACGACCTGTGGGGCCTGCTCGAAGCCGCCGGGGAGTACGGGATCCGTGGCCCGGTCGAGGAGACCATCGCGGCTCACGAACGGGCCGGCGCGCGCGATTCGATACTGCTCCCGCTCGGTGGGCGGCTGATCGAGGGCGTCGCGGGGGTCGACGACGGCCGGAACGCCCCTCCCGCGGGCGTCTGCTCGCTCAACTGCGAGGAGGCCTGCCGGGTCGCCGTGGAGACCCACGGGCTCGGCAACGCGCTCGACCCGGACGCGATCGTCGGCCGTGACACGGTCGACACGCACAAGCCGGAGCCGGAGTCGGTGCTCGCGGCGGTCGAGCGCCTCGGCGCCGAGCCGGCGCGCGCGCTGTTCGTCGGTGACTCGCGGCGCGACGCCGTGGCGGCGGAGCGCGCGGGCGTCCCCTTCGCGTGGGCGGCGGACCTGATCGATCGGTGACCGAACCGGGGGATGAGGGAGATCGGGTAGCGGTTCAGGCGTTTCCGTCGGCGGAGTCGTCCTCGCCGGACGTCTCACCCTCGCCGGCGTCGGCGTCTCCGGAATCGGCGGCCCCGGAGCCATCGCTGTCGCCGCTGTCGGCGTCGCTGTCGTCAGCTTTCGCCACTCCACCGTCACCGGCGTCGGTGCGTCGCGCGTAGACCGCGACGGCGACGGCGGTGACGAACCAGATCGGGGCACCGACCCGGATAGCGAAGGCCGCGCGGGCCCCCCACGAGTCGAGAGTGACGAACGCGGAGAGGACCGCGACGACCGGCGCGCCCACGAGGATGGTGACGACGAACGTCGTCTGCATCACCCAGCCGTAGTCGACGCCCTCGTAGTCGGCCCGCTCGACAGGTTGCACGCCGGACCGTCCGTGACGGACGCGCAAATCGGTGACGGTCCGCGCACGCGGAGGGAGTGGTCCGGGAGGGACCCGATTTTCCTGATTCCGGCGACTTTAACGGGGTGCCCGGGTGTGTTCGAGGTATGACCACGACGCGGGGACTCCGGGAGGGCGACGAGCCGATCACGATGCTGACCGCCTACGACGCCCCGACGGCGGCGGTCGTCGACGAGGCCGGGATCGACGTCATCCTCGTCGGCGACAGCATGGGCAACGCCGCCCTCGGCTACGACTCGACGCTCCCCGTGACGATGGCAGAGGTCAAAAGCCGGACCGCGGCGGTCGCCCGCGCGACGGAGGACGCGCTCGTCGTCGCCGACATGCCCTTCCTCTCCTTCGGCGTCGACGAGGCGGAGTCGGTGCGCAACGCCGGCCGGCTCCTGAAGGAGGCGAACGCCGACGCGGTGAAGATCGAGAGCGGTCCCCACACCGTCGAGATGACGCGGCGGATGACCGACATCGGGATTCCGGTGATGGCGCACCTCGGCTTGACGCCCCAGCACGTCAACCGGCTCGGCGGCTACACGCGACAGGGGACCGATCGGGACGCCGCCGAGGAGATCATCGACCTCGCCGGAGAGCACGTCGAGGCCGGCGCGTTCGCGCTCGTGTTGGAACACGTTCCCGCGAACCTCGCGGGCGCGGTGACCGAGGCGCTGGAGATCCCGACGATCGGTATCGGTGCAGGCCCGGACTGCGACGGGCAGGTGCTCGTGATCAACGACGCGGTGGGGCTCGGCGAGTGGTCGCCGCCGTTCTCCCGGCGGTTCGGCGACGTGCGCGGCGAGATGCTCGACGCGGTCGAGGCGTACAAGGAGGCGGTGACGGACGGCGAGTTCCCGGCCGAGGAGCACTCGCACGTCGAGTCGGAGCTTGAGGATTTGTACTGAGTCGGATGTTTATTTATAAACGGTCGTCGCTATCGCTCGCAGGCTTATAAATAACGTATCCGCAGTCGACAAACTGCAACACCCACACCAGTCGTCAGTTACTGAGCCGGATCCCGCGCCGAAACCGCCACACCCGGCGTGGGGTATATACGCGCCAACGGCCTAGTGAACCCGTGACAACCCGGACCATCCGCGCCCGCGACCGGCCGGTGTTCGGCGTCGACGTGCACAGCGGCGACGTTCGCGGCGACGACCCTTCCTACGCCCTCGTCATCTTGGACCCCGTCGACGAGGACGACCCGGACGCGCCCGACGCGGACGGCCCGATGGCGCGGGTCACCCGCGACGTGGTGTCGTTCCGGAAGCTCTGCCGGCTGATCGACGACCGCGAGCCGCTGTACGTCGCCACCGACAACGCCTACGAGCTGGCGGCGGACAAAAACGAACTCGTGGGGTTCCTCCGGTCGCTCCCCGACGGCACGCGGCTGGTGCAGGTGACCGGCGCGGAGCGCCCGGAGCCCCTCTCGCGGGTCGCCTCTCGCCACGGGATCCCCTACGGGAAGGAGCCGATGAAAGAGGCGGAGGCGTCGGCTCGGCTCGCGGCCGCCAACGTCGGTCACGAGGTGACCGCCTTCACCGACGAGACGACGGTGAAGGTGTCCCGCGGGCGCTCGACCGGGAAGGGCGGGTGGAGCCAGGACCGCTACACCCGGCGGATCCACGGAAACGTTCGGAAGCGGACGCGACAGGTCCAGTCGAAGCTGAAGGAGGCGAACCTGTCGTTCGAGCGCGACGTGACCGAGAAGTACGGCGGCTACGCGAACGCGACGTTCACGGTCGAAGCGCGCCCGGAGGACATCCCCGTGTCGAGCTCGCGAGCCGGCGACGTGCGCGTCGAGGTCGAGCGCGAGCGCCGCGACGGGATCGAGTACGAGCCGCTCGTGCAGCGGCGCGATCGGGTGATCGTCGGGATCGATCCCGGCACTACCACCGCGGCCGCCGTGGTCGGGCTCGACGGCACCGTCCACGCGCTGTACTCCTCGCGGACGGCGGACACCGCCGACGTGACCGAGTGGATCATCGAGCAGGGGCGCCCGATCATCGTCGCCGCCGACGTGGAGCCGATGCCCGAGACCGTCGAGAAGTTCCGGCGCTCGTTCGACGCCGCCGGGTGGCGACCGACCACGGACCTCCCCGTCGACGAGAAGCTCCACCGGACCCGGGAGACGAACTACCAGAACGACCACGAACGCGACGCGCTGGCGGCGGCGCTGTACGCCTACGACGACCACGAGGACCAGTTCGAACGCATCGCGGCGAAGACCCCGCCACGGCTCGACCGCGAGGCGGTGATCGCGGGCGTCGTCGCCGGCGACGCCTCCGTGGAGTCCGTCATCGCGGATCTGAGCGAGGACGGCGGGAGCGGCGATGGCGGGGGAGGCGACGACGAGGCCGACGAGGCCGACCCCACCGAGCCCGAGCGCACCGAGGAGGAGGAGACGATCCGGCGGCTCCGCGAGCGCGTCGACCGGCTGGAGTCGCACGCGGAGTCGCTGGAAGAGGACCTCGCCGAGCGCGACGAGCGGATCGAAGAGCTGGAGGGCGAGCTGGAGGAGGCGAAACGCGAGGAGCGCATCGAGGCGCGCTCCCGGCGCGCCGTGTCGCGGCTCGAACGCGAGACGGACCGGCTGGAGCGCGAGCGCGACGAGGCGCGAGAGCGGGTCGCGGAGCTCGAGGGGAAAGTGGAGACGCTGAAGGAGCTGTGGCGGCTCGACCACTCGAACTTCGACGACGTGGCCGACGATCGGGGGCTCGTCAGCGTGAAGATCGTGGAGCAGTTCACGCTCGACGCGATCGAGGCCGCCGACGAGGCGTACGGGCTGGTCGCGGGCGACGTGGTCTACCTCCGGGACGCCTCCGGTGCCGGCCGGCGGACCGCGGAGCGGCTGGCCGAGACCGACCCCCGCGCCGTGATCCGCGACGGGAACCTCTCGGACGTGGCCGATCAGGTCCTCTTCGACCACGACGTGCCGGTGCTCCCGGCCGACGCGGTCCCGGTCCGCGAGGTCGACGAGCTGGCGGTCGCGAGCGAGGAGGCCGTGGCGGCCGCCCTCGACGACTGGGAGCGCCGGGCCGAACGGCGGCGGAAGACCGAGAAACAGGAGCACCTCGACCGGATCATCTCGGAGCATCGGGCGGGGCGGACCCTGCCCGAAACTGAGGAGTAAGTCCGGAGGCCTCCGCGGCGGCTCCCCGCCGAGACGCTCTTCTCCTTCCCGTCCCCGCCACCCGTCCGCACGCATCCAGAAGTCATATGACCGACAACCGCACAGTCGGGAGTATGGACGCTTACGAGCGGATCACCCGGAACGCGGCCGAGGTGGTCACCGAGGAGGAGATCGAGGCGCTGGCCGACGACCCCGACGGGAAGCGGGCGTACGTCGGCTACGAGCCCTCGGGCGTCCTCCACATCGGGCACATGCTCACCGCGAACAAGCTGATCGACCTCCAAGAGGCAGGGTTCGAGGTGACGGTCCTTCTGGCCGACGTGCACGCCTACCTCAACGACAAGGGGTCGTTCGAGGAGATCCGCCACACCGCCGAACGGATGCGCGACCAGTTCATCGCCTACGGGCTCGACGAGTCGAACACGCAGTTCGTGCTCGGCTCCGACTTCCAGCTCGACGACGACTACACGCTCGACCTCCACTCGCTGGAGCTCGAGACGACGCTCGCGCGGGCCGAGCGCGCGATGGCCGAGATCACCTCCGGCGACTCCGTGAAGGTGTCGCAGGCGGTGTACCCCCTGATGCAGGCGCTCGACATCCCGTACCTCGGCGTCGATCTGGCGGTCGGCGGGATGGAACAGCGCAAGGTCCACATGCTCGCGCGCGACGTGCTCCCGAGCATCGACCGCGAGCCGCCGACGAGCCTGCACACCCCGCTCATCGCCGACCTGGGCACCGGCCGCGGGAAGATGTCCTCCAGCGAGGGAGTCACCATCTCGATGGAGGACTCTCGCGACGACATCGAGTCGAAGGTGAACGACGCGTACTGCCCGCCGACGGCCGACCCCGAGCCGACCGACGACGGCGAGTCGCGGGAGAACCCCGTCCTACAGGTGTTCGAGTACCACGTGTTCCCGCGGTTCGAGACGGTGGTCGTCGAGCGCCCCGAGGAGTACGGCGGCGACTTGGAGTACGAGACCTACGACGCGCTGGAGGCCGATCTGGAGTCGGGCGAACTCCACCCCGCCGACGCGAAGGGCGCGCTCGCGGAGTACCTCGACCGGCTGATCGCGCCTGGGCGCGAGCAGCTCGCGGAGTAGGCGGAGGCGGTTTCGGTCCCGGTCGCGCGGCGGTCCCGGTCGCGCGCAGTCGCGCCGCGATTTCAGTTTTCCCCGCCGGGAGCGACGTGTCCCTCATGCTCACAGCTCCCGTCCAGACAGCCGTGGCCGGCGGCCGTCTCGAAGACCGGGAGCCCGCAGTCGCACTCGTCGACGACGACGCCGGAGGGGATCGAGAAGGTGGTCTCACAGTCCGGACGGTTCTCGCAGGCGAGATACACGCGACCGGGCGCGGACTGGACGGTGAGGTCGCCCTCGCAGTCCGGACAGTCCCAGACCCGGTCGAACCGGTCGCTGACGGCGGCCTCCATCGGGTCGCACGCGGGGTCGAGACAGAGGTGGAACGGCTCGCCGCGCTCGATCCGGATCTTCGGGCGCCCGCAGTCGTCGCAGACCCCGTCGGTGACGCTCGCGCCGGCCGGGAGCCCCCATCGCTCCTCGCAGTCGAGACAGACCACGTCGCCGCGCGAGCGCACGAGCACCCCGCCGTCCTCCGGACAGGTGCCGACCGGGAGGCCGGCCTCGGTGACCGGCAGCGCGCGGCTCGCGGTCGCCTCCTCGGCGACGACCCGGAGCCGGCGAGTGCCGTCGCGGGCGGTGATCGAGAATCCGTCGCCGTCGCCCTCGACGACGACCGAGTCGGGCCGGGTGAGCCACGCGACCGGTTGGTAGCCGTCGGCGTCGTGGACGAGGGTGGTGTCGTCGGGCTTGATGAGGACGACGACGCGCCCGCGGTGGGTGCGGGAACGGTCGCCGCGTTCGGTCACTCGGCAGTCGCCTGCGAACACGCGGAGTCGTTCGGGCATACGACGGGTGGCCGCGGTATGGGTGAAAAGCGGCGGGAGCGGGGGTTTATTACGGATGTGGAACGGGTGTCGTGAGCGATCGAGATCGGGTGTCTCTGGTTGCTAGCGTGGTGAACGACTCCGGAGTTCCGATCGATCGCTTATAAATGAGAGATTCCGGATTGACGGTGAAGGCAACCAAATCCACAGTCGCTCGTTTATAAACGATTACTGGCACTAGATCGACGGTGAACACCTCCAAAGCCCCAGCCGCGAGGACTTGATGGCCTCGCTGCGGTCCTCGTCACTCACTCCGTTCACTCCTGCGGTCCTTGCGCCGCCCGTCTTCGTCCTCGCGGCTGCCCCTTTGAGTCCCACCCCGCACAGCACAGCACCTCACGCCTCCCCAGCCTCGTCGGTCGCCCTCCGCGTTGCTCCGGGCGACCGACTCCCTCACGCGGCGCTCCTCGTGGCCTACCGGCCACTCGGAGGCGCGCGCCACCGCACAGCTATTTATAAGCGATCGTCGCTGTCGCTCATCGCTGTTTAAATACCCCGTCGTCAGCGGCGACTCACAAGGTCGGATTCCGACAGCAACACTCCCTACTCCACCCGAACCGTCCGCGTCGCTCTGACGGGCATCAGCGGCAGGTCGGGGAAGACGACCTCGACGACGAACTCCAGCTCGTCGGCGTCCGGGGTTCCGAACACGCCGACCGGGACCGTCGTCGCCCCGTCGAGGTACGTCGTCGTCGCGGTCATCTCCACGTCGTTGACGGTCACCCGGATCCCCGCGCGGGCGCTCCCGGAGACGGCGGCCACGGCGACCTCGCACATCTCGTTTTCGCCGACGGCGATGGCGTCGGGGAAGTCGCCCCAGTCCACGTCGATCCGGGGACAGTCCCGGGCGGCGTCGACGATCCGCTCGGCGACGGAGCCGCTCATGCCGGCGTTCTCGAGTTCCTTGGCGCCGGCGTCGACGACGTCCGCGGGGGAGGTGAGCCCGGCGTCCGCGAGCCGCTCGGCGCGGCCGGAGCCGACCCCGTCGATCGCGGTGAGCGCGACCGCCTCGCGGGAGACCCCGTGCTCGACGCGCGCCTCCACGCGGCACGCGAGGTTGGCGGCGCGGGGGCCGGCGAACCGGTCGAGGAACTCCGAGAGCGCGGCGAGCAGACGGAGGGCGTTCTGCCGGATCACCCACGCGTCCGAGCGCAGGTCCGAGGGGATCGAGTCCGCCATCCCGGCGAGCAGGATCGCGAACACCTTGCGGTGCCCGTCCTCCAACTCGGTGTCGCGGCCGTCGAGGATCCGGTCGATCGCGTCCGATTCGGCCGACCGCGCGGAGACCGAGTCGAACTCGCCGGCCGACGCGACGGTCTCTAACACCGAATCGACCGTCAGCGTCTCCCGGTCGGCGAGCCGCCGGAAACGACGGGCCGTGTCGAGCCGCAGGTAGTACTTCGAGGCGAGTCGTCCGAGTCCCGTCGGCTCGATGGCGAGCTGGTCGTCGGCCGCGACGAAGCCGTCGTCGACGAGCGATTCGAGGGTGTCGCGGACGCGGTCGCGGAGGGTGGCGAACTCGTACGCCTCGGGCTTCGACTCGGCGCGGACGTAGTAGAAGGTGGTCTCCAGCCACTCCATCACGTCTTCGAGCCCGCGGATGGTCCCCATCGCGATCTCGGCGTTGAGGTGCGACTCCAGTTCCGCGGCGAGCCGGGATTCGATCTCTTTGCCCTCCTTCAGCAGTTCGCGGTACTTGTCGGCGTCCGCGCGGTCGCAGACCACCCAGCCGTATCCCACGTCGTCGTAGCCAGGGCGGCCGGCGCGCCCGAGCATCTGGAGCACGTCGAGCGGCGAGATGTCGGTCTCGCCCTCCAGCGGGTCGTGGTACTTCGTGTCGCGGATGACGACGCAGCGCGCCGGGAGGTTCACCCCCCACGCCAGCGTCGACGTGGAGAAGAGGAGCTTGATCTTCCCCTGCTTGAACCACTCCTCGACGCGGTCGCGGTCCTCCTTCCCGAGCCCCGCGTGGTGGAAGCCGACGCCGTCGGTGACCGACTGGCGGAGCGTGTCGTTGGTCAGCTCTTTCGCCTCGTTGTGGAAGTCGTAGTCGCCCCGCGAGTCGATCGGGATGTCGCGGTCGGTGATCTCGTCGCGCGCCTTCTTCGCGGCCTGCACCGTGTCCTGTCGCGAGGAGACGAACACGAGCGCCTGCCCGTCCTCGCGCACGTGCGGCTCGGCCAGGTCGAGCGCGCGGTAGAGTCGCCGGTACTTGTCCGCGAAGGCGTTCGAGCCGTGCGAGTACGTCTTGACTCCGGTCTCCAGATCGACCGGACGGTACTCGTCGCCGAACTCGTAGGTCGTCTCCGCGGGCGCGTCGAGCCACTCGGCGACGTCCGCGACGTTCGGCATCGTCGCCGAGAGCGCGACGACGCGGGGGTCCTGCAGGCGGCGGAGCCGCGAGACGGTGACTTCGAGCACCGCGCCGCGCTTCTCGCTGTCGAGCAGGTGGACCTCGTCGATGACGACGCAGTCCACGTCGGTGATGAACGAATAGCGCCCGGAGTCGTGCTTTCGGGTGGCGCTGTCGGCCTTCTCGGGCGTCGTCACGAGCACGTCCGCGCGCTCGGCGCGACGGGGGTTCAGGTCGCGCTCGCCGGAGACGACGTACACCGAGTAGCCGAGCTCCTCGAACCGCTCCCACTCGCTCTCCTTCTCGTTGGTGAGCGCTCGGAGCGGCGCGATGAACAGCGCGGTCCCGCCCTCCGAGAGCGTCTTGCAGATCGCGAGCTCGGCGAGGGCGGTCTTGCCCGAGGCCGTCGGCGCCGACGCGACCACGTTGTGGTCGGTCTCCAAGATTCCTGGGAGCGCCTCGCGTTGCATCCGATTGAACTCCTCGAACCCGAAGGCGTCGGCGAACTCCGGCACCGCGTCCGCGACCTTCACGCCGCACCACGCCCGTGGGCGACTCGACGGCGACCGAGAGTCGTTCGCATCACGTCGAACGGGGGGCTTCGAGAGCAAAGGCGTTTCTCATGTGGCCGGCGCGACCGCAGTCGATGCCGGCGGACCCGAACTGCACCGCGAACCCCGAGCGTTTAGGTGACCACGGGTCGACCGCCCGGTATGTTACCGTCGTCGCCGGTCGTCATCGGTGCCGCCGTGATCGTCCTGCTCGTCCTGTTGGTCGTCGCGCGTCGCCTGCGCGCTCCCTCGTCGGACGCGCGCGAGTCGAAGCGCGCCCACGAGGCCGCCCAAGAGCGCGAGCCGCCGGTCGAGATCGGCGAGACGTACGAGTTCGGTGTCACCGAACTCACCGACCACCACTCGGGCGAAGAGGTCGCCGTCGGTAAGGTGGAGGGATTCGTCGTCTTCACCGAGGACATCCCCGGCGACGTGGCGAAAGGCGACGTGATCCGCGCGAAGGTGCTCTCCTTCAACGACGGACGTACCTCCGCGGACGCGACGTACGTGGGGAAGACGTAGGCCGGTCGCTCGTCTCGTGCCGGTCGCCTCTGACAGGACTCGCCGAGAGAAACCGGTTCGGTGACGGCGACCGACGCCGTCGACGCCTCAGTCGCTGGCCTGAACGTATCCGTCTATCGCCGACGCGATCCGCCACACGGGTTCGAGGAACAACATGAAGATCCCGATCCCGACGAACACGAGGACGAAGGAGACCAGCAGGTAGATCGCCCAGCCCGCGATCCAGTAGAGGCCGCGGCCTTTCAGTCCGCCGATAATGTGTCCCAGCCCGGGGATAAGCAGAGAGACGAGTGCTACGACGATCGGGTTACCGGTGTCATTTTCTCCTGACATGTGATCGGTACGTTATTTTAAGGTATTATAAAGATACATGTTTCAAAAGTTATAAATTTTACAACGCTCCAGTCGTTGATTAGTATCGATATCCGTCTGATTTCGAGTACCCCCAAAAACTAATCAGGTCCGAGCTAATTCGAACGCAGCGGACCGAGCGGAATCACGTCCGCCCCGAGCATGAGGTTCATACGTGATGGCGACGAAGTGATTTCGTAATGGCTCAGGCCGGGAATCAGGACCTCACGGAGCGGTTCATTCAGTTCTACCGCAACTACTACCGCGAGGAGATCGGCACCCTCGCGCAGCGATACCCCAACGAACAGCGCTCGCTGTACGTCGAGTACGACGACCTCTACCAGTTCGACCGCGACCTCGCCGAGGACTTCCGCACGAAGCCGGAGCAGATGCGCGAGTACGCCGAGGAGGCGCTTCGGCTCTACGACCTCCCCGCAGACGTCAGCCTCGGGCGGGCGCACGTTCGGATCGAGAACCTCCCCGAAAGCATCGATATCCGTGGCATCCGCGTCCACGACGACCACATCGGCAAGCTCGTCTCGATCAAGGGCATCGTCCGCAAGGCGACGGACGTTCGCCCGAAGGTGACCGAGGCCGCCTTCGAGTGCCAGCGCTGCGGCACGATGACGTACATCCCGCAGAGCGACGGCGGCTTCCAAGAGCCCCACGAGTGTCAGGGGTGTGAGCGACAGGGCCCCTTCCGCGTCAACTTCGATCAGTCGGAGTTCATCGACTCCCAGAAGCTCCGTATCCAGGAGTCGCCCGAGGGACTTCGCGGCGGGGAAACGCCCCAGAACATCGACGTCGACATCGTCGACGACATCACCGGCGAGGTGAGCCCCGGCGACCACGTCACCTGCGTCGGCGTCCTCCACATCGAGCAGGTCGAACAGGGCAACGAGAAGTCCGCCATCTTCGATCTGTACATGGACGGCGTCTCCATCGCCATCGAGGACGAGGAGTTCGAGGACATGGACATCACGGAGGCGGACAAACGCGAGATCATCGAGCTCTCCAACCGCGACGACATTTACGACGCGATGGTCAACTCCATCGCGCCCGCCATCTACGGCTACGAGGAGGAGAAGCTCGCGATGATCCTCCAGCTGTTCTCCGGGGTCACCAAACACCTCCCCGACGGCTCGCGGATCCGCGGGGACCTGCATATGCTCCTGATCGGTGACCCTGGTACCGGAAAATCACAGATGATCAGTTATGTAGAAAATATTGCTCCAAGATCAGTTTATACTTCGGGTAAGGGATCATCCGCTGCAGGCCTTACGGCCGCAGCTGTGAGAGACGACTTCGGCGACGGCCAGCAGTGGTCGCTCGAAGCCGGCGCGCTCGTCCTCGCAGACAAGGGGATCGCCGCGGTCGACGAGCTGGACAAGATGGACTGCGTCACGGGCGACACCCTCGTCACGCTCGCCGACGGCCGCGTGGAACGGATCGACGAACTGGCGAGGGAGGCCGCCGAAGACGGCGAGATCGAGGAGCTCTCGAACGGTCGCCGCATCCGCGACGTCGACCTCGACGTCTGGTCGATGGGCGAGGAGGGAGAGCTGGTCGAGCGTCCCGTGTTCTCGGTCCACGAGTACGACGCGCCCTCGGAGCTGACCCGCGTGACGACGGAGACCGGCGAGTCGCTGACGGCGACGGCGGACCACCCGTTCTTCGTCCTCGACGGCGGCGAGCGCGTCGAGCGCGAGGCGACCGCGATCGACGCGGGCGACTGGGTGTACGTTCCCCGCGAGATTCCGACGAAGGCGGCCGACGGCGGAACGATGGCCGCGAACGGCGGCGATCGGCCGGCTGCCGAGCCCGTCGACGACGGCGTCGACCCCGCGACCGCGAGCGTCCTCGGGTACCTCTCCGGCGACGGGAACGTCTACTACGACCGCGACGAGGGCGTGTACGGCGTCCGGTTCACCAACGCGGACGACGAGCTCTTGGACGACTTCGAGCGAGCGGCGCGGGCGGCGTTCGGCTCGGAACCAACGCGTCCTCCGAGCGAAAAGCGTGAGGGCGGCGTCGAGACGGTCCGGGTTACCGGGAAAGAGCACGCCGACGCCGTCCTCGACGCCGGGATGAACTTGGGTCGGTACGACGAGAAATGCTTCCCGACCGCCGTGTCGGCCGGAAGCCGCGCGGCGAAATCGGCGTTCGTCCGCGCGCTGGCCGACAGCGAAGGACACGTCGACGAGTCGGCCGGGAACGTTCGGATCGCTTCCGCGAGCCGGGACCTGCTGGAGGGCACGCAAACCCTCCTCTTACAGTTCGGCGTGTCGAGCCAGCTCCAGCATCGCGAGCGAGACGAGAGTCGAGACGTGTACTACCTCACGGTGACCGACGCCGACTCGCTCACGGCGTTCCGCCGCGCTATCGGGTTCACCGCCTCTCGAAAGGCAGAAGCGCTCGACCGCGTTGTCGACGCCGCCGACGGCGACCGCACAATTCTGGACGTGATTCCAGAGATCGACGGCGTGCTGGCGGAGCGTCGCGAGTCGCTCCGGCTTCACCAGAGCGAATGCGGACTCAACGCGGTCACGTATCACGACTTCGAGAGTGGAACGGCGAACGTGTCGCTCCACCGCGCCCGCCGGGTGCTCGCCGCGTTCGAGGACAGATTGGAGGCGGCGACCGCGGACCGATCGATGCTCGGCGACGATCCGTCGTGGGAGACTCTCTCCGAGATGCGCGGCCGGTACCACGTGTCACAGTCCGAACTCGCGGAGGGAACGGCGCTGTCACAGCAACAGATCTCCCGCGGGTGGGGCGAGAGCGACGAGGTTCGCCAGATGGTGACCGACCGACTCCGAGAGACGCTCGTTGCGGTCGAGGAGACCGATCTCGGTAGCCTACGGGAGTTCGTCCGCGGAGACGTGAAGTGGCGCCGGGTGGAGTCGGTCGAAGCTGTCCCCCCGGAATCGGCCGAACACCGCAGCGAGGTGCTCCGGCAGCGGCTCGCTGACGTTCTCGGCGGCCCCGTCGAGAACGTTGAACAGCGCGCACGGAGCCTGATCGAACGCGGTCCGGTCGGAGACACGAGGGCGGAGTTGGCGTCGGCGCTGGAGGCATACGGCGTCAGTCAAGGGGATGTCGCGTCGTCGCTCAACGTGGATCAGGCGACCGTCTCGCGGTGGCTGTCCGGTGCCGTTGAGCCGGACCGACTTGAGGACCTACGAGACGCGATCGCGAGCGAAGTGGACGCCGTCAAGGCGGAGCTCCGGTCGATCTTGGCCAGGATCGAGGACGGACGGACCCCGAAGGTGTACGACCTGACAGTCGAGGAGACGCACAACTTCGTCGCGAACGGCGTGGTCGTTCACAACTCCTCCGACCGCTCCGCGATGCACGAGGGGCTCGAACAGCAGAAGATCTCCGTCTCGAAGGCGGGGATCAACGCGACGCTGAAGGCGCGGTGTTCCCTCTTGGGCGCCGCGAACCCCAAGTACGGGCGGTTCGATCAGTACGAGCCGATCGGCGAGCAGATCGACCTCGAACCCGCGCTCATCTCCCGGTTCGATCTCATCTTCACCGTGACGGACAGCCCGGATCCGGAACACGACTCCAGGCTGGCGAAGCACATCATCAAGACGAACTACGCCGGCGAGCTCAACACCCAGCGCGAGGAGTTGGCGAGCTCGGAGTTCACGCCGGAGCAGGTCGCGGAGGTGACCGAAGAGGTCGCGCCGGAGATCGACGCCGAACTGCTCCGAAAGTACATCGCCCACGCGAAGCGTTCCTGTTACCCGACGATGACGGAGGAGGCGAAGGAGCTGATCGAGGAGTTCTACGTCGACCTGCGCTCGAAGGGCGCCGACGAGGACGCCCCGGTACCCGTCACCGCCCGGAAGCTGGAGGCGATGGTGCGTCTCGCGGAGGCGAGCGCGCGGCTCCGGCTCTCGGACACCGTCGAGCGCGAGGACGCCGACCGCGCGACCGACATCGTCGAGTCCTGTCTCAAGGACATCGGCGTCGATCCCGAGACGGGGCAGTTCGACGCCGACGTGGTCGAGACGGGCACCTCCAAGAGCCAGCGCGACCGAATCAAGAACATCAAGGGACTGATCGCGGACGTCGAGGAGGAGTACCAGGAGGGTGCGCCCGTCGAGGAGGTGCTCGACCGCGCCGGCGAGATCGGGATGGACCCGGGGAAGGCCGAACAGGAGATCGAGAAGCTCCGGACGAAGGGCGAAGTGTACGAGCCCAAGCAGGGTCACCTCCGTACCACGTAGATGGACCGGATCTCCGCGATACGGAACGTCGAGGACGCGCTTCGAGCGTTCGAGAACGGCGACGCCGACCTCGCCGACACCGAGCAGCGCGTGGCGGCGGTCCTCCGGACGTACGCCACCGAGTTCGACGGCGACGACGACGTGTTCCGCGCGGTCGGCGAGGAACCGCTCGACGGGACGATCGTGGTCGCGCCCTCGGCGCCCGCGGCACGGGAGCGGGTGCTCACGCTCTCTGGGCTCGATCGTTTAACGGATATGACAAATACGAAAGCCGACTCTGTCCCCGAATTCGACGTGGAACGAGTATGATCGTCGTATCGGTTCGGAACCGATAAGTTCCGGAGCCGATCAGCCGCATTCGTGCTGCTGGTCGTGACGTATTCGACGGCGGCCCGCACCGGACTCCGGAACCTCTGTCGGCGCCACGAAGAGGTCGTCGCGCGGCGGTTCGGGCGGGCAGCGTTGCTCGACGGAACGGTGTACGCCGCGTTCCTCGCACTCCGGCTGCGCGAGTCGTACCGCGGAGACGTACAGATCGAGCGGACGGAGCCGTTCAACGAGTTCGTCGCGCTCGACGGACCGGTCCGCGAGGCGGCGAGCGCGTACGCGAACCGCGACGCGAAATCGACGCCGTACGCCGCGTTCGCCGCCGGAACTGACCACCCGGCCCCGGACTCGATGCGGGGCGACGAACTGTGAGCGAGACCGGTGGGCGGGGCGATCGAGAACGACCCGACGAAGTGCCCGAAAACGACGAGATAGCTACCGCTCTCGAACTGCCGATTCCCGAGCCGACCGCCGTGATCGGTCGCGTTCCGACGGAATCGAGCCTTCGGCGCGAACTCGCGGCGGCGGCCCGAACGCTCGGGTTGGCGTCGTCGATCGCGGAGGAACTGATCGAGATCCGCGATCGCGTCGCGGCGATCGAGGTCGAGCCGGTCGATCTCGACGCGGCTCGGCGCCGGGTCGCGACAGCGAGCGGCGAGGAGGACCGGCTGAAGGAGCGCGTCGCGGCCCTCCGCGGGGGCGTGCGAGCGCGCCGAGAGATCGAGGCGGAGACCGACGAGGCCCTCGGCGACCTGGAGTCGGCGGCCGCGGAGCTGTCGGCCGCACAGAGCGAGCGGATCGCGGCCGAACAGGCGCTTCAACGCGCCCGAGAACGGGCCGCCGACGCCCGCGACGCCCGCGAGCGACGCCTCGAACTTCGGGACCGCTTACGGAATCGACGCCGAGACGCCCGGCGGGAGCTCGCGCGGGAAGTGTATCCGGCGTTCCGCGACGCGCTGTCGGTCGTTCCGGGCGCGGACCCCGATAACGCCGGCGTAGAGCCCGCGGCGTACGACGGCCCACCTCTCGCGGCGTCGCTGGCGGCGGTCCGGATCTCGGACTTGGGCGGTCCGATCGCGCTCGGCGCGGAAGCGGTCAAGTGGATCGCCGACCGCGGCGAAGCGGCACCGGAGTCGGTGATCGACGCGCCGGCGGTCCGACCGTTCGGGCGGCCGAGATCCTGATTGTACTCGATCGGAGCCGGAATCACACCGCCTCAAAACGAGAGGTGCGAGGACGACTCCGGTCCGTCGTCGCCGTCGTTCAGGCCGCCGTCGTGCAGGTAGTCGTAGTGTTCGTCGGTGAGGAGGACGGTGTCGTCTTCGACCGCGACATCCACCCCGGGAAGCGTGGTCCCCGACGCCTCTCCGTTGTCGCACTCGCCGGAGCAGGCGTCGAACATCGACCCGTGTCGCGGACAGATGATCTCGCCCTCGCGGATCGCCGCGCCGCGGCCCGTGTCGAGGCGCTGGTCCTCGTGCGTGCAGTTGTTGACCCACGCCCTGACGCCCGGCTCCTCCTCGCACGGAACGAGGATGACCTCCGTCTCGTTTCCGAAGGCGTCCTCGGCGGTGAAGCGGTACGACCCGCTCTCCGGGATCTCGGAGCGGTCGGCGATCGCGGTGGTGCCAGGCATGGGGTCGCTGTAAGGCCGTGCGGTCGAAAAGTTTGCCGACCGGTCCGACGTTCGACCGGTACCGGTTCGGCGGACTGCTCCGTTCGATGGGTTTTATCCGGTCGTGTCGCGTATGTCCGGTGTGAGTCAGTTCGATCGGACCGCCGGCGCGGACGCGGGTGCGGAGGCCGACGCGGCGACCGAAACGGATCCGGCGGCGGAGGCCGACGCGGGAGCGGAGCGAGAGGTCGACGCCGACGGCGACCTGACGGCCGCCCTCCGGACGGAGTCCCGAGTGCTCCCCGCGGAGGTGTTCGCCACCCTCGGCAACGACACTCGAGTGGACATCCTGCGCGCCCTCCTCGAACTCGGCGCCGACGAGGAGCCCGTGAGCTTCACCGACCTCTTCGAGCGGGTCGACATCGACGACAGCGCCAACTTCAACTACCACCTCCGACAGCTCACCGGCCACTTCGTCAAGCGGAGCGACGACGGCTACGAGTTCCGGTACCCCGGCCGCAAGGTCGTCAGCGCCATCTTCACCGGGACGCTCACCGAGCGCGCGCAGGTGGGGTTCTTCCCGGTCGAGGGGTCGTGTTACGACTGCGACGGCGACCTCCACGGCTGGTACGTCGACGACACGCTCACCGTGGGCTGTGCCGACTGCGGCACGATTCAGGTGAGCTACCCGTTCCCCTCCGGCGGGCTCGACGACCGCACGACCGACGAGCTGTTACAGGCGTTCCACCACTACGTCCGCCACCACTACTGTCTGGCCGCGGACGGCGTTTGCCCCGAGTGCACCGGCGCGGTCGAGACGACGCTCGTCCGCGACCCCGACGAGGAGGACCTCGACGTCGCCGTCGAACACGTCTGCGGGCGGTGTAACTACCGGCTGCGGTCGACGGTGGGCGTCACCCTCTTGGACCACGCGGAGACGCTGCTGTTCTTCTCCGAGCGCGGCGTCGACCTGAACACCGAACCGTTCTGGAAGTTCGACTGGTGCGTGAGCGACGAGCGGACGACGGTCGTCTCCGAGGATCCGCTCCGGGTTCGGCTCTCGCTGCCCTGCGCCGGCGACGAGCTCCGAGTGGTCGTCGACGAGTCGGTGAACGTGGTGGAGACGACGCTGTCGGAGTGAGTCGGAGAGGTCGCAAGCCGGCGCCGCCGCTCGCGGAACGAAAGCGCCCGTCGAGCGGGCCGAACGACCCGGCGGGCGAACGGTGGAATACCTCGGTCGGATCGGCCGAGTTCGGCCGATCGGTCAGTGTTCGTTACTCGAAGAGCTCGACGGCCTGCTCGTAGCGGGTCGCGGGCTCGTCCCAGTCGACGACTTCGAAGAAATTGTCGACGAACTCGCCGCGGGCCGGGCCGTAGTCGTGGTAGTAGGAGTGCTCCCACACGTCCAGCGCGAGGATCGGGTGACCGCCCCAGATCGCTCCCTGGTCGTGCTTGTCGACCACGACGTTCCGGAGCCGGTTCGAGAACGAGTCGTACACTAACAGTGCCCAGCCGCCAGCCGCGGACGCCGCCGCCTCGAACTCGCCCTTCCACGCCTCGTAGGACCCGAAGTCCTCCTCGATCTGCTCGGCGAGCGCGCCCTCGGGCTCGTCGCCGCCCTCGGGGCTCATGTTCTGCCAGAACAGGTCGTGGAGGATGTGCCCCGACGAGTTGTGGGTCACGTTCCGGAGCGCGCCGCCCGACGACGAGAAGTCGCCCGACTCGCGGTTCTCCTCGAGCGTCTCCTCGGCCGCGTTCCACCCGTTCACGTACCCCTGATGATGGGTGTCGTGATGCCATTCCAGCACCTGCTCGGAAATGTGCGGCTCTAACGCGTCGTAATCGTACGGCAGCGGATCGAGTTCGTAGCTCATGTTACATTCCTGTCTATGCACGGAACGGGTATGAACGTTCTCTGTAACGCATTTCAGTAATATTTCTGTTACTACTACAGCTCGTTATACACCACTCAATAGGGTACTGGATCGATATTTTGAGACAACCATACGGTATCTGGTTATTCTCGACTACCGGCGTCGCGACCCTTATCAGTGCCGAACTAGTCAGATCGAGTATGACACCAGACGAGGCGGCCGCGGGCGGCGTCGAACCGCTCTCCGGCGAGACGGTCCGACACGGGACGGGCGTGAACTCCGATCGCGCGTTCCCGACGAGCGGCCATCCCGACAACCTGGACCCGTTCGTGCTGTTCGAGCGGTTCTACATCGACCCCGACAAGGGGTTCCCGATGCACCCGCACAAGGGGTTCGAGATCGTCTCGTACATGATCGAGGGCGGGATGGACCACGCGGACTCGCTCGGCGTCGAGCACACCGCCCGCGAGAACGAGGCGATGCGGATCACGACCGGGAGCGGCATCCGGCACTCCGAGTTCCCCGCCGACGGCGAGGCCTGTAACGGGCTCCAGCTGTGGGTGAACCTTCCCCGCGAGGAGAAGGAGGCGGACCCGGACTACGTCGACGCGAGCGCCGAGGAGCTTCCCACGGCCGAGCTCGACGGTGCGACCGTCACGACCGTCGTCGGCGAGGGATCGCCGATCGAGCTGTACACCCCCATGGAGTACCTCGACGTTCGCGTCACCGACGCGTGGACGTGGGAGACTCCCGACGAGTGGTCCGGGTTCCTCTACGGCGTGGAGGGGAGCGGGACCGTCAGAGAAGCCGACGCCGGCGCCGACGCCGACGCCCGCCGCGAGTTCGGCGCGGGCGACGTGCTCCCGAACGCGGACGCGAGAGAGGTGACGGTAGAGAGCGACGAGGGAGAGAGGCTCCGGTTCGTCGCCGTCTCCGGGCGTCCGCACGGCGAGCCGATCCGCCAACAAGGGCCGTTCGTCTTATAAAACCGCTCGGCGGTAGAGAACGAGGTATGATAACGCGGGCCTTCGAAGGGGCGACCGAATGCCACTCGACCCGGACCGCGTTCAGACCGTCACCTTCGACTCGTACAGCACCCTCGTCGACGTGGAGGCGGCCGAGGCGGCGCTCGCCGACCGCGTCCCCGACCCGGAGCCGGTGTCGCGGCTCTGGCGGTCGCGCTCGCTGGCGTACACGTTCGTCGCGAACGCGATCGACGCCTACCAGCCCTTCTACGAGATGAACCGCGACGCGCTGACGCACGCGCTGGCGGCTCACGGCGTCGATCTGTCGACCGAGGAGCGCGACGAGATCCTCGCGGTGTACCACGAGCTGGAGGTGTTCGACGACGTGCGGTCGGGGATCGAGCGCCTGCGAGAGGGCGGGTACGAGCCGTACGTGCTCTCGAACGGAAACCCGGAGATGCTCGACTCGATGGTCGAACACGCCGGGATCGGCGACCTCGTCGAGGACACGATAAGCGCCGACGAGGTGGAGACGTTCAAGCCGGCGGCGGAGCTGTACCGCCACGGCGCCGCCCGGACCGGGACGCCGATCGACGGAATCGTCCACGTCACGGCGGGCTGGTTCGACGTGCTGGGCGCGTCGCACGCGGGGATGCAGGCGGTCCGCGTCGACCGGAAGGGGACGCCGTGGGAGCCGTTCGCGGGCGACCCGGACCTCACGGTGGAGTCGATCCACGAACTGGCCGACGCGCTGGGTGTCTGAGGCGGTCGCCTCCGGTGTTCGAGGTCGCTCACGCTCAGTGAAGAGAATCTGCGAGCTCAGTCCCGCTCGGCCACGATCGTCTCGCCGGCGCGCACCGCGTCGCCCTCGCTCACGAGGAGGTCGCTCTCGTCGATATCGGCGGGGAGAACCGCGTCCGCACGCGAACCGAACGAGACGTGGCCGACGCGCTCGCCGCGGTCGACGGCGTCGCCGGGCTCGACCGAGGGGTGGATCCGGCGGGCGAACCAGCCGGCGATGACCAACAGCTCGTACTCGCCGAAGTCGATCGCGACCTGCTCGTTGCGGTCGGACTCCTTGCTGAACGCGGGGCGGTTCGCACCGGGGCGGTGTCGCACCTCGCGGACCTCGCCCGCGAGCGGCGCGCGGTTCACGTGCACGTCGGTGACGTTCATGAACACGCCGACCCGGAGGCGTTCTCCCTCCTCTCGCACGACCGACACGGTGCCGTCGGCGGGGGCGACGACGGTCCCCTCTGCGTCGGGCGTCGAGCGGTCGGGGTCGCGGTGGAACCAGAGAACGCCGAGCGCGAGCGCGAGCAGGCCGATCCCGACCGGCGGCAGGAACGGGAACGCCACCGCGGCGGCGAGCGCGGGCGCGAGCGCCAGCCGCCACGCCTCGTCGACGACGTCGAACGGGAGGACCGCCGCGAGCGGGGGGCTCCGTCCCATAGATTAGGCCTCCGCGGGGTCCCGCAGGTCCGGTCGGAGCTCGGTGCGCCCCGCCGCCCACGCCGCGAGCAGGTGGACGAGGTGGGTCCGGTCGTCGAGCCCGTCGACGAGGTCGAGGTCGGCCTCGCCGGCGAGGACGTGGAGCCGCGCGAGGTCGTCGCCGCCGTACTCGGAGCCGGCGCGGGCGACGCGCAGGGTCTCTTGGAGGAGCTCCTCGCCGCCGTACCCGCCCTCGTCGAGCAGGTCGTCGAGGGTCGACCGCGCGTCCTTCAGGTCGCCGGCGCGGGCGTCGGCGAGCGCCTCTCGGATCGCGTCGTCGTCGCCGACCTCGCCGAGCGTCTCGTAGGCGGTCGACATAGTGATCTCGCCGCCCTCGACGGCGGTGGCCTGCGCCGAGAGGATCGCCTCTCGGAGGTCGCCGCCGGCCGCGCTGGCGACGAACTCCAGCCCGTCACCGTCGTAGTCGACGCCCTCGCGCTCGCAGATCGTTTCGAGCACGTCGATCGTCTCGTCGGTGGTCGGCGCGCGCACGCGGACCGGGAAACACCGCGAGCGGATCGGCGCGATGAGCTTCGACGGCTGGCGGGTCGCGATAACGAACTGCGTGGTGCGGTGGTGCTGTTCCATCACTCGACGGAGCGCCTGCTGGAAGTCCTCGCGGATCGCCTCGGCGTTGTCGAGTAGGACCGTCTTGTACTCACCGGACATCGGCGCGTACGACGCCGACTCCTTCAGCACGCGGTTGATCATGTCGCGTTTCGCCATCCGGCTGCGCCCCTGCAGGAACCCCTCGAAGCGGGGGTCGGTCCGGATCTCCTTTTTCGTCCGACCGAAGAAGTCTGCGACGTTGATCTCGATCAGGTCGCTGTCGGGGTTCTCGTGGGCGACCCGGGTCAGCGCCCGCGTCGCCGCCGTCTTCCCGACGCCGGGCGGCCCCTGCACGACGAGGTTCATCGGCTCGTCGACCGCGCGCTCCAACCGCTCGCGGGCCTCGTCCTGTCGGATCTCGTCGAGCGCCGGGGCGTGCGCGTCGATCCACAGCGGTCCCTCCATGTCGCACCCTCCGGGCCACGCGCTCAAGAATCGGTCGGTCCGGTATTCGTCCGGACCGCCGGTCCTAACGCCTCTGTGAGCTCGCCCCCCGTGGGAGACGTCAGTTGCATCCCGGTTCAGGCGTGTCCAGACACGGACTGACGGCGAAGACAGCTTCGAACGACTTATCGCCGAAAATGACCGCTGCAGCGGTTGTTTAAACGAGAGCACCGTCGCGTCTGTGGAGAGAAGCGACATCGTAGCTGTTGCCGAAGCTCAGCACACGCCTCTGCTTGACTGAAATATACTTTTTAGATACTATTTTATTTATTGATGTGTTTGGTATTGATCGGGGGTTGACCTACCGTTCGTAACTAGGTACACAACGCTGATCTACGGCCGGAATCAGGCCGCAGTCTGAATCACGCTGCGATAAATAAACCACAATTAAGTTTTATAATGGTTTCTATAACAAATGTACAAGGCCGATCTGCAGTCAGAAACTGGCCAGAGCCGAATCACGTTTCGGGTGATTCAGATTGATAATGAACAGTATCAACCGTATATAACCGTCGATCCCGGTTTAAAAGGTCCACTACACAGATCGCTTGATCCGACAAGATGTACTGATTTTTCCGATCGGCTTTGCCGAGTTTCATCATAAATATTTTATAAATAGGATGGGTGTTTCACAGATAGATCAGTTTTACTCCAAGAGGCGGTCATAAACACAGTCTCGTTCGCAAACTGACCGACGTTGGAAACCGGAACAAAAGTCGAACACATTATTCATAAGATATATTATGAAATTGTTATCCCCTCAGATATCTTAATCATCATCGCGAAAACTGCGAACGAGTGGTTGAGATCGCTTGCGTTCGCGTGGCAGCAACGTATCTGAACACTATCATCGCGTTCGATTTCCCCGGACGGTCGGCTCTGTCCTTACAATTCGCTCGCCTACTCCGGGATCTCGATCGAATGGCTCGCCATTATGATCTTAAGGTTGTAATGGATACTGTAGAGGAATGGATACCGGAGAAGCAACGTATCTACGCGCGCAGTCGTTATGGGTGTGGAACGACCGTTGCAATCACACTGTGTAATCGCGACGAGACACCCGACCGATCCGTTTGCAGCCGGTTCTTTGTAGAAACGCCCGCATCTTACGATTACTCCCGGTCTCTATGATGTCTCAGTGCAGCTATCTGTTCTGTAATAGAGAATAATCTGCGTAACGTACTGATCGAGAGCTGATAGGTCACGTATCGGCCCGTACGGCCTTCTAGACCAATTGTTCCGGTGGCCGCGGTCAATTCCTACTCAATGCACATCAGTTACTCTATATATAAATAGGGTGAGTGCCTCGGGGTTCGACCCCGAGGTGGGTTCACTGTGAGCTCTACTGTTCTACATCGCGAAACACCTTTTTTGAGCGTGATCGATGCTCTAGAACGGGTACCGTGTCTACGCGCACAGACGGTCGGACCTCGCGTCCAGTGACGAACGAGTTCCGAAAACTACGTTCTGATATATGAAACTAACTGGGGGAGATTTTCCTCGTCAGTTGTCTCCCTCTGGGCCGCTGTTCGGAGGTCACCGGTATTGAGTCCTCTCTCGATCGTAATTGGGGGATCGTCAAGGAAGAAATCCACGCGGAAGCGGGGCAACAACAAAAGCTTTGTACGATCCAAAACATCTCCGACCATGGCGAACGCAACCTTCCGTGACCGTCTCTTGAACGGCGAGACCGTCGTGGGCACCATCCAACTGCTTGACTCAACGATGGTCTCGGAAATGATCGGGGTCGCCGGCATGGATTTCGTCGTCTACGACCAAGAACACGGACCGCTGGGTGCCGAGACCACTCTCGAACTTTCCACCGCCGCGCAGAACCGCGGCGTCGCACCGATTGTCCGCGTCCGGTCGAACGACGAGGCCGAGATCCAACGGGCACTTGATATCGGTTCGGCCGGCGTCCAAGTTCCGCAGGTCGAAACGGAGGCCGACGCTCGGGCCGCCGTTGACGCCGCCCGGTTCGATCCGCTTGGGAGCCGCGGCCTCTCACAGTATGTCCGAGCCGGCGACTACTGGGGGAGCGACACGTACACTGAGGATCAAAACGAGGACGTCGTCCTCATCGTCCAAGTCGAGGGGGAACGCGGAGTCGAGAATATCGAGGACATTCTCGGCGTCGACGGAATCGACGCCGTCTTTCTCGGCCCCTACGACCTCTCGCAGTCGCTGGGGATCCCCGGCCAAGTGACCCATGAGCGGGTCGAAGCTCTGATGGAGGACGTCTGTGAGCGCGCCGCCGAGGCCGGCGTCGCGGTCGGCGCGTTCGCCGATACGCCGGCGATCGCGAACCGCTGGATCGACGCGGGCGTCCAGTACGTGACCCTCGGCGTCGACGCCGGCTTGTTCACCGAACACCTGTCGTCGCTGGCTGCGGACGTTGACACGACCTAGTGGAGTCAGGCGGCCCCAGTCTCCCCGCCTCTCACCGGCTCCCGATTCAAAGGGGGAGTCCGCTTTCCTCCGCCGCCTCGTGAATCGCCTCGATGATCTCCATATCTCGGAGCCCGTGGCGACCGTCCGGACCGATCTCCGCCCCGGTGAGGAGCCGATCGGCGAAGTAGTCGAACTCCTCGCGCATCTCGTCGACCTCGCCGGCAGCCGCGTGTGCCATCTCGACCGAGAGATCGCCGGCTTCGACGCGCAGTTCCACCTCGCCGTGGAACGCCGGCCGCAACTCGATCTGTCCCTCGGTGCCCGTGATCTTCAACTGAGTGTCCTCGTGAGCCCGCTGTGAGGCCGTCGAGACGAACTGGACGTCGTCCTCGAACCTGAGGAGGAACGACGACCGCTCGTCGTCGACCCCCTCAAATGCCGGATGCAGCGACGCCATGCTCGCCCGTACCTCCGTCGGCTCCCGGTCGAGCAGGAACCGTGTCGTGTTGATGGAGTAGATCCCCAGATCCATCACGGAGGTGCCGTAGCCCGTGAGATCCGGGTCGAGCCGCCACTGTTCCTCGTCGGGGATCATCTCGAGTAACGGCTGCGTGTTGTCGCCGTACACCTGAACCGGCTCGCCGATGACGCCATCGTCGAGAAGCGACTTCGCGAGTCGCACGAACGGGTCCGTCTGCATCCGGTAGGCCACCATCAGTGGGGCGTCGTGGCGCTCGCACGCCTCGACGAGCCGCTCGGCTCGCTCGACCGTCGCCTCCATCGGCTTCTCACAGAGGACGCCCTTGCCGAGCTCCGCGGCGGTCTCGACGTAGTCGAGATGGTACGCGTTCGGCGTCGCGACGTACACAGCGTCGTAAGCGTCGGCGGCGACCCCGTCATGGTACTGCTCGTAGGTGATGCCCCGCTCAACGTCGTTTTCGTCGGCGAGACGCGTCGCCTTCTCGGTCGAACCGCTGACCAACACGGCGGCCTCACAGAACGTCGATTCCTCGATCGCCGGGAGCGCGACGTCCATCGTCCACCAGCCGAGGCCGACGAGCGCGTAGCGAACCGTCCCGTCGGTCGCCGTCTGCCAGTCGCGAGAATCGAACTCCCTGAACAGCGTGTTCGGAGACATACCGATCTGATCGGCGCTCGACCACAAAAGCGTTCCCACCACTCGGACGGGCTCAGTAGTGCCGTACACCGTCTTCGTCGACGCTCGTTCGGTACACGCTCGCCGATCCGCGCGCTTCCAGTGGACGACACCACGTCGACATCGCCGCCGGCCGTCGCGACCACGTCGCAGTCCGCCGCGACCTCGTCGCGGAGCCACCCCAAAATCCGTCGAAACGGTCGATTAGCTATGCCCGTTTTGATCGTTTCGGACCAACGTCACGGGACAGGGTGCGGCGAGTATCACTTCCTGTGCGGTCGAACCGAAGACCGCCTTCCCCGCCGGCGAGCGCCCGCGTCCGCCGACGACCACGAGGTCGGAGTCGGTGTCCGTCGCGAGGCGGACGATCTCGTCGGCGTGCGTTCCGATGGCGCCTCGGATCTCGTAGTCGATCCCGTCCTCCTCGAACGTCTTTGAAATCGATCTGACCGTTCCGTGCCGTCTCGCCACGTCGTCGGCGGTGACCTCGGACGCGTCGTCGATTCCGAGGTTGTTCGTCGCGGAGTCGTACTCCTCTTGGGTGAACACGTGGAGAAGAACGACCGTCGTCCCGCCCGGTCCTGCGATGTCGACCACCGTCCGAGCCAGCTGGTCGGTACGATCGCTGTCTCCCGGCCCGACCGCGAGCAGAAGGGTGTCGAGTGCCATGAGTCCACCCTCGCTCCGGAGACGCTTAATGGTATGTCCCGTCGCCGCCCTCCGCGAACGCCGGTACCGAACTATTGATGTGGGGTGAACCGTCTCATTCGCGTAATGGATCCCGGGATCTCGTTCGCGGTGCTCGCGGCCGTCGCCTGGGGCGTATACATCTTCTCGCTCAAGCGGCTGTTCAGCGACTTCTCGCCGGCGGCGCTCACGGTGTTACTCAACTCGTGTGCGGTCGTCTGGTATGCCCCTGTCATGGTCTCTCGAACCGACTTCAGCAGGGAACTCGCGGGCGGGATCGGTCCGCTCGAGCTGGGTGTCGTCGTGCTGACCGTCCTCATGCACGCGATAGCGTTCGTGCTGTTCTTACGGGCTATCGGCAGCGGGGACCTCTCGTACGTCACGCCGATCAGCAAGATCGTTCCGGTGTTCGTCCTCCCGATCGAGGTCCTGTTGCTCGGCCAGGTGTTGACCGCCGTTCAGATTTTCGGCGTCGTCGTGGCGACAGTCGCGGTGTACGTCGTGAACTACGAGCCGGGGAACCTGCTCGGACCGGTCGTCAACGTGTATCACTCCCGACCGGCACAGTTCGCGCTGCTGAGCGCAATGTGTTATGCGGTCGGCGACGTGGGCAAACGCGTTGTGCTTCAAGAGATCGGGGTACCGACGACCCTGTGGGTCCCGGTACTGCTCGTCGGTATCACGCTCATACTGCTGCCGAGCGCCGTGCGTAACCCGCCCTCGGTCACTCGTAGCGAGATTCCCCTGTTCGTCGGCGTGGGGGCAATCGTCGCGCTCGCCGAACACACGACGACGACGGCCTTCGCGATCCTTCCCGCGAGCATCGCGTCTCCCATCGTCAACACTCAGGCAGTCATCGCTGTGGTTCTCGGCGGCGTCCTGCTCGGGGAACGCTACTTCCGACTCCGGCTCCTCGCGGCCGTCATGGCCGTCCTCGGAGTGACGCTTATCGCGCTCTGACGACCGCAAACGCACGACCCGCAGTGTCGATCCCCTCTGCTGACGGTCCACCGGCGACGGTCGGGATAACCGTCGGAACCGCGCCGGAGTCAAGGACCCACCGCGGCGTGAACTCGGCGATCGGAGTTCCTCTCGGAACGATCGATGTCGGGAGTGGGCGTTGTAGTCCGTCAGCCGCGATGAGATATTTAAACGACCGTGAGCGATTTCGTCGTTCGCTTATAAACAGCTGCCGTCGACACCGCTCGGCCACTTATCAATAACCGATCCGCCACAGGGATTCACGTACCCCCGCTATCGATCGGGAAGCGGTCGTCATCGACTGGCCGATTCAGAGGAGAGCGTCATCTGAGAGGGATCTCAACGGAGCCACGCAAACGTATCCCTACAAGAGGGGCGGCGATCCACTCGCCCCGCTACACCTGCGTGACCGAGTTCTTGATCCGGCCGAGTTCGTCGATGTCTATCGATATGGTGTCGCCTTCTTCCAGTGTGAAGTCGTCCTCCGGCACGAGCGACGTCCCGGTGAGGAGGACCGCGAGTTCGGGAACGGCGTTGTGACGGCAGAAGTACGAGACGAGCTCCTCGCAGCTCCGCTTCATATTCGCGGTCGTCGTGGAGCCCTCGTACAGTCGGTCGCCGTTCCGTTCGATCTGCATCTCCATTCGGAGGTCGTGTGGGTCCGAGACCGACCCGGCCGAGGTGACGCCGGGACCGATCGCACAACACCGGTCGTACACCTTCGCCTGCGGGAGGTACAGGGGGTTTTCGCCCTCGATCGATCGACTGCTCACGTCGTTGCCGACGGTGTATCCGACGACCTCTCCCCTGAACAGGACGATCCCCAGCTCCGGCTCCGGGACGTCCCACGTGGAGTCCCCGCGGATCCCGACTGCCGCCCCGTCTCCGACGGTACGGCTGGCGGTCGCCTTGAAGAACAGCTCCGGGCGCTCAGAGGCGTACACGTCCATGTACACGTCGGGACGGTCGCTTTCCTGCTCTCGAGCCGCCTCGCTTATCTCGTAGGTGACCCCGGCCGCCCAGACCTCGTCGGGGGCGATCGGTCGGTCCAGACTTCCCTCCAGTACCGCGGGCGACAGCGTCTCCGCGGACCGGGTCAATCGCGTTCCGATTCGGTCGATGGATGTCCCGCTCACGGCCGCGGCCTTCGCCAGTTCGCGGAACGTGTTCACCGAGGTGTCGGCCGTCCCGAGGTCGTACACCGTCCCGTCGGTTTCGACAATCAGTCCCGTGTCAGCGGTGTCGAGCTTGTAATACTGCATGGTCTCGTCGGTCGTCGTATGCGGGTGTTCCGCATACGTAAACCTATCGTAGTATCACAGACACCACTAATAAATTCGGGGATCGATCGAGGTCGGGACACGAACGGCCCAACCGTCGAGTTCCGCCGCCCGCCGCACCGAACCGCTACCGACGGTCGTCTGGGACGGCCGTCGGTTACGGGGCCTGAAGTTGGCGACTCCCCTTACCACTCGATACCGGTTCGATCGATTAGCTCCACCCACGCCCGGTCGGCACCGCCGTAGAACGTTACCCATACGGCGACGGCGAACGCCGCCAGCGCCGCGATCACTTCCACGATCTGACCGAGCGCCCCGGTGAAGCCGAAGACGGAGCCGGCGATCCGAACGAGGACGTACGCGGCTGGGAGAAACGACAGCTGATAGACCGCAAACCGGATGTACGAGTTCGTCCGCCGCCAGTAGCTCCAGCGGCTCGTGACCACCACGTATAATGCCGGGATGAACACGAGGGTGAATCCGGCCATCTGTCTGACCTCCTGTGCGCCGGTTTCGGAGGGAACGATCGTCCCCGCGACCGCGCCTGTGAACAGACCCAGGCCGATCGCCCATGAGGTCGCCAGTCCCCACCGTCCTCGTGGCTCGTCGCCCGGGTCGCTCGTCGGTCGGTCGTTCCGGTTCGGATCGGTCGCCATGGTAACAGTACATCGCCCGCGCCCGTGTAATCCTTTTGGGAGCGCTCGGCTTCCGTCGCCGAAAAAAGTGAAACCGGGTTAGTTGTCCGAGGCGAGTCCCTCCGCGAACTGCTCCGCGAAGAGGACGTAGATGATGAGCGTCGGAAGCGCGGCGACGAACGCCCCCGCCATCCGGAGGCCGAAGTCGACGCCGGAGAGGTCACTTCCCAAGCCGGACAACACGAGCGTCACGGTCGCGGCCGGGCTGCTCGAACTCCCGATGAGCGTCAACGAGAACAGGAACTCGTTCCAGATCATCGTGAACTGGTAGATGAACACGACGCCGATCATCGGCTTCGACAGCGGGAGCACGATCCGGCGGTAGATGCTGGTGATGCTTGCGCCGTCGATCTTGGCGGCCTCGATGAGCTCGTCGGAGAGCGACATGTAGTACCCCCGGAACAGCAACATACAGATCGGGATCGCGTAGACGACGTGGGTGACCGTCACCGCGAACAGCCGCGAATGTCGGGCGGTGAAGTACGGGAGTCCCCCCAGCGGCGCGAGCAGCCCGTCGACCCCGACGATGTTGATCCAGAAGTCCGAGAGGGGGACCAACACCGCCTGATACGGGATGAAGATACCGACCAGGAACAACACGAGGATCGAGAACTGGAGGCGCCTGTTCCAGTCGACCAGCGTGAGCCCGTACGCCGCGATGCTCCCGAGGAACACGCTGGCTATCGTCGACGGGACGGACATGATGAGGCTGTTTATCATCCCCGTCGAGAGGTAGTCGAACGCCACGGTCCACTTCTCCAACGTGAATCCGCTGGGCCCCGGCGGGATGAACGGCGTCGTCGACGTGACCGCCCCGGTGGTCTTGAACGCGGTCACGAACCCGGTCCAGATCGGCGAGATGAAGAAGGCGAAGAAGAACATGACCACGAACGAGAGCCCGATCTTCCTGTAGTCAAGCGCCGGCAGTATCCGCGCGATGCTTTCCGCCCGGGAGTGAGTTGGTTTGCTCATGTCAGAGGCTCCCCTGCTTGTGCTGGTAGTGGAGGTACGGTGCGATGATGGCGAGCGACATGACGAGCAGTATCGTCGCGACCGCCGCCGAGTACGCCCAGTTCTGTAGCTGGAACGCCTCGCGAACCATCAGGGTCGCGAGGATGTCCGTGGCCTGCGGCACCCGGTACTGCCCGAACATCGAGTAGAGGAAGGTGAACGCCTTCAGCGCGAAGATCAACAGGATGACCGCCGCGCTGACCGACGACGACTTCAGCTGTGGAATGATCACGCGCCAGTAGGTCTTGAACGTGCTCGCGCCGTCGACCCTCGCGGCCTCGAACTGGTCGTCGGGAAGCGACTGGAGTCCGGCCAGGAACACGACCATGGCGTAGCCGCTGAACTGCCAGATGAGCGCGAAGATCACGGCCCAAAGGACGAGGTCGGGATTCCCGATCCAGTTGTACGGTCCCAACCCGACCACTCCCAAGATGACGTTCACCAGCCCGTTGTTGACGTTGTACATCCAGAGCCAGAACTGGGCGGTGACGACGAACGACAGCGCCATCGGTAGCAGGTAGATCGTCTGTATCTTCTCTCTGTACCTGATCTCTCGGTCGAGCAGTATCGCGAGGAACAGCCCGAGGAGCATGGTGATCGTCGTGAAAACGATCATCAGGATGAACGTGTTTTTCGTGGTGACGATCACCGCCGGGTCCTGTATCGCCTGGACGTACATGTCCAGATCGAGGTCCGTGAAGTCCGGCCGGTCAGTGAACCCCTCGTAGTCGGTGAGGGAGATCAGCGTGTTCCAGCCGATCCCGCCGTAGACGCCGAGGCCCATGATGCTGAACGGGATGAACCAGTAGGGGAAACTCCGGACGAAGTCGCTCTTCGAGAACCGCCGTAGCCGGTCCCACCGGTCGTCCGAGGTCGCGCTCGAAGAGGTCGTTTGGGACCTCGTAACCGTGTCTTCTGAACGTGCCATAAATATGATTTAAGAGGTGAGGTTCGGGGAATTACTCGAACACGGCGAGCAGGGCGTCCGCCGTTGCCTCCGCGTCGTACGGGTCACTGAAGTTATTGGCCATCGCGTCCTTACACGCGTCGAGCTCCTCGGGCGTACACGCGAGTCCGTGTGCGAGCGTCCGCGGGAACTGGTCGTTGTTGTTGAGGTGCTCCACGTTCATCGTGAGGAAGTCGTCTAGTTCCCCGTCGTCGATGTCCGTCCGGAGCGGGATGGACCCTTTGAGGTTGTTGAACCGGACCTGGAGCTCGGGATCGCCGATCAGCTCGGCGAACGCCCGAGCCTTGACCGGCGCGTTCCCGTCCTGGGGGAACATGAACGAGTCGAGGTGGAACACGTACATGCCCTCGGTGCCCGGGAACGGGAGCCATCCCCAGTCCTCCTCGAACTCGAAGTCCTCCGCGTTCCGGTACATCCCGGCGGCCCAGTTGCCCATCGTGAAGAAGCCCGCCTCGCCGTTGATGAGCTTGTCGTTGGCCTCGGGGAAGCTGAGCGTCGCTCGGTCCTCGTTTGTGTGGGTCTGGACGAAGTCCTGCGTCTTCTCGAGCGCGCGGACGAGCGCGTCCTTGTTGCCGTCCCCCGCGAGCCACGCCTCGTAGGGCTCCTGTCCCTCGGTACCCAACATGATCTGCGCCCAGTACTGGAGGACCGTCCACGGCGCGATCGTCGTCGTCGTCACCGGGATGTAGTCAGTCTCGTCGGCGATGGCCTGGCGCGCGGTGGTGAACGAGTCCCAGTCGGTGATGTCGTCGGGATTGACGCCGGCCTCTTCGAGGACGCTGACGTTGTAAAAGAGGTTGTTCAGTCGATGGGACCCGAGCGGAACGGCACGGTACTCGTCGTTCATCTGGCACGCCTCGAGCGCCTTGGGAACCATCACGTCCTCCCAGCCGTTCTCCTCGTAGATCTCCGTCAGGCTGTCCAGCGTGCCGCCGTACTGGGCCATGTTGAGGCCGGGCCAGCCGGCGAACGCGTCCGGCGGGTTCCGGTTCGCGAGCCGCCGAGCGACCGTCGCGTTGAGGTTCACGTTCGCGTCGCCGCCGACCGGTTCGATCTGATGTTCGTAGTCGGGGTAGCGCTCCTCGAACATCGTGACGATCTCCGCGGCGGCTTCGGCTCCGTCGCCGCCGGTCCATCCGTGGAGCGCTTCCATCGGGTTGTCCGTCACTTCCCCGTCGGACCCGTCGGAGCCGTCGGACCCGTTGGAGCCGTCAGAGCCGTCGGAACCGTCGGACCCGTTGGAGCCGTCGGAACCGTCGCCGCCCCCGCTACAACCGGCGAGCATCACGCCGACGCCGGCCGCTCCGGTACCGATCATTTTCCGCCGTGTCAGGTAGTCGCCGTTCCTCTCCGAGTTACCTTGTTCAGGCATACCATAGATACTTGTATTCATCACATATAATAATTTTGTTTTTCACACCGATCGATCGTGTGAGAAACGATCGATCCGCCCCTCTGTACTCCCTCTCGCCCTGTACTCCCTCTCGCCCTGTACTCCCCTCCGTCCCCAGCCGCCGTCCGAGCGATCGGTCGTCTCTACCTTGTCCCGATCTCTTGGACCTGCTCGACCTCCTCGACGATACGGTTCCGAACCGCCTCGCCGGTCCTCGCGTCGAACAGGTGGATCGCGTCCTCGGGGAACGACACGCTGACGTTCTGTCCACCGGTGAAGTGTCGCATCCCGTCGATGGTCGACGTGAAGGTCTCCTCCGTGGCGGCCTCGGCGAAGCGGAGGTGGACGGCGTTCTCGTTGCCGTGCGGTTCGATCACGTCGATAACTCCCGGAAAATCGTTCAGATCGGAGGCGTCATCGCCGATCTCGATGTTCTCCGGCCGAATGCCCAACACCAACTCGGTCGTTCCCTCGACGCTCGCGAGCGCCTCCTCGGAAAGCGGATATTCGAACCCGTCACCGACGAGGACGCCGTCCTCCAACGTCACGTCGAAGAAGTTCATCGACGGTTCCCCAATGAACCCGGCGACGAACAGGTTCGCGGGTTCGTGGTAACATTGCATCGGCGTCCCGACCTGCTGGAGCGTTCCGCCGTCCAGGATCGCGATCCGATCGGACATCGTCATCGCTTCGGTCTGGTCGTGAGTCACGTAGATGGTTGTGGTCCCCAACTCCTCTTGGAGCTGTTGGAGCTCCGTCCGCATCTCCGCACGCAGCTTCGCGTCGAGGTTCGCGAGCGGCTCGTCGAGCAGGAACACCTTCGGATCGCGGACGATAGCGCGGCCCAGCGCGACGCGTTGTTGTTGCCCGCCCGAGAGTTCGCCGGGTTTGCGGTTCAAGAGATCGGTGATCCCGAGCGTCTCCGCGGCCGTGTGGACCCGATCGTCGATCTCGTCGTCCGGGAGATCGCTCGATTCCTCCAGTCCGAACGCCATGTTCTCGTACACGGTCATATGCGGGTACAGTGCGTACGACTGGAACACCATCGCGATGTCGCGTTCCTGCGGCGTCTGCCAATGGATCGGTTCGTCGCCGAGGGCGATCTCCCCGCTGGTCGGCGTCTCCAATCCGGCGACCATCCGGAGCGTCGTCGACTTCCCGCAGCCCGACGGGCCGACGAGGACCAAGAACTCACCGTCTTTGATCTCCAAGTTCAGATTGTCCACCGCGACGATCTGGTCGCCGTCGTCGTTGAATGTCTTCGTCGCGTCTCGTAACGAGAGGTTTGCCATGGTATTTCATGATCCTCTCCCCTCATATATTTATTTGATTTGGTTCGGGCAGCCGGGACGACGAGACGGCAGGGTCCGATAGGTTTAATATCGTAGTATCGGGGATGTAGCCTGTATGACGGACGTGCAAATCACCGGTGTAGAGACATACCTCGTCGCGAACCCGTGGAAACCCTGGGTGTTCGTCGAACTGGAGACGGACGCCGGTGTCACCGGGCTCGCCGAGGCCACCACACACGACAAGCCGCGGACCGTCGCGGCCGCCATCGAAGAGATGTCCGACTTCTTCATCGGCAAGGACCCCTTCGACACCGAGAAACTCTGGCTCGAAATGTACCGCGACGAGTGGTTCTCGAAAAATATCATTAACACCACCGTCTGCTCGGCCGTCGACATGGCCTGTTGGGACATCAAAGGCAAACTCCTCGAGAAGCCCGTCTACGACCTTCTCGGCGGACGGGTCCACGGCGACGAACTCCGAGCGTACGCCAACGGGTGGTACACCGACACCCAAGGTGAGCCCGAAGGCTTCGCCCGCGCCGCTGAACGCGTCGTCGACGACGGCTACGACGCCATGAAGTTCGACCCGTTCGGCACCGCCTGGCAGTCCATGACCCGCAAAGAGCAGAACCATGCCGTCGACATCGTTGGAGCGGTTCGCGAGGCCGTCGGCCCTGACGTCGATCTGCTTATCGAATGTCACGGCCGCTTCTCCGCCGGACAGGCCGTCGAGATCGCGCGCGAGCTGGACGAGTTCGACCCGACGTGGTTCGAGGAGCCGTGCCCGCCCGACTCGATCAACAGCCTCGCGGAGGTCGCTCGCAAGTCCCCGATCCCGGTGGCGACCGGCGAACGCCACATGACCAAACACGACTTCTTCGAGCTGGTCACCCGGACGGACATCGACGTGTTCCAGCCCGACCTCATGAACACGGGCGGAATCACCGAAGGCAAAAAGATCGCCGGCCTCGCGGAGGCCGACCACGTCGACATCGCCCCGCACAACCCGCAAGGTCCCGTTGCAGGCGCGATCTACTCCCACTTCTGTACGTCCATCCCGAACTTCCGGATCCAAGAGATGTTCCAAACGTACGACGTCGACTGGGTCGACAACCTGCTGGTGGACCCGCTCGAGGTCGAGGACGGCTACGTCCAGATCCCAGAGGGCCCCGGCTACGGGATCGAACTCGACCACGACGTGGTCGAAGAGCACGCCTACACCGAAGACAGCGTCCACACGATCAACCTCTTCGAGAAAGACTGGGAGAAACGCGAGGTCCAGCGCCGGTAACACACGGCCGTCCGCCTCTCACCCCGGTGTCTCCGCGTTGCGTTTCGCTTTCGGCTGTCCACCCGTTCTCGGTCGGTCCAATCGCCGGCTATCCACGACGCCCCGCCGAAAGCGTCCTCGGTGTCCGTCCACCCCGCGACACCCGTGACCCGCGGTCATCCGCTCGGCTCTGCTGACCGATACGGTTGTCTTCCTCTATCACGCCAGATTCTGAGTTAGAGAACACGATCCGACACGTTGTCTGTAGAAATTACAATAGTAGCAACGTAATTCAAAATGGAAAATAAAGAGATATTCACGGTAAATAGTTTGTCAGCGTACTATGTAATGATCGTTTATCGAGGGCTAGACGAGCCACGAGGACGATACCCCGAGCGGACCGGTCGAGTCGAGACGAGCGTATCCGCGATCGCAAACGACCATTCTGGAGGACAGAACACTGTGCTACGTTGGCGTTGAATCCAACGGCGTTGGCCGCGCCGAGAACCCGTTCGGAGGGCTCTCCGTGAAGGGCCCCGTTGCTGACGCGGCTCGCGAGGGAGGATACGCTCTCTGCGCCGAGTACCGCGCCCGAAGCGGCATCGACTTGCGTATCGACCCGCGGATCCATGGAATTTCGATCCGAGCTGATTCCGGTGCCGGTCTTCAGGACTCGCCGTGACGCCGGAGCCGCTCCGCCGCATCACCCCCTCGACCGACGTGAGCGGTTTCACGGCCGTTCGGGCCTGAGATATGGCGTCTATACGACCGTGCTTCGTCTGTCGGGTCCACGTGTGTTCTGGGTATCGGAACGACCGCGTTCAGATACGCTGAGTCCGCGTGAAAGCGAACGATCCGAGCCACTCGTTTGCAGTTCCTGCTTCGGCGTTGTTGAACGGTCCCGAGTGGTTCCCTCACGAGAGGGACGTTCGACCGGGTCCAGAGTCGGACGTTCGACCGGGTCCAGAGTCAGCACGTACCGTTGACATCAGGAACCGAATGAACTACCACGGGACAGCGACTGTATAGAGCCATGACGCTCGAACCGCTCCCGTCAGTCGGACTCGGCACCTGGCAGAACGACGACCCCGAACAGTGCGCCGAAACCGTCGCTGCGGCCCTTGAAATGGGGTATCGACACGTCGACACGGCGCGTTTCTACGAGAACGAAGCGGCCGTCGGTGAGGGGATCGACGCCGCCGACGTGCCTCGCGAAGCGGTCTTCCTCGCGTCGAAACTCCACCCGATGGCCGAGGGACTCGCCTACGACGAAGTGTACGACGGCATCGAGGAGAGCCTCTCGCTCCTCGGCGTAGACGCGCTCGACCTCGTCTACGTCCACTGGCCGGTCGGCAACTACGACGCCGCGGAGACGCTGTCGGCGTTCGATGACCTCGTCGACGACGGACTCGCCCGCCACGTCGGCGTCTCGAACTTCGACGTCGAGCTGCTCGCCGAGGCCCGTGACGCGCTCGACGTGCCGCTGTTCGCGAACCAGGTCGAACGCCATCCGATGTTGCCGCGCGGCGACCTCGTCGCCCACGCGCAGGAACACGACTACTATCTCGTCGCTTACTCACCGCTCGGTCGCGGCGAGGCGCTCGATCTGCCCGCGGTCACGGCCGTGGCAGAGAAACACGGTGTCTCGCCGGCGCAGGCCTGTCTCGCGTGGGTCACTCACCCCGACAACGTGGTCGCCGTGCCGAAGGCGACCGGGAGGGACCACTTAGCGGACAATCTCGGCTCCGTCGATCTGGAACTCGATCCGGAGGACGTCGAACGCATCGACGCCGTCGAAGCGCGAAAACGGTTCGTCGACCGCGAGGGCGCGCCCTGGCGGTAGGGGAGCGGACGGCGCCCGTCGGCTCGCGCGCCAGTCTGCGATTCGGTCGATCCCTTTCTGAATTCCTCCGGGCTGACCACGGTCTTTATACTGTTCCCGGGTATCTACCCGAGTATGCGATTTGGGATTATTAGCACTGCGAACATCGGCGTTGAATCGGTCATCCCGGCTATCGCCGCGAGCGACCACGAGGTGGCGGCCGTCGCGTCACGCGACGGAGGGTCTGCGGCCGCGCTGGCCGACCGGTTCGGCGTCGACGCCGCCTACGAAGGGTACGACTCGATGCTCGATGACGCCGGGCTCGACGCCGTGTACATTCCGCTCCCGAACGGCCTCCACGCGGAGTGGATCCGCGCCGCCGCCGACGCGGGCCTCCACGTTCTCTGTGAGAAGCCTCTGACGGGGAGCGCCGAAGAGACCGAGGCGGTCTTCGACTACTGCGAGGAGCGCGGCGTTACGCTCATGGAAGCGTTCATGTACCGCTTCCACCCGCTCACGGAGCGTGCGGTCGAAGTTGTCGAGGAGGAACTGGGCGACATCCGTGCGGTCACGTCGGCGTTCACCTTCCGCATGCCCGACGGTGCCGAGGACATCCGCCTCGATCCCGACCTCGATGGCGGGTCGGTGTACGACGTGGGAACCTACGCTATCGGTGCCGCGCGCATGTTCCTCGGCGAACCCGACCGCGTCTACGCCCGCACCCACGACGGCCGCGACTGCGGCGTCGACACCGAGATGGCCGGTGTTCTCGAGTACGACTCCGGTGCCAGCGCTCGCGTCCAATCGGGCTTCGAGACGCCGCTCACCCAGTACTACCGGGTCGAGACGACCGACGGCTGGCTGAAGGCCGAGCCGACCTTCGACGTCGATGTCGAGGGGGAGACCTCCCTGACCTACGGCGTCGACGGCCGGGAGGTCACGGAGACGTTCGGGCCCGCCGACCACTACCGGCTGGAGGTTGAGCACTTCGCGGACCGCGTCGAACGCGGCGAGACGCCGCGTATCGACCGGGAGGAGAGCGTGAACCACGCTCGGGTCCTTGACGCCGTCTTCCAGAGCGCCGCGGACAGCAACCCCGTCTCGCTCGACGACTGAGGCCCAAGACGCGTCGAATCGGATTTTCGCTGCCGGCTCAGAAGTGCGATATCTTGTCGCGCCGGTAGAGGTCCAGCGACGTGATCGAGTTTGGCGACTCCTGACGGACGGCGTAGGCCACGGCGTCAGCCACCTCGATGGGTTCGGTGACTTCGCCGGGCTCGAACGCCTCCTTCGAGGGTGTCCCGCTTTCGGAGCCGAACTCCGTGCGGACCTCGGTCGGGTTGATCGAGGAGACCGCGACGTCGTCCTCGCCGAGGCTGGCCTGGAGACTGATCGCGAAGCCGCGCGTCCACCACTTCGTCGCGGCGTAGACCGGGTTGGCCGGCCGCGGATGGTTCCCCGACATGCTCCCCATAAACACGAGGTGTCCAGCCGTCTCTTTCAGGTGGGGGATCGCCTCGCGCGCGGTGTAGAACATCCCGTCGATGTTGACGCCGCGCATCAGACCGTACTCCTCGTCGGTCAGTTCGGCGACCGGCTCGTCGACCGCGAGGCCGGCGTTACACACCGCGATATCGAGTCGGCCGAAGCGTTCGACCGTGGCCTCGACGAGCGCCGCAACGGCGTCGGAGTCGGTCACGTCAGTCGTGACGACCTCGACTGCGGCGTCCGTCTCCGATCTGATGGTCTCGGCGACCGACTCCAGTTTCTCCGTGCGTCGGGCCGCGATCGCCACGTTCGCGCCGTCCTCGGCGAGGACGCGCGCGATCTCAGCGCCGATCCCGGAACTCGCACCGGTCACGACTGCCGCCTGTCCGTCAAGTGGGTCCGTCCGCTGACTCGGTCGTTCTGCCATACCCGTTCTGTGGACCGTGTAACCGTATGTGTTTCCCCTGGCTGCCAGAGAGCCGGAGGAGTATCGGCTCCTCACGGTGACCCCAGGCGACGATGAGCGGCGACCGGCCGGGATCGGAGCATTTCTCTGGGATGCGGGTCCCGTTCTCTGCTCAGCAACAGAACATATATACTCGGTGGTTCCGTCCTTCTGACCGAATGTCACGAGCAGTCGTTACTGGCGGCCTGGGCGGTGCGGCGAGTTGGATTGTCTCCTCACTCGCAGAGCAGGGTTGGGACGTGCGGAGCATCGACTTTCAACGGCCGAGCGACCCGGCCGCAGGGCCCGCGAACGTCGACTTCCGTGCGGCGGACTTGACGGAGCAGGGACAGACCTGGGAACTGATCTCGGAGTTCGACCCCGACTACGTCATCCACTACGCGGCCTATCCGAACCCACTGGGGCACGGGGGCGCACGCGTCTACGAGAACAACACTATCAGCACGTACAACGTCCTGTCAGGCGCGGGCAGCGCCGGTGCGGACGTGATCTGGGCCTCCAGCGAGACGGTGTACGGAACCGTCTTCGCGGAGCCCTCCTTCCTCCCGGACTACTTCCCGATCGACACTGACCATCCGACGCGACCCGAGGACCCGTACGGGACCTCGAAGGTCACCGGCGAGGAGATCGCGAAGATGGTGACCCGGCGTCACGACGTGTCTGTCGCCTCGATCCGCCCGTCGTGGATCAACTACCCCGGAAACTACGACGCGGCGACGATCCGGGAGCACTTCGACATGGAGACCGCGAGCCTCGACGACGACTTCGGCGTCAGCTTCCACAACGCGGCCGGCAACTTCTTCTCTTACGTCGACATTCGCGACGTGGTCTCGTTGACCGAGCGCGCGATGGAGGTCGACTTCGACGGACACGAGCCGTTCATGGCCGTCGCGAAGGAGAATCTGCTCGGCGTGGACACCGCCGACGCCGTCGAAGCCACTTACGGCGACCTCCCGTCCGAGGTCGACTTGGAGGGCGATCAGTCGGCGATCGATTATAAGAACGCCCGCGACGTCCTCGACTGGGAGCCCGAACACTCCTGGCGCGAGGCCGAAGGCGAGTCGGTCGACGGCCCGAGCTTCGTCTGAGATCGGCTCCCACCGTACCGATCCTCACGACGACACGAGCGCCGGCTACGAACGGGTCGAAGACCACCTGTGGGGTCGAACTGCCGCGGCCACGCAGGGGAACAGGCCGAGGTATCGCCGACGCGGCCCGAGATGATTTCCCGCGGATGATTTCGCGGTGGCCATCGGTTTCTGTCGCTGGGTCGCGTTGCCGATAGTGTTCAGCCACGCCGAGTCCGGCGAAAGCGGAACGGTCTGAGCCACTCGCTAGCGGTTTCTGGCCGGTGTTAAAAAGTAGTCTGAAAGTTGAGTGGTTCTAAGAGATATATTATAGAATATGATTATCAACGTCTCGATCTCCGTGTCGTTTATATCTAAACCCAAGCCGCATTTGTGAGTGAATCGACGAAGTGGTGATCTGTCCCTACTAATGGACACACGACCATTTGTACCGTATTTTTGTAGATTTTCACATAATATAGTCATATATACGTTTATTCTTGCCGATCCGGGTGAATTGCGAAGCCTGTCGTTTCAAGCGGTATGTCCAGCAAATAGTTTGACGCAGATCGGCAGTAGAGCACTGTCTGTGTCGTTTTTCGACAGGCTGAATAACGGTTTCGTCACCCGCAACGTGATTCCGTTTCCGATCGACTTTCGGCTGTGGATCACGCTTGAGACCCAGTTATGGACCGTCGATCGAACCCGATCAGCACCGAATATATCGAAAAACGAAACAGTATTTGAAAAGTATAGTTTAGGCGATCGGAGCCGGGTTCACCCATCGGTAACGGAAGTATGAGTAGCGGTGTGGCGACCCGCAAGATCCACGGAACACGCCGAAGCGGTGTCCGACCTGTGGGCTTATTCGCGGACGCGCTCGACTTCGCGCCGGAGCCCGTCGCGGACGCGGTCCGCGATGTCCTCGGCGTCGCCGCGGTCGGCGGTCTCCGCGTCCTCGGTCTCCAGCAGTCGGTCGAGCTTGCGCTCGAACTCGCGCTCGTCGATCTCGCCGCGGGCGTAGCGCTCGCGGAGCGCGCGGAGCGCGGGGTCGTCCGGGGCGTCGTTGCCGTCGCCGTCCTCGTCGGGCACCGGCTTCGTCAGCGTGTGGAGGACGGGTAACGCGACGAACAGGCCGAAGAACCAGACGAGGGGGAGCGACCACCAGAGCCCGGTGACGAGGGGGGCGGCGACGCCGACGCCGACGACGAGGATCGCGAACATCCGCCGCCAGCGGTGGCGAACGTTCCACGCGATCCGGCGGGGGAGATCGGTCATAGCTTGACCGACGCCCGCGAGGGGCAAATCGGTTTCGTCGCGGGAGGTGCGTTTCGGCGGCGGTCAGTCCAGATCGAAGACGAGTCGGTCGCCGGGTTCGACGCCGTTGCGCTCGCTCCACCCGCGCGGCACTTCGAGGACGTACCGCCCCGTGCCGCGGTATCGGGTGTACGGGCGCGAGTCGGGTTCCGCCTCGCGGATCTCGGTGACAGTGCCGTTCGGCGCGACGAAGACGATGTCGAGCCCGAACGCCATGTCTCGCATCACGTAGGCGTGTTCGCCCGTCTCGTCGTGGACGAACAGCATTCCCTCGTCGGCGGCGAGTTCGTCGGTTTCGGAGAGACCGACGTACTGCTTCGCGAGGCCGTCGGCGACGCGCGCCTCGACGGTCGCGAGCGACTCGCCGGTCTCGCCGTCGATCGCCTCGACGGTCGCGGTGTCGTAGCCGGCGATCAGCAGGGTCGGGTTCGCCGCGACCGCGGCGGCGAGCAGGAGGATGAGCGCGACGGAGGCGCCGGCGACCGCGAGGAGACGGCGGTTCACGGTCGATCCTCGCACCGCAGAAAGAAACCGTTTTCCGCTCCCGGCGGGTTTGAACCCTTGCGGGCTCGTGGTCTAGCTGGTCATGACGCGGCCTTTACAAGGCTGAGGTCGGCGGTTCGAACCCGCCCGAGCCCATTTCTGGGACGAACGAAGTGAGTCACAGAAATGTAGGCGAGGCGGGTTGAGCCCTGAAAGACGCAGCGTCGAGCGAAGCGAGACGACCGTCTTTATTCGGTTCGAACCCGCCCGAGCCCACTTCCTGCGGCGAGCAATCCGCGAGCCGCAGATGCGACTCGCGCTGTCGATCGGCCGTGGACCGACGTGATCGGTAACGCGACGTCTGCGCCGTCCTCGGGACTGCCCCTTCGAGTCCCGTCCGTCCGCAATCGCACAGCACCTCACGCCTCCCCAACCTCGTCGGCCGGCGCTTATAAGCGCCGGCCGACTCCCTCGGGCGTGCTCTCGCCGACGGCGAAGCCGCCGGCTCTCAGAGAGACCTTCGGTCTCTCCCTCCTCACGGCCTGTCGGCCGCTTGGCGGCACGCGCCACCGCCACATCTGCTTATAAATGACCGGTGGTCGCCCGGGATCGGCCATAGCGTTTTGTGCGCTCGCTGTGACGTATTCCCCGTATGCCCGAAGAAACCGTTCACGAGTCGCGGCAGTCGCGGAGCCGACAGGCGCTTGCCACCTACTTCCGGCGCATCGCGCGGGCGCTCGGCCGCGGAGAGCCGGTCCCCGTCGACGACGCCGGCACGGTGACGGTCGACCCGGCGGCGGAACAGGAGGTCGAGATCGAACTCGAACGCGAGGACGGGACGGTTCACTTCGAGGTCGAGATGGAGTGGCCGGAGGCGGAGGGGCAGATCGACGACGAGGCCGCCGCGAGCAAGGCGACCTTCGAACTGTACGCGGACAGCGCCGACGAGTGGCGCTGGCGGTTCCGCCACGACAACGGGAACATCATCGCCGACGGCGGCGAGGGGTACTCGGACAAGCGCGACGCCGCGTCCGGCATCGAGAGCGTCCAGCGGAACGCGCCCGGCGCCCACGTGATCGACGTCTCCCGCGACGAGGTGGCGCCCGACGAAGGTGGCAGCGACGCGATCTTCGAGATATTCAGGGACAAGGCGGACGAACACCGCTGGCGGCTCCGCCACGACAACGGCAACGTCATCGCCGACGGCGGTCAGGGGTACGCCTCCAAGCAGAAGGCGAAACAGGGGCTCAACAGCGTGAAGTCGAACGCGCCCGGCGCCGCCGTCGAGGAGCCGGGAGACGACGAGGCGGTCGACGAGGAAAGAGCGGAGGAGACGGAGGAAGCGGAGGAGTAATCGAACGATGGTCCCCGACGACACGTCCCTCACTGACGACATCGGTTCCACTGACACACCCCCCACAGACGCGGACGGAACCGACTCGAACGACTTCCTCGCGCCCGGAGACGACGCGCCTGCAGATCTGGCCGACGTGCTCGTATACGGCCTCGTCGGCGGGATCGCCGGATCGGTGCTGTCGTTCGTCCCCTTCGCTACCGTCCTCGGCGGCGCGGTCGCCGGCTACCTCTGTGGCGGTCGGCCGGCGGACGCGCTCAAGACGGGCACGGTCGCCGGCGTCGTGATGACGCTGCCGTTCGCGGCCGTCGTGGTCTTCCTGCTGTTCTTCCTCGGATTCGCCGGGGCGCCCGCGGAGTTCGGTGTCATCGCGCTCTTCGTGGTCGGACTCGCCGCCGCCTACACCCTCGGGTCCGGGATCGTCGGCGGCTACCTCGGACGCTATCTCCGGGGACGGCTCTGAGCCCGGCTCCGGCACGCTCGCCTGCCGCGGGGAGGGTCGTCCCCATCCTCGACACGGACCGCACCGCTTATTCGCCGCCCGTGGCTACCTCGGCCCGGACATGGACGCGCTCGACGCCAAGTACCCGTTCTTCGCGACCGCCCGCGAGGCGGTCGCCGACGCCGCGGTGTCGCTTCCGGAGCTCGTCGCGGCCGACGCGCCGGCGGTCGAGCGCGCCCGCGAGCGCGTGGAACGCGCCCTGATGGACGGAACCGTCGCGTCCGAGAGCGGCGCCTTCCCCGCCGAGTCGGAGTACGACGCGCAGGCCGAACTGCTCTCCTACCCGATCGCGCGGATCCTCGTCTCGCTTTTGGACTCCCAGCCCGCCATCGAGAAGTACGCCGCCGCCGAGGCCGCGACCGCGATCGACCGGATCCGCGAGGACCTCGCGACCGACGACGAGCTGCGGTCGGTGTCGACCCCGACCGTCACGCTGGACGACGTGCTCGCGGAGTTCGACCTCGCGGACGCGGTGCGGCCGGAGTCCCCCCGACCGAATCCGGGAACCGGCGGCGCGACCGCGACGGGGACCGGCTCCGGGCCCGGCCGCGATCCGGAGCACTACTGGATCGCCGTGGGGCCGTACCTCCGGCTCACGTCGCCATCGTGGGGCGAGTCGTGGCGGCTCGTCAACCGCGCGCTCGCCGACGGCGAGGTGCGCGTCTCCCGCGAGGAGCTGTTGGACGCGCTCGAAGCCGCCGTCGAGGACCGGGTCCGGGAGGGGCTCCCGTTCGAGCTCGCCGCCGGCGAGGGGATCGCCGCGGAGCTCGAGTCCGGCGTCGCGGACCTCAAGCGACTGCTCTCCGAGCGCACCTACGCCGGCCCGGTCGACGTGGTCGCGCCCGAGCTGTTCCCGCCCTGCATGCGGAACCTGATCGAGAAGGCCGAGCGCGGCACGGACCTCTCCCCGCCGGAGTCGTTCGCGCTGATGGCGTTCCTCGTCGGAATCGGCATGAGCCCCGACGAGGTGGTCGCGTTCTGCGCCGACACGAGCCTCGACGCCGAGGGGATCCGGTACCAGACCGAGTACCTGAGCGACGACCGAGGGAGCCAGTACCCGCCGCCGACCTGCGAGACGCTGGCGAACTACGGGATCTGTCACAACGAGGAGGACCACATGCAGGTCGCCGTCGACCCGCTCGCGTACTACGAGCAACGCGTGGCCGAGGCCGACGAGGTCACCGACTGGCGGGAGGAAAACGCGGCCGCGGGAGAGGCCGAAAGCGAATAGCCGTCCGACGAGGACCCGTTCTACGCGTCGTCGCCGTTCGCGCGGATGAGGTACGCGCCGACGAGCGCCATCAACAGTACGAATGCGGCGAGCAGCGCGACGAGGGCGATCGCACCGGTCTCCGGCAGTCCCTCGGGACCGCCGAACGCGACCCCGATTCCGACCAGTCCGGCGACGAAGACCGCGGCCGCCGCCAGCGAGACCGCGATCTGCCGACGGAGCTCCGCGTCGATTTCCATGCCCGCGAGTTTCCGTCGCCGCTAAAAAAGGACTTCGATGAGGGCGTCGAGGTCGGCCGGATTCGGCGATCGAGAACGCCCTCATCACAGAATATCGGCTCCTTGACCCGCCTTGGCGGCGAATTTATCCGTTTCCGTCCCCTATCTCGACGCGAAGCGAGGGTCCCCCTCGCAGTCACTTATGACGCACACCCGAAACTCACCCGCGTCAGCACCCCCCGATCCGACTCCGTCGCGAGGGTCGTCCTCGACGCCCCAACCGACACCGTCGAGCGAGTCGCCTCCACCGTCTATGGTCTCCTCCGGCAAAGACGACGAGCGTGACGGCCGATCCGCCCGCGCCGCCGCCGAGGAGATGACGGTCCGCCCGCTCCGCGACCGGCGCTACGTCGTCGAGACCGACGGCGGCACCTACGTGGTCGCGCTCGACGCCGGCACCTGCACCTGCCCCGACCACGCGATCCGCGGCTCGCGCTGTAAGCACCTCCGCCGCGTCGCGATGGAAGTGACCGCGGGATCCGTCCCCGCGCCCGACGAGCGCGTCGGCGCCTGCGCGGTCTGCGGCGCGGAGACGTTCGTCCCGTTCGACGCCGGCGGCCCGCATCTCTGTGACCGACACGCGTTCGAGCCGGGCGCCGTCGTCCGCGACCGCGAGACGGGAAAGCGACTCGTCGTCGTCGCGGTCACGACCGAGCGGGCCGACGCCTACCGGACCGACGAGGGGCGCGTCGTCGCAGAGTACCCCACGAACGTCGACTACGGCGCCCACGAGCCCGTCGTCGAAGCGGTCTACGCGGAGTCGATCCGGCCCGGCCGGAGCGTCGCGGACTGCGCCCGGTACGGGTTCCCCGCCTCGCGGCTCAGCCGGCGAGGTGACTGATGTCGCGGCGGAGCGTGTAGCCCTTCGGCACTCCGACGACGCCCAGACACTCCTCGCACAGCGCCCGCTCGTAGTCGCGGTTCGTCTCCTTCTCGAGCAGCGAGACGTCCTCGATCGGAAGCACCGACTCGCACCGATCGCACTCGACCTTGTCGCCGTCGACGATCTTCATCACCTCTCGGTTTCCGAGATCGGTATATAAACTCGCGGACGGCGTTATCACTCCGGATATCGGGTTCGATAAAATCGGATATTCGAGAGCCGGTCGACGCGGTCGGGGTCTCGGTGGTCGTCCGGCGTTAGCCGAAGAGCTCGCCGAGGCCCTCGCCGCCGTCGCCGTCTTCCTCGTCGTCGTCCGCCGCTTCCTCGGCGGCCTCCTCCTCGTCGGCCTCGTCGTCGGCCTCGTCGGCCTCGTCGGCGTCCGCGGCGTCCGCGGAGCCACCGGAAGCGGCGCCGGCGGCGGGGGCCGCGGCGGCCGTCTCGATGGCGTCCTCGATGTCGACGTCCTCCAGCGCGGCGACGAGCGCCTTGACGCGGGACTCCTCGACGTCGACGCCGGCGGCTTCGAGCACGCCGGTGACGTTGTCTTCGTTGATCTCTTCGCCAGTCTCGTTCAGGATGAGCGCAGCGTAAACGTATTCCATTGGTGTGTCCTCGTGGTGTTATCCGAACATCTCGCCGAGACCTTCGCCGCCGTCGTCGCCGTCGTCGTCGGCGTCGTCGTCGGTCGCCTCAGCGTCGTCCGTGTCGTCTTCTTCCTCCGCCTGTTCCTCCTCGTCGGCGTCGTCCGTCTCGGGAGCCGGGGCGGCTTCGACGCCCTGCAGCTCCTCGGGAAGCGCCTCCTCGTCGTCGATCTGGGCCGCGAGCGAGCGGAGCTGGGCGTCGGCCTTCCCGATGAGGTCGGGCACGACGTCCGGGCTCTCGATCTCCGCGAACAGCCCGACGGACTTCGCCTCGCCGGACGCCTTCGCGAGAAGGGTGCCGGCGGTGGCGGCCGTCGGGTACGCCGCGTTGACCGAGAGGTTCCGCGCGGCGGCGGCCGCCGAGCGGATGTCCGCCTCGTACTCGTCGACGTCGATCTCGAGCTCGTCCGGCTCGAACAGGACGCCGTCGGAGTAGACGCCCTTGAGGTCGAGCCCGACTTCCTTCGGCTCGATGCCGAGCTCGGTCAGGACGTTCGCGAGGTCGTCGTCGACGACCTCGCCCTCGTCGAGGACCTTCGAGTCCTCGGTGACCATGATCGAGCCGTCCTGGATACGCGCGGCTGCGCCGATCGTCTGGAGCTCGCCGACGAACGGCCCCGGGTCGACGCCCGTGTCACCCTCGGGGATGACGACGTCGTTAGGGGCGACCTCGCCCGCGTTGATCGGGGCGGGGGTCTTCGAGGCTTCCAGCTGCTTGAAGAGGCCGAACGGGTTGTCGTTCGTGCCGATGAGCGCGACCTGACCCGAGACGTACTGGGTCAGCTCTTCGACGCCGTCGTTCACCTCTTCGAGCGCGCGGACGGTGAGCGTGTTGCGGCTCATCCGAACGTCCGCGGAGCCGTGCAGCTCGCGGCGCATGGCCTGGAGCTGGCGGCTCGGGATGCCGGCGACGCCGACGATCCCGACGGAGTTGAACGACCGGATGAAGTCGACGAGCTCGTCGACCTCCTCCTGTTTCCACTGCGGGATCGTCTCGGTCTTGCGGACCGAGCTCATACGGGCACCTCCTTGGCGGGACCCATCGTGGTCTTCACGTAGATCCCGTCGATGTTGAGCGGCCCCTTCTCGAGGCTCGCTTCGAGCCGCCGGATGATGACGTCGATGTTGTCCGAAATCGCGTCGGGGCCCATGTCCTCGGCACCGACGCGGGTGTGGAACGTGCGCCGGTCACGCGACCGGAGCTGCACGGTGTTTTTCATCCGGTTGACTGTGTCGACGATGTCGTCGTCCGGCTGCAGTGGGGTAGGCATCTTCCCGCGCGGACCGAGGACGGTACCGAGGTACCGACCGATGTCCTGCATCAGGTTGGCCTCTGCGACGAAGAAGTCGGTCTCGCCGGCCAGATCCTTTGCGCGGTCGTCGTCGTCTCCTAAGTCTTCGAGGTCGTCGCTGTCAAGCACTTGATCAGCGACTTCCTCTGCGCGGACGGCGGTTTCGCCCTCCGCGAAGACGACGATCTGTGTCTCCTGCCCCGTTCCAGCCGGCAGCACGACGGACTCGTCGATTCGGTTCGACGGATCGTTGAGGTCGAGATCTCGCAGGTTGATCGCGATGTCCACGGTCTCGCGGAAGTTCCGCTCGGGCGCATCGTCGAGTGCGAGGGTTACGGCCTCTTGTATTGTGTCTGCCATTTTCACCTCCGTAGTACGCAGGTCGCTCCTACGGGTCAGTGAAACAGGCGAAGCCTGTCTCATCGGAGAGTGGTCCATCGGAGGTTTAAAAGCGTCGAACCGCCTGTCCGGGTGAGAACCCGAGACAGGGTCCGTGCGGGCGGTTCCCAACGTCACGCTCTTTCGACGCTGAGCGGCGTTTCGACGCCCGTCGAAGTCGAGAACGTCGCATAGGGGAACCCTTTTGACGCCGCTCGTCAACCCACGAGGTAATGACTCAGGGTGGTCCGGCGTGACGATGGACGACCGTATCGAGGATCTCCGCGAGCGTCGCGAGCGGGCGGCGCTCGGCGGCGGCGAGGACCGGATCGAGTCCCAACACGAGAGGGGAAAGATGACCGCGCGCGAGCGTATCGACTACTTCCTCGACGACGGGACGTTCCACGAGTTCGACCGGTTCCGCACCCACCGGAACCACAAGTTCGGCATGGAGGAACAACAGATCCCGGGCGACGGCGTCGTCACGGGGTACGGCGAGGTGAACGGTCGGAAGACGTTCGTCTTCGCGCACGACTTCACCGTCTTCGGCGGCTCGCTCGGCGAGGTGTTCGCCGAGAAGATCTGCAAGGTGATGGATAAGGCGATGGACGTGGGCGCACCCGTGGTCGGGCTCAACGACTCCGCCGGTGCCCGCATTCAGGAGGGCGTCGGGGCGCTCGGCGGCTTCGCGGAGATCTTCCGGCGCAACACGGAGGCGTCCGGCGTGATCCCACAGATCTCGGCGATCATGGGCCCGTGTGCGGGGGGCGCAGTCTACTCTCCCGCCATCACGGACTTCACGTTCATGGTCAAGGACACCTCGCACATGTTCATCACCGGCCCGGACGTCATCGAGACCGTCACGGGCGAGGAGGTGAGCTTCGAGGAGCTCGGCGGCGCGGTCACCCACACCTCCACCTCCGGCGTCGCGCACTTCGCCGAGGAGAGCGAGGAGGAGGCGTTGGACGACATCGCGCGGCTGCTCTCGTACCTCCCGGCTAACAACGTCGAGGACCCGCCCCGCGTCGAGCCGTGGGACGACCCCGAGCGCGCCGACGAGGAGCTGGCCGACATCGTTCCGAACGCGCCCCGGAAGCCGTACGACATGAAGGAGGTCATCGGCAGCGTCGTCGACGAGGGCTCCTTCTTCGAGGTGCAGGAGAACTTCGCGAAGAACGTCGTCGTCGGCTTCGGCCGGCTCGACGGCCACTCGATCGGGATCGTCGCCAACAACCCCCGGGTGAACGCCGGCACGCTCGACATCGAGTCGAGCCAGAAGGGCGCGCGGTTCGTCCGCTTCTGTGACGCCTTCAACATCCCCATCCTCACCTTCGAGGACGTGCCCGGGTTCATGCCCGGCACCGATCAGGAGCACAACGGGATCATCCGCCACGGCGCGAAGCTGCTGTACGCCTTCTCGGAGGCGACGGTTCCGCTGCTGACGGTTATCACCCGGAAGGCGTACGGCGGGGCCTACTGCGTGATGTCGTCGAAACACATCGGCGGCGACGTGAACTACGCGTGGCCGACCGCCGAGATCGCGGTGATGGGCCCGAAGGGGGCGGTCAACGTCCTCTACCGCGAGGAGCTGGCCGAGGCGGACGACCCCGACGCGCGCCGACAGGAGCTCATCGACGAGTACCGCGAGGAGTTCGCGAACCCGTACACCGCCGCCGACCGCGGCTTCGTCGACGACGTGATCGAGCCCGCGGAGACCCGCGCGCGGCTGATCGACGACCTGACGATGCTGAAGGGGAAGCGCTCGGAGGCGCCCGAGAAGAAACACGGCAACATCCCGATCTGATGGCGGCCGACGCACCCGACTCGGACGGCTCGGCGGTCGACGGCGACGCCCCGCCCGCCGACGGCGACGCCGCCGTCGACCTCGACCGCCTGTCGATCCCGGACGACGCCGGCGACGCGGAGGCCGCGGCCATCGCCGCCGCGGTCGCGGCCCACCTCCGAGACGGCGAGCGCGCCGCGGCGGCCGCGGCGGCCGCGGCGGACGACGGGTCGGGATGGGAGGGCGAGCGCTGGTCGTTCGCCGGTCGAGTCGATCGGCTGCAGAATCGGTCCGTCCGCGTGCCCGTCGACGCGCCGACCGATCCGTGGACCGCGGCCGGTCGCGCCGACCGGTACTGAGTCGGATCGCGCGCATTCCCCCGGCGGCGAACCCCGTACGTCCGGGTGATTCTCAGCGGTTCGGCCGCCATGCACCCCCTCGTAGGGCGCGTCGGAGAATACGCCCGATCGAGTATATATCTATGGCCAATATCTGTAGCCGGGCCTATAGCCGACGGGTCACGCCTCGCGCGACTCGTCGACGTCGCCGTCTCCCGGGTCTTCGATCGGTTCGCCGCTCCACCCGTCCGCCGATCCGCCGCCGAGGAGTCGGTTGAGAACGATCGGGACGACCCCCGCGAGGAGAGCGAGGATGCCGATCCGAACGAGCAGCGAGGCGTCGGTCAACAGCGTCGCGGCGAGGTACGCGCCAGCCGCGACCAGCACCGACGGCAACACGTAGGGGTTTCCGGCCGAGAGCATGTCCGGATATGGCGGTCGGCAGGCTCTTAACCGTCCCGGGGAGTCGCGGCGAGCGCCGGCGGAGTACGACGATCGTCGTGATCGACAGTCGTTGCGGACCGATAGAATGAGGTGGGTTATGGTGGAAGCAACGTGCAGGAATGTTCGACAAGGTTCTGGTCGCGAACCGCGGAGAGATCGCGGTTCGGGTGATGCGCGCCTGTGCGGAGCTGGGTGTCGACACCGTCGCCGTCTACAGCGACGCGGACAAACACGCGGGCCACGTCCGGTACGCCGACGAGGCGTACAACGTGGGGCCGGCCCGCGCCGCCGACTCGTACCTCGACGGCGAGGCGGTCGTCGAGGCCGCGAGGGCGGCCGACGCCGACGCGATCCATCCCGGCTACGGCTTCCTCGCGGAGAACGCCGACTTCGCGGCCCGCGTCGAGGCCGCCGACGGGGTCACGTGGGTCGGCCCCGCCAGCGACGCGATGGAGCGACTCGGGGAGAAGACCCACGCGCGCCGCGTGATGGACGACGCCGACGTGCCCATCGTCCCCGGAACGACGGAGCCCGTCACCGAGGTCGAGGCGGTGACCGAGTTCGGCGACGAGCACGGCTACCCCGTCGCGATCAAGGCCGAGGGCGGCGGCGGCGGCCGCGGGATGAAGGTCGTCGAGAGCGCCGACGAGGCCGAAGAGGCGCTCGCATCCGCCAAACGCGAGGGCGAGGCGTACTTCTCGAACGACTCCGTCTACCTCGAGCGCTACCTGCAGACGCCCCGCCACGTCGAGGTACAGATCGTCGCGGACGCGGGTGACGGGGAGGACGGGGAGACCGAGGTCGTCCACCTCGGCGAGCGCGACTGCTCGCTCCAGCGCCGCCACCAGAAGGTGATCGAGGAGGGGCCGTCCCCCGCGCTTTCCGACGAGCTGCGCGAGAAGATCGGCGAGGCCGCCCGCCGCGGCGTCGCCGCCGCCGACTACACCAACGCCGGCACCGTCGAGTTCCTCGTCGAGGAGGACGTGGACCGCGACCCGTCGGAGCCGCTCGGGCCGGACACGCCCTTCTACTTCCTCGAAGTCAACACGCGGATTCAGGTCGAACACACCGTCACGGAGGAGCTGACGGGGATCGACATCGTCAAAGAGCAGCTCCGGGTCGCCAGCGGCGAGGGGCTCTCCGTCTCGCAGGACGACGTGGAGCTGGACGGCCACGCGATCGAGTTCCGGATCAACGCCGAGAACGCCGCGAACGACTTCCAGCCCGCCAACGAGGGCCGGCTCGACACGTACGACCCGCCGGGCGGGATCGGCGTCCGCGTCGACGACGCGCTCCGGCAGGGCGACGAGCTGGTGACCGACTACGACTCGATGATCGCGAAGCTGATCGTGTGGGGCGCGGACCGCGAGGAGTGTCTCGCGCGGTCGAAGCGCGCGCTCGCGGAGTACGACCTCGAGGGCGTCGTCACCGTCGTCCCGTTCCACCGGCTCATGCTCGACGACGACCGGTTCGTCGACGGCACTCACACCACGAAGTACCTCGACGAGGAGCTCGACGAGGCGCTGGTCGCGGAGGCGCAGGAGAAGTGGGGCACCGAGTCGGCGTCGGCGAGCGACGGCGACGATGAGGTGTCCGAACGCGAGTTCACCGTCGAGGTGAACGGCAAGCGCTTCGAGGTCGAACTGGAGGAGCGCGGCGCGCCCGCGATCCAGGTGCCGGAGGGCGGCGCCGGCGGCAGCGGCGGCCAGCAGCGGCCCCCACAGGCGAAGTCCGACGACGGCGGCGACGACGCGGTCGACGTCGGCGAGGGCGGCGAGGCGATCGAGGCGGAGATGCAGGGGACGATCCTCTCGGTCGACGTCGACGAAGGCGACGAGGTCGCGGCCGGCGACGTGGTCTGCGTCCTCGAAGCGATGAAGATGGAGAACGACGTGGTCGCCGAGCGCGGCGGCGCCGTCGCGAGCGTCCACGTCGGCGAGGGCGACAGCGTCGACATGGGTGACGTGCTGATCGTTCTGGAGTAGCGCGACGCCATTCCTCGGTGCCGCGTTCTCTAGACGGCAGATCCGGACGATACACGGAGCGTTTTAAAACGTCTCGTTGACGGATAGCGGGAGTGGGTATAGCACGTCGTTTGGGAGGTCGTTTATAAGTCTGATTGTGGTGTTGCTGTCGGTTGTTTATAAGCGATCGACGGCTTTGCGGTGAGGGTCTCCAAAGCCCCAGGCGTGAGGCCGCAGTACGCTCGGTGCGCTCCTCGTGGCCGCCGGTGGCGGCCACTCGGTGGCGCGCGCCACCGCACTCGTTCTTGATAAGCGATCGTCGCCGTCGCTCACGCCTATTTAAATACTGAACCGCGACCGGTGATCTGCAATACCCACTCCCGTCACCGACAGAGGCGGGACCGCGACGCGCCAGCAAATCCGCTTAGTTCCGGGCGCTCGACAGCCGCTCGATCCGCCCCGGCAGCGCGGGTAGCGCGACGACGGCGACCACGGCGGCGATCGTCGCGGCCAGCGTCACCGCGATCGTCCCCGCGAGCGCGTACGCGCCCACCCAGAGCCCGCCGGTGACGGCGAGCGCGGGGACCGCGATCCGTACCGGAACTGCGGGTTCGTCGCCGTCGACGAACCGCCAGCCGATCGCGCCGCCCGCGCCGGTGGCGATCCCGATCCCCGCCTCGACGACCTCGCCGGTGTGCCCGCCCGCGACGGCGACGGCCAGCGCGCCGGCCGAGACGATCGCCGCCAGCAGGAACGGTAGCGTGGGATCGAGCGCGGCGGTGGCGGTGCGCGGCTCGGACCCGGCCTCCCCGTCCGTCGAACCGCCCCTACCCCACCGGATCCGCGGGTCGCCCGCGAGCCACAGCGCGCCGAGTACGACGCCGCCCCCGACGGCCAGCCCCGCGAGCACGTCGACGAGGTAGTGGACCTCGATGACGACCCGCGAGGCCGCGACGGCGACGGCGACGGCGACGGCGGCGAGGAGGCGCTTCCGCGCGGTCCACGCCCGGTCGTACACGAGCGCCAATGCGAGGTACGCCGCCGCGCCGCCGGTGGCGTGACCGCTCGGGAAGCCGAAGCCGTCGGAGAGCACCTGCGCCTCGTACCACGCCGACAGCAGGCCGGGGAGCCACGTCGGCACGTCCGCGGGGCCGACCGCCCCGGGCGGGCGGGGGACCGCGAACCACGCCTTTCCGAGCGCCGTGGCGGCGTACGCGCAGGTGACGGCCGCGATCGCCGTCGCGCCGGCGCGGCGCGGCGCGGCCGCGAAGCGGTCGCTCGCGAACCAGTAACCGACCGCCAACAGCCCGAACAGGAACCACGGGTCCGCGAGGTGGGTGACGGCCGCGAAGACGACGACGACGAACTCCGGGACCGCGTCGACGAGAGCGATCTCGCCGATCCCGCGCTCCGCGGCGACGAGTCCGGTCACGCGTCGATCACTCGGTTAGTCGTCGCCCCGATCGCGGGCGTAATCGAGCGCTTTGCCGGGGGTTTCGAGCAGGTTGAGGCCGATACCGACGATGATGAAGAGCGTGTACAGCCCCAGCGTCGACAGCCCGAGGATGAGCATCGCGGCGATGGCGTAGAGCCCGTCGAGGAACGAGAACGCGCCGAGTATCAGCACCGTGCCGTACAGGAGCACGAGGTACGGACCCCAGCCGCGCGCGTGACCGCGACGCATCCGAGAGCGGACGTACCGCTTCAGCTCCGACTCGACGGCCGGCTTGTCGACGGTGCGTCGCTCGACGTCGCCTTCGAACGCGTCGAACTCCGCCCGCAGCCGGCTCACCTCCTCCTGTAGCGCCGCCACGTCCGGCGCCCCCGCCGGGCGTTCCTCGTCGCCGGCGTCGCCCGCGCCGTCCGACTCACCGTTCATACCCGTGGGTCGGCCGGGGCCGTGTTGTAACTGCCGGTCCGCGTCGTCGTCGGGGACGGTGATCGCGTTCTCCCGTCCCGACAGAACGACGTTGACGACGCCGCCGACCACGACGACGACGGCGGCGAGGTACAGCCACGTGACGAGTAGTAGTATTCCGCCGATCACGCCGTACACCTGGTACTGCCCGGCGCCCGCGGCGTACACCTGAAAGCCGGCCTGGAGCAGCGTCCAGCCCACGGCGGCGAAGACTGCCCCGGGAAACGCCTCTCGGACCCCGATCGCGGGTTCGGGGAGGAGGTAGTACATCGGGAGGAAGACGACGGCGAGGAAGGCGGGTAACGCGAGGACGCTCGCGAGTTCCACGAGCGGGACCGCGTCGGCGGCCGCGACGAACGCGCCGACGGCGACCATCACGCCGATCCCGACGCCGACGGCGAGAACGACCGCGCCGGCGTCGGTGAGCTGTTTGACGAAGCCCGGGGGCTCCTTGACGCCGTACAGCTCGGCGAACGCCGTGTCGAGCGCGCGGAACACCTTCAGCGTCGACCAGAGCAACACCCCGACGCCGAGCACGCTCGCGCCCGTCCGGCCGCCGGCAGAGGAGATCGCGTCGGCCACGGCCTCCTCGCCGGTGGGCGTGAGGAAGTCCCCGGCCCCCGCAACCAGTTCGACGGCGATCGCCTCGCCGAAGGCGGCGGTCGCGACGACGATGAGCAGCAGGAGCGCGGGAATCAACGAGACGAACGCGTAGTAGGCGATCGCGGCGGCGAGGAACGTCACCTGCCGGTCGAGCGCGACGTCGACGACGCGCCGGGCCGTACCGAAGGCGGCGATCGAGTGGCGAGACACGATGGCGGGTTCGGGCGACGGAGACAAAAACGGGACGGGTACGGGTGAATGGGGGACAGCAACGGGGGGAGAACCGAGGCGTCAGGCCGCGTCGTCGCCGAGGATCGCTGCCCGCATCTCGGGGATCGACGCCGTGCTCTTGACCGCCGTGCCGCGGTAGTGCGCGCGGCTCGCCTCGTGGCCGGCGCCCCGCAGGCGATCGACGAACTCGTCCATCCCGATGGCGGGCTCGCCCCACTCCTTGTACAGGCGGTGCTGGTCGTAGTGCGTGGGGGTGTCGAGTTCGCGCGCGACGGTTCCGAGCAGCTTCCGGGCGCGCTTCGCCTCGCCCATGTCGTCGGTGACGCGCTCGCGGACCGCGCGGGCGAAGTCGGCGTCCGCGACGGGACCGAGCCAGATCGGCCCGGCGGTGAGCACGCGGTCGCTCCCGCAGACGGGGCAGGCGTCGACGGGGTCCGCGATCAGCCCGCGGGTCGGTTCGCGCCAGAGGCAGTCCTCGCAGTGATCGACGTATCCGAGTTCGTCGATGCAGTCGTCGGCCGCCTGCGCGCCCGACTCCAGTTCGAGGTAGGTCCGCGCGTAGTGGCGCGAGACGTGCGAGACGATCGGGCGGGCCGCCTTGTCGTAGCGCGCGGCGGTCCGGACCAGCGCGGAGATCAGCGTCCGGAGCCCCATCTCGGGATGGTAGTCGGTGTTGCGCGGGACCGCGCCGTACTTGCGGATCCCGCTGTTGAGGTGGGCGCCACAGAGGGGCGCGGTGTCGGTCGCGGTGACGCAGACGAGGTTGCGCGCGTTCGCCAGCGCGGCGTCCGCGAAGGGGATCGGCGTCCCGTACGGGTCCAGATCGACGACGTCGAAGACGTTCTCGTACAGCAGGGCGTTGACGTCGCGGTGAACGGTCTCGCCGTCGAGGTCATTGGCGGCGAGGTTCTCGCCCGCGAGGTCGACCGCGTCGGGGTCCACGTCGGCGCAGGTGACGTCGTACCCCTCGGCGGCGGCGCGGACGCCCCGGACTCCCGAGGCCGCCATCGCGTCGAGGTACGACGCCGCGCGCGGCTCGCGGTCGCGGTACGCGCGCAGCACCGCGACGGTCACGTCGCGGTTCAGCTCCTGCGTGGGGTTGAAGAAGACCCCGCCGCCGGTGCCCTCGCTGGCCCCGTCTCGGGCCTCCGGAACGGCGACGGTGAGACCGCCCTCCTCGATGTCCATACCCCGCGTTCGGCCATCCGCCACAAAAGGACCCCGCTCCGCGCGCCGCGCGGCTCGGTAGTGCGACCGGCGCCGTCGCGAAGCGGGAGTTTTAGCCCGTCAGCGCGGAAAGGGACGTACACGAATGATTACTACGTCGAGCCGACGAGCGGACATCGGCGGCGGAGCGACCCGCGGACGCGTCGCGGTCTCGGAGGCGGATGGGACATGGTGAGCCCCGCCCGCGTCGACGCGATCACCGACATCGCCTACGGCGCGCTGATCGCGTTGGCGATCGTGCTCATCGCGACGCTCAACGTGAACGACATCGGGGTGGCGTTCGGGATCGGTGTGTTCGCCTCCTACGTCGTCCACGTCGTCTGGAAGATGGCCCGGTTCGACCCCGACTGGATGACCCGCGAGGTCGCCGATCAGGTCGGCAAGGAGGTCGAGAAGAGCGTGGGCGAAACCGTCAACAAAGAGGTTGAGAAGAGCGTGGGCGAAACCGTCAACAAGGAAGTCGAGAAGACGGTCGGCGACACGGTCAGCAAAGAGGTGGAGAAGAGCGTGGGTGAAACCGTCAGCAAGGAAGTCGAGAAGAGCGTGGGCGAGACCGTCAGCAAGGAAGTCGAGAAGACGGTCGGTGAGACCGTCGAAGAGACCGTCGGTGAGAAAGTCGAGGAGACCGTGGGCGAGAAGGTAGAGGAGACGGTCGAGAAGACCGTCGAGGAGACCGTGGGCGAGAAGGTAGAGGAGACGGTCGGCGAGAAGGTGGAGGAGACGGTCGAGGAGACTGTCGAAGAGACGGTCGGCGAAACGGTCGAGGAGACGGTCGAGGAAACCGTCGACAAAAAGGTCGAAGAGACGGTGGAAGAAACCGTCGAGAAAACCGTCGACGAGAAGAAGTCCGACGGCTCGTAGGACCCTTCGCGGACAAGCGCAGCGCGGAGTGAACGTTATTTTTCCGGCCGCCCGATATCGAGCCATGGAGTTCGACGTCGTTCAGGGGGACATCGCCGCACAGCGCGCGGACGCGCTCGTGAACGCCGCCGGAACCAGCCTGCAGATGGGAAGCGGCGTCGCCGGCGCGCTCCGCCGAAACGCCGGCGGGCCGATAAACGACGAGGCCGTCTCGAAGGGGCCGATCGACCTCGGCGCCGTCGCGGTCACCGACGCGTACGACTTCGACGCCGACTACGTGATCCACGCCGCCGCGATGCCGCACTACGGGGACGGCCGCGCGACGGTCGAGTCCGTCCGCGAGGCGACTCGAAACGCGTTGGCGAAGGCCGACGACCTCGGCTGCGAATCGGTCGTCGTGCCGGTCCTCGGTACCGGCGCCGCCGGCCTCGACTTCGAGGCGGGCGCCCGGTGCGTCTGCGAGACGATCGACGCGTACGATCCCGCGACGCTCTCGGACGTGCGGGTCATCGCGTACTCGGACGCAGAGTATCGGACCGCCGCGGCGATCGCGGACCGCGTCCGCGCGACGAACGAGTGACCGACTCTGATCGCGTGCGACGGGTCGCCCGCGATGAATCGGATCCGTAACCGCGGGCGGCGGCGATCATGCGCGTTTTGGCTGCTTCTCTTCGAGGTCGATGATAACGACTTTAGAAAGTACTATAAACATTATAAGAATGTCTGAGAGAGTTTTAAACGATGCGTGAAAACGGTGAACGGTCCGAAAATCACCGCGCCGATCGTTAATCCGGCTGAAGACGGGACAACGCTCTGGCCCTTATATGCTACCGGCGCTCCATGCGTCGAGCGAAGACGGTGTTCCCCATGTCAAGCCAAACGTCCCCCTCATCGACCCGGTCCCCGATTCGGATCGGGTCCAGCCTATCGACCGCCTGCCGGAACAAAGCGATCGCGGGCGTCCGCGCCGCGGCGTTCTGGGCGGCGGTCGTCCTTCCCCTCGCGTACGTCCCCGCGGCGTACGGCGCGATGGGCTTCGAGACGTGGAGCGCGCTCGGGCTCATCGCCGTCCACATGGTCTGCGTCGTGATCGGCCACGAACACAACGCCTCCCCCGACAACACTCCTTCCCACGCATGAGTACCACCCAATCTCCCGCGCAGACGACCGAGCAGTCCGCTGACCAAGCCACCGAAACGACCGCCTCGAAGGCGGACCGCCTCGCCGCGTTCCTGCGCGAGGAAGCGGCCGACGGCGAGACGTACTTCAAGGCGAAGTTCATCGCCGACGACGTGGGGCTCTCGCCGAAGGAGATCGGCGCGCTGATCGTGCAGTTGCAGGACTCCGTACAGGACCTCGAGATCGAGAAGTGGTCGTACACCGGCGCGACGACGTGGCGCGTCTCGACGACGTAGATCCCGCGACGGACCGTCCGCGAACAGCGACTCGACGGACCATCGACCCGACGTGGCGCGCCGACGTGGGCAGCGTCCACGGACGGACCGTTCTCGCTCTTTCAGAACCGCCGAGAAACGTCTCCGTCGAACTCCGCGAACACCGAGCATTATCCCTCGGTCGGCCGAACGCGGGGTATGGCACTCGCGGATCCCGACCTCTCGGGCTCGACGGCGTTCATCACCGGAACGACTCGCGGCATCGGCAAACGGCTCGCGCTCGCTCTCGCCGACCGCGGCTGTAACGTCGTCTCGACGGGCAAAACGACCGACGACGACTCCGACCTCGACGGCTCGATCGAGCAGACGGCCCGCGAGGTGCGCGACCGCGGGCCCGAGGCGCTCGCGCTCGAACTCGACCTCCGCGATGAGACCCGCGTCGAGGCGGTCGTTGAGGAGGCGATCGATCGCTTCGGCGAGGTGGACGTCGTCATCAACAACGCGAGCGCCATCCAGCTCGCCGATATCGCCGACCTTCCGGCCGACCGATTCGACCTCCTGACCGACGTGAACGTCCGCGGGATCCACCTCGTCGCCCACGCGTTCGCCGACCACCTCGCGGGGCTCGACGAGGCGTGGCTGCTGTCGAACTCGCCGCCGGTCGTGACCGACCGCTCGCCGGGGAAGGCGCCGTACGCGTGGTCGAAGCTCGGGATGTCGTTCATCACGCTGTCGCTCGCCGAGGAACTGGCCGGCGACGGCGTCGGCTGTAACACGTTCTGGCCGGTGACGACTATCGATACCCGCGCGACCCGCTACTTCGGGCTCGGGTCCGAGGACGACTGGCGCACCCCGGAGATCGTCTCCGACGCGGTGCTCCAGATCTTGGCGCGCGATCCGTCCGAGTGTACGGGCAACAGCTTCTACGACGAGGACCTGCTCCGTGAGGCCGGCGTCACCGACTTCTCGGCGTACAACCTCACCGACGGCGACCCGGCGCCGATGTCGGCGCGGCTGTTCGATCCTTCGTTCGAACGCGAGGCGTGAGGACTGCGTTCCCACTCGGTGCCACCGAACCACCTCTTGCGCCGATCTGCCGGCTGCTGGAGCGGATGCGACGACTACCGATAAGTAGAAGCAGGGTGAAACCTACGGCTGCGCGTGGTTGGGTTCCTTCACAATCATGAGGCGACCGGATGGGTTGGGGCGGATAATCCGCGGACCGCGCGGGGTTCCTTCCCTCCCGGTTTCGGCGTCGAGGCGTCTCCTGACGGGGGTCCGTGACAACTATGACCACGGACAAAGACGATCTCGAACCGATCGAACCCGGGACCGCGCAGGAGCTGTTCCTGGATCACAAGGCGACCGACTGTACCGATTCGACCGTTCAAAACCACCGATACCGGTTGAACCCGTTCGTTCGGTGGTGCGGCGAGGAGGAGATCGACAATCTCAACGAACTCACGGGCCGGGACCTACAGCGGTACCGGCTCTGGCGGAAGGAAGACGGCGACCTGAACAAGCTCTCGCTCCGGATGCAGATGTCCACGCTCCGCGTGCTCCTGAAGTGGGCCGGGTCGATCGAAGCGGTGCCGCAGAACCTGTACGACAAGGTGATGGTCCCGCGGGTCCGCCCGGAAGAGCGGCAGCGCGACGAGACGCTCGACGCAGACGACGCTCAGGAGATCCTGGAGTACCTGTCGAAGTACGAGTACGCGTCGAAGGAGCACGCGGTGATGGCGCTGCTCTGGCAGACGGGGATTCGCGTCGGGTCCGCGCACTCGCTCGACGTGGACGACGTCTTCCTCGACGAGAACTACGTTCAACTGATCCACCGGCCCGACGAGGGGACGACGCTGAAGAACGGGAAGAGCGGTCAGCGCCCCGTCGCGCTCACGCCCGACGTCGCCGAAGTGCTCGCGGAGTACATCCGGACCCATCGGAGGGACGTGACCGACGAGCACGGGCGGGAACCGCTGTTCACCACGGCGCACGGCAGGATGCACGGCAACACGATCCGACGGCTCACGTACCGCGTGACCGCGCCGTGCTACCGGGATGTCAGTTGTCCGGACTGCGAAGGCGGCGAGTCGAAGTGCCCGGAGGCGGTCAGCCCGCACGCCATCCGTCGGGGGAGTATCACGCACTTCCTCACCAGCGACGTGCCCGTCGACGTCGTCAGCGACCGGATGAACGTGAGCCGAAAGGTCCTCGACGAGCATTACGACAAGCGGTCCGAGGAGGTGAAAATGGAGCAGCGGCGCGGGTACCTGGACGACATCTGACGACAGGACCGTCGTAACCACCGCCGCTCGCATTTTTCACCGAAGCCGCGGCGAGACTGCCGCGTGTTCGACCCGCAGCACGGCTTCGTGGATCCGCTGCTTGCCTGGCACGAGCGGCACGGCCGTCACGACCTCCCGTGGCGAGAGCCCGACCGGACACCGTTCGAGATACTGCTCGCGGAGATCCTGCTACAACGGACGACCGCCGAGGCAGTTGCGGGCGCGTACCGGCCGTTCGCGGCTCGGTATCCCACGCCGGAAACGGTCGCGGCCGCCTCGACCGAGGAAATCGAGGCGCTCGTCGCACCGCTCGGGCTCGTGAAACGCGCCGCGTACCTTCGACGGTGCGCACAGCAGATCCTCGCGCGGCCCTCGGGCGACGTGCCGCGGGAGTACCCGGAGCTGGTGGGTCTTCACGGGGTCGGCGAGTACACGGCCCGGTCGGTCCTGATACACGTCACAGGGCTCGGAATCGCGGCCGTCGACACGAACGTCCGACGGCTGCTGTCCCGGTTCTTCGACGTGACGCCGGACCGGGACCGGATCGCCGTCCTCGCCGACGCGCTGGCTCCTTCGACCCGAAGCGCTGACTTCCAACACGCGATGCTTGACTTCGCGGCCGAAGTCTGTACCGTCGGCTCCCCCGCGTGTCCCTCCTGTCCGCTCCGCGGACCGTGTGCGAGCGCCGAAGAATAACTCACGCCGAAGCGACGATCAAACCCACCCATCACTCGGGTTCTATCCGCTAGAGGAAGACTCACGGATCTGTTGAAATTCCCTGTCGCTGACAGTTCGTTGAGGCCGTCCTGAATAGGGTGCCAGTGTCAAGTAATGAAGCGCAGGGTGGCTAGGGACCCAGGATATCCGAATCAGTAGAGACCGTCCGGATTGAATTCCGCACTGTAATCTTAGCATCCGCAACTACAGTCAGGGTCTGTTTAAACCGGGTTACTCCTCAAGGAACGCGTCGAAGTCACGGGCAGGTGAACGAAACCCGGCTTCGTCGATCCAGCGTTTGAGGTACTCATCTGCTGTCGCTGCCGTAATGTAGTCGTCTTCGACGAATCGCACCAAGAGCCCGATCGATCCGGTCAACCCGACCCCACGCTGGTTGGCGGTTACACGCGCATCGCCATCATCCGTAACAACCGTTCCGTCAGCGGCCTCCGCGACCGCCAACGCCTGTGCTTCCCCCGGGTCGAGTTTCTCCAGTAGTTCCTCTTCCAATTGCTCTGCTGACGAAGACGGGGAGATTACCGGAATCCCGTCGTCAAGCACGGCTAATGCGTGTTCGATGTACAGGTGGGTTTCAGCTCCGTCTTCGAGTTCGCGCTGGACGGCATTGACCGTCACGAGTCGGGGAAGGTCAAGTAGCAGTTCGACGTGATCGACCTGCGCGAAGTTCGAAAGGACAGTGGTGTTGAGTACCGTTGCGTCGCTGGGTGGGCCTGTCATTCAAGATTTCGAGCGGCGTCGATCTCGTCTCTCGCGGCCGCCATGTCTTCAGGACCGAACCGCAGCTCAACACCCTCTTCCCGCAGTATGTCTCGCATCTCGAATCGGTTGACGCCAGCGAGGCGGGCAGCAGTTCCAAGGGTGATGTTTCCCTCTTCATACAGTGATACTGCGGCGGCGAACCGGGCGTTCTGATTCTCGTCGAAGTATTCTCGGAGGACGTGGCGGATGGCGTCGCTCTTGTTTTCGAAGATGCCCGCTTTAACCGCCCCCTCCATGAGGTCGGTGAGATCGTCTGGGATGGTGGCAGTGGTTCGGGACATGCCCTCACCCAACACGTAGTCTTCATACATTATATGAATTGTGCCGGGACCTCTAAGCCGGTCAGGCGGGAACGATCCCGAGCAACGCGAAGTTCACCGCGATCATCGCCACGAACAGCGCGTACCCGGCGACTCCCTTGGCGGCGCGTTCCGGCCCCGGCGGCGTGACGCCGGTCTCGCCGGGCGTCAGCGCTTCGAGTTCCGAGTGAAACCGATCGATGGTCTTCGACCCGAGCGCTGCGGTGCCCGCGACCGCCGCCGTTCCCGGGCCGAAGACCGCTTTCGGACTCCGTCCGAAGTCGTCTATACTCAGTTGTTCCTCGTCCGTCTCTTCGGGTTCCTCGTTCGGTTCCTCTCCGGCGTTCGTAGCTCCGACGCTTCCGCTGTCCGTCGTGCTATCAGGCATCGGGTCGGTCTCCGAGTCCGTCCCGTCCGACTGGAGCTGTAACAGCACCTGCGGGTCGATCATCTCGTTCTCGTTGACTAGGTCGTCCGGCATGTGGTCCAAGTCCAGCGTTTTTTCCGGATCTCCGTAACCGTCGAACAGTTTCTCGAATATTTTGAGGCGGTGTTTCCGTTTCCGCTCCTTGCTGCGGGTGTCATAGTGCTTGTTCAACACGGGAATCGAGACGTCCACTCGGTCGGTCAGCTTGTCCTTCGGGACTCCACCGTCGATCTGTGACTCTATCGAGTACCGGCGAAGCGGATGCGGGCTGTGACTCGACGGGCACTCGCTCGCGTTCGCGTTTTTGAACGCGTCACACGCGTCCGTGTCCCGATCGTGCGGGCAGTTGTCCGCGTAGACGCACGGCCGAGTTAGCTTATACAGGTCTCGACGGATCGTGTCCGTCGATGGACGGCCGTGCTTCGTCGTGAACAGCGGTTTCCGACCGAACCGGTCGGTGACGTCGTATCGTTCGGGATTGTCCAGGTAGTCGCCGATCAGTTCCGTCAGATCGGTTGGGAGGTTGACGTGACGTTCGCCGTCGCTCTCGTTTTTCAGCGGCGTACCTTTCTCTTCCGGGTGATCCTTCTCCGGACGGTGACGGAATCGGATCACACCCTCTTCGAGGTCGATATCACCGATATCGATCGCTCGGATCGCGCCGACACGGCATCCGATCTCTTCGATGAGCTTGTACTCAACGTGGCGGCGAGACGCCGGCTCGTACGTCTCCAGGTACTCCAGCGTCGCCTCGACCTCCTGCTCCGTCGGCTTCTCGTAGTTCACGTCCTCGTCATCCGGCACGTTCGGTATCGGGGTCTTGTCCGGCGTTCCTGACGCCACGGCCTCCACCCGCACACAGTAGACGAGGAACCGCCGGAGAATTCCGAGGAGACCGTTGAGGCTCACGGTGTTGTTGTCGCTCGTGTCCTTACACCAGTTTTTGTACTTGTTGAGCTGCCTGCCGCTGATCTCGTTCATGTTCCGGATCCCTTTCTCCTCGCACCACTCCACGAAGAGATTGAGTCCCTTGCGAATCGTTCGGAGGGTCTCGAAGCTCGCGTCTTCCTGCCGTTCTTGTAAGTAGTCGTCCCTCGCTTCCCGAGGCTCCATCGGCTCTAACTCTTCACTTGACATTGCTGAAGCAAACCGCATTTTTTCCAGTTGTATTTAAAACTCTGCCACAGAGCAGTCCGAGTGCTACGCGAGTGGTTCCACCGATTGTCCCGTCGTATGAACGGCAGTAGCCTTTGAGCGAAGTTACAGACTGTCTGTGGCGTGTACCTGCGAGTGATGAGTGTAATCGGATGGTGCGCGGTGATCTGGCCGGGATCGGTTCCGAGCGGGGGTCGGCAGTTCGGTTACAGTCAGGTGGTGCCCAGCGTTGCTGGCCACGGCCGGGAATTTTGTACTATGATTTCTCCATAATCCCGTGCTGGGTCGCGGGTGACCGTTGCTTTTTGCGGCGGAGGGGTGCGCGTCTATGAAAATTACAGAACTCGGTGCCGTGGACCCGATGAGCGGTGTGTGCTCGTGGGTCCCGAGTGCTAGACAATGATTTCTACAGAATCCGGTGCCGGGTCTCCGATACTCCGTGCGAGACGTGCGAGGTATCTCGGAATCTACCGAGACTTAACCCGGTGGCGACGATTCTTGGCGGAGTACTCCGGCTCGGCCGGGCTGCGTTGCTGTCCCGTCGTACGAGCGTGTTCACGGTGGACCCCCCGTCATACCGGGCTTTTCCAGAGATCACGGCAAGAACGCCAGGGCAAGTGTTCAAAAGCACGACGTTCACCCTATATAATTAGGCAAATGCCTGACGCGATCACTACCTTGCCGCTTGCGAGAACCGACTCATCGACTCTGTACCCGTGCCTAACGCCGGATCGGGTCGATTCAACTTTGAGTGAGATTCCTGCGCACGCGCCGATTAAAATGCCGGATCCGCCGGACAGTGTAGGGCGCGATGTGGACGAGGTAGTACGGCCGCTAGAGCGGCATGCTGATGTTGAGGAGCTTGAGGCGGTGATTGTTGATGTTGCGGAGTCGATCGCTGAGCCGTTGTCGGTGAAGGCGTCTGCGGCGCTGTGCGGTCGTACAGCGGAGTGGGTTGCCGAGCGTGGATTCGATGAGTTGGACACTGTGCCGGCGGAAACGCTCGTCGCACGACAGGCAGCGCTTGCTGTGCTGTTGCGTGCTATGATTTGTCACCGTAGGGACCCGTGAAGATCGCCCACAGAATCCACGAATTGACGTAGTTCTTCTCCGCGTAGCCGAGTCGGACATCAAGCTCTCTGGCCAGCCGTCGGAGTTGCGCTTCGGAGATCACGAGAAGTCACCAAGCAGAACCGATTCGGGGTCAACGTTCAGACGGAGTTGGTACGTGCTGTCCCGGGTTCCCGTCGCTTCCCTCGTCGGGTCGAGCAGCGGGTACCCGGTCGTGAAGTCCTCGACGAGGTCCCGGTACTCCGGAAGATCGATGTCCAACTGATCGGCGAGATACACGAGTCGTTTCGTCGCGGCACCGTTCCCAATCTGTCGCAGGTACTCGACGACGCGGTCCCACGAACAGCACGTATCGACAGCGTTCTGCATCGCCTTCGCAAGCTCGCTGATACCCCCGCAGAACTCCGGATGGTCGGCGCAATCGACCAGCGTCTTTTCGATACTCGATATGTTCACTTGATTCGACCCGACCGCAGTCGGTTGATACCCGAAGAACTTCTGCTCCGTGATCGTCACCGGACGGTACGTGACCCCGTGGATTTCACGCTCCTTAGCGCGCTCTGTCGTCACGATGTACACCGTGCGGGACATCTGCTCTGTCAATCCGTGGTGATTCAACGCGCTTCAGTACCCGATGTACATCGGCTCCACGAGTGCTGACGCGATCACGAACTCGTGTGCGGTATACACGGCGTTTTTACCTGCAGCGAGCGGTAGAATCAGGTATTTCCCCTGCGCGATCCGCTCAAGCCATCCTTTCTCCTTGAGCGCATACGCCATGTCCTTGGCCGACTTCCGCGGAATGTCGAGCGCGTCCGCGATGTCACTAATACTGATGACCTGCCGATTCTCGCTTGCGAGCCGTGACAGCGCCTGCGCCTCGCGCGTCGACAAGCTCTTTCGTTGAATCTCTACGCCGTTTGTTGACCCCATAGCCGCTCAACGTACATAGACTCTAAACCGGATCAGTGATAAAGACAGTATTGTGGCATAGTTTGAGAAAAGGCGGGTTATGGAAGGTGTAAGGCTAAAACCTCGTCCTTCAGGGAGGGGAGGATGTCAAAGGCCGCTGGACGTACACAGAATCTAAATCTGGTTACAAACTCCATCACTTCGTCGAGCGGGGAAGGGGACTCTTGACGCTCTTTCCCGACACAACCGATCGACACCTTGTTCTCGCTTGAACGGCTGGGAAAGGTTCTTATCCGGGAACTGCTTTATTTACAGTAGACCCAACTGGAGGTCCAACAATGACGTTCCAAGAACGACTCCGCTCAATAGAAGAGCGGTACGACGTAAGCCAGAGCGAACACGCCCGGGAACTCGGACGCACCGTCGCGGACCTTCAGGACTAACGCGGTTATTCTGCCTCATCGAGGAACGAGACGAATTCCGCTTTTCCAATACCCTCGGTAGTGATAAGTTCCTCGTGCCCAGCACGGGTAACAGATTCAATAAGGAAGTCCGTACAGAGCTCTGTATGTACGTCACCATAGTACGCGTAGGCCTCTGAACGAGTAAAATCGAGGTCATACTCTGCAAGAACGATCTCGATGCCATTCTTCCGCATAACGGTGCCACACCCCCACTCAGAGAGTAACGAGAATGCCGTCGTATTCCGCCGAACCGTGAGAAGCCGCTTCGACTCGGTAATGTACTCGTTGACCCACGTCTTCCAGTCGTACTCTTCGGTCGCAAAGTCAGGGAAAGAAAACCCGGTTTCGATGCTCTCCAGATACCATTGAGCCATACTGATCGATGTCCGGTGATTCGCGTTGGGCAGCGCGTGTTTCAGAATGAGTGTAGACATAAGCTGCCCTGCGACATCGATGGCGGTACCGGTCCAATCAACGCGTGCAAGAGCGTCAGGAATCCGCTCTAATTCGATCTGCTTGTAAATATCGAGCATCGCTTCCTCCTCCAGTTCCTTTTCCTCGATGATCTCCTCGAAGATCTGAAGCAACCGCACCGTAATCGTCCGGTTCTGTGGCGACATCTCATCGAGTACATCTTCAAATTCGTCATCAAGGTCCTCGACCGTACCGCTCGCCCCGCGATTCGTATACAGTACGAAGAATTCCTCATCCAGATCGTACTGCTCAATAATTGCATCTCGCCCGGACGTCGTTATCTCATCCCTGTCCTGAGTAACGTACGCGAGAGAATACTGAGAATCCTCGGGATGATGGTAATAGACACAGGCAGTCATCCCATCAGCGTAGGCGACAGACCGAATTAAAACACACTACATCCAAAGCTTGGCCAACACACATCCCCTGATTTACCCTACGTCGGTAAGCTGGGTTGCCAGTCCTTCGAGTTCGTTGACCTCGTCGATAGCACCCAGCCATCGATCCGGAAGCTGTGAGGCCCCGAACCGCGCCCCAGCGACTGCGCCCGCAATCGCGCCAATCGTGTCCGTATCACCGCCGCGATTCACTGCCGTCACAATGGCGTCCTCGGCACTATCCGCGACGAAGCCATCGTGGAGTGCCGTCTGCAGCGAATGCACGACGTATCCCGACGTCTCCAGCGTGCTGGGCGAGTCGCCACGAACGAGTGGTTCGAGCGCTGTCACAAGCTCATCAGGCGCGTCCGAACCGACGTAGTTGAGGGCATCCTGCAACGGCGTGTCCGCATCTTCGAGCAGGCCAGCTAGTGTGAGATTCAGAATCGCACACCCGTACGTACACCGCGGATCAGCGTGCGTGATCTGCGAGGATTGCCGACTCACTTCCACAAGTCGATCCCAGTCACTCGCGTATGGAATGGCGAGCGGCGCACACCGCATCACGCTCCCGTTCCCTGCGTTCTGCCCTTCCCGGCTTTGCTCCCACACGCGCTGGCCTGCCGCGTCCCACGCTTCACCGCGTTTGAGCCGGTCGAGCGATCGTCTCGTCATCCTGCCGATGTCGAACGGACCGGTCTCGTACCACGCGACGAACCGCTCAGCGACGTCCGCCGGGTCGAACTCCTCGTGGTCGGCGAGACTCCGCGCGATACACAGCGCCTGTTCGGTGTCGTCCGTGATCGTCCCCGCCGGCTGGTTCCACGTGCCGTGCCCGACCATCTCGTCGAGTCGCCCGTGTTCTCGTTGAATCGCGGACGCAGACTGGAATTCGACCGGCCGGCCAAGCGCATCCCCGCACGCCAACCCGAGCAGCACACCCCGCACTCGATCTGAGTCCATACGTCATCAACGACTACCGCTGCGAAAAATGTGGGGCCGCAGTCACTCGCCGGGCTTCGTTCCCGTGCGGAGATTCTCTCGGTACTCCGCCCACGCCTGATACATCTCCACGCGTTCCTCCTCCGTCATCGTCTCGTGTTCGTCCGCATCGTAGAACGGGAGTTCCTCTTTTTCCGGCATCGCCATCACTTGCCCGAGCGGGTAGAGTTGCTCGTAGTAGTGCTCCAACACCCAGTCTTCGCCGTGCTCGTCGACGGCCTTCTGAATATACGGGGCCGCTTCCGGGTACTCGTCAGCGAATGACTCGGTCATTGAATTACAGGTCAGGCGTCGGCGAATTCAGCGAGCGAGTGGTTCCGGCTGTCACTGTTCCATTTCCCGACCTGGATGAGTTCGAACGCATCGATCGCGGCGTCGATCTCTCTGCGGACTGCGCGGGGGAGGCTCTCGACGTGAATCGCGGTCAGCGTGTGTTGGGTGAGGTGGTAACTCGTTGCGAGGCTCGTCGGCGCGATGACGATGACGCTCGCTCCGTCGGCACCGTCAAGCGCGAGTTGGGCATCTCGATACTGGAGCACCGTCGCATCCAGCTCGCCGACCGGGAACAGACACTTCGCATCCCCGTACTCGATACTCGCCCCCGCCGACGAGAAATGCCCTTTGAGCATAATCAAGTAATAATATATGCTTTTTGAACATCAAGCTTGCGGTGAGTGGGTGTCTCGATCAGTCACCCTCACGCGACTGTTCCCGTAATTTCACAACCACGGCTGGCACACTCACTCGCATGCCCCGTGACCTGTACAACTGTACCGCGGCCGAGCTCGCCACGCACTCCGTCGCACACCTCGATCACGACACGCCACCGAGCACCGCCGCCGCGTGGCTCGCCGACAACGGGTACGACGCAGCCCCCGTGTACGCCGACGACGGTCCCGTCGGATTCATCCACAAAAACGACGTCACGACCGACGACGACGGCACCACGCTCGCCGACCACCTCACCTCACTTACCATCGATTACATGGTCAGCGGCGACACGCCGTTCACGGCCGTGTTGTCCGCACTCATCGAAACCCCCGTCTACTTCCTCGGCGGCCCCGACCACGTCACCGGAATCCTCACCCGCGCCGACCTGAACACCGCCCCCGCCCGCATGTACCTGTTCGACCGCATCACCTACCTCGAAGAACACCTCCGCGAACTCGTCCTCGACACGAAGCCGGACTGGAAAACCACGCCAGTCACCCCAGACGAAATCGACGACATCGAAGCCCGGCACGAAGACGCGCAAGCCGCCAACGTCGCGCTCGACGAACTCCACTACGCGCAGTTCTCCACGCTCGAAACCATCGTCACCAACGTCGAAGCCTGCTGGGAGGCCTGCGGATTCACCACGAAAGGCAGCGCAGACTCACGCCTCCACGAAATCACCGACCTCCGCAACGACGTCGCGCACGCCAACCTCCTCGTCGAAAACACGGACAGCACCGACTTCCTCACCAGCGGCCGCACCACGGAAAACCTGTACACCACCCTCGAAACCATCAACGACGTCCTCTCGAACCTCCAAGACGCCGGGTACGACCCAGGCGCGCGGACCACGCGAGACGAACCGGCTCAACCCGTTAGCAACGACCCGTAACGGGATCAGAAGTGATCTAAGGAATGACCGCACCGGAAAGCGCGTTCACCCGTGAGACCGACGTCGATCACGCGTGGCCGCGAAGTGTCTCCGAGATCTCCATGGCGTCTCGCGTCGGGTCGCTCCAGTGATCGGTATCAGCAGATTCGACGTAGACCTGTAACCCGTGCGAGTCCGCAAGCAGAAAGACGGACGCTCGCTTCTCCCGATCCGACCGGTGCTCGAACGCCACGAGAAACCAGTCTCCCGTTCCGTCCTGCGCGATTTCGACGTCCGTTTCAGCCACTGTCCAGTCCGTCGGAACATCGAGTTCAGAAAGCAGCGCGTCACGCGTCTGTTCAGCCGCTTCGGCGTCAGGCTCGGTGAGCTGCGACAATCGGCTCCGAAGTGTCGTCATGTAATACCGCTGCGTAGCAAACCCGGGTATAGCTTGTGCAATACGTAGCATATCTGAGAGATTGTTCGCACCCGATACACAACACCCCGCTACCAGTCTTCACCACAAGGCAAGTCGTCCACTACTTCGTCGCCGACGCTGACAGCCGCGGCATCACCCACGTCCCGCTCCCGCTCGGACACCTCCAGTCGTACAACACCAACTGGTACAAGCACGCCGCGATCCGCGCCGTCGAAAGCATGTTAGTCGGGAGTGAGCGGCCGACAGTCAAGATCAGACAGTCGGTCGTACGCACGGTCGGAGCCGATGAGCGCGCCGCCGTGGCGCGTCGCGGCGTGTGCCGCGTGAAGCGCGTCGAACGGCGTGAGATCGTGGTCATCGAGATACGTTGCCGCCGCGAGCAGCAGTTCCTCTTCTTCCGGTGACGGCAGCGGAACCAAATCAAGCATGTTCGCAACGAGCGGTGTCACCTCAAACTCGGACTCGTCGTATTCCGTGTACGTGGCGACGAGAAACTCCGCATACGCGAGCAGCGACGTTTCGACGGGTTCCTCGGCGAGGACCGCCTCAACTTCCTCGCTCAGCCAGTCGTCGGGTTTCGCCACGGCGAAGAGAAAATCGGTTTCAACGTACGTCGCCGTCACATGTCAGACTTCTCCACGGTTTCTCGGCGGGCCTCCTCCGCGTTCGCCGCCCGCGCGTCTTCACGAAACTCATCAATATCCTTCCCCTCGAACGCTGGGCCCACGCTCTCACGGACCGCCTGAAGCGGGTCGTCATCAACGGGAACGAGCACGCTCCGACTCGGCAGATCAACCACGCGGAACCGCTCGCCGTGACGATCCCGGAGATCCTTCGAGAGGTAAATCCTCCCTCGATCATCAGTCTCAGTCGTCATACCTCACACAACGCGTGGGAAAACAATCAAATTTTTCCAATATCGCTATTTCCATCCAGTAGGATTCCATTACAACAGAGAGATTGATTGTTTAATATCCTGAATTAAATCAGTACTATCCTCAATACCTACTGGCATTCTGACTAACGAGTCGGAGACTCCCGCAGCACGACGTTCTTCTGGAGAAATAAATGATGCAGACATCGTCCATGGATGGTCAACGAGGGATTCGACTCCGCCAAGGCTCACAGCTACGGTGAATACGTCTAATCCCTCGATGAAGGCCCTAGTTTCGGCTTCCGAAGCTTCCAATTCGAACGAAACAATTCCCCCGAATCCGTCCATTTGTTGTCTAGCGAGGTTGTGTTGAGGATGCGATTCGAGTCCCGGATAGTGAACTTCCCGTATCTTGGGATGGTCAGCGAGGAACTCCGCGATCGTCTGAGCGTTCGCTTCGTGTTGCTCCATCCTCAGTGGGAGCGTCTTCGCCCCTCGTAGCACGAGGTAAGCGTCGAATGGCGATAATGTGTTCCCGAAGACGTATTCTTGTAGCGTCGAAACCCTGTCTGCTATCTCCGGATCATCCGTGGCGACGGCACCGCCTGTCGAGTCACTGTGACCGTTTAGGTATTTTGTCGTACTATGAACGACCACGTCGGCACCCAATTCCAGTGGTTGTTGTAAATACGGCGTCGCAAACGTGTTATCCACGCATAGCGGGATTTCGTGCGCATCAGCGACGTCGGCCAGTTCAGCGATATCACATATCTTCAGCAGCGGATTCGTAGGAGACTCCATCCAGAAGAGGGCCGTATCTGATTTGATGTGCTCCTTGACGGTTTCAGGGCTTCTTGCGTCCACGTACTCCACTTCGACGCCCAACACGTCCCCGAATAAGTCATCAAGAAGCAACCTCGTGCCACCATACACACCGTCGAACGCTATGAGGTGATCGCCCGGGTCACAGAGCGCGAGGGCGGTCGTCGTTATCGCTGCCGTCCCGGAATTGAACGCAATAGCTTCTGATCCACCCGTGAGGTGAGCGAGCCGCGATTCCAATGCGTCCCGGGTCGGATTTCCGAACCGGGCATACTTGTATCCGTTTTTCGGCTCCCCAGGAGCCTCCATTTCGTGGTGTGTAGCCAAGTGAATCGGTGAAACGACGTCCCCCGAGAGATACTGCTGTTCACCACCCGTTTCACCGCGATGAACCGCTTCAGTTGCGAACTCAAATGTCTCGGTCATGGTTCGAGTCCCACGTTGGATGATCGTCGTACACAGCCGCAGCGACAGTGTCCTTGTGTCCTTCGTTGGGTCCGCCAGCAATCGTCAGCAGTCGCGCGTCTCGGAGATACCGCTCCACGTGTGTTTCCGTCGTGTAGCCGATGCCGCCGTGAAGTTGCATTGCTTCGTTTGCGTTGTCTACGGCTGCCTGTGTCGCAAACACCTTTGCCATGCTGAACTCTCGGGTCGTGTCGTGACCCCGGTCAGCACAATCCGCTGCACGCAGCGTCAGCAGTCGTGCGGTATCTACCCGCTGTGCCATCTCGCCAACCTTCCACTTAACACCCTGAAAGTCACCGATGGAGTGGTCGAACTGCTTTCGTTGACTGGTGTACGCGACCGTGTCATCGAGTGCGGCGCGCGCGATTCCGACGCCGCGAGCGGGCACGTTCACTCCCGTCTGGAGCTGCCCGCGCTGGACGTATGCCTCTCCCACCTCTCCGATCCTCTGTCGATCCGGAACATGAACATCTTTGAGGGCACCTCTCGGTGATTTCACCGTTTGAGAGCCAAGCGTATCCCAGACCTTCTCCACGTCGAACCTATCGGTTGAGACAAGGAACGCGGAGATATTGTGGGGACGTTCACCCTCTGGGCCGGTTTTCGCGTACGTGAGGACGTAATCGCCATCCTGAAAGTTGGTGAGCCACTGCTTGTGTCCGTTCAGAACCCACTCGTCGCCTTTCCGCTTGGCGGTCGTCTCCATTTCCAATTTGTTACTCCCGGCGTTCTGCTCACTCATTCCGAGGACACCGACGGTGTCGTAGGAGGCCATCGACGGCAAGTACGTATCACGCTGTTCGTCGGTTCCAAACCGCTGGATGACCTCCGCCACGCCGAGATGTAATGCCACTGCACCTGCAACAGGCATGAGTGCCGCAGCGAGTTCCTCGGTCATAAGCGCGAGTTCTACCATCCCTTCACCCATTCCACCGTATGTTTCTGGGATGGTGATCCCCGTGTATCCACGCTCGCCGAGCTCATTGAGGATCTCTGTCGGATGTTCCTCAGCTTGGTCCAGTTCGGTTGCCTGCGGTCTGATTTCGTCCTGTGCGTACTGACGGACTTCATCGCGGAGTCGCTGTTGATCTTCGGTAAGTTGGAATTTCACTGGAATGAATCACCTATCTCAATCGTAATACCACGATAGTTCCACATATTTGACATGGGTGGTGCTTCGGGAAGTCATTTTATGAGTTTTAGAACTCTGGTTGTTCAACGGTCTCTTCCCAAAATTCGTTGTTCAGATACGCCGTATCGACTGCTTCTCGCCCAGTACTTTTGGCGAACCGACCGAAGGTGGCCCAAAGAATTCGCTGAACTGGGAACGGAATCGAAGTAATTCGTGTTCTCTCGTGGAGATATTCGGACATCAGAAGTCCTTGGAAGAGATCTGGCTCAGAATACGAATCATCACGTGAAAAAACGCCATCGTGATCCATTCCGAAGAAAGTGAACTGTACCTCAATTGGACGAATCGAAGGTGTTTCTGTGTAAAAGGCGACGTAGTCGTCCGTGTTGTTTCGGAAGAAGTGTGATTGACCAGGATCTATAGTGATGTCCTCGCCCGGACTGAGATGGTGGCGCTCATCGTCTACGACTAGCGTCACTTCTCCACGTAGTGTGCGGAAGTACTCAGAATCATAGGGGTGAACATGCGGCGGCAGTTCCATACTGTCGGGACTGGCCCAGACGACCATCGCGGGATCTGAGGATCCATCTCGCTCGGGATATTGCGTAATTACGGACCAAAGCTCTGCAGCAGGGCTGGACGCTAATGGATACGGGGACTCTCGAAGTAATCGTGTCGCGGGACCGTCAGCATCCAATTCTAATGCGGGGGCGTCAGCCGGTTCACCGTCCTTGCCAAGCGGTCGGCCAGTTGTGATCGTCATCGAGAGTAACAGCGCTCCACCAAGGATTCGGGGCTGTTCTGTTGCGGAATACGATCTCTGACAGCGGTTCCGATAGAGTGGAGTCGTGCTATCAGTCGAATCGATTGGAACATTCCGCTACCCGATAGCGAAACGTCCGGATCGCTCCTGCTGAGGTAGTGTTGAACCCCCAATAGTTGGTTTTGTGTCATCGTGATAAATCTATTTCAGGTCTCGTGGAGACGGTTTTTCGGCCCTTCAGGGGCTACTTCGCCCCAATCTTTGGCCCATTCATCCAGCTCCGCTAACACGTCAAGGAGGTCCTCTCCCTTTGTAGTGAGACCGTAGTAGACCGCGACCGGGGCGTCTTCCTCCATTCGTCGGGTGACGATGTCGTTGTCCACCAGTTCGTCGAGCGCATCGGAGAGGGTCTTCGAGCGTGCTCCGGTCGATCGCTTGAGTTCGTTGAACCGTTTCTCACCCTCTCTGAGGGCGTAGATGATGTTCATTCGCCAGGGAGTCCCGATCTGGTCGATGGCTTGGATGACTGGGCATGCCGATGCGTTCTGTTTCTCGATTTCGTTCTGTCGGGATTCAGTTTCAGCAGACATTGTTAATCGGCCGTGGGGGCAGTACAGGCAGTTGTGTTCTCGGGGTACGATTCGACGCCTGCGTAATCAACGAGGTCAACTCCAAGGGCCTCAACTCGGTCAACTAGCGCTTCATCGGTTAACTCTCCGGCTTCGAAGGTACTGTGCGCATTTGGGATGGCGACCTGGTGAGGAAGTACCCAGGCGTTGAGCGTGCGGGCAACCGACCGAAGGTGCTCTAGCGCGGGCGTCGGGAAGCCTCCGCCGGCGACGACCAGTAGACCCACTGTCGTTTCCTCAAACTCGTCGAACCCACAGTAATCGAGCGCGGTTTTCAGTACTGACGAGTACGACCCGTGGTATACTGGAGAGCCCAGCAACACGGCGTCAGCACTTCTCACGACTTGGCGGAGTTCTCTCGCATCCCCCGCATCGCTCTGATCTGGGTCGAAGACTGGCAGGTCTAATGTGCTGAGGTCCACGAGTTCGGTTGTGGCACCTTTTGACTCAGCTGCCAACAGGGCTTCTTCGAGCGCGTGACGGGTACGACTCCCGTCGCGCTGACTTCCACATACTGCGACTATATGTCTGGGATCGTGAATGTCCATTCCCTACCGAATTACACACTCTAAACCCAATTAAGCGCTCGGTGGAATCCATTCCAGTAAAATATATTATAATATTCGCTCCTAGCAGTGTCAGCGAACGGGAAACTGCCGTAGGTTCCTGTGGTGGAGTTCAGAGAAGCGAACCGTGGACCTTCAGTTCCACGGAGCTCCGTCGAAATCGACTTGGCGTGCTGTCCTGTCAATCGCGTCGATCCGTGCGACGTCGTCTTCGTCGAGCGTCAGGTGCTGGGCCTCGTAGTTTTCTCGAATATGCGTTTCCGAAGTGGACTTCGGAATGGCGACGACGTTCTCCTTCGATAGTAACCATGCGAGGCTGACCTGCGCTGCCGTCGCCCCGTATTTGTCTGCGATATCGATCAATTCGGGGACTTCAGTCACTTTCCCTTTTGCCAGTGGAGAGTATGCGACGAGATAGTGGTCGTGCTTTTGAGCGTACTCCCGCAGTTCCTCCTGTTGTAGCAAGGGATGACATTCGACCTCGTGAGCGAAAATCGGAGCGTCAAGGTATGTGCGCGCCTCATCAAGTAATTCAGGGGTGAAATTCGAGAGCCCAATGTGGCGAATCACGCCACAGTCGTAGAGCTCGTCGAATGCCGAAAGAGTCTCTTCAGGGTCGTACGCACGAATCGGCCAATGGACGTACAGCAAGTCAAGAGCGTCAACACCAAGCCGGTCGCAACTCACCCGGGCATGTTCCAATACGTCGTTGTACCCGAGATTACGAGAATGAACCTTCGTCGCCACGAACACGTCGTCACGCCCGACGCTTGCTGAGGTTAAGGCCTCACCGACCGCACACTCGTTCTCGTACATTTCGGCGGTATCGACGTGCCCGTAGCCGATATTTAGGGCCGCTTCCACGCTCGTGGTACAGACATCCGAAGTAGTATCGTACGTTCCGATACCGATATCAGGAATATCGTCTCCTGTCATTATCTCAGTAGAATGGCGTACAGTCTTGAGACCGAGTGATCAGTCGTCCGTTCGTGGAGAGCTACGGTGATTTTCAGCTGGGGCGGTCGCGTGCCGGGCCACACCTGCTTCAATGGCATCTGTAAATACAGCGACGGCGTCTTCACCGGCATCGAGATTCAGGTATGGCTCGATGAGTTCGAGCTCCATCAACAAGAACTCGTCTCCACGTTCGATACCATCTACGCGGGCGTACGTGAAATCGATCGGGCTGGTTCCTAGTTCCTTTCCCGCCGCCTCAAGGACCGCCGCGGCCTGTTCCACGATTTCACGTGGCGGCTCGTACGGTTCTGAGCTCCCGCCGTAATTCGGGTGAGCGCGGAAATCGTCCGCAGCTGGGAGCTGTCTGGTGGCATGGCTGAAACTACCTTCGAAGAAGACGAGAGACCGTTCGCCGTCCTCGATTTCGGGGGCGAACTGCTGAATGAGAACGTCGTTGCTCGAAATAATGTCCTCGAATCGCTGCTGGTGCTTTCGGGCTTCGTCGTGAGAGGTCCTCCAGACTCCGGACGAGCTGGTGCCGACAGCGGGTTTTACTACGACCTCTCGCCAGTCGTCGTATTCTAGAACAGTTCTGAGATCGATTTCGGTGGACCGTTCAACCCAAGTCGTCGGGAGAATCGAGACACCTCTCTGTTCGAGATCGCGGAGATAGAACTTGTGGTGATTCCATCGGATTGTGTCGGCCGAGTTGAGCAGTACGACATCCACGTTCTCGATACGATCTAGCCAGTTCTGGAAGGCATCCAGTTGGGAGTGGTACTCCCAGCAGGAACGGACGAGTACTACGTCGAAGCTATCCCACTCTACTGTCGAATCCGTCCAGAGAACTGACTCCGCGGAGAAGCCGCGATTACCTAACTCCGTTTGTAATGCTTGACCATCCTCGGTCAAGTTTGGAGCTGTCTCACCGGTGACGAGACCAATTCTGGGCGAGGACCGATATGTCATCGACTCATGAGACACGATAAAATCACTAAACTTCTCGGTGGAGCCCGTTCCAGTAATTCTTCTTACACCCTATCGTCAATCCTTGGTGGTGACAGTGAGCGACTCTTTGACAGTGAACGCCACCGATTCCGTCGCATCCGGAATCGACACTTCGACGCACATCGGGTCTCTTTGCTGGACCGTGACGGCATCAGAGTCAACCACGAACCCAAGATCCCACAGCGGCGTCTCTTGGACGTCGATATCGGCTTCGTGAAGCTGGCCAGTGACTGCCGGACGCGTCAGCAGGACGACACCGACCGGAATGAAGCTGTAGAAACTACATCGCTCGCAGTCAACGGCGACGACCGCAGGATGGTCGCGGGCGAAGTACTCGTCGTACCGTTCGAGTTGCTCGATAACACCGATACATGCTCCCTGCTCGTGGACGCGACTGGTTAACTCGCGGTCGACTGGGCCCGCGCAGAACGGACAGATCCCGTCAAGGGCGCATGACCAGATGAGTTCCGTTCGTCGGTCGAAGGCCGCAACGATGGCGTCGTTGTCGCGGTCAGCGATGCCACCGGGGTCGAACGGCCACTCTAACGCCCGGTTCCCACAATCTGGACAACGAATCCGGGCGATGTAATCGGTGTCGTATTCGAAGGTCAGTTGCTCTCCGCACTCCCGGCAGTCCTCGTCTAACTCGACCGGCCCGACCGTTACCTGATCGTGAAAGACTCCGCTCTGAATTGCGTCGAGAACGCGGTGGCCGGGGTACTGTAGTTCGTAGCCGTCGTCGGTCTTAGCGACGAATTGATCCTGTAGCTCTGAGAGATGGTAGGTGAAGCTGCCCGAGTCACGCTCACCCACTTTTTTACGGAGCTCGGAAAATGATAACGAAAAACCTGGGGCGTCCCACAGCGCGAGCAGAATCTCTAACCGGAGATTGTTGCTCAGGGTCATAAACGCCGATTCAGCGTCAGTTGCAACCTGAGTTCTGTCAGACTGTTCACTGGCCATACGTCCCGAATCCTCATAGTCCAGTATAAATATTTATTCTTATCAGTAATCGTATACAAAGATGCTCAGAACAGCAGCTCCAACGGCTGCTCCGGCGCTCCCTGAAAGGAGCGTGCCCTGGTAGCCGATTGTTCCTCCGAGAAGTGCGAACAATGCGGGGCCAACAGCTTGGCTAATCCCGATGGTCGTTGTCTGGAGACTCATTACACCGGCACGAACTTCCTCTGGAGCTAGGACACTGATCCTGGTGAAGAGCGTGGGAGTGACGAGACCACTCCCGGCACCGAATACGAGTAGTCCGCCGATTAGCAGCCGGGAAGTACCTGCGAGGGCGACGGCGAGAAAGCCGAGTGCGTACAGGGAAAAGCCGGCGGTAAGCAGAGTCGTCGTCGAAGCTCTACCCGCCAGCTTTCCGTTCTGCGGGCTGTGTTGAATCGCCATACACCAGCGAGGTAGGCCGCTAAATCAAAGGAGTTGAAGCGGGAGAATGCGGTTGTTCATGACGCAGATCTCCCGCTTCATCGGGGAAGTTGTGCCGGTTGCTCAAAGAGTTACTGGCGATGGAGACGAATCCGCCGCCCCGGAAGGTGGCGGCGGATTCGCCGACTATGCACTCGTTTCCCTTCACTGTCTGCGGATTTACCTCGATTCATCGTACCGTATGACGATCGACCTGCTCAAAGAGATGCCACAAATAACGGGGGAGATCGGCCTCAACGCGGCCGATCTCCCCGCGCCGTCCACGTTATGTAAGGCGTTCGACCGGATCAGCATGAGCGTCTGTCGAGTGCTGCTGCGCCAGTCGGCGCAGCTGCACAATCTTTCCGAACACGCCGCGATTGACGCCACGTTCTACGACCGTTCACCAGCGAGCCGCCACTACTGCCAGCGGATCAGCTACCGCGTTCAGAAGCTCAAAGTCACGAAACTCGTCGATACAGCGTCGCAGGCCGTCATTGACGTTCACTGCTCAACGAATCGAGAAGGAAGCGACGCAGACCTCGCTGAGCAGATCGCCCGCCGGAACGCGGGCGATCTGCGGTCTCTTGCGGCCGATAAGGGCTACGACAAGCAATCTCTCCGCGAAGGTCTGCGTGAGCTCGGGATCAGACCGCTGATCAAGCACCGCATCTTCGCACCGTACGACCACGCGCACAACGCCAGAATCGACGATAAACGCTACAATCAGCGCTCTATGACTGAAACCGTGAACTCGGCTGTGAAGCGCTCGCTCGGCTTCGCCGTGCGAGCGCGGTCGTGGTTCCGCGAGTTCCGCGAAATCGCGCTGATGTGTGTCGTCTATAACATCAAACGCTTCGTCACACAGTGAATCTCTCCGCCTTACAGCGATTCAACACAGCCGTTCTGCGTTGAGACGATTGCTGTAACCAGTAGGACTGTGCTGGTAACGAGTCCTATCGTTGTGGAGGTGAAGCCGAACGCATCAGCGAGATAAAAAGGCAGAGCGGTGTATAACCCACCGAAGAGAAAAGTGAAGGAGACGAACATGATGCCGTACAGCGTGAAGGCTCGACGAGTCGGAACGAGACTGACGGCCTCACGGATGTAGCCGCGATCATTACTACTAGGTGTCGTTTCGCCATCGTCGAACGCGAATAGAACCAATCCCGCAACCGGAAGCGTGAACGCGTACATGAGGAACGGCGCGTTCCAGGCGCGAGCTGCGAGATATCCCCCAACCACGGGATAGGCTGCGGTCCCGAGAGAGAGCGTAGCCGACGTGATTCCCATGACGGAGTCATGTTGCCGGCCAGAGTATCGGTCGCCGACCGCGGTCATCGCAAGGGCTGCGAGGATACTCCCGGCGGCGAACCCCTGAAAGACACGCAGGGCCAGTGCGACCGTGAAATCGCTCGTGAACGCGATGGCGGTGCCGGCGAGCCCGAAGATGGCAAGGGCCCCTGAGAGGACGTACCGCCGACCGATGCGGTCGGCGAGCGCGCCGATGACCGGAGCAAGCAGTATCCCGGGGAGAGCGTACAGTGTGACGAACAGGCCAGCGCGAGACTCGGAGACGCCGAATACGGATCGAATTTCGGGGAGCGCCGAGCTGATTAGCGGCACGTCCATCGGTGTCATTAGTGTGGCCGCGAGGATGGCGATCAAAACCGGCGAACGCCATGGGACTCCTACTGATCGCTCAGTACTCGGTGACATCTCGGTTATTCCCCTCTATTTTAGAGTCCAACGCCAACTGCGAGAGGCCAGGCAATCGGAGAGAGCGTGAGGAAGACTAACGCGCTCCCGATCAGCCCGATGTTTTTCAAGAAGTGAATCTGTTCGTTCTGCCGGTCCTGTCCTTCCATGGTCCAGAAGTCGTGCATGATGACCGTGATCGGGACGAGGAAGGCGATCACTGCTAGTGCGCCGACAGCGGGAAAGATCCCGGTGAGGATTGCGAGCGCGCCGGCGATCAGGCCGAAGCTTCCTATCGGGACGCTGATCGTTGCCAGCGGAGCTCCCTTGCTTTTGGCGTAGCCGACCGAGGATTCGAGGTCAAGCAAGTTACCCAGCGCGAGGTAGCCAATGACGAGTGCGAACAGCACTCGACCTACGAGGAACGCCGTCCCAGCCATCGCGGAAGAGAACACCATCAGGCATCACCTTCCGTACTGGAGACTCGTGGGTTACTGTTCGTCCGTGCGATTCCAACCGTCGCGGTTCGACTGTCGTTTGCTGACATCGTCGCATGAGGTGATACGACTGCTTGACGAATATATTTCAGGCAAGTTACACTATACCAGGTTTCGAGCGCTAAACCACGGCAACGTGGCGAAATAATGGACCAGCTCAGAGGCAACTTGAAGAGTATTTTTCGTAATAGGCATCAGGTACCTTCGGCCGTGATGACGGCTAAACAGCCGAATACGCCGCCCGAGTATCTCTGGTTCCCGTGCGGGACATTTGGTAAGAGCCCGTATCTCCCCAGATCTGGGAACCATAACACATTTGTTAGTACGAGAAGTCCGCGATTATGATGGCCTCAGTTGGACTAGTGATTGCACAGTTCTACGAAACAATGGCCGAAGAGATGGAAGACCGAGCCCAAGAGCGAATATTAGAACGGGACGCTGAAATCACTACAACAGTCTACGTCCCGGGGGTCTACGATACTCCACTTGCGGCTGACCGTCTCGCACGGTGCGACGAAATTGACGCTGTAACAGTGTTGGGGGCGGTCGTTACGGGTGACACAGACCACGATCAGGTTGTTACCCACACTGCGGCTGACAAACTCGGCGACGTCAGCCTCGACCGAGATACACCCGTGACGTTCGGCGTAATCGGACCGGATATGAGCTCCGCCGAAGCACACGAACGGATCGAATACGCGGTGAATGCTGTTGATGCCGCCGTCGATACTGTTAGAGAGCTTCCAGGGTAGACTCCACTAGACGAAGCTAGCACCACTTCCGCGGACAATGAGGAGCGTGCCAACACCGACAACCATTGCGAGCAAGACGCTCTCCGTCCTATGGGCGACAACGACCACAACGATTCCGGCCATCCACTCACTTAGGCCGCCCTCCAACAATCGAACAACCAGTATTGCAACGAGAATTCCGCCAGGCAGAGCGTCGAGCCCATCTCGCACTGACTCAGACGGCTCAACTCGGTCCAGTGCCCAGAATCCGCCAGCCTTGGTCACGTACGTGACGATACTCATCCCGGACACGACTGCGAGCGCTGTCAGCGACACTTCACCGAACATTACGCGTCACCTCGGTCAAACTCGCGGCAAGTCCCCCCGCCAAGATATACCAGCGGCCGGGCAGAACTACATCAACGCTGACAGCAACGACGGCAGCTACAACCCACGGGATGAGGGAATCTCGCCCCTCCCAGAAGCTGACCAGTAACGCAAGGAAAATCGCCGTCAGGATGAAACTCAGACCGTAGGTTTCCGGGTTCCCGATGCGGCTGCCAGCGACCGAGCCAATAGCGGTGCAGACAACCCAGAAAACCCAGATTGCCAACCCGCTTCCCAGTAGAAACGCTCCGCGTCCGTTACCGTCACGGAGGTCCTGAATCGTGAGTGCCCAGTTCTCGTCCGCCATGAAGAAGAGGCTCATATACGCCTGTCGAGACGAGAGCCGCGTAAACCACGGGCGCAACGACGCCCCCATCAGGAGGTAACGGAGGTTCACCACCAGCGTTGTTCCGACGACGGCGACGACGGGAATCGGCCAGTCCCACAGACCGACTGCGATGAGTTGTGCTGCCCCTGCCAACACGGTCGCACTCATTACCACGGCAGTGAGGAGACTCAGACCGGCCTCACGCGCGAGTACGCCAAACACGAGGCCATAGGCACCGACTCCGAGCGCGACGGGAACGCACGTGACGAAGCCAGCCCGGACACCGTTCCGAGAAAACCCTACCTGTTCGCTCTCAGTCTCCGCTGACATGTCCTCATCGCCGGCCGACGAATCTTCACCTGATTCCGTGTTCGTTTGAGCCATATTCGATAGTCACCACGTTACCGTTCAGCAACCGGTGTCCACGACCGTTGTGTGTCACCGACGTAGTGAGACGAAGGCCGGATCAGCCGGTTGTCATCCATCTGTTCCAGTGCGTGAGCCGTCCAGCCACCGACTCGGGAGATAGCGAACGTGGCCGTGAAGAGGTCTTTCGGAATACCGACGCCGTCGAGTAGAATGGCGGTGTAGAACTCTACATTTGTCTCTAACTGCCGATCAGGCATGTGTTCCGATAACAGGTCAGTAGCGATATCCTCGAACTCTTGAGCAGCATCGAAGAAGTCGGCGTCGCCGCCGTCGATGTAGAAGCGCTTCGCAGCTGATTCGAGTACAGCTGCCCTCGGGTCACGTGCGCGATACACGCGGTGACCGAATCCCATCAGGCGCTCTCCAGCGTCCAACGTTTCGCGGACATACCTTTCTGCATCGCCTGTTTCATACACTTCCCGAAGCATTTCCAAAACTGGACCAGGTGCACCCCCGTGGAGAGGGCCCTTGAGCGTCCCGACCGCAGCCGTCACCGCAGAGACGAGATCCGATCCTGTAGAGACGACCACGCGTGCGCTGAATGTGGACGCGTTCAATCCGTGGTCGGCGACAGTATTAAGATAGGTTTCGAGCCCGGCAACTTGGGCTTCGGACGGTTCTTCGCCCGTGAGCATATAGAGGTAATTTGCCGTGTGTCCCAGGTCGTCGCGGGGAGTGACCGGTTCCTTTCCCTGACGGTATCGCCAGTACGTCGCTACAATAGTGGGAAAAACCGCGATCACTCGTCGGACGTCTTCACCTTGATCTTGCTCTGTAACGCCGAGGTTCGCTGCGGCGACGCCCATCCGGAGGGCATCCATTGCCGGCTTCTCCTCTCGGGCCGCACGCCGGAGAACAGCCTGAACCTCCTCACTAATCTGTCGGTGTGACGACAGTTCATCCCTGAAGTCGGCATATTCCGTCGAAGTCGGTAGCCGGCCGTTCAGCAGGAGGAAGACCGTCTCCTCGTAGCGCGCGTTACCGGCGAGTTCGTCTATTGGGAACCCTCGAATAGCCAGGTTCCCCTGTCCACCGTTGATCTGACTCAGGCGCGTTTCCGCAACAGCGACACCTTCCAGGCCGGGGTTGAGCGAATCAGTCATGTGTTTGCCTCGTTAATCGCAGTAGACTCGTCGGATAACTCGCCTCGTTCATGCGGGGTTTCCCAATTCAGTTCGGGTCCTACCGGGACGAATCCGGTTGGATTGATGTCGTCGTGACTGCGATAGTAGTGTTCCTTGACGTGGTTCATGTTACAGGTCTCGGGGACCCCATCCGTTTGGTAGATGTCTCGGGCGTAGGCCCAGAGGTGGTCGAAGTCGATTAGCTGACAGACGTTACACTTGAAGTGAGTGTGGTAGACAGCGTCGAACCGATACAGCGTCGGGAAGAGGAACACGTCTGCAAGGGTGAGCTGGTCACCAACGACGTATCGGCGGGTGGAGAGGGTCTCGTCCCATCGAGACATCGCATCAAAGAGCTCCTGTACGGCCTCTTCATAGGCGGCCTGCGAGTCGGCGAATCCGGCTCGGTAGACGCCGCTGTTGATCGAGGAGTGGATGTCTTCGATAGCCTCGTCGATCTCCTCTCGGAGGGACTCAGGGTAGAGATCCCTCGGTTTCGACGCGTAATCACCGAATTCCGTGGCGAGCATCCGGGCAATCGCTGCTGACTCCTCGTGGACGATAGCGTCGGTTTCCCGGTCGTAGAGGATGGGAACGGTCACTCGGCCGGTGTAGTCGGTGGCAGCCTCTTGGTAGACCTCATAGAGAGTGTCGTGGCCGCGTACCGAGTCCGGAGTACAATTCGGCTTCTTCGGCGAGAACTCCCAGCCCTGTTCGTGGCGGACAGGATCGACGACGTCTACTGAGATCACGTCTTCGAGACCGAGTAGACGCCGGGCGAGCGCCGTTCTATGCGCCCACGGGCAGGCCCGGGAAATGTAGAGGTGGTATCGGCCTGCTTCCGCGGGAAATTCGGCGTCTCCGGAATTCCCGACATGCTCGTCAAAGGTGTCGTGAACGTACTGGTCCCGCGTGGCATCGGGTTCCCACTCACCGTTGTGGAGCAGTCCCATCAGCGATCCCCTCCGTTATTCGAATACCAGAAGAAGCCATTTCCACGGGCTTCACGGCGAACAGATCCGTCATCGACGAACGATTCCAGCACCTGTCGCGCTTTCCCATCGTCGAGTTCATACACTTCAGCGACTTCCCGCGTCGCAACGGGTTCGTATTCGGCGATGAATTTCGGCACCGACGGGGTGGATAACTGTTCCAAGGTAGGGTCGACTGTCTTCAGTGCGGTCATCAGTTCCTCGAACATCTGGAACCCTGATACCTGCTTTTCACCGGCTGGTCCCTCGATGTGATACGTCGGGAACGCCCGAACTCCCGCTTGGCGGGTTCGAGAAAGATCCTGCTCGAATGCTGCTTGAGCAATTCCGTTATCCAGTGCTGTCGTGAACTCATCGACATCAAGGCCGACCGACTCCGCGATTTTCACCTGCTCTTCTCGGTGGTTGACGTTACGGACCTGAGTCGCGTACACCTCACGAAGGCGGCGCAGATACCGATTCGCCAGTTCGGTGTCCTGTTGGCGTGCAGCGGTGAATGCCTTGCTTGCGGGGTACGTCGACTGTGCTGGATCAGTCTCGAAGATCTGCGTATCGACCGGCATTCCGTGAATTCGAGACGCTTCCTCCCAGTGTGGCGCAACATCACTAGGTTCTGCGATGTCGTTGGCCGCGTCGTGGAACTCGTCGAAATCTTCCACTAACCCGCCCATGACGTATCTGAACTCTACCTGGTCTGCGAGTACGGTTCGGAGACGCCGAATGATGGGTTCTGAACCCCAGCACCACGTACACATCGGGTCGGTAAACTGGGTTATCGTTGGTCGCTCCGTGTCTGTCGAAGACATATGAACGGCTACAATCCGCCGGGGAATATATTTCAGGCAGAGTACAATAAATCAGGTTTAGTACGGGAAACCGGGTTACTTCTAGACTCAAGCTGAGCATCAGTACAGTCTCACGACGGGACACTTCCGAACAATCGCTCGACGAAACGGGCCTCAATCGAGAACAGTAAGATCGTCGTCCACAACGAGTTCCAGCCCATCACCACCCTGCTCAACGCAGAGTGCTATTTTCCACGGGTCTGACGAACGAATATCCACGAAGCGGTCAGTCATCGCAAACTCTAATTCCCAGATGGGCGTCGTCGTAACATCGAGACCGCGCTCTTGGAAAAAGGCAATAAGCGAGGAATTGTACAACAGCGAGAGCCCGACCGACATGTACTGCTGGGCACCGCAATGGTCGCATGACCGGTGAACGAACACGTCTAATTGTTCGGATCCGGGCACGGCTAAATCGTCCCCGGCCAAGAATTGGGTGCGGAGTTCGTTGGCGCATATCGAGCAGACACCCTTCGAGAACGCTAGAATTCGGTGTCTGATGTACTGGTTCATCCGGTTCAGTAAGGCCTCATGGTCACCCTCGTCGATACTCGGTGGAGCCGTCGTATCGGAGTACTCCCGGCCACACTCCGAGCACAGGATAGTAAACCGCCGGTCGGCGTATCGTGCCTCAATAGGCGCATCACAGTAATAACAGTCAACGCCCACTTTGAAATCCTCAATGTAGGCTTCCCTAGTGTAGGTGCCAGCGAGAATCGTCCGGTACAGTGTCACCGCCCTATGCCGTAGTCGATAGCCGTCCGTAGTGTTGTTGACGAACGGGCCGACCAACTTTTGGAGGTGATAATTGAATTGACTCGTGGAGATGTCAACGTCGGCCTTCGAATACAAGTCTGAGAACGATAAAACCGGTCTCGGGCCTTCTGTGCCCTGTTCGTCACCTAGTGTCCGGATGATCTCCGCACGGTACTCGTTTCCAAGTATGGCAAATGCCTCCTGTGACGTAAGGCTGGTTTCGGCTGTCCCCCCGTCGGATACGAGCATATACCGTACGGTTGACGGGTCAGGAGTTATCTTTTCGGGAGAGTTCTGTAGAACAGTCAGTAAAGGATCTCGATAAGCTCAAAAATATCGATGACTCTGCTGCGCTCGTCGTTTAAACAACTGTTTCAGTCTCACAAATCCCCTTATCCGCCGCCGAATGTGGTCTCTGTAGACCATGAAACGAAGAGATTTGCTCGCTCTTACAGGTGTCTCGATGGTCGGATTCGCAGGCTGCTCAGGCAGTGCTCCGGATCAAGGAACGCAGACCACCTCATCAATTCAGCCCTCCGAGTACGAGTGCCCACCGCACGGTAGTGAAGCCGAAACAGCTGTCTGCTCACATACGGTTGATCCGGAAGCTGCAAGTGTCTATCTAATCCCATCAAATCCTACAGGTGCGGAATCACCAAACGAAGTCGATCTGACGCTTCACAATAACTCATCCACCGAACTGGAATTCAACCCATATCAATGGAAAATCAAGAAGAAATCCACCGCCGGATGGAAGCCAATTGAGGCACGATCGTCCGGTAATGGGCGACTCACTCTCCCGCCCAGTGGAACCCAGAAGTGGACGTTCGGAGAGGTAGTAGAGTTCAGCAACGCGACCGCTACTGTGGGCCCGGGAACATACACAGCGGGTATTCGCGTCCCTCATCCCGAGAATTCGAGTTGGATACGATGCCTTTCATTGTTCCACCTCGGATAAGCGCCAGGAGGCATGTGAGATAACCTCACAGCGGCGCTTAACCTCGATACGAAGTACACATCGACGCGTGAGTACTAACCGTTTACACGGACCCACCCCGCTACACTTGGTATCATTTTAATTACGGAAGTGAGTTTTAGCGGCCTTATTAGTGGTTCTATCGCTTGTTTTACCCCTATGTTCGAACTGTCAAGTGACGAGGTTACTTCCAAACCTATACACCGCGTTCTGGCGTTGATGTCGATTCCGTTGTTGGCTCAGAACGTCGTGGAAGTGGCATCACTAGTAATCGATCTGTTCTGGATCGGGCGACTTGGTGGTGACGCAGTGGCCGCTGTCGGTCTCGCCGCGCCGCTATTCAGTCTCCTGCTCATCCTCGTCATTGGCGTCCCCTACATCGGGACGATGATACTCGTTTCGCAGCGCGTAGGAGCCGACAAAGAAGGCGCAGCCCAACGGGCGACGTTCAACGGTGTCGTCCTCGGAGCAGTTCTGAGTGTCGTCATCGGCGGCGGTGCCGTCCTCGCCACACCGACGCTCGTCGAACTCCTAACTATGATTCGTCCCGGTCCAACCCCGGCAGACGTCGTCGATCTCACAGTGACTTACATCCGAATTCTCGCGCTTGGCCTCGTGTTCGCCGCGACCAGCGACGCAATTGAAGCCGCTTTCGTGGCTAGGGGTGACTCACGAGCTGCCCTGTACATCAGTATTGCTACCGTCGCCACTATCCTCATCGCTGATCCCGTCTTGATATTTGGTCTCGGGCCGGTCCCTGAGATGGGGATCAGCGGGGCAGCGCTCGCCTCTGTACTCGGATTCGCTACAGGACTCGTACTCGCCGTCGCGTTCGTTCTACAGGGGCGTAGCGGAGGAGTGTTGTCCCGGACGGCGACTCGCATCGGTCTCGACGAATTTCGAGCGCTCTATGACCGCGGATTCGCACCGGCCGCTCAACAGGCGAACCGCCGCGTCGCAGAACTCGTGATGGTTGTTATTGTGTTTTTCACAGGCGGTCCCGTCGCATTAGCTGCGTACGCGGTCGGCACACGCGTCTTCTCCGCAGCATCCATCCCCGCGCAAGCGTTCCAGTCGGCGACCCAGAGCGTCGTCGGCCAGAATCTTGGTGCCGGGAAACCGGAACGTGCCGCTGATACCACTCGGGCTGGCGTAGTGATCCTCGGCGGAGTTCTCGGCCTCCTCGCCATCGTCCAGTGGGAGATGGCCAGTAGTATTACGAACGTACTCGCACCGGAACTTAGCGGCGCAGCGTTCTCCCTTGCGGTCGATTTCCTACGACTCTTGGCCCTCAGCTATCCGGCCTACGGCGCGATGTACGTTCTACAAGGCGGATTCAATGGTGCTAGTCGAGGGGAGGTGAGCTTCCGCTCGTCAGTACTCCAGTACTGGGCAATCCAGATTCCATTAGCAGGAATCGCAGCAGTGCTCCTGAAGACCGGAGTTATCCCAGTATTCGGCGCCATCGCGGGGTCAAACGTCTTAACCACGGTGATCCTCGCAGGGTACTACCACATACAACGCGATACGCTGTTCCGCGACGCAGCTGACAACGTAGCTAATGCCTCGGCTGATTAACCAGCAAACTCGTTGATACTACCGCACCAACCAAACAACTTTCAAATGATGACCGACTCTAATCCGCGCCAAAATAGACCGAATCTCCACCATCAGCAAACGACTCAAAACAGATTGAGATAGAGTGAATCATGGTACCCAGAGCAATCTTGAACGGGCGGCTCCAACGTAACTCGGCAGCACTTAGTGACCGTTTGCCCGTTGGGATCATCGCTGCGGCACTCCCTGTACCGTTAGCTATCGGTATCGGGCTGGTCTACCAGGTTGTCGTCCCCGGAGCAGAGTATGGTGTTGTTGGAAAAAATGTCAGCTATGGCCTCGCGTCCCTGTTGACGGTTACCGGTGTATACTTCCTATTTAGCCCGGCAGCGCGAGCGGCTGCGTTCCGGTTTGACCGCCCGAGCACGGATGAACTGGCGTGGGCGCTGCTCGGTTTTCCAATTGGAACAGCGTTGTATCTCGGTTCAACCGCGGCGACCCAAGCTGCGGGACTCACGATGAGTGGCTACGTATACTCCCTTTCTGATCCAGTTGTTGTCGGAGCAGTCATCTTCGGCGCGGTATTGGTTTCACCATTCGTTGAAGAGGTTTTGTTCCGTGGTGTGGTGCTCGGGGCGTTGCTTGGGCGGGGCGTTCACCCGGTAGTAGCCGGTGGACTGACCATTCTCACGTTCGGGCTTATTCACGTCGCGTTACTCGGCGTCGCAGGGGTAATCACGATGTGTACGTGGGCAATTGTTCCGACGGTAGTCCGACTGCGCTTCGATAACCTGAGTGGCGCATGGCTCGTACATCAACTCAACAATATCTGGGGGTACATCATCGTCGTCGCATTCGGTCTCGGATGATATCCGGCACTTCAGCTTCATTCTCGTCTCCTCGCCTATGGTAAGCACTTGACTGTCCGCCCGCAGCGGGGAGCATCTGAAAACTGATAGCTCCGGCAGTAGTCAGTATACAACCCCTATCTACCGACCGTTTCGGTCGACTTGATATCTGAACAAGCGTATTTCAACAGAACCGTCGGCTGGGGCCACACACTTACCTGACCGCTCCCACCTACCAGACATGCCAAGCAACGACGAAGATCCGAACGCGGGAGAGCGACCGGACCAGGATAATATCGAAGAGACGACACAAGGCCATCCTGACGATGAGGACATGGATATTATTGGCAAGCCTGACCCGGACGCGGGGAAGGAACCGTACCCGGATGCTATCGAAGAGACGACACAGGGACACCCTGACGAGGATGACATGGATATCATCGGCGAACCTGATCCGGATGCGGGGAAGCAACCGTACCCGGACGACGTTGAACCAACTGACGGCGGTGAGTGAACCACACGTCCCCGACGCGCCCACTGGGTGAGCGCGCCGACGACGTCGTCGATCGTGAAGAGACATACATCGTTCCGCTCGGCGGCGGCTTCCTGAACGCTGTCCGTGAACCTGCCCCGGGAGGACAACGCGTATTCGACGGTTCGCGTCCCACCGCTCGACGGTTGTCACCGGAGTTTCTCTACGTGCTGTTCAAGTACAGCTAGCGCGCCGTAGTCGAGCGGTGCGTCCTAATACTCACACTCGCCGACGACGAGCGTCTCGCTGTCGGGAAGTCCGACGACGTCAATCTCGTGGTCCTGATACCACTACTGCCCGATATCGAAGATCGGTGCGTTCTCCCGATCTTCAAGCGTCTTCTTCACGAGGCTCGTTTTCCGAACCTCGCCGTCCGTACACGACAGCGACCTGCGCGTTCCCCGACTCGAATAGGCTGTGAAGCCGATCCAACTCATCCGAACGGTTCACGAACGCAGTCATACCACTCACTCAGCGCGCACGAGACAAAATACTCTGAATAATCATATTCCAGAGTATCGTAATAGCCAGTAGCGAACAGCGACTGCCGACCGCATTCCAATAACTGGTGAACAGCCATCCACCCGTCACCTCGAATAAAAACGCGTTCGCCGTGCGTTACTACCGAGAGTCGTCAGTGTCCTACGACGGGAAGTGCCTCTCCGTATCGATGTCGGCACAGTTCCTACACAGCGGGCTTGGCCCATCGTCTGGTTCAACCCACATCCCGCCGAGTGACCGACCGCATTCGGCGCACTCTTCCGGGAAGTCCGGGAATCGGTACGCGTCAATCAACTCGTAAATCCAGATCGCGTCAGCGACCTTTTCCCGAGCCCTGGCTGCGACTTCCTTGAACTCAGACAGGCTCTCGAACCCGTGTCGTTGAACGAACTGCTCGGCCATCTCCTCTTCCGTCATGACTGGAGACGTCCCGAGTGGCCCCCACACGAACGCGAAGGCTTCCGGTCCACTCAGCAGCGCCGTGTCCTCAAGCGCAGCTTTCAGTTCGTTGTCCAGCGGATGGTACGGATTACTGAACGTCTCTTCGATTGTTTTCTCGTTACCGTATCGTTGCGAGTCGGTCTGGAACTGCTCGCGGATGGGTTTGTCTGGCATTGGTGTATCCGTAGTTGTGACTGCGTTGCCGGTTGCGTCGTTTACCGCGCCGTCGGCTGACGAGGAAGCCGGACTCTCCCTCAAAGTACTACGGATGCACAGATTACGCATCCACGTTGTTCCTGGGCTGTCCGGTAGTGATTTACAATTACACCAACCCGATGTGTGATTATAATCTTTTTCCCAGCAAACACGTCGAACACACTCGCAACGAACTCCCCGTCACACCTGCGGTCAAGCGAACGCATACCGAGTTCGTCTTCCACGCCGTTACAACGCTACTGTTCGGCCGCCCGGCACGACTCCGTCACAGCATCGTTCGCGGCGAACCGCCTCCGACTCAGGAGCACGGCCTCGTTGAACCCCTTACTCGTGGAGTGCTAATCGGACGGCATCGGACATTCCACTGATGCGAGCGGCATGCTCCCACGATTCCTCGCGGATGCCGTTGGTGACGTATGCGAAGCCGACGTTCAGTTCCGGGTCCCCCCAGCCGAAAATGCTCCCGAGTCCGGCATGACCGAACATCCGCTCGCGGCTGAACGATCCGAACATGTCATTTGCTAATCCGCCAGTCCAAAACCCGAGCGCGTACCGGGCCGGTCGGGAGAGCGTTCCGTCAGCGTCTGTTTCAGCGTGGGTCTGGGTTGCCTCGGCAACGGTCTCCTCGTCGAGCAGGCGCGTGCCATCAAGTTCGCCGCCATTGGCCATACACGCGTAAAACTGGGCCATGTCTCGCGCAGTGCTAATCCCGTTTGCCGCCGGGATAACAGCACGCCGAACAGCTTCGTTGTTAAACGCGTCCGCGGATTCGGACGCCGGGATCCCTAACCCTTCTCCGGGGTCGCGGCAGCGGTCGTACATCTCGAAGCCGGATAACGTAGCAACGTCGTCGTCGTCATCCGAGTCAAGCCCGATTGACGACCGATCCATTCCTAACGGGTCAAACACGTGTTCGGCGACGTACTCATCGACGTGCTGCCCGGACAACCGGTGAATGAGTTCACCGACGACCCAGCCGTAGTTGAACGTGTGATACGCGGGTTGCTCGCCCGGGTCGAATACCGGATCGATGTCTTCCATCGCTTGGACGACTGCGTCCCAGTCTCCCCATTTTTCGGGTTGGTCGTCGAAGTCACCGTACGGAATCCCGGCAGTGTGGCTCAGCACCTGTCGAATGGTGATCTCGGCTTTCTGTGTCCCGTTGTCGGCGAACCCGGGCCAATGATCGACCACCGGGTCGTCGTACGCGGCTTCGCCCTGCTCAATGAGTTGATGGAGGCCGACGCCCGCATACGGTTTCGTACATGAAAAGACGAGATGACGCGTTTCTACGGTGGTTTCATCGCCATCCGGGCCAGTCGTCCCGCCGGCGAAATCCACGACGAGATCCCCGTCAACGTAGACCGCGAGTTGCGCGCCATGATGTAGACCAACATCGAGGTGCCGGTCAAACTCAGCTCGAAGCTGCTGTCGATCACTATCGGTGAGTGCTACCATACCACTACTCACAAACTACTGTCAATAAAAATTCGGTAATACATAGCACTGATCACTCCCGTCAAGCGTGATGACTGAGGACTCGCTGTTCCCGTTCGTCGACGGCATCTCTGTGTGAAATGCGTTACTTAACTCAGATTCTTTGACGTACTCACCGAGGCTGATAACCCAATCCCGGATAAACGACGGATTCACTGCCTGGACGAGCGGTTGCCCAGTAGTCAGCGGCATCTATTCCTATCATAAATCAGCTGGTGAGACCCAATAGATCGGATGAACTAACGGACTAATCGAACGTGTAAGGAATACGCATCCTAATTCAACATAACATTTCCAAGCTATCAGCGACGGGGGGATTTCAGCAGAACCTTCATCAACTGGTATACTTCCAGTTTCACCCTGTCCTCTTGGCTCACTCCCTTTACCCTAGTCACTATTCGATTCGGTATGGCGACGACAGATTCCGAAGAGCAGATTCGACGCCACGACGTATTTGTGAATTTAGCTGAGGAGCTACAAATCCAACGCTCAGGAGTTCACAGTGCGAAAATGGCAGAGAACCTATTCAGATACGAAGAGGGCCGGGACCTCGTCGGTATTGATGACGAGGCTCAGCGAGCAATCTACTACGAAACCGCGTCCCGGTCGCTCGTCGCTGTTCAATTCGACAAACACGGCGTGTACGCCGGCGAGCGAGAACTACTACAACGCGGGCTCGACGACCCAACAGCATGGGTTGAGGCGCATGGCAGCGGGCTGGTGTGGATCCACCCGCGGTACAGTAACACCGCAGGAACCAGGACTCAGTGAGGTACTCAGGACTTGATGAAATCGCCTTACTGAACACAGAGGGTGTGTTCAGCACGAGATCGACTACAAATTCAGTTCATGCGTCCGCGTCACTTGTCTTTCGGTTCACAACGATTTCTGACTGTGTATATACAGTTCCACCCTCTATCGGATTCGGTGTTACAATGCCGACCGTATACCTCCCCGGTACTTGTAATTCGTTTTCTAGTGATACCTCCCTCATATCCGGTGTGTACTCTTTAGACTCACCACTTCCTGTCTTGGAGTTATCATTTCCTTCTGGCGGCGTTAGCGTAATTCTAGACCCCTGCCATTCGGACTCGTGTTGCCTGAGTTGTATCGCAAACACCAGTGACCCTAATCCCGGAAGGATGCCTGGATCAACGTAGACACTCGCAGAAGCAACCGGTCCTTCGTCGGAAACTGAGACTACTTCGAACTCCGACTCCTGTTCACTCCGGAGAGAACCGAGACACCCAGTCGATGCCACTGCGACTACTCCAACACCAATGCCTCGACGACTCAGTATCGTACTCTCGTCACCTGTCACGAGGCACACCCCTCCTGCCTCTCTGTGAACGTATCATACTTCTACACTACACACCTTTCGCGTGTACATCCACAACGCGTAAGCTGTCGTCTATACTGAAGTAAATGTTTTCTGCCAGTTGACCCTGCCCAACCGATGGTTCACCTTCAGTCTAGCTGTGGTCCGGTACTGAGTGAACGCCCTGTATACGGCAGCGTCTTGCCCAACTATTCAATTCCTACCGGTGAGAGCGTGTCCGATACAGCGGTTGTAGTCAGCACGGAGAGTATATTATCTTCTCCAAACCGGTTCTGAATCACCCGATAGAATGTGTCTGCGAATATAGCACTGAGCCAAATTCATCCCGGAATTGTACACTTGCCGATTGATTTTCATCAGTCAACACAGTTACATTGCGATTCTGTACAGTGACCGTGACGGCATTCACGAACGTCTCATTCCCAGTGATGACTGCAACCGTTCGATTATCGACCATTGAAACCCGGAACCGGTCGTCACCGACGTGCCAGTCGTCAGGGGTCCGTGTACCTCTGGCATCGAGGTACTGCTCGAACGCGGACTCGAACTCTCCCGCATCGCTCTCGGTGTCCCAACGCAAGACCCAGACGAAACCCTTCGTATCACCAGTGGTGTTAGTGACGTGAACCAGTTTGTCGTTGCCCCAACCAGCCGCCGCTTCGATGGCTTGCTCTTCGGAGAGTTCGACGCCGAGGACGGTCCGGACGTACAATTCGCCTTGACGCCGGAATGACGCTGGCGTGGACCAGTCCGTACTCGTTTCGTCGATGACAGTGAGATTCGCCGGTGGCTCAGCCGTCCCAGGATGGAGCACTTGCTCGGTCGTGTTCGGGAGCGCGGTAGTCGGTGAGAAGAGATCGCTTGGCGAGTCCACCTGCGCCGCAAAGTACCGGCCGCCGAAACAGTACGGCTGGGCTTGGTAGCGCTCGTACGGTGTCCCTTCGACGTACTCGGCACACCGCTGGTCAAGGGCGGAAAAGCCGAGGAATCGCTTCGTGTAGACGTCCTCTACGTAGACGGCGCTGCCCTCAATTATCGCGCGCTGGACCCAGATCCCTTCACGTGCCGAGAGCCGGTCGATGAACCTTGTCTGATTCCCGTTATCCGCCCGGAACTGGACGGCGTGAACGTACTCGTGAGCGAGGAGCCGGGCTACCTGCGCGGGCGACCCGTTCCGCGGGCTGATCTGTACGCGTCCAGTTCGATGGGAATAACTCCCGTCGACGCCACCGTCCTGAAACGTCGCCGCCCCCTCGTCGAGACCGAGACGAACCGCGAACTGACCGGTCTGGGACGTTCCCCCAGTCCGATTCAATACGGTTACTTCGGGTGCGTCGTACTTTCCGCCGAGCAGCGACTCAACGCGCTCCCAAACCTGCGTCGCATTCACCGACAGGTTCCCGTAGACTGGTACACGACTCTCGGGGGTATGAACGCCCGTAGATGTTCCTGGTGACGGTGACGATGTCGTTTCCGGCTCTGCGGCCGGCGCGGAACCTCCGCCAAGCGCGCCACAGCCGGCCAACACCGTCGCAAAAACCACGACCAATGTTACGAGAATAACCCTGTTCGTTGGCCTGTTCACTGGTTTATCCTCCTAAATCCCTGATTGCTGTGCCTTATAACTGAGTGTTGATTAATCTTTGACACGGCCAATACACGCTGTGTACTGAGCGATCATTCTACGCGACTCGGTGAACTACTGGCAATAGTGGATTTTCTTAACGCCCTCCTCTATGTCCTCTATTGTACTGTCGATTACTGGCGGGAAACAGTTCGAAACCGGCACTGACGTAGCGAACAATTGCCTCTATAAGCATTGTGTATGGCAAACTATACACGATACAAAACATTCCGTGTCGGTATGTGCCCTCCTCTCTCACGCCGACGGTTCCTGTCGCTCTGTGGGACAGGCAGTATTGCCTCATTCACTGGCTGTTCAAGTCCGGTTTGGCCGAACGATACAGAGAGTACGCCGACGTCAGGGAACACTCAGTCTACAGACGGGTTAGTATGGCAAAAGAAAGTACAGGTCAAACTCACCCGGCCAGATTCATCCGTCTTAGCCGATCTCCTCCGGGTACAATTTGACCGCGACCGAGACGAGGTCTTCGGGATGTTTGATCCAGAGTACGTTGATGGAACCGTTGACGGCGCTTCGGTCGCAATATCGGCCGACTTACATGACACGTTGATGAATGAGTTTGGGGGAGTAAATTACAAAATCAAAATGGGGCCGGTGAACGATGCTGACGACCACTTACACGCCCAGGCCCGGAGAGCTGTTTTCAATGAACTCCCGCTTGCCGGACACGTGTCTGTTGAGAAGTTTTGGGTAGAGGCCACTGATGATCTCCGTGTCAGGTATGTCCGCCCGATAGAAACCGACCCTCCTACTGACCCACCGACCACTGTTGATATTAGCCGATTTGATCTCGGATCGGATTATAACGGATACTGAGATGGACCTCCGTCCGAGAACCGGGCTCTGTATCTAGCAATATCATCGAGAGCTCCGCTGGATCCGACAGAAACGTTGTGGCCGACTCAGAGCGTACCTACAGCAGAGCGGATTCCCCCACAATCTCTGTCGCCTAGACCAGGGGCTGATACGTTGTAGAACAAAAGATAACTAATACATCTAGCACACACGTATTTTAAATTCACCTACATGAGGTGATTACATGGCGAAGTTAGGACTGTGGGCAAACGCGGTAGGACTCCTCATCAGCATCGTAGGCACCCTGCTGCTGCTGCTACACACGACTAACAAGTACCATTCAGCAATTCAGGATATCGGGTCGATAGCTGTGGGGTACCTCGGTCTCATCCTCCTCGGAGTGTCAGTATCAGTTACAGGAGTCGCGCTGCTGCTGAGCGCGAATTCGAACTGACCAACTCGCGCCTCGTATTCAGCATGACAGCAAGAACATCTCACCGACTACGGATTTCAACAGAGCCGGACTATCGGGTCAGGCAGTAATCGCTGACTGGGACTTCGAGCTTTTGCTGTGATTTCCTGGACTCTCGATAGGCTCTCAAACCCTTGTTGTCGAACCGGCTCCCCGATTGCCTGCTCAGTCTCGCCGTACCGGTCCGAGTCGTGTGAGGTTGTTCGTTTCGATGAGTCGTTCAAGCCCGTCTCGCGTCGGAAACCCCCACGTCGCATCGGCAATTGATTGACCTGGTGCCACTGCGCAGAACTCCGTCCCGTACGCGTTCGCCAATATGCGACGCTGGACGCCGGCAACGGCGAACATGCCGAGATCGTACCCGTAGTCAACCCGGTCGATCCGGGCCATGCCGCGTCGATACCCGAGGAGTTCCCGCGGTTCGAACTCTTCCATTGATTCAACCGGGAACCTGAAATTCTTGAACGTCACCGGGTCACCGACATCCAACGTGCCTGTGTCCGGGTTGTACTCTCCGAATGAGAACGGGCCGTGGAGCTCCGGGGTTAACGCGTCACGCGCCGTCCCTTTCTGCTCGGCGTGGTCAGTGTGAAACACCCAGTGGATGACGAACCCCAAGCGCAGCGCTTCCCGTGTCTTCTTCCGGTACGGTTGGTCGGACCCGGCGACAAACTCAATCCACCGGTTCACGTCACCTCCGATGACCGCACAGTCCGGGACGCGGTCAGCGACCTTCCTCTCGAACCGATACTCACCGTGGAAGAACGGCTCGGTTTGTGTGCGGCGACGCCGCTCCAACTCTAATTTCGGCCACAAGTGCTCCCACGACTCTTTCCCCGCCGTTCGGAACCCATCAACGTCATCGGGGAAGTCGTCAGTACTCACTGTCCATCACCTGCCGAGCGTCGCGTCGATTGTCGTGTCATTGGGTGCTCCGTGTCGGTGTTAGCGATTTCACGTTGAACTCTGATTTCGAGCAGTACTGTTCCGCGAGCCGCCCGAGCTCACGTGTTCGCAGCACGTCCGCGACGTTGTGCGCGGCGAGCGCCGCGAACTCCTCGTTCTCGAACGCTGTCACTGCTTCCGCACTCTCCGTGAACGGGTCGAGCTCACCGTACGTCCCGTCGCACAGCACGTCGTACGCGGTGTCGAGGTCGCCGTGCTCGTCACCGTCAACGGTCGTGTTGAACCGCTTCGTGACGAGCGGCATGACGTCCGCGTACGGCACGTCGGTGAACGGCCACGCGATGTCGAGGCGCGCGAACCGCGTGCGGAGGAACGGAAGGTCGAACCCGCCGCGCCACCGCTCCCCGTTGTACGCCACGAGCAACACGTCCGCGTCCCGGAACCGCTCCTCAACGAACCCGGCGACGGCCGTCAGCAACCCGGGTTCCGAGGAGTGCGTCGTCACCTTCACGACCACGTCCCCGCCGACTTCACCGATGTCAGGAGCAGCGCGGCCGCCTGTGTTCACGAACACGCGGACTCCGAGCGGCACCGCGAACCCGACTACTGTGACGACGTCATCCGCGTTGAACCCGGTCGTCTCGATGTCGAACGCTACTTGCCGCAACGTCACGCCTCACCACCCCGCGTTTCTGCCCGCCCCGGGACGCGCCCCTCACCAGCCGGTCTGACGCGGAACTCACCGAACCCGTACTTCGAATGCGTCCCAACCCTGAGCACACCGTTCATCGCCGTTCGCACCGGGTCCGAGCTGGTGTACGGGACGACCTGCCCGTGGTCGATCGTGTTCACCACGTACACGTGACCGTCGTCCACGACACGGGTTTCTCGCCGCCGCACCTCGGCATCTGTAACGCCCCACCACCACGGAACGTCCTGGTCATCCGCGCCCGGGTACTCCGAAGCCGTGACGAACGGCGTCAGTAACTCAACCTGGCATGGCTCCCCGTCCTGCTTGGCTGCTTCGAGGCGAGAGTAATCGAGTTCCGCTACCTCCACGACTCGCGTATCAGCGACCGACACTTCACCGAACCCGTAGTTCCGCGCGGCACCGACTTGGATCCCGTCGAGGACGTCCTCTGATAGCGGGATCGTGTCGTCGACGCCGTCCACGGACACGTAGCAGTGGAGGTACCACGACACGGCCCGCCGGGTGTTCCGCATCGTCTCGGGCCGCCCGAACCAGGACGTGTCAGCGTACGCGACGCGCCCACCGTGCGTCTGGACGTCGTGCGTGTTATGCGCGTCTCGTGGCCTGGAGTCCAGCAACCATCGCTGCGCCGCGTCACGGTACAGGAACAGATCCTCGTACGCGTCCACGTCGGGGAGCGACCCGCCGAGCTTCCCCGCGTACCCGGGCATCGAATGCGCGGCTGGGTACTCACCGTACTCTTCCGGCACGAACACCCCGTGACTCACTCGCAACTCCCGCCGCGTCTCGTCATCGACGTGCGGCGCGACCGCGTTGAACAACGCGTTACCGCTTACGAAGTACGGGTGCCCCGTGTACGGCGCTTCCAACTCGAACAACACCTGCTGGATGCGCGTCACGCTCCCACCCCCGCGCTTCCACTGGTGGCCATCACACGTTCACACGCCACACTATCAGCACCCCGTACCGCACACCCCGTTTCCAGTGTTCTCCACGACGTACTCTCCCCGTGATCCACACACCCTGTTTCCAGTGTTCTTCGCCGACCCGTCACGCGATCCGCACACCTCGCCTCCAGTGTTCCCACGTCTCGGTGGCAGGGTCGAAACGGCACTCCCAGCTGCGACCCGCACCACCGATTTCCGAGGCGCGAACCGGTCCCGCGTCGTCCCACCACGAACAACCCGGCACCAAGCCCGCGACCCGCGGCACGCACCCGTCGCGGCTGCGAGCCCACCACAACCCGCAGCCCCGACCCACGACCACGTCGCCTCCCCACAACCGGTCCGCCGCGCCGACCCCGCCCGCCCACCCGGATCACCTCCCCACCCCGCCACGCACCGCAGCACCCACATCCCTCTCCACGACATCCTCCACGTACTGCAGCGCCGTCGAAAACGACCGGATGCGACGCAACTGCGCATCCACCACGCGCAGCCACTTCCGCTCCACATCCAGCGGCTGCGCCGACAACCGCGACCACGTATCCGCAAACGACCGCGCCGGCCCCGCCCCAAGCGACGCCACCGCCCCCGTCGAAGGCGCGTCACCCGTCACGCGGACCGCCAGTTCAGACGTCCACAACACCGTCCGGCACGGCACCACCACTTCAGCGTCAAGCGCCGCCGCCACACGACCATCATCGCCGTCGCCAGTCGGCGGGCCGCGCGCCGGGCACTCCGCCACAAGACAAAGATCCTCGAACGCGTACCCGGATCGGTAATTATCGAGCAGCGCCGCCACCAGCAACACGTGGAACTTCAACGACGTGTACGGGACGTACACCGACTCGTTGAACCGCGCCGCCACATCACTCGTCAACCACTCAGCGTGGAGTCGCGCCGGGTCCGAACACCCCGGCCTGACCAGCCCACGCACAGCCGCCACTGAGGCCGGCACGTCCACGGGATCCGCGACCGTCGCCCCCGTCACGAGTGAGAGCCGTGCCGGCGACACGTGATTCGCCACCGTTTCCTCCGGCTCACCCGACGGGCGACTCAACACCGCCGCATCCCCATCCGCACCGCACGGCACCGACTGATTCACCCGCACCCCGCACACCTCCTGATCAGCCGACGCGTGCTGCTTCCCCCGAAGCTTGTGTACGTCGTGCCGGAACGCCGCCACCAACGCGCCTGGTTCACCATCACCACCGGGCTCCAGACCGGACTCCGACCCCGTCACGCCCCATCACCCGCACCCGACTCGCCCTCGTCCTCACCCGACGTCTCCCCACCACGGCGCTCCCGCACACTCAACGGCGTCTCCTGTACCGTATCCACACTGAAGCGACAACTCTTGATGAGTACCTATGAGTGACGAGGACCACCATCCAGAGTTACTCCTCTTACACGAGACGGGTGGAGAGATCGAAGGCCGCGGAAAGTATCATAAACTGCTCGATCGCTACCGTCGTGAACCGGGTGATACTGATGTAGATTCCGTCCTCAAAGAGCGAGGGCCGTTCAACGAAGGTCTCTCACGAAGTATCAAACGGTACATCGACATGGGAATCGTTGAAACGGATGAGGAGGGACAGTCCCGAGACGTCGAAGAAACGGAGAAAGGGAAGCGGTATGTGAGTGGATTTGAGCGCACAAAATCATATCTCGATGATTCGTTTCAGAGTACGCAGGGGCGAGTCAAGAGAGTCGCTCAAAGATATGGTAACAAAAGCATGTACGAATTAGTGCAAGAACCAGACGTTCAGGAGGATAAACAGCGGTCACTCGGAACCCCGCTTTCGGAAGAATCTGATTCGCAAAAAGAAGAATAAACGGCTCTGTTGAAATCTTCAGAAAGAGATACGTTCTACCCCGGTTCCGGTCAGCACTGGTGACTTACCTCTTAGAGAAATCCTGTTACGCCGGTGAATAAAAAATAGCGCACCCAATCCGTGATAAAGCCAGATAGGGGTGGTGGAATCTTCAGAAATGTCTGAAGAAAGGGGTTCAACAGAGCCGATTACTGATGCCGGGACCGAGACAGATGGTCAGTATCGCCGTCTGACCGCGAATGAGACGGTACCGTAGCCGGTGATCCTCACTTACTCCTCGCTTGAGGAGTCGTTGAATGCGACGTGTTGAATCGCCTGTAGGAGTTCCTGGTGAGTGATGTCCAGCCGAATTCCGTTCGGAGACAGGCATCGGTTGATCAGCGTGTGCCAGTTGTACAGTAGGATAGCCACGTGCATCGCGTAGAGGCGCTTCTTCGGGTCCCGGCTATTAATCGTCGGCATAAAATCATTTTTTAATTGATCGACAGTTTTCTCGATACTCCACCGTTGCACGTATTGAAAACGAATCCCGGAGCCAGAACGATTCTGGAGGGAGCGGCCAGTGAAATACGCAGCAAGTCCGTCTTCACTACCGATGCCAGGGGCTGCCTCCAAGTCGTCTACTGCGTCGATAAGAAGTGGAACGTCCGGATCCGGTTCCAAAGAGGTTGGCCGAGGGGTATCATCCTCAAGACGGTGTTTGAGTGGGATCGCTATCTTGTCGTCGTCTCCCTCCTCCTGTATTGCTTCCAACGCAATATCCCGTGGGTCAACTAACACTGGATCCGGGTTGTTTCCCTCTGTCGGATACGTCACGAGGTTCGGCTTTGAGTCGGTGTTCCACCGTATTTCTGGGGCGTACCCGACGTGATTCGCAGGCGTGAGACGTTTCAGCCCCGTCACGACTGCACTATCCGGCGCACTGATGATCCAGTCCTCCCCGACGAACTCCCAGAGCGTATCGATGAGTTCCCCGCTGACGATTTCGGAATCGATGAGGACTGTGTCGATGGCAGCAGGCGGGACAGCGTTCGACAGGATATCTCGGACTGCGGTGGGATAGTCACGTAGGGTCTGCAGCCAGCGGCCACCGAGTATGAATCGATTTTCGGGTTCCGCACCGCCGGCGATAACGAACGTCCACTGTTCAGTAACGGCGTCATTGTCGGCTTTGGGAGGCCTGCCGATGGTCACGTCCAACGATTCGCCAGCCCAATCGACGCGGAACATATCGATACCGACCTTGAACGGGTCTGATTTCGACCAGAACCCGAGCGCTTTCGCAAACTGTAGGGTCAAGCGATGGACAGCATTGAACTGCTCATCGATCGTCGAAATCGAGTCCGCGGCTCCGTCGAACTGGGACTCGGACATCTCCTCGGCGTGGATCGGGAGCCCAGAAACGTAGTTGTCCAACCAGGCACCGCCAGGAATTCGGTCACGCGGGTGATTCCAGTCACAGACGTCTTTCAGCCCTTCCAGACCTGCGCCGGTGAGGGCAGAGGCGGCGAGCGCTCCGATAAACGCCTGCATGTCGTGTTTGCTCTGTTCTGAATCCCGGCCGAAAGTGAGCGGCTCGGTCGTGAGATCGAACAGGAGTTCGACGAACTCCCGAAGCTCCGCTTTCTCAGTGTCCCGAGAGACGTATTTCTCGTTGAGGGGCGGTTCGAGCGCGTCGAAGCCGTATTCCTGTTTGACAGCATCCGGAGGCACGATTCCTGCCCGGTAAACAGCGTAGACGGCCCGGGTTACGGCAGCCTCGAACGCATCCCCGTCAATCGTGTCTGTATCTTCGCCGTGGAGCGTGTTGTACGTGCGCTGAAATGTCTGGTAGCTCGGGACCTCACTTCGCGTCTCGTACCCGGTTTTCTGAAGAGTTGGCAACCCGGCGGCCTGTGTATCCGTCAAGTACTCATGGAAGTCGGTGCCGGACTGTTCGCGTGCTTTCCGCAAGAAGAGTGCTTTCAGCCGAGGCAACGGAATCTCGATGTCTGGATCGGACAGGTTGATGCCTTCGCAGTTCAGTTTCTCCTCGAATAGGTCCAAGACGGCCCTGTCATAGAGCATTCCACCGTCATTAATGAACCGAGAATTCTCCTCCCAGTACGGACGGTTATTCACGTGAAATTGAGCGGCGAGGTGAGTGCGCCGCGACAACTCTTCCACATCGTCAACGGGTGAGGAGACGTGAATATCGAATCCTCGTTTTTCCACCGCTCCGTACTTGCGTTCCCCTGGGTCGTACCCGTCTTTCTGCGGGAACGGAGCGTGTTCCATCGGGGTTCGATATTTCCCATCCTCTGGCGCGTTCTCGGGAGGACTAGCGTCAGTATGATTGCTCGTGGGGGTCTTACCCATATTCGTGGTTTAATCAATTCTGTGGTGAGTCATAAGCGATTGCCCTCAGTTAGTCGAGTAGGTATTAGGATGTGAGAACGGGTCGTGTTTTGAGACCCATAATATCCCACCAGGACATCACACGTCGTAGTATAGGGATCTGTCGATTCGAGAGATAACCCTCTTCGGTTGTCGGCCGAGCAATGTCTGTGTCTAGTCGAATTTGCTATTGGAACACGATCTTCGTTGGATTCCGGACTCTAGTATCGGGCAAACTCAAAATATACCCCTTGAGAATAATTTCGGTTTGGAGACTTATTTGTGGGTCGTAGTTCTGTCTGAGCGACCCAAAACACTTAGTACATAGTTCGTGTACTATGGACTATGTCGAACGCCCCCGCCTCCGTTCAGCCACCGGACGCAGGACACACTGCCCACCGGTTCTTCGCCATTCAGGAGCTACTGGGCACCCCAGAACTCGCGCGGTTCTACACGGACCTACTGATCAACACCCCAACGACAATCACGGCAGCCCGTGAGCGTCAGGAGTTCTCCAAGAGTACCGCGTACAAGTACGCCAATATGCTGGAGGAGTTGGGCGTCGCTGAGGAGCTGGACGAACACCAGGACGGCTCAGCACTCTGGCGTGCCGAACCCGTGAGTGGCGACTGGACCGATGAGATCACTCTTGAATTCGGCCCCGCCATCATCGCCGTCTACGGCGCAACAAGCGTTGACGACGACCTCGAACTCTACGTTGACCGTCACGGGAAGGCGGCGCTAGCACCGGCGGTGATGGGCACGATCAACTACCTGCAGGGCGAGACGACCCGTCGCGGTGTTGCCGACGACCTTGGTGTTCCCGCTGTCGAAGCCATTGCGGTCACGCAAGCAATTGAGCGAGTCCTTGTCGTCGTGAAGGACTTCGACCCGACACTCAGCGACGTTACGTTCGAGGTAGATGTCCACGAGCGAGCGATTGAGCAGGGTCCGTACGAGCGCGCCGATGAGTGAGGAACACCCGTCGCCGTTCCCAACAGCGTTTCTCCTGGATACGAGCTTTCTCAGAACCATCGGTGGCACTGAGAGTGACGCCTATCAGATCTTCATTCAGTACGTCAAAGCGGAGGACGTTCAGTTGTATCTGACTCCCGGGGTCGTGGAGGAGGTTTCGGAGCAACGTGGATACATCAGTATTGACTGGGTGGACCGGGCAGATACGACGGAGTGGATCACTCTCCTTGATGGTGTACAGCCGGGAGTCCGGGTTCATGACGGGCCGCGTGCTGGGGAGGTGATGGATCGTGTCCACGAGCGACTGGCAGAGTTCGAGCAGACGCCCCCAGATGAATTACGGAAAACAGATTCGGAGCTCCCAGCAGCGGCGGTAATGCTTCTTGGGTCAACCCCGCATGAGTCTGTCGGGATTTTGATTGACGACCGAAACGCCGAACGAGCAATTTCCGGTGTGATTCATAATACGTTCTATGACGGTCGAGTTCGGATAATTAGCATCTGGGATGCGATAGAGCATATGGAGTCTTGATACGACAAACGAGTGCCCTTGGGGTGATTCTTACAGGTGACTGGGAAAATGTTAGCGAAAGATCTGTTAGGACACGAGAGGTGATCGGCTAGTGAAGTAGATACTGTCAATAAATAACACACAACGTTACGTGCTAACTGTAGTCGTTCCTCTACTATTCCACCCTCACGGGGTACTGAGGTTATTCAGAATTCATTGATTGAAATGGGAGTGTCAGCCGGGGGGCGCAGTGGATGTCGGGTCCTGAGTGTAGGATTATGAAACCTCCAGAACCCGGTGACGGGCCGCCGATCCGTATCATCAAGTGCGCGGGTGACAGCAGAATCTACTAGGACTGGAGCTGCGGAACACAATTTTTCGCGGTGTGGTTCGGTTGCGCCGGGCTGCCCAGTCCTCGCATCGGAACCGCGTGTTTACTGTCGGGCCGCCGCTGTACCGGGGTTTCTCCGGTGTCTCGGTGAGAATCTCAACGCAAGTATTCAAAAGCGTGAGGTTCAATCTACATAGTTAGGCGAATGCTGGACCGCATTTCTACGACGGCGATCAGAAGAACCGATGTATCAACGCAGTACCCGTCTCCAACACCGGCTCAGGTCGATTCACCGGTCGGAGTTACTGGTCCGCGCGTGCCGATCAGCATCACCCTGCCAGAGGCCAGCAAGGACAGTTCGGCCGACCCGACACTGCCTCTTAGTGTCCGTGCGGATATCGAGGAGCTGAAAGAGAAACTCATAGCGGCTGGGGAGTCAATCGAGGATGCGTTCTCGCTGAAGGCGTCGGCGGCGCTGTGCGGCCGCGCAGCTGACTGGGTTGCTGCGCGTGGGCTTGACGAAGTGGATTGCGTGTCCGCGCAGACGCTCGTTGCGCGGCAGGCGGCGCTTGCTGTGCTGCTGCGCGCCGTGATATTCGACGCGCAGACGGACGAGATGTTGACGCGGGAGACCGCGGAGAACGCGTTCCGTGCGGCGGCGGCGGCCGGTGAGTCGGTGGCGTGGTGCGTACTCGATGATATTGCGTGGCTCGCTGACGCTGCGGAGCTCGAACCGGTGCTTGCAGCGCGGCACAAACTCACCGTGTCAACGGCCCCATCAGCGGATCTCGGTGAACTGTACGCTGCCATCATGCCGAGCGATGCCCGGCAAGTACTCAGTCAATTCAGGACACCGCAGTGGGTTGGCCGGGCGATACAGACGTGGGCGGCTGGTAACGGTGACACGATGCTTGACATGGGTATCGGGCCCGGCGCGTTGTCGACACCGATCCAATCAACGTGGCACCAGTTCGACGAACCGCGCGAAGTCATCGGCGTCGATCGAAGCCCGCTCGCCGCACTCCTCGGAGAGACAGCATTAACGCTCACCAACCAAGCGCACACCACGGTTGTCACGGATGTGCGAGAGTTGACGCGCGAGAAACTGCCAGGCGAGCCTGACGTCGTGGTGTGCAACCCGCCGTACGCGGGGCACTCCCGGATACCAGAACCCGAGAAAACCCAGTGGAATCAGCTAGCGGAACAGCAAACCGGGTACGACATCAGCAAATTCTCGCCGCTGTACGCGTACGTGATGTTCCACGCGGAGACGCTGCTCCCAGATGGTGGCCGGGCAGCATTCCTGACGCCTGAAAGCTTCTTCGGCACGGAGTACGGCACTGCAGTCAAGCGATTCCTCAACGAACGAGCCGATATTAAATCGTTCATCCGATTAGACCCGGACGGCGCGTCAGTGTTCCCGGCAGCGGACACGACCGCCGTCATCACCGTCGTCGAGTTCGACAGCACCCCGGACAAGGAGAGTGCCACGCAGTTCATCACCGTCACCGACCCGACGTTCACCGCAGTCCGAGCTGTAATGGATAGTACCGGGTCTGACGACAGAGACTGGGGTCGTACCAACACGGTCCCGCAGTCATCCCTTGACCCGAACCGGAACTGGCAAGCGCAGTTCGACCCGGTCGAGGTAGACACGGATCACTTATTGGAGCTGTCGGACCTCGGAACGGCTTGGTCTATTCCCCCGGTCGGTGAGGACGACCCGTTCCACGTGATTGACGCGGACGTCGCAGCGTACGAGATTAGCCGGCAACACCTGACTCGATTCGTGCGACGCCCATCGGACGTGCTCGGGTACGTGGTACGTGATAGAGACCAGGGAGTGACGCGTGATGGCGATGGTGACGGGTGGATAGTTGACCCGGTTCCGAGCATCGAGATCCCGGACACGCCCGATGCGTTCGTCAAGCAGTACGACGCCGGGACCCTCACCGGGAGCGATGCTGGAAACGAGCATTCGGGGTTGTTCAGGTACTTGCGTGATCGCATCCGCGACGGCGACCTACAAGGAACTGAGACGCAATCGGACGACCGGTGTTGGTACCGCCGGACCGGACACAACCCTGCTCCGATCCTCGTTAATAACGCCACGCAGAATAAACACCGGTTCACCGTGAACGACGCTGCCGCCCGAACCGCGAACAGCTTCTACGGGGTCGAACTCGCGGTGACTGGCGCTGCGCGGAAAGCTGTGCTCGCGTACCTGAACAGCACCGTCATGCGGGATATCTCCCGCGAGTACGGGTACATGCGCAGCGGCACGCTGTGGAAAATCAGCCTGACGAAACTCGAACAACTCCCCGTCATCGACCCTGCAGCCCTGCCCGACGCAACCGTCCACGACCTCGCCGCCGCATTCGACACACTCCGCGACACCGACCGAGACAGCAACTCGCACGACGAGATCATCACCACCATCGACACGCTCGTCCACCACGCTATCGAAGAAATGCGGCCGGATTGACATCCTCTCTGCCCTGAAGAGCGAAGATTCCCACGGCTCCGAACCGCTGGTTTGGGGTGTTTACGGTTTGTAGCTGTCTCGGTGACGGCTACTGGCTGTGCCAATCAGCCGTTACTCCTATCCCGGCATGGGATTCAGAGGTACTTCGTACTGTACCCGAACACTACAACAGAAAGGGTCGTTTCCGTATCCGGGAGTCCCATTCGCGTGGACAGATTGCTTTGGAAGTTTCAATAGAGCCTTTATTACGCGACTGACACAATTGGCGTGCGTCCGATGCCCGTCCTGGATGACCTCTCCGGATTCGAGTTCGAGGACGTGATGGAGGACGTGTTCCGGAACCTCGGATACGAGAACGTCCGGCAGGCGGAACGGACGGCCGACGAGGGACGCGACGTACTGATGGAAGAGGTCGTCGACGGGACGCGGCGCGGCGTCGTCGTCGAGTGTAAGCACACGGGGACGGTCGGGCGGCCGGTCGTACAGAAGCTCCACTCGGCGATTGCGACGTTCGATTTCAACGGGCCGAAACGCGGGATGGTGGCGACGACCGGTCGGTTCACCGGCCCGGCCGTCGAGTACGCCGAGCGGCTCCGGCGGAACGACGACCCGTACCCGATCGAGTTGATCGACGGCGAGGGCCTGCGCGAGATCGCGGACGAGATCGGGCTGGACCTGTACAACGGTCGGATCGAGATCCTGTGCGACGAGACGCTTCGACCGTTCGACCCGGCGACGTCGGTTGCCGCACCCGTCGAGGAAGCGTTCCAAGACATCGACAACATCGAGTCGGCGGACCTTCCCGCGCCGCACTCTCGCGTCACGTTCCGCCCGGTCGTCGACGTGACGGCGGACACGAACGCGGTGTTCGAGACGTCGGTCGGCGTGATTCACCGGGTCAACGACCGGTCTCGGTTCGTCGTCCACGCCGAACGCGGCCGCCCGGAGGCCGCGACCGGTGACGTCTCGAACCTCGTGACAGAGAACCTCCACGCGACCGTCGAACTCGACGCGGACCGGTTCGAAGATCAGTTCGACGCGGCCGAGGAGCGACGGTTCGGGCAGACGCAGACCGAGTACAAAGAATGGGCCGTCGACCGACTCAGAGAACGCCACACGACGACGGTCTCCTACACGGGAGACAACAACGTCACGTACACGAAGACGTGCGAGCCGAAGCGCTCCGACGTCTCGGTCCGATCGATCGAACCAGTGTACGTGCCGCAAGTTCGGCACACGACTGAATTAGGGGAGTACACGTATCCGTACGAGTACTTCGCGGCGGGGCCGTCGCGCGTGACGAGCGAGGACGGGGTTCACCGGTGTGTCCACTGCGACATGGCCGGGACTGACGAGGACTACACGTACTGTGCGAACTGCGGGAGCATTAACTGCGACTCGCACATCAAAACAGAGCGCCTAGAGGGAACGCCGGTCTGTACTGGGTGCGCGGTGACCGAGCGGTTCGCGTTCAAAACGAAGTACTTCTACGACGACGAGAACCGAGACGCGTTCCGTGAGGAGTACGAAGCGATGCCGTTCTACGAGAAGGCGATGGAGAACACACCGCTCGCCGTCGGCGCGGTCGCCGTCGGCGTCCTCGTCTTGCTCGGAGTGCTCCTCAGTATCGGCGGTCTCTGACTGGTCTTCCCGACACGACCGCTTTGTTCTCTGGAACTGATCTTAGAAATCGCAATTTCCGAAATCGAAATTTCCGAAATCGAGAGTTCTATCTATTTGGACCGAGGACTTGGGGTATGGAACGATTCGTTGATCGGGACGTCGAACTCGATCAACTTACGAGCTGTTACGAATCCGAGACGGCGGACTTCGTCGTGATCTACGGGCGTCGTCGTCTCGGAAAAAGCGAGCTCGTCCGTCAGTCGATCGCCGATCGGGACGACGCGGTGTACTATCAGGCGGTCGAGTCCACGGCACCGAACCAACTCGAACAGTTCGTCGACACCGCCACCGCACAGTTCCCTTCACTACGGAACGTCCGCCGCGACTGGGAGGTACTCCTCGAAACACTCGGTGAGCAAGACGCCGTCGTCGTCATCGACGAGTTCCCGTTCCTCATCGAGGAGGACGAATCCCTCCCGTCACGGATCCAGCGAGTGTGGGACATGGAACTACAGGAGACGGGAATGACGCTCGTGCTCGTCGGTTCGTCGATCAGCGTCATGGAGGACAAGGTCCTCTCCGGAAGCGCACCGCTTTACGGTCGCCGGACGGCGACGATCGATCTGAAACCCCTCGACGTGGCCGACACGCGTCAGTTCTTCTCGGAGTACGACCCCGAGACAGCCATCACCGCGTGGTCGATCTACGGCGGGACACCGTACTACCTCCAGACCATCGACCCCGACCGGCCGTTAGGAGCGAACGTCCAGCAGGCGATCCTGTCAGAGCGCGGGCTCCTGTACTCCGAGCCGGAGTTCCTGCTTCGAACCGAACTCCGGCAACCGAACACGTACTTCAGTATCCTTCGCGCGCTCGCTCACGGTCGTCGCACCCCGAACGAGATCGCAGGCATGGCCGGCGTGGAGTCCGGGTCGCTCAGCACGTATCTTCAGAAACTCCGTCGGCTCCGGCTCGTCGAGCGTCACATCCCCGTGACGGAATCATCGACGGCCTCGAAGCGCGGTCGGTACCGCATCGCCGCACCCCTGTTCCGGTTCTGGTTCCGGTTCGTGTACGGGAATCAGGACCAGCTTCGAATGCTCGGCGACGACGCGTACGACGAACTCGTCGCCCCCGACCTAGCTGATTACGTGAGCCCGTTGTTCGAACGCCTCTGTCAGCAGGCACTCTGGGATCTCGTAGACCGCCGGTTCCGCGATGTCGGTCAATGGTGGTTCAAAGAACACGAGCTGGACGTCCTCGGCCTCAGCGACGAGGGGCTCGTCGCCGGCGAGTGTAAGTTCACGTCTCAACCCGTGAGCGAAGGCGTGCTTACCGATCTCGAACGCACAGCGTCAGAAGTACGGTGGGCAGAAGGACCCGCAGACGGAGAGACCCTGTACGTGTTGTTCAGTCGGTCCGGGTACACCGACGACGTCGAACGGACCGCTGACACGCGCGACGACGTCCTGCTCTTCGAGCTGTCCGATCTGATCACGCCCAATAGCGACTCGTGAATACGGAATCGGAACGAACTGCTCTGTTGAAGCTGATGACCACACTGGGGTCACAATCCATGGAAACGCTATTGCCCCGCTCTCCCTTGTCGATGAGTTGGATCGGTCCACTCGGAGATTTCGGCCCTCAGTCTCTCTGCCAAGGCCCCAACTCCGATTCTCTCGACAGTACTCCTTAGTATCGACAGTCGCTGACGGATTCCCCTGCCGCGTTCGCTTTCGAGGCCAGTACCGGTCAGCAGGATCACTTCCGGGTGAACGCTCTGACCGGCGCGCGCGGAGGTCCGCGACGCCACCAGATACTTATGCATCGATCCGAGTCATATAACCGGATTCCCGGACGGAGGCGACCAGCATACGGCAACCGGTTGAGTTAGGAAGTTTCCGACCCCCCGAAAACGCGGCCCGAAATCACGATTCGGGCGCTAGAAAGTCTGAGAAAGAAGAAATCGCACGGTTACAGTCCGTGCGTACTACGTATGGGTTGGGGCGGATTCGAACCGCCGACCTGCTCCGTGTGAAGGAGCCGTCATAACCTGGCTAGACCACCAACCCGCTCATGTCGAAGTATCCGACCTCCGGACTTAAGAGTTACCTTACGGCGAAGATTCATCGGCCGAGCGTGCGAACCGACTCGCCATGACTCACGAGCTCCGGTTCCTCGAACGCCTCCGCCAACACGCGACGGGCCTGCTCCACCTTCCGCTGTCGGCGATCGGTCTCTACGCGGAGCGGGAGACGCCCCGCGACCAGTACGCGCTCACCCTCCGTGAGCCGTACCCGATCGTCGAGGCGCGGCTCCACCGGCTCGGGTTCGTCCGCAACCTCGTCTCGTCGCTCAAGTTCCGCGACTACGCCGCACCGCCGGAAACGTCAGTCGCGAGCTGGGTCCGATACCCCGAGGGGGCGCTCGCGAGCGACAGCCAGCTCCACCTCGCCCTGTTCGTCGGCCAGGACCGCGAGACGACCGACGTGTACGCCCACTGGGAGCCCTCGTGGATCCGCCACCCGATAAAGCACTACCGCGCGACCGACGTCGACGCCGAAATCGGGATCGAACGGGTGAGGGCGCTGTTCGAGCGCGCCGGCGTCGAGTACGCCGTGGTGCCGGCGGCGGAGCGGCTCGCTCCGGAGGGCGGGGAGTTCGAAAAAGGGTCAGACGAGAGCGGCGGGTGATCGCGGCCGATTCCCTACTCCTCCTTCGCGGCGTCGTGGCCCCGGTACTCGGCGACGCGCTCGCGCGCCGACGCCACCGCCTCGCGGGCCTCGCCCTCCGCGCGCTCCTCCAGCTTCTTCAAGTCGGCCTGTAGCCGGTCGAGCCGCGAGGATTCCGGTTCCTCATCGGCCTCAATGCCGACGAGGTCCTTCACCCGCGCTTCGACCGGCTCCAACTCCTCTTTCACGCCCGCTTTCGCGTGTTCCGCCGCGCGACCGAGGTAGTACCGTGCGTCTTCGAAGTGCTTGCTCATATCTGTTCTTTGGAAGGCGACGGATATATTCTTTGTGGCTGCTTCGAGACAACAGGATTGGGGGCCACCACTCGATCGCCGTCGCTCTCCGATCGGCTTCGAGGGCGAATCGGGGAGAACTGCGCGGGAGCGTCAGTACGAGGGCGACTCCTCGGCCTCGCCGTCGCGCGCGTTCGCGACGCGACCGAGCGTGAACAGCAGGTCCGAGAGGCGGTTGAGATAGGTGACGACCGCCTCGTTGATCGGCTCCGACCGCGCCAGTTCGACGACTCGACGCTCCGCTCGGCGGGTCACCGTGCGGGCGTGGTGGAGTCGGGCGCCCGCCTCGCCGCCGCCGGGGAGAATGAACGAGCGCAGCGGCTCCAGCTCCTCGTCGAGCGCGTCGATCTGTTCTTCGAGCGTCTCGACGTGCGCGGGCTCGACCGCGGGGTCGTCGGGGTCGGGGTCCGGGTTCGCCAGGTCCGCCTGCACGACGTGGAGGTGGTTCTGCACCGTCTCGAGCAGGTCGTCGAGGTCGTCGTGGCCGGTCGGGCGCACCGTCCCGATCAGCGCGTTCGCCTCGTCGACGGTCCCGTACGCCTCGATTCGGGGGCTGGCCTTCGACACCCGGCTCATGTCCCGGAGGTCGGTGTCGCCCTCGTCGCCGCGTCCGGTGTAGATGGTCATGCGAGGCTCCGTTCGACGTACTCCACGATGTTCGCGCTCTCCGACATCGTCACGCCCCGGTCCTCGTCGATCAGGACCGGGACGGCGCGCTGGCCGCTGACCCGCTTCACCTCGTCGCGGTCGGAGTGAAGCGCGTCGACCCACTCGGTCTCGTACGCGACGCCGGCGTCGTCGAGCGCGTCGGACACCGCCTCACAGTAGGGACACCCGTCGAGGGCGTACAGTCGGACGGACATGCCCGACCGATCGGCGCGCGGCGGCAAGAAGGTAGGGTGTCGGCGGCGGGAGGGCGGTGCGTGACGGGCGGCGGCGGGAGGGCGGTGCGTGGCGGGCGGCGGCGGGAGGGCGGTGCGTGACGGGCGGCGGCCGCGAGAGAGGGCCGATCCCCGCCCGTCAGATTCCGTGGAACGACTCGATGGTCGACCGGTACTCGTCCGGGATCGGGGCGGGCTCGCCGGAGTCCGGATCGAGGCTCACGAGCGTCGCCTCCGCCTCGGCGACGACCTCGCCGCCGGTACGGACCTCGTGGGTCATCGTCACGCTGGAGCTACCGAGATTGGCGATTTCGATCTCGACGGTGACGGTCTCGTCAGTCAGTTCAACCGGATATCGGAAGTCGATCGACAGCGACGCCAACACCGTCGCCAGCGAGGAGATGTCGGCGTCGAGCACGTCGCGGAAGTAGGTGGTCCGCGCCTGCTCGATGTACGTCGCGTACACGGCGTTGTTGACGTGGCCCATCGCGTCGATGTCGCGAAAACGAACGTCGATCTCGGTGGTGTAGCTGTTCACGGCGGTCAGTACAGCAGCTCGTCGTCGTTCTCGATCATGTAGAGGGAGCGCGCCGCGATGTTGACCGCGTGGTCGCCGACGCGTTCGAGGTCCCGGATCGTGAGCAGGAGCCGGGAGACGTTCCGCATCGTCCCCTCCACGTCCGCCTCCTCGCGGAGCTCGTCGCGCTCGATCAGGTCGCGCACGACGAGCTCGCTCGCGGCCTCGCAGGCGGCGTCGACCTCGTCGTCGGCCTCGGCGACCGCGAAACAGCGCTCGGGGTCCGACTCGGCGTAGGCGGCCATCGCGTCGTCGAGCATCGCCAGCGTGTCGTCGCCGATGCGCTGCACGTCGACGTCGGGGAACACCTCTTGGTCGGCCTGCTTGGCGTACTCGCCGAGGTTCGTCGCGAGGTCGGCGATCCGTTCGAGGTCGGTGATGATCTTGAACGAGGCCGCGATGAACCGCAGGTCGCCGGCCACCGGCTGCTGGAGTGCGATGAGGTCCGTACACTGCCCTTCCAGTTCGAGGTACAGGTCGTTAATCTCGGCGTCGCCGGTGATGACCTCCTCGCCGAGTTCGCCGTCCTGTCGCTCCAGGGCGTCGAGACCCATGCGAAGCCGCTCGGCGACGATTTCGCTCATGTAGAGGACATCGTCGCGAAGCCCCTCCAGTTTCGTTTGGTACTGTTCGCGTGGCATGGTGTTAGCGTATCACGCTCACCGGACGTATAAAAACACGTCGCCGATCAAACGTCTATGAACCGCCCGAACTCTCCGCCCGAACCGACCGAACTGTCACTGTTTCCGGTCCCTTGTGGTTTTAAACCCTCCTCGAGCGCAGATCGCGAACAACAAAAGGGTTTAACAGTGAGGTCGTACGGACGCACATGTCGTCTACCGAAACGATCCGCCCGGGACACGGCTTCTACGCCCTCGGGTGTACCTGTTTCGGGATCGGGAGCGTCCATTACCAACTGGAAGCGCGAGGGCTGGAGACCGCCCTCGAGCTCCTCATGATCGCGGGAGTGTCCACCATCGTCCTGTACACGGGGTACGAACTCCCGGAGCGATCGATATCCACGGGCGGGCGGTGGAAAGCGCTGCTGTTGACGGTCCTCGTGGCGCTCGCGTTCGCGGCGCTCGCGTTTCTGGTCTGGCTGACGTGGTCGATCGACGGGCTCCACCGAGAGCTGTCCTTTCTGCTCACCTTCGCCGCCTCGCTCGGGGCGGCGGTCGGCGCCCGCGGCAGTCTCTACGCGGTGGAGTCCAACGAGCGGCTCACCGAGACGCGGGAGCTCACCAAGCTCCTCAAGATCAACCAGCGCGTCCTGCGGCACAACCTCCGCAACGAGCTGTCGGTCGTGCTCGGACACCTCGAGAACATCGAAGACGCGACCGACGGGGGACATGTGGACGACGACCTCAGGATGATCCGAGACCACCTTGAGGCGCTCCTCGAAACCACCGACCGGACCAGAAAGATCGTGTCGATCTGGGACACCGCCGACGAGACCGAACACGATCTGGCGTCGGTCGTCGACGACCAGATACGCCGGCTGCGTCGGGAGTACCCGACTGCGACGTTCAGCTCGACGCTCCCGGCGGACTGCCGGGTGATCGCTCACTCCGCGCTGCCGCTCGCGATCCGAGAGGCGCTAACGAACGCCGTCGAGCACAACGCCGCCGACGTGTCGGTCGACGTGAGCGCCGAACTGCAACCCGACGAGACGGTGAAACTCGAGATCAGCGATACGGGGACGGGGATACCCGCTTCCGATCGGGAGGCGATCGGGCTCCCCGAGGAGACTCCCCTCGCGCACACGCAGGGCCTCGGACTGTGGATCCTCTACTGGACCATCCAGGCCTCCGACGGGACGATCGAGTTCGGCGAGATCGACCCGGAGGGGACCGTCGTGCGGATCGTCCTACCGGCGCCGTCGCGGTCCTCGACGCCGCGGTCGACACCCCGCTCCGAGGAGTGATGCGTGTCGTCGGTCCGGGCCTGACCGAGTCGGCGGTCAGTTGTCGTCGGTCAGCCACCGTCGGTCAGTCGTCGGCGTACAGCGAGCCCAGAATGAAGTCGTCGATCGCCTTGCGGGCCTCTTCGGGCGCGTCGGTGTGACCCAGCGCCATCCGTCGTCCACGGGCGGCGTGGATTACGTCGGTGATGAGCTGTCCCATCCGCTCGGCGTCGACGGGGGCGAACTCGCCCTGTTCGATCCCGTCTTCGACGACCTCGACGATGCTCCCGCGGATGCGGTCGTAGTGTTCGTCGAATATCTCTCGGTGGTCGCCGTCGTTTTGCGCGTGGGTGTACAGCTCGTGGTACACCTTCATCCGCTCCCAGTGGCTGAACTCCTCGAACTCGGGGCCGAAGAGGCACTGGTCGATCCGCGCGTCGAGTTCCGAGCGTGGGTCGTCGTTCCCGTCTACCTCCACGCTCCCCTCGTACTGATCGATGACGTACTCCAGGAACGCGGACAGCAGGTCGTACTTGCCGTCGAAGTGATAGTGGATCACCTGCCGCGTCAGGTCCATCTCCTCGCCGATGTCGCGCATCCGCAGGTCTTTGTACCCGTGCTTGCTCAGCGCACGGAACGTGGCCTCCATGATCACCTCCTCGGTGTCCTTGGAGGAGACCGTCTCGCGGGAGTCGCTCATACGAGCCTCTCCGCCGGTGAGACATATAAGCGATCCCACCCGATAGGCCGACGTTCCCGCTCCCAGCCACCATGAATTTACCATACAGTAAATTTTTAACCTCATGGTCGAACGGTACACTCACACATGACACGAAAGATCATCCGGAACGGGACGGTCGTCTCTCTCGATCCGGACATCGGAGACCTCGAGGGGGCGGACGTGCTGATCGAGGACGGTGAGATCGCCGACGTCGGCCGCGGGCTCTCGGCGGAGAACGCCGAGGTCATCGACGCCTCCGACCAGATCGTCGTCCCCGGGTTCGTCGACTCGCACATCCACCTCGCGCAGACCCAGGTCCGGGGCATCGCCGGGGACTGGTCGCTCATGGGAGAGTACTTCGATCACATGCTCGGCAACATCACCGGGCTCTACCGGCCCGAGGACATGTACCTCGGCGGCCTCTACGGGGCGTTCGAGAAGCTCCACACCGGGACGACCACCGCCCTCGACTGGTCGTACCCCAACACGCTCGAACACGGCGAACGGGCCGTCGACGCCCTGAAGGACGCCGGTCTGCGCGCGGTGTACACCTACGGGCCGCCGGGCGACGACGCGGCGAAGTGGTGGTACGAGAGCGACGTGGGCCTCCCCGAGGAGAACGTCCGCGAGCTCCGCGAGGAGAAGATCCGTGATGACGACCTACTCACCCTCGCGCTCGGGCTCCGCGGCCCCGACTTCTGTACCGACGAGACCGCCCGGGCGGACCTGGAACTGGCGCGGGATCTGGGCGTGCTCTCGACGGTCCACATGGGCGCCGCGCTGTGGCCGTCGTCGGTGTACGGCGACGACTACCAGGGGTTCGGGGCCATCGAGGACATGCTCGGCCCCGACGTCAACGTCGCCCACGGGAACCACTTCTCGCAGGAGGACGTCGACCACGCCGTCGAGCAGGGCGTCTCCTTCTCGTCGACGCCGGAGGTCGAGATGCAGATGGGCCACGGCATCCCCGTCACCGGGAAGGTGCTGGAAGCGGGCGGGCGCCCGGCGTGGGGAGTCGACGTCTGCTCGAACGTCAGCGGCGACATGGGCAGCCAGATGCGGATCGGGATGCAGCTCCAGCGGATGTTCGACAACCAGGCGGTCCTAGAGGGCGACGAGGAGGTCACCGAGGTGAGCGTCTCCGCGCGCGACACCCTCGAAATGGCGACGATCGAAGGCGCGAAGGCGCTCGGGTTAGACGACGAGATCGGGACGATCACGCCCGGCAAGCGCGCCGACCTCGTTCTCTTCGACACGAACGACTTCATGACCGCCCCCTGCCACTCTCCGGTCCAGACCGTCGTCTTCCAGTCGGACCCCTCGCACATCGACACGGTCCTCGTTGACGGCGAGGCCGTCAAGCGCGACGGCGAGCTGACGAACACGAAGGTCCGCGAGGAGTTCGACCGGTTCGTCGCCTCCGGCGAGCGGCTGATCGACGAGGCCGGCATCGACTTATAAACTACAGAGTACGAATCTCACACATCTCAATGCGAATCGGACAATACCGAACGACGGACGCGGAATCGCCGTGGTGCGGCGTCGCGACGGGCGACGAGACGATCGTCAACCTCCCAGCGGCGGGCGCGGCCGCCGGGGTCCACATCGACGACGAAACGACCGGACTGCTCTCCGACTGGGAGTGGCGACGGAAGGCGGAGCTAGCGGTCGAGTACGCCGAGGAGACGGGGGTCGGCGTCCACGACGCCGACGCCGTCTCGCGGGCGGCTCCGGTGACGGCCCCGGGGAAAGTGGTCTGCGTCGGGCTCAACTACCGCGACCACGCGGAGGAGGGTGACAACCCGATCCCCGACGAGCCCGTGCTCTTCTCGAAGTTCCCCACCTCGGTGACGGGGCCGGAGGACGCGGTCTCGTGGGACCCGGATCTCACCGAACAAGTCGATTACGAGGCCGAACTCGTCGCCGTCATCGGCGAGGAGGCCCGCCGCGTCGACCCCGAGGAGGCGATGGACCACGTCGCCGGGTTCCTCGTGGGTAACGACGTCTCGGCGCGCGACCTCCAGCACGGCGACGGACAGTGGGTCCGCGGCAAGAGCCTCGACTCCTTCGCCCCGATCGGCCCGGAGATCGTGACGACGGACGAGGTGGCCGACCCGCACGACCTCGCGATCTGGGCGGACGTGAACGGCGAGCGCCTCCAGGAGTCGACGACCGCGAACCTCATCTTCGGGATCGACGACCTCGTCTCCTTCTGCAGTCAGGCGTTCACGCTGAAGCCCGGCGATCTGCTCTTCACCGGCACGCCGCCGGGCGTCGGCGTCTACCGCGAGCCGCCGGTGTTGCTGGAGGACGGCGACACCGTCACGATCGGCGTCGAGGGGATCGGGGAGCTGACCAACGAGTTCGCGTTCGACGGCGCGTAGCGACGACGTCGGCTCTTTATACTGACCGAATGGTGTCGTCGGGATCGTACGGGCTGGAATCGCGGACTACTGCTCGAAGTCGAAGACCTCGCGGGGGTTCTCCAGTACCACTTGCCGGATCTCGTCGACGTCGATCCCGTACCGGTACAGCTCGAAGATCGCGCGTTTCAGCGCGTACGGGTCGGTCCGGAGCACGTTCGCGCAGTCGGTGTCGACCATGATCCGCCCGGGACCGTACTCGTCGATGGCGTTCGCCACGTCGGCGGCGTCGACGCCGACCAGCCACGAGTGGCCGATGGTGTAGCTCAGGTAGCAGTCGGTCTCCTCCATCAGGTATTCCGTGTTGTTGCGGTCGGCGTGGGAGGCGACGACGCGCCCCTCGGGAAGGCCGGCGTCGCGCGCGGCCGCCACGTCGCGTTTCACGGACTCCAGCGCGGGGTTGTCGCCGTCGAGGACGGGGTCGGCGCCGAGACCGGCGTTCTTCTCGTAGCCGGGGGTGACGCCGAGCCCGTCGCGGTACGACCGCTTCGACTCGGTCGACGTGTTCGGGGTGTGGAGGAGCACGGGGAGACCGTGGTCGTCGGCGAGCTCCATCTGCGCCTGCACGACCGCCTGCTGTTCGTCGACGCCCCACCGCTCGACGTGTTGCGACGGCACCACGCCCGTCTCGCCGACGGCGACGACCTCGTCGAGCGCGCAGTACGCGTCCATCGCCGCTAACAGCTCGTCGGGGTCCTCGATGCGGACGCCGGTGTGCACGCCGAGTCCCAGCTTCGCCTCGAAGAAGTGGTTGCGCTCGATCGCTTCCCGCCGGTTGATCGCGTCGTCCCAGAGAAAGCGGATGTCGTCGGCCTCGACCGGCTTGTACGGCGTCCAGTGGTACCCCGACGCGACCATCATCATCGAGCGACAGCCGGACAGGGCGTACCGCTCCCGGTCGTCCCACGAGAGCGTGTGCGCGTGATTGTGGATGTCGATCCACGGGAGGTTCAACAACTCTCGCGGGAGATCTGGCGGTTCCTCCGCCGTGTCCCGGTCGGCGAGGTACGTCGCGTCGGTCGGTCGTTTCGTCGGGTGAGGCGTTGTCATGAGTGGGGTCGTCGCCGCCGGATAGGGGCGGCGACTGGCGTCGACTACCGGTTGAGACCGCTGCTACTTAGCGTTTTACGGCTTGGTAAAACTTTAGTACGTGTTCGACTCACGTACGTGTGTATGACACTTTTGATCGGGACAGATGACGGACTCTACCGCACCGAGGCCGTGCCGTTCGATCGGGGGGATCCGGAACGGGTGCTCGACTGCGGGGTCGTCACCGCCGTGACGTCCTGGGACCACACCGAAGGCGTCTTCGTCGCGTCCTCGACGGGGGCGTACCGCTCGCTGGACGGCGGCGAGACGTGGGCAGACCTCGGCGTTCCCCTCGGGGACCGCTTCTGGCACGCGGGGCAAAGCGAGGTCTGGTCGGTCCTCGCGACGGCGGACGGATCGCTCTACGCCGGGACGAACGATCCGTACGTCTTCCGCTCCGTCGACGGCGGCGAGACGTGGACGGAGCTGAAGGGGTTCCGCGACCTCTCGTCGCGCGGGCACTGGGAGTCGCCGATCGACCCGCACTACGCCCGGTTGCGTGCGCTCGAAGCGGTTCCCGGACGCCCGGACCGGCTGATCGCGGGCGTCGAGGCGGGGGGGATCCACCTGAGTGCGGACGCCGGACAGACGTGGACCGATCGACGCGACACAATCGTCGACGACGTTCACCAGATCCTGCCGATCTCGGAGGACGTCTGGCTCGCGGCGACCGGGTACCTCGACCACGACTTGGAGAACCTGGGACTGGGCCACGCGGTCGGCGAGGGCGGCCTCTGGCGTACCACCGACGCCGGCGAGTCGTGGACGCGGATCGACACGGGGAACGAGTTCTCGTACGTCCGGCGCGTGTTCGTCCACGACGGCACCCTCTTCTTCTGCGGGGGCGAGGAGGCGCCGCCGGCGTGGGTGAACGACGACCACGAGGTCGCGCTGTTCGAGTCGACGAACTTCGGTCGCGACTTCGAGCGGGTCCCGTTCCCGGGCGAGCCCCACGAGATCGTCGAGACGTGGGCCGTGTGCGACGGCGACGTGATCTGCGGCTCCGGCCTGTTCGACGTGCCGGACCAGCGGGATGACGTCGAGGGCCGGATCATGCGTCGGACCGACGGCGGCGCGTACGAGACGGTCGGTCGCGTCGACGCGAACGTCAGCCGCATCGAGGTGGTGTCGGCGTGAGCGACGGCGAGTCGGCCGGCGGTCCGGAGTCGGCCGCCGACCCGAAATCGACCGCCGGCCCGCCGTCCGCGATCGGACGCGCCCTCTACGGCGGCGTCCTCGCGTACATGGCCGTCGACGGGTTCAAGAACAACGAGAAGCGCGTCGCGGTCGCCGAGGAGAAGGGCGTCCCGATGCCCGACGTGCTCGTGCCGCTCGTCACCGGGATGCTGTTCGTCGCCAACCTCGGCGTCGTCCTCTGGCGGTTCCCCCGCGCGTCAGCCGGGGCGCTGATCGTGTTCTTCCTCGGGACGACCCCCTCGATCCACGACTTCTGGACGATGGAGGGGAAGGCACGCCACGACAACAAGATCAACTTCCTGAAGAACGTCGCGCTGCTCGGCGGAGCCGTCATGCTTCTGGACGCGGCCGACCGAGAGGAGTAGCTGGGAGCGGCCTGCCGGTCGCTCTCGTCGGACCGATCTGCAACCGGGACACCCGCGACCGACAACGGTTCGGGGGAGGACGCTGTAAGGTCGGGACCGACGAACCGTCGGTATCGACAATGGAAGGAACGCGCGCACTCGACGACGAGACTCCGGACCGACTGAGTCTTCACGTCGGCGATGAAGGGCGGCTGTTCGAGCGGGCTCGACCCCGTTCACACCCGAACGAACTCGTCGTGTCCCCGGTCGAACTTCACCAGCGGAACGTCCAGCGTCGGCTCCGCGAGGCGCGGCTGCCGAAGGACGCCTTTCGCTTCGCGGACCCGGTCGGGATCTGTATCCGCGTCTTGGAGGCGGCGGGCCGTCCGACCGCGGCCGTCGACCGCATCGACCGCCTCTCGATGATCCGGTCGATCCTCGAATCCGTGGGGCCTGACGGGCCGCTCGGAGTCTCTCTTCCGACCGGGGCCGCTTCGAGGGACCCGCAGCGGGTCGAACAGGTCCGAACCGACGTTGAAACGGTCACCAACTTCCACCCGGAGCGGATCGCGGCTTGGGCGGACACCGCCGCCGAGATCGACGAGCCGATCGACGACGAAGCGGACGAACTCCTCCACGCCGGACTCGATATCGAACGTGAGCTCCGGGGCCGGACCGCGAAGGCGGTCTCCGAGACGGCTCTTCTGCGTCGCGCGACCCGGTCGATCACAGCGACGAGCGGCTCGGTGTGGAACGAAGCGTACCCGGCTATCGACCGCCTCACGCTCCTCGGTCTCAGCGGCCTGTCGGCGCCGCACACCGACCTCGTCCACGGACTGTTGGTCGCCACGCCCGTCGAGATCCACATCCACTTCCGGGAGGGGACAGGGGAGTACCTCCGGCGCCGGGTCCCCGACCTCCTTTCCATCGCCGAGCCCGGAACGGAGGCGTTCGAATGACTCGATCCGACCGGCTCGCGCTCTCGGGGCCGATCGACGCGCCCGACGTGCCGATGATCGAGATCGCCTCTCCGACGCGCCGGGACGAGGCGCGTAGCGCGATGGCGGTAGCGGCCTCGCTCCGGGACCGCGGCGTTCCGATACGGGACGTTGCCGTCGCTGTCCGCGACCTCGACCCGTATGAGGAGCCGCTGTTCCGGGCGGCGCTCCAGTACGCGATCGCACCGGTGTTCTGGACGCAGCTCCGCGTGACGCAGACCCGCCCGTACGCCCTCGTCGAGTCGGTGTGCGAGGTGCTGGCCGGTGACGCCGTGGACCGAGACGCGCTGCTGCGGCCGCTCGAACTCCGGTGGTCGCCGCCGACCTCGGGTGATCCACTTGACCCGCCGCTCCCGGACGGATCGCCCTCCCTGTCGGCGGAGTGGCCGATGGAGGCCGAGGCGGTACACCGAGCCAGGGACGTGCTCCCGGACGGTTCACGACCGATCCCCGAGTGGATCGAACTGTTCGACTCGGTCGACGGCGCCGACGATCGGCTCCGACGGTTCGCCGAGTGGATCGACGCCGCCCCGTCCCCGGAGCCGGCGTCGGTCACCTCGCTGCTCGGCGAGGCGATCGAGGGATACGCCGAACGCGCGGTCCCGGAGACGAAGAGTGCGGACTCGCCGGCGCTACTCGATACCGAGACCGACGCGCGTGCGATCGTCCGCGTTCGCACCCTCGTTCGGCAGCTGCGGCACAAGTTCGCCGACCGTCTGGAAGCGGGGACGCTGGAGCGTTCGTGGAGCGCGGTCGCCGATCTCGCCGGCGTGATCGCCACGCAGCGCCCCGGTCGCCGGGAACACTCGAACGCCCGCGCCCTCGACGTCTTCGAGGCGAACGACCTCTGGGCACTCGAAGTCCCGTACGTAATCGCCGTCGGACTGACGGCCGAGGAGTGGCCGCGGCCGTCGCAGTCCGCGTTGCCGCCGGAGTTCCGAGAGGCGGTCCTCCGGGGCGAGGGCGCGACCGGAGCGCTGGCGCCGCAGCCGGCGTGGGTCGGCGGCCGCGACCGCGACCAGTTCGTCGACGCGCTCCGGGCGGCGGGGGACTGTGTCGTCGTCACCCGCCACACCCGGTCCCCCGGCGGCGACGAGGTGGCCCGCTCCCCGTTGCTCGACCACGTCGAGACGCGGCGGGTCTCAGAGGAGTCCAGGCGGCGGTTGGTCGGGGCGGACCGGGAGCTTCCGCCGGCACTGCGGGATATCGTCGTCGGCGGGCCGAACGGTGATGACGACGGGACGGAGGGCGATCGTGAGTAACGACCGCGACGCCGACGACGGCGACCCCCTCAGGCTGCGGGGCGCACAGCGGGAGATCAAGGAGGCGTACTTCGAGTCCGACGCCGGGCTGTTCACCCTCGACTGCGTTCCCGGGGCGGGCAAATCGGTCGTCGCTCACCACGTCGCCGCCGAGGACATTCTCCGCCGATACGTGGCGGGGGACCCGACCCCGGAGCAGCACGTCGCGGTCGTCTCGTTCAACCGCGACGAGGCGGCGGAGATCGTGCCGGCGATATGCGACCGGTTGCGGGAGATCGTCGAACACGAACTCGTCCCCGCGGCGGCCGACGTCTCCGAGGCGGAGCTGCGATACCTCCGGGAGCGCACGCGACAGGCCCCCTACGCGGGCACAATCGACGGGTTTCTGCGCGGGATCTTCCGGGAGTTCGCCGGCGACATCGGCTTCGAGGAGACGCCGTCGGTCGGGAACGACGCGCTCCTGAAGCGGGTCCACCGCGACTGCTACGGGTCGCTCCGCGACGACCCGGAGCACGGCCGGCGGCTCCGCAACCTCGAGGCCGCGTATCCGGAGGGCGAGTACGACGCCGGCGTCGACGAGATGCTGGCGGACGCGCTGACGTACTGTCGCGATCGGCGCCTCTCGACCGAGGCGTTCCGATCGGAGCTGGCGCGGACGCGCGACTCGACGTATCCCGACGGGAGACCCGACTCGTTCGACGACATCGTGCGGTCCGTCGAGCGGTTCGTCGATGGCGACGGAACGGGCGGTGGGAACACGGGTGACGGAGAAGCCGGCGACCGAGTCCGCGAGGCCGTGACCGCCCCGGACCGAGCGCGCCTCCTCGACGCCGACCGCGAGCTGTACGACGCGTGGGACGCGCGGATCGACGACTTCTGCGCCGTCCTCTCGGCGTACCGCGCCCGCTACCGGACCGCGGTTCGGGAGTACGGTGCGGTCTCGCACACGGACGTCGCGTACCTCGTGGACGCGTACTTCGACGGGCCGGGCGACCGATCGAGCTTCCCGGAGCCGCTCCGATCGATCGACGACTCGCACCGCGACCGGGTCCTCCGGACGTATCGGTCGCGGATCCGGAGCCTGGTCCTCGACGAGGCGCAGGACGTCTCGGCCGTCCAGCACGCCGCGCTCTCGCACGCCGTGACCGACGGGTCTCGCGTGTTCGCCTGCGGCGACGTTCTCCAGGGGATCTACCTGTGGCGACACGCCGACCCGCGGTGGTTCGGCGCCGCGACGACCGAGGGGACGTACCTCGGCGTGGACTGGGACACCCACGAGAACCGGACGGCGACCACCACCTACCGGTGCGTCCCCGACATCGCCGCGGGGATCAACGCCATCGCCGAGCCGGTGTTCGACGACCCGGCCCGCGGGGATCTCGGCGATCTCGACGCCTCGTACCCGCGATTGGACGCGGCTCGCGACGGCGACGACGGGGCGGCGGTACACGTCTCCTCGTTCGCCGGCGTCGGCCGTCCCGGCTCCGCGATGTGGGCGAACCCCGACGGAGCGGTCGGGGAAGCGAACATGCTCGCGACTCACGTCTCGCGGGGGTTCGCCGACGGGACGTTCTGCGACGACGACGGCGACCCGCTCGGCGTCACGGTGCTGTTCCGCCGCGGGACGCGGATGCCCGAGTACGAGGCGGCCTTCACCGCGGAGGGACTTCGGGTCCGCACCGCGACCGACGCGCTGTTCGACTCTCCCGCCGTCGAGGTGGTGCTCGCCGTCTGCCAGTGGCTGATCGCGCCCGGCTCCCCGGAGCGCACCGCCGAGCTCCTCACCGAGTCCCCGCTGAACGCCGCGTTCGATGCGGCCCCCTTCGAGGCCCGCTCGTGGGACCTCGATCGAGTGCTCGACGACGGACCGGGCGCCGTCGGAGAGGCGCAGCGAGAGACCCTCCGCGGACTCGTCCGGCTCCGCGACCGTAGCGACGTATTTCAGCGGCTCCCGGCGAGCGTCTACGTCGAAGAAGTCATCGAGGCGCTCGCGCTGCGAGCCGACCCGAACGGATGCGTCGCCGAGACCGGTCCCGATTCGAACGAACGCGTCGCCGAGACCGATCCCGACCAGCGGGTCGCGAACCTCGACGCGCTCGTCGAGACGCTCTCCGAGTGGGAGGGGGACGGCCGCTACCCGCCCGCGGAGCTGATCGACCTCGCGGAACCGTTCCGCGAGGAGCCCGGCGTCGGCCCGACGCAGCCGAGCGCGGCCGGCGCCGCCTACGACGTCGAGTTCCGCACGGTTCACCGGGCGAAAGGGGACCAGGACGACGTCGTCGTCGTCGCCGACCCCGGGTTTGACGTCTGGTCACGCGGCCCTCACGCCCGGCGGTTCATCACGCAGGGACCGATCGCGGGGCTCGCCCCGCCGACGAACACGGACGTGCCCGAAGACATCGTCCTCCCCCCGTTCGACGGCGGGCTGTACGGCGCCGGGGACGGCTGGGGACGCGACGCCGGGCTCCGCTGGGCGACCGCCCGCTGGCGGGATTCTGCGTCTGACTCCGCGGATCGCGACGCGCTCGTCGGCCCGGACCGGCTCCGAAGGGTGGCGGAAAACGAGCGCGCCGAGGCGTGGCGGCTGCTGTACGTGGCGCTCACCCGGGCTCGGGACCACCTCGTCGTTCCGCTCCCCCGCTCTGACGCGGAGACGGACCAGGCTCGGGACCGGTGGCTCGACACGCTCCGCGACGGGCTAGCGTTCCCGCGCGGCGGCACCGACTCCTACGAGCTGCGGCTCGACGCGGACCCGAACCGGGACGCGATCGCAGTCGGCGTCAACGACGCGGACCTGTTCGCCGGACGCGACGCCCCGGCTCCGCGGACCGGGCGCGATCACGTCGCCGGATCTCCGCCGCGCCGCGATCGGCTCGACCCGTGGGTTCCCCGGTTCCTGAGCCCCAGTACGATGTACCCGCTGACGGAGGACGCCGATCGGTACGCGCTCGCCCACCTGTTGGGCGAGCCGCTGCACACGACGACGAACGAGGTGTCCGACGATCTCCCCCTGCGATTCGATCGGCTCGGTCCCGGGGAGGTGGGGACGTGTCTCCACGACGCGCTCACGGAACTGGTCGCCAGCGGCGTCGACGAACGGGCGATCCGGACCGCGGGGCCCGCGGTGCGTGCCTCCTTCGACGAGGCCGTGAACGCGCTCCCGGGACCGGTCGACGAGGCCGAACGGGAGGGGATGTTCGCCTTCTTCGAGACCGTCCTCGACGACTTCCTCGACTCCGACTTGTGGGACCGGATCGCGGATCCGGCGACCGAGGTCACCGTCGAACGCCAGCTGGACGGGCTGGCCGAGGTCGGCGATCTCGAAGTCGAGATCCACGGGCGGGCGGACTTCGTCGTCGAGTATCCGACCGGGGAGCGGTTCGTGACCGACGCGAAGATCGCTCTGGCCGAGCCGACCCCCGAGACGCGCCGGCGGTACGAGCTTCAGATCGCGGCGTACGCGTTCCTCGCGGAACAGAGCGGTGCGTCGGACGCCACCGTCCGCCGGACCGTCGAGACGTTCGGGGTCGCGACCGAGACGACCGCGGCTTCGTGGCCGCCCGACATCGTCCACCGACGGCTCCGACGACTCCTCGACCGGTGAGGGCGACACCGTCGCGACCCCGACACGAGGCTTTATCACCGCTCGGCGACAATAGTGTGTATGGAGCCCAAGACCGAATCGAAGAACTCCGGGTCCGCCGACGGCGCCTCCGAAGCGGTTCGCCGGCCGGTATCTCTCACCGACGAAGACGCGCTCGACGCGTTCGTCGCCGACGCGGACGCCGCCGTGGTCGAGTTCTACACGGACGGCTGCGGCATCTGCGCGAGCATGGAGCCCGTCCTCGGCAACGTCGCTCGCGAGCTGGATATCGCCGTCGCCGCGGTGAATCCCCGCGACGATCCGCCCCTCGTCGAGCGGTTCGACGTGCGGAGCGTCCCGCTGTTCGTGCTGTTCGTCGACGGCGAGCCCGTCGCGCGACGCGCGGAGGGGTTCATCCCGGGCGACGACCTCACCGCGTGGATCTCAGAGCACGTCGCGTAACGACTGATCGGAGCGCACGGCCGCCGCTCTCCGGTCGGGGAACGGTCGGACGCAGAAATGCCATTTTCGCGTCGTTGACGACGAGACCGAAGTCGCCTAGAGGCGACCGACGTTCTCGACGGCGACGGACTCGACGCCGTCGACCTCGTTGAACGCTTCTTCGACGGCCTCGGTGCCGCCCGCGCCGTCGGGGACGATAACGGTCGGCAGGAGGGCGACGAGCCCGAACGCGACGTCGTCGCGCTGGAAGCCGCGGATCTTCGCGCCCTGCGGGAGCGACTCCTCCAGTCGGTCCTGCAGGCCGTCGAGGTCCACGTCGGGGCTGTTCGGCATGACCTTGATTTTGGCAGCGACGTCTCCCATGGTCAGGGCCCTCGGAAGCCGCAGTCGGGACACTCGTAGAGGTTGCTCTGCTTCCGGCACTTGGCGCACCGGTGGATCGTCTCCCCGCAGTCGGGACAGGAGAATCGCGCGGCGTTCATCCCGGCCACCTGAATGCCACAGGAGACACACTGCCGGGTGCCCTGCGTTTCACTCTCGCTCATACAGTAAACCACCACCGCGCGACTTTTAACCGTTGTTCTTTGCCCCCGCACTCCGTGCGGCCGACTGAGACGGGATACCGTGGTTCACCCAAGCATGAGCGGTCCGATCAACACCCCCATCAGGTGGACTCGCCGCGCGCCGACCCGCGGCGGGACGAGCCCGAGCGCCCCAGCAAGGGCGAACACGCCGACTCCGAAGGCGCCCGCGAACGCGTACGAGATGCCCGCGAGCAGCCCCAACACGCCGACGGAGAGCCGCGTGTAGTCCGCGTTCCCGACGACGCGGAGGTACGCGTCGCCGACCAGCAACACGAGCGCGAACCCGCACGCCGCGGCGGTCGCGGCCGCGACGAGCAGGATCGGGAGCGCGAAGGGGACCTCGGCGCGGTCGATCGCGACGGTGACCCCCGTCCGCGGCGTCCCGAGCGCGACGAGCGCGAACAGCGCGAATATCGTGTTCGCCGTGTTCGCGCCGCTCGTGGCGACGACGAACCCGCGGTCCGACTCGTCGCGCGGGACCGCCGGCAGCGCCGCGACCGCCGCGATGGCCGCGGAGACGCCCGGCACGTAGCCGACGACCGCGCCCGCGAGCGACCCGCCGCCCGCGCTGACGCCGAGCCCGCGGCGACTCATCGCGATCCGGGCGTCGGCCTGCGGCGGAACGCCCCCGCCGCCCACGGCGTCGACGAGCACCGGGGCGCCGAACAGCCCGGCGAACAGCGGCGCGAGGACCCCGCCGGCGTCGAGCGGCGCCGCGGGGTCGGCGTCGAGCGTCGCGAGGCCGAGCGCCGCGCTCGCGAGGAACGCGGCGAGGCCGCCGAGCGCTGCCCGCTTCGACGACTCGGTGAGCACGAGAAAGGCGACGACGACGCCCAAAAGCAGCGGGAGATACTCCCTGACGACGGGGTAACCGCGCATCATGATCCACGTGATCGGAACGGCCAGCGGGACCGCGAGGGCGACGGCCAGCCCCGACCCCACCGCCGAGAGCCGGACCGCCTCTCGACCGCGTCCGGCAACCACGAGTCGGTGGCCCGGTAGCGCCGCGACGGCCGTGGCCGCGTCCGGGACGCCGAGCGCGAGCGCGGGCACGATGTCGAGGAAGGAGTGGACCACGCCCGCTCCGAGCATCGCGACGCCGACGAGCAGCGGGTCGGCCGAGACCGAGGGGGCGAGCCCGGCCAGAAGCAGCGCGAAGTTGTTGGCGTGGAGGCCCGGCACGAGCCCGCTCGCGGTCCCGAGCGCGACGCCCCCAGACAGGAACGCCAGCGCCATCGCCGCGAACCCCGGATCGACGACGGGTCGCACGAGTGCGTCCATCCCGACGAGGTGGCCGCGGCTTCGGGGATAAACGTGGGGAGGGTAACGGCTCACCGTCGTCAGGGGACGATCACGACGAAGCGGCGGCTCGACGGAAACGGAACGACTCGGCGAGAACTCGAACCCGCTTACGCCTTCTGGGCCGCCTGCGCCTTCTTCTGGGTGACGTAGCCGGCGATCCGGTTGCGGACGCCCTTCGACTCGACGGTCGTCAGCGCGGTGACGCTCTCCTTGTTCGTCTCGAAGTCCGTGTTGAACGAGTCGGGGTACCGCTCAAGCAGGACGTTCCCGAGCTGCTTGATGTACTTGGGTTTGATGGCCATACCGAGCGATACCGCCGGCCCGAACTAAAAGGGTTCGTTACGCCGCGAGCGGGCCGCAGGCGCGCTCGCGCTGATCGCCTTCTCGATCATCGCTCCTCGTCGTCTCCCGCTCCTCCCCCCGCCCCCGCTCTTTCCCCCGCCCGCTCCCGCCACCCGGTCGCCTCGTCGATCCGTGCGAACGCCTCGCGCTCGGCCGGCCCGCCGCACCGCTCGACCACGTCCGCGAAGTACCGCAGCCGGTCCAAGAGCTCCGCCGCGTCGAATCCGGGCACGTCCAACCGCGAGGCGGCCACCGTCGCGTCGACGACCGCGCCGAACCCGCGGTTGACCGTGGGAACGCGCTCTCTCACGACCGCGCGCTCGACCGGATCGAGCGCCCACGTCCGGACCGTCGCGTCGCCCTCGGTCTCGCTCCCGATCTCCTCGACCGTCACCTCGACCCACGCGTCGGCGGTCGGGAGTACCGGTTCGTCGACCTCGCGGACCGTCAGCGCGGCGTCGACGAACGTCCGCGGATCGGTCGTGAACTGGACGACGCCGCCGCCGCGCTCCGCGAAGTTCCGCCACGTCCGGGTGCGCCCGTACGTCCGCGCGGTGACGGGGTCGCTCGGGTCGTCCGGCGCGTGGAGCCCGAGCGCCGCGACGTTCCAGCGGTCGTTCGGCCCGAGCGTCGTCACGACCGACTCGGTGACGCCCCGGAGGGCGACGGGCCAGCCGGGGAGCGCGGAATCGGCGCGGTCGTCGCTCACGGCGCCACCTCCGCCCCGCGCCGGAGGGCGACGTACAGCGCCGCACAGGTGATGTCGGCGGTCGTCCCGGGGTTGATCCCCTCGCCGACGAACGCGGCCGCCAGCTCCTCCGCGGCGTCGAGGTCGGCGCCGTGGACCGCGGCGGCGTCGACCTCGTCGACACCGACGAGCGCGTCGGGATCCGCGTCCGCTCCACCGAGCATCGCGGCCGCCCGATCGCTGGCCTCGCGGGCCGCCTCCGGGCCGTGGTTCGCCGCGATCAGCGTGTCGGGACCGGCCGCGAGCAGGCCGAGGAACGCTCGGGCCGCCCGGTCGGTCAGGGGCCCCTCGTCGCTCCGGATCCACTCGGCCGCGCGGAACGTCCGCGGGAACCCCTCGACCCACTCCTGCGCGTTGCGGTCGGGGACCCTGTCGGGATCGGGAGGGTCCGCGGAGAGCGCCATCACGTCCCGCAGGGTCACGTCCCGTTCCCGGAGCGCGGGGGCCGCGTCCCCCCCGCGGCGCACGTCGAGGTCGTCGGCGTCCGCGGGCGGGTCCGCGACCGCGACGTCGACGTGTTCGAACGCGCGGTAGAACGCGACCGCGTCGTCGACGGTCGTCTCTCGGGTGACTCGGTCGACGACTACGGGGGAGAGATCGCTGCCGGATCCTTCGCCCTCGACGCCCGCCCGAACCAACGGGAGGAGCAGGAGGAGACAGCCGAACTGGGTGTTCGTCCCCGCTCGCGCCGCCATCCCTTCGACGCCGCGCTCGAAGGCGCGGCCGACTCCGGTCTCCTCGTCTGCGGCCAGTTCGAGCCCCTCGCGGGCGCCGACCGCCCCGCCGAGGAACGCCTCGAACCGGAGGTCGTCGAGGTCGCGGTGCCGGTCGACGTTGCCGGGCTTGGGGGTCCCGGCCACTTCCAGCAGGAGCGCGAGCGTCGCGTCGTCGACGGGCTGCGATGTCACGACGACGCCTCCGGCCGGGATGCCTCGCTCTCCGCGAGCAGCTTTCCCTCTCGCCACGCCGCCACCGCGTCGGCGATCCGCGAGAGGGCTTCCGGTCGCTCGCTCGGCCGGCCGACGCTCACGGCGTCCGCGCCGTACGCGGCGTACTCCGCGACGGTCTCCCGGCCCCGGACGCCGTTGTTGGCGATCACCGTGAGGTCGTCGCGGGGACGGTCGGTCCCGTCCCTCTCCCTGCCGGCGGTCAGTTCGTCGACGACCGCCTCCGAGTCCATCGCGTCGACGTGGAGCCAGTCGGCGCCCGCGTCGGCGACCGCGTCCGCGACGGCGACGAGGTCGGCGCCGGGGACCTCGGCGCGGACCTTCACGCTCGTCGTCGCGCCGGTCTCGGCGGCTGCGGCCACGTACGCGGCCAGTCGGTCGGTTTCCCGGAGGAGCGACTCGCCGCAGCCGACCGCGCGCAGTTCCGGCTGTCGGCAGTGCGCGTTCACCTCGCAGACCGCGCCGCGCTCGGCGCAGCGCTCCGCCGCCTCCCGGACCGGGTCGACGGTCGTGCTCCGGACGTTGACGCCGGGACGGAGCGGGACGTCTGCGAGCCGGTCGAGCTGGCGGTCGATCCACGCGAGCGGGTTCCCGGGGAGGAACTCCGAGCGGTCGCGGGCGACGAGGTCGCGCGCGGCGGCCCGACTCGCCGGGTCGAGCGCGATCCCCCCGAGAACCGCGGCGTCGACGTGCGGGGCTGCGGTCCGCGCCCACTCGGCGTCGGCCGCGCCGCTGAGGCTGGCCGCGACGAGGAACGGGGGCGGGGATGGGACCTCCTCGTCGGTCGCCGTCACTCCGCCACCTCCGGCTCCGCGTCCGTATCCGCCACCGCCGCCAGCGCCCGATCGCACGCCCGAGCGACGCGCTCGGCGTCGTCCGCGCCGTCGATTCGGGTGTCGGTGCGCTCGACGTGCCGATCGGGAAGATCGGTCGGATCGCCGTCGTCGAGGACGAACGCGTCGGCGAACGGGTACGCGTCGGCGACGCCCGCGGTCGAGGGCTCGCGGCCGACGCCTTCCATCAGGTCGGCGGCGGGCCCGGAGAACACCTCGTCGCCGACGAACGGCGAGACGGCGACCACGGGGGTCTCCGACAGCGCCGCCTCGACGCCCGGGAGCGCGAGCATCGGGCCGACGCTCGTCACGGGGTTGGAGGGGCCGATGACGACGGGGTCGTCGAGCGCCTCACGGACCGCAGGGGTCGGCTCCGCGTCCGCCGCGCCCCGGAACTCCACGTCGGCGACGGCGGGCTCGCCCCGGCGCGCGACCCAGTACTCCTGGAAGTGGATCGGTTCGCCCGCCTCGGTGTGGATCAGCGTCGCGACCGGGTCGTCGGACATCGGGAGGAGGTCGACGTCGAGGCCGAAGGCGTCCGCGAGGGTCCGGATCGCCTCCGTGAGGGACTTCCCCTCGTCGAGCAGGCTCGTGCGCGTGACGTGGACCGCGCGGTCGCGGTCGCCGATCTCCATGAACTCGCCGACGCCCGAGAAGCGCCGCCAGCGGGCGATCTCGCGGCCGGCCGTCTGCGCCGCGTCGTCGAGGTAGCGGGGGCCGGTTTCGAGTCCGGCCGCCTCCGCGAGCCGGCGGAGTTCCTCGTGGGTCGCCGTCGTGTCGTCCGCGATCCCCCACCACGTCTCGCGGTCGAGGACGTCGCCGCCGGCGAACAGCACGGTGTCGACGTCGGGGCAGACGAGGTGGCCGCCGAGCTCGACGTCGTCGCCGGTGTTGGCGACGACCGCGATCTCCGCGGGGTCCCACACGCGGGTCGCCCCGTCGAGGAGTTTCGGCGTCCCCGTGCCGCCGGCGAGGAACGTGACCATACCGGCGCAAGGCGGCGGGCGGATTTGTATCCTCGCCTCCGCGGGCGACGAGGCGGATCGGAGGGGACGCAGTGGATTCGTTTATAAATGGTCGGCGATGCTCAACCGATTTTACGGTCGGCGCGTGTCTGCGAGCGCCCGGAGGACGCGAGTCAGCACGCGCGAGGGAGTCGCTGGCGTCGACGGCGCCAGCGACAGGGTGAGAGCGACAAGACGGGAGACGGAGTCTTCCGGAAGGACGAAGCACGGCGCTGTAAGCAGCGTGGCGCGAGGCGTCACGGCAAGCCGGCGGCTCCGCCGCCGGCGACACCGCAGCGAAGGAGCGTGAGCGACTGAACGAGGAGCGTGGTTCGAGAGAGCTTCGCTCTCTCGTCATCACGAGACGCCTTCGGCGTCTCGAACGACAGCAAGCCGCGCGAGTCGTCGCGGCTGGGGCTCGGGAGGCGGTCACCGCGGTGTTGACCGTTTATAAGCGACCGACTGGCACACCACTGACTACTTATAAGCGATGCTCGTCTGCATCCCGTCCGTGTTGAACGCGCTTCCGGCCCCGTCCTCCCCGAGAACGATCACGCCGGCACCGGACCCCGTAATCTCCTCGAACTCGTCGATCGCCCTGTCGGCCGCCGCCTGCGCGCCGAGCCCGTCGTCGAGATACCCCGCGGCCCGCCGCGAGAGCGTCACGCGCGCGATATCCTCGCCGGCGCCCGTCGCGCTCGCGCCGCCGGCCGCGGTACAGAAGAAGCCCGAGCCGACCTGCGGCACGTCGCCGACGCGTCCCGCGAGCGCGAACGACCGGCCGCCCGTGGAGGTCGCCGCGGCGAACGTCCCGCCGTCGGTCGCGACCGCGCCGACGGTGTCGTGGTCGGGGGCGTCGCGCTTCCCGTCGTCGCCCTCGCGTCCCTCCCCGCCGTCCGCCGAACCCCCTCCCGCCCGATCGTCGCCGGAGCCGAACCGCGTCGCGAGCCAGTCGAGGTGCTCTCGGGGCCCGCCCCGCGGCGGGTCCTCGTCCTCGTACCGCTCGCGCGTCTCGTCGGTGAGCAGGTCGACGCCCGTCTCGATCCCGAACCCGTCGGCGAGGTCGACCGCGTGCTCGCCCGAGACGAAGACGTGCGGCGTCTCAGTGTGGACGACGCGGGCGACGCTCGCCGCGCGCTCGACGCCGGGCATCGAGCAGGCGGCGCCGATCTCGCGGTCCGAGGTCATCACGCCCGCGTCGGTGCGGGCGACGCCGTCGGACTGGACCGCGCCGCCGACGCCGGCGTTGAACCGCGGGTCCGACTCGAGGACGCCGAGCGCCGCCTCGACCGCGCCGAGGGGAGTGTCACCGTCGACGCCGCGGCGAGTCGCCTCGTCGAGCGTCGCCTGTCTGGGAGCCGGCTCGTCCGGGCTCCCCCCGGCGCCGCCGTGAGCGATGACGCGCATACGCTGGGGTCTCGCGGCGTCCGGATAAGCGCCCGGAAAGCGGGTGGGGTCCATCCGCCCCCGCGTCTCACCTCTCTCCCTCTCGCCGCCGCAAGACCTATCCACGCTGCTGGGGGAGTCGTCACTATCGTGGCCGAACGCCGAGACGCCGCAGGCGACACGCTCGACTCCCTGGTCCCCGACCGTCTCCGCGCCGGGCTCCGGCGCCGTATCGGGATCGACGTGCGCGCGCTCGCGGCGTTCCGGATCGCGCTCGGCGTCGTCCTCCTCGTCGACCTCGCGCTGCGCGCCCGGAACCTGACGGCCTTCTACACCGACGCCGGCGTGCTCCCCCGACCGCTGCTCGCGGAGTCGTACCCCCTCGCGCGCTTCTCGCTGTACGCGCTCTCCGGCGACGCGCGGGCCGTCGGCCTGCTGTTTCTCGCCGCCGGACTCGCCGCCGTCGCGCTCGCGGTCGGCTACCGGACTCGGGCCGCGGCCGCGGTCTCGCTGCTCCTGCTCGCGTCGCTGCAGGCGCGGAACCCGTTCGTCCTCAACGCCGGCGACACGCTGCTCTGGCAGGTGCTCGGGGCCGGTCTGCTGTGTCCCCTCGGCGCGCGCTGGTCGGTGGACGCGGTCCGGGGGCGGGCAGGAGTGCGAGAACGACCTCCGCCCGAAAACGGCCGGTTCGTCGGTCCCGCCTCGGCCCTCCTGCTGGCCGTCGTCCTCGCGGTCTACGTCTCGAACGCGGTCGTGAAGCTCCGCGGCGAGGCGTGGCCCGCGGGCGAGGCGGTCGAGACCGTCTTCCGGCTCACGTACCTCCACGGCCCGCTCGGGGGACTGATGCCCGAGAACTCGGCCCTGCTCGCGGCCGCCACCTACGGCTGGCTCGCGCTGCTCGTCGCCTCGCCGCTGCTCGTCGCGGCCGCCGGGCGGGTCCGGGCGGCGCTCGCCGGAATCCTCGTCGTCGCCCACCTCTCGATGGCGCTCGCGCTGCAGATCGGCGTCTTCTCCGTGGCGTCGGCGACCGCGCTGTTGCCCTTCTTGCCGCCGTTCGTCTGGGACCGGATCGAGTTGTCGGCCGCTCCGGCGATCGGACGATCTCGATCGGCGGTCGAGGGGCTCTTCGAGTCGCTGGGCCGGATATCGACCGCCGCCGACCCGCTCTCCGGGATCGCTCCCGACCGAGCGATCCGAAACCGCATCCTCGCCGCCGTCGCCGCGCTCCTCCTCGTCTCGCTGCTCGCGTGGACCGCCATGGGACTCGGGGTCGTCGGCGCGCCGGAGCCCGTCGCGGCGGTGTCCGACCCGGCCGAGAGCGACTGGGACATGTTCGCGCCGAGGCCGCCGTCGACCGATTCGCTCGTGCTCGCGACGGCGACGACCGCCGACGGCGACCGGATCGACGCGCTGTACGGCGATCCGGTCGCGGTCGACCGTCCCCCATCGGACGCCCGAGGCTACCCCACCGCCCGGTGGCGGAAGCACTTCTCGCTGCTGCCGGTCGACGACCCGGATCGCGTCGACGCGACGCTCGCGCACCTCTGCGACCGCGCGGCGGGGTTCTCCGGTGCGGAGACGGAATCGGTGACGGTCTCGTCGGTCGCGGTCGACGTCTCGGGGAGCGACGAGGTGCGGGTTCGGGAGATCGGCACGCGCAAGTGTCGGTGAGGTGAGGGCGACCGGGAGGCCGAGTGACCACTTCCGAGTGACCACTTCCGAGTGACCACTTATGAGTCCCCCGCCCGAAGCGGGCGACGTGACCAGCACGGATCGAGACCGCCAGCCGACCTCCGTCCTCCTCCCCACCGTGCGCTGGGCCGACGCCTGCGACGAGGTGGCCGGACAGCTCGGCGAGCGCGACGAGCTGCTCGTGATCTGCGACACCGACGACGACCCGGTCGCCGATCGCCGAGGGACGACGCCGGACGGCGTCCGGATCGTCCTCGCCGGCGAGCCCGAGGGCTGCTCCGGGAAGGCGAACGCAATCGCCGCGGGGATGGAGGCGGCCGCACACGATCGGATCGTCTGGACCGACGACGACTTCGCGCATCCGGACGACTGGCTCGCGACGCTCAACGCCGACTACGAGCGACGGGGACCCACGACGGAGATCCCCGTCTTCGTCGGGAGGGACCCCCTCGCTCGGCTGTTCGAGCCCGCCTATGCGATCGGCGGGACCGCCGCGGTGTTCGCGGGCGGGATCGCCTGGGGCGGCGCGGTCGTCTTCGAGCGCGGCGACCTCCGAGACGGGCAGGACGCGTTCCTCGCGGACCTCCGCCGGACCGTCAGCGACGACGGAACGCTCACCGAGCACATCGACGTGACGGCCGCGAACCGGACGCGGACCGTCCCGTGCGGCGGCTCCCTCCGCGGATCGGTGGAGCGGTTCGTCCGGTTCTTCCGGATCGTGCGGTTCCACGCTCCCCGCGCGGCCGCGTTCGACGTCGCCTTCGCGGCCGCGTTCGCCGCGCTGTGTCTGTTCGCGCCGGTGGTCGGCGTGACGCTCGTCACCGCGATCTCGGCCGCGGTGTACGCCCGGTTCGGGATCCGCCGGGCGACGTTCCTGCTCGCCGGTCCGTCGGTCCTCGTTGCGCCGCTGTTCCTCGCGTACGCGCTTGCGCGCCGGACGTTCGTCTGGGGCGGCCGGCGCTACCGGTGGCGGTCGCTGTTCGACGTGGAGGTGCTTCCCGCGTGAGACCGGCTCCCTCGTGAGGCCGGCAAAAACGCCCGATTCCGGGGTCTCTGGCGCCCAGCGGCAAAGCGGCAGGCACTTTACGCGGGTCCGACAACGCACGGACGTTCATGAGCTACGATAAGGTCGACGTCCCCGACGACGGCGAGGCGATCACGCTCGCCGACGAGGAAACCGGCGAGCTGAACGTCCCCGAGAACCCGATCATCCCGATCATTCACGGCGACGGGATCGGCACCGACGTCGGACCGGCCGCCCAGAAGGTACTGGACGCGGCCGCGGAGGCGACGGGCCGCTCCATCGCGTGGATGCGCGTCTACGCCGGCGAGAGCGCGCGCGAGAAGTACGACGAGAACCTCCCCGAGGACACCGTCTCGGCGATCCGCAACCACCGCGTCGCGATCAAGGGCCCGCTGACGACGCCCGTCGGCGCCGGCTTCCGCTCGCTGAACGTCGCGCTCCGCCAGACGCTCGACATGTACGCGAACGTCCGGCCGACCTACCACCTCGACGGCGTGCCGTCGCCCGTCAAGAACCCCGAGGCGATGGACATGATCACCTTCCGTGAGAACACGGAGGACGTGTACGCCGGCATCGAGTGGGAGGCCGGCACCGACGACGTCGAACAGGTACGCGACTTCCTCGAAGACGAGATGGAGGTCGCCGACGTGATCCACGACGGCCCCGTCGGCATCGGCATCAAGCCCATCTCCGAGTTCGGCTCGAAGCGGCTCATCCGCGAGGCGATCGACTACGCGCTCGCCAACGACCGCGACTCGGTCACCCTCGTCCACAAGGGGAACATCATGAAGTTCACCGAGGGCGCGTTCCGCGACTGGGGCTACGAGGTCGCCGAGGAGGAGTACGGCGAGGACGTCATCACCGAGGACGACCTCTGGGAGGACCACGACGGCGAACGGCCCGAGGGCACCGTCGTCGTCAAGGACCGCATCGCGGACAACATGCTCCAGCAGCTCCTGACCCGGACGGACGAGTACGAGGTCATCGCGACGATGAACCTCAACGGCGACTATATGTCCGACGCCGCCGGCGCGCAGATCGGCGGCCTCGGCATCGCGCCCGGCGCCAACTTCGGCCACGGTCGCTGTCTCGCCGAGCCCGTCCACGGCTCCGCGCCCAAGTACGCCGGCGAGGACAAGGTGAACCCCACCGCGATGATCCTCTCCGGCCGCGAGATGCTCGATTACCTCGGCTGGTCCGACGCCGCCGAACTCGTGCGCGACGCCGTCGAGGAGACCATTTCGTCCGGACAGGTCACCTACGACCTCCACCGGCAGATCGAGGGCGGCGAGAAGCTCGCGACGAGCGAGTTCGCCGAGGCCGTCGTCGACAAGATCGACGAGCTGGCCTAGGCGAGGTTTCGAACCGCGCTCATCTTCGTTTTCCCGGTATCGAGGCGATCCCGCCGAGCGCTGCTCCAGTCTCGACCGACTGCGTTATCGTCGAAAATAGGAGATCGTTAATAGATATATATTACAAATAGAGATAATAATAAATTATAGCTAGCCATATGCGTATCTGTGAATATTCGCTTACTACATCCTCAGATATATATACTCGCCTTCGTATTCGGTTAACGTATGTCTTCACACAGAACACGACGTAAATTCCTCGAAGTAACCGGTGTCGCTGGCGTTGCCGCACTCGCCGGCTGTAGCGGAAACGGCGGCGACGGCGGCGACGGTAGTGACGGAAGCGACGGAAGCGACGGAAGCGACGGAAGCGACGGAAGCGACGGAAGCGATGGTGACGACGGAAGCGACGGGTCCGACGGCGGCGACGCCGAAAGCCGACTGAGCTGGCACGCGGGCGGAACCGGCGGGACCTACTTCCCGCTCTCGAACGAGATCAAGACCATCGTCGAAGCGAACACCGACTTCTCGCTGAACGTCCAGTCGACGGGAGCGAGCGTCGAGAACGTCGGCAGTCTCGCCGACGGATCGGCCGACTTCGCGCTGATCCAGAACGACATCGCCTCGTTCGCGAAGAACGGAACGGGTATCGACGCCTTCCAGGACAACGCGATCGAGAACCTCCAGGGCGTCGCGACGCTGTATCCGGAGACGATCACGCTCGTCACGCTGGCGGAGAACGACATCTCCACGGTCGACGACCTCAGCGGCGCGACGATCAACACCGGCGACCTCGGGTCGGGGACGCAGGTCAACGCGGTACAGATCCTGGAATCGCTCGGAGTCAGCGACTACAACGAGCAGAACGCCGGCTTCTCGCAGGCGTCCGAACAGCTCGCCAACGGCGACATCGACGCCGCCTTCGTCGTCGGCGGCTGGCCGGTCGGTGCGATCGAGGACCTCGCGAACACGAACGACATCGAGATCGTCCCGATCGCGGGCGAGAACCGCGAAGCCGTCAAGGAGGACGCCTCCTGGTTCGCGGACGACACCATCCCGGGCGGCACCTACAGCGGCGTCGAGGAAGACGTCGACACCGTCGCCGTGCAGGCGATGATCGCCACGAACGCCGAGGTTCCGGCCGACACCGTCGAGACGGTCACCGCGGCCATCTTCGATAACCTCGACGAGCTCACGATCAAGACCGACTTCATCACCGTCGACAGCGCGCAGGACGGGATGTCCATCGAGCTCCACGAGGGCGCGGCGACGTACTTCGACGCCTAACTCGCTTCGCTGCGAACAGCCTCGATCGGTCCGCCCGCCCCGACTCGTCCGCGGACCGTTTCACAACCGTTTCAAACTCGGTCCACGACAATCACCCGAAACCATATGGGTCACCTTTCTCACTCGACCGCGGGCGCCGCGATCCTCGGGATCGCGGTGCTCGTTCTCGTCGGCGTCGCGGCGACGGCCCCGGTCGGGGCCGTGCTCGTCGTCGAGGACATCGAGACGGGTGAACACTACCTCTCGGAGCCGGTCGACTCCGGGAGCACCGTGGCGTTGGAGTACACCCATAGCGTCGAGAAGTCCCGCGTGTACGACGAGTACCGTGTCGACGGCGAGACGCTCGTGAACACGCGGATGGAGTTCGAGTCGTACGGGTGGGGGCTCCCCGCGCGCGTCAACGTCACGAACGTGAACGGGACCCTCGTGTACGAACCCGCGGAACCGATCACGGAACTCGAGCGCCTCTCGGTCTCTCCGGGTCGAATCGCCGGTCACACGTTGATCGTCGACGGGCGAGAACACGACCTCGTCGCGGTGACCGATGGTAACGACGTCACGCTCTACATTGAACAACGGTCGTTCCTTGAGATGATTCTATGACCACGACTCACCGAACGGACGGTGGCACCGACGATCCGAACGACGGCGGCTCGCGAGACCCAGGCCCCGGCGATGGTCCGGAGGCCTCTGACTCCGACACGCCCCCGGACGACGGGACGGACGAGGAGATCTCCCGCGAGGAGGCGGACGAGCTGATACAGGAGATCGAGCGCCGGCGCTCGCTGCGGGGGCCCGCCGCGGTGGCGGTCGCGCTCATCGGAATCGCGTTTTCGGTCTTCCAGCTGTTCCTCGCCGCCCGGAGCTTCACGTTCACGGTCTGGCTCCCGACCGTCGAGATCGCGGGGATCTCGCTCGCCCCCTGGCAGATCTCGCTCCAGCTCCTGCAGGCGAACGCGATCCACGTCGCCTTCGCGCTCGTGCTCACCTTCCTGCTGTTTCCGGTGAGCACCGGCGACGGGATCGTCTCGCGGAACTTCGCTCGAATCGTGCCGGCGGCGTCCCGGCGTCTCGGCGAAGAGAATCCCGTCACACGGGGGCTCGAACGGGGGCGGGCGGGCTTCCGCTGGGCGTTCCTCGACCCCGACCTCGACCGCGTGGCGCCTATCGATCTGGTGTTCATCGCCGCGGCGTTCCTGTCGGCGTTCTACTTCCTGACGGAGTTCGCTGAGATCCAGAACATGCGCGTCTTCGGGGTGGATTCGGGGCGACCGGTCACCGAGGTGTACGCGTTCCTCCAACCCCTGCTCGGCGGCGTCCCGTTCGTGAGCGAGTACTCCTACGCGATGATCCTGGGCGTGACCGGCGTCCTGCTGGTCCTGGAGGCCACCCGCCGGACGCTCGGTCTCCCGCTGATGATCATCGTCGCCACGTTCATCGTCTACGCCCGCTGGGGGTACCTCATCAGTTCGAGTACGCCTTTCCTCGGGCTGCTCGCGATCCCGGAACTCACCTGGCCGGACATCGTCCAGAACCTCTGGTACAACACCGAGAACGGGGTGTTCGGCATTCCGGTGACGGTGTCGGTGAGCTTCATCTACATCTTCATCCTGTTCGGCTCGTTCCTCGAGATGAGCGGGGCCGGTCAGTGGTTCATCGACCTCGCGTACGCGCTCACCGGGAACCGGAAGGGCGGCCCGGCGAAGGCGAGCATCCTCGCCAGCGGGTTCATGGGGACGATCTCGGGGTCGTCGATCGCCAACACGGTCACCACCGGCGCGTTCACGATCCCGCTGATGAAGCGGTCGGGCTACTCGCCCGAGTTCTCCGGCGCCGTCGAGGCGTCCGCGTCCTCCGGCGGGCAGATCCTCCCGCCCGTGATGGGCGCGGCCGCCTTCCTCATGGTCCAGTACACCGCGACGCCGTTCGCCGACATCATCATCGTCTCGACGATTCCGGCGATCGTCTTCTTCTTCGGCGTCTGGGTGATGGTCCACCTCAAGGCGGTCGAGGAGGGGATCGGCGGCGTCTCCGGCGAGGACACCGTGGACCTCTGGCACCACCTCAAGCGCGGGTGGTTCTACCTGGTCCCGATCGGGCTGCTCCTGTACTACCTCATCATCGAGCGGCTCTCGGTCTCCCGGTCGGCGTGGTTCACGCTCGTGGCGCTCGTGGCGCTGATCGCGCTCGTCTCGGCGTACAGCGAGGAGACGCGGCTGCGCCTCCTCGCGGTCTTCACGGCGATCGTCGGCGTCGAACTGGCGAGCCACGCGGTGGCCGGCGTGAACGTCGTCGGTCTCCTCACCGGGGCCGGCGGTCAGGGGCTTCCGCCCGCCGAGTCGTTCAGCGCCATCCTCGCGGGGATCGAGTGGTACGCGATGCTCGCCGGGGTGATCACGCTGCTGTCGAAGCCCGACCTCGACGCGTCGCTGCTCGAACTCAACCCCTCGGTCCGAGACACCGCCGAGACGATCGGCGACCGAACCGACCGGGACCTAGAGGACAGCCAGCCGTTCAAGCTCGGCACCTTCGTGGTCACGTCGATGGAGCAGGGCGCGCGCACCGCGGTCCCGGTCGTGGTCGCGGTCGCGGCCGCGGGGATCATCCCCGGCGTCATCAGCGTCTCGGGGCTCGGCCCCAACCTGACCTCGCTGCTGTTGGCGCTCTCGGGCGGGTCGATCGTGGTCATGCTGCTCGTGACGGCCGTCTCGAGCATCATCCTCGGGATGGGGATGCCCACGACGGTCACCTACATCATCCTCATCTCGATGCTCGCGACGCCGCTCGTGGAGTTCGGCATCCCGCTTTTGGCCGCCCACCTGTTCATCCTCTACTTCGGCGTGGTCGCCGACATCACGCCGCCGGTGGCCGTGGCGGCGTACGCCGCGAGCGGGGTCGCCAAGTCCGATCCCTTCGAGACCGGCGTCAAGGCGTTCTCGCTGTCGCTGAACAAGGCGATCGTCCCCTTCGCGTTCGTGCTCGCGCCGGGGATCGTCCTGTTGCGCGAGAAGTCGAACGCCGCCGAACTGCCCCTCCGCGAGCGGTACCGCGTGATCGGGTTCGAGGACCTCGCCGAGCTGTCGTACTCGGTGCCCGAGATCATCATCCCCGTCGTCGGGGTCTTCCTCGGCGTGATCGCGCTCGGTGCGACCATCATCGGAACGCTGTACACCCGCGTCGGCCGAGTCGGTCGGATCGGGTTCGCGCTCAGCTCTCTCCTGCTGATGGCGCCGGGGCTGCTCTCTACGTCCGTCTTCGACGTACTCGGGCTCGTCGGCGTGACCGTCTCCGTCAACGCGCTCCTGCTTGACGTGACTCTGCGCGGTGTCGGGCTCGCTCTGTTCGTGCTGTTCACGGTCCGGAACCGGCGGACGTTCGACGGCGAGGGCGGCGGAGCGACGGGAACCGACGCGACGACGGGATCGGTCGAAGCCGCCGGCTCCGAGTCGACCTGATCGGCGCTCGCGGTTCGGGCGGAACTTTCGATCGCCAGCTCGGATTGATCTGTCTCCCGACGCCGACGAGTCGTCACCGTCAGTGTGTCTACGGCGTACAGAACCGGGGAGCGACTTCTCCGCTGCGTCTATCCCAGCCGTTCGTCCAGAATGAGTCGCGTCTTCGTCGACTTGACCTCGTCCATCTCGCGGGCCTGCGAGATGAGCTCGTTGACCGCGCGCGTGTCGACGGCGTCGACGACGAGGACCACGTCGTCCTCGCCGGAGACCTGCCAGACGAAGTCCACCTCCTCCCAGTCGACCATCCGCTCGCCGACGGCGGCGGTGTCGACGTTCATCTCCACCGAGATCTCGATCATCGCCTTCACGTTGCCGGTGCGAGTCGTGACGGTGAACCGCTCGATAATTCCCTCCTCGGTCATTCGGTCGACGCGGTTTCGCACCGTCCCCTCCGAGGTGCCGACTCGGTCCGCGATCTCCGTGTAGGGGGTTCGCGCGTCTCGCCGCAGTATCGAGAGGATCCGGCGATCGAGGTCGTCCATACTCGCCTCTCTCGTCCCGGCGACTTACTCGTTACGAATATCGTAACGAAGCTACGAACGACGCATTTATTACCCTTTGCACGTACGTATCTCGTAATGTCGGACGCCTACATCGCGCTGGCCGACGGTCGCGTGCTCGAAGCGCGCGCTCGTGCGCCGGGGCGCACCCGCGGCGAACTGGTGTTCACGACCGCGTACACAGGCTATGAGGAGTCGCTCACCGACCCCTCCTACGCCGAACAGATCCTCACCTTCTCGTACCCCCTGATCGGGAACTACGGCGTCCGATCCGAGCGATTCGAGTCCGACTCGGTCCAGCCGCGCGCGGCGATCGCCCGCGAGCTGACCGACGACGTCGCCGAGTGGCTCGCCGACGAGGACGTGCCCGCCGTCGACCACGTCGACACCCGCGAGATCGTCACCACCGTCCGCGAGGAGGGCGCGATGGCCTGCGGGATCGCAGCCGGCCCGGACGCGACTCCCGAGGACGCGGTCGACGAGATGGAGGCGTGCAAGCCGATGAGCGACCACGTCGACATCGGCGCGCAGGTGTCGGTGACCGAGCCGACGTTCTACGAGGGCGACGGCGACGCCGACGTGGCCCTGCTCGACTGCGGCGCGAAGGGCTCGATCATCTCCTCGCTCACCGAGCGCGGCGCGGACGTCCACGTCCTCCCGTACGACGCGACTCCCGAGGACGTGGCCGACGTGGACCCCGACGTGCTGTTCGTCTCGAACGGCCCGGGCGACCCGGAGAACTTCGTCGCCGCCCAGGAGGTCGTCGACGCCGTCGCCGGTGACCTCCCGATGGCCGGCATCTGTCTCGGCCAGCAGGTGATCACGAGCGCGCTCGGCGGCTCGACCGAGAAGATGGCGTTCGGTCACCGCGGCGTCAACCAGCCCGTCAGGGACCTCCGGAGCGAGAAGGTCGTGATGACCACCCAGAACCACGGCTACACGGTCGACGACACCGGCCCGCTGGAGGTGACGCAGGTGAACGTCAACGACGACACCGTCGAGGGGCTCGACAGCGAGGAACTCGACGTCATCACCCGCCAGTATCACCCCGAGGCGAACCCCGGCCCGCACGACTCACTCGGCTTCTTCGACGAGGTGCTGGAGCTGGCGCGATCGACGCCGTCCGTCGCGGCCGACTGACCCGGACCCACGCACTATCTTCCCCGCGCTTCGCGACTCATCGCTGACCGCGCCATCTCGCTGATCGCGCCCTCTCGCTGACCACCCCGAGTACCACAGAGCCGACGCCCGCGGTTTCCCTTCCCACGCTCGGCAGTCGGTTTCCGTCCGACTGCGACCGGCGACGTTTTCCCCCGTCTCCTCGCAGTGACTGCCATGACGGACATCCTCCTCACCAACGACGACGGCATCGACGCCGTCGGGATCCGGGCGCTGGCCGACGCGCTCTCGCGCAAGCACGACGTGACCGTCGTTGCGCCCGAGAGCAACCAATCCGGCGTCGGCGGCGCGCGTTCGTGGTGGGACACGACAGTGGAGTACACGGAGACCGACGCGGGCTATGCGGTCGAAGGCACTCCCGCCGACTGCGTCGCCGTCGCGGACGTGGCGCTCGGGCTCGACCCCGACGTAGTCGTCTCCGGCTGTAACCACGGACCGAACATCGGCGCACATATCTTGGGGCAGTCCGGCACGGTCGGCGCCGCGATGGAGGCGTCGTTCCTCGGCACCCCGGCGATCGCGGTGTCGCTGTACGATCGCGGTAACCTCCCCGTTCCGCCGACCCTCGACAGCAGCGACTTCGCGGTCGCCGGCGAGGCCGTCGCCGACCTGATCGACCGCGCGGAACGCGGCACCGGCGACGGAGAGGGCGACGTCGACCTCGCCCTCCCGTTCGGCGCCGACGTGTTGAACGTCAACGTCCCCGCTGCCGACGACGAGGCGGCCGAAGACCCGACCTACCGGCTGACCGAGCCCGCGCGCGGCTTCGACGTGATCGAGTTTCGCCCGGGAGAGGAGGGTACGGAGGGCGGGAACGCCCCGGAAGAGGAGAACGTCCCCGAAGACTGGAAGTTCAACGAGCGACGCGGGGAGATGGGGATGGAGCTCCGCGACCGCTTCTGGCGGGAGTTCCTCCGCGGCGACGTCCCCGACGACCCCGGCTCTGACCGGCTCGCGGCCGTCGAGGGCGAGGTGAGTATCTCGCCGCTGTCGTCGTCGCGGTCGATCGCTGGCGACCGCGCCGGCGAGGTCGTCGGAGGGCCGGCGACGCCCGAGTCGGCGGCCTCGCGGATCGAGCAGGACTGACCGGCGATACTCTCTCTGCCGCCGTCTCAGCGTCGTCGTCTCAGCGTCGCCGCCCCGGCCGACGCGATCCCCCGGTGAACTCCTTCCCCAATCGTCCGAGGTACCACACGACGATTAGTCCCAGTGCGACGCCGACGCCGAGCGCGGCGAGCAGCTCGATCGGCGAAGGGCCGAACTGGAGCGCGATGAGCGGCGGTGACACCGCCACGATGAGAAGGATAACGGCCTTTATGCGCCGGTTCCCGGCGTTTCGCTCCGCCTCCGACATGGGTCCTACCACGCCGACCCCCCCGCGGTCCGCGCTCGCCGTCCGATCGCTCCCGTGTCCATGGGCCACCCACGGCTCGCCCCGATATCAACCCGGCGGAGCCGGACCAGCGTCCGGTCGATAGCTCCCTATTAACACCCTCCCACGGCTACAGCCGTGGGTGTTCGCCTCGCATTCTTCATAAATCTCTCGACCGTTCACGCCGGTAACGGCGAGCTACCGCGTGAACGGTCTCGGCCGTTTAAGTCAGTTCGCGCGCAGGTGACACGTGCCCCTACCCGCGGACCCCTCCGCCGCGGCCCCGCTTCGCCGGGGTATCGATCCGGCTCGGCCCGCTCGAACCGGACCGGGCCGCGCCTGACCGCATCTCGCCGAGTCGCCTCCTCGGCCGCCGTTCCGCGGCGCTTTTGAGCCGACCCCGATAACCGAAGGGCATGGACGACGAACTCCGCGAGCGCGTCGAGGCGGCCGGCGAGGCCGCCGCGCTGTTCAACGCGCTCAAACACGGCAACGATCCGGACGTGGGCGCCATTATGGGTCCGCTGATGGGCGAGAACCCCGAATTTCGACCGCACGGCGACGAGATTCCCGGCGTCGTCGCGCCGGTCGTGAACCGGGTCGCCGGTATGGACGAGGCCGAGCGCCGCGAGCGGCTCGGCGAACTCGCGCCCGACAAGCTCGCGGAGCTGGAGGCGGACGACGAGGCGGACGAGCACGTCCTCCCCGACCTCCCGAACGCCGAGGCGGGCGAGGTCGTGATGCGCGCCGCGCCGAACCCCAACGGCCCGTGGCACGTCGGCCACGCCCGGATGCCCGCCGTCATCGGGACGTACAAGGAGCGCTACGACGGCGAGTTCATCTGCCGGTTCGACGACACCGATCCGGAGACGAAGCGGCCCGACCTGGACGCGTACGACGCCATCCTCGAAGACATCGAGTACCTCGGCTTCGAGCCCGACCGCGTGCTCCGGGCGTCCGACCGGCTGGAGACCTACTACGACCACGCCCGCGACCTGATCGACGCCGGCGGCGCGTACACCTGCTCGTGTTCCGGCGACGACTTCTCCGAACTGAAGAACGCGGGCGAGGCGTGTCCGCACCGCGAGAAGGACAGCGAGACGGTCCACGAGGAGTTCGACGCCATGATCGACGGCGAGTACTCCGCCGGCGAGATGGTGCTCCGCGTCCGGACCGATATCGAGCACAAGAACCCCGCGCTGCGCGACTGGGTCGCCTTCCGGATGATCGACACGCCCCACCCGCGCGAGGAGGCGGCCGACTACCGTTGCTGGCCCATGCTCGACTTCCAGTCCGGCGTCGACGACCACCTCACGGGCGTCACGCACATCATCCGCGGCATCGACCTGCAGGACTCCGCGAAGCGCCAGCGGTTCGTCTACGACTACTTCGACTGGGAGTACCCCGAGGTGCTCCACTGGGGCCACGTGCAGGTCGACGAGTACGACGTGAAACTCTCCACCTCGACGATCAAGGAACTCATCGAAACCGGCGAGCTGACCGGCTGGGACGACCCGCGGGCCCCGACCATTCGGTCGATGCGACGCCGCGGCATTCAGGGGCAGGCCCTCGTCGACTCGATGACCGAACTCGGGATGTCCACCTCCGACGTCGATCTGGCGATGTCGTCTGTGTACGCGAACAACCGCGACCTGGTCGACGACGAGGCGAACCGGTACTTCCTCGTGCGCGACCGCGACGACGCGCCCGCCGTGGAGCTGCCGGTCGTCGACGGCGACGCGCCCGCGCCCGAGGCGGGCCACCCGCCGCTCCACCCCGACCACGCCGACCGCGGCGACCGCGAGGTGCCCGCCGGCCGGATCGCCGTCGAGTCCCCGGACCTCCCGAGCGAGGGCGAGCGCGTCTGGCTCAAGGGGTACGGCTGCGTCCGGCACGAGGGCGACGAACTGGTCTTCGTCGACGCCGACATCGACGTGGTCCGCGAGGGCGACGTGGACGTGATCCACTGGGCGCCCGCGGAGGAGGGGCTCGACACCCTCCTCCGCACCGTTACCGGCGATGTGCGGGGAATCGCGGAGCCCGCGCTCGCCGAGGTCGAGCCCGACACGGTCGTCCAGTTCGTGCGCGTCGGCTTCGCCCGGATCGACGCGCTCGATCCCGAGGCGACCGACGAGCCGGACGGGCCGAACGGCGAGGAGGACCTGCTCGCGTACTACGCGCACCCGTGAACTACCCCACCCTACTCGCTCACCGCTGACGCGGTTCGCTCCTTGAGGGTGGGGCTTCCTGCTTCCACGACGCGCTTTGCAGACACCGAATCGGTGTCCGTAGGGAGCGCAGTCTCCACAGGCGTTGATTCGGAGCGTCCCGCTCCTAACCGCTTCGTGATACCGCGAGAAAGAATGTTCCACGCTGCGTTCGCGTCTCTATCCGCCTCAAACCCACACGCCGGACACGAGTGTTCGCGCACCCACAGCGGCTTGTCCGTCGAAACACCGCAGGACGCGCATTCCTTGGTCGTTCCTGCCGGGTCTACGGCGACGAAGTGCGTGCCTTCGCGCTCGCATTTGTATTCGAGCATCCGTAGGAACATCCCCCACGCCGCTCCTGCGCGGTTCCGAGAGTTGCCCGGTAGCTCGACCAACCCCTTTGCGTCCAAATCCTCTACGGCCACGAGGTCGTATTCTCGGGCGTAGTAGTTCGACAACTTGTGGAGGAAGTCGCGGCGCTTGTTCTTCAACTCGGCGTGGCGTTCGGCCACAACTCGGCGCTGTTTCTCCCAATTCGCAGACCCGTGCTGTTTCCGCGAGAGGTTGCGTTGGGCGCGTTCCAAGCGTTCGCGCTCGTCGGACAGGTCGAGAGATTCGACGGCGGTTCCGTCCGTGTCGTGGGCGTACTTGAGAATCCCCACGTCGATGCCAACGCACTTCTCGGGATTCTCCGGCTTCGCGGGCGGGTCGTCCGGAGTTTCGACACCGAAGATAGCGTACCACTTACCGGTCGGTTCTTGTTTGACCGTGACGGTCTTGATTTCGGCGTCGTCGGGGATGTCGCGGTGGAGGGTGATAGGGATTTCACCGAGTTTCGAGAGCCACAGTCGAGTCCGACCGCTCGTGTTCTTGAGCTTGAAGCCGGATTGACTGTAGGTGAAACTGCGGTACTCGCCCGGTGCTTTCCAGTTGAGCGTCCCGACACGGTAGCCGTTATCTTTTCGCCCTCGGAGCGTCGAGAGGTTATCGTACAGCCGTTGTACGACCTTCTGAAGAACTTTCGAGTGAACTTGTTTCAGGTCGTTCCACCACTTCTTGAGACTCGGCAGGAGTTTCTGTTCGCTGTATGCCGAGGTGTTGTCGGTGCGGTTGAGTCGGTGAAGGAAGTGGTTGTAGACCTGCCTACAGGTATCGACAGTCCACGCTAACTGTTCTGCGAGAGCGTCGGACGGTCGGAGTCGATACCTGTTGTTGTAGTTCATCTACGAGCGTTCTTCGATGAGTTCGTCAAGTTTCTCTTGGACGAACGACGAGAGATTGAGGTGGTTCTCCTCAACCCACTCGGCTTGGTCGTCTCGGATAGAGATGTTCTTGCGCGTTGCCACACCACATAATACACAAAATACACAAATAAGAATTGCGATTGCGTGGGTCTGTGGGCCGAGCAATGAACGTGTTTGAGAACTGTGCAGCGCTGTATCCCCTCCCTACTCACTCGCTTCGCTCGTTCGTTGAGGAAGGGGCCTTAGCGCCTCAATTCAGGTAACCGGCCTCTTTGGAACCGCCGCGTGTCTCGCGCGCGGTTCTCGCAACCGCCTGCCGCGGGGGTTAAATAGCGAGCCCCGGAACTACGGGCAAGATGGCCATCGACTCGAACTTCGAACAGAACCGGGAGCAGGTCGGCGAGGAGGACGGCGTCGCCGTCTGGGGGCCCGTCGAGCCGCCGGAGAAGCAGGGGATCCGCGGCACCCACGTCGCGGTCGACTTCGACATCTGTCTCGCCGACGGCGCGTGTCTGGAGGACTGCCCGGTCGACGTGTTCGAGTGGGTCGACACCCCCGGTCACCCCGAGTCCGAGCGGAAGGCGAATCCCGCCGACGAGGACCAGTGTATCGACTGTATGTTGTGTGTGGACGTCTGCCCCGTCGACGCGATCGACGTCGATCCCGGCCGCGAGAACCGGATCTAGATCGGCGTTCTTGGGCTGATGTTGGCGCTGGTCGGATGGTGAGCTTCTTTACGATCTCCGTCGCTTGTTTATAAATGGCCACCGATGGATCGGTGGTGAACACCTCCAAAGCCCCAACCGGCGAGGCGGACGCACGCTCGCTGCGCGCTTCAGTCGCTCGCGTTGCTCGCTCCTTCCAGTGTTTGCGTCGTCATCAGAACGCGAAGCGTTCTGACTGGCTCACGAGGGCTTTGCTCTCGTGAACGCCTGCGTCCGCCTCGCCGGCTGCACCTCTGAGTCCCCCCGCACGGCAGCAGCCTCACGCCTCCCCAGCCTCGTCGGTCGCCCTCCGCGGTGCTCCGGGCGACCGACTCCAGCGAGGGACCGAAGTCCCTCTGGCGGCCGGCGCGCAGCGCCGGCGACCTCGCGCGTGCGACTCACGCCCTCCGGGCGTTCGTCGGCACGCGCCACCGCAAGCGGTATTTAAGTACTGACTCAATCCTCTTGCTCAGTCGCTTATAAACCTGTCTCGCTCTTCGAGCGCGAAGTCGGTCCCATATCGCTCGACGAGGGGTTCGTAGGCGTCGCCGAGCGCGCGCATACAGGCGGCGGTCGAGACGTACCCGAGCTCGTCGGCGACCGACTCGCTCGGGCGACCCTGTAAGACCTTCCGGACGAGCAGGCGCTGTTCGCGGTCGTCGAGGGCGTCGGCGCCCGTCTCGTTCCCCTCGTCCCCGCCGATCAACGCCGCGAGCGCGAGGTCTCGGAACGCGCCGGGCGCGCTGTCGTACATCCCCGGACCGAACGACGCGCCGACCACGGAGCGCCACTCGACCTCGGTCAGGTCGATCGACACCGACGCCGGGCAGGCGCGGAGCGCCCCGACGACCACGTCGGGGTCCACGTCGCGGTGGGCGTCCGAGAGCCCGTCGCGCTCGCGGTCGCGGAAAGCGGTCGCGTTGCGGTCGAGGAGGGCGCCCCCCGGCCCCGCATCGTCGGTCGGCCGAAGCATGATCGCGGAGTACTCGCCGGAGGCGTCGTTGCGGGAGGTCGAGAGGTGAACCGTCCGGTAGCCCGCGCGCCGCCAGAAGCGGAGCAGGCGCGGCGTCGCGCCGTAGCCGACCGAGAAGTAGTCGACGGCGTCGCCGTCGCGGTCCCCGCCGGTCCCACCGCGCTCCCCGCCGAACTCCGCGTGTACCTCGTCGAGCAGGCGAGTGCCGAACCCCTCGCCCCTGAGTGCGTGATGGGTCGCGATCCGGACCGTCCGCACGCCCTTCGGCGCGGCGGCGCTCTCGTCGCGGAGCTGGCTCGTGAGTACGTCCGGCACCATGTTGCCGCGGACGCGCTCGCCCTCGTACATTCCCCGGCGGGTCTCGGCGTCGAGTCCGCCCTCGCGCGCGAGCAGCGCGACCGCGACCACCCGCCCCTCGGCGACGAGCGCTCGCGCGGTGAGATTCGGCGCGTCGAGCAGCCGGGCGAGGTCGTTCGGCTCCGTGCGGTAGTGCGCCGCGACGAGCAGCCCGAACGCCTCCCGGAGCAGGGCCTCGTCCGCGAGCAGTTCCTCAGGGGACGGCCTTCGGTACGTCGCGTCCTCGACCGTGCTTCCCGCGACCGCCTCGTCGACCGCCGGACGCGCGTCTAACAGGAGCGCCCGCGACGCCCACGCCTCCACCGGGTCGTTCCGCGCGTATCGGATCGGCTCGTCGAGCCGCACGTCCCGCACCGCGAACCGGCTCGCTCGCAGGCGCTCTTTGAACCGGATCGAGAACCCGCGACCGGCCCCCTCGTAGCCGTGGACCGTCGTGCAGAACGCGACCGCCGGCGCGTCGAGAAACCGTTCGAGCAGCCGCACCGGGAGCGCGGCCGCCTCGTCGACGATCACCGCGTCCGGGTCGTCGGGGAGATCGGCCGCCTCGGCGGGCGCGAGGAAACGGACCCGCCCACCTCCCGGCGCGTCGAGTCGGTGGGCGTTGTCCTCTGTCTCGCCGTTATCACTGTTCCCCTCGATCAGTTCTCCCGCCCGCGCGAACACCTCCGTCGCGTTGCGGAACGCCGGCGCCGTGACGAGCACGTCGGCGCCCGCGAGCGCGAGCGCCCCCGCCGCGATCCCCGCCGCGCTCGACTTCCCGCGCCCGCGGTCCGCCTCGGCGACGACCGCGTTCCCCGGCGTCGCGAGCGACTCGAACGCCCTCACCGCCCGGACCTGATCGCCGGTGAGACAGGCCTCGTAGGCGGCGGCCGGAAACGTCGCGTTCGGCGGGGCGGTCGGTCTCTCCGCGGTCGCCTGCGCCGTCGATTCCGCGGTCGGGCCGTCCCGCAGGCCGGTGAGTCCGTCGCGTTCGACAGCGTCGCCCTCCGATCCGGCTTCTCCGAGCGAGACGATCGCTATCCCCGGGTGCGATCGAAGCGTTTCGACGAAGCGCTCGCGGAACCGCCCCGTCACGTCGTCGACCTCGTACGGCGGGACCGCGAGCGAGTCGTCGAAGCGGTCGCGAATCGCCGGCCACGCGTCGAGGTCGGGAGTCAGGAGAACGAGGAGGCCGCCGCCGTCGACCGCACCGACGCATCGACCGAGCGCGTTCGGGACGAACTGCTCGTGACAGTCGAGGACGACGACCTCGCGGGTGCGGCCGAGCAGTTCGTCTGCGCTTCGCGGGCGATGCTCCTCGAACCGGAACCCGTCGCGCGTGGAGACGATAGCGGTCGACGTGGGATTGACCCCCTCGATCGCGTCGTAGGCCGCGTCGAACCCGCGGTCGCGGTCGCCGGCGAACACGAGGACGCGCCGCTCGTTCGCCGCCTCGGCCTCCCGCTTCGCGTCCCGCGCCAGCGCCGCGATCATCGTTCGGTCGTCGTTGCCGGGGGGAGCGGATGTGTCTTGCCCTCCGGTCCCGCCACCCTCTCCCGGTCGCCCTCTCCCCCGCCGCCCGAGGCGGGACGCTTACGGACTCCCGGCGCGTTTCTCCGGGCATGACCACGGTCACGCTCATCGGCACGCGGCTCGCGGACACGGGTCGCGAGTTCGTCTATCAGGGGGAGTCGCCCGACTGCGAGGGGTGTCCCTACCGGAGCCAGTGTCTCAATCTCTCGGAGGGAACCCGGTACCGCGTGACCGGGATCCGCGAGAACGCCCAGACGCTCGACTGCGCCGTCCACGACGCCGGGGTCCGCGCGGTCGAAGTCGAGCCCGCGCCCGTCCCCGCGAACGTCCCGTCCAAGCAGGCGTACGCCGGCGGGCGCGTCTCGCTCGCCGGCCCGTGTCCGCACACCGAGTGCCCGAGCCACGGCTACTGCGTCCCCGACGGCGCCGACTTCGACGACGAACGGGTGATCGACCAGGTGCTCGGCGAGCCGCCGCACGACACCTGCGCGCTCGACCGGGACCTGACGCTGGTGGAGTTCCGGGCGGAAGACGGGTAACGACCGATTCTCGGAATCGACGCTTACAGCGAGGTGACCGCGTTCAGCGTGATCCGGATCGCGCGCTCGACGTTGTCCTTGGCCTTCTCCGGCAGCTCGTCGTCCGAGTCCGCGCCCTTCTGGCTGCCCGCGACGAGGTTGCCGTCGACGGTGCAGATCGCGCCCGCCCGCAGCCCCTTGCGACGCGCCAGCGAGAAGACCGTCGCCGCCTCCATCTCGACCGCGAGCAGGTTCGCGTCGTTCCAGTCCTCGACGTACTCGTCGTCCTCGTTGTAGAACGCGTCGTCGGAGACGATCGGCCCGACGTGGATCTCCTCGTCGTTGTCCTCGGCGGCGCCGACGAGTTCGGTGAGCGCGTCGTAGTCGGGAACCGCGGGATACTCGACCGACTCGTAGCGCTTGCTCGTCCCCTCCTCTTTGGCCGCGCCGGTCGCGACCACCATGTCACCGACCTCCATGTCGGCCTGCAGGGCGCCGCAGGTGCCACAGCGGAGGAACGTCTCGACGCCGACACGCGAGAGCTCCTCGACCGCGATCGCGGCCGACGGACAGCCGATTCCGGTCGAGCAGATCGTGAGGTCGGTCCCCTCGTAACTCGCGTTCACGACCTTGTACTCGCGGTTCTGCGCGACGAGCTCGCTGTCGTCACACAGGTCCGCGATCCGATCGACGCGCCCCGGGTCGCCAGGGATGATCGCGATCTCGTGGACGTCGCCCTCCTCGACCAGCAGGTGCGGCTGTTTCGCCATACGCGCGGACACACTCGCCGCGCGCAAAAACGGACCGGTCGGGCGCCGGGGCGCGCCCGTGAAGCCGATTTGATATCGCGGAATGGGATTTATAGTGGAACCAGTGCAACTGCCTCGCCTCTCTCGGCAGCCTCTCCGACGCCGGTCGATCGGCCGGTTTATCGCCCGGGAGTGGCTGATCCTGGCATGAGCGACTCCGGCGACGCCGCTAGCTCACTCGCCTCATCGATCGGCGCGCTCGTGATCACGTTCCTTCTTGTCACGCCGATCGCGGGGACGCTGCTCGGGTTCAACTGGACCCAGGCCGTGTTGTTCGGCGGGTTCGCCGGCTCCGTCGCCGTCGCGTCGGCGTGGCTGACGGCGCGGCGGATGGGCGGTGACCGAACTGGATGACTGACGCCTCTATCGACCGACGGGCGGTTATCGCGACTGAGAGACCGGACGGAGGCTTTTATACCCGTCCGACGTCGACATCTCGTAATGCGCTTCAGTCGCGACCGTCGAGGCCAGTCGGTCGTGATCGGAACGGTGATCCTGTTCGGGTTCCTGATCCTCGCGCTGTCGCTGTATCAGGTGCAGGTCGTTCCGCAGGAGAACGCACAGGTGGAGTTCCAGCACTTCGAGGAAGTCCGGAACGATCTCGTTGACCTCAGGGCGGGAATCCTGCAAGCCGGGAGTACCGACCGATCGCAGTATCAGACGGTTCGGCTGGGCACTACCTATCCATCTCGTGTGTTTACGGAGCGTGTCATAGAAAGCGTCACGTACGAAGCAGCAGGGTGCGAAAAGTGTGTCCAACACCAGCGCAACCCTGCAAG
>NZ_VCNL01000003.1:222130-470673 GCF_007671685.1 Halorubrum salsamenti | reverse complement strand
CGTGGACGGGACCGACGCGGCGCTGAAGTGCGTCATCCTCGCGAACGTGCTCTCGTTCGGCGCGGCCGACGACCCGGGCGACGCCCGGGAGTTCACGCTCGACGACGCCGACGTCGAGGGGATCCGCGACGTGCCCGGTTCCGCGCTCCGGCTCGCCGCCGAGGACGGTCGAACAGTCCGGCTCATCGGCGAGGCGACGGGCGACACGGTCCGAGTCGCGCCCCGGCTCGTCCCCGAGAACGGAACGCTCGCCGTCTCCGGGACGCAGAACATCGTCCAGATCGAGACCTCGCACGCCGGTCGGCTCAACATCTCCGGGCGCGGGGCGGGCGGTCCCGAAACCGCCAGCGCGGTGCTCGGGGACGTGGGTCGGCTGGAGTAAGCCGTTACGACCGCGAACCGCGTCACCGCGAACCGGGACGTGAATCCGGTCGTGTGTCGATCTCCCGTGCCCCGCGTTGTCGAGAATCGCCCGACGGCGCCGCGATAGTCTGTGGGCCGTATCGAAACCGTTTTAGTGGAATCAACCGAAACTTACTCACAGAGCGCCTTAGCGCGTGATTACCCCATGAGTGACAAACCGCACCAGAACCTGGCCATTATCGGCCACGTCGACCACGGCAAGAGTACGCTCGTGGGTCGCCTCCTCTTCGAGACGGGGAGCGTCCCCGAGCACGTAATCGAGCAGCACCGCGAGGAAGCCGAAGAGAAGGGCAAGGGCGGCTTCGAGTTCGCCTACGTGATGGACAACCTCGCCGAGGAGCGCGAGCGTGGCGTCACGATCGACATCGCCCACCAGGAGTTCGACACGGACAACTACTACTTCACCATCGTCGACTGCCCGGGCCACCGTGACTTCGTGAAGAACATGATCACGGGCGCCTCGCAGGCCGACAACGCGGTGCTCGTCGTCGCGGCCGACGACGGCGTCGCGCCTCAGACCCGAGAGCACGTGTTCCTGGCCCGCACGCTGGGTATCAACGAGCTCATCATCGGCGTCAACAAGATGGACCTCGTCGACTACAGCGAGGACTCCTACAAGGAGGTCATCAGCGAGGTCGAGGACCTGCTCAACCAGGTCCGCTTCGCGACGGACGACACGACGTTCGTGCCCATCTCGGCGTTCGAGGGCGACAACGTCGCCGAGCCGTCCGAGAACACCGACTGGTACGACGGCCCCACCCTGCTGGAGTCGCTCAACGACCTGCCGGAGTCCGAGCCGCCGACGGACGCGCCGCTCCGACTCCCCATCCAGGACGTCTACACCATCTCCGGTATCGGGACTGTCCCCGTGGGACGCGTCGAGACCGGGATCCTCAACACCGGCGACAACGTCTCCTTCCAGCCGTCCGACGTGGGCGGCGAAGTGAAGACGGTCGAGATGCACCACGAGGAAGTGCCCAAGGCCGAGCCCGGCGACAACGTCGGGTTCAACGTCCGCGGCATCGGCAAGGACGACATCCGTCGCGGCGACGTCTGTGGTCCCGCCGACGACCCGCCGAGCGTCGCCGAGACGTTCAAGGCGCAGGTCGTCGTCATGCAGCACCCCAGCGTCATCACGGCCGGGTACACGCCCGTCTTCCACGCCCACACGGCGCAGGTCGCCTGTACGATCGAGTCCATCGATCAGAAGATCGACCCGTCGTCCGGTGAGGTCGCCGAGGAGAACCCGGACTTCATCAAGTCCGGCGACGCCGCGGTCGTCACCGTGCGCCCGCAAAAGCCGCTCAGCATCGAGCCGTCCGGCGAGATCCCGGAACTCGGCAGCTTCGCCATCCGCGACATGGGTCAGACCATCGCGGCCGGCAAGGTGCTCGAAGTCAACGAGCGATAATCGATGCAGCAGGCACGCGTCCGCCTCGCCGGCACGAGCCCCGAGGACCTCGACGACATCTGCGACGACGTCCGCGAGATCGCGGACTCGACGGGGGTCGCCCTGTCGGGCCCGATCCCGCTGCCGACGAAGACGCTCGAGATCCCGTCGCGCAAGTCCCCGGACGGTGAGGGGACGGCGACGTGGGAGCACTGGGAGATGCGCGTCCACAAGCGTCTGATCGACATCGACGCCGATGAACGCGCGCTCCGCCAGCTCATGCGCGTCCAAGTGCCGAACGACGTCAGCATCGAGATCGTTCTCGAAGACTAAGCGCTAGGGCGTCCGTTCACACGCTCTCTTCGTTTTCTTTCACACTCGCTAGCGGTGCTGCCGTTCGGCGTTCAGGCCGCACCACGCCCGCGCTCACCGTACGTCGAGCAGTCCCGCGCGTCCGGCGACGAGCCCGCAGAACGCCCCGGTCGCGTGGGCGATCAGCGCGACCCCGGGCGCTGCGGTCGTCGCGGTGAGGACGACGGCGGCCAGCCCGAGCAGCGCGAGCTGCGCCCGGGCGGGGAGCCGTAGCCGGTCGAACAGCGTCGTGCTCACGACGTTGCCCGCGAGGAGGTAGCCGCCGAGCGCGAAGACGGCGCCGCTCAGTCCTAACACGGCCGCTGGGGGACCGAGCAGCCCACTGACCGTCACCTGTGCGATCCCGGCGAGCGCGCCGGTACCGACCACGAACGCGTGGAACCGGGGGCGGGTGGTTCGGCGTTCGACGAGCGGACCGACGAGGAGGAGCGCGAGCGCGTTCGCCAGCAGGTGGCCGACCGATCCGTGTGCGTACACGCTGGTGACGACGGTCCACGGAGCGACGGCGAGCGGCGTCGATAGCGCGAAGATTCCCGCGAGGCCGACGACGCTCAACGCGAGCTGCGCGGCTCCGACGAGGAGGGCGACCGCGAGGGTTTCGAGCGTGGCGCGCATCGCCCGGTCGTTTGCGCCGGAGCGAGTTAAACGCGATCGGAGCCGTCAGATCACGTCGTCCGGCTCGTGGTTACGCGCCATCCGTTCGGCTTCGGCCGCGTACCGTTCGCGGTCGGTCGGGTCGTCGACCGCGCCGACGTTCTCGGGCTCGGCGTCGACGGCGGCGGTCGTGTCTCGCACGTCGGTAAAGGAGGTGAGCGCTCGTTCCTTCCGGAAGTAGCGCTCGCCGTCCGGGGTGGCGTACGTGAGGATCACCATGTTCTGTTCGTCGTCGGAGTAGGTGCGCTCGACGAGCCACATCCGGACGCGCTCGGCGTCGAACTCGGCCTCGGTCATGTGTTGTCTTTCGAATTCTACACACAAACGGATTCCGACGATTGTCGGTCGATGAGGGGAGTCGTCGGCGTCGGCGTCCATCGCCGCCGGCGGACCGTCGCGGTCGACGAGACACACTCGAAGCGGTCGGCCCGCGCGAGGACCGCCGCTTCGCTCGCCGTCTCGGTTTCGGGGAGGGACATACGCGGCCGCACGGTCGGACATCGTAAGTGCGTTGTGTCGGGTGACCGCGTTCTGTCGAATGGGTGCGTCGTGTCGGCGGTGTCAGGCCTCGACGGAGCGATACGGACCGTCAACCTTTTGTTCTTTAGGCTGGCCTAAATCAACGTATGTGCGCTGAACGTCTCCTCGAACGCCGCCGAACGGCGGCGGACCGATGACCGACGGCCGCGTTCGATGTCGGATCCGGGGCCACCTCTCGCGCGAGCGGCTCACGGTCGTCGGGACGCTCGCCGTTCTCGCCGTCGGCGTCGCCGTCGTGGTCCGAACCCTCGACACTGACGCGGTCGTCGCGGCGGCCATGGCGGCGGACCCGGCGCTTCTCGGCGCCGCCCTCGTCGTCTACGTCCTCTCGTGGCCGGTCCGCGGCCGCCGGTACGCCGACGTGCTCGCGGCGATGGGTCGGCGCTGTCGGGTCGGGTTCCTCACCGCGGCGGTGTTCACGAGCCAAACCGCGAACCTCGCGATCCCGGCGCGGGCCGGCGACGGGGTTCGCGCGTACCTGCTCAAGGAGCGACGGGACGTGTCGTACCCGACGGGGATCGCCTCGCTCGCGGTCGAGCGCGCGTTCGACCTCGTGGCGATCGGCGTCCTCGGAGGCGTCGCGCTCGGGGTCCTGCTCCTGACGGGCCGGTCGCCCGGATCGGGCGAGTCGGTCGGCGCCGTCGCGCCGTCGACCGCCCTCGCGGCCGCGGCCGGTATCGCCGTCGTCGCCGGGATCCTCTCGGTCGCGGCCGTCGCGGTCGCCCGGAGCGATCGGCGGTTCGCTCCCGCGCTCCGTGCCCCGGTCGCGCGGCCGCGCCTCTCGCGGGCCGTCGACGCGATCGTCCGATTCGGTTCGTCCGTTCGGGTCGTCGCCGCCGACCCCCGACGCCTCGGTGCGGTGTTCCTCTGGAGCGCCGTCGTCTGGGCGCTCGACGTCCTCACGGCCGTCCTCGTGCTCGCCGCGCTCACGGGCGGGATCGGGGGGATCGTCCCGACGCCGACGCTGCTCGTCGTCGGGACGCTCGCGGTCAGCGTCGGCAACCTCGCGAAGGTGCTCCCGCTCTCGCAGGGCGGGATCGGGCTGTACGAGGCGGCGTTCACCGGTCTCGTCGTGAGCGCGACGGGACTACCCGTCGAGACGGCGCTCGCGGCGGCGATCCTCGACCACGCGCTGAAGAACGCGGTCACGCTCGCCGGCGGCGGAGCCGCGGCGCTCGCGCTCGGCCTCTCGCCGACGGCCGGTCCCACGGGGGACGGCGAGTCGGCCCCTTCGGTACAGGCCGACGGTGGGAACGTCGCCGTGGAGTCCGACGGTGGGAGCGCCGCCGGGGACACGGCGCCGGACGCCGGCGGAGAGCGGGAGTAGCCGTCTTCTACACCGCCAGGTTTTTAGGCCAGCCTAAAAAAATCGGAGTATGGACGAATGCTGCTCAGGCGCCGCGAGCGGGGACATCTGCGTGATCGTCCCCACGATTCGGGAGTACGAATGTCTCCGCGAGTACGTCGCGAACGCTAGGGAACACGGGTTCGACGTCTCCCGGCTGCACTTCGTGCTCGTCACCGAGGACTTCTGTGACGTCGAGGAGATGCGCGTCATGCTCGACGACCTCGACGTCTCGGGCGACGTGTTCGACGGGAGCCGCCGCGAGGAGTGGTACGAGGCCAACGGCGTCGCGGAGTACGATCACGTCGTCCCGGCGGCGAGCCACGCCGAGACGAGCTTCGGCCTCCTCTACATGTGGGCCGACGACTCCTTCGAGTACGGCCTGTTCATCGACGACGACACGCTCCCGCACGACGACGTGGACTACTTCGGGCGCCACATGGAGAACCTCGCGTTCGAGGGCGAGATCGAATCGGTCAGCTCCGACGAGAACTGGGTGAACGTCCTCTATCAGAACGCCGACGAACACGGACTCTACCCGCGGGGGTACCCGTACTCGGCGATGGACGAGACGGTCGAGACCGACGCGGTCGACGTCGAGTCCGGCGAGGTCGTCGCCTCGCAGGGGCTGTGGACGAACGTGCCCGACCTCGACGCGGTCCGGATCCTGATGGACGGCGACCTGGAGGGACAGGCGCAGACGCGGACGACCGCCGGCGACTTCGGGAGCGACTTCGTCGCCGCGCGCGGCAACTACCTCACCGTCTGCTCGATGAACCTCGCGTTCCGGCGCGAGGTGATCCCGGCGTTCTACCAGCTCCCGATGGACGACAACGAGTGGGACGTGGGCCGGTTCGACGACATCTGGTCGGGCGTCTTCTTAAAGCGCGCCTGCGACGTGCTCGGCAAGCGGATCTACAACGGGGGCCCGCTGTGCGAGCACAACAAGGCCGCCCGCTCGACGTTCGACGACCTCCACAACGAGGTCGCCGGGCTGGAGCTCAACGAGCACCTCTGGGAGCTGGTTGATGACGCCGGCGTCGACGCCGACGACTACGCCGCCGTGTACGACGCGATGGCCGACCGGCTCGCTGACGGCGAGTTCGACGAGTACCGGAACGGCGCCTTCTTCACGCACGTCGGCGAACACATGCGCGACTGGCTCGACTGCCTCGCCGCGCTCCGCCGGACGCCGGCGGTCGCGGACGACTGAACCGACACCACTAAAAGTATTTAGGTTAGCCTAAAACACATGACCGACTACCTACCAGACGACGTGGACCGTCGGCGGTTCCTCGCGGCCACGGGCGCGCTCGGCGCCGCGGGGATCGCCGGTTGTATGGGAGAAAGCAACGACGGCGAGGGCGGTGACGGTGACGACGGCGGCGACGCCGAGTCGTCGATCGGACAGATAGGCTCCGGACGCGCGGGGCGCGGGCTCCCCGGCGGGACGCCGATCGCCGAGATGCCCGACTTGGAGGGCGAGCTCACGGTGTACTCCGGCCGCGGCGAGTTCCTCGTCGGCGAGCTCGTCGAGTACATCGAGGACCAGTACGACGACTTCGACCTGACGGTCCGGTACAACAGCTCCACCGATCACGTGAACGCGATCGTCAACGAGGGAGAGGGGTCGCCGGCCGACGTGTTCTACTCGGTCAACGCGGGCTCACTCGGCGCGCTGGCCGACGCGGGACGGACGCAGGCGCTCTCCTCGGAGGTCACCGACATGGTCCGATCGGAGTTCCGCACCGAGCAGTGGATCGGCACGTCGGGACGTGCGCGCACTGTCCCGTACAACACCGAGGAGTTCTCCGAGGAGGACCTCCCCGACGACATCATGGCGTACCCGGAGGAGTTCGACGGCAGTCTCGGTTGGGCGCCCTCCTACGGCTCCTGTCAGGCGTTCGTCACCGCGATGCGGCTCATCGAGGGCGAGGAGGCCACCCGCGAGTGGCTTGAGGCCGTCGTCGAGTCGGGTATCACCCCGTACAACGACGAGTTCGCCGCCTGTCAGGGGATCGCTGACGGGGAGATCGACGCGGCGTTCACGAACCACTACTACATCCAGCGCGTCCTCGACGGCAACCCCGACGCGTCGATCGGCACGGCCTTCACCAGCGGCGACGCGGGTGCGGTGTTCAACGTCGCCGGCGCCGCGGTCGTGGACACGGCGAGCGACGCGACGCTCGCGGAGAACTTCGTCCGCCACCTGCTGTCGGCCGAGGCGCAGGACTACTTCGCCCGGTCGACGTTCGAATACCCGCTCATCCCCGATGTCGAGCCGGTCGGCGACCTGCCGACGATCGACGAGCTCGACGTCCCCGACATCGACCTGGCAGAGCTGTCCGACCTCGAAACGACCATCGACCTCATGCGCGACGCCGGCGTCGAGGTCTAGGTCCCTCCCGCACCGACTTCCGTGTCGTCCCGTCCCGACTCCTTCAGCCTGCGCCGGTTCGCACTCCGACTCGCCAGCCGCGGCCGCGCCCGGCTCGCCGGCGCGGACCGCCTCACGCTCGCGGCCGCCGTCGTCGCCGTCGGGTTCGGGGCCCTCGTCTTCGCGGTCGCGGCGACCGTCTTCGCGTACCACTCCGCCAACCACGACGAGGGGGTGTACCTCATGCAGGCCTCGATGCTGCTCTCCGGGCAGTTGGAGCTGCACGCGGGCGCGCTCGCAGACGCCTTCCACCCGTGGTTCTTCGTCGAGGACGGCGGGCGGCTCTACCCGAAGTACAGTCCCGTCCCCGCCGCGATGTACGCGGTCTCGATGGCGCTTTTCGGTGAGCCGCGGATCACGCTCGCCGCGATCGCCGCCGGCAACGCGGCGCTCGTGTACCTGCTCGGTGCGTCGGTCTTCGGTCGCCGAGTCGGCCTCGCGGCCGCGGTCCTGTTCGCGGCGTCGCCGATGGCGGTCGCCACCTCCGCGGTCTTCCTCCCGTACGCGCCAACGACGTTCCTCAACCTCTGTTTCGCGGTCGCCTACCTCTGGAGCGTTCGAGACGGGTCGCTGCCGGCGGCCGGCGTCGCCGGGCTCGCGATCGGGGTGGCGTTCTTCGCGCGGCCGTACACCGCGGTGCTCTTCGCGGCGCCGTTCATCCTCCACGCACTGGTCCGAGTCGGTGCCGCGCTCCGGAACGCGGGTCTGCGCCCGCTTCCGGGCCCCGTCCGCCGCCACGGGCTCACGGCGCTGTTCGGGACGCTGTTCGTCGGGGTTACCCTCGCGTACAATCTCCGGATGACCGGCTCGCCGCTGACGTTCCCGTACGCGGCGTTCGCGCCGATGGACGGGCCCGGCTTCGGCGAGCGCCGGCTCCTCGGCCACTCGGCCGACTACACCCCGGGGCTCGCGGTGCGCTCGAACGGCTACGCGCTGTGGTTCCTCCTGACGCGCTGGGTCGCGGCCGGTCCGCTCGGGTCCGCCCTCGCGCTCGCCGGCGGTGCGCTGGCGGTTCGCCGGTGGCGACGCGGGGCGCGCGCGGTCGGCGGGGTCGGTGGTGTGGAGGATGCGGACGCTCCCGGCGACCGCCGGTTCGAGCGCACCGCCGGGCTCCTCGTCGGCGGCGTCGCGGTCTCCGTCGTCGTCGGGAACCTGTTCTTCTGGGGGACCCACAACGCGCTCGGGACCCTCTCGGACCCGACCGACGGGTTCGTCTCGCAGTTCGGACCGTTCTACCACTTCGACCTGCTCGTCCCGCTGTCGGTGTTCGGCGGGATCGCGGTCGGCGCTGCGTGGCGGGCGCTCCCGGCGGTCCGCCGGCGACTCGAAGCCGCGATCTCGCCGCGTTCCGCCCGGGCGGTCGTCGCGGTCGGGGTCGCCCTCGCGTTAGTCACCGCGGGCGTCGCGGGCGCCGCGGCCGTCTCGACGCCGATCGAGCGCAGCGCGCCCCTCGCCGACAAGTACGAGGCGGCCTACGAGCCGATCGAGTCGACCGACTTCGACGACGACCTCGTGTTCGTTCCGACGCCGTACGGCGAGTGGCACAACCACCCGTTCCAGTCGCTCCGGAACGACCCCGGACTCGACGGCGAGGTGGTGTACGCGCTCGACCGCGACCCGGTCGAGGACTTCGCGGTGATCGACGCGTACCCCGACCGCGACCTCCGCCGGTACGCGTATCAGGGGGAGTGGACGCCGGACCCGACCCGCCACGTGGCCCCGAAGCTCGAACCGCTCGACGTCCGGGAGGGCGCGCGGGTCGAGGCGACGACGACCGTCGGGGTCCCCGAGCGCGTCGAGACCGCGCGGGTTCGGGTGGAGACCGTGCGCGGCGCTGACGGGGTGAGCCCGGGCGACGACGACTTCGCGCGCTACGTCGTGACCGATCCCGAGGGGTCGCTCTCGGTCGACTGGTCGATCGGCCCCGAGGGCGCGCGGCTGGCCGGCGCGCCGAACGCGACCGTCCCGATCGACCCCGAGGGCGACGAGGCGATCGTGACGGTGACGCTCGTCGATCCGACCGGTTCGACGTTCACCTACCGGCAGGAGGCGACGGCTCGGGTCGATGGGGATGTCGAAGGTGACGGCGTCGAGGTCGTCTGGCCCCCGGAGCGCTCGGTGTGCCGGCTGGTTACCGAGTGCGGCACCGAGGGGACGTACCTCCCCGAGAACCCGGACGCCCACGCCGAGTGGGTGGTGTTCGAGACGGACGCTGAAGGCGTCGAAGACCGGTGAGCGTTGGCGGTTGTTTATAAGCAGTTGAACGTGGATCCGCGGTGAACACCTCCAAAGCCCCAGCCGCGAGGACTCGCGCACCTCTGGCAGCCGGCGCGTAGCGCCGGCGACTGCCCCTTTGAGTCCCACCCGTCCGCACCGCACAGCCTCACGCCTCCCCAGCCTCGTCGCTGGCGGCGTTAGCCGCCAGCGACTCCCTCGCACCGGCGGTTCGCGGCCTATCGGCCGCTCACCGGGGCGCGCCACCGCCTCGTTTATTTATAAATAGTCGGCGCCGGCAGTCCGTGGTACTGTAAAAAACCCTCTCGCCTCTGAGGCCCCGTTCAGCCCTCAGAACCGTCGGAGCCGCTCTTCGAGGCAGACGGTCACGATCGACTTCGCGATGGCGGCACCCCCTTCGATCGGGTCGAGCTTCGTCTCGCCCAGTCGCTCGGCGTACTCGATCGGCTCCTCGCGCACGTCGTAGCCGCGCATCAGGGGACGGATCAGCAGCTCTGCGGAGAGCCCGGTGTTCTCGGTCCATCCGACGTCCTGCACGACCTCGCGGCGGTACGCGCGCATCCCGGTCGTGGTGTCGTGAACGCGCTCGCCCATCAGGAGGGACGCGAGCGCCGCGAACGCCTTGTTTCCGAACCGGTTGAACGCCGGCATGGACTTCGCGCCGTGGTAGAGCCGGTCGCCGCTGACCACGTCGGCGCCGTCGTTGACCGCCTCGAGGAAGTCGGGGAGCCGGTCCATCGGATAAGTGTCGTCGCAGTCGGTCGTGACGACGACCGGGCGGTCGGGCGTCAGGACGGCCTCCCGAACGGCGACGCCGTACCCCTGCGGCTCCTGCTCGATCACGGTCGCGCCGCGCTCGCGGGCGATCTCCGGAGTCCGGTCCGAGGAGCCGTCGACGCAGACGACCTCGGCGCGCCCGTCCGTGACGCGCTCGATGTCGTCGAGGACGGTCCCGATCGCCTCCTCCTCGTTGTACGTCCCCATGACGACGCTCAGGTCGTCGAAGGTGTAGTGTTCTCCGTCGCGCTCGCCGTCGACGTGGTCGCCGTCGACGGTTGTCGCGTCGCCGTCGGTCGCTGTCGATGCGCCGTTCCTCGTCTCGTCGACCTCCTCGGCCGATCCGTTCGCGGTGAGTGACCCGGTCATTACCTCGAACAGACCGCTCCACACACTTGAGTTTTTAGGTTTGCCTAAAATAGAGTCAGAGCCGGCGCTCGACGTCGTCGGCGACGCGCAGCGCGAGCGCGGCGATCGTCAGCGTGGGGTTCATCGCGCCGCCCGTGGGGAAGACGCTGCTGGAGGCGATCCAGCAGTTGTCGAGGTCGTGGGTCCGGCAGTCGGCGTCGACCACGCCCGCGGCGGGATCTGCGCTCATCCGGGTCGTCCCCATGTGGTGGTAGGCGGGGCCGGTCGCGTCGGGGCCGGCGACCCACTCGATATCGGCGCCGAGTTCCTCCAGCACCTCCCGCTGGATCTCGTTGGCGCGCTCGATCGTTCGGAGCGCCCGATCGCCGACGTTCCAGTGGACCTCGGGGACGGGATTGCCGCGGTCGTCGGTGCGCTCGTCGTCGAGAGTCACGTAGCTGTCCGATCGCGGGAGCTGTTCGACCAGCCCGCCCATCGCCACGTGGGTGCCGTAGCCGTCGCGGAGCCGATCCAGCAACTCGTCGCCCCAGTCGTCGCCGGTCAGCGCCTCCTCGACGGGTGAGGGGCCGGCGTAGTTGAAGAACTCCAGCTTGAACGGGCCGACCTCCTCGTCGGCCTCGTCGTAGAACTGGTCGCACGCGCTGGTGTAGAACCCGACGTGGTTCTGGCGGGTCGGCTCGTCGAGGGTGCCGCCGACGCCCGCGAACAAGTGGTCCATGAAGAACTTCCCGACCGTCCCGCTGGAGTTGGCGAGGCCGTCGGGGTACGCGTCCGATTCGGAGAGCAGCAGGAGCCGCGGCGTCTCCACGCCGCCGCAGGCGACGACGAAGGCGTCGGCGGTCTGCCGGTGTTCGGTCCCGTCGGGCGTCGCGTACACCGCGGCGGTGACGCGGTCGGCGTCGTGTTCGAGCCGCTGGACGGGTGCGCGGTCGATGACGGCCGCTCCCTTTCCCTCCGCGCGCTCGACGTGGACCGTCGCGTCGTACTTCGCCCCGGCCGGACAGACGGGCTGGCAGGTGCCGTAGCCGACGCAGGCGGACCGGCCGTCGTACGGCTCGGAGTTGCGCGCGTTCGGCACCGAGTGCATGTCGATCCCGAGCTCCTCGCACGCCTCGGCGAACAGCGAGTCGCTGTAGGAGGGCTCGAACGCCGGCATCGGGTGCGGCTCCTCGCGCGGCGGCGCGTAGGGATTGTCCGACGCGCCCGCGACGCCGAGTTCGCGCTCGGCCTCGGCGTAGTACGGCCGGAGGTCGGCGTAGTCGATCGGCCAGTCCGGGCCCACTCCGCGCTCGGTCCCGGACGCGAAGTCGTCCTCGTGGAGCCGCATCACCATCCCCTGCCAGTGGAGGGTCGACCCTCCGACCCCCTTGACGCGGGCGTGGTTCAGCGGGTAGAACCACTCGCCGGAGTTCGCGTGGGCGTCGCGCTCGCCGCCAACGTCCCACACGTCGGGGCGGTCGTAGCTCGGGCGGATCGATCGCTCCTGTCGCGCGAGCCGGTCTACGGGATCGAACCGGGGTCCGGCGTCGAGGACGGCTACCTCGTAATCACTGGCAAGCCGGTCCGCGACGAGCGCGCCCGCGGGACCGGCGCCCACCACGCAGACGTCCGCGTTCGGGACGGGGGACCGGTCGACATCGCGGACCGCGTCCCCCGCGCTCATCGCGGCCCCCGCTGGTAGCTCTCGGCCCCGCCGGGGTGTCCCTGCGGGTTCTCCAGTCCGACCAGTTCGCCGCCGGTCGGCGAGGCGTACAGCGCGAGCAGGAGCTCGTTGACGACGTAGTAGCGCACCCGCTCTGCAAGCGTCCCGTCCGGGTCCTCCTCCGCTGTGTCGGCGCCAATCTCTCGGAGGAATCTATCGCGGTCGCTCTCGGGGAGGTCCGCGACCGGCGAGCCGTGCCACGAGCGGGCCGCGTCGTCGAGCTCATCGACCGCCGAGCGAAGCCCGTCGGCGTGCGTCGACCCGTCGAGCCGCCCGTCGAGGAAGCGGTCGACGAACGCCTCGACGCCGTCGACCTCGCTCGGGTAAATGACCGCCGCAACCGCGGCCATCGACGTGCGGACCGACTCCTCGTTGGGGGGCACGTCGCCCCCTCCTTCGCCGTCGGCCGCGCCGCCGGCGTTGTCCGGATCGTCGCCCGCGCGTCGAGCCGTGAGGGCGACCCCACCGGTCGCGCCGACGGCGGCCAGCGCGGCCGCCGCGTCGCGCCGCGTCAGTTCCATGCTCGATTTAGGTCTCCCTAAACTATTATATCCGTCGGACCCGATCGACGACCGGATCGGAACTGCTAACGGTCGGTGCCACCTCCCTCCGAAACGTACCTCGCCTCTCGGACCATGAGCTTGACACGCCGGATCCGCGATTTCCTGACCGACGGCGACGACCGCCTTCCGCTCGGGTTGACCCTGCTGTCCGCGGCCATCGCCGCGACGATGGTGTTCCCGCTCGCGTGGCTGGTGATCGAGGCCGTCACCGTCGAGCGAGCGCGGGCGATGGAGCTGCTCTTTAGCGCCGCGACCGCCGATATCTTGGCAAACAGCCTCCTGCTTATGGGCGGCGTAACGGCCTTCTCGATCCTGCTCGGCGTTCCGTTGGCGTACCTCACGGCTCGGACCGACCTTCCATTCCGCCGGTTCTGGTCGATCGTCGCCGCCCTCCCGCTGGTCGTGCCGAGCTACGTCGGCGCGTTCGCGTTCGTCTCCGCCTTCGGTCCACAGGGGGAGTTCCACGACGTGCTCTCGCCGCTGGGGATCGAACGGTTTCCGGACGTGTACGGGCTCCCGGGTGCGATCCTCGTGATCACGCTGTACACGTACCCGTACGTCTACCTGACCACCCGCGCCGCGCTCCTCTCATTCGACACGACGCTGATCGAGGCGGCCCGGACGCTGAATCACGGTCGACTCGAGGCGTTCCGGCGGGTGACGCTCCCCGTCATCCGGCCGGCGATAGCCGCCGGATCGCTGCTGGCGGCGCTGTACGCGGTCTCCGACTTCGGCACGCCGTCGATCATGCGTCTCCCGGTGTTCACCCGGCAGATCTACGTCGAGTACAACGCGTTCGGTCGCGACTACGCCGCGCTGCTCTCCCTCCAACTGCTCGCGGTCGTGCTCGTCGTGCTCGCGCTGGAGTGGCTGGTCCGGTCGAACCGGGACGCGCCGGGGGACGACGCGGGCACCACCGACCGCCTCGTCAGCCTCGGTCGGTGGCGGTGGCCGGCCACGCTCCTGCCCGCGTCAGTGGCGGGAGTCTCGCTCGTCGTCCCGCTCTGGATCCTGCTTCTGTGGCTCCTCCGATCCGAGGTGGGTCGGCGCCCCTCGATGGCGTTCGAACCGATTCAGGTGGTCAACTCGGTGTCGGTCGCCGCGGCGGCAGCGGTCGCCGCCGCGCTGGCGGCGATCCCCGTCGCGTACTTCGCCGCGAACCACGACACCCCGCTGTCAACGCTGTTCGAGCGGTCGACCTACGTCGGCTTCGCCGTCCCCGGCATCGTGTTGGCGCTCGCGTTGGTTTATTTCGGCTCGAGCTATCTCCCGTGGCTCTACCAGACGCTCCCCCTGCTGGTGTTCGCGTACGTCGTCCGATTCCTGCCGCAGGTCGTCGGCTCGACGCGGACCGCGATTCTCGGGGTCGACCCCAAGCTCGTCGAGGCCGGTCGGACCCTCGGCGAGTCATCGATGGGAGCGTTCCGACGCGTGACGTTCCCGCTCACTCGGTCGGGAATCGTCGCCGGCGCCGCCCTCGTCTTCCTCACGACGATGAAGGAACTCCCCGTCACGCTCATCCTCCGCCCCTCCGGCTTCGAGACGATTGTCACACAGATCTGGCGCGCCCAGGAGACGGCGCTGTACCAGTACGCCGTCGTTCCGACCCTCATCCTGCTCGTCATCTCCGGGCTCTCGATGGTCGTCATCCTCGCGCAGGAGGGCGGCAGAGAGGGGATCTGAGCGGGGAGCGGATCTGCGGGAGCGACGCGATCGCCGACGCGGATCGACCGACGCGTACTTACCGGCGTGACACGACTCGCGCGTATGCTCGATGACTCGTCCGTACTCGTCACCGGCGGCGCGGGGCTCGTCGGGAGCCACCTCGCCGCGCGGCTCCGCGACCGCGGCGCGACCGTCCGCGTGGCCGACGACCTCTCGAAGGGGGACCGCGAGCGCGTCCCCAGCGGCGTCGAGTTCGTCCGGGCCGACCTCACCGACCCCGACGACGTCGCAGAGGCGGTGACGGACGACCTCGACATCGTCTTCCACTTCGCCGCGTACACCGACACGAACTACGGCGACGACCGGGAGCTGTTCGAGGCCAACACGGCGATGACGTACAACGTCTTAGATCGGATGCACGAGGTCGGCGTCGACCGGCTCGCGTTCACCTCCTCCTCGACGGTGTACGGCGAGGCGCCCCGCCCGACGCCGGAGGATTACGGGCCCTTAGAACCCATCTCCATCTACGGCTCCTCGAAGCTCGCCGACGAGGCGCTGATCTCGACGCACGCCCACTCGTACGGCGTCCGGTCGTGGGTGTTCCGCTTCGCGAACATCGTCGGGCCCCACCAGCGCGGGAACGTGATCCCCGACTTCATCCAGAAGCTCGACGACGACCCGAGCGAACTCGAGATCCTCGGCGACGGGCGACAGGAGAAGTCGTACATGCACGTCTCCGAGTGCGTCGACGCCATCCAGCACGTCGTCGAGCACGCGGACGACGACCTGAACGTGTACAACCTCGGGACGCGGACCACCACGTCGGTCACGGACATCGCCGACATCGTCAGCGACGAGCTGGGCGTCGATCCCGAGTACGCGTACACCGGCGGCGACCGCGGCTGGACCGGCGACGTGCCCAAGATGCGCCTGTCGATCGAGCGGCTCGTCGACCTCGGCTGGGAGCCGTCGATCGAGAGCGACGCGGCAGTCCGGCGGAGCGCCAGCGAGCTGATCGACGAGATCGTCGAATAATAGACGCCGTTCGCCGGACAACGGGCGACGGCCGCCGGACGACCTGACACGCCTCGAAGAGCGGATATGGCGCTCCCAAATTTATAAGGGCGATCCGTGTTACTATTCTAACATATGATCCCAGAGAACATTCCACAACTAGATGTGACGATACCCGAAATAACCCAGGTCGCGTTCGTCGTCGAAGATCTGGACGATGGGATGAACCGATTTGCCGGCATCCTCGGCGTGGACCAGTGGGAGGTCTATCGATTCGAGCCGCCACGGCTGACAGACCGGACCTATCACGGCGAACCACACGACTATTCGATGGCCCTAGCAATCACGGACGTCGGCGGAACGATGCTCGAACTCATCGAACCCTTGGAGGGGGAGAGCATCTACACCGAACACCTGTCGGCTCACGGGGAAGGGCTCCATCACATCGGCTGTTTCGCCTTCGAGGACGACGAGGCAGTTATCGAACAATTCGAAGCGGCCGACATGGGCGTCATTCAGAGCGGGACGTTCGGCCCCGAAGATACGGACGACGGCGTCTCATTCTGGTATTTCGACACGGCGGACGAACTCAATGGAGTCATCTTCGAGACTGCGGCGAACCTCGATGCGATGCCCGATCCGGACCGCACGTATTCGGCCTGAGGCGCTCGCGGGAGGCGGAGCGGGAGCGACGCTCCCGCTTGCAGCCGGCGGCTACCGCTGCCGCCGCTTCGGGTCCGGTTCCAACGACGAACACCCGTGAACGCAGGCCCGGAGCGCATTCGCCTCTCGTCCCGTCACACCCCGTCGCCGCTTCGGAAGGGCCTTTTACGGCGACCGACGAACGAACGGTATGTTCAGGCAGTTCCGGTCGGAGGTGGCCGACGCGCTCGGCGACGCGCTCGACGCGTTGGACCTCCCGACCGACGACCTCGGCATCGAACGCCCGCCCGACGACATGGACGCGACGCTCGCCTCCAGCGTCGCCTTCCGGCTCGCGGGCGAGGTCGGCGACGCGCCCCCGAACGTGGCCGCGACGGTCGCGGACGCGGTCGCCGTCGACGGGTACGACTACTTGGCCGCGGTCGACACCGCCGGCCCGTACGTCAACTTCCACGCCGGCGAGCGCTACCTCGTCGACACGCTCGACGCGGCCGCTCCCGACGCGGGCTACGGGGCGCTCCCCGATCGGGACACCTCGGTCGTCGTCGAGCACACGAGCGCGAACCCGACCGGCCCGGTCCACGTCGGCCGCGCGCGCAACCCGATCGTCGGCGACGCGGTCGCGAACCTCATGGAGTACGCCGGCTACGACGTGGACCGTCACTACTACGTCAACGACGCGGGCCGACAGATGGCGGTGTTCACGTGGGCGTACGAGCGGTTCGACGAGTCAGACCTCGACGAGGAGCCCGCCCGCGACCGCGCCGAGTACGACCTCGTCCGCTACTACCGGAAGGGGAACGCGTACTTGGAAGAGGCCGACCCCGAGGCCGTCGAGACCGCGGAAGACGAAATCGCCGCGATCCTACAGGGCCTCGAAGCCGGCGACGAGGAGACGTACGAACGCGTCGGCGAGGTCGTCGACACCGTCCTCGGCGGGATGAAGGACTGTTTGGCGCGGCTCCCGGCCGAGTTCGACGAGTTCGTCAAGGAGACGCGGTTCATGCGCGACGGCTCGACCGACGAGATCGCCGCGCGGCTCAAGGAGACCGACCACGCCGTCTACGAGGAGGACGCGTGGCAGCTGGAGCTCGACGACTGGGGTATCGACAAGAACCTCGTCTTCCTCCGGTCCGACGACACAAGCCTCTACACCACCCGCGACCTGGCCCACCACGAGTGGAAGTTCGACAACTACGACCGCGCCGTCACCGTGCTCGGCGAGGACCACAAGCTGCAGGCCGACCAGCTCGACGCGACCCTCGAACTGCTCGGTAACGACACCGACCGGCTCGGCCACGTCATCTACTCGTACGTCAACCTCCCGGAGGGGAAGATGTCCACCCGGAAGGGGACCGGCGTGATGCTCGACGACCTGCTCGACGAGGCGATCGACCGCGCCCGCGAGGCGGTCGAGAGCCGGATGGACGACCGCATCCGCGACGACGACCTCACCGAGGAAGACGTCGAGCGCATCGCCCACCAGGTGGGGATCGGCGCGGTCCGGTACGACATCGTCTCGAAACAGCCCGCGAAGGCGATCACCTTCGAGTGGGACGACGCGCTCGACTTCGAGGGGCAGTCCGCCCCGTTCGTCCAGTACGTCCACGCGCGCTGTTGCGGAATCTTAGCCGAGGCGGCCGACGCCGGGGTCGAGGTGCCGGGCGTGACGGCGGACGGAGACGGGGTTGTCGACGTCGACTCCCTCGACGTCGACGCCGCGGCCTTCGAGACGGACGAGGCCCGCGACCTCCTCCGCGAGGTCGCCCGCTTCCCGGCCGCGATCGAGTCGGCGGCGGACGACTTGGAGCCGCACACGATCGCCACGTTCACCCGCGAGTTCGCCGACGCGTACAACGCCTTCTACCGGGAGTGTCCGGTCGTGACCGCCGAGAACGAGGAACTGCGGGCCGCCCGCGTCGCGCTCGTCGCGGCCGCGAAACACACGATGGCGAACGCGCTCGACGTGCTCGGGGTCGAGGCGCCCGAGTCGATGTAGGAGCGCGGCGATAATTCGTCTTTCCCCGGTTGGGGTGTTGTCGTCGGCGGAACGGTGAGTGTGCCTCCGTCCCCGTCGACTCATTTATAAACGGTCGCTGACGGATCAGCGGTGAACCGTTCCAAAGCCCCAGCCGCGAGGTGGGCGCACGCCACCGCAGTTGCTTATAAACACCTCTGCGATCGCCGGTCCGTGTGGCGCGGTACCGTCGCGCTGGCGGTGAGGTCAAAGCTTACTTACACGCACCTGCCGTATTTAGGGTAATGAGTAGCGACGCCCAAGAGGCGAGCGACGACCGGCGGAAGTACGAGTTCCGCAAGGTTATCGAGGAGCTCCGCGATTTCGAGGGCTCCGGCACGCAGCTCGTCACCATCTACATCCCCGAGGATCGGCAGATCTCCGACGTGGTCGCCCACGTCACCCAGGAACACAGCGAGGCGTCCAACATCAAGTCCAAGCAGACCCGGACGGCCGTCCAGGACGCGCTCACCTCGATCAAGGACCGCCTCCGCTACTACGACACCTTCCCGCCCGAGAACGGCATGGTGATCTTCTCGGGGGCGATCGACGCCGGCGGCGGCCAGACCGACATGGTCACTCGGACGCTGGAGTCGCCCCCGCAGCCCGTCGAGTCGTTCCGGTACCACTGCGACTCCGAGTTCCTCACCGAACCGCTCGAACACATGCTGGAGGACTCCGGGCTGTTCGGGCTCATCGTCCTCGACCGCCGCGAGGCCAACGTCGGCTGGCTGAAGGGCAAGCGGGTCGAGGCGGTCAAGTCCGCCTCCTCGCTCGTCCCCGGCAAACAGCGGAAAGGTGGTCAGTCGGCCCAGCGGTTCGCCCGCCTGCGGTTGGAGGCCATCGACAACTTCTACCAAGAGGTCGCGGGGATGGCAGACGACCTGTTCGTCGACAAGCGCCACGAGCTCGACGGCATCCTCGTCGGCGGTCCCTCCCCGACGAAAGACGAGTTCCTCGACGGCGACTACCTCCACCACGAGCTTCAAGACAAGGTGCTCGGCAAGTTCGACGTGGCGTACACCGACGAGTCCGGCCTGAAAGACCTCGTCGACAACGCCAGCGAGGCGCTCGCCGACCAGGAGATCGTCGAGGACAAACGCCACATGGAGGAGTTCTTCGAGAACCTCAACACCGGCGACGAGGCCACGTACGGCTTCGATCAGACCCGCCGGAACCTGATCATGGGCTCGGTCGACCGTCTGCTCATCTCCGAGGACCTCCGCTCCGACGTGGTCGTCTACGAGTGCCCGAACGGCCACGAGGAGTACGAGGTGGTCGACTCGCGACACTCAACCCCATCGCACGAATGTTCGGAGTGCGGCGAGGAGGCCGACGTCGACGAGCGCGAGGACGTGATCGAACACCTGATGGCGATCGCCGAACAGCGCGGCACCGACACCAAGTTCATCTCCACGGACTTCGAGAAGGGCGAACAGCTGCTCGACGCGTTCGGGGGAATCGCAGGCATTCTCCGCTACTCGACGGGCGTCTGATCGGACGCGTCGGAATCCGATCTCTCCGGTCTACTGCTCCGGTTCGACCGGCGTCGCCGCGATCTCCAGACACGCACATGCGTCCGTCTCAGGGTCGAAGCAGTCCGGACACTCCGGCTGCCGGTCGATGATCGTGTCGAGCCGCTCGGCGACGGTGTCGTCGATGACCGCCTCCAGTTCGCGGGCCTCGTCGCGGAACTCCTCGACCGCGAGCACGTTCGCGAGGAATCGCTCGATGATACAGTAGGTCTGGAGCGCGTCTCGCGCCCGCACGATCCCGTCGTCGGTGAGCTGGACTCCCTTGTACTTCTCGTGCTCGACCAGTCCGCGCTCCTCGAGCTTCCCGATCATCTCGTTAGCGCTCGCCGGGCTGACCCCGAGCGAATCGGCGATCGACCCGGTCGAGGCGGGACCGTCTTCCTGCTTCTGTACGACGTATATCGTCTTGAGGTACTGGTCTGCGGTGTTCACGGCTTCCCTCCGTCGGCGCTCGTCGTCGGTTCGATCCCCCGGTTCATCGTCGCTCCATGACCGCCGTCACTTCGCTGACTCCCTCGGCTTCGTCCTCGCGGATCGCGTGCAGCTCGTCGAGGAGCTCCTCGCGGTCGATCGAGAACTCGGCGTTCGACTCCTCAATTGCCTCAATGAGGTCGTCGTAGAACTTGTAGGCGGTCTCCTCGTTACACAGCTGGTCGTAGAGGATCCCGTCGAAGTCCTCCGGCTGGGTCCGCCCGTACCGCGCGTCCACGAGCGATTCGATCTCGTCGAAGGGAACGCTGTCGACGCCGAGCCCCTCGATGAGCGATTCGAGCCGCTGGCGGTGTTCGGCCGACTCCTCGGCGGCGTCCGCGAGCAGCGTCTCGATCTCCTCGTCGAGCTCGGCGTCGAGGCTCTGGTAGTGGTGGTGCGCCCGCGCTTCCACGACCTCCTCTAGCACGATCCCGATCTGCAACAACCGGGCGAGCTGGTCGTCCGAGGCGATCCGCTGGCTCACGCTCACGGCGACCACCCGTCACCGTTCGATACGACCGTTCGCATACACGTCATCTCAGACGTAGTCCGACTTAAGGAGTTCCCCTTCGATCGCCGTTCGATCGCGAGCGGCGCGGCTCTGGGGACGTTGCACGCCGAAAAACGGCAAACGGAAATCGATCTGCTCCGCGGCGTCCGCGATTACTGCAGGCGCTCGAAGACGAGTTCCTCGACGTCGTCGCGGAACTCGTCGACCGCGATCTCCTCTAACACGGGCACGAAGAAGCCCTCGACGAGCATGTTCCGCGCCGTGAGCGAGTCGATCGAACGGCTCTCGAGGTAGAACAGGTCCTCGGCGTCGACCTGTCCGACCGTCGCGGAGTGGGACGCCTCGGTGTCGTGGTTGTGGATGATAAGCTTCGGCGACGCGTCGGCCTCGGCGTCGTCCGACAGCATCAGCGTGTTCTCGCGCTGGTAGCTGGAGGTGTTCCACGCGTCGTTGCCGACGTCCTGAACCCCCTCGTAGACGGAGCGGGCCACGTCGTCGAGCACGCCGCGCGTGACGAGGTCCGCCGTCGTGTGCTCGGCCTGGTGCCAGACGCGGGCGTTGATGTCGAAGTGCTGGTCGTCCGTGCCGAAGAACGTCCCGACGATCTGGCTCTCGGCGCCGTCGCCGTTCAGCTCCGACTCGACGTCCGAGCGCGTCAGCTTCGACCCGAAGTTGCTCTCGATCCAGTCGACGGTGCCGTAGACGCCGACGTCGGCGCGCTTCAGCGAGTAGGTGTACGTGTCGTCGTCGAGGTTCTGGAGCGACCCGAACTGGACGCTCGCGTTCTCGCCCGCCGCGATCTCGACGAGGTTCGAGAAGTACCGGTCCTCGTCGACCTCGCTGTCGCCCGACTCGATCGATTCGAGGATCGTCACCGACGACGACTCCTCGGCGACGACGAGCGTCTGGCTGAACAGCGAGCGGGAGTTCATCTCCGCGCGCACCGTCACGTCCTCGACGTCGACGCCCTCGGGGACGTAGACGAACGTCCCGGTCGTGAACAGCGCGACCGACAGCGCGGTGAGGTAGTTGTGCTCGGGGTCGAGAACCGACCCGAAGTTCGCCTCGATGACCTCGCCGTACTCGTCGAACGCCTCGGTGAACGGGAGGACGACGACCTCGTCGTCGCCGACCGTCCGCTCCGTGGTGTCCGACTGGTTCACCGGATCGACCAGCGACTCGAAGTCGAGCGCCTCGAGGTCGGTCCAGCGTCGTCCGGGCGTCTGGATAACGTCCGGCAACTCGGCCGTCTCTAACGCCGAAAGCGCGTTCAGACGGGTCTCCAAGAGCCACTCGGGCTCGTCGCGTTCGTCGGCGATGCGTCGTACCGTGTCCTCTGAGAGGCTCTCGATTGCTTGCGTGCTCATGTTATCCGAGCGAGCCCTCCATCTCCAGCTCGACGAGCCGGTTCAGCTCGACGGCGTACTCGATGGGCAGCTCCTCCGTGATGGGCTCGATGAAGCCCGAAACGATCATCTGCTTGGCGTCGTCGTCGTCGAGGCCGCGGGACTGCAGGTAGAAGATGTCCTCGTCGCCGATCTTCCCGACGGTCGCTTCGTGGGCGACGTCGACCTTCGACTCGTTGATCTCCATGTACGGCATGGTGTCGGAGGTCGACTCGTTGTCGAACATCAGCGCGTCGCACTCGACGGCGGTCGAGGAGTTCTCGGCGCCGTCGGCGATGTGGATGAGTCCGCGGTAGTTCGTGCGGCCGCCGTCCTTCGAGATCGACTTCGACTCGACGGTCGATTTGGTCTCGGGCGCGTTGTGGTACACCTTCGCACCGGTGTCGATGTTCTGCCCCTCGCCCGCGAACGCGATGGTAATGTGGTTGTCGGAGGCGCCGCGCCCCTTCAGGATCGTCGAGGGGTACAGCATCGTCGCCTTCGACCCCATCGATCCGGATATCCACTCCATGCGCCCGCCCTTCTCGGCGATGGCGCGCTTGGTGTTCAGGTTGTAGGTGTTCTTCGACCAGTTCTGCACCGTGGAGTACTGGACGTGAGCGTCCTCGCCGACGAACACTTCCACGCCGCCGGAGTGGAGGTTAAAGGCCGAGTACTTCGGCGCGGAACAGCCCTCGATGTAGTGGACCTCGGAGTTCTCCTCGGCGATGATGAGCGTGTGCTCGAACTGGCCCATCCCCTCGGAGTTCATCCGGAAGTACGCCTGTACCGGCATGTCGACGGTGGTGTTCTCCGGCACGTAGACGAACGAACCGCCGGACCAGATGGCGCCGTGAAGCGCGGCGAACTTGTTGTCGCTCGGGGGAACGCACTTCGTCATGAAGTGCTCGCGGACGATCTCCTCGTGCTCCTGGACGGCTTCGTCCATGTTACAGAAGATGACGCCCTTCTCCTCCCACCGCTCCTGCATGTTCTGGTAGACGACCTCCGACTCGTACTGAGCGCCGACGCCGGAGAGCGCGTTCTTCTCGGCCTCCGGGATGCCCAGCTTGTCGAAGGTGTCTTTGATCTCGTCCGGGAGTTCGGTCCAGTCGTCGACGCCGGCGCGGACGTCGACGTCCGGCCGAATGTACGGGATGATCTCGTCGACGTCGACCTCGCTCAGGTCCGGCTGGCCGGGCCAGTCGGTCGGCATCGGCATCTCCTGGAACTGCTCGAGCGCGCGCAGGCGCCGCTCCAGCATCCACTCCGGTTCGTCCTTGTCCTCCGAGATGACGCGGACCGTCTCCTCGGTGAGACCCTTCTCGGTCTGGAAGGCGGATTTCTCCTCCTTCTTGAACTCGAAGCGGGCCTCCGTGTCTGTCTCCTTCAGTTCGTCCTGTTGTGAGCTCATAGTATAGTGTTACGTTGTGCCGGGTTTACGTGTATCGCGTGACTGGATTTGGTTACGCGGCTTCGAACGCGTCCTCGCGGACCCAGTCGTACCCCTTGTCCTCGAGCTTCTCGGCGAGCTCCGCGCCGCCGCTTTTGACGACTTCGCCGTCGAGCATCACGTGGACGTGGTCGGGCTCGACGTAGTCGAGGATCCGCTGGTAGTGCGTGATCTGGAGGACGCCCGTGCCCTGCTCGTCGCGGAGCGCGTTGATCCCCTTCGAGACGTCCTGCAGCCGGTCGATGTCCAGCCCGGAGTCGATCTCGTCGAGCACCGCGACCGCGGGCTCGAGCATCGCCGCCTGCAGCACCTCGTTCTGCTTCTTCTCGCCGCCGGAGAACCCGGCGTTGAGGTACCGCTGCATGAACTTCTCGTCCATGTCGAGCAGCTCCATCTTCTCCGAGAGGATCTCCTGGAACTCGGCGACGCCGATCTCGCCGTCGTCCGCGGGACCCTCCATCGGGGAGGTCTCGTAGCCCTCGTTCTCGTCGTCGTCGTCGGCCTCTGCCGACTCTTCGTCTTCGTCCTCGAACAGCTCCTCGCGCTCGTCCGCCTTGGCGTTGAGCGCCTGTCGGAGGAAGTTCGTCATGGTGACACCCTCGATCTCCGCCGGGTACTGGAACCCGAGGAAGATGCCGAGCGCCGCGCGCTCGTTGGGTTCGAGCTCCAGCAGCTTCCAGTGGTAATCCTCGTCGTCGAGCTCGGCGTCGATGTCGGCGACGTCCTCCTCGTCGAGATGCAGGAGAATCTCGCCGCCGGTGACCTCGTACGCGGGGTGGCCGGCGATGACCTTCGCGAGCGTCGACTTCCCGGAGCCGTTCGGGCCCATCAGTGCGTGGATGTCCCCGGACTCGACGGTCAGGTCGACCCCCCGAAGAATGCGTTCGCCGTCCTCTTCCGCCACTCGTGCGTGAAGATCGTTGATTTCGAGAGTTGCCATATGTATTCTCGTGCCTCGTGTCCGTACAGTGGTGACTTGGCGGGTTAATGGTTACGCATCTCCCCGTAGAAAATCCCGAGATCGGTAAGAATTTTTCTCGACGATCGAAAAGCGGTTTTCAGAAGCTGTTTTTGTCTCCGTACCAGATCACATGAACGAGCCGAGTCCGGTCTGTTCCTGTCCCGTCTTGACCTCTTCCCACGACATGCCGAGCGCCTCGATAACGCGCTCGATCGGCCCCTGAAGGGTCTTGTCCAGCATCTTCTCCCAGTCGACCTCGAACTCGTCGGGGACCTGATCGGCGTACTCGAAGCAGATCACGTCCGGATCGCGTTTGAACTCCCCGTACAGGTGGTCGCGCTGCGGGTCGAGCCCCTCCTCCTCTTCCATCCGCGTCCAGAAGTCGGGATGGACCTTCTCGATGTACAGCCGCTTTGGTTTCGACCCGCTGCCGAAGTTGGTCCCGAGCATGAGATTGGCGTACTTCGCCCCGCGTACCTGGGCGGTCGGGGTGTCGTACGCGTCGAGCTTCTTCCCGATCCCCCCGGGAATCCCGATCTCGTCGAGGTCCATGTCGCCGTCGAGCACGCGCGCGATGACGTCGACGAGGTACGACTTCACCTCCTCCATGTCCTCGTCGATGTCGTCGCCCGTCACGATCGTCTCGATGACGTTCTGTTGGACCTCTTTCGTGATCTGTGCGATGTCCGAGCGCTTGTACTCGAAGCCGGTGATGTCGATGTCGTCGACGTCTTTCCCCTCCTTCCAGATGATGTGGCCGGCGTACCGCTTCTTCTTGCCGGCCTGGAAGAACCGCCGGTAGAGCTTCTCGAACTCGATCTGGAAGCGGTGTTCGTCGGCGTTGAGCTCGTCGCGCGCGAAGTCGTCGTAGCGCCCGTTGATGTGGTCCTCTATCTCGAAGGAGGTCTCGATCGCCTCCTCCTTCGACATATCAGATAACGAAAGCATGACGGAATCGGTGTCGCCATAAGCAACTTGATAATTAATCTCTTCTGCGGCCTCCTCGGTGAAGTCGATGACCTCGCGTCCGGTCGCCGTGACGGCTGCTGCGCCCTCCTTGTCGTACAGTCGGAACCGATCCCATCCCGTTACCCCGTATAAAGAATTCATAATGACCTTGACAGCTCCCTGCTGTCGGTCGTACTGCTCGTACGGCTCGGTGCCGGGGTCGTGGTCGTTCCGGAGCGCCTTCTTCTCCTCGCGCTCGGAGAGGAGCTCGTCGACCATCTCGCGCATGATCCCGTCGGGCTCCTTCTGAAAGTGCGTCCCGTTGGGCGCGACGTACGTCTCACCGTCGTACTCGTCGGGATCGACCTTCGTCTCCGGGCCGGCGTTGATCGTCACCATGCACATCGGATAGAGACTTTTCAAGTCTTGGACAGTTACCATCTCCTTGACGCCCGTGATCGGGTCGAAGACGGCGCCGCCCTCGAACTCCTCCGACTCCTGTTGGCCCTTCGTCGGGAGCGCGAACTTCCCGAACGCCTTGTGGAGGACGTACATGTCGACGGTGTCGCCGGGGGTCGGCGCGTCCTCGATCTTGCAGCCGACGAAGGTACGCACCTCGTCCCAGAAGGCGATCACGTCCTGTTTCCGGTCGATCTCGACGCACAGCTCCACGTCGCGGATGCTGTACTCCAGTAAGCGCTCGGGGTCCTGCTCCCAGAGGTCGCCGATGTCCCCGGTGTACCGCTCCTTGCCGACGCCGAGTTCGCGCTCGCCGACCGCGTCGAGCCGGTACGACTCCAGCTCCGTGAACATCGTGCGCTTGTAGGCGTACAGCAGGTCGAAGACGACTCGGCCCTTGATGTCGGGGCCGCCCCAGCCGGAGCGCCACACCTCGCCGATCCGGGAGAGCCGGTCGACGTCGAGGTCGTACTGACTCCCGTCGTCGAGCACCTCCAGCCGGTCGAGGACGTACGGCGCGTCGAAGTCCTCGAAGTTCCATCCCGTCAGCAGGTCCGGGTCCGTCTCGTCGATGTACTCGACGAACGCGTCGAGCATCGCGGCCTCCTCCTCGAACGTGCGGACCCTGAAGTCGAGTTCCCCGCCGTCGCCGACGATCCCCTCGTAGTCGGGGAGATCCTCGGGCGGGGGGATCTCCGCCTCCGGCGCGTCGTACAGCCAGACGACGTACTCGTCGTCGTAGGAGTCGTGGCTGGTGAGGCAGATGATCGGCTCCTCGCCGTCCTCGGGGAAGCCGCGCCGGTCGTCGACCTCGATGTCGAAGGTGTTCACCCGCATCTCGGCGTCGACTTCCGCGGGTTCGAGCATGCCCTCGTGGACCTGAATCGTCCCCTCCCCGTCGTCGAGCCGGCGCTCCTCCACGCGGATGCCGCCGTTGAGCCCGTTGTCGATCAGGAATCGGTTCGGGAAGAGGATGTCCGCCTCGAACGTCGTCGCGAAGTCGTCGCGGATGCTCCCCACGTCGCGGGGCGTGCGAGTGACGATCCGGGTGAGCGGCTCGCCGCGGATGCTCTCGTACGGCTCGCCCTCGACGTTCTCCTCGCGCGTGCCGATCACCACGTCGTACTCCTCGACCGGGTCGCGGTCGAGGTCGGCCGTGGGGACGTAGAAGTACGGCTCGACGCCGAGTACCCGGAGATGTTCGACGGTGTCGTTCTCGGCGTCATCGTCGGTGTGTTCCGCCGGCCGCCGACCGAACACGTGTACGACCGGGTACTCGTCGCTGCCGTACCCCTCGACGGCGTAGTCGATCTGGGTGATCATCAGCTCGACGGTCCCGGTCGATTCCGGGAACTTCGCCTCGTCGACGTCGACCACGTCGCTGACGTGTCCGCGCCCGCCGCCGGCGACGGCGGCCGCCTCCTGTGCGGCCAGCTCCTCCCGTTCGGCCTCCGTGCTGTCTCCCGGCCCGTCGCCCGTCTCTCCGGACGACGAGAAGTCCGACAGCCCCGACTGAGTCATACCCCCGCTTCGGCGCACCCGGCTAAAAAACTCGGCTTTCGGGTGCGGCGAGGAGTCCCGCCACGGAAAGGCATATAATGTGTGACGGCATACCACGCTCTATGTCTTCGGACCCACGTTCCGAATCCCAGGCGGCTCGCCCGGCCGATCGCGACGAGGTCGACGCCGAAGTGGAGGTGTACGAGGACGACGGGAACGTGGTGATTTTCGACGCCGCGAACCCCCTCGCGTGGGTCGAGGCGAGCCGAACGGTCAGGCTGGCCGACGCGGTCTGACGGCGGCTGATCCTTTCGTCCCGATCTGCTTCCCTCGAAGCCGCGGCTCGCGAATCGAATCGGTGCGGAACCCCTTTGCCCCGCCCCCTCGTACGTCCGGGCGTGTTCAGCCTCGACGAGGACGACGAGGGCGAAATCTCCGTCGGCGAGAGCTCCGACGCCGAGCGGGAGATGACCCCCGACATTCCGAAGGCGCCCTCGGTGAAGACGTTCGACGACGACGGCGACTTCGAGGGCGCGAGCGACGTCGACTCGGGGACCCTCCGCGCGTTCGTCGTCGCCGTCGTCTACGCCAACGCTGCGGTCCTCCTCGTCGCGCTCGGTCCGATGGTGTGGTTCTTCGAGGGCTGGTCGCGGATCGGTCCCGTCCTGTTCGTCGCCGGGCTCCTCGCGGGCGTCCGGACCTACCAGACGTACCGGTCGTGGAAGCGATCGAAAGACGCGGCGGAGTCGGATCCCGGAGGCGACGCGGACAGCGGCGACGAGTCCGGTTCCGATTACCCCGCCGACCCAGACGGCTCCTCGCCCCCGGAAGCGTAATGCCCGCGCGGCCGCTTTCTCCGATCCATGCAGACGGTTCGTGACGCGGCCGGCGAGACGTACCTCCTCGTGAAACGCTCCGCCGAGTCGAGCCGGGTGCGGGACCCGGCCACCGGCGAGGAACGGTACGTCGACAACGACGAGCTCCGCGTCGTCGACGGCGAGTCGCCGCTCGCGACCGCGGCCTCGGGTGTGCCGGCGCCGGTCCGGCGGACGCTCGGGGCGGTCCGCGACGACCGGTCGCTCGGCCTCCTCGCTGTGGTCGTCGACGAGGGGCCGATCGCCGCGATCGACCTCCTCGACGCGGCCGATATGTGCGAGTCCGACATTCACGGGACGATCTCGGAGTTCCGCGCGGCCGGCCTGATCGACGAGGTCGACGTCGCGGGGCGGCGAGGCTACGAGGCGACCTCGGTCGCGGTCAAGGCGCTGGGGCTGTTAAGGGGCGGGTCGGAGGGCGACGAGTAGCTGTTTATAAGCCCGGCCCGTGGCCGTTCGCGGCTGTTCGCGCCTGTCCCCTCACCCGGCCGAGCGTGTGCCTCGCGCCTCCCCAGCCTCGTCGGTCGGCGCTTTTAAGCGCCGACCGACTCCCTCGCGGACCGCTCGCGCCTTATAAGGCGCGAGCGGGCGCGCCGATGTGGGTATGGAGGCTGTCGTCGCCGCTCCTCTCCGATCGTCTCGCAGTCGCCTATAGGGTGAGAGCGCAGAGAGCCCACTCGCTCAGTCGTCGGCGAGTTCGCCGATATCGAGCTCGTCGGCGTCGAGCGCGGCGGCGTCCTCCCGGTGAACCGTCGACCGGTTCGTGCGCGGGTCCTTCTCCACCGTCACCAGCTCGTCGGCCGCGCCCACCAGCTCGTCGTCGTGGCTGACGATGAGGATCTGGCGCACGCCGAACCCGCGCATCTCCTCGACGAGCCGGACGAGCCGGGAGACGTGGCCCGAGTCGAGGAAGACGGTCGGCTCGTCGAGGATGAGCGGCGGGGTCGGCGCCGCGCCCTCGATACCCTCCGAGAGCAGCCGGTAGATCGCACAGCGCAGCGAGAGGTTGAACAGGGCGCGCTCGCCGCCGGAGAGCTGCTCGGGGTCGAGCGGCTCGCCGTCCTTCTGGTAGACGGTGAGAACGTACTCGCCGTCCAGCTCGATGTGCGAGTAGGCGTCGTTGCCGTAGACGAGGTCGAACGTCTCGTTGAGGGTGCGCTCCAACTCGGCGACGTTACGCTGGCGGAGCTCCGCCCGGAGGTCGCCGTACATCGCCTCCAGCTCGCTCGTCTCCTCGTGGAGGTCCTCGAGCGCCGCGACGGTGTCGGCCAGCTCCTCGCGCTCGTCGCGGAGGTTCTCCAACTCCCGAATTTCCCCCTTCACCCCGCCGATCGCGTTCTCCAGCTCGGTCCGGCGCTCCGCGAGGCTGTCGAGCTCGCCCTCGACCTTCTCGAGGTACTCCTCCGCGCGCTCCTTCTTCCCTCTCGCCTCCTCGACCGCCTCCTCGTCGACGGCGTCGGCGAGCTCGCCGCGGCGCTCGCGCTTGTCTGCGAGCCGGTCGCGACGCTCGTCGTTCATCTCGCTCAGGTTCTCCCGCTTCTCGCGGCGACGCTCGATCTCGTCTTCCGCGTCTGCGACCGCCGAGAGCCGCTCTTCGATCGCCGCCACCGCCTCACGGGCGTCGTCGACCGCCGCGAGCGCGTCTTCGAGCTCCGTCACGCGTTCCGCGGCCTCCTCGGCCTCCTCGCGCTTCCGGGCGGCGACCTCGCGGGTCTCCTCGGCCTCATCGCGGAGTTCTTCTGCCCGATCGCGCTTCTCCGCGGCCGCCTCCCGCTTCCGCTCCGCCTCGGCGCGCTTCTCCTCGACCCGCTCTTCGAGGGTGTCGACCGTCTCGTCGATCTCGTCGAGCCGGTCCGCCGCCGACGCGAGACCGTCCAGCTCCGCGATCCGGTCGTCGAGGTCGCTCTCGCGCTCGCGGGCGTCCTCTAGCTCGGCCTCTAGCTCGGTGACGCGCTCGCGGTCCTCGTCGATCCCGCTCGCGTGCGGGGAGTCTTCGACGGGCTGGCCGCACTCGGGGCACTTCCCCGCCGCGAGCAGTTCCTCGGCCTCTTCGACGCGCTCGCGGGCGTTCTTCAGCTCCGCCGACAGCTCCGCGATCCGCTCGCGGACCTCGCCGCGCCGCTCCCGGAGGGCCTCTCGCTCGTCCGCCACGCCGTCGCGGTCCACGTCGGCGTCGGCGGCCGCGAACCGCTCGCGCAGGGTCTCGGCCTCCTCGCGGAGCTCCTCGATCGAGGACTCGCGCTCGTCGGCCTCGTCCGCCGCCGCCTCGGCCTCGTCGGCGAGGCTGTCGGCCTCGGAGTCGACCTCCGCGGCGCGCTCGGCGCGGTCGTCGGCCTTCCCGGCGAGGTTCGTCGCCTGGTTGCGGAACGCCTCGGCGCTCACCCGCTCGTCGTCGAGCTCCTCGCGGACCTCGCTCTCCCGGTCGTCGAGCTCCTCGCGTCGCTGAGCGATGGCTTCCTCGCTCGCCGCGTCGAGCCCGGCGTCGTCGAGCCGGTCGTCGATCGCGGCCTCGATCTCCGCGATCCGCTCGCGGGCCTCGCGGATCGCGTCCCGATGCTCGTCGCGCTCCCGTTCGGTCGTCCGGATCGTCTCTTCGATCCCGTCGATCTCCGCCTCGACCGACTCCAGCTTCTCCCGCTTCTCCGCGTGGGTCGACAGCGTCTCCGCGGCGGCCTGGCGCGTCTCCTTCGCCTGCTCTCGCTGCGTCTCGTAGCGGCCGATCTCGTCGGTGACCTCCGAGAGGTCGCTTTCGAGCCCGTTGAGCCGGTCGTGGAGCTCCTTCTCCTCCTTCTCCGCGATCTGGTCGTCGAGCTGGTCGAGCCGCCCGCGACGGTTCTCCAGCACGTCCTCGACGCCGAGCCGGGCGTCGCCGGCGCGCTCGCGGTACTCCTCCAGTTTCCCGAGCTGGAGCAGGTCGTCGATCGTGTCCTGGCGCTCGCGCGGCGTGGCGTTGATCAGCTTGTTCACCTCGCCCTGCCGGACGTACGCGCAGTTGACGAACGCCTCGGCGTCCATCCGGAGGAGTTCCGTGACGAAGTCCCGCACCGCCCGGGCGCCGTCGCGGGTCGCGTCGCTCCCGTCCGTCGCCTCGAGCGTGCACTGGTGGTCGATCCGCCCGTCGTACGCCTTGAGCCGTCGCTCGACGTGGTAGGAGACGCCGTCGTGGGTGAACCACAGGTCGACTTCGGTCTCCTCCTCGCCGTTCGTGATCACGTCTTCGAGGGTGCCGTCGAGCGCCTTCGAGCCGTAGAGCGCGAAGAAGCAGGCCTCTAACAGCGAGGACTTCCCGCTGCCGTTGAGTCCGTGGATGACCGTGACACCCTCGGTCAGTCGGAGATCGGCGTCGCCGTACGGCTTGAAGTTCGCGAGTCGGACGCGGTCGAAGTTCACAGGTAATCCTCCATGGAGACCTGCCCGTCGGTGTCGGTCGCGCTGGTCGTCGCGGTCTCGTCGTCGCCACCGGTCGGTTCGCCGTCTGTTTCGTCGACCGCGAGTTCGGGCTCGCCGTCTTCGGGTTCAGTCTCATCGCCCTCGGACGTGGATCGCTCGCCGTCGGATTCGTCCCCGTCTGCCTCCTCGCCTCGGTCGAACGCGTCGAGATCGTCGATCCGTTCTTCGACCCGGCGCTTCACCGCCTCCCTGACGTTCGTGTCGGGGACCGTGCCGGAGCGGACCGCCTCCTCGACGTCGAGGGCGGCCTCCGACAGCGCCATCTCCTCGACCCGCTCTCGGACGGCGTCCTCGGGGTCGGCGAAGCTCACGTCGACCTCGGCGTCCGTCTCCACCTCGCGACGGTCGGTCACGCGGGCGATCAACGCCCCCTCGTCGGTCGCGAACTCCTCGATCGCGGCCGGCGTGACGGGGTCGCCGTCGCCGGTAACGTCGACGAGGACCACGGCGTCGTCGAGGTCGTGTTGGCGGACCTTCTCGCGCACCCGCGCCGCGCCCTCGCCCTCGCGGAGGTCGGCCTCCACGAAGACGAACGGGCGGGTGTCGAGCGCGCGCCGCCGGATCTCCACGCGGTCGTCGCCCCCGGCGGCGTCGGCGTCGAAGGTGACGAGGTTGTACCCGCGCCCCTCGCGCTCGCTCGCGCTCGCCCGCTCGGTCGAGCCGGGGTACGTGACCCACGTGTCGTCGACCTCGGCGGAGTCGGGCGTGTGGTTGTCGCCGAGGAGCATCGCGTCGAACGCCACGTCGCTCTCGGCGAGCACCTCCTCGGTGTCCCAGTCCGCGTAGCCGAACGGCTCGAAGAGGCCGTGCGCGACGAGGGCGGCGTACTCCGCGTCGTGGTCCGCGAACGCGTAGCCGAGGTCGTCGCGGCGCGAGACGGGGACGTGATCGAGCCCGTAGAAGGCGGTGTCGCCGACGACGGTCGGCTCGTCGTCGAGCCGGGTCGCGAGCCCGAGCCGCTCGAACAGGTCGAGCCACTGGCCGCCCCGCGTCGACTCGTGGTTCCCGACCACGGCGAGGAAGGGAACCCCCGCGTCGTCGAGCCGGCGGAGAACCGTGATCGTCCCCATCAGGTCGCCGAGTTCCGGGCGGCGGTCGTGAAAGAGGTCGCCGGCGTGGACCACCGCGTCGACCTCGTCCTCGATCGCGTCGTCGATCACGGCCGCGAACGCGTCGAGGAAGTCCTGCCGTCGGACCGGCGAGTGGTACTGCGCGTACCCCACGTGGGTGTCGCCGGTGTGGATCACCCGTGTCATCTGTCCGGCTCTTGGCCGGTATCGGGTTTAGGGGTTCCGGGGGCGGGGCGGAAGTGGTCCGGCGGGTTACTGAGGGGTCTCGTCGCAATCGCCGTCCCAGTCGTCGTCGCCGGCGGCCGCCGCGCGAAACCGTCGGAACGCCGTGCGCGCCTCGCGTCCGCGCTCCGCAGCGGCTTCGTCGCCGGCGCGCTCGGCAGCGGCGATCGCCTCGTCGAGCCGGCTGACCCCGTCGGCGTCGACGAACGCCGCGGCTCGCTGGAGGTCGGACCGCGCGGCGTCCGCCTCGTCGATCACGGCGATGGAGGGGTGGGTCGCGGTGTCAGTACGGCTCGCCAGCGCGGAGAGCGCCCGCTTGACGGCGACGGTCGAGACCATGGATGGGCTGTGTCGCCATCTTTGATAAGGGGTGGTTCCGAGAGGCGGGAAGGTGGAGACCGAGAGTGGGTAGGAGAGAAGCGGCCGTTCCCGCTCGTCTCTCACACCGACAGCGTGTACAGCCGCTTCCGGGCGTCGGCGAAGGAGAACCGGGAGTCGACGACGCCCTCCTCCTCCAGCCGCGAGAGAGCATACCTGACGGTTCGAGGCGGGAGAAGCGTCTCCTCGGCGAGTTCGCTCTGCGTGAGTGTATCGTTGTAGTCGAGGACCTTCGCGACGAGCTTCGCGCTCGGCGGCAGGTCTCGGACGGCGCTCCAGCGGTCGGTAACGTCCTCCTCGGCGGTGACGGCGTCGGTGGTGCTCATGCGTACTTCACTATATCTCATGCCGTTTAATAATATTTACTATCCTATTTAATTACTATTGAGCATTTACAACCGGACGCTTCCCCGCTATCTCTCCCCCACCCGAAACCTCTTACGCGCGAGACGCCTTATTACGCACAATGACAGACACCGTCGACGACGTCGAGCTGCCCTACGACGAGGGGTCGGCGTCGAGACAGGAGAAGATCGAGTCCCTCCAAGAGGAGCTCGACGTGCTGGAGTCGCAAAACGAGGAGATGCGCGACAAGCTCCTCGACGCGAACGCGGAGAACAACAAGTACCAGCAGAAGCTCGAACGGCTCACTCACGAGAACAAGAAGCTAAAGCAGTCCCCGCTGTTCGTGGCGACGGTTCAGGAGATCACGCCCGACGGCGCCGTCATCAAACAGCACGGGAACAACCAGGAGGCGCTCACCGAGATCACCGCCGAGATGCGGGAGAAGCTCAACCCGGACGACCGGGTCGCGGTGAACAACTCGCTCTCCGTCGTCAAGAAGCTGGAGAAGGAGACGGACGTGCGCGCTCGCGTGATGCAGGTCGAGCACTCCCCCGACGTCACCTACGCCGACATCGGCGGGCTCGAAGACCAGATGCAGGAGGTCCGCGAGACCGTCGAGATGCCCCTCGAACACCCCGACATGTTCGAGGACGTTGGCATCACGCCGCCGAGCGGCGTCCTGCTGTACGGGCCGCCCGGCACCGGGAAGACGATGCTCGCGAAGGCGGTCGCCAACGAGACGGACGCCACCTTCATCAAGATGGCCGGCTCCGAGCTCGTCCACAAGTTCATCGGCGAGGGCGCGAAGCTCGTCCGCGACCTGTTCGAGGTCGCCCGCGAGAACCAGCCCGCCGTCCTCTTCATCGACGAGATCGACGCGATCGCGTCGAAGCGCACGGACTCGAAGACCTCGGGCGACGCCGAGGTCCAGCGGACGATGATGCAGCTGCTCTCCGAGATGGACGGCTTCGACGAGCGCGGCGAGGTCCGGATCATCGCCGCGACGAACCGCTTCGACATGCTCGACCCCGCCATCCTGCGCCCGGGCCGCTTCGACCGCCTCATCGAGGTGCCCAAGCCGGGCACCGAGGGCCGCGAGATAATCTTCCAGATCCACACTCGGAAGATGAACCTCGCGAGCGACATCGACTTCACCGAGCTCGCCGAGATGACGCCGGATGCCTCGGGCGCCGACATCAAGGCCATCTGCACGGAGGCCGGAATGTTCGCGATCCGCGACGACCGCACCGAAGTCACCCTCGACGACTTCCTCGGAGCTCACGAGAAGCTCCAGCAGGACGAGGAGAGCGGTGCCGACGACTCGTTGGCGTTCGCCTAAGGCGGTTCGTCGCCTCCGATTTCTCTCTTTCGTTCGTCACGCCGCTAGCCGCCACTCGCTACAGCGCTCGCAGAATCACGTACGGCACGACGAAGAAAAACGCGAAGATCAGTCCGGTCGCGATGGCATAGCCGACGCCGACGCCGGCGAGCGCGCGCCAGCCGTCGTCGGTGGGCAGATCGCTTAGCGAAAGGTCCGGGCTCATACTCGTGGCTTCGCCGCCGCCGACTTAAGTATCGGTGGCCGATCCGTTCTGTCGTCTCCCCCGTCCGCCGGCCGCTCGCGCTCACACGTCGCCCGCCATCGCGCGGAACAGGTCGTCGGCGAGCGCGTCGCGGTCTACGGTCTTCGGGTCCTCGTCATTCGCCGGATCGATCGTCGGCGTGATCGTCCCACCGCCCATCCGCGAGTGGCCGCCGCCGTTGCCGTTGTCGCGGTCGGACAGCACGGCGTCGATCGCGTTGCCCATGTGGACGCGGTCGTCTCGCGACCGGCCGGAGAGGTGGACCGTCCCGTCGCGCTCCCCGATGACCACGACGGCGCTGACTCCCTCCAGCTGGATCAGCTCGTCGGCCGCCTGCGGGATCGCGTCGACGTTGTTCACCCCGCCGACGTCGGCGACCGCGAACGACCCCTCGATCCGGCGGCCAGCGATGGCCCGCGCCTTCACCTCCAGCACCTCGGCGTCGACCGCCGGGTTGGCGATCCGGTCGAGCCGGTCCTGGTCGACTCCGGGGTACACGTACGCCGCGGCCGCGAAGTCGGGTTCGCTCGCGCCGACGGTGAGGTGTTTGGTGTCGGTGAGGATCCCGTACAGGAGCCCGGTCGCCGTGTCGGTGGGGAGAGTGAGATCGCTGTTCGTCTCGCTCGCGTGCTTGTCCGGCGGCACCGGCGCCGCATCGTTCTGCTGGAAGTACTCGGCGATGACCGAGGCGGTCGCGCCGTAGTCGGTCCGCACGTCGGTGAACGACTCACCGGCGCCGTCGCCGGGGTGGTGATCGACGACGGCGAGCGGGAGCACGCCGTCGGCGCCGGCGAATCCTCGCGGCTCGTTGTGATCGACCAACACGACCGACTCGGCGGCCAGATCGCTCACGTGTTCGATCGGCTCCAGGTCCAGATCGAGCACCGTGCGAAACGCCCGGTTTTCCTGGTGGCGGATCTGTCCGGGATACTGGACCGTCGCGTCGACGTCGAGCTGCTCCGCGAGCGAGGCGACGCCGAGCGCCGCCGACATCGCGTCCGGGTCCGGATTCGGGTGCATCAGCACCGCGATCTCGTCGCGCCCGGCCAGCAGCCGACGGAACCTGACGCCGGGCGTCCTGCGAGCGCGGAACAGCACGTACGCGCCGCCGACCGCGACGACCGCGACGATCGCGGCCGCGACGACGAGCTCCGGGTTATCCCGTGCCATCGCCTCCGCCTGCGAGAGCCGGTCGTCGACCGCGCTCGGAGACCACATACGTGCCGGTCGACTCGCTCCCGGTACATCAAGGTTCGTTACCGTTCCGACCCGCCGACACCGACCCGCAGAGAGCGGATCAACGGTCGAATCCAGACCGATCACGCCAGCCGCGGTCTCACTCGCTCGCCGCCCGGAACGCCCGCACCGCGTCGCGGTACCCCTCGCGGAAGGTCGGGTAGGCGAACTCGTAGCCGAGCGCCCGCAGGCGGTCGTTCGAGCAGCGTTTGCTCGTCCGGATCCGCCGTTCGGCCGCCGCGGAGAGGTCGCCCGCTGCGATGCGCTCTTCCGTCGACCGTTTTGCCGGCCGCGGCACACCGCACGCGTCGGCCAGCCAGTCGGCGAACGCGTGCTTGTCGGCCGGCTCGTCGTCGACGACGAGAACGGCGTCGTCGCGAGCGCGGTCGCTTTCGAGGAGGAACCGGACCGCCCCGGCGGCGTCGTCTCGGTGGACCATGTTGAGGTAGCCGGCCGTGACCGGCCGGTCGAGATAGCGGTCGAGTCGGTAGCGGTCGGGACCGTACAGCCCCGCGAAGCGCGCGACTGTCCCGTCGATCCCGAACTCGGCCGCGGTCTCCAGCGCGGTCCGCTCCGCCTCGGCGAGGACGCGGGTCTTATCGGTCGTGGGCTCGATCGGCGTCTCCTCGTCGACCCACGCGCCGTCGTGGTCGCCGTACACGCCGGTCGAGGAGGTGTAGACGAGCCTGTCCGGTGTCGCCGCCCGCGATCCGTACGCCTCGATCACGTTTCGGAGGCCGTCGACGTACACCTCGCGGGCGGCCGCGGCGCCGCGTCCGCCGGAGCTGGCCGCGAACACGACCGCGTCCGCGTCGGGGAGCGCGTCGAGCGACGCCGGGTCGGTCGCGTCCGCGCGGACGGCGTCCACTCGGCTCTCACTTTCCGCGTCCCCCTCGCCGTCTATTTCCTCTCCGACCGATTCGATCGCGTTCAGTCCGGCGTCCGACCGCCGGACGCCCGTCACGGCGTGCCCGCGCTCGGCGAGCTGCCGGGTGAGTTCGAGGCCGACGTAGCCGCAGCCGACGACGACGACCCTCATGGCTTGCGCCGCTCGATGACTGCCATGATCTCCGCGAGCTGACCCAGCGTCATCGGGGCGCGTCCCTCCAGCGCCTGCTGGACCTCCTGTCCCGTGAGGTCCGCGTCGATCGCGGCGGCGATGGCGTCGACGTCGAGCACCGCCGTCGCCATCCCCATCAGCAGGTGATCGCGGACCTCGGCGACAACGGTGTCGCCGTCGCGGCCGGTCGGAACGGCGACGATCGCGGCACCGTCTTCGAGTCGAATCCCCGCGACGTCGCCGTCGGTGGCAGTGTCGAGGACATGTCCATCGAGCCCGGCCTCCTCGGCGATCCGGTCGCGACCGGCCTCGGCGACTGCCTCGCTCACCAGCGTCTCGAACGACGCGAGCAGCGTCGCCGCGGTCACCTCGCCGGTGTCACTTTCGGCTCCCGTCGCGCCGTCGGCGACGACCTCGTGAAACATGGTCGCCCTCGGTCGCCGCGTCTCAAAACGGCTGCGGTCGGCTCACGACGTCGTACACTCCCCCTCGTCGCTTGCGGGCGACTCCCCCATCGCGCCGGGACATGGCCACCCCCCAGACCGCTCGTCTCGGGTCCCGTCCACGTCCCCGACGCCGGGCGGACCGGCCGGAACCGCGACGGCGACCACCGTCTCGGTCTCGAACGCGACCGGTTCCGTCTCGCCGAGTCGCACCGTCTCCCCGCCGACGTCGACGGTCACGTCGCCCTCGCTTCGAACGTACGCGAAACGCTCTCCGGGCGCACCCACGTCGGCGCGCAGCGCGAACCGCGGGTACTCCCCGCGGACCTGCACGCGCCAGGCGTTCACCGTCGTCACCCAGTACCCCGGCACAGGCGCGACCGGGAGTCCCGCGCCGACGGTTCGCGCGGGCTTGAGCGACCACTTCTCGCCGAACTCTTCCGCCGTCTTCTCGCTCGCCTTCCGGGCGGCCGCCTCGCCCGCCCGCGCCGCCTCCTTTTCGATCGCCTTCTCCATCCGATCTCTGAGCAGCACCCGCGCTCCGCTCGTCGCCCCGTCGACGAACCGGGTCGGCACCCGAACCGCGTCCCTCTCGGCCGCGCTCCGGGTCGCGACGCGGAGGTTGGCGGCGAGCGCCGCTTCGCCCGCCCGCGACAGCGACCCGACGCTCGCGGCCTCGGCGGCGACCCGATCCGGATAAGACCCGTTCCCGACGGCGACGGCGCGTTCGCCCGTCGAGCCGTAGCTCGCGGCTGCCTCGTCGAGCGCCCTGCGACGCTCGTCGCGCGACAGCGAGGCCCGGACGCGGAGCGCCGATCGGAGCTCCCTGTCCACCTCGTCCAGCGATCCGTCTATCTGTCTGGCGAGCGCGTCCCGGTCCGCCCGTAGGTCGGAGTCGTCGCCGGCCGCCAGCGCCTCGTTCGCCAGGAGGAGCGACCGACCCGCTGTTCCGACCCGCACCGTGTCTTCAGTGCCGAGAATCCGGTCGACGACGCCGCTCGACACCTCTCCGTACGGCACGGTGACGTAGTTCACGTTGCGGACCGCGAGCGGTCGGGTCGTCGTCCCGTTCACGCCGTCGACGGCCTCTCCGTCGACGGTCGTTCGCGGGAGGTATCCCGGAGATCCGTTCGGCGCGAACGTCACTGCCCCGCCGGGACCGTTCTCGCCGACCGAGTACGTCCCGGGATCACGGGCGGCTTCGCGGCTCGCGAGTGCGTCGCCCACGTCGGGTCCGTCGAACGCGCCGTTCACGCTATCGAGGAACCCGTCCGTCGCGCGCTCGCGGTCGTCCGCGGCGCTCTCGAGTTCGCCGATCACGGCGTCGAGGTATGCGGCACGGGCGGCGGTCCCGGCCCGATCGGCGGCGCCGTCGTACGTCGCCGGCGCGTCGACGAGTTCCGTGCGTCGGTCGCGGACTGCGTCGGCGAGATCGGCGTACGGCTCCGCCTCGCCGACAGCCGCGTCCTCCATCGACGCCTCGGTCTCGATATCGCGCACGTCGCTCGCGAGCGCGGCCACGTCGGCCGCGACGGCGTCTCGATCATCCGACGAGCGGGACCCCACGACGGTCGTCGACTCGCGGACCTCCCCGCCCTCGACCGCGTCCTCGGCGATCCGGTCGACGCCGCCGTCGGTGTCGACGCCCAGATCGGCTCGGGCGGCCGACGGCGTGTCGCGCAGGTCCGGGCCGTCGGTCGCGTCGCCCGCGCCGAACGTCGCGGCGGCTCGCTCGGGCGCCCCGTCGGTCGGCGCGTGTTCTCCAGACACCGACACTCGCACCCGGTAGCGGTCGGTGGCCGCGTCTCGCGTGGTCGCCCGATGGACCGTCTCGTCGACGACGCTCCCGTTCGGGCCGCGCTCGACCGTCACCCGCTCCCATTCGGCGACTGCGACGCGCTCGACGGTCGCCTCGCGGGTCGCGACGCCGAACGAGACGCGCTCACCGGGGGCGACCGTCCCCGACGGAACGCCCTCCGGCACGCCGGCTCCGGAGACGACCGGCGACCGCTCCGTCCGAGTCAGGTCGACGCGCTCCCAGTCGCCGGTCGTCGCGAGCCCCGAGGTGGAAGGGGCCGGCGGCGTCGGACGCCCACCGTCGTCAACCAGCGTCGTCGACGTCTCGAGGCTCGCTTCGACCCGGTACGCGCTCTCGATGATCGCGTCCAGATCGCCGTAGACGCGCGTCGCCCCCTCGTCGGCCGCGCGGCCGACCGGCACCGGTGTTCGCTCGTCCGTCCGATCTGTGTCTGGTTCGAACGCGGCGTCCTCGCTCGGCTGACCGGACGGATCGCCGGTCTCGTCCGGGTAGTCGCTCTCGCTCGGACTGCCCTCTCCCGGAGTCGGCGCGTCGAGCACGACATCGGTCCACGATCCCTCGTCGACGCCTGTCGGTTTTAGCAGATCGGTGACTCCCGTCCGCGCCGTCGCGCGAGCCACTCCGCCGCGTGCGTTCGGGTCACTCGCACCGAACACGTCGCGCTGGGTCCGGACGATTCCCGCGTTCGTCGACAGCTCCACGTGGCGGTTCGCGAGCACGTTCTCGACCGGTGCGCCCGCGAACTGCGCGTACCCTCGCGCCCACGTCATCGGGTAGAGGCTCGCAGTGAGCTGGCGTCCCAATCCCGGTCCCTCGACCGGTCCCCGGTCGAGCCGCTCCTCGAACCGCTCCGTCCGCTCGTGCGCCGCGAGCGTCGGCACGGCGACCACGACCGTCCGGTCTCCCGTTCGCTCGACGACGATGCGTCCGTTCCGCGTCGCGGTCGTTTCCACGCCCTCGAACGTCACCTGCGTCGCCGTTCCGTTCGCGACGGACTCGACGCGAACCCGATCGCGGGCCGCCGCCAGCTCGCTCGGGTCGTCAACTGCCGGCAGCGACGCCGTCGCCGTCACGCCCCCCACGTCCGCGTCGACGGCTGCGAGCGCCTCGGCACCGGCGATCGCGAGCCGGATCCGGAACGCGTCCTCGAAGCTGGACCCGTTCCTGACCGCGGTCGTTCCATGTCCGCCTTTCGAGCCGGTAACCCTCTCGCCTGGCGCCCGTGTCACCGGCTCTGCGGCCGCGTCGTGCGCGGCCTGACGCGCCGCGGTCCTGAGCGCGGCGGTCGAATCGGCGTCGACGCGCTCGACGGCGCGCTCCACGCTCCGGTCCTCGCTGATAAGTCCCTGATCCGCGATCCCCGCGGCGTACGTCGAACTCGTCACCAAGAGGAGAACGCCGATCAGCGCGAACGGGACCCGCGCGCGTTCGTCGACGGTGAAGGAGCGGCATCGTCCGGGGCCGGACGTGTGCGTTCCCGATGATTGGTTCTCCATGTTCACCACCTCCTGATCACGATCCTGATCGTTTCGGTCGCGTCAGAGTCGTTCGGAGCCGGATGCGTGATCACGGCGACCGTGACGTCAGCGCCCCGCGGCGGCTCGCTCCCGACAACGACCGGGCCCGGTGATTCGGACTCGGTTGCCGATCCCTCCGTCTCGGAGCCCCCGTCTTCTCGATCGATGCGCCACGGGATGCCTGTCCCGGTCGCCCCCCGGAGCGCCGATCCGTCTGTGTCGTCCGACGAGGGGCTCCCCAATTCGCCGCCGGTTTCGTTCGCAGGTCCGTCTGACGCTCTCGTTTCCATCTCCGCGTCGATCCGCGTTCGCGGTCCGATACCGCGTTCGATGGCTGACAGCGCTTCGGACTCGAACGCCTCTCTCGCCGCGTGTTCCTCACCATCTCCTCCGGCCGCCACCAGCGCCAGCAGTTCGGCGCGCGTCGCGTGGACCGTCCGCGTCCCGTTCGGTGCCTCGCCCGACGCGTACGTCACCGTCACCGTCTCCGTCGCGATCAGATCGGCGACCTCGGCGGCTTCGGCTCCCATCGTCGCGCGGTCGCTGTCGGCCGCGCCGAGCGCGACGACGCTCGCGGAGACGCAAAGCAGCAGCACCGTCACGTCGAGCACGGTGCTGGTCATCGGTACACCGCCGCCCGAAGAATCCCGCGGACGTTCTGACCTGGCCGGACGCCGACCGTTACCGGTCGCTCGGCGACCGCGACCGCGTCCGTGCCTCGAACGGCCTCAACCGCCGGCGCCTCGTCGCCGGACCGGACCGTCCACGTCTCGCCGTCGGCCTCGATCGAGACGGTCGCGGCGTATCGGAACCCGTCGACGCCGCGCAGTCGTTCCGGATCGACGACTCCACCCGTCGTCACCGCCGGTTCGACCCGATTAAGCGTCGATTCGGCAGTCGGGCGCTCTCGTTCCGGCGCCGCGTCGTCGAGCGCGACGACGTACAACCCGAGCGCTGCGCCGACCGCAAGCACAGCGACAAGGGCGGCGATCGGTTCGACCGCGGCGCGACTCTCCCCTCCCTTCCCACACAGGAGCTGCTCACCCGACGAGCGTGACATGTACTCCTCCGTAGTGAACGCGTCTCACGGTCAGCCGATCCGGCGCCGGACGCCACTCGTGGTCTCTCGCCCGAACGCGCTCGGCGGCGGCGGCGAATGCCTTTGGATCGTCGAACTCGGCGTCCGGTGGGACGCCGGTGAGCACTCGACGGAGCCCGTCGCCGTCGGGGTCCTTCTCTCGTCCCTCCAAGACGGGCGTTATCCGCGGCGCGCGGAGCGCCGCTCGCACGGTTCCGCCTCCACCGTCGAGCGTAACGGAGCGTTCGGTGAGGCGGATTCGGTCCGCGGCGATCCCGTGCTCCGCCGTCGCGGGATGTTCGCCGTCAGCGATCGAGTCGATCGTATGAGCGACGCCGCTCGCGTCCGGCTGTGGGGAGGCCGGGAGCGCGGCGGCGACACCGACGGTCGCGACGCTCACCAGCGCCAAGCCAAGCCACGCGTACGTGGCGTCGAGGTGGGTCTCGAACACGGGGCGGCTGGCCGCGGCTTCGCACTTAAAAGATCGCTCTGGACCGTCTTCGGAAGGTCCCTTGCCTCGCTACAGCAACAGTCCGGCACCGCGGAACGCGACGAGGTAGGTCGCGGTCGCGGTCGGGAGCGCGATCCCGACTCGATAGGCGACGAGTGTCCGGTCGAATCCCCGTTCAAGACCGGTCGCCAGCGCGGTGAGCAGCGCCGCGAGAACCAACACGTACGCGCCGACGATCCGCCCGAGCATCGGCACCGAAAGTGCTCCGCCGCCGTCGGAACCCGGAGATGATTCCGCAGCCGTTCCGACTACTCCGCCGCCGGTCGCACCGGTGCCTCCGGCACCACCGGTACCGAGCACGTCCGCTCCCGCCGCTGCTCCGGCGCCGATCCCCCCAGCGTCGACCGTGTCGACACCGGTAGCGAGCGCGACCGTCGCCCCGCCGACGAGCGGCGCGAACACCGCTGCGGTGTTCGTCAGCGTCCCCGTCACGGTCGCGAGCTGCCGTCGAGCATCGCTCTCGAGTTCGCGGAGGTCCTCTAGTTGGTCGGCGAGTTCGAGCAGCACGTCACCCGCCGGCCGACCCTCTCGCGCGGCGACGGAGAGCAGCGCGACCGCGCCCTGCACCCGCGGCGACGGAACCGGAACAGCCGGACCGCCGCGGCCGAGAAACGCCTCCCGAACGCCGACGCGGAGCGTGTCGCTCCGCTGTCCGGCGCGTTCGAACAGTCTGCCGGTCGCGCCGTCGAGCCGTTCACCGGCGTTCGCGATCGCCGTCTCGACGGCGACGCCCTCGGCCACGTCGCCGCCGATCACCGTCATCGCGTCGGGGAGGGTGCGCTCGACGGCGCGGACGTTCGACAGTACCGCTCTGCGGCGGCGGACGGCGACGAACAGCGCGACGCCGCCCCCGACGCCGCCTCCCGCGACCGGCGCGCCCCAGTTGGCGACGAACCGCGCTGCGACGGCGGCGGCGACGGCTCCGGTTCCCAGCCCGGCGACTGCGGCGTGGATCCCTCTCTCCGGGACGTCCGGGTGGTCTCCGTCGATGCTCGGCGGCGCGAACGCGACCGGGCGACGGGAGAGCAGCCACCCCGACGCCGCGAGCAGTCCCGCCGGCAGCGCGCCGAGGTACAGCGCCGCGACGATCCCGGACCCGATCGGAACTCCTGCCGCGGCGGCCGCCGGAAGGAGAGCGATGAGCGCGAGCGGAAGCAACACCCCGAACGCGTACAGCGCTGAGACGGGACCACGGACCTCGCCGACGAAGGCGGCGAGCCGGTCGGTCGTTCCAGCGATCGTCGCGTCGAGCGCGCGGTCCAGACACCTCCCTCGACGTTCGGGCGGCGCCGACGCCGCCGTCCGGACAAGCGCCGCCGCCCGGTCGATCGCCGGAAACCACGGTTGCCATTCGCGGGCGAACGCTCGGAGCCCACTGGTCGGTCCGTCGGCGTTCGCTCGCTCACGACGCGCGAGACCGTCGGCGAGCGGACCGTCCCCGGTCCGTGCGGCGAACCGAACGGCGCGTTCCGTCGACGGATCCAACCGCATCCGCAACACGAGCCGTCCGACGAGCCCGGGTGCGGCCCCGAGAGCCCTGGTCCGCCGGAGCGAGGCGAGCCACACCGGTCCCCGATGGACGATGTGTGTGGCACCTAGGCCGCCTGCCAGTCCGGACAACAGACCCGGAACGGGTCCGACGGCGAACGAGACGACGACGGCGCAGACGAGTCCGACACCCACTCCGACTCGGTATCCCGTTTCGATCACTCGGGCGCTCGTCGCATCCCATCCGAGGAACGCAATCGCTCGACGGAGCTCCGCCGACCCCTCACCGTCGTCCGCCGCACCGTGCCGTCGGGGTTCACCGAGGGAACCGTCCGAACCGGTCATCGTTCACCACCGGCGAAGCGGTCGTTCTTCCGCCGACCGTCGTTTCTCCTCCGGTTGTTGCCGTCGCAGTCGGCGTAGCGTTCCGGTGTGATCCGTCCGGTTCTCGCCGCCTCTCCGATCCGTTCGCCCCGGAGATCGACGGCATCTCGGACGGCTGCGTACGGTTCGCCGGTTTCAGCGAGCGACTCGACGAGCCGGCTCTCCCCGCGATCGATCCGACCGGTGGGGACCAGCCCCGTTCCGGTTCGCTCGAACAGCGGCTCGAACGAGGATTCGCCGTCGTGGCCGACGACCTCGGCGATCGTCTCGACGCGGTGATCGTCGAGCAAGACGATCAGGTCGGTCGCGGCGAACGAGGAGGGAGAGACGCCGAGATCGCTGACGACCCGTTCCCGGACCGCGGCGGGGTCCTCGCCGTGGATCGTCCCGAGGACCGCTTCCCCGGCCGCACCGACGCGCATCGCTTCGTACAAGGCCGCTGCCTCCTCTCCGCGGACCTCACCGACGACGATCGCGCCGCCACCGAGCCGGAGCGCGGTCCGAACCGCCTCGCTCGGCGACGGCTCCGCGCCGCCGCCCACGCGGAGTCGCTGGACGTCGCGTCCGGCTGCAGTCACCGCCTCGGCCGGTAGCTCCGGCGTGTCTTCGATCAGTATCGACCGCGTCTCGGCCGGAAGTTCCCAGAGGAGCGATCCGAGCGCGGTCGTTTTCCCCGCGCCGCGACCGCCGGCGACGAGCCCGGTTACGCCGCGCTCGACGGCTACCGAGAGGAGCCCGGCGGCTGCCGGCGTGATCGTCTCGACGTCCACGAGCCGCGCGAGGGTCCACGCGTCCGGATCGCCGCGGCGGAACGTGAAAGAGAGACCCTCACTGGCGGGATCCGTCGTCGCAGCGACCCGAACCCGACCGGCTTCGGCCTCGATCGTCGCGTCGAGCGTCGGGCTCGCGCGGGAGAACCCCCGTCCGCTCGTCCGCCGGAGCCGTGACGCCAGCGTCGCCGCGCCCTCCGGCGGTAGCCTGACGTTCGTGCGACAGCGTTCCCCGTCGGCGACGACGCGAAGCGGGTTCTCGACGACGGGCGCCGACAGCGTCGCGTCGCTCACCCGTTCGTCGGCGAACACGTGCTCGAACGCACCGTACCCGCGAGTGTGTCTGCGGAGCACGTCGACCAGCGTCGAAACGGGGTCGCCGGCGGCCGCGACCGACCGCACTGCCCGTCCCGGAGCCCTGTCTCCCCCGGTCGGTTCGTCGAGCAGCCGGTCTTTGGCCGCGGCGAGCCGCTCGACCGCCTCGTCGTCGAGCCGCGTCGACGGCGGCGTGAGGTGATACGTCCGCAGCGGCCCCGCGCCCTCGTACAGCCGCACGGTCGCGCCGGTGTCGATCTCCCATCGGTCGACGAGCGACGCGTCCGGCGGCGGCGCCGACGCGACGCGCGTGGCCGCGATCGTCGGACCGGCGTGCGCCCGCAGCACATCGCCGGTCTCTTCCGCGTCCGCGACGGTCTCGGCCAGTCCGGTCTCCGCGGCGATCCGCTTCGGCGGTCCCTCGCGGCCGCTCGCCTCCCGTGCCGCCGCGATCGGCTCCCGGGTCACGCGTTCTGCGAGCCGCGTCTCGTGGAACTCGATCTGCTCGCGGAACCGCCCGGCGGCAATCAGACACGCCGCGGCCCGTCCGGCGTAGGTCCGCTCTCGACCCGCGTGGCGCGTCCGAACCACGTCGGCGTCACGCTCCGTCAGCGCCTCCACGACGGTCGCGAGGCAGGCGGGGCTCGCGGCGAGGTCGCCGCGTCCGGGGCAGTCGTCGGCGTCGACCGTCAGAACGACTCGGTCGTCGACGCCGGTGCCGACCGGCTCTCTGAACGACGGATCGCACCGACAGTCGTCGTCGCCGCCGTCGACCCACGGAAGCGAGCGCAGCGGCGCGTCGCCGCCTCCGAGCGACGACAGCGAGGAGAGATCGAAGCTCATGGCGGACGTGGTCGCGGTATCACGTATAAACTCTCACCCGATCCGCGCGATCCTGACGGTCGGGCCGCCGTCGTCGACGAGGCGGAGTTCCAGACGGCTCTCGCCGCCCGTCCGGAGCGCGATTGGCCCGTCGGCGACTTCGACGGTCGCGGCCGTCGCACTGGGAACGATCGGGACGGTCCGGTCGCGCCCGCTGTCGATCCGATACCGGAGCGCGGCGCCGGACTCGTTCTCTGATCGTTCCGGCTCGACGAGCGCGAGCCGGTCGATCCGCGCGGCGGTGACGCCGCTCGGCGCGCGGACCGTTACCGTCGTCCGGGCGGCGAGCGACGGGTCAGAGACGTCCATCGACCCGGAGGCGAGCCCCCCGATCGCCCGCTCGACACGGTCCGACTCGGCGCCGAGCCGCTCCTCGGTCGTCGCGGCGCGGGCGTCTTCCAGCGCCGGCATCGAGACCGAGAGGAGCGCGACGGCGACGAGGACCGTGAGAACGACACGGATCACGGCTCCGTCGTCGCGGTACGAAGACGTTTATAAGGACTCACGGAGCCGATCCAGCGCGCCGGAGCGCCACGAGTCATCCACTTCCTCGCCGTCTGTTTCGGCACGATCGACCGCCGACTCGGCCGGCGATCCCGTTCCGTCCCCGCGATACCGTTCCGACGGAACGGCGGCGTCGAGGGCGGCCTCACTCGGCACGGCGTCGTCGATCCCGTCGCAGTCCGGGGTTACGTCTTCGTCTGCGGCTGCCCTGCTGTCCGTGATCGGGCTGTCGCCCGCGGTTGCGTCTCCGTCCTCGCCTGCCTTCGCGAGCGCGAGGTCAGCGCGGCGTTCAACCGCTTGGTTCACCGCTCGGATCGATCCGACGTACCCCCTGATCGCTTGCGTCGCGGCCTCCAGCTCCTCGATGCGTGCTTCGAGATTGTCGAGCCGAGTCGCCAGCTCCTCCCGCTCCGCGCTCGCGGCGGCCTCGTCGCCGATGTCGGCGACGGCGTCGTCGCTCTCGGTGATCGCCCGCTCGACCGCGCGGAGCCGCGCTTCGACTCGGTCGTCGCCTGGTTCGGGGTTCGGATCGGTGCTCGACTCGGTGTTCACGTCGGCGCACGGACCGCCGCCGGAATCGCCGGTCCGCCTTTGACTCTTGCCGGCGAGCGAGGTCTGGTCGAGCCCGGTCCGCTCTGAGCGCGCTCCCGTCTCAGCTCCGTCTCGCCGGCTCGGCCGGTCCTCCATCGCTCGATCTGTCATCGGCCGTGTCGATCCGGCCGTTCCGGCCGGCCTACGGTCGGCTCGGCCGAAAGACGGGGAACGACCCGGACGGCCGTCGCTCGTCGTCTCGGATGCCCCTCCGCCGTCGGCGAAGGATCGATCGCGGTCGCGAGTGTCGTCGGTCACGCGGTCGACTGGCCGCGGTTCCTTACTTAAATCTCGGGGGAAAAAGTATTACCACGCGATCGGTTACCTTACGATAATGAAAGCGGTCCTCCTCGGCGTCGGACAGGCGGGCGGGAAGCTCACGGCCGCGCTCGCCGAGTTCGACGCCGACGCCGGCTACGGTGCGGTGCTCGACGCGCTCGCTGTGAACTCCGCGTCGGCGGACTTAGCGCCCCTCCCGCTCGACACGGTCCTCGTCGGTCAGTCCCGGGTGAACGGCCACGGCGTCGGCGGCGACAACGAACTCGGCGCCGAGGTGATGGAAGAGGACGCCGTCGAGGTGTTAGACGCGCTCGCGTCGAAGGTGAACGCCGACGCGGAGGCGCTGTTCGTCGTCGCGGGGCTCGGCGGCGGCACCGGCTCGGGCGGCGCGCCCGTGCTCGTCCGCGAGCTGAGCCGCGTGTACGACGTGCCCGTGTACGCGCTCGGGATCCTCCCCGGCCGCGACGAGGGGGCGATGTACCAGGTGAACGCCGGGCGCTCGCTGAAAACCCTCGTCCGCGAGGCCGACGCGACGATCCTGCTCGACAACGACGCGTGGCGCTCCTCCGGCGAATCGGTCGAGGGCGGCTACGCGGCGATCAACGCCTCGATGGCGAAGCGGATCGGGCTCCTGCTCGCGGCCGGTGAGTCGGTCGAGGGAGTCGCCGAATCGGTCGTCGATACGAGCGAGGTGATCAACACGCTGCGCGCCGGCGGTATGGCCGCGGTCGGCTTCGCGTCCGCGCCCGCGGCGGCGGACCCCGAGGAGAACGTCACGACCGTGATGAGTACGGTCCGGAGCGCGGTGATGACCGGGATGTCGCTCCCGAACGCGACCGAGGCGGACGCCGCTCTCGTCGCCATCGCGGGCGAGCCCGACCGGATCTCGCGGAAGGGGGCGGAGAAGGCGCGCAAGTGGCTACAGGAGGAGACCGGATCGATGCAGGTGCGCGGCGGCGACTTCCCGATGGACTCCGACCGGGTGGCCGCCCTGGTCCTCCTCGGCGGCGTCGAGCGCTCGCGCCGCGTCGAGGAGTTCCTCGAACGCGCGCGACAGGCGGTCAGAGACGAACCGGAGGAACAGCCCGACCCGGCCGACGCGTTCCGGAACGACGAGATCGACGACCTCCTCTGAGTCTCGTTCACGCGGACCGGCGGACTCGCCCGCTCGCGAGACAGGTTCCGCACCTTTTTGGTTCCCGCCGGTGGAGTCGCTTCCGATGAACAACCCGTGGGACGACTGGGACCACGTGCTGAAGGTCGATCCCGACAAGGAGCTGTACGGGGACGACACCTTCGAGGACGTCTGCCGGACCGGAACCGACGCGATCGAGATCGGCGGGACCCTCGATGTCACCGCGGAGAAGATGACACGCGTCGTCGACGCCGCCGCCGAGTACGACGTGCCGCTCTATCAAGAGCCGTCGAATCCGGGCGTCGTCATCGACTCGCCCGCCCTCGACGGCTACCTGATCCCGACCGTGTTCAACGCCGGCGGCCCGTTCTGGATCACCGGCGCGCACAAGGAGTGGGTCCGAATCGACGACCTCGACTGGAGCCGGACGCACACCGAGGCGTACATCGTGATGAACCCCGAGGCGTCGGTCGCCCAGCTGACGGAGGCCGACTGCGACCTCAGCGCCGACGACGTGGAGGCCTACGCGAAGGTGGCGGAGCGCATGTTCGGCCAGGAGATCGTCTACGTCGAGTACTCCGGCATGTTCGGGGACTCGGAGAAGGTCGCCGCCGCCCACGACGCGCTCGACGAGGCCACCCTCTTCTACGGCGGCGGGATCCACGGCTACGAGTCGGCCAACGAGATGGCCGCCCACAGCGACGTGATCGTCGTCGGCGACCTGCTCCACGACGAGGGCGTCGACGCGGTCCGCGAGACGGTGAAGGGCGCGAAGGACGCGTAAGCCGGTCTGAGGAATACGGCCGACGTACGTTTTCGGCCGCGTCAGTAGCCGTCGACCATGTTTTCGACGTACTTCGCGATCACGTCCACCTCGAGGTGGACCGGGTCGCCGACCGACTTCTCCGAGAGCGTCGTCAGCTCGTAGGTCGTCGGAATGATCGCCACGTCGAACTCTCCGCCCCGCTTCTCCGCGACCGTCAGCGAGATGCCGTCGAGCGTCACCGACCCCTTGTCGACGAGGTAGTCGCCGTAGGCTCCCGGGATCGAGACGGTGAACCGCCAGTCTTCGCCGACGCGCTCGATCGCCGTCACCTCGGCGACGGTGTCGACGTGCCCCTGTACGACGTGGCCGTCGAACCGGCCGTCGGCGGGCATCGCGCGCTCGACGTTGACCGCGTCGCCCTCGGCGACTTCGCCGAGATACGTCTTTTCGACCGTCTCGCTCGCGAGGAACACCTCGAACCAGCCGCCCTCCTCCGCGTCGATATCGTACTCCTCGACCGTGAGACAGGCCCCGCTGACGCTGATCGACTGGCCGTGGTGGAGGTCGTCGAACCCGTCGACGGCGACCCGAAGCCGGAGCCCGTCCTCGGTCTCGATCCGCCCGCGGACGGTCCCGGTGTCCTCGACGATGCCGGTGAACATACCGTAACTGGACGCGGGCGACACATATCGGTTCGGTGTTCGCTTGGGGCTCCTCTGCGGTCGCGCCCCACAGCTGCGGTCCGCCGGCGCCGCGCCCCTTTTGGCCCCCCGGGGCCAACGCGGTCGCAATGAGGCTCGGACTGACCGACATGGTCGGGTTGGCGGCGTCGCTGATATTCGCCCTCCCGCTCGCGAACTACGCGGTCATCCGTCTGTTCGCCGGCGAGGTCGCGCTCGGCGTCGGCCTGCTCGTCGTCGCCACCGCGATGGTCGTGCTTCCGCAGTACTTCCTCGATCCGGGGCGGATTCTCCGCGGACTGCTCGCGGGGCTGCTCCCACGGCAGCTCCGCGGACTGCTCGCTCTCGATACCCCCGAACCGAGATCGACCGAGGAGGAGACGACCGAGGCCGCGTCTGAGGAGTCCACCGCGGTCGAAAAGTGAGCGTCGGCTGCGATCGAGAAGCGAGCTTTCTGCCCGAAGTCACTCCCGCGCGCCCGGAACGATCCCGAGCGGGGACTCGGCCAGCACCTCGTAGCCGTCCTCGGTGACGACGACGAGGTCTCCCAGCCTGACGCCGCCGATGTCCGGGTCGTACACTCCCGGCTCGACCGTGACCACGTGGCCCGGTTGCAGCTCCGTTCCGCCCGACAGCGACGGCGACTCGTGGAGACTCACGCCGACGCCGTGGCCGGTGCCGTGGGTGAAGCCGGCCTCGCCCTCCCCCGCGTTCGGGTCGAACCCGTACGCGCCCAGTTCGGCGGCCGCCTCGCCGTGGACGGTCTTCGCGGGGACGCCCGGTTCGACCTCGTCGAGCGCGACCTCCCGAGCCGACTCGACCGCGAGGGACGCCCGACGCTCCCAGCCGCCGTCGCCGTCGACGACGAACGTCCGGGTCAGGTCACCGCGGTAGCCGTCGGGGCCGCGCGGCGAGACGTCGATCAACACTGTCTCGCCCGGCCGGATCGGGTCGTCGCCGACGAAGTGGCGATCGGCCGCCGACGGGCCGACGCCGATCGCGGTGTCGCCCGCGTCCCGGACACCACGGGCGGCGAGCGTCGCGTTAACGGCTCGGCGCAGCCGCTCGGTCGTCAGGGGGGTTCCCTCCCAGCGGAGGGCGGGCCTGCGGTTTGCGTCCGAGCCCTCGTCGGATTCCCTCCCGACGACCTCGCTTGCGGCCAACACGGTCTCGGCGCGCGCCATCCCCGCGACCGCCGCTCGCTGGACGCGACGGAGTCTGTCGATCTCGGCGCCGGTCTTCCGCGATCGGGCGGTCGGGACCGCGTCGGTCGACGCCAGCGCGTTGCCGGCGCGTTCGAGGTACACCGCCGCGTCGTGTGGGATCGACGGGGGGACGAGGAGGGTGCGGTCCTCTCGGTCGTCATCTCCGTCGTCATCGCCCTTCTCGTCGCCGAGCAGGTCGCGCACGATCGCCGCCGCGCGCTCGCCTGCGTGGTCGCCGACGCGCTCGCTCTGCACCTCGCGGGCGACGCAGTCGTGGAATTCGCCCTCGCCGTCGTTCGACTCGCCGTCGTCCTCACCGTCTCCTCGGTCGCGTGCGCCCGCCACGAACTCCCGTTCGGCCTGCTCGCGGAACAACGAGGGTGCACAGAGGACGGCGCGGCCCGCGGCGTCGTCGTCCGGAACGACCACCAGCGCGTACGGTCGGTCGGGACCGGCGAAGCGCGTGAGGTACCGGAGGTCGTCGTCGAAGCGGTCGCCGACCGCGACGAAGGCGTCGGCGTCGGCGGCTGCGACCGCCTCGGCGATCGGCGTGAGATCGGTGCGGAGCGGGCGAAGCTGGCCGGAGGCGGGGGCGTCGGAACCGCCGCCGCCCCCGTCACTGCCGGCGTCGTCGCTCCCGTCGCTCACGGCTCGGGTTCGGGGACGGCCAGCTCGGCCTGCACCTCTTCGACGAGCTCCTGTGCGGGCTCGTCGCGGAGTTCGTTAAAGAGCAGGACGCTGATCGGGAGCGTCGGCGCCCCGCTGATGAGGCTCTCCATGATCACGAGCCGCTCGCGGGCGCGGGACATCCCGACGTAGAAGACGCGGCGCTCGTTGTCGGTGAGGACCGGGACCGGGCTCGTGGTCTTCGTGAACTCCTCGACGCCGTCCACGTCGGTCGGGTCGTCGATGGAGGCGGCCATCTGCTCGACCACCTTCTCGGTGAGGTCGGTCGCGACGAACACGTGGTCGGCCTCGCGGCCCTTCGCGGAGTGAATGGTGCCGACGCGGACGCGGGTCGGGTCCATCCCCCCGTAGTCGCCGTCGAAGTACGCGCCCATCGACTTCCGCTGGAAGCTCGTCACCTTCCGGACCATGTCGTCGGCGCTCGCGGTGTCCGGCATGAACGGGATGAACTCGTCGAGCTCGTCGGTCGTCACCGCGAGCTGGGCGACGTCGTCGGCGTCGGCCGCCTCCTCGCGGTCGTCGAGGAAGTCGTAGAACTCGTCGCGCTCGTGGGTACCGAACGCGGAGTCCTGCAGCATGTCGGCGAGCCGCCGGGCCTCCAGCCCGTTCACGGGATCGCCGGCGTCGGCCTTCTCGATGGCGCTGACGTAGTCCTGCACTCGATCCGTCCACATCCGGCCGTCGGTCAGCATCGTGAACGGGATCCCGTGGTCGATGAACTCGTCGATGAAGTCGAACATCTGGTAGCGCGCGCGGAACAGACACATCACGTCGCCCTCGTCGTCCTCGACGGTGTACCGGACGTTCCGCACGAGTTCGAGCATCGACGGCGACTCGATCGCCTCGACGGAACCGCCCTCCTTGCGGGGGTGGAGGTCCTTCTCCTGTCGCTTGTCGATGTGGCGGATCTCGGCGTTAACGACGTTGAGGATCTCGGAGGGGAGCCGGTAGGAGTTCGGGAGGACGACGTCCTCGTCGACGTCGGTGTCGAGGAGGAGGTCGGGGTCGGCGCCCTGCCACGCGTAGACGACCTGGTCGTCGTCGCCGGCGATGAGCACCTTCCGCATGTGCGGCTTCCACTCCTCGAAGACGTTGTACTGCAGCGTCGTGATGTCCTGGAACTCGTCGATGATCAGGTAGTCGACGTTCGGCACCAGCGAGCGCTGCGCGACGCGTTCGAGCATGTCCGCGAAGCCGACCAGGTCGTGGTCGCCCTTGTAGCCGCGCCACGCGCGGATCGTCTCGGGGATGTCGATCCGGTCGTCGTCGGAGGGCCACGTCGGGGTGTACTTGTTCCCCTGCTGGGCGTTGGGGTCCTCCTCGGGCGGGAGCCGGACCTCCTCGACGTTCCACTGGAAGGGCACGTCGTACCAGTCGGCCACGTCGCGCTCGGTGCGCTGGAGCCACTGCGAGGTGGCGATGATCTTGTTGCCGATCGTCGTCGACCGCGCGGTCCGACGTCCGGCACCGCCGTGCTGGTCCTCGAACTCGATGCCGTACTCCTCACAGAACTCCTCTTTGTCGCTCTCGCCGACCACGTCGCCGCGCGACAGGTCGAGCAGCTCGTACGCCTTCGCGTGCATGGTACAGACGTTCCCCTGGAGGCTGCGCGGGGAGATGTCGAGTCGCTCGGCGAGTCGCTCGCGGATCTCGGCGGCTGCAGCGCGCGTGTACGAGACGACGAGCACGTCGCGGACGTCGGCGTTGTCGTCCTCGAGGATCCCCTCGACGCGGTCCAGGAGCGCCGTGGTCTTCCCGCTGCCCGGACCGCCGAACAGTCGCGTCACCGTGGGATCGGTCATTATCTACTCCAGACTCCGGTTCTCCTTAAACGCCGTGGCTCGGCCCGTTCCGGAGGGAACACCGCGTCGGACCGTCTCCGCGTCTTCCGTCGGGGTGTCGACATGGTCGGTTCGGGAGAGTGGCGGACTCAGTTGCTTCGCGTCGCCCGCGCCTCGCGCACGTCGGCGCCGTCGCGGACGAGGTCCTCGCAGGCGGGGCAGACTCGGGGCCGATCGACCTCGTTCGGCGTGAACACCCGAACGTAGTCGGTCGTGACGAACGAACCGCAGTTCTGGCAGGTCGGCATACTCGCCACTATCGATTGATACCACATAATACTGCCGCCAAATGTGGTCGAAAGAAAACCGCTAACCGACCGTGCGACGCCGTCGGCGTCAGGTCGGACGCCAGTCGCACACGTCACACTGCGCGGTTCCCTCGGGGTGTAGCGCACCGCACTCCGGGCACTGAAGCTTGTTATAGGATCGCTCCCAGCGTACGATCTCCGTCTCGTGGCCGCGGTCGGACAGGAACTCGTCGAACACGTCGTCGTCCGCGCTGGGTGCACTACTAGACATGCATGCTAGTGAATGCCATGCGGGTATAAATATCTTGTTGCGGCTCTATCGATCTGCGAAAACGGCAACGAACGGTCGGGTTTCACCGACAGAACTGTCGAACCTCACGACGCGGCTCGGGCCGTCCCGTTACACTCCGCTCTGTCCGATCAGTCGGCCGCTGTCGGGGCGGTTCCCGAACCGGAGTCGGCGCGGTCGGTCCCGGCCGTCGCGTCTGCCTCGCCCTCGTCGTCGAGCAGCGTCTCGGCGTTCGCGATCACGAAGCCCGCGAAGCCGACCCGCAGGATGAAGTCGATGTACTCCAGCGTCACCGCCTGCGTGAACGCGTCGAAGACGCCGAACAGCTGGAGCATCGCCCACGTGATCAAGATCCCGAAGACGAACAACACGAGGTTCCGCGTCTTCCGGTAGAACAGCGCCCGCCGCGGGGACCGCCGCCGCGCGGCCGCCGCCACCGGGCCGAAGTAGAGCAAAGCGAGTAGCGCGTACCCGACGACGATGGCCGCGGTCGCCGCGAGCCCGACCGTTCCGTCGGCCACGTCGGCCACGTCGTAGGCGGTCCGCATGAGGAGGATCGTCGCGACGACGACCCCGATGTACCGGCGGCTCGCCCCCGCGACAAACGCCGCGAACCCGAACAGGAGTGGGTAGGTCGCGTAGTCGCTAACCGTCTGTGGCAACACCAGTTCGCCCGTGCCCACCGGCACGGCGCCGATCCCCGCGCCGCGAGCGGCGACGAGCACCGAGGCGGCGGCGACCACCGCGACGAACGGGTAACAGTACCGCCGCGCGGCCGGCCGCTTCAGCCGGACCGCCGCGAACAGCGCCACCGCCCAGCCGCCGTACAGGGCCGCGGAGACGAACCGCACCGTCGACGGCTCGATCATCGGTCCACCTCCCCGCCGTCGGCGGCAGGAACCGCGGCGCGGTCGCCGCTCGGCGTCTCGCCCGCATCGCCGTCTCCGGTTCCCGCGTCACCGTCTCCGGTTCCCGCGTCATCGGTCCGCGTGTCGAACTCGTCGAGGCGACGCTCGAGCGTCCGGGTCCGGTCCGACAGCGACGCGGCCGTCTCGCGGACGGTCTCCATCGTCGCCGCGGTCTCGTCGGCGGTCTCCGCGAGGGATCGCGCCCGGTCCGCGGCGGCCTCCGCGGTCCCGTGGACCTCGTCGACGGTCGCCGCGATCGCCTCGACGCCCGTCGCGCCCTCGTCGGTCGCCCGCGCGATGTCCGCCATCGCCACGTCGACGTCCTCGACGGTCCCGGTGAGCTCCTCGATCGCGTCGCCGGCGTCGCGGGCGGCCTCCGTGGTCTCGTCGAGCTCCGCCATCGTCTCGTCCATCTCCGCGGCCACCGCCGCCACGTCGCCGGTCACCGCGTCGATCGTCTCGTCGATCTCCTCGGTGGACGCCCGCGTCTCCTCCGCGAGCGACTTCACCTCGTCGGCGACGACCTCGAAGCCGTCGCCGTCGCCCCCGGCGCGGGAGGCCTCGATCGAGGCGTTCAGCGCGAGGATGTTCGTCTGTTCGGCGATGTCGGCGATCATGTCGGTGGTCTCGCCGACCCCGTCCATCCGGTCGTCGAGCCCGTCGATCAGCTCCTGCAGCTCGCCGAGCAGGTCGGCGATCGCGAGGACGGAGTCGACCGCCTCGGCGGCGTGTCGCTCGCCCGCCTCGCCGAGTTCGGCCGCGTCCGCGGCGTCGCCCGCCACCTCGTCGGTGGTGGAGGCGATCTCCTCGACCATCGCGGAGAAGTCGTCGGTCTCGTCGGTCGCCTCACGGAGCCGATCCGTCTGATCGTCGAGCGCGCCCGCGAGCTCCCGCATCTCCGTCGCGACCGTCTCGTTCATCTCCGCGACGTCGTCGGCGCGCTCGGCCATCCGTTCGCCGGTCGACTCCACGTCCTCGGCGAACGCGTGGAGGTCGTCGAGCGTCGCCGACAGGTCCGCGGCCATCTCGTTGTACGCGCCGGCGATCCGCGCGATCGCGTCCACGTCGGCGTCCTCGGGCAGCCGTCGGGTGAAGTCGCCGTCGGCCGCGTCCTCCATCGCCGAGCCGATCCCCTCGGCGTGGTCGAGGAGGTCGTCCGTGAGCGCCTCCGCCTCCTCGCGGGCCGCCTCCGCGTCGGCCTGCGCCCGCTCCGACTCCGCGACCGCGTCGCGCAGCGAGCGCCGCATCTCGTCGACGGCGCCGAACAGCCGCCCGATCTCGTCCGGTCGGTCGGAGTCGGCGCTCGCCTCGAAGTCGCCGTCGCGGATCGCCTCCGCGACCGCCGTGAGCCGCCGCAGATCCACCCCGACGTTCCCGACGAGGACGATTCCCAAGAGCCCGAGATTGAGCGTGACCACGACCGCTGTGGCGCTCAGCGCCGCGAGCCCCGCCTCGCCCGTGCCGACGGCGGCGACGTGCGCGCCGAAGATCGCGAGGAACGCCAGCGTCGTGCCAAGCGCGAGCGACACGAGGACGCCCACTCGGCGCCCGTAGTGGTCCGTTATTGAGCCGAGCATAGATTGTTACTCGAAGGTGGATATGTGCGTCATATAGGACTAACCGTCGAGTTATTGAGTGTGATAATCTGTCTGCGCCCCCGCCGACGCCCCTTTCACGCCCGGACGTGTGGAGTTCGCCATGCCGACCGTCAGCGACACCTACATCGAGAACCGTCAGCGCGTCCAGCCCACCCACACGAACAACTACGAGTCGGCCCACGGGGGCAACGTCGTCAAGTGGATGGACGAAATCGGCGCGATGTCGGCGATGCGCGCCGCCGGCGAGACGTGCGTCACGGCCAAGATCAACGGGCTCGACTTCAAGCGACCGGTGCCGCAGGGCGACACCTGCATCGTCGAGTCGTACGTGTACGCGGTCGGGCGAACGAGTCTCCGCACGCGGATCCGGGCGTTCCGCGAGTCCCCCCGGACCGGCGAGCGCGAGTTGACGACGGAGTCGTACTTCGTGTTCGTCGCGATCGACGCCGACGGGACCCCGACGCCGGTGCCCGAGCTGACGGTGGAGGGCGACCGGTGCCGGAAGCTGCGGGACGCCGCGCTCGCGGCCGAACCGGACGAGGAGCGCTGAAGGTCAGTAGTCATCCGAGACGCCGAGCCGCCGCGTGCCATTGGGGCCGGCACGTACCGACTCCGGATATATCCGCGTCCGGCGGCCGCCTCGGACGCGGACCCCGACCGGCTCGCCGCGGACGTTGCTGGCGGCGGAAACATCGGATATCAGAAAGCTGAGTTATAAACAACTTGATCACGGAAATTTTCGCAGTCCGAGTGGAGGTGAACCGCCGGTTCCCAGTGGTCCGGAAACTCATCTTTTATAATTAATGAACGTGATGTACTTCGCGTCGTATGTGGGTGGTAACCTGTCACATGAGTCGGGGACGGAATCGTGTCAATGAGAGTGGCCGAGGGGGGAAGCCATGACCACGGGGATCGACGTTGCTGTAGCCGCCATCCCGCTGCTTCTCGCTGGCGTGCTGTTGGTCGGGTTGCTCTGGCCGGCGACTCGCGCCATGCCGGTGGCGTGGCTCGCGGCCCTGGCGATCGGATACACCGTGTGGAGCATGCCGGTGAACTGGCTGGCGGCGGCGTCGGCGAGAGGATTTATGACCGCGATCGAGATCCTCTGGATCGTCTTCGGTGCGCTCGTGCTGTTGTACACCCTGATGGAGGCCGGTGCGTTCGACCGGATCAATCAGGGGTTCGCGACGGTCAGCGACGACCGACGCGTGCAGATCGTGTTGATCGCCTTCTTCATGGCGACGTTCATCGAGGGCGCCGCCGGGTTCGGGACGCCCGCGGCGGTCGTCGCGCCGCTGCTCTTGGGGCTCGGCTTCCCGGCGCTCGCGGCGGTCGTCGCCGGGATCATCGGGCACATCATCGCCGTCACGTACGGCGCGGTGGGGACGCCGATCGTGGTCGGGATCCAGAACCCGATGGAGAGCGTCGAGTTCACCCGCACCGCGATTCAGGACGGCGGGATGACCGTCCAGGAGTTCTCCGTCAACGTGGCGGCGTGGGCGGCGACGTATCACGCCTTGGTCGGGTTCGTGATGCCGCTGTTCGCGGTCGGGATGGTCGTCTACTTCTTCGGCGACCCGGACGACCGCTCGCTGGCGCCGGCCTGGGAGGTCGCGCCGCTCTGTCTGGCGTCGGGGATCGCCTTCGCCGTGCCGTACTGGATCTCGGCGTGGTTCCTCACGGCCGAGTTCCCGTCGCTCATCGGGTCGATGGTCGGCGGCGCGATCATCCTGAGCATCCTGCGCGCGGGGTACCTCCTGCCCGACGACGAGTGGGAGTTCCCGGAGCGGGAGAGGTGGGCGGACCACTGGGTCGGCTCGATCGAGCCGGGGCAGTCGAACGGATCGAACGGCGGGGGCGCGGACAGCCGCGGCGGCGTCTCGCCCGAGGCCGAGGCGGCCGACCTCAGCGGCGTCGAGGACATGTCGCTGCTGAAGGCGTGGTCGCCGTACGTCCTGCTCGTGGTCCTGCTGGTCGTGACGCGCGCGGTCGGACCGATCTCGAACTTCATCAACCAGGACATCTTCATCGTCAGTTGGAACGAGATCCTCGGCACCAGCCTCGACGGCGCCGTCGCGTGGATGAACGTACCGGGCTTCTGGCTGCTCGTGAGCGCCGTGCTCGCGATCCCGATCTTCAGCATGTCCGGCGAGGAGGTCGGTGACGCCTGGAAGGAGGCCGGCCGGAAGATCGTCTCGCCGTTCATCGCGCTGGTGTTCGTCATCGCCATGGTGCAGGTGATGCTCCAGTCCGGCGCGCATCCCGGTAACACGCCGGGCGGCGTCAGTATGATCGTCCTGCTCGCGCAGACGACCGCCGACCTCCTCGGCGTCGCGTACCCCGCCGTCGCCGCGCTGATCGGCGCGCTCGGCGCCGCGATGGCCGGGTCGAACACCGTCTCGAACATCACCTTCGGCGCGTTCCAGTTCGAGGCGGCGACGCAGCTCGGGCTCCCGCGGACGATCATCGTCGGCGCGCAGGCCGTCGGTGGCGCCATCGGGAACCTCGTCGCGATACACAACCTCGTCGCCGCGCTGGCGACGGTCGGCCTCCTCGGACAGGAGGGGCGGGTGATGCGGCTGAACCTGATCCCGCTGCTGTACTACGCGACGGGCGTCGGGCTGCTGTGTCTGCTGTTCAGCTACGTGCTGTTCCCCGGCGTGTTCTGAACGCCGGAACGGTACGGCGGTGCGGCTCTTTTCACAACCGATCGACGATCTGGAAAGAGCGCTCCCAAGTCCCGGCTTCTCGCTTATAAATAACCAGCAGCGAATCAGCAGTGGACACCTCCAAAGCCCCAGTCGCGAGGGCTCGGGGGCCTTGCTGTCGTTCGAAAGGCGCTGCGCGCCTTTCGTGATGTCGTCAGAACGCAAAGCGTTCTGACTGCTAGCCAGAAATCACCGATTTCTGGCGATGACGGGAGAGCTTCGCTCTCTCGAACCGCGGTCCTCGTCACTCGTTCTTGCGGTCTCGCCGGCGGCTCCGCCGCCGGCTGTCAGAGGGACCTCTAGTCCCTCACTACTCGCACCCTGCGAGCGCTCGGCGGCGCGCGCCGACCACGTCGTTCCGTATACGTGACCGTCGCAGTCGCTCACTCTTTTTAAACACCGTATGGTCGATGTCGATCTGATTCACCCACTTCCGGTGTCGCTCGTCACCCGCCCCGTACTGGGGATGCTCGAGATGTGTAATACGGGTAGATATCGTTCGCTGCTCGTCTTCGCGCGGGGCGGCGGCGAAAATCTGCACCCGAGGGAAGCGTCGCGGGGCCCGTCGCCCGCGACGGTGACTCAGTCGTCCGCGGGCGACGCACTAGCCGCGCCGGAGTCGGTCGCGTCGGCGACGGCGTCGGGCGCGGGGCCGGTCACCGCCTCGGCGACCTTCTCGATCGGATGCGGCGGGTTCTCGGCGTCGGCGTCGCGGTCGCCGAGCTGCGACCGACAGGAGGCGCCCGGCGCGGTCACCGTCTCGCCGTCGCTCTCGTCGACCTGATCGAAGAGGATCCGGCCGATCGCCTTCGAGATGTCGTAGTGCTCCGACTCGTAGCCGAACGAGCCGGCCATCCCGCAACAGGAGGAGTCGAGCGGGTCCACGTCGTAGCCGGCCCGACGGAGCACGCCGACCGCGTGGTGGTCCTTGTTCGTCGCCTTCTGGTTGCAGTGGCCGTGGTACGTGAGGGACTCCGCGGGCGCGTCGAACGCCAGCCGCTCGTCGACCCGACCGGCGTCGAGGTACTCCAAGACCCCGTACGCGGCGGCCGACACCGTCTCGACATCGTCGCCGTCGAGGAGGTCGAGGTACTCGTCCTGGAACATCACCGCGTCCGAGGGCTCGACGAAGACGACGGACTGCCCCTCGCGGACGCGCGGCGCGAGCGCCGCGACGTTCGTCTCGGCGCGCTCGCGGGCGTCGTCGAGGAAGCCCGTCGAGAACGCCGCGCGGCCCGAAGGCGCCAGATCGCCCGGCACCTCCACCCGAACGCCGGCCGCCTCCAGCACCTCGACGGCGGCCTTCCCCGCCGCCGGGTAGCTGTAGTTGGTGTACGTGTCGGGGAACAGCGCGACCGTGTCGACCGCCTCCGCGGGGTCGACCGTCGACCCGCCGCGCGCCTCGAACCACTCCTCGAAGCTCTCGGAGCGGAACGTCGGCAGCTTGCGGTCCGGGGCGATCCCCGCGACCGCGTCCATTACCCTCCGGGCGCCGGGGATCTTCGTCGCCGCGTTCGACACCGGCGCGAGCGCGCTCCCGAGCGCCGAGAAGCGGTCGATGTCCCGGAAGATCCGCTCGCGGAGCCCGGAGCCCTCCTCCTCGTGGTGCTCGTGTTTCACCTCGGCCTTGAGCTTCGCGAGGTCGACGCCGGTCGGACAGTCGCTCTGACACCCCTTACAGCCGACGCAGAGCCCGAGCACCTCCTCCTGGAACCGGTCGGAGTGGATCTCGTCGTCGTCGAGCTCGCCGCTGATCGCGGCTCGGAGCATGTTCGCCCGACCGCGGGTCGCTTGGACCTCCTCCTCGGAGGCGCGGTAGGTCGGACACATCACGCCGGAGTCGACCTCCCGGCAGGTGCCGCAGCCGTTACACAGCTCGACGAGGTGCGAGAAGCCGCCCTCGTCGGAGAAGTCCAGCTCGGTCTGCGGCTCGATCGACTGGTACTCCGGTCCGTACCGGAGGTTCTCGCGCATGTCGGTGTCGGCGGCGGTGTCGGGGTAGCCCCGCTCGGCGGCGGTGTCGCCGTCGACGTAGACGACCTTCCCGGGGTTCATCCGCCACTCGGGATCGAACGTCGACTTGAGCTCTTGGAACGCGCTCCAGAGCGCCTCGCCGTACATCTTCGGGTTGAACTCGGTGCGCGCGAGGCCGTCGCCGTGCTCGCCCGAGAAGGCGCCGTGGTGCTCTATGACGAGGTCGGTGACGTCGTCGGCGATGGAGTGCATCTTCTCGACGCCCTCCTCCTCCTTCAGCGAGAGGATGGGCCGGATGTGGAGGGTTCCGGACCCGGCGTGCGCGAAGTACGCCGCCGACGTGTCATGGTCGGTGAGGACCTCCTCGAACTGCCCGACGTACTCCGCGAGCTCCTCGGGCGGCACCGTCGCGTCCTCGATGAACGGGTACGGCTTCGGGTCGCCCTGCATGCTCATCAAGAGGGGAATGGCCGCCTTCCGGAGGTTCCAGAGGTCGGCTTGGGCCTCGTCGGTGTACGCCTCCAGCACGTCGAACGCGTCGCCCTCCTCGACGAAGTGCGCGTTCGTGTCGGCGATGGCCTCCTCGAAGTCGTCGACGAGTTCGGAGTCCCACTCCAGCATGAGCGCCGCCGTGGCGCGGTCCGGGATCGGCTCGGCGTACTGCGCGAACTCCTGCGAGTCCGCGGCGAGCGAGAACACCTCGTCGTCCATCAGCTCGACCGCGCTCACGGGGAACTCCAGCGCCTCGGGGACCGCCTTCATCGCGTCGACCAGCGAGTCGAAGGTGTACAGCGCGAGCGCCGTCTCCTCGGGGCGCGTGACGAGCGACACCTCGGCCTCGACGATCGTGCCGAGCGTCCCCTCGGCGCCGACGAACAGCTTCGAGAGGTTGATCACCTCCTCGCCCTCGTCGTTCTCGTAGATTGCCTTGTGGAGGTTGTACCCGGACACCGAGCGCTTGAGGTTCGGGTACTTCTCGTCGATCTCGGCCTCGTTCTCCTCGACGAGCCGTCGGGTGGTCTCGTACAGCGCGGCCTCCTGATCGCCTTTTCCGACGATCTCCTCGTACTCCGGCGAGTCCAGGACGACCTCGCGGGTGTGGATCAGCGAGCCGTCCGCGAGCACGACTCTCAGCTCCTCCGTGTACGCGTCGGTGATCCCGTATCGCACCGAGTGGGCGCCCGTGGAGTTGTTGCCGATGCCGCCGACGACGGTCGCCCGCGCGGAGGAGGCCGGGTCGGGAGCGAACTTGAGTCCGTCTTCGGCGAGCCGGTCGTCGAGGTGGTCCTGAACGACCCCGGGCTGGACCACCGCCCGGCGCTCGTCGGGGCGGACCTCGACGATCTCGTCCATGTACGTCGAGAAGTCGAGCACGACACAGCCCGGGCCGACGCTCTGCCCGGCCAGCGAGGACCCGGTTCCTCGCGGGATGACGGGGACTTCGTGGTCGGCCGCGACCTCCATCGTCGCCTGCACGTCCTCGACCGAGCGCGGGATCACGACGCCGGCGGGGCGCGCCTGATAGATGCTCCCGTCGGTCGCGTACAGCACCTGCGCGTACTCGTCGAACTGGACGTCGCCGGCGACGCGCTCGCGGAGGTCCTCCGCGAGCGCCCGGTAGGCGGGCACGTCCGGTCGATCGTGACCGAGCGCGGCCGCCGACGTGTCCAGGTCGGGAGTGCCACTTCCCCGCGTGGGCTCAGTTGCCATACGATAACCGGGGGACGAGACGTGAATAAAACCTTTGTTAATGATACTTTTGCGGGAGCGCGCGACCTCGCCGGGATTTATTGTGTCGCCGCGATACCGAGGCCCATGGAGATACTCCACACGTGCCTCAACGTGGCCGACGCCGACCGCACCGCCGACTGGTACGTCGAGCAGCTCGGGTTCGAGCGCTCCTGGGAGTTCACGACCGCCGACGGCGACACGCGCAACGTGTACGTCGCCGACGACGCCGGCGTCGAGTTCCAGCTGTCCGACACCGACGGCGAGGAACCGGGCGACGACGGCGACCGCTACGACCACGTCGCTATCGGCGTCGACGACGTCGACGCGACGTTCGAGGCGATCGACCACCACGGCGTCGTGAAGGAGCCCGGCGACCAGCCGGAGGCCGGCGCGCGCACCGCCTTCGTGAAGGACCCCGACGGGCACGCGGTCGAGCTGATCGAGCCGTTATAAGCGGCGCCGGGAAGCGGGGGCGGGATTTATCCGGGCTGCTGGCGCAGAACGGTTCACGCCCCGGTGAGAGCTATCTCTCGGTCAGTACGGACATAGCGGCGCTCGATAGCGAGAGCGGGTGTTACAGATCGCGGTGACGAGACGGTGTTTAAAAGGAGAGTGAGCGGCTGCGACGATCACTTATAAAGAACGACGCGGGGGCGTGCGCAGCCCGCACGAGGTCGCCGGCGCTGCGCGCCGGCTGCCAGAGGGACCTTCGGTCCCTCGCTGGAGTCGGTCGCCCGAAGCAACGCGGAGGGCGACCGACGAGGCTGGGGCTTTGGAGGCCTTCACCGCAGACCAGTCGATCGCTTATAAATACCCGCCAGCGGCACCGCTCGACTACTTATAAACAACCACTCACCCAGCCTGATACACTCACTCCCGTGATCGACTACTGCCGCTCCGGAACGCGCTCGACGCGAAAAAGTCGGTGTGTCGGAAGCGCCCGAGTCGAAGTCGGGCGCGGCCTTAGAGGATCCCGGCGGCCTCGGCGGTCTCGACGATGTCCTGGGCCATCTTGTTGGTCGCCTCGTCGACCATCTGGCCGTCGACGCTCACGGCGCCTTTGCCCTCCTCCATCGCCTCGGCGTAGGCGTCGACGATGCGCTTGGCGCGCTCGGCGGTCTCCTGGTCCGGCGCGAACACTTCGTTACCGATCTCGATCTGCGACGGGTGGATCGCCCACTTGCCGTCACAGCCGATCATGTTGGCGTTCTCGGCGGACTCGCGGAAGCCGTCGGCGTCCTCGATGTCGGCGTACGGGCCGTCGAGACACGGCAGACCGGCCGACTTCGCCGCGGAGTTACACTCGGAGAGGGCGTGGTGCCAGTAGTGGCCGGGGTACTCCGGGAACTGGCCGATGTCGAGTCCGGGCGTCCCCATCGCCGCGGAGTAGTCGCCCGGGCCGAAGATGATCGACGAGAGCCGGTCGGAGGCGTGAGCGATGTCGTGGACGTTGTGGATCCCCTCGCCGTCCTCGATCTGGGGTTCGAGCCCGATCCCGCCGACCTCCAGCCCGTTGTTCTCCTCGACCTGTGCGAGCAGGTTCTCGACGGTGTGGACGTCGCTGGCGGACTTCACTTTCGGAACGATGATGTCGTCGATGAACTCGCCGGCCTCGCCGACGACGGTGATCAGGTCGTCGTACCACCACTTGGTGTCGATGCCGTTCATCCGGAAGCTGAGGACCTTGTCGCTCCAGTCCTCCTCGCGGGCGGCCTCGATGAGGGGTTCGCGAGCGTCCGGCTTGGCGTTCGGCGCCACGGAGTCCTCCAGATCGAGGAACACCTCGTCGGCGTCGCTGTCGGCCGCCGAGTGCATCATTTTCTCGTCGCTCGCAGGCGTTGCAAGCTGCGTCCGGCGAAGGGTAACGTCCGTCATATAGCGAGTCTATCATGCTTATCCATGAAAATAAAGATACCTTACGCGGGGGTATTTTCTCTGAGTCAGGACCGAGTGAACCTCGCGTGAGGCCGTCCTCCGAGACCGCCCTCCCGATCGAAGTCACTCACCGAGCCGTCGACCGCGAAAACCCGTCGGAGCTCGGGCGGAGCCGGCCCCGGTCGTTCAGTCGTCGGCCGGGGCGCGCGGTTCCGTCGGGGGGTCGCGCTCCTCGCGCCCGTCCGCCGGGTCGTCGACGGCCTCGGCGTCGGAGGGCTCGTCGAGACGCGCGTCCGCCTCCTCGGACCGGTGGCGCTCCCGGATCCCCTCGACCGAGCGCGCCTCGGAGTTGTGGTGACACATGACAACTATCAACACGAATTGTCCGCTGATAAGGATTACGCCGAGACCGGGGCGAAAACGACTACAACTGGTATCCTAGGGCTTCACGAGCACCTTGACCGCCTCGCGCTCGTCCATCATGCGGTACCCCTCGTCGACCTCGTCGCCGACCGCCTCGACGATCCCCATCGGCTCGCGACCGACCGGGGAGCCCTCGTCGCGGTCGCTGTCGCCGCGGTAGAACCACAGGTCGGAGCCGCAGACCGCCGTGTGAGTCACCCGGCCGATAGCGTCGGTCGGGGCCTCGATCTCGGGGCGCGGTCGCTCCTCGACGCCGATGTCGCCGGGACCGTTGCAAATGGCGGCGCGCATGGAACCTGCTACCGGCGCGCGTCACAAAAGGGCGTGGTCGGTTCCGAGAACTCAGTCGGCGCCGACCGACGGCTCGTACTCGGAGATCGGTTCGCCGTCGATCCGGGTGAACAGCGTCGCCAGCGCCGGGCCGCTCACGTTGTGCCAGACGCTGAACAGCGCCGGGATCAGCGCCGCGATGGGATCGAAGAAGGCGGTCGCGAGCGCGACGGCCAGCCCGCTGTTCTGGAGGCCGACCTCGAACGCGCACGCTCGGGCCCGGTCCTCGGCCATCCCGGTCAGCTTCCCGACTCCGTAGCCGGCGCCGAGACCGAGTCCGTTGTGGAGGACGACGGCGACGGCGACCAGCGCGCCCGCGGTGAGGATGTTCTCGACGTTGAGGCCGACGACGGCGGCCACGATGGCCACGATAGCGACGACGCTGATCGCGGGGAACACCGAGAGCCCGACCTTCGCCGCGGTCGGCGCGTAGCGGTCGAGCAGCAGTCGCAGAACGAGCCCCGCCACGACCGGGACGAGCACGACCCAGATGATGGTCTCGGAGAGCTGCGCGAAGGTGACCGAGATCTGCTCGCCGGCGAGCGCGACGATCCACGCCGGCATCACGAGCGGGGCGGCGATCGTCGTCACCGTCGTGATCGTCACCGACAGCGCCACGTCGCCGCGGCCGAGGTAGGTCATCACGTTCGAGGCGGTCCCGCCCGGCGCCGCGCCGACGAGGACCAGCCCGATGCCGACCTCCCACGGGAGCCCGAGGACGACGACGAGCGCGTACGCGAGCGTCGGCATCACGAGCCACTGCGCCGCCGCGCCGATCAGCACGTCGCGCGGGCGCTCCACGATGCGTTTGAAGTCGTCCGGCGTGAGCGTCAGCCCCATCCCGAGCATGATCACCCCCAGCAGCGGGGTGATGTAGTCGGCGATCGGCGTGAACGCCGACGGCGCGTACAGCGCGGCCCCGGAGGCGACGAGAACCCAGAGAACGAAGTACTTGCTCGTGAACTCACCAACCCGTTCGAGTCGGTCCAGTGCGGTCATCTCGTCGGCGTTTGCCCGACCGACTGAAAGGGCCTACAGTTCGGGCAAGGTTCTCCGTCTGTCCCGCGAGGCGCCGCTGTCGCCTTCAGTCGTCGCTGTCGCCTTCAGTCGTCGCTGTCGCCGTCGCCGCCCCGAGGAGTTCGTCGCTCGCGGGCACCCCCTCCGTCTCCTCGACGCGCTCGAACCGGACCGCGACGACCTGCCCCTCCGCGGTCGACGCGAACGCGAGGTCGGCGTCGGACCGGTCGGCGACCCACTGCGCGAGCCACAGCCCGAGGCCGTCGGTGTGGCGCATCGAGGTCTCGTAGCCGCGCCGGAGGGTCTCGACGGTCTCCTCGGGGATCCCCGGGCCGTCGTCCGCGACCCGGAGCGCGGCGTCGTCGCCGACCCGCCGGACCGAGACGTCGACCCGTCGCGCGTCGCCCTCGTTGTGTACCACCGCGTTCTCGATCACCTCCGACACGAGGACCTCGGCGAGCGGGTGCGCCCGCACCCGACACGCCGCCGCGACGGGGGCGTCGAACTCGACGTCCGGGTGTTCGGCCCGGAGCCGCTCGATCACGCCGTCGACGACATCGACGAGGTCCACGCTCGCCTCCACGTCCTCGTCGGCGCCGTCGGGACCGATCACTTCGCCGATGTGGCGGGCGTGCTCGCTGACGGTCAGCAGTCGATCGACGTTCTCCGCGACGACGGCGACGCTCTCCTCGCCGCCGTCGGCGCGCTCGCCGAGGAGTTCGACCCGTCCGCGGACGACCGTCATCGCGTTCCGGATGTTGTGGCGGAGCACCCGGTTCAACACCGTGAGCTGGTCGTTCGCCCGTTCGATCTGGTCTTGCGCGCGCTGCTGTCGCGCGTCGGTCAGCCCGAACGCGAGCCCGAACACCGACCCGACCGACGCCGCGCCGACGATGACGACGGACGGCCCCTCCGGCGGCGGGCCCTGGCTCAGCTCGTAGGTGACGAAAAGCAGCGCGACCGCCCCGAGCGTCAGCGCCCCCAGCGCGCTCCAGCCGGTGACCCGGAGGGTGTACGTCGGGGAGAGCGGCGACCGAGCGACCGGGACCGTCGCGGCGACGACGAGCGCGCTACACGCGATCGGGACCAGCGCGCCGGTCACGATCGCGGTCGGGTCGCTCATCGCCGACAGCGAGGTCAGGTGGTATCCGAGGGGGACGAGGCCGACGGCCGCGAGCAGCCCCAGCTCCCCGGCGTTCCGGAGCCGTGTCGTCCGCATTAGTGTCGACTCGTCGTCACGGGATTTAACGGTTCCCGGTTCGGTATCAGCTCGAAAAATCGGGGACCGAAATCTGACGCCGGGAGTCGGTGAACGCGGTCCGTCGCGATTGCGTCTCGCCGAAGCCGGGGAACCGGCGTTCGCTTGCCGGTATCGGTGACGGACCGTCTCACGGTCGACCCGCCCTCGACGCGGGACGAACGGATCGCTCGGTCTCCGCCGCCGCAGCCGCTCGCGCGTCTGCCGAACTTCCGCCGTCCGGTAGCCGATTCCTCGCGACAGGCGGACGGTGAGACATCCCGAACACGGCGTCACAGATCGCTTCAAGCCCGGTCCGTAACGCAGGGATTTCCCCCGCGGATCGCCACCCGTCGACATGGCCAGTCTCATCGGATCGCTGTGGCGTCGGTACCGATCGGTACCGCTCATCTACCGCATCGCGGTCGCGTTCCTCCTCGGATCGCTCGCCGGCGCGGTCTTCGGCGAGCGGATGACCGTCGTCGAACCGTTCGGCGACCTCTTCTTGCGCCTGCTCAACATGCTCGTCGTCCCGATCATCGTCTTCACGCTGCTCACCGGGATCAGACAGCTCTCGCCGGCGAAGCTCGGGCGGATCGGCGGCGCGACGGTCGGGCTCTACGCCGCGACGACGACGCTCGCCGGGCTGATCGGGCTCACGGTCGCGAACCTGCTGCAACCGGGTCGCGGCGTGGAGTTCACGGGCGGCGAGGCGCAGTCGCAGGCGCCGCCGTCGCTGACCGAGGTCGTCCTCGGCATCGTCCCGAACAACCCGGTGGCCGCGATGGCCGACGGGAACCTGCTCGCGACGGTCTTCTTCGTGATCGTGTTCGGCATCGCGCTCACCTACGTCCGGGCGCAGAAGCCGGAGCTCGGAGACCGGGTCGACGGCGTGTTCGAGGCGTTCGAGATCGGTGCCGAGGCGATGTTCGTGGTCGTCCGCGGCGTGTTGGAGTACGGCGTTATCGGCGTGTTCGCCCTCATGGCGGTCGGTATCGGCACGGAGGGGGTCGGCGTGTTCTCCTCGCTCGGCGCGCTCGTGCTGGCGGTCGGCGTCGCGGTCGTCGTCCACATCTCGTTCACCTACCTGTTCGTGCTCATGCGCGTGGTCGCCGGCGTCTCCCCCGTCGCGTTCCTCAGGGGCGCGAAGGACGCGATGCTCACCGCCTTCGCGACGCGCTCGTCCAGCGGGACGCTCCCGGTGACGATGACGAACGCCGAGGAGGACCTCCGGATCGAAGAGCGGGTGTACTCGTTCGCGCTCCCCGTCGGCGCCACCGCCAACATGGACGGCGCCGCGATCCGACAGGCGATCACCGTGATGTTCGCGGCCAACGCCGTGGGACAGCCGCTCGCGCTCACCGAGCAGCTCCTCGTGTTGGTCGTCGCCGTGCTGATCAGCATCGGGACCGCGGGCGTCCCCGGCGCCGGGCTCGTCATGCTGACCGTCGTGTTGAGTCAGGTGGGGCTCCCGCTCGCGGTCGTCGGCTTCGTCGCCGGCGTCGACCCGATCTTAGGCCGCATCGCGACGATGAACAACGTCACCGGCGACCTGGCGGTCGCGACCGTGGTCGGCAAGTGGAACGACGCCGTCGACCTCACCGACGGCGTGTGGGGCGAGTAGGGGGATCGGCGCCGGGCGCCGCCGTCAGATCCCGCCGCCGGCCATCGCGAACAGCGCGACGGCGATGACCGCGAACAGCCCGCCCACGCCCAGCTTGATCGTCTCGGTGTTCAGCGCCGTCGAGACGTACGGCGCGATCTGGCCGCCGAGCGTGGTCGCCGGAACGGTCCAGACGACCATGTTCCACGGCGTCGTCGCCAGGTCCATCGCGTGGCCGCCGACCAGCCCGCCGCCGAACACGTGCACCACCGACGCCAGCACGGCGGTCGTCGCGACGACGATGTGGTTCGTACCGATCGCCACGCGGACCGGGACCTCGGTCCGGAGCATCGAGATGATCCCGAGTTCGCCGATCCCGAAGCCGGCGAGCCCCTGGAACACGCCGCCGACGCTGTAGTTGGCGAACCGTTCGAGGTAGCCGCCGCGCGAGTAGACGTAGTCGTCGCCGTCGCGGTCGACCCGGGTGACCGTGCCGGACTCGTCGGTGTCGACGCCCGCGGGCCCGAGCTTGTTCGCGTCGTCCGGGAGGTCTCGGGGCGACCCGCCGTCCGCGGCGACTTCCTCACCGTCCCCGCTCCCCGTCGGTTCCCCGTGTCCCAGATCGGCTCGGAAGAGCAGGTAGGAGGCCGCGATCAGGGCGATACCCAACAGCGCGTGGAACAGCGGCTCGGGGATGACGAAGGAGAGGAGCGCCCCGCCGACGACGAAGGGGACGCCGCCCAGCACGAGCGACAGCGAGAGCCGTCGGTCGACGAGCCCGTACTGGATGAACGCGAGCGACGAGCTCGACAGCCCGAACGACTCGCTGATGAGCCCGATCTTCACCAGCGTCGTCGGCTCTAGCGGGTACGCGACGAGCGGGAAGACGAAGATGAGAAACGGGACGAACAGCGCCGACCCGCTGATTCCGACGGTGTTGACGATGGTCGCGCCGACGAGGAACGCGACGAACAGCCACCAGTACTCGGTCCAGTAGCCGACGCCGGCGTCGGCCGGCGTCGGCGCGAAGCCGTACACCCCCGCGACGAACAGGAGGGGGGCGAGGAACACGAGGACGTGCTGATACCGGAGAATGGTACGCTGCACGCCACCCGACAGTGAAGCGCTCATTGAGGCGTGGAACGCGAATTACGGAGAGCGTTATAAATGGGTTTTTATTTGTGAGAATTTGAACGAACTATCATCCACGTTCACGGGCACGCTTCCGACCGAGTCGGCGATGCCGAGCCCGATCGGTTCGACGACGAATTCGATCGTTTGCACGAATATTTTCGAACACTGAAATTATCTACCACTGACAGAAAATAACTCTTAAACCGCCCGTCGGCCACCCGCGGATCGAACGATGCCGCGGAGACGTGACGACGACGCCGCGACGAACCGAGCGACGCGGGGAGCCTATCCGTGAGCGACGGGCCGACCCTCCGGATCGTCGACGACGCGGACGACGACCCGGGCGGCGCGGTGCCCGCGCCGGTGCCGCCGGACGACCCCGAGGCGTGGTACGCGCCTGCAGTTCGCGCGCAGTACGAATCGGAGCCGGGGGTCGTGGCGACCGTCCGCGAGCGCGACGGCGGCCGGTTCGGGTACGACGTGCGCGAGCCGCCGCTGTCGTCGGCCGACGAGCGCGCGCTCGACCGCGTCCGCGACCACTTCTCCGGGGTGCGCCACCGCCGCCCGCTCACGCGGGTCGGCGTTTACGAGCGCGCCGAGGCGGGGTTCGAGCCGAAGTACGAGCGCGCGCTCGACCGACTGCTCGACGCGAGCGCCGCGGCGCGCCGCCGGATCGACTACCACGCCTTGCGAGACCTCCGTCTCCTCGGCGACGTGACGCCGCTCGCCTTGGACGACCGGATCGAGGTGGCGGACGTGGGCGACGAGCGCGAGCTGGTCGTCCACACCGAGACGTTCGCGCCCTTGGAGACCGGTCTCGACGCCGACGCCGAGTACGTCGAGCGCGTCGCCGCCGAGCGGCTCGCCCGGTACGCGGTCGGGTTCGCCGGGCTCTCCGTCGAGGTGGTCGTCTCACGCGAGCGACTGCTCGGCTCCGACGCGTTCGAGACGAAGTACGCCGTCCGCGAGCCGGACCTCCTCCCCGGCGACGAGGCGCTGATCGAGGAGTGCAAACAGCGCATCTGGGAGACGACCGTCAACGGCGTCGTCGACGACCGCGAGGCGTTCGTCGCCGAGCACGCCCGCCGGTTCCTCTCCCGGCGGCTCACCGCGCGCAACACCCGCGCGTGGCTCGGCGCGGCGGCCCACCGCGCCCGCTCCGCGCTGGCCGACCGGGGGCTCGCGGTCCCGCCGGTCGACTCGCGGTACGCCCACGACCGGCTCGACGACCTGGCGTACTACGTGCTCCGCGACTTCGTCGGCGAGGGGATACTCACGATACCGATCCGCGACCCGAACTTAGAGGACGTGGAGGCGAACCGCGTCGGCGAGCGCGTGAAGGTGGTTCCCCGGACCTCGGTCTTGGAGGGGACCGAGGAGGGTGGGGTCGGTGGTGCCCGGGAGGCCGGGCGACGCGTCCCGACCAACCTCGCGTTCGACGACGAGACCGCGTTCGTCAACGTCGTCACCGGGCTGGCGGCCCGCGACGGCACCGAGCTCAACGCGTCGACGCCGTCGGCGAAGGTGAACCTCGACGTCGACGGGGTCGACGAGACGGTCCGGTGTGCCGTGGCGCTCCCCGTCATCTCGGAGGGCGGGCCGCACGTCTCGATCCGCAAACAGAGCGCGGACGCCCTGACGCCCGTCGATCTGGTCGATCGGGGGACGCTCTCGCCCGATCTGGTCACCCTGCTGTGGCTGCTGTACGAGCACCGCGGGGTCGTCCTCTTCGCCGGACCGACCGGCGTGGGGAAGACGACCCTGCTCAACGCCCACACGCCCTTCATCCCGTTCGACGACCGCCCGGTGTCGATCGACGAGGGGTCCCGCGAGGTCCGACTTCCGCACGAGACCGGGGTGTCGCTCACGACGCGCGACCACGAGGACGCGTATAAGGCCGTGAGCATGTCGGAGCTGATGGCGGAAGCGAACTACCTGAACCCCGACGTGGAGGTCATCGCCGAGATCAACACCCCCGCGAGCTTCGAGACGTTCGCGGAGACCCTGAACACGGGACACGGCGTGATCGGGACCACTCACGCCGAGGACGTGGAGGCGCTCGTCAACCGCGTGATCGAGCGCGGGCTCCCGGCGTACCTCCTCCGCGAGGTCGACCTCGTCGTCTTCCCGCGGCAGGTCGACGGCGAGCGCTACGTCTCGCGGGCGGTCGAGCTCCTCTCCGAGGCGGAGTACGAGGCGCTCGACCCGGAGGCGACGCGCAGCCCGACCGGGAACCCCAAACACGGCGGCGCCGGCGTCGTCGATAAGGGGACCGAAGCGGTGTACTACAACACGGTCGCGTGGCGCGACGCCGACGGCGAGTTCCGGTTCCCGGGCGCTCCCGAGAGCGACGCGCCGGCCGCCCCCGGCGACGGGCGCCGCCTCCACGCGCTCGCTCGCGTCGCCGACCACACCGACCGCGACGTCGACGCCGTCGAGTCCGAGTTCGCGTCCAAGCGCCGGTACGTCGAGTACCTCGTCCGTGACGGAGTCGACGACTTCGACGCGTTATTCGAGTTCCTCGCGGACCTCCGGACCGACGAGGCGGCGACCGTCGAGCGCGCCGCCCGCACGGCGGACGGGGAGGGGCGGCCGTGAGCGGGGACCCCCGGACGGGAACCGACGCGTCGGGAGGCCGTCGCGCGCTCGACGCGGCCGAGACCGACGGCTTCACGCGGGCCGGCGGCTACTCGGTGGTCGACCGCGTGCTGTACGCCCTGTTCGCGCGCCACGCGGGCGACCGCCGGCACGACGCCGACCGGAAGCGCTACCGCGGGACCGCGCTCGACACGGGGTTCGAGACGTACCTGTCGCGGGTGTACGGGCTCTCGTGGGTCGTCTGCGCCGCCGTCATCGTCCCGGCGCTGCTCGTCGCCGCGTCGACGGCGCCGGGCCTGCTCGCGGCGGCAGACGCCCGGATCGGCGCGCGCTCGCCGGTCCCGATCGCGTCGCTGTCGGCGGATCGCGCCGCCGTCGTCGTCGCCGGGCTCACCGGGTTCCTCGCGAAGCGCGCGACGGTGCGACTCGGCGGGCTTCACCTCCGGTGGCTCACGGCGACCCGCCGGACCGACATCGAGCGGACGCTCCCGCCCGCGGTCCGGTACCTCGAACTGCTCGCCGCCGGGAGCGACGGTCCCCGAGAGATGGTCGAGAAGGTCGCTTCGAACGGCGCGTACGGCGGGACCGCGGCCTCGCTGCGGAAGGCGCTCAACGCCGCGCGGCTCGCCGGGAGCCTCGACGAGGGACTGCGTCGGGTCGCCCGCGACACCCCCTCGCGGGAGCTGCTCGCGCCGTTCCTCCTCAAGTTCCGCAAGCACGCGGCGACCGGCGACGCGGCGCTCGCGGAGTACCTGCGGACGGAGCGCCGGATGCTCGCACACCGGCAGGACCGGGCCCGGAAGCGCGCCCGCCGGTTCTTGGAGCTGCTCACGGAGCTGTTCGTCGTCGTGTTGGTGTTGCCGGCGCTGCTCGTCATCGCGGCGACCGCGCTCACGGTCGTCGTTCCGGAGCTCCTCCCGCCGGTCGACACCCCGGTCGGCGTGGTACCGACGCGAGCGGTCGTCCTCTACGGCGCCGTCGCCTTCCTCGTCGCTATCGGACTTACCGGGGCGGTCGCGGTCGGCACGCTCCGCCCGCCGAACCAGCGCGCGAGATACGACCTGCCGGCGACGCCCCGTGGGATCGTCGTCTCCGCCGGACGCAACCCGGCGAGCGCCGCGGTCGTCTGTGCGCCGCCCGCGGCCCTGCTCGCGCTCGCGCTCGCGTTCGCGGGGTACACGCTCGTCAACGTGGGACTGCTCTCGTACGCGGCGTTCGCGCTGCCCGTCGGCGCCGTCGCGGGCAGACGCACCCGGATCGACGACGCGAAGGACCGCGAGCTGGCGGACTTCGTCCACGCCGTCTCGGGCCACGTCGCGCAGGGGCGACCCTTCCCCGCGGCGGTCGAGGCGGTCGCGCGCGACGCGGACCTCGGCGTGCTCGACGACGACGTGGCCGACCTCGCGTTCGCGCTCCGGTCGACGACCGCGACGGGAGGCGCGGAGGGAACGGGAAGCACGGAGGGAACGGGAAGCACGGGAGAGTCGGCGCCCTCGACCGACGTCCGCGCGGCCGCGATCGACCGGTTCGTCGAGCGAGTCGGGACCCCGCTGGCCGAGGGGACGCTCGGGGTCGTTACCGACGCCATGAACGCCGGGAGCGACGCCGACGCCGTCTTCGAGACGCTCCGGATCGAGGTGGGGCGGCTCTACAGCGAGCAGCGGGCGCTGCGCTCCTCGATGCACCCGTACGTCGCGGTCGGCTGGGCGGCGGCCGCGCTGGTCGCGGCGGTCGTCACCGTCGTCAACACGCAGGTGATCGACGCTACGCGGCTCGCCGACCTCGCCGGCGCCACCGACCTCGTGACCGAACCGGAGACGGTCCTCCCCGACCTCGAACGCTTCCGGCTGTACGTCGTCACGCAGGCGACGATGCTCGCGTCGGGCTGGTTCGCCGGGACCGCCTCCCGCGGGCGCTACGCGGCGCTGTTCCACTCCGGGCTGCTCGTGGCGATCTGCTACGCGGTGTTCACCGCGGGCGGGTTGGCGTAGGCGGCGGGCCCCGCAGCCGTTTCGACGCTGATGCGAGACTTATCGAACAGCAATCCTTATCAGATTCTCGGAAAAACCGTTGCCTATGGCTGGCCGTTACGGCAACATAGACTACCCCACGATCACTAAACGCGGTGTCCTGCTCGGGATCGGGCTGTTTCTGATCGGCGCCGTCGGTGAGGCGTACATCCACCTGACGGGCGCGCAGGTGCCGGGTTGGGAGGAGCAGCTCCTCCTCGATCTGGAGTTCCTCGGAACCGCGATCGCGCTCGTCACCCCGTTCGTCTTCGGGATCTTCCTCCCGCTCACCGAGTAGCGTGGGCCGAACCGGATTTATCTGATCGCCCGCTCCGTCCGATCTTCCTCACAAACCGGTGCTGTTGAACCCCTCCACAGCCGATATGTCCCGATCCGACTGCGATCAATACACACAGAACGGTGATCGATAGCGGGAGTACGTCTCTCAGTGTGGTGGTGTGGTCATTTATAAGTCGGATCGGGGTGTTGCTGTTGGTGGTTTATAAGTGATCGACGGCTCTGCGGTGATGCTCTCCAAAGCCCCAGCCGTGAGGCGGGCGCACGCTCGCTGCGCTCCTCGCTCAGTCGCTATCGCTCCTTCGTTGCGGTGCTTACGTCTCCTGCGCCCGCCTCACGGCTGCCCCTTTGAGCCCCACCCAATCGCACAGCCTCACACCTCCCCAGCCTCGCCGCGGCCGCCAGAGGCGGCCGCGGGCTCCCTCGCACGCGCTCCTCGTGGCCGCCCTCGGCGGCCACTCGGAGGCGCGCGCCACCGCACCGCGTTTATAAGTAGATGCTGCTGGCGCTCACGATAGTTTAAATACTGGATCGTTGTCATGATTCTGAAACACCCACTCCCGCTATCGATCGAGAAGCGGTCTCCCGCGCGTGTCTGGTTCAGACACATCACATCTGAAGTAAGGTTCCAACAGATCTCGAAAATCATCTCTCGCTCTGAGCCGGTCGCGAATCGACTCACTACCGGCCGACCGGCACTCACTCCGACCTCCAGTCCCGATCGATTAAAGTCCGCTTGTGCTAATCAACCGCTAGTGGTTATCATCGACCGGGGCGGCGACGGACGCGATCGACCGGCCCAGAGACCCGACCGATCGGGGCTGCGAGCCGGGGGGTCGGCGTGAGCGACGTGACTCTCGCGGTCGTCGCGGGAACGACCGCGACCGCCGCGATCGACGGGATCAGCGCCGCGGGCGCGGACCCGGAGCTGCGGAGACACACCCCCAGCGCCGACCTCGAGATCGTCGCCGACGGGCGGCCGGCCCCCGACTCGGCCGTCCCCGTCAGCCCCTCCGGCTGTCCGACCCCCGCGGTCGTCACCCGCGCCGTGCGCGAGCTCGTCGGCTTCGAGTTCGTCGGGGTCGACGCCGGGCTCGCGGTCCCGACGGCACCGACGGGGGCGCCGGTCCTCGACGCGGACGCCGCGCCCGGCGGCGACGTGCGCGACTCGGAGCCCGTCCCGGACGCTGCAGCCGTCTTCGAGCGGGCGCGCGGACTGGTGCCGGAGGCGGTGGGCGGGGGAGCGAACGCGTCCGACGGCGGCGACGCCGACCGCGAACTCCTCGTCGCCGAGACGATCCCCGGCGGCACGACGACCGCGCTCGGCGCCCTCACCGCGCTCGGCGAGCGCCCGGCGGTCTCCTCGTCGCTGCCGGCGAACCCCCTCGGAACGAAGCGAGCGGTCGTCGACGAGGGGCTGGCCGCCAGCGGGATCGCCGCCGGCGACGCGGCCGGCGACCCGCTCGACGCGCTCCGTCTGATGGGCGACCCCGTGCTCGCCGCGGCCACGGGGCTGGTCGTCGGCGCGGTCGAGCGCGGCGTGCCGGTCACGCTCGCGGGCGGGACCCAGCTCGCGGCGGTCGCCGCGCTCGCTCGGCACGCGGGCGTCGAGCGCCGACTCCCGCTCGCGACGACCTCGTTCGTCGCCGACGACCCCTCAGCAGACGTGGGCGCGCTCGCGGACGACCTCGGCCTGACGCTCGCCGCGACCGACCCGGCGTTCGGCGAGAGCGACCACCCGGCGATGACGGCGTACGCCCGCGGGGAGGCGAAGGAGGGCGTCGGGATGGGCGGGGCACTGGCCCTCTCCGAACGCGCCGGCGTCCCCGCGGGCGACGTGCGCGACCGCGTGGCGTCGATCACCGACCGCCTGCTGGCCGAGCGGGAAGTGGGAGGCCCGACGGGGGGCGGCTCCCGATGAGGGGGTTCGTCCTCGGCGGCACCGCCTCCGGCGTCGGCAAGACGGTCGCGACGCTCGCGGCGATCCGGGCGCTAGAAAATGCGGGACACGCCGTCCAGCCGGCGAAGGCCGGCCCCGACTTCATCGACCCGAGCCACCACGAGCGCGTCGCGGGGCGCCCCTCGCGCACGCTCGACCTGTGGCTCCAGGGCGAGGACGGCCTCCGCCGGAACTACGCCCGCGGCGAGGGCGACGTCTGCGTCGTCGAGGGCGTGATGGGGCTGTACGACGGGGATAAGTCGAGTACCGCCGCGGTCGCCGAGGCGCTCGACCTCCCGGTCGTGCTCGCCGTCGACGCGAGCGCCGGCATGGAGAGCGTCGCGGCGACCGCGCTCGGCTTTCGGGCGTACGCCGACCGGATCGGCCGCGACGTCGACGTTGCCGGCGTGATCGCCCAGCGCGCGCACGGCGGGCGCCACGCCGACGGGATCCGCGAGGCGCTCTCGGACGGCCTCGCGTACCTCGGCCGGATTCCGCCGAACGACGACCTAGAGGTTCCCGACCGCCACCTCGGCCTCCACATGGGCGACGAGTCGCCCGTGCCCGACGACGCGCTCGACGCGGCGGCGGAGGGGCTCAGGCTCGACCGACTGATGGACGTCGCGCGCGAGCCGGCGGGCGCGGCGGAGCCGGCGGAAGCGGTCGAGGCGCGGGCGTCGACCGACGCGGACGACGACCGCCCCCGCGTCGCCGTCGCCCGCGACGACGCCTTCCGGTTCGCGTACCCGGCGACGATCGAGCGCCTGCGCGAGCGGGCGACGGTCGAGGCGTTCTCTCCGGTCGCGGGCGACCCCCTCCCGCCCTGTGACGGCGTCTACCTCCCCGGCGGCTACCCGGAGCTTCACGCCGCGGAACTGGCGGCGAGCCCGGCGCTCGACGAGGTCGCGAGCGCGGCCGCCGAGGGGACTCCCGTGCTCGGCGAGTGCGGCGGGCTGATGGCGCTCGCCGAGTCGCTGACGACCGTCGAGGGCGAGACGCACGCGATGGCGGGCGTCCTCCCGGCCGACGTGCGCATGCGCGACCGGTATCAGGCGCTCGATCACGTCGAGTTGCGGGCGACGCGAGACGCGCCGACGGCCTCCGCGGGCTCGACCCTACGCGGCCACGAGTTCCACTACTCGGAGGCCGACGCCGCGAGCGACGCCCAGTTCGCCTTCGACGTGGAGCGCGGGACCGGGATCGACGGCGACCGCGACGGCCTGATCGAACACCGAACGCTCGGAACGTACTGTCACGTCCACCCGGCAAGCGGGGCGTTCGACGCGTTCCTCGACGGGCTGTGACCGCGATGGCGATCGTTTCAGCTCCCGCCGCCGCGATCGCCCCCCTCGCCGCGCTGGCGATCGCGGTCGCGCTCGATCTCGCGATCGCGGAGCCGCCGGCCCGGGTCCACCCCGTCGCGCTGTTCGGGTCGGTCGCGGGGCGGTTCGACCGATCGTGGTCGCGCCCCCGTCTCGTCGGCGTCGCGGTCGCGGTCGGACTTCCGATCGTCGCCGCGGCGGTCGCGGGGGGAATCGTCGCAGTCGTGGTCGCGGCCGCGCCGAGCTCGCGCGCCTCTCTCGCTCACCCCGTTCTCGTCGCCGGCGCGATCCTCTTTTCGACCGTCAGCCTCCGGATGCTGCTGGCGACGACCGCGGAGGTCGTCTCGCTGACCGAGACCGACCCGGACGCCGCCCGCGAGTCGGTCCGGGCGCTCGCGGGCCGGGACGCGACCGACCTCACTCCGGCCGACCTCCGGAGCGCGGCCGTCGAGAGCGCGGCCGAGAACCTCGCTGACGGGTTCGTCGCCCCCCTCTGCGGATTCGCGCTCGGGGCGGCGGTCGGGCTCGCGGTCGGCCCGACGGCCGGGACCGCGGTCGTCGGATCGGGGGCCACCCTCCCGCTCGTCGCGGGAGTCGTCGGCGCGGTCTGGGTCAAGGCCGTCAACACGCTCGACTCGATGCTCGGCTACCGCTCGAAGCCGGTCGGCTGGGCGAGCGCGCGCCTCGACGACGCCGTGATGTTCCTCCCGGCCCGCGCGACCGCGGGCTGTCTGGCGGTCGCGACCGGAGCGATCGATGTCCTCCGCCGGGCCGCCGCGTGGGCCGACGAGCCGGGGTCGCCGAACTCCGGGTGGCCGATGGCGACCGCCGCGGCCGCGCTCGACGCCCGACTGGAGAAGCCCGGCCACTACGTCCTCAACCCGGACGCGACCCCGCCGAGCGTCGCCGACGCGGAGCGGGCGGTCCGGCTCGTCGGCGTCGCCGGCGGAATCGCGGTCGCCCTCGCGGCGGGGTGGCTGGCGGCGGTCGGTTGGTCGGTCGCGGCGGGGTGGCTCCCGACCTCCGCGGGGGTGGTCGGGTGGTCCTGACCGCGCTCCGGGGCGCCCTCGGCTTCCTCACTCGGGTCCCGGTCGGCCGCGACGAGGCGGCGTGGGGGGCGTTCGCGCGCTCGCCGTGGACGTTCCCGGTCGTCGGATACCTCGTCGGCGGGCTCGTCGCGGCCCCGCTGCTGCTCGCCGCGCCCCCGGCGTCGGTCCCCGCACCCACGGTCGCGCTCGCGTTCGTCCTCGCCGTCTACGCCGTCACGGGGATCGGCCACCTCGACGGCGTGGCCGACCTCGGCGACGCCGCGGTCGTCCACGGCGACCGCGAGGAGCGCCGCCGCGTGCTGAAGGACTCCGAGATCGGCGTCGGCGGGACCGTCGCGCTCGCATTGGTCGTGCTCGGGCTGGCGACCGCGGCGCTCGCGCTGATCGAGGTCGGAGCGACCGCGGGGAGCGGCGGCGTCTCCCTCGCCGCGCTCGGGATCGTCGTCGCCGCGGAGGTCGGCGCGAAGGCCGCGACCGCGGCGCTCGTCTGCGTCGGCGACGCGCCTCACGAGGGGCTCGGCTCCGCGCTGACCGACGAGTCAGCTCCCGGATCGGCGCTCCCCGTCATCGCGCTGGCGGCGCCCGCCGCGCTGCTCGCGTGGCCGCGAGTCCTGCCGGGCCTCTCGACCCTCGTCGCCGCGCTGGCGACGGCCGCGCTCGTCGCGCGCTGGTCCCGCCGCCGGCTCGGCGGCGTCTCCGGCGACGTGCTCGGCGCGACGACGGAGATCGCGCGGGTCGCCGCGCTGCACGCGGGGGTGATCGCGTGGACGCGCTTCTGATGTGCGGCGGCCGCGGCACCCGCCTCGGCGGCGAGACGGAGAAGCCGCTCCGGGAGATCGCGGGACGGCCGATGGTCGATCGCGTACTCGACGCGCTCGCCGAGAGCCGGATCGAGGCGACCCACGCGGTCGTCTCTCCGCACTCGACGCGGACGCGAACACACCTCGCTGGCCGGGCGAGCGAGTCCCCGTCGCTGTCGGTCGTCGAGGCGCCCGGGAACGGCTACGTCGCCGACCTGCAGTACGCGATGGACGCGGTCGGCGCGGGCGGAGGCCCCCTCCTGACCGTCGCCGCCGACCTCCCGCTGCTCGACGGCGCGGCGGTGAACGCGGTTCTCGACGCGGCTCGCGCCGCCGAGGGCGACTCGCTCACCGTCTGCGTGCCGGCGGTCCGCAAGCGCGAACTGGGCGTCAGCGCGGACGCGACGACCGAGATCGCCGGCCGCGAGGTCGTTCCGGCCGGGATCAACGTCGTCGGTGGGTCTGGGGACGGCTCCGAGAACGACACGGAGGACGGCGACGCCGCCGACGGCGACGCCGGCGCCGTCCACCTCACCGACGACGCCCGGTTCGCCGTCAACGTCAACTACCCGTCGGACGTGCGGACCGCGGAACGACTGCTGAAGCGCGACTCGGAGAGACCACCGACCGACGGCTCCGGACGACACCCCACCGACTCATGAACCTCGACAGCGCGCTCGGACTCGACCGCGAACCGCACGGGAGCAGCGACGACCCCGACCTGCTGGACTTCTCGGCGAACACGAACCCCGAGGTCCCGCCGGGCGTCGCGGAGGCGTACCGAGACGCCTTCGAGGCCGCCCGGTCGTACCCGGCGGAACCCCCCGCGGCGTTCCGCGAGGCCGCCGCCGAGTACGTCGACTGCGACCCGGACGCGGTCGTGCCGACGCCGGGGGGGCTCGCAGCCATCAGGGCCGCGGTCGCGCTCGCGGTCGACCCGGGCGACACCGCCCTGCTCCCGGCGCCGAGCTTCGCGGAGTACGCCCGCGAGGTGCGACTGCAGGGCGGCGACCCCGCCTTCGTCGCGGCCGATGCGGTCCTCGACGCCGACCCGACGGACCACGCGCTCGCGGTCGTCTGCGCCCCGAACAACCCGACGGGGACCGACTACGGCCGGAGGGAGCTGGAGCGGTTCGCGGCGCGGTGCCGCGCGGCCGACACGCCCCTGCTCGTCGACGAGGCGTTCCGCGGGTTCACCGACCGCCCCTCGCTCGCGGGAGCCGAGGGCGTCGTCGTCGCCCGGTCGCTGACGAAGCTGTTCGGGCTCCCCGGGATCCGGACGGGGTTCGCGGTCGCGACGGGGGACCTCGGCGCGGCGCTGGAGCGCGCCCGGCGCCCGTGGAACGTGAGCGTCCCGGCGCTTTCGACCGGCGCGCACTGCATGCGGCAGGAGGGGTTTATACGGGAGACCCGCGAGCGCGTCCGCTCGGAGCGATCGCGGATGGCCGCGGCGCTCGCGGAGCGGTACGGCGTAACCCCCTCCGAGGCGCCGTTCCTGCTGCTCGACGTGGGCGAGGTGGAGAGGGGGCGCTCGGTCGACCGGGTCGTCGCGGACGCCCGCGACCGCGGCGTCGCGGTCCGGGACGCGACCACCTTCCGCGGACTCGACTCGCACGTCCGGGTCGCGGTGCGTCGACCCGCCGAGAACGACCGCCTGCTCGCGGCGCTGGGGGTCGGCGACGGACCGACGGACGACGGGGAGACGGGGGACGACGATGTTTGACGCGACCGTGCGCGAGGGCGTGCTCCGACTGTGCCGACCAGAGACGCGCTGGCTCTCCACCGGCTGGAACGGGGGGCGATCGCGGGCGAACGCCGCCTACAACGTCTCGGTGCCGGAGGGGTTCGACCGGACGGACCTCGGCGCGTACCGCGACGAGCGGCTGGCGCGGGTGGGGTTTAAAAGTGAACGAGGCCCGCCGACCCTCTTCACCGGCGTCTCGATGACCCACGCCCGCGGTGCGCGCTTCGGCTCGGTCGTCGCGTACGCGACCGTCGGCCTGTCGAACCCGGCGATGCTGCCGATGGAGCCGGCGGGAGCGGCGAACGACGACGGCGCTAGCGACTCCGAGCGTGCCGCCGACGCGCCGGCCGAGGCGCCGACCGAGGAGCCGCCCCGGCGACCCGGCACGGTCAATCTGATCGTCGGGACGACCCGCCGGCTCGCGGACGGCGCGGCGGCGAACCTCGTCGCGGTCGCGGCCGAGGCGAAGGCGGCGACGCTGCTGGCGACGGCGGGCGTGCCGGGGACGACGAGCGACGCGGTGGTCGTCGGCGACGACCCGACCGGGGAGCCGGCGGCGTTCTCGGGCAGCGCTACCCCGGTCGGCGCGGCGGCCCGCGTCTGCGTCCGGGACGCGGTCCGCGCGAGCCTGCGGTCTCGGTACCCGGACGGCGAGTACCCCGGCCCGACGGCCGACGCCGAGCACGGCGTCGTCGCCGACGACCGGGCGGAGGTCTTCGATCTATGACAACAAACCACACAGACGGCGACGACGGCGACGCAGACGCATCGACAGACGAAGAATCGGCCGAGAGGGACGAGAACCCGGCCGCCCGAACTCCCGGCGGCGGCGCGGCCCCCGAACCGGCGCCGATCGAGCCGGCCGCGCCCGAGGAGTTCGGGCTCGTGCAGGCGTGGTGGGGCGACGGCAAGGGGAAGACCACGGCGGCGATGGGGATGGGGTTCCGGGCCGCGGGCCACGGCTACCGCGTCCACATGCTCCAGTTCATGAAGGGCGGCGCCGACAGCGTCGAAGGCGTCAGGGGGGAGTACAACGCGGTCGCCGCCATGCCCGGCTTCTCCTACGAGAACGCCGGACACTACGGCTGGCACGGGCTCCTCGACGGCTCCGCTGACGACGAACACGAGGCGAAGGCGAGCGCGGCGTTCGAGCGCGCGGAGGCGCTCGTCGCGGGCGCCGCCGACGCGGACCTGACCGAACCGCTCCCGCTCGACGGCGACTCCGACGAGGGCGTCCACATGCTGATACTCGACGAGGTGCTGTACGCCGCCGACCGCGGGCTCGTCGATCCCGACGATGTGGTCGCGCTCGCGGAGTCGAAACCCGAGGCCCTCGAACTCGTCCTCACCGGGAGCCACGACGAACCCGCGTACCTCGACGGCGTGGCCGACCTGATCACGAACGTCCGGAAGGAGACCCACCCGTTCGACGCGGGCCACCGCGCCCGGCGGGGGACGGAGTACTGAGGCCGTGAGCGAGACGGGAGACACCGGCGAGACGGCGGACACCGTGCTGATCGCTGGCACCGCGAGCCACGCCGGCAAGAGCACGCTCGCGGCCGGGCTCTGTCGGCTCCTCTCGCGCCGGGGCGTCTCGGTCGCGCCTTATAAGGCTCAGAACATGAGCAACAACGCCCGGGTCGCGCTCGCGCCGGACGGCGAGTGGGGCGAGATCGGCGTCTCGCAGCACGTGCAGGCGCGGGCCGCCCGCGTCCCGGCGACGACCGACATGAACCCCGTCCTGCTCAAGCCGCGCGGGGACGGCGAGAGCCAACTGGTGATCGACGGCGAGGCCGTCGGCCACTTCGCGGCCGGCGAGTACTACGAGTCGCACTGGGAGCGCGCGCGGGAGGCGGCGGTCGCGGCCCACCGCCGACTGGCCGCCGACCGCGACGTGATCGTCGCGGAGGGGGCGGGTAGTATCGCCGAGATCAACCTCCACGACCGCGACCTCGCGAACGTCGAGTGCGCCCGGTTCGCCGACGCCGACATCCTGATCGCGGTCGACATCGAGCGCGGCGGCGCCTTCGCGAGCCTCTACGGGACCCTCGAACTCCTCCCGGACGACGTCCGCGAACGCGTCGCCGGCGCGGTCATCACGAAGTTCCGCGGCGATCCCGCACTCTTAGAGCCCGGCATCGCGGAGATCGAGGAGCGGACCGGGGTTCCGATCGTCGGCGTCGTCCCCTACGACGACCCCGGGCTCCCGGCGGAGGACAGCCTCTCGTTACCGGACGCGGGAGAAACCGGCGACGGGGGCACCGGAGCCGCCCTCGGCGCCGACGGCGGCGCCTCCGACGAGGAGACCGTCCGGATCGCGGTCCCCCGGCTCCCCCGAATCTCGAACTTCACCGATCTGGCTCCCCTCTCGCGCGAACCGGGCGTTCGGGTCGTCTACGTCCCGCTCGACGCGTCCAACGGTGAGACCGATTCCCCCCTCGTCGGCGCCGACGCGGTCGTGCTCCCCGGCTCGAAGAACACGGTCGACGACCTGCTCGCGCTGCGCGAGGCGGGACTCGACGAGGCGCTCCGACGCTTCGAGGGGCCGATCGTCGGGATCTGCGGCGGCTACCAGATCCTCGGCGAGCGGATCACGGGCGCCGAGATCGAGGGCACCGGCTCGCGGTCGACGGTCACCGGCATCGGCGTGCTCCCGGTCGAGACCGACTTCTCGCCCGAGAAGCGCGTCGAGCACGTGACCCGGTCCGTCGACGGCGTCGGCCCGCTGGCGGGGGCGACCGGGACCGCCACGGGCTACGAGATCCGCATGGGTCGGTCGTCGCCGACCGCGGAGACAGCCCGGCCGCTGGGGCCGGAGAGCGCGGCGACCGACCGGGCGCTGGGGACCTACCTCCACGGCCTCTTCGAGAACGAGGCGGTTCGCGACGCCTTCGTGGCGGCCGTCTTCGAGGCGGCGGGCACACCGAGGCCCGCGGGAGGGTCGGCGTCGGCCGGGAGCGCGGACGACGCCGACCGGTCGCCCTACGACCGCGCCGCCGACCTCGTCGCCGACCACGTCGACCTCGCGGCCGCGGGGCTCGGCGACGCGTGCTGACCCCGCTCGCGACGACTCGGCTCGGGCGGGCTCCCGACACCGCCGCCGGAAGGTATATTGTTTTGAGTACCCAATACTGGTGTATGAGCGACACCGCGGACGCGACCGACGGGACCGATTCGGCGAAGAGCGAGCGCGAACGCATCCGCGAGCGCAAGCTGCGGGAGCTACGGGACGAACTGGAACGCGAGGGCGAGATCGGCGGCGGGCCGGCCGAGACGGCGGACGACGACCGGGCGTCGACGACTCCGGCCGAACCGATCGAGGTCGGGGGGCCCGAGGAGTTCCGGCGCGTCGTCGACGAGCACGACGTGGTGTTGGTCGACTGCTACGCCGACTGGTGCGGCCCCTGTCAGATGATGGAACCGACGATCGAGGCGCTCGCGAGCGACGCCGACGCCGCCGTGGCGAAGGTCGACGTCGACGCCAACCCCGAAATCGCCCAGCAGCTCGGCGCTCGGAGCATCCCCACCCTCCTCGTGTACGCCGGCGGCGAGGCGGTCGACCGGTTCACGGGCGCGCAGGACCGCGCGACGCTGGAGTCGGCGATCGAACGCGCCGCCTGACCGACGGGACCGCCCCGCGACCGCGGCGAGGACGGCCGGTCGCGCAACCCCTAAGACGCGAGCGACGCGACTGATCGTATGAATATCGCGATACTCGGCGGTACGGGCGACATCGGACAGGGGCTCGCGCTCCGGCTCGCGGCCGACACCCCCCACGAGGTCACCATCGGCTCGCGCGACGCGGAGCGGGCGGAGACCAAGGCCGAGGAGTACACGACCGAGCTCGACAGCCGCGGCCTCGACGCCGCGGTAGCGGGCGCCGAGAACGAGGCGGCCGCCGCCGGGGCCAAGGTCGTCGTGCTCGCGGTCCCGCCGTACCACGTCGGCGACACCGTCGAGGCGATCGCCGACGCGCTCGCTCCCGGCGACGTGCTCGTCTCGCCGGCGACCGGGATGAAACGCGACGACGAGGGCTTTCACTACCACCGGCCCGGCGCCGGCTCGGTGACGCGGATCGCCGCGGACGCCGCGCCCGACGGGGTCGACGTCGTGGGCGCGTTCCACAACCTCGCGGCCGCCCGCCTCGCGAACCTCGACGCCGACCTCGGGATCGACACGCTCGTGATCGGCGACGACGAGGACGCGAAGGCGACCGTGACTGACCTCGCCGAGGGGATCGAGGGGCTGCGCGCGCTCGACGCCGGCGGCATCGCCAACGCCCCGGAGATCGAGGCGCTCACGCCGCTTCTGATCAACGTCACGGAGAACAACGACGGGCTCAACGACCTCGGGATCGAGTTTAAGTAATCCGAGGCCGGCGACCGTTCCGTTAGGCCTTTGCGCGACCGGTCCCTCCGGGCGATAGATGGAGTACCTGGAGCGCCGGGTCGCGCTGGTCGAGGAGCGGCTGGAGGCCGTCATCGACGAGGTCGAGCCCGACGAGCTGTCCGAGGAGGTCGGCCACGTCGTCCTCGCCGGCGGCAAGCGGGTCCGCCCCGCCGTGACGATCCTCGCCTGCGAGGCGTTCGACGGCGATCCCGACGCGGCCGTCGACTTCGCGGCCGGGATCGAGTTCGTCCACAACGCGTCGCTCGTGATCGACGACATCATCGACCGCTCCGAGGTGCGCCGCGGGACGCCGTCGGCGTGGGCCGAGTACGGCTACGGCCCGGCGATCATCGCCAGCGACGGGCTCCTCGGCGAGGCGTTCGCGCTCTTCTCCGCCGAGCCCCGCGCGATGCGGACCGTCGCCGAGGCGCTCGTCGAACTCGGCGAGGGGGAGGCCACCGAGCTGGCCGCCCGCCCCACCACCGAGGACGAGTACATGGAGCTCGCCCGCCGGAAGACCGGCGCGCTGTTCCGGGCGGCCGCCGAGCTGGGCGCGATCGCCGGCGGCGCCGACCCCGACGCGGTCGACTCGTTCGGCGAGTACGCCGAGCGCGTCGGCGTCGCCTTCCAGATGCGCGACGACGTGCTCGACGCGACCGCGGACGCGGACGACCTCGGCAAGCCGACCGGGCAGGACGCGGAGATGGATCGGCCCTCGGTCCTGCAGGTCACGTCGCTGTCGCCCGCGGAGATCGACGAGCGCGCCCGCGAGCAGTCCGAACTCGCCTTAGCCGCGCTCGACGACGCCGACCCGCCGGAGACGGAGGCGATCGAGTACCTCCGCGATCTCGCGGAGTTCGTCGTCGTGCGGGAGCGGTAGGGGGAAGAGAAGAGCGGAGAACGACCCGCGCCGATCTGTTTCTCGACCAATCGCCAAAAATGCGCGCGGAGCTACCGCGACGACGCCCCGGCCTCCGGAGCGTCGTGGTCCGCTTCCCACTCCTCGCGGGCCGTCTCCACGTCCTCCGGCTGTTCGTTCAGCAGGCACGCGGAGGGGTGCTCCCCCGCCGGCAACGCGGGTTCGATCGCCTCGCAGGGCGACCGGTAGCGCTCCCGCAGCGTCGCCGCGGCGGTCTCGCGGTCGCCGTCGGCGAGCGCGCGGATCGCCTCGCGGACCGTCTTCTCGTCGTCGGCCGGGAGCTCCGTGTCGAACGCCTCCTCGCGGAGCGAGTCGACGAACGCCGCCCGGTCCTCCCGATCGGGGTCGCCGACCTGCTCCCACCGCAGGTCCACGTCGATGTCGCCGTTCTCGATCCGGGTCCTAAACTCGCCGATCTCGTGGAACGTCGCCTGCGGCACGTCCAGCCACGGCGGCTGGATCAGCTCCGGACACCGCGTCCGGAACGAACAGCCCGAGGGCGGGTTCCGCGGCGAGGGCACGTCGCCGCGGATCGTCTCGACGGTGCGGCTCCGCTCGTCGGTGTCCGCCCGCGGGACGGACTCCAACAGCGCCTTCGTGTACGGGTGTTGCGGATTCTCGAAGATCTCCTCGGTGGGGCCGATCTCCACGACCTTCCCGAGGTACATCACGGCGACCCGGTCGGAGATGTGTCGCACTACCGAGAGGTCGTGTGCGATGAACAGGTACGTCAGGTCGCGCTCGGCCTGCATGTCGGCGAGCAGGTTCAACACCTGCGCCTGCACGCTCACGTCGAGCGCGGAGACCGGTTCGTCGAGGACGATGAACTCCGGATCGATGGCCAGCGCGCGGGCGAATCCGATGCGCTGGCGCTGCCCGCCGGAGAACTCGTGGGGATACCGGTCGATCTGGTCGGCCGAGAGCCCCACCTCCTCTAAGAGGGTCTCGGCGCGCTCGCGCCGCTCGGCACTGGTCCCCACGCCGTGGATCGCGAGCGGCTCCGTGATGATCTCCCCGGCGGTCATCCGCGGGTCCAGGCTGGAGAACGGGTCCTGGAACATCACCTGCGCCCGCCGTCTGAACGCGTTCAGTCCGTCGCCGGAGAGCTCGAAGACGGGCTCGCCGTCGAACGTCACGGAGCCGCCGGTGGGATCGCGGAGGCGCATCAGCGTCTCCGCGAGCGTCGACTTCCCGCACCCGGACTCGCCGACGACGCCGAGCGTCTCGCCCTCGCGGACCTCGAAGGAGACGCCGTCGACCGCCCGAACCGCCTCCGGCTCCGCGCCGGTCAACCGGTCGAGCAGCGTGTCGTTCTCGTAGTAGTACTTCTCGAGGCCGTCGACGGTGACGAGGGGGTCAGTCATCGCTCACCTCCGCGTCGGAGGCGATCGACCCATCGGCCGCGGTCGATCCGTCGTCCGCGGCCGCCCCGTCGTCGGTCGGCCCCGCGAGCCGCTCGTCGGAGACCGCGTCGGCCTCGCTGTACTCGCGCTCGGCGAGGACGCAGCGGGCGCGGTGTCCGTCGTTCACCTCGTACTCCGGCGGTCGCGTGAGACAGTCGGTCATGGCTTTCGGACAGCGGTCGGCGAAGTAACAGCGGTCGGGCATGTTCGCGTCGACGAGGTCCGGCACGTTGCCGGCGATCGGTTCGAGCCGCTCGCCCGGCTGGTCGATGTCCGGCACCGAGCCGAGCAGCCCCTTCGTGTACGGGTGGACCGGGTCGTCGAACACGTCTCGCAGGGTGCCGCGCTCGACCACCTCGCCGGCGTACATGACGCTCACGCGGTCGGCGACCCGGGCGACGACGCCCAGGTTGTGGGTGATGAGCACGACGCTCATGTCCAACGTCTCCTGGAGGTCGGCGAGCAGGTCGAGGATCTGCGCCTGGATGGTCACGTCGAGCGCGGTCGTCGGCTCGTCGGCCACGAGCAGGTCCGGATCGCCGGCGAGCGCCTGCGCGATCATCGCGCGCTGGAGCATCCCGCCGGAGAACTGGTGCGGGTACTCCTCGGCGCGCTCGGCGGGGTCGGGGATGCCGACGCGTTCGAGCAGCTCGACCGCGCGGTCCCAGCTCTCCTCGGAGGTGTACGAGCGGTCGGGGAGGACGCCGTCGAGGAGCATCCGACCCAGCCCGTACCCCTGCGTCCGAGACCGCGTCGAGCGCGGGTTCGCGCTCGCTCGACGCTGCACCTCGGCCGCCTCGGCGATCTGCTCGCCGACGGTGATCGAGGGGTTGAAACTGCTCATCGGGTCTTGGAAGATCATGCTGAACGCCGAGCCGCGGAGCGACCGGCGCTCCGCCTCGGAGAGTCGGCGAAGGTCGACGAAGTCGCCGTCGACCGCTTCCGGTTGATCGCCTTCGACCCGCGCCGCGAGATCGGCGTTGTTGTACCAAATCTCCCCGCCCGTAATCCGCCCCGGCGACTCGACGAGGTCGATGAGCGAGAGGCCGGTGACGGACTTCCCGCTGCCGGACTCGCCGACGACGCCGAGGACGGAGCCGGCCTCGACGGTGAACGAGACGTTCTCGACCGCGTTGATCTGTCCCTCCTCGGTGAAGAAACGCGTCGAGAGGTCCCGGACGCGCAGCAGGTCGGTCACGGCGCACCTCCCTGTCCCTCGATGTCCGGATCGAGGGCGTCGCGCAGCCAGTCGCCGATCAGGTTGATCCCGACGACGGCGCCGACGATGGCGAGGCCGGGAACGGTCGCGATCCACCACGACGACGAGAGGTACTGGCGCCCCTGCGCGATGTCGAAGCCCCACGAGAGCTGCGCCCCCGAGAAGCCGAGGAACGACAGCGAGGACTCCAGCAGGATGATCGCGGCGATCTGGATCGTCGCGAGCACCAAGATCGGCGTCAGGCTGTTCGGGAGCACGTGTCTGAGGATCACGTGGAGGTCGCTTCCGCCCATCGACCGCGCCGCCTTCACGTACTCCTGATCGCGGACGGAGAGCGCCTCCCCGCGCGCGACGCGCGCGAACCACACCCAGTTCACGAGCGCGACGACAGCGATCACGGTCCCCGGCAGCACGATGTTCTCGGGCATCTCCGCGGACGCGATCCCGAACGCGACCAGCGGGTCGGGGATGCGCAGCGACGCCTGTCCCCACAGCCCGATGAGCGCGATCGCGAGCACGAGCGACGGGAACGCCAACATGACGTCGGCGAACCGCATCAGCGCGTCGTCGATCCGGCCGCCGTAGTAGCCGGCCGTGATCCCGACGGTGACGCCGAGCACGACGGCGATGGATGTGCCGAACAGACCGACCAGAAGCGACGTGCGCGCGCCGAACATCGTCCGCGAGAGCACGTCGCGGCCGAGCGAGTCGGTGCCGAGCGGATGCGCGGTCGTGGTGTTGACGACGACCTCCTCCTCGACGATCTGCACCTCTCCGTCGACCATCTGCGAGCTCGTCTGGTTCTCCGTCGCCGTGAACCCCAGCGGCGGGACGTTCGCGTTGTCGAGGTCCTGCTCCGTCGGATCGTGCGGCGCCAAGAGCGGGGCGAAGACCGCCGTGAAGAGGATGACCGCGAGGATCGCGATCCCCAGCTTCGCGAGGAGGCTCCGCGAGAGCTCGCTTCGGAGGTTTCGAAGGGTCCGCGGGGAGATCACCGGCGGCTCACCTCCGGATCCGTCTCGGGCGACGCCCCGCGCGCCGCCTCGGTCGTTCGCAGTTCGCCCGTGCGACACGCCACACCGCCCGAGAGAAGGGGGAGATATCGGTTCGTCATCAGTGGACCACCCGCGGATTGAGGTACGCGTACAGCGCGTCGACGAAGATGTTGATCAGCACGAACCCGGTCCCGATCACGATAAGCGACCCCTGGATCAGCGGCCAGTCGCGGACGTTGATCGAGTCGATGACCAGCGTGCCGAGCCCGGGCCACGCGAACACGGCCTCGGTGATCACCGCGCCGCCGATCAGGGTCCCCAGCTGGAGCCCCAACACGGTGACGATCGGGATGAGGGTGTTCTGGAGCGCGTGTTTGTACTGGATCAGCGACTCCGGGAGCCCCTTCGCCCGTGCCGCGCGAACGTACGGCTGTCCGAGCTCCTCGATCATCCCGCTGCGGGTCAGTCGGGTGACGAGCGCGGTGAAGTACGTGCCGAGCGTCACCGCCGGCAGCGCGATGTGCCACAGCCACGTCCGAAGCCCGTCGAGGAAGGCGCCGACGTTCATCGGGGCCGCGAACCCGTTCTCGACCGTGACGAGGAACGCGAACGTCTCGAAGAAGCCGATCGGCCGCCGGCTCGTCGGGAATATATCGAGCTGTACCGACAACACCAGGATGAGCATGATCCCGAGCCAGAAGTTCGGGGTCGAGATGCCGACCAGCGAGAACAGGGTCGCCCCGTAGTCGGCGGGGTCGCGCCGGCGCGTCGCGCTGATGACGCCGAGCGGGATCGCGATGACGACCGCGACGACGGTCGCCGCGACCGCCAGCTCGACGGTGGCCGGCACCCGGGCGAGCACGATGGTGCTCGCCTCCGTCCCGCGGAGGTACGAGTACCCCATGTCCCCCTGTAAGAGTCCGACGATGTAGTCGGCGTACTGGACGTACAGCGGCTGATCGAGTCCCAGCTCCGCGGCTATCTGCGCGCGAAGCTCCGCGCTCGCGTCAAGCGGCGCGACGAACGTCACCGGGTCGCCCGGAGTGATGAACCGCAGCAGGAACACCGCGGTCACGACCCCCCACACGACCAGCACGCCTTGGATCCCGCGTTTCAGGAGGAACCGTCCCAGCGCCATCGGACCTTAGTTTTCGCCCGGCAGGTTCTGAGACTCGGACATGAGCTCGTCGACTTCCTCGTCTTCCCGGTAGCTGGAGAGCGCCCCGTCGGAGGTGAGAAGCGGGATGATCGTCTGGCTGGCGTCGAACGTGGTGTTCCCCCAGCCGAGCAGGTAGAAGTGCGGCATGTTCTCGAGTTCGCCGCTCGTCACCTCGCCCGCGAGCGAGGCGAAGTCGCGCTGCTCGACCTCACAGGAGACGTTGGAGAGCTCGTCGATCTGGTTGGCGACCGCCTGCGCGATCTCCACGTCGCGGAGGTACCGCCCCACGGGCGTTTCGAGGGTGATCTCGGCGCCGGCGTGGCCGGAGTCCTCGACGAGCTGTTCGGCCTGTTCGACGTCTTGCGGGTACGGATCGACCTCCTCGTTGTAGCCGACGAATCCCTCGAGGGTGGGCTGGCCGGTCGGGTCGGCGAACCCCTGCAGGATGTTCTCGATGATGCTGTCCAAGTCGATGGCGTAGTTCAGCGCCTGCCGGAACTCCACGCTGGAGAACGGCTCCACGTCGTACCGCATGGCGTTGAACACGACGCGGGTGCTCGGTACCGCCGCGACCTCCGTGGTGTCCTCGTCGCGGACGCGGCTCACTTCCTGCGGCGGCACGTTGACGATGAGGTCCGTCTCGCCGGCGAGCAGTTGCGAGACGCGGGTGCTCGACTCGCTGGCCGCGCGGATCGTCAGCTCGTCGATCTCCGGCGCGTCGCCCCAGTAGTCCTCGTAGGACTCGTAGACGATCTGTACGTCCTGTTCGTATTCGACGACTTGGAACGGGCCGGTCCCGTTCATGTCGGAGTTGATCTCCGAGGACTCGCGCGACTCGATCCAGTCCTGCTGGACGACCTTACAGTACGAGGCGAAAAGCGAGAACACGATCGGGTTGATCCCGTCGGAGGTCACCTCGACCCCGCCGTCGACGACCTCGGCGCCCGTGACGCCGGCGAGCTGGTCCCTCTGCGGGCTCTCGATCCCGACCTCGCCGTCGACGACCCGGTTGACGCTGTAGGCGATGTCCGACGGCTGGAGCTCGTCGCCGTTGTGGAAGGTGACCCCGTCGCGGATCTCGAACCGGACGCGCCCCTCTTCGAGCCGCTCGTAGTCGGTCGCGAGCGCGTCGATGATGTCGCCGTCGGCGTTGCGGCCGAGCACGCCGTCGTGGGCCTGCACGACGATGTTGTCGGTCGGCGTCTCGCGGTGGTCGTGGGGGTCGAGCCCCGAGTCCATCGACGACTGGGTGATCGTGACCGACGGCTCGCCCTCTGTCACCGATATGGCCTGCGCCTCGATCCGCTCGTCGCGGCGGGCGGTCCAGTCGAGTCGGCTCGCGATGCCGTACACGCTGTACTGGCGGTTGAGGTAGATCCACGGGGCGCGCTCGTTGAGCCGGAGGTTCGCGCGCCGGAGGTGCTCCTCGCGGGTCTCCGGCTCCGGGAGCTCCTCTTCGTCCTCTCCGTCGGAGCCGTCCTCGCCGTCGCTGCCGTCATTTACGTCGCTTCCGTCGCTTCCGTCACTCCCGTCGCCGCCGTCGTCCGAACAGCCGGCGAGTCCGACGGTGGCCGCAGTGCCTCCGACGTACTTGAGGTACGTCCGGCGGTTCACGTCCGAGTCATCGCGTGACATAGGCGGTTCAATACTATCGGGGGATATAAGATCTGTGGTCACGTACCACGGTTATCAACGGCCTCAGGCCCCCGCATTCGGCTGATTTACCGGTCTCGCGACCCGCGGCTACGAGGCGAGAAGGTTTAATTCCCCGCGGGTCGCTCCCTCCCTATGAGCAGAGCCGATCTCGGCGAGCGGTGGCAGCGCGTGTTCGACGACACCGAGGCGACCGCGGCGGAGTACCGCGACCGCGGGTGGGAGGCGATCGCGCTCCACCCCGGCGACGTGAATCCGATCGCCGACGAGGCGCGGCTCCACGTCTTGTTACCCGGTTCGGAGTTCGACGAAACCAACGAACTGCTCTCCGGGGTCGCGGTCGAATCGGTTCGGGTGTACGCGGCGGCGGGCGAAACGGCCAGCTATCGGCTGGTGGTTGCGGAGAACGCGACGGAGGAGAGAGCCGTCTGCGTCCCGACGTTCGTCCTCGACTCGGACGCGGAGGCGCTCGAAGCGGCCGCGACCGAGGCCGGCGAGCTGGGGATCCGGCTCCGCCCGCTCGACGACCGCGACAGCGTGGAGTTCGCCGTCGACGACCCGGAGCTATTCTTCCGAGATCCGGCCGAGTAACCGCGATCGCGCCGCTCGCTCCCCTCCGGGTGCCACGTTCGTGGCGATCGCTCCGTCCGAGGACTTCGACGTATTCATACTTGTGCGATCACGATCATCGTCATGAACCGAGCAGAGAAGGCGGCCCTCCAGCTGCAGGCGGTCGCCGTGTTGCGGATGCTAAAGGAGACGCGAACCTACGAGGAGCTGTCCGAGGTGACGGGGCTGCCCGCGGGCGACCTGAACCGGTACGTCAACGGCCACGTGCTCCCCGGCACCGACCGCGCGAGCGAGGTCGTCGAGGAGGTCGGCCGCGAGGCGCTCGCGGACGAGCTGCTCGCCCGCGTCGAGTTCGACGACGGGGGGTACGTCGACAACTCCGGGGTCGTCTTCGACCAGTCGTTCCTCGATCTGGTCGCGCCCGTCGCCGCGGAGACGTTCGAGTTCGAGTCGCCGGACGTGGTGCTCACCGCGGCCACCGACGGGATCACCCTCGGCGCGGCGATGGCCTCCTTCTTCGACGCGCGGCTCGCGTACGCCAAGAAGTCGAAGGAGACCGCCGTCGAGGAGTTCATCGAGTCGCGCCAGCGCCTCGCCTCGGGGATCGAGCTCACCTACTACCTCCCCGCGAGCGCGATCGACGCCGGCGACACGGTCCTCGTCGTCGACGACCTGATCCGGTCGGGCGAGACGCAGGAGCTCCTCTTGGACATCGCTCTGCAGGCCGACGCCGACGTCACCGGCGTGTTCACCCTCATCGCCGTCGGCGACGAGGGGATGGAACGCGCGCGAGAGATCACCGACGCCCCCGTGGGCGCGCTGACGACGTTCGAGTAGGCGGGACCGCGCGGTGTGTAGGCACGTTCACGTATTTCTCTCGGCTCTCTAACGTTTTAAACCGGATTTATATACGCACACTTGCATACCGATCGCTAGCGTTCAGCAAGGCTTATCATTCGATCCCGGGGAACACTCACCCGTTCAATGGGGCTTACAGACACGCTCGCCGCGCGGTTCGACGTAGAGGAGCACGGCTCCGACGTCCGTACGGAGCTGGTCGCCGGGCTCACGACGTTCCTCGCGATGTCGTACATCATCGTGGTGAACCCGTTCATTCTGGCCGAGGCGATCCAGCTGCCCGGGTACGAGTTCTTCGAGGTCGTCCAGATGATCGCCATCGCGACGGTCATCTCGGCGGCTATCGGGACGGCCGTGATGGCGCTGTACGCGAACCGGCCGTTCGGGCTGGCGCCCGGTCTCGGGCTCAACGCGTTCTTCGCGTACACGGTCGTGTTGGGGCTCGGGATCCCGTGGGAGACGGCGCTCGCGGCGGTGTTCGTCGAGGGAGTCCTGTTCATGCTGCTCACCGCGGTCGGGGCACGAGAGTACGTCATCCGGCTGTTCCCCGAGCCGGTGAAGCGGTCGGTCGGCGCCGGTATCGGTCTCTTCCTGCTTTTCATCGGCTTTCAGGAGCTCCAGATCGTCGTTCCCGACGACGCGACGCTGGTCACGCTCGGCGGGATCTTCGGGAACCCGTGGGCGATCTTAGGGCTGCTCGGGCTCGCGTTCACCTTCGGTCTCTGGGCGCGCGGAATCACGGGCTCGATCGTGATCGGCATCCTGACGACCGCCGTCGCCGGCTGGGGGCTCACCCTCGCCGGCGTCTTCGAGCGCGGCGCGATCACGCCGGAGACGCTCCCGAGCGCCCAGTACGACATCACGCCGCTCGCGGGGGCGTTCGTCGAGGGACTGGCGCAGATCGACCCCCTCACGTTCGTCTTGGTCGTGTTCACGTTCTTCTTCGTCGACTTCTTCGACACCGCGGGGACGCTCATCGGCGTCTCGCAGTTCGGCGACTTCCTCGACGAGGACGGCGACCTCCCCGACATGGACAAGCCGCTGATGGCCGACGCGGTCGGGACGACCGCGGGCGCGATGCTCGGCACCTCCACCGTGACGACGTTCATCGAGTCGTCGGCCGGCGTCGAGGAGGGCGGCCGCACCGGTCTGACGGCGCTGGTCGTCGCCGGCCTCTTCCTCGCGTCGCTCGCGGTGATCCCCGTCGTCGCCGCCATCCCGGAGTACGCCTCCTTCATCGCGCTGATCGTCGTCGGCGTGATGATGCTGCAGGGACTCGTCGAGGTCGACTGGGACGACCCCGCGTGGGCCGTCTCCGCCGGCCTCACCGTCACCGTGATGCCGTTCGCCTACTCGATCGCCGACGGGCTCGCCGCCGGTATCATCGCCTACCCGCTGATCAAGGTCGCGGTCGGCGAGTACGACGACGTCGCGCTCGGCCAGTACGCGCTCGCGGCGCTGCTGGTCGCCTACTACGTGTTGCAGACGCGCGACGTCATCCTCTGAGACACGCAGCGTCGGTCTCCACGCGTCGACGCGGTCGCTTTCTCTCTCGCCGCCGTCCGCGATCCCCAGCTACGGCGCGGTCACGGCGAACTCGTCGAACTCCCCGTCTTCAACCGCCTCGACGGTGTCGGGGACGCCGGTGTCGAACGTCAGACCGACTCGGTAGGAGTCGGCCGCGATGTCGTCCGTGCACTCCTCGCCCGCCTCGGGGTCGCGCCGGCTGATCACTCTGACGGCGGCCGCGCCTTCCGCGGCGTCGTACGTCGCGCGGTCGAGCGCGACCTCGCCGCACGAGCTCGACGAGTAGCTGATCGTTCCCTCCACCGTCACCGTCGACGCCGCCTCGTCGAACGCGATCCGGGGCGGCTCGTCGGCCGCGGGCGCGTCGTCGATTCCGAGCGTGATCGTCGCGTCGCGGAGTTCGGTGGGGCGGTCGGAACCGCCGGAGCCGGAGTCACCACCGTTACCGGTGTCGTCACCGCCACTCGGCGACCTGTCGAGACACCCTCCCAGCGACGCGCAGGCGATTCCGGCGCCCGCGAGCAGCGCGCGGCGGTTCATACCTCCACGTCCGTCCGGGACCGATATATGCTTTCCAGAGGGTGAAAGCGGTCTTTCGGTCTCGCGCCTGTCGCCCGTGCGCGTCGCACGCACCGTCCACCGTACTTCTTTACGCGTCTACGCCTTATGCGGAGACGATGACGGACCTGACGCTCTACGAACTGGAAGGGTGCCCCTACTGCGCGAAAGTGAAGACCAAGCTCGCCGACCTCGATCTGGAGTACGAGTCGGTGATGGTGCCGCGCTCGCACGACGAGCGCACCGAAGTGGAGGAGATCTCCGGACAGACCGGCGTGCCGGTCCTCGTCGACGAGGAACACGGAATCGACGCGATGCCCGAAAGCGACGACATCGTCGAGTACCTCGAGGAGACGTACGGCGGCGCGAGCTAACTCCACGGCTGCCCCCGACCGATCGCGAGGCTATTTATCCGGCGCTCGCCACGTGCCCAGCGTGCGACTCGTCCACCGAAGCGCGTCGTCCGACGGCGACACACCGTCGACGCTCCTCGCGAGCGACGTCGACGTGGCGCGCTCGACGCTCGAACAGGGCCGCGGGCTGATGTTCCGGCGGTCGATCCCCGACGACTACGCGCTCGTGTTTCCCTTCGACGGCCCGGACACGCAGTGGCTCCACATGCTGTTCGTCCCCTTCGCGATCGACGCGCTATGGCTCGTCGACGGCGAGGTCCGGAAAGCGGAGCGGCTCGCCCCGTTCGTCGGGCTGGGCCGCGGCCGCGCGGACACGGTGGTCGAGCTCCCGGCCGGCGCGGCCGACGAGGTCGCCGTCGGCGACGAGGTCCGCCTCGTCGAGTGATTCGGTTTCGACGCCGCGACTCACCCGCCGTTCGGGGTCCGAAGCTCGATCTCGACCCGCGTCCCGCCGGCCGACGCGGAGCTGATGTCGAAGCCGCCGCCGCCGGCGCCGACGATCCAGTTGACGTACCAGAGCCCGAGCCCGCTGGCGTGCTCCAGCGGCGTCTCCTCGCCGGTGAGCACCGCGCGTTCGGCGGGCGGGATCCCCGGCCCGTCGTCGGCGACGACGAGCGACGCCCACGACTCGCTCGGGAGCTCGGCGGCCGTGATATCGACGCGCGGGCGCTCGGCGTCGCTGTGGCGGATCGCGTTGTCGACGAGCTCCGCGATCGCCTCGGCGAGGTAGCCGATCGCCGACACCGTGATCCCCGCCGGTACGTCGACCTCGATGTCGGCGGCCTCGCGGAGCTCCGGGGGGAGCGAGGCGAGCGCCTCCTCGACCGCGTCGGCGAGGTCGAGCCGGGTGGGCGCGGGTCGGTCGGAGAGCAGCCGCTCGACGCGCCGAGAGGTCTCGCCGACGCGGAGCAGGCGCTCGGCGGTGTCGACGACGCGTTCGAGCTCCGCCGTCAGCTCCGGGTCGTCGACGGCCTCGATGGCCCGCTCCGTGAACCCGGTCACCACGTTGAGGTCGTTCCGGAAGTTGTGCCGGAGCACCCGCGTCAGAACGGCGAGCCGCTCCTCGCGGATCGACGCCTCCGTGCGGTCCTCGGCGACGCCGATCGCGCCGACGACCTCGTCGCCGTCGACGACCGGTCCCAGCGCGAGGCGGTAGGGGACGCGCTCGCCGGACCGGGTCAGCAGCGTCGCCTCGCAGTCGGCCGGCTCGCGCTCGCGGTACACGCGCCGGAGCGCCTCGGCGACGGCACCGCGGGTGTCACGGTCGAACAGCGCCGTCAGGTCGGTCCCCGACAGCGCCTCGCCGTCGCGCTCGACGGCGGCGGCGAGCCGGTCGTTCCAGCGCGCGAGCGTCCCGTCCGCGGAACACTGGAACAGCGCGGTCGGCACCGTCGAGGCGACGGCGTCGACGACGCGCAGCTGCGACCGGAGCTCCTCCTCGGCGGCGACGCGGTCGGTCACGTCGGTCAGTCCGACGATGAGCCACCGCTCGTCGGCGATCGTCGTCGCGTGGAGCGACACCGCGAGGCGGCGACGCCCCCGCGCCCCGCCGATCTCCCACTCGAACTCGGTGACTCCCCCTCGCTCGATCGCGTCGTCGACGACTGCGGCCACCGACTCGCCGTCGACCGTCTCGTCGGTCTCGCCGAGGTCTGCGAGCCCCATCAGCGTCAGGGTCCCGCGGTCCTGCCCGAGCAGTTCGGTCGCCGGCGCGTTCGCCGCCCGGATCGCGTGCGTCTCGGGATCGCAGGCCAACGCGGGCGTCGGAACCGCCTCGACGAACGACCGCACGACGCGGGGTGTCGACTCGCCGTCACGATCCATCAATACCCCGCTTGATGGGCTCGGAACTTATAAACAGCGAGGGAGATCCCCGACGGCAGGGGGGCTTCCGGACGGCTAGCGGCTCAGTCCGCCTTCGCCTGCCAGTCGCGGACCGTGTCCGCGCCCACGCCGTCCACGTCGGCCGCCAGGTCGTCCGGATCGATCGACTTGAGGTCGTCGACGCCGTCGACGCCGGCGTCCTTCAGCTTCTCGGCGGTCTTCTCGCCGATCCCCTCGACGGTCTGGAGCTCGGACCCCTCCTGCCGAGCGGTGAACTCCCGGTAGTTGCAGATGGGGCAGCCGAGCTCCCACGGCTCGTCGCCGGAGTGGACCCGGAGGTGCGGGAGGTCGTGCTCCTCGCAGGTCTCGTCGGTGACCTCGATCTCGCCGCGGCGGGGGAGCGGGAGCGAGTAGTCGCAGTCGGGGTAGCGCGTGCAGCCGACGAGCCGGGAGCCGGAGCGGAGCCGCTTGATGGCCAGCTCTCCGCCGTGTTCGTCGCCGCAGTCCGGACAGACACCGATCACCTCGTCCTCCTGCTCGTCGGCCGCGTCGGCCTTGCACTGCGGGCAGCCGTGGACGAACGTCTTCCGGCCCGCGAGCATCTTCACGTGCCGGAGGTCGTGGTCCTCGCAGGTCTCGTCGAGGATGAGCGGCTTCCCCGTGGAGGGGAGCGGCAGGGTGTACTCGCAGTCGGGGTAACCGTCGCAGCCGACGAAGTACGACCCCTGTCGGGACTTCCGGACGAGGAGGTCCTCGCCGCACTCGGGACAGGGGCCGAGCGTCTTGTCCGCCTTCAGCGACTTCTGGAGGTGGTCGCCGACCGCCTCGCGCGACTCGGTGAGGTCGTCGAACACGCGGTCGAGCAGCTCGCGGGACTCCTCGGTCACCTCGTCGTACCCCTTCTCGCCGGCCGCGATCGCCTGCATGTCGCGCTCGAGCTGGGCGGTCATCTCCTCGCTGACGATGTGTTCGGCGAACTCCTCGGCCGCCTCGACGACCGCCTCCGCGAGCCGGGTCGGCCGCGGCGGGTCGCTCTCGATGTAGTTGCGGTCGTACAGCTTCTCTAAGGTCCGGTGGCGGGTCGCCTTCGTGCCGACGCCGCGCTTCTCCATCTCCTCGATGAGCCGGGACTGGCCGTACCGGCGGGGCGGCTGGGTCTCCTTCGCGTCCGTCCGCCGGTCGGTGAGCGCGAGCGTCTCGCCGACCTCGACGTCGGGGACGATCCGCTCGTCGCTGGAGCGGTACGGGTACACGTCGTGGTAGCCGGCCTCCAGCAGGCGCTTCCCGTTCGCCTTCAGCCGGAGCCCGCCATCGGCGACGAGGTCGCCGGGGCCGGCCGCCTCCTCGGGGTTCCGGAGGGCTGCCAGCCCGTCCGCCCCCTCGGCGATTCCGGTCGCTTCGCCGTTCGCGAGCGCGACGACGCGGAGCCGCTCCCACGTCGCGGGCTCGGCGCAGGTCGCGAGGAAGCGCCGGACGATCAGCTCGTACACCTCCCACTCGTCCTCGGAGAGGTCGGAGGCGGCGGGGAGTTCGCCGGTCGGGTGGATCGGCGGGTGGTCGGTCGTCTCCTCGTCGCCCTCTGTCGGTTCGATCTCCTCCTGATCGAGGAGGCCCTTCGCGTCTGTCCCGAACGTCGAGGCGGCCGAGAGCTCCTCGATCAGCTCGCGGGGGTCGAGATCCTCGGGGTACACCGTGTTGTCAGTCCGGGGATACGTGACGTAGCCGGCGGTGTACAGGTCCTCCGCGAGCGACATCGCGCGCTGCGCGGAGTAGCCGAGCGAGCCCGCGGCGCGGATGAACGCCGTGGTGTTAAAAGGGGTCGGCGGGTCGTCGGTGCGGGTGCGGCGGCGCACGTCGTCGACGACCGCGTCGTCGGCCGCGTCGAGCGCCTCCGTGAGCACTTCGGCGACGTCGCCGTTCCAGACGCGCTCGGCCTCGTTGCCCTCGTCGTTTAAGTAGAAGTAGCGCGCCTCGAAGGGGTCGCCGCCGGACTTGGTCAGGTTCCCGTACAGCTCCCAGTAGGCCTCCGGGTCGAACGCCTGGATCTCGCGCTCGCGGTCGACGATCAGCTTGAGCGTCGGCCCCTGCACCCGACCCACCGAGATGAAGTCGTCGCCGAGCTGGCGGGCCGATAAGGAGAGGAACCTGGTGAGCGCCGCGCCCCACGTCAGGTCGATCACCTGTCGGGCCTCCCCGGCGGCGGCCAGGTCGAAGTCGAGCTCGTCGGGGTTCGCGAACGCCTCGTTGACCTCGTTGTCGGTGATCGAGGAGAAGCGGACCCGGTCGATGGGGGCGTCCTCGTTCACCTCGCGCACCAGCTCGTACGCCTCCTTCCCGATCAGCTCGCCCTCGCGGTCGTAGTCGGTCGCGATGACGACCCGGGAGGCGTTGCGCGCGAGGTTGCGGAGCGCGGCGACGATCCCCTCCTGCGTGGGCTCTTTGGTGACCGGCGCGTCGATCAGTTCGACGGGCTCCACGTCGCGCCAGTCGTTGTACTCGGCGGGGAAGTCGACGCCGACGACGTGGCCCGAGAGGCCGATACAGCGCTTGCCGCCCCACTTGTACACGTTCACGTCGTTCTGCCGCTCCGCCGTCGCGGACTCGCCGCTCAGAATGTCGGCGATGCGACGCGCCGCGTTGTCCTTCTCCGTGATGATCAGCTCGGGACCCCGACTCATTGCCCCGAGGTAGGCCGCTCCCCCGTCTAAAGCTTTCGCGACGCCTGATCGCACGCGCGAGCGCGCGAAACTGCCGGGAGCGACATCCGCTTTCGAGGACCTGTCTCCGATCTGTGATCCGGGCGATGTCACTCCTATCGGCCGCCTTATCCCTGTTTCTACCGTTTGGTAAAACACAGATGTCAACCGACCTGTCCATCGACGCCGACTGGAGCGCGCAGTACATCGACGGCGAGTGGGTCGCCGCCGGCGACGACGAGACCATCGCCGTCGAGGACCCCTCGACGCGCGAGGCCGTCGCCGAGGTGCCGAGCGCGACCGAGGGCGACGTCGACGACGCCTACGAGGCCGCGGCCGCCGCACAGGAGGAGTGGGCCGAGACCCCGCCGGCGCAGCGCTCGGCGGTCGTTCAGCAGTTCCTGCAGGCCTTACGGGAGCACGACGAGGACGTGGTCGACCTGCTGGCCCACGAGGCCGGCGGCTCGGCGATCATGGGCGAGACCTCGATCCAGATCGCGTCCGACCACGCCGGCGAGGCCGCGACGCTGCCCCGCCGGATGAAGGGCGAGCACGCCGAATCGAACATCCCCGGCAAGGAGAACGTCGTCGAGCGCGGGCCGAAGGGCGTGGTGACGGTGATCTCGCCGTGGAACTTCCCCCTGAACCTGAGCGCGCGAGCCGTCCTGCCGGCCATCGCCGCCGGGAACGGCGTCGTCCTCAAGCCGTCGACGAACTCGCCGATCACGGGCGGGCTGCTGTTCGCGAAGCTCTTCGAGGAGACCGACCTCCCCGAGGGCGTGCTCAACGTCGTCACCGGTCGCGGCTCCGAGATCGGCGACCGCGTCGCCGGCCACCCCGAGAGCGACGTGGTCTCCTTCACCGGCTCCACGTCGGTCGGCAAGCACGTCGCGGGGCTCGCGGGCGAGAACCTCGCGGTGCCCGCGATGGAGCTCGGCGGCAACAACGCGTTCGTCGTCACGGACGACGCCGACCTCGACCGCGCCGTCGACGCGGCGACGTTCGGCTCCTTCGTCCACCAGGGGCAGGTGTGTATCTCCGTCAACCGCCACGTCGTCCACGAGGACGTGTACGACGAGTACGTCGAGAAGCTCACCGAGCGCGCCGAGGCGCTCGCGGTCGGCAGCGCCCACGAGCCCGACACGGTCGTCGGGCCCATCATCGACGAGTCCCAGCGCGACGAGATGCTGGAGTACGTCGAGCGGACCGTCGACGCCGGCGCGACCCTCGAAACCGGCGGGGAGACCGCCGACCTCGACGGCGTCGACGACTCGCTCGTCGTGCGGCCCACCGTCCTCTCGGGCGTCACGAACGACATGGCCGCGGCGTGTAACGAGCACTTCGGCCCCATCGCGCCCGTGATCCCCTTCTCGGACGTCGACGAGGCGGTCGCGATCGCCAACGACACCGAGTACGGGCTCTCCGGCGCCGTCCACGCCGGCGACCTCGCGGTCGCGAAGGAGATCGCCGGCCGCATGGAGACCGGGAACGTCCACATCAACGACCAGCCGATCAACGACGAGGCGCACGTCCCGTTCAGCGGGGTCGGCGCCTCGGGCGTGGGCGAGTACAACAGCGACGCGTTCCTGCGGGAGATCACGGAGACGAAGTGGATCTCCGTCCAGCACGATCCGCGCGAGTACCCGATCTGAGGGCCGTTCGAAGCGGCTCCCTCCGCTACTCCTCGTCTGCTTCGTCCGCTTCGTCCGCTTCGTCCGGCTCGGTCGGCACGCCCCCGAGGTTCCCCTCGTCGTCGAACAGCTTGGCGCGCAAAAAGCGGGTTCGGTACCGGTTCGCGCCCTCCTTCGTGTCGGCCTCGCGGATCTCGTCGATCCGGCCGTCGGCGACCGCGTCGATGATCTCTTCGACCTGCTCTTTCTCGCTCGGCGTCAGCTCGAACTCGTAGGTCCGGGGCTGCTCGCTCTCCAGTCGGGTCCACTTGCGCGCGGCGCTCACGACGACCGAGCAGGGCTCGCGGCAGGGGAAGGCGCCGTCGCCGCCGTCGACGTCGAGGTCGGTCTCGTCGTCGTACCCCCACTCGCGGCGCTTCAGACACTGCGAGTCGTCGCAGCACGCCTCCGCCACCCAGTCGACGTGCTCGTGGCCCTCGCCCCGGTCCCACGTCTTCACGACGCCGTAGATGCCGGACTGCCGCTCCATCGTCTCGCGCCAGTGGGTCACGTCGAGCTCGCCCTCGCGCTCGCGGTGCCAGTTGGCGACCGTCGCGGGGTAGACCGTCTCGACCGCCTCGTAGGCGTCCCGCGGACCGAGGTCGGGGAAGACCCAGCCGCCCGCGAGCGTCGGCGCGGTCTTGAGGGGCCGGTACCGTCCCTTCTCGTCGAGCTTGACGAGTTCGCGGGCGTCGAGGGGGTCGTCGTAGCGGTCGAGTTCGTCGGCCGGGACGCCGGCGTCGTCGGCGTGGCGCACGTCGTACCGGCGCTCGCCGCGGTCGGTGACCGTGGCCGTTATCTTCAGCTCGCCCCACGCGCGCTCGATTCCCTCCGCGAGCGCGGCGTACCGAGTCGCCACCGTCGCGCCGTCGGCGTCCTCCAGCCAGCGCAGGAACGCGCGGCGCGGGCCGAACTCGCCGACGACGCGTTCGAAGGCGTACCAGTCCGTCACCTCCGCGGCGCGCTCTGACAGCGCCTCGTGGAGTTCGCGCTCCGACAGCCCGGTCCGGCGGTCGCCGTCGGCGGGGTCGAGGCGGTACTCGCCCGTCGCGTCGTCGTCCCGCGCGACGCCGAACCCCTCGAACCGGAGGGGATCGCCGGCGTCGCGGTCGGCGAGCGCGTCGAGCACCGCGTCGAAGGCGTCGCTCGGCAGGTCGATGTCGGGGACCTCCGGACCGGCCTCGGGGTCGCCGCCGGCCGCGGCGCCCTCGCCCGTCGTCGCGTCGGAAGTGGGTTCCGGCACGGTCAGTCCCCCGTGGCGACGCGGGTCGTCTCGCGCACGTCGTCGAGCGCTGTCCCGAGGTCGGCGCCGGCGTCGGCCGCGCGCTCCAATATCACGTCGGCCATCAGGGGTTCGGTGCCGACCGCGCCCGCGTACCAGATCCGGGTGCCGTCGACCGTTTCGGGCACGTCGTACCCCTCCGTGTGGTCCTCGCAGAGCCCGACGTCCTCCGGGATGTCCTCCTGGGTGTGGTAGCCGTCGGCGATGAACAGCGGGACGAGGACGACGTCGTCGCTCTCGAAGAACTCGGGGAGGTCGTCGACTTCGGGCTCTTCGTCCATGTAGAGCGCCCGCACCTCGTCGAAGCGGTCGCGCTCGGCGATCCGGTCGGCGTGGTACTCGATCGCCTTCGCGCTGTTCTCGTTGCGCTCGGTGCCGTGGCCGACGACGGCGAGGCCGAACCCCTCGCCCACGTCGGGGTCGCCGGTGACCGACTCCGCGCGCCGGACGATCACGTCGGACATCGCGCGGTGGGTCCCCACCGGGCCGCAGTAGTGGACCTCGCGGTCGATGTCCTCGGCGACGAGGGTGGCCTGATCGGCCGAGAGGCCCTCGGAGTCCCACTCGGAGACGTCCCAGCCGTCGAGCCGGAGCTCGCGGGGGATCACCTGTTCGGTGAAGTAGCCCTCGGAGACGAACAGCGGGACGACGTATATCTCGTCGCCCTCGACGGTGCGAAGCACCTCGCGGAAGTGCGGCTCCTCCTTCCAGAAGCCGGTGCGCACCTCGTCGAAGGCGCCGGTCGCGCGGACGGTGTCCGCGTGGTCGTACGTCGGCGCGCTCGACCCCGGATTGAGGTGTGAGCCGTGTGCGACGATGACGAGCGACTGCATACGCACGCTGGGGGCGCGCCGCTCTTAGGGACTTCGGCACGTGCGAGGCCGTGGGAAACCGACGCCCGTCCCTCGCTCCCGAGGCGACGACCGAAACCGCCATGCCGCCGCGCGTCGCAGGTCCGCCCATGTCGCTCGCAGCCGAGACCCGCGAGGCCGCCCGGGAGCGCCCCTTCGTCCTCGACGCGCTCCGCGCCGGCGTCCTCAACCACAGCGCCGCCGCCGCGTGGCTGGCCGACGAGGCCGGCCTCGACGGCGACCCCGACGCGATCGCGACCGCGCTCCGACGGTTCCGCGAGGAACTGCCCGACTACGCGACCGTCGACCGCGCGGCCAGCGTGTCGATGCGGAGCGGGGTGGGAGTCGTCGACGGCGACGGTGGCGATGTCGACGGTTCCGCCGCCGACCCCCTCCTCCGCGCCGGCGGTGCGGCGGTCGTCCCCGAGGGGCGCGAGACGGCCATCCTCGCGACCGGCGCGGTCGACGCCGCGGCGCTCGCGTCGGTCCTCCGCCGGCTCGCGGCCGCCGAGGTGGCGGTCGAGGCCGCCGGCGTCGCCGGGGAGGCGCTCGTCGTCGTCGTGGGGCGGCGCGACGGCGCGACCGCGGTCCGGGTCGTCGAGGACGCGCTGGCGGCGGTGCCGAGCGACGGAGCCGTCGACGCGGGCGGATGAGACCCCGCACGCTTTTCTAACGCGGTCTGATAGGTAGGGGCGATGAACGCCGTCACGCTCGGCCCCGCCGGCACGTACTCGCACCGTGCGGCGCGGGCCGTCGCCGCCGAGGTGTCGTTCCGCGAATCGGTCACCGCCATCGTCGACGCCGTCGCGGCCGGCGAGTTCGAGCGCGGAGTCGTCCCCATCGAGAACAGCATCGAGGGCTCCGTCTCGGAGAGCCTCGACGCCTTGGCCGACCACGATGTCGCGGTCACCCGCGAGGTCGTCACCCCGATCCGCCACGCCCTCCTCGCGCAGGGGTCGGAGTTCGACGTCGTCGCCAGCCACTCGCAGGCGCTTGCGCAGTGTCGCAACTGGCTGGAGGCCAACCACCCGGACGCGGGACTCGAAGCGGTCGCCTCCACCGCCCGCGGTGTCGAGCGCGCCCGCGAGGACGCCCGCGTCGCCGGGATCGGGCACCCGGACAACGCCGGCGACGACCTCACTATCCTCGCCGAGGACATCCAGGACCGCACCTCCAACGCGACTCGATTCCTCGTCGTCGCGCCCGAGTCCGCGCGGTCGGACGCCGGTGGGAAGACGACCCTGATCGTCTACCCGAACGCGAACTACCCCGGGCTTCTGCTGGAACTCCTGGAGGCGTTCGCAGACCGCAACCTCAACCTCTCGCGGATCGAGTCGCGTCCGAGCGGCGAGCGCCTCGGCGACTACCTGTTCCACTTCGACGTCGACGCCGGCCTCTACGAGGACCACATGGCGGCCGCCGTCGAGGACGTGGAAGCGATCGCCGACAACGGGTGGGTCAAAGTGCTCGGGTCGTACGACACGGAGCACGTGTTGGAGTAAGGACTCATCGAGCCGTCGGCGATGCAATATTTAAACCCAGAACGGAGACGGCTGTTTATAACTGAACGCGGCGGTGCGGTGGCGCGCGCCACCGAGTGGCCGCCACCGGCGGCCACGAGGAGCGCGTGCGAGGTCGCCGGCGGCTTCGCCGCCGGCTGCCCCGGAGCGAAGCGACGGGCGACCGACGAGGCTGGGGATTTGGAAGAGTTCTCCGCCGATCTGCTGTCAACCATTTATAAACGATCGAGAGAGTTCGATGGTCGTCACCACGACGGCAACGACCACTTTGAAACGCGAATCCGCGCCCTACTTGAACCGGTACGTCGCGCCGTCCGGGCCGTCCTCGATCTCGACGCCGACGTCGCGGAGCGCGTCCCGGAGCTCGTCGGCGCGCTCGTAGTTGCCGGCCTCGCGCTCGGCCTCGCGCACGTCTAAGACGAGTTCGACCAGCTCGCCGGCCAGATCGACGTCGCCGTCGGTCGCCGACTCGAACTGGAGCCCCAACACGTCGCCGGCGAGGTCGTCGAACGCCTCGACGGCCTCGCGGAGGGCGCGGTAATCGTACGCTTCCGAGGACCCGTCGTCGACCCCGTCCACGTGCCGGTTCACCGCGTCGGTGAGGTCCAGCAGCGCCGCGGTCGCCTCCCGGAGGTTCAGGTCGTCGTTCATCGCGGCCGCGAAGTCCTCGCGAGCCGTCTCGACGGCCGCGCGAAGCGCCTCGTCTTCGGCCTTCGCACGAGCCGCGGTGGAGTCGAGCGCCTCGACCGCGCGGTCGTAGGTGCGCGAGAGCCGCTCCCAGCGCTCCTCGGCCTCCGCGATCGTCTCCTCGGTGAGCGCCTGCTCGGAGCGGTAGGCGGCCCCGGCGTAGAAGGTGCGGATCACGTTGACGCCGAGTTCGTCGAGGGCGTCGGGGACGGTCCAGAAGTTACCGATCGACGAGGACATCTTCTCGCCTTCCATCTCCAGCAGGCCGACGTGGAGCCAGTGGCGCGCGAACGTCTCGCCGGTGGCGGCCTCCGACTGCGCGATCTCGTTCTCGTGGTGCGGGAAGACCAGGTCACGTCCGCCCATGTGGACGTCGAGGGTGTCGCCGAGGTGCGTCGTCGACATCGCCGAGCACTCGACGTGCCACCCGGGGCGGCCCTCGCTCCACGGCGACGCCCACGTCTCGCCCGCGGGCGTCTCGTCGCCGTGGTCGTGCTTCGCGTGCTCGCGCGCGGCGGTCTCGCTCACGCCGTCGGCCTTCCACAGCGCGAAGTCCGCGGGGTTGCGCTTCTCCGACCGCTCGTCGGGCTCGCCCTGCGCCTCGAGCGCGTCGACCTCCTGGTTCGAGAGCTTCCCGTAGTCGTCGAAGCTCGTCACGTCGAAGTAGACGGAGCCGTTCGACTCGTAGGCGTACCCCCTCTCGATCAGCGTCTCGACGAGGTCGACGATCTCCGGGACGTGTTCGGTGACGCGGGGGTACACCTCCGCGCGCAACAGATTCAGCCCGCGCATCGCGCCGAAGGTGGTCGCGGTGAACGTCTCGGCCACGTCGCGCTCGCCGGTCCACTCGTCGCGCTCGCCGACGCGGGCCGTGATCTTCTCGTTGACGTCGGTGACGTTCTCGACGTGGCGCACGTCGTAGCCGACGTGTTCGAGCCACCGGTGGAGCACGTCGGCGTGGAACCACAGGCGGGCGTGTCCGAGGTGGGGGTCGTCCGACACCGTCAGGCCGCAGACGTACAGCGTGACGTCGCCGTCGGCCGTGAACTCGACGCGCTCGTCTTCCAGGGTGTCGGTAACGACGAGACTCATTACCGGCTCGTACCTCCGGAGAGCCTTTTAAACCGTCGGATCGAGCAGGTTGAATCTGTTCGTTATCCCGTGTTTGTACTTTTAAGAGTCAGAGAAAGAGCGTCATCCCGACTTGGATCGCTGCGTATCCGAGTACCATCACGACTATGAGCTTGATCAACAGCCCCGGGATGTTGTTCGGGATCTCGTTCCACTGCTCCGCGATCCCCGGTCCTTCCGTCTCTACTGCTGCCGGTGTCGTCCCGTTGTTTCCGAATATACCCTCTCCGAACATCCGCTCTAACTCGGAATCCTGCCTATCCATCATCGCGTCAAGCTCGTTGTAATCGTCGAACCGATTCTTGATCTGGCTGACGTACGATGCTGAACAGTCACACGCGTCCGCGATCTCCTGATTTGTTGCATTCGGATTTTCCCACCACGTGAGGAGGATGTCCCGTTGCAGCCCCGTTTTGGAACCATTTCCCATACCTGCGACAACATAATTCTCCTTGATAATGTCTTCTATAGAATAATGACTCATAGGACAATAACTCCGAGAATAGTAGTCGGCTGGACCGGTCGGTCTTCGAAATCCGGGCTCTCTGTTTATCTAATCGACCTCGCGCGCGTTACTCGCGGGTCGGGGCGTACGGGTCGTCCGCCTCGCCGCTCGTCCCGTCGTTTTCGTCCACGTGCGAGGAGGCGCCGCCGGCGACTGAGCCCTTTCGGGCCGCCGGTTTCGATTGAAAAGGACCGCGGGCCGCTACTCCACGATGTCGATCGCCGGGCGCCCCGGCTCGGCCTTCCGGACCACGCTCTCGTCGGCGTCCGCGGCGCGCTCGACGCGGACCGGGGCGTCGAATTCGCGCTCGATCAGCCACGAGGCCGCGCGCAGCGCGTCGTACTCCTCGTCGCCCGACAGGGTCTCCTGTAGCGCCTCGCGGTTCGCCTGCAGGTCCTGCCCGTACGAGGCGGCGTCGTCGCCCTGCTCCCGGATGTGGCTCTCCCCCATCAGCTCCGAGATGAGGTTGTCGGCGTCGCTGTCGATCGCGATGTCCAGCGCGTCGTACTTCCAGTCGGGCGCGACGACCACGTCGATGCGCTCGGGGTCCTCGATACCGGCGACCTCGACGATGTCGCGCACGTCCTCGCGGGTGTTCGCGACCAGTCGGCGGCGGCGCTCGACCGTCTCGCGGTCGACCGTCGCGGTCGGCCAGTCGGCCTCGACGACGAACCCGTCGCGGTCCAGCGTCGCCCACAGCTCCTCTGCGAGATGCGGGACGACCGGGGCGAGCAGGCGGACGGCGACGTCCAGCCCGCGCTCGTACGTCTCCGGGTGCGGCTCGGCGTGGTCCCGGTAGCTCCGGAGCGTCCCCACGAGGTCCTGCGCCTCGCGCAGCGCGACGTTGAACGTGAGGTCGTCGTACTCACCGCCCGCGATGGCGACGGCGGCGTCGATCTCGTCGGCGACGTAGTCGTCGATTTCATCGCGGTCGGCGTCCGCGTCCGCGGTCGCCGCGTCGCTCGCGGCGTACGCCTCGACCAGGTCAGTCAGCCGCGCCAGGAACCGGTGCGTCGACTTGACCCCCTCCTCGGACCAGTCGAAGTCGCGCTCGGGCTGGGCCGCCTGCATCATGAACAGCCGGGCCGTGTCGGCGCCGTACTCCTCGACGATGCGCTGCGGGGAGACCGTGTTCCCCTTCGACTTGGACATCTTCTCGCCCTCCAGCTGGACCATCCCCTGGGCCAGCAGGTTCGTGAACGGCTCGCGGTGCTGTAACCCCTCCTCGTCGGCCAGCACCTTGGTGACGAACCGCGAGTACAGCAGGTGCATCACGGCGTGTTCGATGCCGCCGACGTACTGGTCGACCGGCATCCAGTCGTTCGCGCGGTCCAGGTCGAAGGGGACCGCCTCGTCGCCGGGCGAGACGTACCGCAGGAAGTACCACGAGGAGTCGACGAACGTGTCCATCGTGTCCGTCTCGCGGGTCGCGGGCCCGCCGCACTCCGGACAGGTCGTCTGCTTCCACTCCTCGGCGGCGTCGAGCGGGTTCCCGGTCGTGTTGATGAACTCCGGCAGCTCGACCGGCAGGTCCGCCTCGGGCACCAGCACCGAGCCGCAGTCGTCGCAGTGGACGACCGGGATCGGGGTCCCCCAGTAGCGCTGTCGGGAGATCCCCCAGTCGCGCAGGCGGTACTGGGTGGTCGCCTCGGCGCTCTCGATGTCCTCGGTCAGTCGCTCGCGGGCGGTCTCGCTGTCGAGCCCGCTGTACTCGCCGGAGTTGATCACGACGCCGTCGTCGGTGAACGCCGCCTCGCTCACGTCGGGGGCGTCCGGAACCGTCTCGCCGTCCCAGTCGTCGGGCTCCGGGGCGACCACCGGCTCGATGTCGACGCCCATCTTCTCGGCGAACGCGTGGTCGCGGTCGTCGTGGCCGGGGACGGCCATCAGCGCGCCCGTCCCCACGTCCGAGAGGACGAAGTCGGCGACGAAGACGGGGATCTCCTCTCCCGTGGCCGGGTTGGTCGCGGTGAGGTCGGTCGCGACGCCGTTGGGCTCGTCGCCCTCGGGGTCGGCCTCCTCCTCGACGAAGCGCCGCACGTCCTCGTCCGAGTCGGCCAGCGCCTCGCTGATCGGGTGGTCGGGCGCGAGCGCGAAGAACGTCGCACCGTGGATCGTGTCGACGCGTGTGGTGAACGCCTCGACGGGGCCGTGGCCTTCGATATGGAAGTCCAAGGTCGTCCCGTGCTGGCGGCCGATCCAGTTGCGCTGCATCTGACGCACCGAGTCGGGCCACCCCTCCAGCTCGTCGATCGCGTCGATCAGCTCGTCGGCGTACTCCGTGATCTCCAGGAACCACTGGTCCAAGTCGCGGGTCTCGACGGGGGTGTCACAGCGCCAGCACAGCTCGTCGTCGCCCTCCACCTGCTCGTCGGCGAGGACGGTCTCGCAGGAGGGACACCAGTTCACCTCGGCGTCGCGGCGCTCGACGAGCCCCGCCTCGTGGAACCGGCGGAAGAGCCACTGGTTCCACTGGTAGTACTCGGGGGTGCAGGTGGTGACCTCGCGGTCCCAGTCGTAGCCGAACCCCATCGACCGCATCTGGCCTCGCATCGTGTCGATGCAGTCGAACGTCCAGTCGCGGGGGTTCGTGTCGCGCTCCTTGGCGGCGTTCTCGGCCGGGAGCCCGAACGCGTCCCACCCCATCGGATGAAGCACGTCGTCGCCGCGCATCCGGCGGTACCGGGCGTACGCGTCCGTGATCGTGTAGTTTCGGACGTGGCCCATGTGGAGCTTCCCGGACGGGTACGGGTACATCCCCAGCACGTAGGTGGGGTCGTCCACCTCGTCCGGCGTGCGATACACGGAGGCGTCGTCCCACGCCTCCTGCCACCGTTTCTCGACCGCGGTGTGGTCGTAACCCTCCTGAGACATCTGCTTATATACTCGTGGAGGGGTCGGCGTCGTATAGCTTTCCATCCGGTGGTGCGGCGTGGCACACCACCTCGTGGGCGGTGATCGACCGGCAAACGGAGATCGCCGCCTACAGCTTCTCGGCGTTCCGCGCCTGCTCGACGCGGCGCGTCGCCTGCTCGACTCGCTTCCCGGTCGCGTTCGCGAGCCCCGGCGGGAGTCCGTCTCGCGCCGCCGCGAGCCGCTCTTCGATCCGCGCGATCCGGTCGAGCACGTTCTCTAACTGGCGGTTCGTCCCCTCACCGTCGCCCTCGCGGGCGCGCTCCTCGGCCCGCTCCGCTTGGTCGACCGCGGCGGCGAGGGCGCGCTCGAGCCCGTTCACCGCGTTCGAGGGGCCGCCTCCCGCTCCGCCGCCGGGACTTCCGTCGCCATCGTCGTCGCTATCGCCGTCATCGCCGTCGCCGTCACCGCTCTCGGCCGCGGCCGCCGCCACCTCCGCCCGCGTCTCCTCGGCCACGTCGGCGACGTAACCGGCGAGCGACGCCGCGCCGGTCTCGGGCCGGTCGATCCGAATCGGGCCGTTCCCGCCGTCGTCCCCGCCGTTCGATCCCGGCGGGTCCGGATTGACCCGATACGCGCCGACCTCGTCGTCGGCGTCGCGCACCTCGGTCGTGTACGCGCCGCCCGCGTGGACGTACACGGCGTCGCTCCCGTCGACCGCCGAGTCGTAGATCCGGCCGGCGAAGTCGTCCTCGATCGCGTTTCGGGTCACGTCGACGTCGCTCTCGGCGTCCGACAGCTCCACCTTCGTCGCGTTCTCGCGGGCGACGAGCGGGATCTCGCCGTCGACGCCCGCGGTCGTCACGGGCTCGTCCGCGGCGACCGTCAGCTCCTCGCTGTGGGGGGCCTGCCCGGCACCGTTGACGGTCAAGCGGTGGTCGCCCTCCGGAACTCCGTTGGCGACCGCGACCCCGCCGGCGAACGTGGGGACCGCTTCCGGGTCGCTCTCGATCAGCACGAACGACTCGGTGACCGCGTCGGTCGTCGTCAGCCCCTCGCCGTCCGGGGCCTCGTCGGTCTCGGTCGCTCGGGTGACGCGGGCGACGACCGCGTCGAGCCCCGCGGCCGCCTCGGCTCCGAACGACTCGTCGGCGGCGATGGCCTCGTACCGGTCGGCGAGCTCCGACCGGTGGTTGCCGGCGGTCACGTCGAGCGCGGGGTTCTCGTAGCGCGGCTGGTCCCACGGGACGCCCGTGGTCGTGATGTGGCCGGCGACGGCGTCCTCGACCGCCTCCGGGACCGCGAACTCGAAGCTCAGCTGCGGGCCGGTGAACGACGATATCTCCTCCAGCTCGGCGGTCTCGACGAGCTCGTACCCGACCACCTCCTCGGCGGTCTCGTCCGCGGCCGCGTCCTCGCGGTCGGCGTGTCGGAAGGCGATCCCCGTCTCCCGGAGCGGGAGGTCGGTCGGCGGAGAGCGCAGCGCGTCGAGCGACCGGATCGTGAGCGCGCCGTCGACCAGCGACTCGGCGGTGACCGAGGGGAGGTCGGGGTGCTCGTAGATCGGCGCGCCCTCGAACTCGGGGACGACGAACGGGAGTCGGGCTCCCTCGTCGCGGGGGAGGCCGTACGCGATGGGGATCCCGAGGAGGTCCTCGACGGTGTCGATCGTCGTGTTCGTGATGTCCGCGAGCAGTCCCTCCTCGCCGACGCGCTGGAACCGGTCGGGGATCTCGTTGACCGAGAGCGTGCTGGAGTGCGAGCCGAGCTCGGAGAGGATCCGCGGGACGGCGTCTGGGTTCGGATCGAGGAACTCGTTGTTCGGCACGCTCCGGGAGTGGGAGCTGGCGACGAACAGCTGCGGGTCGCCGGTGTCGAGGTCGACGAAGACGTGGAGCACCTCCCAGTCGTGCCAGTGGAAGTTGGCGGTGAACTGGTCGAACGCGGAGTACATCCAGAACTGGACGACCGCGAGCGGGGAGTCCTCGTACCGGACCCCGTTGTAGAAGACGGTCGGGTTCGGCGGCTCGCCCGCCTCGTCGTACCGCTCGTGGTAGCCGTCGAACGCCGCGAACCCGTCGACGACCGTCTCGCCGTCCTCCTCGACCGCGTACGGCCGCGGGTCCGTCGGGAACCACGGCTCGGCGGAATCGAAGTACAGCGTCGGCGCGAACCGGGACGCGAGTTCGTCGAGGGTGTCCGGGTTGAGGCCGCCCGTTTCGGCGTCGCTCGGCATCGAATCGGAGCCGGAGCCGGAACAGCCCGCGACCGCGGCGCTCCCGGCCCCCGCGAGCGCGCCGAGGACGGTTCGACGGTCGACGCCGGATGCGGGCCGATCACCGCCGGACTCAGACCGATCACCGCCGGATTCGGGCCGACCGGCGCCGGAGGCGGCACGATCGGTCACGGGCGGACCTCCGAGCCGTCCGTGGGTGGGGCGTCCGTCGAAGACCGCGGCTCCGGATGCATTTCACTAGGTCACGACCGCAGCGCCGAATAAGTCTTCTGACGGACAGACGGGCGGAGCGGCCCACCGGGAGAAGGTATTTGCGGCCGGACGCGCCATATCCCCCGATGGCTCTCAAGAAGGCCCTCTACTACGGCGCGATCGCGCTCGCGGTCCTGCTCGCCGTCAGCGTCGTCGTCTCCGTGGTCTCGGCGATCCTGAGTCTCGCGTGGGCGATCGTCTCCGGCATCGTCTCGCTCGCGGTGTTCGTCGGCGTCGTCTACGTCCTTTATAAGGCCGGAACGTGGCTGTTCGGCGGCGACGACGCGAGCCGCTCGGCGGGCGACTCGCTCGGGAGGTCGCGGTCGTCTTCGGCGTCGTCGGCCGATACCGCTACCGAGAGCCGGCAAGACCGACTCCGCCGGCAGTACGTCGAGGGACAGATCGGCGAGGCGGAGTTCGAGCGCCGGATCGCGAGCGAGCTGGAGACCGATGAGCGCGACGACATCGATCGGGAGCTCGACAGTATCGACCGGGATATCGAACGGGAGAGATAGGGTTTAAAAACGGTCCCGAAGCTCCTCCCGCAGGTCGTCGAGGTCGAGGTCCTTCATCGCGAACAGCACCAGCAGGTGGTAGACGAGATCGGCGCTCTCGTAGGTGAGCTCGTCGAGGTCGTCGTCCTTCGCCGCGAGGATCGCCTCCGTGGACTCCTCGCCGATCTTCTCTAAGACGGCGTTTTCGCCCTTTTCGTGGGTGAAAAGCGAGGCGGTGTACGACCCTTCGGGCAGCTCCGCCTTCCGCGACTCGATGGTGGCGAACAGCTCGTCGAGGACGGCCTCGGGGGGGACATCCGGGCTCTCGGTCTCCCCGGCGGTTTCGGGATCCGGGTCGCTCACGCGACCACCTCCTTCTCGGGGTAAAAGGCGAGGTCGTGGATCCGCGAGTCGTCGGTGAGCTCCGGGTGGAACGCGGTGGCGACCACTGGGCCGTCACGGACCGCGACCGGGCGACCGTCGACGGTCGCGAGCGTCTCGACGCCCGCGCCCACCTCGTCGATGAGCGGCGCACGGATGAACACGGCGTGGAACGGGCCGTCGAGCCCGCTCACCGGCACCTTCGCCTCGAAGGAGTCCTTCTGTCTGCCGAACGCGTTGCGGTCGACGGAGACGTCGACGAGCCCGAGCGCGTCGACGCGGTCGTCCTTCGCGTCTCGCGAGCAGACGATGAGGCCCGCGCAGGTGGCCAGCACGGGCTTCCCGCTCGCGACGTGGTCTCGGATCTCCTCGTCGATCCCCTCCCGGCGGATCAGCCGCGAGATGGTCGTCGACTCCCCGCCGGGAACGAGGAGCGCGTCGCAGTCGGGGACGACCCCCGCGTCCCGGACCTCGACCACCTCCGCGGGCTCGCCGTGGGCGGCCGCGGCGTTCTCGACGGCGGCGGCGTGTTCGGCCACGTCTCCCTGGACGGCGATGACGCCTGCTTGCATGGGAACCGGTCGGTGGGGGACGGGCAAAAAGGGCGCGCTAGGAAGCGGGCAAAAAGGGCGCTGACGAAGGCGGAAGGTGCGGCGACGGGTAGGTCAGACTGGCCGACCTACGCGACGGTCAGCGAGAGGATCTGTACGAATACGCCGAAGAGGACGCAGAACGCGAGAACGGTCTTCGGGTCGATCGAGATCGCGTCCCGGCCTTGGTTGTCGAAGTAGCGGACGAGTCCCGCGCTGGACATCAGCCCGCCGGAGTTTGAACCACTGCTCATGGCTGGCCGTGCGTCTCGCGGCGTTCTAAACGTTTCGTTCGCCGTTCAGCGGGGGAGCCGCCTCGACGCGTCGGATCCGAGAGCGACGGCCGCGGTTCGAGCCGGAGCGTGCACGAGTGGGAAACCCTTATGCGCCGCCCGGCGGTAGGTTGCGCCGGATAATGACTGTTCGACTGCTGGATTTTCACGCTGACTGGTGCGGCCCGTGTAAGACGCAGGACCCGATTCTGGAGGAGATCCAGGAGGACCTCGGCGATGCCTTCGAGCTGCAGAAGGTGAACGTCGACGAGGAGCAGGACGTCGCCAACCAGTATCAGGTTCGCTCGCTACCGACCCTCATCGTCGAGAACGACGACGGCGTCGTCGACCGGTTCGTCGGCGTCACCCAGCGCGAGGACATCGAGTCCGCGCTCTCCGAAGCGGGCGCGTAACGGGGTATATCACGCGCGCTCGGGCCGCTCGGAGGCGACCGACCCGACCCGCCGCGTCTCGCAACCTTTTACAGCGTCGGCCCGACAGTACCGGTATGGCCAGTTTCGACGCCGCGGAACGCCGCAACCTCGACCGACACATCTGCATGCGCTGTAACGCCCGCAACTCCCCCGATGCGAACCGCTGCCGCAAGTGCGGCTACACGAACCTCCGCCCGAAGGCGAAGGAACGCCGCGCGGCGTAGACCGGTCGCCGACCGGCCCCTCGTTTCTCCTGCAGATCGCGCTTGCGGAGCGATCGGTATCCGACGGTAGGCGTGCCCGAGTGCGACTGGCGCGTTGCTGGCGGCTATCTATCTGCCGTTGCTGGCGGCTATCTATCTGCCGTTGCTGGCGGCGGCGCGGTGAACGCCGTCGAGGTCTCAGCGGCTCGCTTACGAGTGACCTCGCTCGGATCGGCGACGGGCACCGCCAAGGCCCCAGCCGCGCGTCTATTTATAAGTCGTCGCCGTCGTCGCCCGCGCGGTTCCCCCGCTACTCGTCGGGGTACTTCGGCTCGCGGCGCTCCGCGCGCCCGGTGGCGCGCTCGATGACTTCGCGGACCGTGTCGGGGCCGTCGCTCGCGCGGTAGACGTCGCCGTGGCCGGGATACATCGCCTCCACGGTGTCCGGGAGCACGTTGAGGACGGTGTGGAGGCTCTCGATCAACTCCTCGCGCGACTGGCCCGCCATGTCGGTGCGGCCGAACGAGCCGTCGTCGAACGCGCCGTCGTTGTAGACGACCACGTCGCCCGAGTAGAGCCGCTCTTCGCCCACCAAGGCGACGTGGTCGTCGGCGTGACCGGGCGTCTCGACGACCTCGCAGGGCTCGTCGCCGACGAGAATCTCGTCGCCGTCGACGATCCCCACGTCGCGTCGCGGGTGGGTGGCGTTGGCGTACAGCGTCGCGTCGAACCGGTCGAGCACCGCGTCGAGCTCGCCGACGTGGTCGTGGTGCTGGTGGGTCAACACGATCCGGTCGAGCCCGTCGACGCCCGCCTCGTCGAGCGCGTCGGCGATCACGTCGTCGACGCCCGGCATCGTGCCGGCGTCCACGAGGGTCGGCGCCTCGCCGGGCACGAGGTACGCGTTGCAGGTGAACTCCTCCGCGTCCGCGGTGACGGTGATCGGCTCCATACGCGCACGAAGGGCGCCGAATGGGTAAAAGCGTGCAGTCCCGTCCGGAAACGGACCCGCGGGGCCTCCCTCCGTCTCCCCGATTCGCCCGGGGATTTATCCGTCGCGGCGTGTTAATTCCACTCACATATGGGCTTCGGAAGCTACGACGAATCCGAACAGGAGAATCAAGACCTGGATGCGGATTTCGACGACGACGACGGAGTCCGAGCCGCGGAAGAGGTACACGAGGGGTCCGTCGACTACGAGCCCGGCGCGTCGAACGACGAGCTGCTCGACCGGCTCCAGGAGATCAAGTCCGAGGAGACCTGATCGGGTGACGCCACCGAGCCGGACGCTCGGTATCGCGTTCTCAGACGGCGACCGAACCAGTCGCCTAGCGGGGGCTATCGTCAGGGACGACGGCACTCTCGACGGGCTCGGGTTCGGGGCCTGCACCGTCGGCGGGACCGACGCGACCGACGCCGCGGTCGCGCTCTTCGACCGGCTCGGCCGCGAGGACGTGCGCCACGTCGCCGTCGCGGGGGTCGCACCGGCGTGGTTCAACATCCTCGACCTGCCGCGGCTCCGCGGTTCTCTCGACCGACCGGTGTACGCCGTGAGCTACGAGGAGAGCCCCGGGCTCGAACCGGCGCTCCGCGAGGCGTTCGACGGCGAAGCGCTCGCGCGGCGGCTCGACACCTACCAGTCCCTTCCACCCCGAGTTCGGGTGGAACGCGACGAGTCCGATTCGGCCGTGAGCGCTCCCCCCGAACCGCTGTTCGTCCGCGCGGTCGGGATCGACCCCGACGAGGCCGCCGCCGCGGTCCGCGGACTGGTCCGCGAGGGGTTCCGACGCCCGGAGCCGCTCCGGATCGGCGCGATCGCGGCGAGCGCTCACCGAGAGGCGACGGCCGAGGAGTAGCCCCACTCCGCCCGGCGCGTCGAGCCGACGCGTCGGCGCATCCAGATCGGCTCACCCGCGTCGGATATATGTCGCTCCGCCGAGAGCAACCGCTATGACCGACGACCCCGGCGTGACGTTCCGCGACCGCGAGCGACTCGATCGGACGCAGGCGCACGAGACGGCCCTCGACTGCCTCGCGGCCGGGATCGAGGCCGCGCTCCCGGAGCGGCTGATCCGCGACGTCGTCTCGGTTCGAGACGGGACCCTCCGGGTCGCGGGCGCCGACGGCGCGGTCGGCGAGTACGACCTCGACGCGTACGACCGAGTGATTCTCCTCGGCGCGGGGAAGGCGACCGCGGGCGCGGCGAAGGGGGTTGCGGGCGTGCTCGGCGAGAGCGACCGCGAGATCGACGAGGGGCTCGTCGTCACCGACGACCCTCCGGACGGACCGGAAGGCGAGCCGGCTGACTCGTTCGACTCGGTCGACCCGCCATCGTCCGCCGCGTTCGACGTGCTCCCGGGCGACCACCCGCTACCGAGCGATCGGGGGGCCGAGAGCGCCCGACGAGTCCTCGACGCGGCCGAGCGCGCCGGCCCCGACGACCTCGTTCTCGCGGTCATCACCGGCGGTGGAAGCGCGCTGCTGGCCGCGCCCGCGGATCCCCTCTCGGTCGGCGACCTCCGCGTGCTCACGTCGGAACTGCTCGCGTCGGGCGCGTCGATCGACGAGATCAACGCGGTCCGGAAGCACTGCTCGGCGGTGAAGGGCGGGGAGTTGGCGCGCGCAACAGCCCCGACGACGACCGTCACGCTCGCGGTCAGCGACGTGATCGGCGACCCGCTCGACGTGATCGCGAGCGGGCCGACCGTCCCCGACCCCTCGACGTACGCGGACGCGCTGGCGGTCCTCGACCGGTACGACCTCGACGTTCCCGCCGCGGTGCGCGAGCGCCTCTCGTCGGGCGCCGACGGCGACCTGCCGGAGACCCCGACCGCGGGCGACCCGGCGTTCGACCGGAGCGCGGCGTTCGTCGTCGGGAACGGGCGGACCGCGCTGGACGCGGCCGCGACCGCCGCGGCGGACAGGGGGTACGAGCCGCTGGTGCTCTCCGCGAGCGTCCGCGGCGAGGCGCGCGAGGCCGGGACGACCCACGCCGCGATCGCCGAGGAGTGCGCCGCCCGCGGGTCGCCGATCGAGCCGCCGGCGGTGTTGCTCTCGGGCGGCGAGACGACCGTGACGGTCGGAGACGCCGCGGATCCGGGGACGGGCGGCCCGAACGCGGAGTTCGTCGCGAGCGCGGGACTGGCGCTCGCGGAGGGGCCGGTGGGGGACGGAGCACGGACCGAGCACGGCGACGGCCCCCGAGTGGTCGTCGCGAGCGTCGACACGGACGGGCTCGACGGGCCGACAGACGCCGCCGGAGCCATCGCGGACGCGACGACGCTCGACCCCGACGCCGCCCGCGACGCCCTCGACCGGCACGACGCGTACCCCCTGCTCGACGACGCCGGCGCGCTCCTGCGCACCGGTCCGACCGGGACGAACGTCAACGACCTGCGAGCGATCGTGGTGGAGAAGCGGGACTGAGGGTCGGGAACACACCGATCACTTATAAAGAAACTGCGGTGGCGCGCGCCTCCGAGCGCCCACCGGGTGCGAGGAGCGTCGCGCGAGGCTGGGGCTTTGGAAGTATTCACTGCCGGATCGCTACCACCTTTTATAAATAGCCGACGCCGGCCACCCAGCCGAGACGCACCTCATCAAAACGTCGTCGTCGGAAGGCGGACGGACTTATGTCGACCCCGGTCGCACCTCGATCCATGACCGAGAACGGGGACGCGATCGATGGAGGATCTGACGAGGCCCCCAACGAGAGCGCGCTCGACGAGAAGCTCCGAGTGCCGTCCTGCGAGCGCTGTCCGGCGCTCGTCGAGTCACGGAGCCGGATCGTCGACGGCGTCGGCCCGACGGACGCGGACCTGCTGTTCGTCGGCGAGGGACCGGGCGCACGGGAGGACGAGGAGGGCGAGCCCTTCGTGGGGCGCTCGGGCGACGTGCTCGACGAGGCGCTCCGCGACGCCGGCCTCGCGCGGGCGGACGTGCGAATCACGAACTGCGTGCGGTGCCGCCCGCCGGACAACCGGGACCCGACGACCGAGGAGCTGGCGAACTGCCGCGGCCACCTCGACGCCGAGATCGACCGGCTCGCTCCCGACCTGATCGTCACGCTCGGGAAGGTGCCGAGCGAGCATCTCCTCGACCGGTCGGTGGCGATCACCTCGGAGTCGGGCGAGGTCGTCGACGCGCGGATCGCGGGGGCGTCCCGGCGCGTGCTGCTCTCCGTCCACCCGGCGGCGACGCTGTACGACCGGAGCCAGCGCGACGGGTTCTTCGAGACCATCGCGCGGGCCGGCGAACTGAGCGGGGCCGCCGGCGGCGAGTCGGGCGGTCAGTCGCGGCTCGGGGAGTTCTGAAACGAACGGATCGGCGGGAAAAGCCGTGCGAACGTCCGTAACAGTAGCTCTGCATACGAAACATAGAAAATAATATACCATGCGAGTCGAACCCACAACCGTATGTCCGACAACAGGTGGTCGGCGGATCGGCGAACATTTGTCAAGACGGCCGGTGCGGCCGGGGTAGTCGGGCTCGCCGGCTGTTCCGACAGCGGTGGCGGGGACGGTGGCGACGGCAGCGACGGCGGATCGGGTGACGGAAGCGACGGTTCGGACGGCGGCACGGCGGGCGACTCCGAGAACTCCGTGACGGAGGTCACGTGGGTGCTGAACCCCGCGGAAGAGGAGATCGACATTCAGGTGCAGTACCAGCCGCTGTTCGAGTACCTGGAGTCCGAGGCCGAGGTGGAGATCGTCGAACAGCCGACCGCGAGCTACTCCGGCACCGCACAGGAGCTCCGGCGCGCCGCGGAGGGCGACCGGCTCTTCGCTGACGTGTCGCCGGGCGCGGTCGCGCAGATCCCCAGCGAGCTCGACGTAACGGGGATGCGGGTGGCGTACGGCGCGGAGCAGTACTTCTCGCTCATCACGACGACGCCCGACAGCGGCATCGAGTCGCTCTCGGACCTGGAGGGCGAGGTCGTCGCGTCGGCCGCGCCCACGTCGGTCTCCGGGACGCTGTTCCCCCTGTACATGCTCAGTAACGCCGGGCTCGACATCGGGAGCGCTCCCTCCGGCTCGCCCGAGGACTTCGAGCTCCGGACCTCTGACCACACGACGGCCCGCGAACAGCTCATTCAGGACGACCGGATCGCGGCCGCCGGGACCGGCGCGTTCTCCACCGCCGCGCACGTGCCGCAGGAGCAGTTCGACGAGATGTCGCAGGACTTCGTCGACATCTCGGCGGAGTACGAGGGCGCCGGCGAAAGCGACCCCGAGCTGCAGCTCCTCGCGGTCTCCGACCCGATCCCGCGCGCGCCGATCGTGAGCAACGCCGCGTGGGAGGAGTCGCTCAAAGACGACCTCCGCCAGCTGATGATCGACGCGCCGCAGGAGGCGTTCGAACACGAGTCGCAGGCGGACATCGCCGAGGCGCTCAGCATCGACCCGGAGATCCTCGAGATGAACGAGTCCGAGCTCAGCGAGGAACAGCGGGACGACTTGGAGCTCGTCGAGGCCCACTCGCTCTGGTTCAGCGGCGTCGTCGACGCGAGCGTCGAGGACTACGACCCCGTCGCGGAGCTCGGTCAGGAGCTCGGCTTGGAGTGGAGCACGCTGTAGGCTGAGCGGCTACTTACAACGCTTTCTCTATGACTTACATCGAAGTAGACGGCCTCACGAAACGGTTCGGCGACACGGTCGCGCTCGACGACGTGTCCTTCGAGGTCCCCGCCGGCGAGTTTGTCATCGTACTCGGCGTCTCGGGCTCCGGGAAGTCGACGCTGCTGCGGACGCTGAGCGGACTGCTCTCGCCGACCGAGGGCGAGATCCGGATCGACGGCGAGCCCATGATCGAGCCGCGACCGGAGGTCGCGATGATCTTCCAGCAGCACAACATCATCGGCGACATGACGGCGTACTCGAACTCGCTCTCCGGCGGCGTCCACCGCTCCGGGTTCGTCTCCAGCGTCCTCCAGCTACAGGACCCCGACGAGAAGCACCGCGCCCTCGACGCGCTCGACACGGTCGGCCTCTTAGAGGAGGCCGAACAGAAGGCGCGGAGCATGAGCGGCGGCCAACAGCAGCGCGTGGGGATCGCCCGCGCGCTCGTCCAGCAGCCGAACGTACTGCTCGCCGACGAGCCGGTCGCGAGCCTGGATCCCGGCAGCGCACAGAGCGTGATGGAGTACCTCCGAACCGCCTCCGACGACCGCGATCTGACGACCTTCTGTAGCCTCCACCAGGTGAACATCGCCCGGAAGTTCGGACACCGGTTCATCGGCCTCAGGGACGGCGAGAAGGTGTTCGACGGGTACCGAGACGATCTGACGATCGACGTCATCGACGACCTCTACGGCGACATCGACACCGAGGGGATGTTCGTCCGCGACGACGGTGACGCCGACGGCGAGACCGACGAGGTCGCGACGACGTGACGAGAACGGAGCTGATCCACGAGTGACAACAGACACCACGGACTCCGACGGGACGCGCTCAGAGGCGGTCGGCGTCGACGACGCCTCCGACGTTCCGGACCGTATCGCAGAACAGTTCGAGAACATCAAGCGGACGCGTCGCCGCCGGGCGCTCGGGTGGGTCGGGCTCGCGACCTTCCTGGCGTTCACGACGCTGCAGGCGTTCGCCGCGACGGAGCTTCTGAACCCGGACGCGAGGCTGGACACGTTCACCGAGTCGCTGACCGGCTTCTTCCCGATCACGAACCACTTCGGCGTGATCCCGTTCCTCGACGTCCGCCAGTACACCAGCTTCATCAGACAGGAGAACCTGCTGTACGACCCCGAGATCGGCGGGCTACTGTTCCAGTTCCCCCCGGACCCGACGGACATCTACGCGTTCTTCTTCCAGGAACTCGGGATCTTCCAAATATTCGGGGAGGCCGGCATTACCCTCGCGATGGGGTTCGTCGGGACGATCCTCGGGTTCCCGTTCGCCCTGGTGTTCGGGACGCTCGGCTCGGAGCGGGTCACGCCGTTCCCCTTCAACTTCATCTTCCGCGGAACGATGTCGTTCATCCGGGCGATCCCGGCGATCATCTGGACGCTCATCTTCATCCCGTTCCTCGGGCTCGGGCCCGCCTCCGCCGCGATCGCGATCGCGTTCGACACGATCGGGAACCTCGGCCGGCTGTTCGTCGACGAGCTGGAGGAGATCGAGGACGGACCGATCGAGGCGATGCGCACGACCGGGGCGAGCAAGCCGCAGATCGTCTTCTTCGGCATGCTGAGTCAGGTCCGGACCGCGTTCATCGCGTGGACGCTGTACATCTTCGAGATCAACGTCCGCGCCGCCGTCACCGTCGGCGTCATCGGCGCCGGGGGGCTCGGCTACGTCCTCACCTCCCAGCAGAACCTGCTGCGGTTCACCGAGATGATGGCGACGCTGCTCGCCATCTTCCTGCTCATCATCTCCGTCGAGCTGTTCAGCCAGCGACTCCGGTCGCGGCTGCGCTCCGACGACGTGGAGATGGGCATCTGGGAGCTCATCACCGGCTTCCCGCGCCGGATGATGGAATCGGCGATGAAGTGAACGCGGGAGCGCTCCGCCCGCCGCGCCCCGTTCGAGGCGGGCCGCGGCCGTCGGAGTGAACGGCCGTCCACCGAACTGCCACAAGGGAAACCGACTTTTCCGTCCCCCTCCGAGGGGACGTATGAGCACCTTCGAACCGCCCGCGGAGACGCTGGCGGACGTCGTTTTAGTCGACTACGGCCTCGGGAACCTCCGGTCGGCGACCCGCGGGTTAGAGCGCGCGGGCGCGTCGGTCGAGATCACCGACGACCCCGAGGCGTTCGCGGCCGCCGACGGCGTCGTCCTCCCCGGCGTCGGCGCGTTCCGCGAGGGGATGGAGAACGCCGGTCCGCTTCGCGAGGCGCTGACCGACCACGCCGACGCCGGTCGTCCCCTCTTCGGGATCTGTCTCGGGATGCAGATGCTGCTCACCTCCAGCGAGGAGGCCGACCACGAGGGGGAAGGCGAGGTGACCGGCCTCGATCTCGTCCCCGGCACCAACGTCCGGTTCGACGTCGACCGCAAGATCCCGCACATGGGGTGGAACGAGCTCGAAATCGCGAGAGAGCACCCGATCGTCGAGGGGGTGGAGGGCGAGTACGCCTACTTCGTCCACTCGTACTACGCCGAGCCCGACGACCCGGACGCGGTCGTCGCCACCGCGGACTACGGCGTCGACTTCCCCGCCGTCGTCGCCAACGAGGCGGGCAACGTGTTCGGCACGCAGTTCCACCCCGAGAAGAGCGGAGAGACGGGGCTCCGGATCTTACGGAACTTCGTCGAGTACTGCGCGGACCGGTAGCGTCCGAGGATGGCTGACGACAGCCCGACCGTCAGGCTCGGCGTCGATGTCGGCGGCACGTTCACCGACGTGGCGCTCGTCGCCGACGGCGATCTCACGACCGCGAAGGTGCCCACGACGACCCCGCAACACGCCGGCGTCCTCGGCGGGGTCCGCGAGGCCTGCGACGCGGCCGGGGTCGCCCCGACCGACGTGGACGCCTTCGCGCACGCGACCACGGTCTCCGTCAACGCCCTCTTAGAGCGCGACGGCGCCCGGACCGCGCTCGTGACGACCGCCGGTTTCCGGGACGTACTGGAGATCGGCCGGCAGGCCCGCCCCGCCCTCTACGACCTCGGCGCGGCGAAGCCGGTCCCGCTCGTTCCCCGCCGACGGCGGTTCGAGGTCGAGGAGCGCGCGACGACCGAGGGGATCGAGCGCGCGGTCGACCCGGACGAAGTCCGAGATCTGGCGGCCGAGATCGCCGAGAGCGACGTCGAGAGCGTCGCTGTCTCGCTGCTCCACGCGTACGCGCACCCGGAGAACGAAACCGCGGTGGCCGAGGTCCTCCGCGAGGAACTCGACGTTCCGGTCTCCGGCTCTCACGACGTGCTCGCCGAGTTCCGCGAGTTCGAGCGCACGGCGACGACCGCCGCCGACGCGTACCTGACGCCGGAGCTCGACGACTACCTCGGGCGGATCGTCGCGGGCGCCGAGGACCTCGGGCTCCCCGAGCCGCGGGTGATGCGCTCGAACGGGGGCGTCGCCGACGCGGAGACGGTCCGAAAGAGCGCCGTGACGACGGTGCTGTCGGGCCCCGCCGCCGGCGTCGTCGGCGCGGCCGCGGTCGCGGGCGGCGCGACCCTCCGCGGCGCCGCCGAGGGCGACGAGACGGGCGAACGCACCGCCGCCGTCACCTTCGACATGGGCGGCACGTCGAGCGACGTGAGCCTCGTGCGCGACGGGCGCGCCGAGCGGGCCGCGGAGACGACGATCGCCGGCGTTCCCCTTCGCACCCCGACCGTCGACGTGGAGACGGTCGGCGCGGGCGGCGGGTCGGTCGCGTGGACCGACGCCGGCGGTGCGCTCCGCGTCGGCCCGGAGTCCGCCGGCGCGGAGCCGGGGCCGGCCTGCTACGGGAAGGGCGGGACCGCTCCGACCGTCACCGACGCCGACGTGCTCTTGGGCTACATCGGCCCGGACGCGGCGCTCGGCGGCGACCTCTCGCTCGACGTCGACGCCGCCCGCGAGGCGCTCGAACGGCTCGCCGAGGAGGCCGGGATCGAAGGGGAAGACGGCCTCGATGCTCCCACCACCGCCGCGCGGGGGGTGTACCGCGTCGCCAACGCGACGATGGCGCGGGCGATCCGGTCGGTGACCGTCGAGCGCGGCCGGGACCCCCGCGCGTTCGACCTCGTCGCCTTCGGCGGCGCGGGACCGATGCACGCGGCCGCGCTCGCCGACCGCCTCGGGATGGAGCGCGTGCTCGTCCCGGGGCCGGCCGGCGTGCTGTCCGCCTACGGGCTGCTCGCGGCCGACGAGACGCACGACGCGGCCCGCACGGTTCGGCTCTCGCTGGGGAGCGCGACGAGTGGGGAGCTTTCCGACGCCTTCGCGGAGCTCACCGACCGCGCTCTCGCCGACGTCTCGGACCCCGAGGCGGCGCGGATCGAACTGGCCGCGGATTGCCGGTACGCCGGACAGAGCTTCGAGCTGACCGTCGACGCCGGGGGTGGAGGGGATGATCCGGGTTCCCCGGTCGACCCCGACGCGCTCGCCGAACGCTTCGCGGCGGCCCACGAGCGCGCCTACGGCTACCGGCTCGACGCCACGGTGGAGGCGGTCACGCTCCGGGCCACGGCGACGGTCGGGGTCGACGCTCCGACCGTCTCGCGGACGGGCGCGCTCGACGCGAAACGAGGGGCTCGCGAGGTCGTCTTCCCCGACGCCGGCGCGGTCGAGGCGACCGTCTACGACCGCGACGCGCTGGCTCCCGGAGCGACCCTCGACGGCCCCGCGGTGCTCGCGGGGACCGAGAGCACGACCGTCGTCCCGCCCGCGTGGGGCGGTCGCGTCCGGCGGGACGGGACGCTGGTGCTGGAACGGGACGAGGGATCCGCGGGACGGACGGGAGGTGACGGGCGATGACCGGCGACGAGAGCGGGGCGGAGACCCCGGACCCCGAAATCGACCCGGTGACGCTGGAGGTCCTCCGCAACCAGTTGGAGGGCGTCGCCGAGGAGATGGGGACGGTGCTGATCCGCGGGGCGTACTCGCCGAACATCACGGAGCGGCGGGACTGCTCGACCGCTCTCTTCGACGCCGACGGACGGATGGTCGCGCAGGCGGAGCACATCCCGGTCCACCTCGGCGCGATGCCGGAGGCGGTCGCCGCGGTCCGCGATCGGGACCCCGCCCCCGGCGACGTGTTCGTCCTCAACGACCCGTTCACCGGCGGGACGCACCTCCCCGACGTGACGCTCGTCTCGTCGCTGGCGCTCGACGGCGACGTGGTCGGCTTCGCCGTCTCCCGCGCGCACCACGCCGACGTGGGCGGGATGACCCCCGGGAGCATGCCGGCCGGCGCCCGCGAGATCTACCAGGAGGGGCTGCGGATCCCGCCGCTCCGACTCGTCGAGTGCGGCGACCGGGTCGACGACGTCTTCGATCTGGTCTTCGCGAACGTGCGGAACCCGGCGGAGCGGCGCGCCGACTTCGAGGCGCAGATCGCCGCCAACGAGCGGGCCGGCGAGCGGCTCCGCGACCTCGCCGACGAACACGGCCGCGCTCGGCTCGAAGCCGCCTTCGACGCCGTGATCGGCTACTCCCGAGAGCGGACGACCGCCGCGCTCCGGGACCTGCCTGACGGGACCTACGAGGCCGAGGACGTCTTGGAGGGCGACGGCGTCACCGACGCCGACATCCCGATTCGCGCGGCGGTGACCGTCGACGGCGGGTCGCTCGCGGTCGACTTCGCGGGGAGCGCCGATCAGGTCGACGGGAACTGCAACGCTCCCCTCGCGGTGGCGAAGAGCGCGGTCTACTTCGCCGTGCGCTGCGTGACCGACCCGGAGATCCCGCCGAACCACGGCTGTTACGAGCCGGTGTCGGTGTCGGCGCCCGCGGGGTCGATCCTGAATCCCGAGCCGCCGGCGGCGGTCGTCGGCGGGAACGTCGAGACGAGCCAACGCGCGGTCGACGTGGTGCTCGCGGCGCTCGGCGAGGCGGCTCCCGATCGGGTGACCGCCGGGAGCCAGGGGACGATGAACAATCTCACGATCGGGAATCGGGGCGGGGGCGGGGATGGGGGCGACCGCGGCGAGAGCACCGAGTCCGCGTCGTTCACCTACTACGAGACGATCGGCGGGGGGTTCGGCGCGCGCCCCGACGCCGACGGGATGGACGGCGTGCAGGTCGGGATGACGAACACGCTTAACACCCCCGTCGAGGCGCTGGAGGCGGCGTACCCGCTCCGGGTGGAGCGGTACGCCTTCCGCCCGGACAGCGGCGGCGACGGGCGCCACCGGGGCGGGCTCGGACTGGAGCGGAGCGTCCGCGTCGAGACCGCGGCGACGGTCTCGCTACTGACGGAGCGGCGGCGACACGCTCCCGCGGGCCGCGAGGGCGGCGAGTCGGGCGCGCTCGGTGAGAACCTGATCGACGGCGAGCCCGTCCCCGCGAAGGCGACGGTCGACGTGGACTCGGGGACGACAGTGACGATTCTGACGCCGGGCGGGGGCGGGTACGGCGACCCCGCAGAGCGCGGTCCGGCGGCGAGAGAGCGGGACCGCGCGGACGGGAAAGCGACGGGGGAGTCGGGGGAGGAGAGAGAGCGGTCGGCGGAAGGGAACTGACGGCGCGCCTTACAGCCCGTCGTACGGGCCGGGCTTCGCGGCCGTGAGCCGGTCGACCTGCTCGTCGGACAGGTCGATCTGCGCGGCCGCGAGGTTCTCCGCGAGCTGGTCGGTCGTGCGCGCGCCGACGATGGGGGCGGTGACGCCGTCGCGATGAGCGAGCCACGCGAGCGCGGTCTGTGCGGGCGTGGCGTCGACCTCGTCGGCGACGGCGTCGAGCTCGTCGTGCACGTCGAAGTTCGCCTCGGTGAGGTACGCCTCCTGGAAGCGGCTCGACTCGGCGGCCTTCGACTCCTCGGGGAGGTCCTCGTCGCGGTCGTACTTCCCGGTCAGGAAGCCCTGTCCGAGCGGGCTCCACGGGGAGACCCCGAGGTTCTGCTGGCGCGCGAACTCCAGGTAGTCGCCCTCGACCTCGCGGTCGACGAGGTTGTAGCGCGGCTGGAGGACCGTGAACGGCTCCCACCCCTCGTTGCGGGCGATCTCGTTGGCGCGGGCGACCTTCCAGGCGTTCGGGCGGAGCGTGGAGGCGCCGAGGTAGTGGACCTTGCCGGACTCGACGAGCCCGTTGAGCGTCTTCATCAGCTCGCGGGCCGGCGTCTCGTCGTCCCAGCGGTGGATGTAGAGGACGTCGACGTAGTCGGTGTCGAGCCGGTCGAGCAGGGCGTCGACGCGGTGGCGGACGTTCTTGCGGTTCGTGCCGCGGCTGTTCGGGTCGCCGTCGCGGACCTGCCAGTACACCTTCGACGCGATCGTGTAGCGCTCGCGGTCGCGGTCGGCGAGCCAGTCGCCGATCCAGCGCTCGCAGTCGCCGCCGCCGTACACGTCGGCGGTGTCGATGTAGCGCCCGCCGGCCGCCTCGTACCCGTCGAGCAGCTCGTGGGCGCGGGCCTCGTCGATCTCCACGTTCCCCGCCTCGGTCACGCGGCCGAACCGCCACGTGCCGAGCTGGAGCTCGCTCGTCCGGAGACCGGTTCGGCCGAGCGGGACCGTATCGAGGTCGATCTCGTCGAGTTCGGGTGTCATCCGTCGATCGGTTGTGTCTATCGCCGCAAAAACCTACAGCAAGCGGATGTACCCTGTGAACGCGTGTCGGAGATCCGGGTGACGGGACGGCGGCGACGCGCCTACCACGGCTCGTTCTTCAGCCCGAGCGCGTAGGCGCCGACGTTCGTGACGACGTGGAGGATCGGCGTCATCACGAGGACGACCGCGAGGACGGACGGCGTGAACACCGAGAGCGCCCAGTCGGTGTCGACGACGAAGACGGCGGCGAGCGCGACGACGACGAAGTCGAGCTGGTCGAGCCCCGGGAACGACGCTCCGCGCTCTCGGCCCGATCGACGCTTGAGGAAGGAGGCGCCGATGTCGCCGCACATCGCGCCGAACGCGAGCGCGAACGCGGCCGGGAGCGCGAACGTCGGGAGGCCGACGCCGAGCGCGGCGCTCGCCGGGTCCGCGAGGGCGTTGAGCGCGAGCGCGAGGACGACCCCGGTCAGGGTGCCGACCGCGGTGCCGCGCCACGTCTTCCCGTCGCCGAGCACGCGGGCGCCGCGCCACTCGCGGCCGCCGTCGATGGGGCGGCCGCCCCCCGCGAGCACCGCGGCGTTGTTCGGCACGTAGGCGGGCAACATCGCCCAGAACGCGGTCGCGACGAGCGAACCGATCATACCCGACCGTCGCCCGTCTGGGGTATATAAATCCCGGATCCGACTCCGGTCCGCAGTTGCCGGCCGGCAGCCGGCGGTCGGTGGCCGGCGTTCCGAAGCCGCTCCCGCGACCGCTCGGCTCGACAACAATCAAGTCGCTACCGCCGCGAGTAAGAATCATGATCCCTCCGATCGCTCGGCGGTTCGTGGCGGGCGAGAGCGTCCCGGAAGCCCTCGAACACGCCCGAGCGCGCAACGAGGACGGCGTCGCCGTCATCCTGAACCTGCTCGGCGAGCACTACGACGACCCCGCAGACGCCCGCGCCGACACCGACGCGTACCTCGCGCTCTTGGCGGACATCGCCGACAGCGGGCTCGACGCCTGCGTCTCGGTGAAGCCCTCTCAGATCGGTCTCGACGTGTCCGACGAGGTGTTCGAGGAGCACTACCGCGAGATCGTCGCCCGCGCCCACGAGCTGGACGCGTTCGTCTGGTGCGACATGGAGGACGCCGACACCACCGACGCGACCCTCGACGCCTTCGAGTCGATCGCCGCGGAGTACCCGTGGAGCGTCGGGCAGTGCGTCCAGTCGAACCTCAAGCGCACCCGCGAGGACCTCGACCGCCTCAGCGACGTGCCCGGGGAGATCCGACTCGTGAAGGGCGCGTACGACGAGCCGAAGTCGATCGCGTACGAGGAGAAGTTCCGGGTCAACGAGGCGTATCGCGACGATCTCCGCTTCCTGTTCGAGGACCGGGATCGGGGGGTCGCCGTCGGCAGCCACGACCCGGCGATGATCGCGCTCGCCGACCGGCTCGCCCGAGAGTACGGGACCGACTACGAGGTCCAGATGCTGATGGGCGTCCGCGACGAGGCCCAGCGCGACCTCGCCGCGCAGGGGATCGACGTGGTCCAGTACGCCCCGTACGGGACCAAGTGGCTCTCGTACTTCTACCGGCGGGTCCGCGAGCGCAAGCAGAACCTGACGTTCGCGCTGCGAGCGGTCGCGGGTCGGTGACGGCGGATCGCGGACCGGCGAGCGCCCGCCGAGGCTCCCCGGTACGTAGAAGCCCCTTTAAGGATTGCCGACAGACATCGACTCGATAGATGTCCACGTGGAAACGCGACTTCGCCAGCGGCCTCATCGTGCTGGCCCCCCTGTTGGTGCTGCTCTTAGTCCTCCAGTGGATCTACCGGTACATCGCGTCGATCCCGCTGATCGAGGGGCTTCAGCCGGCGGTCATTCCCGCTCCGCTGGAGCCGGTGTCCCGGGTGATCATCGCGCTGGCGGTGTTCGCGACGGTCGTCCTCGCCGTCGGCTACTTCATGCGGACGACGCTCGGCCGACTGGCGGAGTCGGCCGTCGACGGCGCGATAAACCGGATCCCGGCGCTGCGCGTGGTGTACAACGCCTCGAAGCTCGCGATCGAGACGGCCGTCTCCGGGACCGACGAGCTACAGAGCCCGGTGTACATCGAGACGTGGCCGGGGATCCGCATGACCGCGTTCCGCACCGGGAAGAAGACCCGGGACGGGAAGATCGTCCTGTTCATGCCGACCGCGCCGAACATCACCACCGGCTTCGTCATCGAGGTCGAACCGGAGCGCATCGAGGAGACCGGCGAGACCGTCGAGGAGGGGATGACGCGCGTCCTCTCGGCCGGCTTTGCCGAGTCCGCGCATCAGGTCCCCGTCGAGGAGGAGCGGCCGCCCGAGGGCGCCTCCGGGAAGCCCGGCGGCGTCGGCGGCGTCCGTACCGACGGGACCCCGGGAGAGTCCGACCGCCCGTCCACGGACGGGGGCAGCGACGGGAGCTGATCGAGGACGACCGCGTCGCGGTTTATAAGTAGGTGAACCAGTCGTCGTGGGCGTCGGTCCGGCGCTCCACCAGATCGAAGAAGGCGCTCTGCAGTTCCTCGGTGACCGGGCCGCGGGTGCCCGCGCCGATCTCGGTGTCGTCGACCGACCGGATCGGGGTCACTTCGGCCGCGGAGCCGGTGAAGAACAGCTCGTCGGCGGTGTACAGCTGGCCGCGGGAGATGACGGCCTCGTCGTGGACGGTGTAGCCGCGCTCCTCAGCCAGTTCGATGACGGTGTCGCGAGTGATCCCTTCGAGGATCGACTGCGCGAGGCCGGTGGTGTAGATCTCGCCGTCGTTGACCATGAAGATGTTCTCGCCCGGCCCCTCGGCGACGTTCCCCTCCTTGTTCAGGACGATGGCCTCGACGTAGCCGTTGCGGCGAGCCTCCTCGCCTGCGAGCATGGAGTTGACGTACAGCCCGGTGGTCTTGACGTTCGTGGGCACCTGCGAGGAGGCGTGCTTCCGCCACGAGGAGACCATCACGTCGACGCCGTCCCGGAGCGCCTCCTCGCCGAGGTACGCGCCCCACGGCCACGCGGCGACGACGAGGTCGGTCGGGCAGTCCTTCGGCGAGACGCCGAGCGAGTCGTACCCGTAGTAGGCGATCGGCCGGATGTAACACGACTCCAGGTCCTGCCGGTCGAGCAGTTCCAGCGTCGCCTCGGTGATCTCCTCGCGGGACTGTTCGATGTCGAGGTCGTACAGTTTCGCGGAGTCGAACAGCCGGTCGAGGTGCTCGTCCCAGCGGAAGATCGCGGGTCCCTGCTCGGTGTCGTAACAGCGGACGCCCTCGAACACGCCGCTCCCGTAGTGGAGCGCGTGGGTCAGAACGTGAGTGGTCGCGTCCTCCCAGTCGAGGAACTCACCGTTCTTCCAGATCGTGTCGACGTCCATCTCGTCGAATCCCATACAGGGAGGTTGCGGTCGGCGGGCTTAAAACTGTAACAACCGGACGGCGGCTGCCGGAACGGTCGGCGTTGGATCGGTGCGTGGTTGAGCCTCTGTCCCGGTGCTGTGAAACGGTAACCACCGCCAAAGGCCAAGCCGCTCGCTTCGTCGCCGGCGCTTCGCGCCGGCTACATGAGGGACCGGAGGTCCCTCACTACTCGTGGCCGCCCTCGGCGGCCACTCGGAGGCGCACGCCGGCGGTCCGGCGGCCGGTTACTCGAGCGCCTCGACGAGCGCGGCCCCCTCGACGTAGGGGATCCCGCGCCGGCGGGCGTACGCCTCGGCGTCCGCGGGCGCCAGCGCGGCGCCCGTCTCGTCGTCGAGCATCTCGCAGACCACGGCGGCGGGGGCGGCGCCGACCGCCTCGGCCATCGCGAGCCCGAGCTCCGTGTGGCCGGTCCGCCCGCGCAGCCCGTCGCGGGCGCCCCGCAGCACGTGGACGTGGCCGGGCGCGCGGAACTCTGCGGCGAAGTCCTCCGGGCCGTACCCCGCGGGGTCGGCGTCGACCGCGGCGGCGGACGCCGCCAGCTCGACGATGGTTCGAGCGCGGTCCTCGTCGGTGATCCCGGTGAACGTCTCGCGGTGGTTCACGGGCAGCGAGAAGGAGGAGCGGTCGTCGTACTCGGGGTCGTCGTCGACCGCGGGGTGATCGAGCGCGTCCGCGAGGAACGGGAGCCCGAACGCGTCCGCGACGGGGTCCCCGACCGCGACGCAGATCAGTCCGCCCGCGTCGTTGCGCATGTGCGCGACGGCCGCCTCGTCGACGGCGCCGGCCGGGTAGACGATGTCCGTCTCGCCCTCGCGGTCCGCGAAGTCGTGGACGCAGACCGGGTCTCCCGCGCGGAACGCCTCAAGCGCGCGTCCGACCGGATCGACCTCAGCGTCCGGTGCGGATCCGGCGGCATCGGCCTCGACCTCGGTGTCGGCGTCGGCGCGCATCAGGCGACCTCCGTCTCCATCTCCGCCTCGTTGTCGGGCGTGTCCGCCCGGCTCGTGGCGGCCACGCGGACCTCGACCGCGTCGCCGTCGTCGAGGTCGAGCGCGTCGCGGAGCCGCTCGGGGGCGATCAGTTCGAGCTGGTCGTCGTCGTGATGGGTCCGGTCCGGCACGATCGCGTGGACCTCCTCGTAGCGCTCGTCGCCGGCGACGAGCGTGACGCCGTAACACGAGGCCGCGCCGTAGGTGCGGTCCTCTCCCTCCCACGCGTCGATCGGAACCGCGTCGATGCCGGCCATCTCGCCGCGCCGGCGGACGCTCTCCTCCGAGAGATCGACGTTGAGCGTGCCCGGGAACGGCTCGTAGCCCAGCCGGGATCGGAACTGATCGGCGTAGCCGGGCAGGGTGATGTAGTGGCGTCCCTCGCCCATGCCCCCGGTGACCGCGCCGCGGAGCACGAGATCCACGTCGGTCTCGAACAGCCGGCGGTAGTCGGCGTACTCGGCGCGGAGAGCCGCCTCGCCCGCGTCGGTGACGCGAACCCACTGCCCGTCGCCGACCACGTCGCGTTCGATGTACCCCGCTGATTCGAGCGTCTGGAGTCGCCGAGAGGCGGTCTGCGTCGAGGCGTCGAGCCGGTCGCCGAGGGCCGCACACGACACCTTCGTCTCGGTCAGGCCGCCGACGAGCCCGACGTGTTTCAGGGCCGCGATCGCGGCCGGGTCGGGGTCCGCCGTCGACGTCGCTTCTGCCATACGCGGATCTGGGTCGTCCGCACGCAAAAGGGTAACGGAAGTGAGATGCGTCCCAGAAACGTTAATCGGGTTGCGAGTGGGAACCGCGGGTACGACACCCCCGAAGTCACGTAACCGTCGTGGGGCCCCGTACCTAATCCCGTCGGTATCGGTGGTCATCGTCGCGAGCTGTGACGCCGTCGCGCCTGCACAAGAGTGAGAACTACCCGCGTGCGGGTCGCCGAAAGGTAAGGTACAAATACGAACGGCGATTGGTTCCGGGTGCGGGCTCGTAGATCAGCGGCAGATCGCTTCCTTCGCAAGGAAGAGGCCCGGGGTTCAAATCCCCGCGAGTCCACTTCTTCACTCACTTCGTACGTTCAGTGGCTCCCTCGCTTGGTCCCGTTCGTTTCACTCACGGGACCCCCGCGAGTCCATAGGCGACTTTTGCGAAGGTACCCAGTCGACAAGGAGGGGAGCCGCCTATTCCGTCTCACTCCGGAGCGGAGGAGACCAAGTCGATCACCGATCCGAGTGACAGAGGCGGCCGCTTCATCCCCCCGCGTCTGGCGAAGGAAAGGCGAGGTGTTCAGCCGTGAGAAGGGACGCCGTCTCCCGACCCAGACCGCTTATATACTCCGAGTCAGTTTGGCGACGTATGGGCATCTCCGAGATCCTTGAGGGCCAGAACCTCACGCACCGTCAGATGGGGATTATCATGGTCGGGTGGATCCTGCTCGTCTCGCTCGTCGCCGTCGGGCTGCTGCTGTACACGGCGTCGACGTAGCCGACGAGAGGTCGAAAGCGAGAGGGGAACGATGAGGGGTAATCGGAAATCGCCGCCCTTCAGGCGGTATGCTTCGCTTCCTCCGGGTCCTCGACGACTTCGACGCCGCGGTTGTTGACGGCGTGGGGATCGAGTCCGACCTCCTGCAGGAACTGCTTATAAAGGCGCTCCGCGGTCTCCCCGTCCTTCTGCTTGTCGCTGGCGTGGTCGCACAGCTCGATGAGGTTCTCCGGCACGTCGTTCTCGTGGACGATCCAGTGGTTGATCGTGTCCGAGAGCCGGCGGATGGGCGAGGTGAAGTGGCCGTAGATGTCGAAGTTGAGCGCGTGGTGGCCGCCGAACGGGTCGTTCATGTACTTCGCGCGGGGCATCACCTTCAGCACGGCCCGCTGGATCTTGTTGAGCTGGCGACCGGGCGACTCCTCCAAGGCGGCGTTGACGGCCTTCCGCGGGTCGTCGCCCCACGCGTCGCCGGGGATGGAGACGGAGTCGAGCTCCTGGATCTCTTTTAACGCCTCGTTCCACTGGTCGGGGGTCGGCTGCGGGTGGACGCGGTACATCGCCTCGACGCCGCGGTCCCACATCAGCGTGTGCGTCACCGCCTTGTTCGCCTTCAGCATCGACTCCTCGATGATGGTGTGGGCGCGGTCTCGCCGGGGATTCAACACGAGCGAGCCGTCCTCCTTGCGCTGTTCGTGCATGCGGTCGGCGAGTTCGAACGCGAGCGCGTTCTCCTCGCCGAGGGGCAGGGAGGGGTCCTCCAGCCGCTCCTCGCACTCGTTGTAGGTGAGCCGCTCGTCGGAGTTGATGACGGACTTATAAATCTCGATGTCCTCGAACGAGAGCGTCTCGTCGTCGATCTCCATCTCGACGGTGTGCGCGAGCCGGTCCTCGTTCGGGACGAGCGAGCAGACGGTCTCCGCGAGCACCGGGGGAAGCATGTGGATCGTGTAGTCGGGCAGGTAGACGGTGTTGGCCCGCTCGACCGCCTCCTCCCACATCGCGGTGTCGGGGGTGACGTAGTGGGTCACGTCGGCGATGTGGACCCACAGCCGGTAGGCGCCCTCCTCCCGTTCGATCGAGATGGCGTCGTCGAAGTCCTGCGCGTCGACCGGGTCGGTGGTCCACGTCGTCAGGTCGCGGAGGTCCTCCCGCTCGTCGATCTCGGCCTCGATCTCCTCGTACACGTCCTCGGTCCGGGCCTCGGCCTCGCGGAGGACCTCGCTCGGGAACTCGTCGCGGATCTCGAACTCCTCGAACAGCTCCTCCCGCTTCTCGGCGAGGCGGTCGGCGAGCTCCGGCGTGATCGTCACGGGACCCTGGTCCTCCGCGGACCCCGGTTTCGGCTCGTCGTCTGACATACGGTGACCAACGCGTGTCCGTTAGAAAGGCCTGTCGGGGAGGGGAGACGACGTCAGTGCGGACCGCGCCGTCTCTCGTTCGGTCGATCGCTCACCCGCCGACCACACCGAGGACCGGCGAGAGCGCGAGCGCCGCGACCGTCAGGGAGACGAGCCCGAGGACGACCGGTACCGCCGACCGCCCCACCAGCCGGAGCGCGGTCCGGCGCGCGCCCGCGTCGCCGACGACGAACGGGGAGCCGCCGTCGATCCGCGCTTTCACCTCGCCGACCGGTGCGCCCGGGAAGGCGGTCGCGTCGCCGACGACCGTCACGTCGTCACCGGGGCGGAGGACCCGCTGGCGGTATCGGCGCTCGGGGTCGTTGCCGACGGTGAGCGGGCCGAGCGTCCACCCGGTCTCCGACTCGTCGACGGACTCCACCGCGTCCGTGAACCGGCGGACGCGCTCGGGCGGCGTCTCGTCGGCCGCGACCTCGACGTCCTCGTCGACGCCGAACGCGAAGTCGGCGGCCGCGGGGTCGACGCGGACGCCGACGCCGTCGGCGACGACGCGGAACGGGACCCCGGCCTCGCCGGAGTCGATCGACACCCACGACCGGCCCTTCCCCTGGCTGCGGTACTCCGACACGTCGTAGGTGCAACAGAGACAGTGCTCGTCGGTGAACGGGGCGGGGAGGGTCTCGGGGTCGTCGTTCTCCGCGTCACCGCCCTCCTCCCCGCCGTCTCCCCAGCCACCGGATTCCCCGTGAGCGTCCGGCGCGATCTCGGCGCGTCCGGTGATCCGGACCCGGCGATCGCCGGCCTGCAGCGATCGGGGATCGGTCGCGGTCGCGCGGGCGACGCGGAGCGCGTCGAGGGAGCCTCGCCCGCCGTGGACGAGGAACGCGAGGCCGACGAGCAGCGCGGCGACGCCGATCAGCGTCGGGAGGGGATCGATCGCGGTCTGGAGCGGAGCCGGATGGACGGCGGGCGTCGAGCGGAGGGGCATGCGTCACTCGGGTTTCGAACGCGGTGAGGAAGGCGTGTCGGTCGCGTTACCGGTCGCGTTCGGATCGCTCAGGCGATCCGCCGGCGTCGTCGACCGCGTCGGCGTAGCGGTCGAGGAACTCCTCGCGGGAGAGCCCGTCCGACTCGATCGAGAGGATCAGCGATTCGAGCCCGTCCCGCGGCTGGTGGCAGATCTCGTCGTCGCAGTCGGTACAGAGGTACTCGAACTCCTTGTCGCGCCGGTTCCAGCGGTCTCCCTCCTTGTCGTACTCGCGCGCGTCCTCGCGCAGCACGGAGTCGCCGCACGCGATGCAGATCACCGTCCGCCGGTCCCGGCTTTTCCGGGAGCGCCACATGTCCGACCCCTCGGACCGTGCGTACTTAGCGTTTGGTGCGCGGCAGACGCCCGTCGGACGGAGATTTGCGGGTCCGCCCGAACGCGATCGATCCGGGATCGAACTACACAACTATTAGCGTGGCCGCGTTTGCCTCCGGTATGCCGATCACGGAATCCGACCTCCCGGGCGTCGGGAAGAAGTTCGAGATCGAACTCGGCGACGGCGAGATGGTCGTCGTCATCCACAACACCGGGAAACGCGAGGTGTTCCGTCGACCCGACTCGGACGCCGACTCCGAGAAGGTGTTCGAGTTCGGCGACGACCTCGCCCGGAAGATCGGGTCGATCATCGAGGGGGCGTACTTCCAGCCGGTCGAGCCCGACACTCAAGAGACGACGCTTCCGGGCGGGATCCTCCTCGAGTGGTACGAGCTCCCTCCGGGGTCCCCACTCGTCGGCGAGACGCTCGAGAGCGCCGACATCGGGAACCGGACCGGCCTCGCGGTCGTCGCGATCCAGCGCGGCGAGGAGGTGATCGACAGCCCGGGCGCCGAGACCACCCTCCGCGAGGGCGACACGCTGATCGGGGTCGGGACGCCGGAGAACTGCGAGGCGTTCGAAGAGATCCTCACCGGATGAGCGGCCGACATGGCGTGAGTTCCTCGACCGGCGGCGAGGTGAGCGTCGGTGGCTGAGGCCCTCCTCGAACTGGGGATCATGTTCGCGGCGATCGCGGGCGTCGGCGCGCTCGCGGACCGGCTCGGCCAGTCGGTGATCCCCTTCTACATCGTGATCGGGATGGCGCTCGGCGAGTTCGTGCTCGGCCGGGTCGCGCTGCCGGTGCTCGGGACCGCGTACATCGCCGAGTCGGAGTTCATCGCGATCGGCGCGGAGCTCGGAATCGTCTTCCTCCTGTTTTTCCTCGGGTTGGAGTTCAACATCGACCGCCTGATCGCGCGGCGGCGCCAGATCGGAACGGCGGGGACGATCGACCTGGCGAACTTCGGAGTCGGGTTCGTCCTCGGCTGGCTCGTCTTCGGCGCGTTCCTGCCGGCGTTCCTGATCGCCGGTATCGTGTACATCTCCTCGTCGGCGGTGATCACGAAGTCGCTCATCGACCTCGGCTGGATCGCCAACGACGAGGCGGAGCCGATGCTCGGAACCCTCGTCTACGAGGACCTGTTCATCGCGGTGTATCTCGCGGTCGCGTCCGCGATCGCGCTCGGCGGCGGCGACGCCGGCGCGGCCGCCGTCGACATCGCGATCGCGATCGGGTTCATCCTCGGGCTCCTGGCCCTCGTCTGGTTCGGCACGCCCGCGTTCGCCAAGCTCGTCGAGACCGACAACCGGGAGTTCGTCGCGCTCCGTTCGATCGCGGCCGTGGTGTTAGTCGCGGGCGGGGCGCTCGCGCTCGGCGTCAGCGAGGCGGTCGCGGCCTTCTTCGTCGGGATGGCGTTCGCCTCGACGGAGTACGCCCACGAGATCGAGGCGCTGCTCGAACCCGTCCGCGACACGTTCGCGGCGGTGTTCTTCTTCTGGATCGGGCTCGTCACCGACCCGCTGCTGTTCGGCGGGGTGGCGGCGCTGGTCGCGCTCGCGGTGGTCGTGACGACCCCGACGAAGATCGTCACCGGCTTCCTCGCCGGGCGCGCGTTCGACCTGGACGCCCGTCGGTCGACGCGGGTCGCGCTCGGGATGACCACCCGCGGGGAGTTCTCGCTGATCATCGCGACGATCGCGGTGACCGCGGGCGAGGCCGGCGCGTTCGATCCGGCGCTCGCGGCGACGATCAACGCGTTCGCGGTCGGCTACGTGCTCGTGATGGCGATCCTCGGGACGACGCTGATGCAGTACTCCGGGCCGTTCGAGTCGATCGCGACCTCGTGGCTGGATCGAGACACGGGCGATGGCGGGGCCGATCGCTTATAAACCGCTGCCAGCAGATCGACGGCGGACACTTCCAAAGCCCCGGCCGTCGACGACTCGCGCGACTCGCTTCGCTCCTCACTCAGTCGCTAACGCCCCTTGCGGTGTCGCCGTCTCGGGGTGCAGGCGCCGAGGACGTCGTAGCGGTCGCGGCCCGCGTCGTCCGGACAACGGGCTCGCGACGGCAGCGAGGGGAACGGAGGAGAGAGGAACGGAAACGGAGGAGAGAGGAACGAAACCGAACCGACGGGAGCGAGAACCGGGCCGTTACTCGGTCGCGACCGGGCCGCGTCCGACGACCTCCTCGACCTCGGTCACGAACTCGCTCCGGCTCTCGAACAGCGGGACCTCCGACTCAGCGAGCACGTCGTCGAGGTCGCGGGGGCCCTCCGGGGTGCGGATCGTCGCGTCGCCCTCCTGGGCGCGCAGGTCGCTGCGCTTCGCGGGCCACGTGAGCCGGGACGCGACGCGGGCGATCGGCTCGCCCGCCACGTCCGGCCCCTCGCCCAGCTCGACGGCCGGCTCCTCCGCCTCCTCCGCCTCGGCCTCGTCGTTGTCGCTCATGCCCCGCGCTTTCGCACCGGCGACACTAATGGTTTCGATGCGAATCGGTGGCGTCGGGCCGAACCGGTGCCGTCCCACGGGGGGCGCCTCGTGCGAAGCGACCGGTGCACCCGAAATAATCCGGTGTTACGACTATACGCTCCGACAGCAAATCTCGGGTTGGGATCGCGCACACGACTCCCGCGACCGCGTGCCGGACCGGCGCGTGGGGTTCCCGCGTCGATTTTTCGAGGAGGTTCGTCTTCATCGCCAGCCGCGGTCGGTGTCGTTCAGCCGCTGGCACCCGTCTTCGGTGACGACGACGAGGTCCTCGATCCGACAGCCGAACCGCCCGTCGAGGTAGATCCCCGGCTCCACCGAGAAGGCCATCCCCGGCTCCAGCGCCCGGTCGTTGCCGGCCACGATATACGGCTCCTCGTGGACGTCGAGCCCGACCCCGTGACCGGTGCGGTGGACGAACGCCTCGCCGTACCCGGCGTCCTCGACGACCTCGCGGGCGGCCCGGTCGACCGCCTCGGCGGCGACGCCGGGTCCGACCGCCTCGACCGCGGCCGTCTGCGCCGCCCGGACCGTCTCGTGGACGCGCTCGTACTCGGCCGGCGGCTCGCCGTCGAAGACGAGCGTCCGCGTCTGGTCCGAGGGATAGCCGTCGACCCGGGTGCCGAAGTCGAGCACGACCGGCTCGCCCGCCCGGACCTCGCGGTCGCCGTGCCCGTGGTGGGGCTTCGCCCCGTTCGGGCCCGACCCGACGATCGTCTCGAAGGAGACGCCCTCTCCGCCGTGGGCGGCCAGCCGGTCGGCGATCCAGTCGGCGAGGTCGCGTTCGGTCGTCCCGACCGCGTCGGCGCCGAGGTCACGGAGGTCCCGGACCGTCTCGTCGGCGGCCGCCGCGGCCGCGCGCATCGCGTCCAGCTCGGCCTCGTCCTTCCGGACGCGGAGGTCGGCGAGCGCCTCGCTCGCGAGCCCCCACTCCGCGTCGGGCGCGGCGGCCCGGAGGTCCTGCGTGAACGTCGCCCACATCGTGTCGTCGACGAGGAGCCGCCCCCCGCGGAGCCCGAGGTCGCCGAGGAGGTCCCGGACGGCCGCGGTCGGGTCGTCGCCGTCGGCCCACGTCCGCACCGCGTCGACCGTGGTCTCCTCCCTGACCTGGGTCTCGTAGAGGGACGGCACGAGGAGGGTCGGTTCGGCGGCGGTGGCCCCGCCCGTGGGACGGTCGCCCGCCGGCACGACGAGCAGGAGGTGTCGCTCGCCCGGCTCCTCGGCGAAGCCGGTGAGGTACTGGAGGTTCCGACCGGGGAAACAGACGAGCCCGTCGGCGCCGGTCTCCCGGAGCCGCGCCGCCGCGCGCTCGCGCCGTTCCGCGTGGACGCCTTCGGTCACGGTCGGGCTCGGACCGCCGATCGCTTATAAGTAGGGATGCGTTGAGCGGGCCGCAAGCGGCGCATAACGATATGCGGAGCGTTCGCATGGCGCGTATGAGCATTCAGAAGGGGTCGACGTTCGACTGCCCCGAGTGCGGCGTGACCGCCCCCTCGGCGTCGGTGCCGTACGACGCCCTCGGCTACGCGGTCTGTCCGGTCTGTTCGCACGCGACGGCGCCGGTGAGCGGCGGGGACTGATCGGAACGGCTCTCCCCCGTCGCCGACCGCGAACCGCGCCGCTTTAGCCGCGCCGCGCGCGCTCTCCGGTATGCCCTGGTCACTGGGACGCGAGGACGACGTGATCACCGAGTGGGAGCGCTCCGACGGCTACGCGACGGTCCGGATCCGCGAGCGCGGCGACGGCGGGTTCGTCGCCCGCCTCGACGTGATGGAGCAGGCCGACGACGAGTCGGCCTACGAGCGCGAGCGGTTCGACGACCGCGAGGCCGCGCTCGACCGCGCGGCGACGTGGCGCGAGGAGCGCGACATCGACGACTGATCGCCGCCGCCGGACCGCCTCGCGAGCGTACGCCGAGGAGCGGGGCTTTTTATTCTCGCTGCGGGAAGGGGGCCACCATGACCGAACGAACGCGTCGCGACTGGCTGCGGGCCCTCGGTGCCGCGAGCACCGCGGGCGCCGCGGGACTGGCCGGATGCTCCGCCCTCGACTCCGGCGGGCCGGCCGGAGACGACACGCCCGAGAACGGGGGCTCCGGAGACGGGAGCGACGGCGGGAGCTCAGACGGGAGCGACCGTCCGACCGAAGCGCCCGACGACGGCGTGAAGACGCAGTTCCGGCAGGGGCTCCGGAACACCGGGTACATCGACGCGACGATACCCGAGACCGCCGAGACCGCGTGGGAGGTGCCGGCGAACCGCGGCGACCACTCGGCCTCGAAGGGGAGCCCGATAGCGGCCCCGAACGGGGCGATCGTCCTCGCCGACGACACGGGCCGGGTGCAGTCGATCGCGCCGGACGGGTCGGTGAACTGGGCGACCTCGATCAGCGACGACGACCGCGGGAGCCACGGGACCCCGGCGATCGCGGACGGGAGCCTGTACGTCGGCACCTACGACGGCGTGGTCTCGGCGCTGGCGCTCGACGACGGCGAGATCCTGTGGCAGAACACGGTCGGCGGTTCGGCCGCCGCCAGCCCGACCTACCTCGACGGGAAGCTCTACGTCGCGGTCGAGCACGCGCCCCCGGACGGGAGCGTCGTCAAGATGGACGCGGAGACCGGCGAGGTGGAGTGGCGCGACAGACGCCCCACGGACCATCCGCACTCGACGGTCGCGATCGACCGCGAGCACGGCCGCCTCATCTTCGGCTCCAACGACGGCCACTGCTACGCCTGGTCGTTCCCGGAGCTGGAGCGCGAGTGGGCCTACGACACCGGCGGGGAGGTGAAGGTCCCCCTCGCGATCAGCGAGGGGATCGCGGTCGTCCCCTCGTGGGCGGGGACCGTCACGGGGCTCGACATCGAGGACGGCTCCATGCTGTGGGAGTTCGAGACCGACGGCGGCGAGACGTCGAAGGACGACCCCAGCCCGGCTGACACGGGCGGCGTCATGTGCGCGCCTGCGGTCCACGACGGCGAGGTGTACGTCGGGAGCCACGACACAAACGCCTACGCGATCGACCTCCAAAGCGGCGAGAAGCTGTGGTCGACCGCGACGGGCGGCTGGATCACCGGGAGCGCGGTCGCCACGAACGACCACGTGCTCGTCGGCTCGTACGACGCGAAGCTGTACGCGCTCGACCGCGACGACGGCTCGGTCACCTGGGCCGCTCAGGGTCGCGGCGACGTGACCAGCGCGCCCACCGTCACCGACGACGGGATCTACTACGCGGAGCGCGCCCCGGAGAACTCCGACGAGGCCGGGATGTGCTACAAGCTGGTCGCGAGCGAGTAGCGGGGCCTCTCCCTGTTCGCTAAGCCGATCCGGCCGTCACCGACTCACCGCTCCGGGTGGATCGCCGCGTCGAACCCGCCGCGGACCAGCGGCTTCGCCACGTGTCGCCGGGCCCTCGGCGGGACCTCGTACCAGCCGACGTCCAGCCCCCTCTCGACCGGCTCCTCGACCTTCCCGGGCGCGTCGGTGCCGCAGTCGCGGCAGCGGTACCCCTGATTCCGCCCCGCCGAGGACATCGACCGCCCGCAGTCGGGGCAGATCGGCACGGCGGGCTCCGTCTCGACGAGGTCGCGCACGGCGAACTTCTCCAGTTTCAGGGTCGCCGTCGGCAGATCGCCGTCCGATCCGTCGCGGTCGGCGTCGCCCTCGACCGCCCGGACCTCGTGCTCGCCGCACACCGTCACCCGGTCGCCGGGACGGAGTGCGCGCACGCGGTCGCGGAACCGGCCGGTCGGCTTGAACGCGACGCACCGGAGGTGGGGAAGGGGATCATCGTCGGGGGACGCCACGTCGACGTGGACGTGTCCCCCGCGTCTCGTCTCCGGCTCGCTCGCGACGACGCCGGCGACGCGGTAGCCCGCGCCGTCGCGGAGGTCGCCGATCGCCCCGGGCGCGAGGTGCGCGTCGGTGCCCTGGTTCGTGACGAACGTCGCGGCGCGCTCGACCGGCTCGGAGGCGATCCCCTCGGCGACCTCGCGGCACGCGTCGGCGTCGTCGCCGCGGATCCCGTGGAGGATCGGGCCGGGGGCGTTCGGCACGCAGACCGCCTCGCCCGTTCCGCGGTCGACGGTGTCCCAGACGGTCGGGTACCCCCGATCGGCGGCCGCGAAGACGCTCTCGACGTCGACGTCGCGGGGCGTGCCGCAGCGGTCCAGCTCGCGGTAGGAGATGCGCTCGACGGTCCAGTCGTCGAACGCGGCGGGGGCGCCGACCGCCGCGAGCGCGCCGATCCGGCCGCGGCCGGCGACGGCGTCCGCCTCGGTCTCCCCGCCGGACCCGAACGCCGCGTGCCGGAAGCCGTGTTCGTCGGCGAGTTCGAGGGCCTCGTCGAGCGAGAGGCGGTGTCGGAGCGCGCGGCGGGCGAACTCGGTCACGTCGGGGGGAATCGTCGCCGCGCTCGGGGGTGACGGGCCGATCGCGCTCGCTCCGAGGGAGTCGCCGGCGTCGGCGGGGTCGGCCACGTCGATATCGGCCACGTCGACGTCGGCGACGACGACGCCGGGCGAGGTCCGGGGGTCGTCGGCCGCCGCGAACTCCCGGACGGTCGCCGCGGCGAGGTCGAAGGCCGCTTCGGCGTCGATAGCGGAGACGTGGAGCGCGACCGCGGCGTTCCCTCGCGTCTTGTGTTTCACGGCGGGGTTCAGCCGGACGAGGAGCCGGCGGCGGACCCGCCCGCCGGCCGATTCGAGCCGCTCGGCGAGCCGCGCGCCGACGTACGTCGTGCACATCCCGCGCTCGCGAGAGTCGGTGTCGTCGACGGCGACGATGGGCATACGCGCCCTTTCGCGTTCCCGGACAAACCGGTTTCGGGGCGGGATGAAGCGGACAGAGCGGGTCGGAGCCGACGAACGAGTATATAACTGCATCGCCGTCCCGATCGGCGAAATCGCAGGCGGGCGGCGATTTCGAGCGCGTGCGACTGACACAACGCATATATACGGCGAGCCGCTAATCTCGATTATGTCCCGGACTGCGCTGATCGAGAACGTCACCGCGATGCTGGAGGACGCGGGCTTCCTCGTCAGCGACCGGTGTGCGGTCCGGCCCAAGAGCTTCGACGTGGCGGCCCGGCGCGGCGAGGATCTCGTCCTCCTGAAGATCCTCGGCAACGTCGACGCGCTCGACGCGGAGACCGGCGCGGAGATGCGCCGGCTCGGCGAGTACCTGCAGGCGACCCCGATGGTGATCGGGGTCCGGACCCGCGACGAGGAGCTGAAGCCGGGGGTCGTCTACTTCCGGCACGGCGTCCCGGTGATCAACCCCGACACGGGGTACGACCTGTTCGTCGAGGGGATGCCCCCGCTCATCTACGCGGCGCCCGGCGGCCTCTACGTCAGCCTCGACGGCGACCTGCTGGCCGACGAGCGCGAGGAGCGCGGCTGGTCGCTCGGCCGCCTCGCCACCGAACTCGGCGTCTCCCGGCGCACCGTCTCGAAGTACGAAGACGGGATGAACGCCTCCATCGAGGTGGCGATCCAACTGGAGGAGCTGTTCAACGAGCCGTTCTCCAGTCCGGTCAACGTGCTCGAGGGCGCCGACGAGGTCCGCGACGCCGACCCCACTCCCTCGGCGCCCGAGACCGACCCCGACGACGAGCACGTCCTCCACGTGCTCACGAACGCGGGATTCACGGTTCACCCGACCGCCCGCGCGCCGTTTAAGGCCGTCTCCGAGGACGAAGGGAGCGCCGTGACGCGGGTGCTCACCGGCCACTCGACGTTCACTCCGGCCGCCGAGAAGCGCGCCCGGATCATGTCCTCGATCGGCGAGGTGGCGCAGACCCGCTCGGTGTACTTCACCGAGGAGGACGAAGAGCGCGAGTCGGTCGACGGCACCGCCCTCGTCTCCTGCGAGGAGCTCGCCGGCATCTCCGACCCCGAGGAGATCCGCGAACTCATCCGCGACCGGGCGAAGGCGCCGTCCGAAGCCTGATCGGCCCTCGACTCACCGTCCGTATCAACCGTCTACCTGACCGCCGAGAGCGACGCGGTCCTACCGACCGAGCAGTCGACTGAAGAAGCCGCCGCTCTCATCGCTATCGTCCTCGTCGTCGCCTTTCGCCTCTTCGGAGAGGGAGGTGCTCATCGTCCCGGTGTCGTCGTCCCGGAACGGAACGCTGCCGGCGAGCTCGTCGTCCGGATCGGGTTCTGTCTCCTCGCTCGGTTCCGCTCCCGGCGCGGGGTCCGGTTCTTCGTCTGATCCGGGGCCGTCGCCGCCGACCCCGACGTCTGCCGGCTCGTCGCTCGTCGACTGACCGTCCGCGGTCGACTCAGGAGTCTCGTCGTCCCCGTCGTCGAACGTCTCCGGTTCGAGGTCCTCTTCGATCATCTCTTCGAGGTCGTCCCCGTCGACGTGCCCCTCGCCCACGGTCTCCGTCTCGCCGTCGACGGCGTCGACCTCGGCCGCCGCCGGACCGCTCGCGACGTCGTCGGCGCTCTCGGAGGCCGCGTCCGTCGCCCCCGTCGCGTCTGCCGCGCCGTCCTCGGTGTCCTCCGCGTCTTCGACGTCCTCCGCGTCTTCGATGTCCTCGACGGGTGATTCCGCGGCGACGATGATATCCTCCTCGTCGCCCGGATCGCCGAGACCGGCCCGCTCGGAGTCGGCGACGATGATATCCTCCTCGTCCAGCGCAACGTCCGTCACTTCGGAACCGCCGGTCTCACCCGCGTCGTCCGGTTCGGCCCCCTCGTCTGGCCCTTCGGTGTCGGTCTCCGTCGGGTCGTCATCCTCGCCCGCGGCCGTCTCTTCGTCGGCCCCCGCGTCGCCGGGCACCGTCTCGTCGGGTTCGGTGTCGCCGTCCGCCGTCTCGTCGTCAACTGTCGCGTCGCCGGCGGCGAGCCCGGGACCGTCGATCGACGCGCCGGTCAGCGCCCGTGTCAGGTCCCGGTACGCGCGGGTCGCCGGGGCGTCCGAGGCGAAGACCGAGAGCGGCTTGGACGACTCCACCGCGCGCAACACCGCGTCGTCCTCGGGGATCCGTCCGATCACGGGGGCGTCGAGCGTTTGCTCGACCGCGTCGATCGGGTCGTCGCTCGCGGCGGTCGCGGGGTCGAGGCGGGTGATCGCGGCGCCCGCGACGGAGCCGCCGATCCGCTCGGTCACCTGGCGCGTCTTCTCGGTGTCGCCGAGGGCGCTCTGCTCCGCCGTGGAGACGAGCAGCGTCTCGTCGGCGAGCCCGAGCGGGAGCGTGGAGTCGTGCGAGAGCCCCGCGCCGGCGTCGACGAACACGTAGTCGGCGTCGTCGAAGGCGTCGACGACCCCCCGAAGCTCGGAGGGGTCGGCCGCCGCGTACGCGTCGAGATCCGCCGCACCCGGAACGACGCGGAGGCCGGCCGGCCCCTCGTGGACCGCGTCGTGGGGCTCGGCCGCGCCCGCCAACACGTCGTGGAGGGTGATCCCGCCGGGGGGCACACCCACGGCCGCCGCGAGGTTCGCCATGCCGAGGTCGGCGTCGATCGCGACGACGTCGGCGCCCGAGTCGGCCAGGAGCGTCGCCACCGCGGCGGTCGTGGTGGTCTTCCCGACCCCACCTTTCGCCGACGCGACCGCATACACCGTTGCCATACGGTGAGGGTCCGGCGACTGGTACTTAAATGTAGGCGGCGACGGAGCGATCGCGTCGGCGTTTCGGCGCGATCGACCGCCCGAGTTGCCGGAACCGTGCGCGCACTTTCGCAAACACCTTATACGTCGCTTGTGGAGTTTCAGGCGATTAGTAGCATGGCGAGACCAGAGGTGCTCGACCGGATCAAGGAGGCTGAAACGGAGGCGGACGAGATCATCGCGGAGGCGGAATCGGACGCCGACGAGCGCCTCGCCGAGGCTCGACAACGCGCGGAGGAGATCCGCGCGGAGGCCGAGGAAGAGGCGGACTCCGAGGCCGACGACCGGCTGGCGGCGGCCCGCGAGGAGATCGAGGAGCGCCGCGAGGAGATCCTCGAATCGGGTCGTGCCGACCGCGACGAGCTCGAACGCGAGGCCCGCGACCGCGTGGACTCGGCCGTCGACTACGCCGTCGAACGGTTCGAAGAAGCGGTGAACCAACAGGCCGAGGAGGCGGTGGATGCTCAGGCCTGAGCGGATGAGCAAGGTGTCGGTGACGGGTTCGAAGCGCGTCATCGACGACGTGATCGAGGCGACGTACGAACACCACTCCCTACACGTCACGGACTACGACGAGCGCTACGAGGGCTTCGCGCCCGGCGAATCGCTCGACGGCGCGGAGACCGTCAACGAGAAGCTCGTCACCGTGCGCTCGCTCGAGAGCATCCTCGATATCGAGGGCGACGAGGTCGACGGGGCCCGTCCGCTCGGCGACGAGGAGCTCGAGGCGGAGCTCGACGACGTGCGCGAGCGCGTCAACGAACTCAACGACCGGCGCGACGATCTGCAGGCCGAGATCCGCGACCGAGAGGAGGAGATCGATCGGATGGAGCCGTTCGCGGACCTGGGAATCGAGCTCGACCTGCTCGGCGGCTACGACTCGCTCGAAGTCGTCGTCGGCGAGGCGAAGCCGGACGCGGTCGAGGCGACGCTCGCCGACGCGGACGGGATAGACGCGTTCGAGGTGTTCGCCGGGAGCGACGTCGTCGCGATCTTCGCGCGTCCCGCCGACGGGGCCGAGGAGGGCGTCCTGCAGGACTCGCTCGTCGGCGTCGACATCGCGCTGCTCGAAGTGCCGGACGCGGACGCCAGCCCGAGCGAGTACGTCGCGGAGCTGGAACGCGAACGCGAAGAGCTTCGGAGCGACCTCGACGAGGTCGAAGCGGAACTCGCGGCGGTGAAAGAGGAGGAAGCCGGCTTCCTGCTGCGCGCCGAAGAGCAGCTCACCATCGAGGCCGAGAAGAAGCAGGCGCCGCTCTCCTTCGCGACCACCGAGAACGCCTTCATCGCCGAGGGATGGGTCCCGACAGAGACGTTCCCCGACCTGCAGGCGGCCATCGCCGACGCGGTCGGCGACCACGCCGAGGTCGAGGAGCTGGAGCGCGCGTCGTTCACCCCCGACGGAGACCACCACACTGAGGCGGTCGCTGACGGCGGTGCTGCGGACAGCGACGTGCGCGAGGCGGCCACGGACGGCGGCCACGCGACCCACGGCGGCGACGACCCGCCGGTCGTCCAGAACAACGGGAGCGCGGCCGGCCCCTTCGAGCTGCTCGTGCAGGGGTTCGGCCGGCCGAAGTACTCGGAGTTCGACCCGACGCTTCTCGTCTTCCTCACGTTCCCGCTCATGTTCGGCTTCATGATCGGCGACGTGGGGTACGGCGTGCTGTACGGCGCCATCGGCGCTTTCCTGTACAGCAGGTACGACGGGACGTTCCGCGAACTGGGCGCCGTCGCGCTGTGGGCCGGCGGCTTCACGATCCTGTTCGGGATCTACTTCGGGATCGACGTGTTCGGCTACCACGCCTACCAGCTGCTACCGGGCGAGGTCCACTGGCCCGTCGACGGGAAGGGCCTCTCGCCGGCCGACATCGACTGGGCGCTGTCGTTCCTGGTCGCCAGCGTGCTGTTCGGGCTCGTGCACCTGAACGTGGGGCACATCCTCTCGTTCGTGAGCAACTACCAGCAGCACGACCTGAAACACGCGCTGTACGAGGGCGGCTCGTGGCTGCTGATCCTCAACGGCGCGTGGATCTGGATCTTCAGCCAGCATCTCCCCGGTCCGAAGCCGGACTTCCTGTTCGACTCGTTCTCGATACTCACCTTCGGGGCGGTGTCGTTCGCCGGCTTCCCGGTCGCTGTCGGGTACGCCGCCATCGCGGCCATCCTGCTCGGGATCGTCCTGCTCGCGATCGGCGAGCCGCCGGAGCTCGCCGAGGTGCTCTCGCCGATCGTCAACGTCATCTCGTACGCCCGGATCATGGCGGTGCTGCTCGCGAAGGGCGGGATGGCGCTCGCCGTGAACCTGCTGGCGTTCGGGGCGTACATCGGCGAGGGCGGCGAGGGGAGCTTCCACTTCATCTTCTCCGCCGAGTACCTCGAATACATCCGGAACCACCCGGAGGAGTACGAGCTCGTCTTCGCCGGGATCACGACCGCGTTCGACCCGTCCTCGATCGGCGCGGTCGGCGTCCTCGCGCTCGTGGGCGGGATCGTCGTCGCGGTCGTCGGCCACATCGTCGTCCTCGCGCTCGGGGTCACTTCCGCCGGCATTCAGGCGGTGCGTCTCGAGTACGTGGAGTTCTTCGGGAACTTCTACGAGGGCGGCGGCGACAGCTACCTGCCGTTCGGGTACGACCGGCAGTACACCGCCGACGAGGAGTGACGGGCGCGGTCTGATCCGCGGCCCACCTCTCGGTCATCCCGCGGAGTCCGAAAATCGCCGTCGTTAGTCGTATTTTTTTCCCGTGTCAGGGGCGCTCTATTCGGTCGTTTTGGGAAGCTTTATGACCACTGTGGCGGCAACTAGCACCTGTTCGGAGACGAGCAACCGTAACTACTACCAATGCTTGAAGCTACCAACGAACTCGGGAACGTCGCACTGCAGGCCGGTGGAACGCTGACTGACGCCAACGCCGCGGCAGCACTCGCTGTCGGGCTGGCGGCGCTCGGCGCGGGATACGCCGAGCGGGGAATCGGTTCCGCGGCCGTCGGCGCGATGGCCGAAGACGACGATCTGTTCGTCAACGGGCTCATTCTGACGGTCCTCCCCGAGACGATTGTCATTCTCGCACTCGTCGTCGTCTTCATCGTCTGAGCGGCACCCCCTTTCCACACCAATGAGTTTGGACACTGTCGTTGAGGACGTTCGAGACGAAGCCCGCGCGCGTGCAGAGGAAATCCGTGAGGCGGCGGAGTCCGAGGCGGACGAGATCGTCGCCGAGGCGGAGGCCGATGCCGAGCGCATCCGCGAAGAGCGGCTCGCAGAGGTCGATCGACAGATCGATCAGGAGCGCGAGCAGACGCTCTCCTCGGCCAAACTCGAGGCCAAGCAGGAGCGGCTCGGCGCCCGTCGCGACGTCTTAGAGGACGTCTACGACGACGTCGAGGCCGCCATCGAGGGGCTCGACGGCGACCGACGCCGCGAGCTGACCGAGACGCTGCTCGACGCGACGCTCGCGGAGTTCGACGACGAGGAGGTCGCCGTCTACACCCGCGCAGAGGACGTCGACCTCGTCGAGGAGCTCGTCGAGGGCCGCAACGCCGAGGTCGACGGCGAAGTCGACTGTCTCGGCGGCGTCGTCGCGGAGAGCGACACCTCTCGCGTTCGCGTGAACAACACGTTCGACTCGATCCTGGAGTCCGTCTGGGACGACGAGTTGAAGAACATCTCGGAGCGACTGTTCGACCAATGAGCGCCGTCGGGAGCTCGAACCCAGAGTACGTCGTCGCGCGGGTTCGTGCCCGCCGCGGCAGCCTCTACGGCGACGAGGAGTACCGAAAGCTGACCCGGATGGGCCCGGCGGAGATCGCCCGGTTCATGGAGGAGTCGAGCTACGGCGCGGAGATCAACGCCCTCGGGAGTCGCCACGGCGGCGTGGACCTGATCGAGTACGCGTTGAACCGGAACCTCGCCGAGCAGTTCGACGACATCCTTGACTGGAGCGAGGGCGAGCTGTACGACCTGATCGCCCGATACCTTCGGAAGTTCGACGCGTGGAACGTAAAGACGGTTATCCGCGGCGCCTACACGGACGCGGACCAGTCGTCGATCGAGGTCGACCTGATCCGTGCCGGCGAGTTCGACGACCGCCGGATCCGACGGCTGCTCGAGGCCGACTCGATCGACGCGGTCGTCGAGGTGCTCGAAGACACCATCTACGGGGACCCGCTACGGGAGGCGTACGCCGAGTACGAGGAGACGGATACGCTCGTACCGCTGGAGAATGCCGTCGACCGCGCGTTCTACGAGCGGCTCCTGTCGGGGCTCGGCAACGACGAGCCGACCCAACAGTACGAGGCGTTCCTCAAGGCGGAGGTCGACTTTCGGAACGCGACGAACGCCCTCCGGCTCGCCCGGTCGGGCGCGGACATCGACCCCGCGGCGTACTTCATCGAGGGCGGCGAGCTGTTCACCCGCGGGTCGCTCGCGCGGCTCGCGCGGAACCTCGACGAACTCGTGGAGTACATTGCGGACAGCCAGTACGGCGACGAGCTCGGCCCGGCACTGCGCGAACTCGAAGAGGCGGACAGCCTCATCGCGTTCGAGCACGCGACCGACGCCGCGCTGTTGGCGTACGGCGACCGGCTCGGCACGATCCACCCGGTGTCGATCACCCCGATCATCTCCTACATCCTCGCGAAGGAGCGCGAGGTGGAGAACATCCGGGCGATCGCCCGCGGGAAGGAGGCCGGGCTGTCGGCCGACGAGATCGAATCGGAGCTGGTGATAACATGAGCCAGGAGATCGCCGTCGTCGGGAGCCCCGAGTTCACCACCGGATTCAGGCTCGCCGGCGTGCGGAAGTTCGAGAACGTACCGGACGACGAGAAGGACGAGCGGCTCGACGACGCCGTCGAACGGACCCTCGACGACGAGGACACCGGCATCATCGTGATGCACGACGACGACCTCGATCACCTCTCGCGGGGGACTCGCGAGACGGTTGAGGGGAGTATCGAGCCCGTGCTCGTGACCCTCGGCGGGTCCGGCGCCGGCAGCGGCGGGCTGCGCGACCAGATTAAACGAGCCATCGGGATCGACCTGATGGAGGAGGACGACTAACATGAGTAAAGCAGAATCCACGGAGACCACCATCAGCGAAGACGGTGTAATCCAAAGCGTGAGCGGTCCGGTCGTGAGCGCCCGCGACCTCGATGCCCGCATGAACGACGTCGTCTACGTCGGCGACGAAGGCCTCATGGGGGAAGTGATCGAGATCGAAGGCGACATCACGACCATTCAGGTGTACGAGGAGACCTCCGGGGTCGCCCCCGGCGAACCCGTCGAGAACACGGGCGAGCCGCTGTCGGTCGACCTTGGTCCGGGTATGCTGGACGCCATCTACGACGGCGTTCAGCGTCCCCTGGACGTGCTGGAGGGCAAGATGGGCAGTCCGTACCTCGATCGCGGGGTCGACGCGCCCGGCATCGACCTCGAGAAGGAGTGGGAGTTCGAACCCACCGTCGAGGTCGGCGACGAAGTCGGCCGCGGCGACGTGGTCGGCGTCGTCGAGGAGACGGTCACTATCGACCACAAGGTGATGGTACCCCCGGACGCCCTCGACGACGGTGAGACCACCGAGGTCACCGCCATCGAGTCGGGCTCGTTCGACGTCACCGAGACGGTGGCCGAGCTCGCCAACGGGACGGACGTCTCGATGCACCAGGAGTGGCCCGTCCGGGAGGCGCGCCCCTCCGAGAACAAGAAGACGCCCCGGACGCCGCTGGTGTCCGGGCAGCGTATCCTCGACGGTCTGTTCCCCATCGCGAAGGGCGGGACGGCCGCGATTCCGGGGCCGTTCGGCTCCGGGAAGACGGTCACGCAGCACCAGCTCGCGAAGTACGCCGACGCGGACATCATCGTCTACGTCGGCTGCGGCGAGCGCGGCAACGAGATGACCGAGGTCATCGAGGACTTCCCCGAGCTGGAGGACCCGGCCAACGGCAACCCGCTGATGGCCCGGACCTCGCTCATCGCGAACACCTCGAACATGCCCGTCGCGGCGCGTGAGTCCTGTATCTACACGGGAATCACGATCGCCGAGTACTACCGCGACATGGGGTACGACGTGGCGCTGATGGCCGACTCCACCTCGCGGTGGGCGGAGGCCATGCGCGAGATCTCCTCCCGGCTGGAGGAGATGCCCGGCGAGGAGGGGTACCCCGCGTACCTCGCCGCCCGGCTCGCGCAGTTCTACGAGCGCGCCGGCTACTTCGAGAACGTCAACGGGACGGAGGGGTCCGTCTCGGCGATCGGCGCGGTGTCGCCGCCCGGCGGCGACTTCTCCGAGCCGGTCACCCAGAACACGCTGCGCATCGTGAAGACGTTCTGGGCGCTCGACGCGGACCTGGCGGAGCGCCGCCACTTCCCGTCGATCAACTGGAACGAGTCGTACTCGCTGTACAAGGACCAGCTCGACCCGTGGTTCGAAGACGAGGTCGCCGACGACTGGGCGACGAAGCGCCAGTGGGCGGTCGACGTGCTCGACGAGGAGACGGAGCTGCAGGAGATCGTCCAGCTCGTCGGGAAGGACGCCCTGCCCGACGACCAGCAGCTCACCCTGGAGGTCGCCCGTTACCTGCGCGAGGCGTACCTCCAGCAGAACGCGTTCCACCCGGTGGACACGTTCTGTCCGCCGGAGAAGACGTACCTCATGCTGACGACGATCGAGACGTTCAACGACGAGGCGTTCAAGGCGCTCGAAGCGGGCGTCCCCGTCGAAGAGATCGTCGACACCGAGGCCGCTCCCCGGATCAACCGGATCGGCGTCCAGGAGGACTACGAGGAGTACGTCGAGGAGCTCAAAGCGGACATCACCGAGGAACTCCGGAGCCTCTACTAACATGAAAGAGTATCAGACCATCACCGAGATCAGCGGTCCCCTGGTGTACGCCGAGGTCGACGAGGCCATCGGCTACGACGAGATCGTCGAGATCGAGACGGCACAGGGGGAGACGCTGCGCGGACAGGTGCTCGAATCCTCGGAGGGCGTCGTCGCCATCCAGGTGTTCGAGGGCACCTCCGGTATCGACCAGAACGCGTCCGTCCGCTTCCTGGGCGAGACGATGAAGATGCCCGTCACCGAGGACCTGCTCGGGCGGGTCCTCGACGGCTCCGGCCGCCCGATCGACGACGGTCCGGAGATCGTCCCCGAGGAGCGACAGGACATCGTCGGCGCGGCGATCAACCCGTACTCCCGGGAGTACCCCGAGGAGTTCATCGAGACGGGCGTCTCCGCCATCGACGGGATGAACACGCTCGTCCGCGGCCAGAAGCTCCCGATCTTCTCCAGTTCCGGCCAGCCGCACAGCGAGCTGGCGATGCAGATCGCCCGCCAGGCCAGCGTGCCCGAAGAGGAGGAGGGCGACGACGAGGAGGGTTCCGAGTTCGCCGTCATCTTCGGCGCGATGGGGATCACCCAGGAGGAGGCCAACGAGTTCATGCAGGACTTCGAGCGCACCGGCGCGCTGGAGCGCTCCGTCGTCTTCATGAACCTCGCGGACGACCCCGCCGTCGAGCGGACGGTCACTCCGCGGATGGTGCTCACCACCGCCGAGTACCTTGCCTTCGAGAAGGATTACCACGTCCTCGTCATCCTGACGGACATGACCAACTACTGCGAGGCGCTCCGCGAGATCGGGGCGGCCCGCGAGGAGGTCCCGGGGCGACGCGGCTACCCCGGATACATGTACACCGACCTGGCGCAGCTGTACGAGCGAGCCGGGCGGATCCAGGGCCGTGAGGGCTCGGTCACGCAGATCCCGATCCTCACGATGCCGGGCGACGACGACACCCACCCGATCCCGGACCTGACCGGGTACATCACGGAGGGGCAGATCTACGTCGATCCCGACCTCAACAGTCAGGGTCTCCAGCCCCCGATCAACGTGCTCCCCAGCCTGTCGCGGCTGATGGACGACGGGATCGGCGAGGGGCTCACCCGCGAGGACCACGCCGACGTGAAAGACCAGATGTTCGCGGCGTACGCGGAGGGCGAGGACCTGCGCGACCTCGTGAACATCGTCGGTCGCGAGGCCCTGTCGGAGCTCGACAACAAGTACCTCGACTTCGCGGACGCGTTCGAGTCGGAGTTCGTCGACCAGGGCTTCGACCAGAACCGCGACATCGAGGAGACGCTGGAAATCGGCTGGGACCTGCTCTCGATGCTCCCGAAGGACGCCCTCAATCGGATCGACGAGGAGTTCATCGAGGAGTACTACCGCGAGGACGACTCCGAGCGCGAAGTCGTCGAAGCGGCCGACTGACGCAGCGTTTTCTTTCCACTCTTTCGCCCTCAAACAGCGGCTGCGCTGGCGGGCGCCGCTCGCGCGACACGTCACGACTGAAAAGAATTATCCGCCTCGGAGCGGAACCGTTTCCCAACAAGATGGCCAAGGACGTCAAACCGACACGCAAGAATCTGATGGCGATCGAGGACCGCATCGAGCTCTCCGAGCGCGGTCACGACACGCTCGAACAGAAGCGTGACGGCCTCATCATGGAGTTCATGGACATCCTCGATCAGGCGCAGGACGTCCGCTCGGACGTGTCCGAGAACTACGAGACGGCCCAGCGCAAGATCGACATGGCCCGCGCGATGGAGGGCGACGTCGCCGTCCGCGGCGCGGCCGCGGCGCTGAAAGAACACCCCGAGATCACGACCCAGTCGAAGAATATCATGGGCGTCGTGGTCCCGCAGATCGAGTCCTCGAAGGTGAAAAAGAGCATCGACGAGCGGGGCTACGGGCTGCTCGGCTCCTCCGCGCGGATCGACGAGGCCGCGGACGCCTACGAGGAGCTGTTGGAGAAGGTCATCCTCGCCGCCGAGGTCGAGACGGCGATGAAGAAGATGCTCACGGAGATCGAGACCACCAAGCGCCGCGTGAACGCGCTGGAGTTCACGCTCCTCCCGACCCTGTACGAGAATCAGGAGTACATCGAGCAGAAACTGGAGGAACAGGAGCGCGAGGAGATCTTCCGTCTGAAAAAGATCAAGGCCAAGAAGGAGGAAGAGGAGAAAGAGGCCGAGGCCGCCGCCGAGGCTGCCGCCGCGGCCGAAGAGCCGGAGCCCGCGGACTGACGTCTCGAAGCGCTCGTTCTCGAACCTGACAGCTCCATCGCTTCGTTTCCATGCCGTGTCCTCACTGCGACGCTACCGTCGTCGCGTTCGCCGTTCCGCCCGTGCTCCGTGAGCGCGCGCCGGACCCGCTGACCGCGATCTGTACCCGCTGCCTCCGGACGTTTCCGGCGGCCGAAGCCGATATCACGCCGGACGAGCGGACCACGGACGATGCCGACCTCTCCGCCGTCGATCCCGCGTTCCCCGACGGAGAGGCGGGCGTCGCCCTCGCGCTCGCCTGCGGCCAGTTGGAGTCGCTCGCGCTCAACCGGGCGTCGATCGAGGCGCTCGTCGAGCACGCGGAGCGGTCGGGGGCGGACGCCTTCGCCTTCTTCGAGCGGATCGACGCCCCAGACGCCGCGTTCGACCTCGAACGACGGCGGTCGGCGCTGCTCGACATGCTGTAAGCGAGTCCTGCGCTCGCCGTCTCAGCGCTCGCCGTCTCAGCGCTCGCCGTCGATGTCGACCCCGTCGGGATCGTTCCACTCGTCTTCCCTGTCCGCTTCGTCCCCGTCGTCGGCTTCGGTCCCGGCCGGACCGAGCCGCTTCTCCCCGCGCCGCCGCTCGTGGACGGCGAGGCCGGCCGTGCGTGCGTCGTTCCCCGCCGCGTAGGGATCCTCTGACGGGTCGTAGTCGCGCTCGCCGCGCTCGAACACGTACGCGAAGAAGCCGAAGAGCGGGACGAAGAAGGCGATGAGCGCCCACTTCTGCGGATCCATCCCGTGCTTCGGCGCGTCGAGGTACGCGTAGGCCGCAAAGCCGACGAGCCACGCGAGCGGGATGCCGACGAGGACGGCGGCGACGAGCGGCTGCATACGCCCACTTCGGTTCCGTGGGCATAAGCAATTGGGCGCTCGACGCCGTAGCGGCTGAAGCGGTTCCGGTCGCGGCGCGACCGATCAGACACCGTTTCGTAACCGAGTCCTTTTGTGAGTTCCCGAGAACACCGCGCCCATGTCTTCCGTCACGATAGCGGACGTCGAGGCCGCCGCCGACCGGCTCGAACCGGCGGCGATCGTCCAGCGCACGTCCGTCGAGCGGAGTCGGTCTCTGAGCGAGCGGTGCGGCGCAGACGTGCGCCTGAAGATGGAGCACCTCCAGCGCACCGGCTCGTTTAAAACGCGTGGCGCGTACAACGCGATCTCGCGGGCCGTCGACGGGTCCGGAGACGGGACCGACGAGTCCGAGATCGACCGGGTGGTGGCCGCGAGCGCGGGCAACCACGCGCAGGGGGTCGCGCTGGCGGCGTCGGGCGCGGGAATCGACGCGACGATCGTGATGCCGGAGTCGGCGCCGGCGGCGAAGATCGAGGCGACCCGCGGGTACGGCGCCGAGGTCGTGCTCCGCGGAAACGCGTTCCCGGAGGCGATGGCGCACGCGCAGACGCTTGTCGACGACCCCGGGACGCGGTTCGTCCACGCCTTCGACGACCCGGACGTGGTCGCCGGACAGGGGACGCTCGGGCTGGAGGTACTCGATCAGGTGCCCGACGTGGACACCGTGCTCGTCCCGGTGGGCGGCGGTGGGCTGGCGGGTGGGGTCGCGACCGCGATCAAGTCTCGATCGCCCGAGACGCGGGTGATCGGGGTCCAGACCGAGGGCGCCTCCACGCTCTCTGAGAGCCTGCGGGCGGGCGAACTCGTGACACGCGAGGAGCCGGACACCATCGCCGACGGGATCGCGACCGGCGGGCTGAGCGAGCTTACCTTCGGCCTCCTGAAAGAGCATCTCGACGACGTGGTCGTCGTGAGCGACGACGACGTGGCGAGTACGATCCTGCTGCTCTTGGAGCGCGCCAAGCAGATGGTCGAGGGCGCGGGCGCGACCGCCGCGGCTGCGCTCCTCAACGACGACGCACGCGACGAACTCGATCTGGCCGGCGAGACAGTGGTCCCGCTGCTCTGCGGCGGCAACATCGACGTCACGACGCTGAAGGAGGTGGTGACGCACGCCCTCGTGGACCGCGACCAACTGATCGAGCTGTCCGTCCGGATCGACGACACGCCCGGCACGATGGGGGAGATCAGCACTCTGATCGGCGCGGAGCGCGCGAACATCCGGACGGTGCGCCACGAGCGCAGTCGGCCGGACCTCCCGGTCGGCGACGCCGACCTCGTGTTCGAGGTCGAGACCAACGGCCCGGCCCACGTCGATCGGGTCCTGAAGGCGGTGCGCGAGGCGGGCTACGAAGTGGAGTGGACGGCACAGGAAGGGTGAGGCGCGGTGCCGTTCGGGGCGGGCCTTGGAAGTGCTCATCGCCGGTTCACCGACAGCAGTCGAGAATCGACCGGCGATCGCGCCACCCTATTTATAAGCAAACTTCGCACAGCGACGACCTTAATCGCCTGAGCGCCCAACGTTCGGCGATCACGTAATGCCGGAACCGTCGGGCATGGACGCGTTCGCGCACCTCGGGAGCGAACTCCGCGAGGCGCTCTCCGAGCAGGGGTTCTCGACGCCGACGGAGCCCCAACGTGAGGCGATCCCGCCGCTCGCCGACGGGGAGAACGCCCTCGTCCTCGCCCCGACGGGCACCGGGAAGACCGAGACCGCGATGCTTCCCGTCTTCGACGCCATCGTCGACGCCCGGGACTCACCCGGAGACCAGCCTCGCGAGGGAATCTCGGCCCTCTACATCACCCCGCTCCGCGCGCTCAACCGCGACATGATGGACAGACTGGAGTGGTGGGGCGACCGGCTCGGCGTCGAGGTCGCGGTGCGCCACGGCGACACCACGCAGTACGAGCGCAGTAAACAGGCCGACGACCCGCCGGACGTGTTGATCACGACGCCGGAGAGCCTCCAAGCGATCTTGACGGGCTCGAAGATGCGGCTCGCGCTCGAAGACGTCGAGCACGTCGTTATCGACGAGGTCCACGAACTCGCTTCCGCGAAGCGGGGCGCCCAGCTCACGGTCGGGCTCGAACGCCTCCGCCGGGTGGCGGGGCCGTTCCAGCGGGTCGGGCTCTCCGCGACCGTGGGCACTCCGGAAGAGGTCGGGCGGTTCCTCGTCGGCAGCGGGAAACGAGATTCCGACCGTCCCGGCGACCGCGAGTTCGAGATCGTCGAGGTCGCGGCCGGGACGCGAACCGACGTGCGGGTGCTCGATCCCGAGATTACGGACCGCGACGCGACGCTCGCCGGGGAGCTGGCGGTCGACGAGACGACCGCGAGCCACGTCCGGACGATCCGCGGGATCGTCGCCGACAACGAGTCGACCCTGATATTCGTCAACACGCGACAGACTGCGGAGGCGCTCGGGTCGCGGTTCAAGACGCTCGCGGAGCGGGAGGAGAAGGGTGAGGGGAGTACTGACCCCACCGAGATCGAGGTCCACCACGGCTCGCTCTCGAAGGACGTGCGGATCGACGTGGAGGACCGGTTCAAGTCGGGCGACCTCGACGGGCTCGTCTGCACCTCCTCGATGGAACTCGGGATCGACGTGGGCCGGGTCGACCACGTTGTCCAGTACGGGAGCCCCCGCGAGGTCGCTCGGCTGCTCCAGCGCGTCGGGCGCGCGGGGCACCGCCGCGACCTCGTGTCGGAGGGGACCGTCGTGACGCAGGGCGGCGACGACACCCTCGAAGCGCTGGCGATCGCCCGGCGCGCCGGCGCCGAACTCGTCGAGCCGGCCGCGATCCACCACGGGAGCCTCGATACGGTCGCGAACCAGATCGTCGGCGTCGTCATGGACGAGGGCGACGTACACGCCCGGGAGGCGTACGAGATCGTCACGAGCGCCTACCCGTTCGCTGACCTCTCCGAGCCCACGTTCCAGGAGATCGTGCGCGAACTCGACGGCAACCACCTGCTGTGGCTCGACGAGGAGTCGGACGCCTTAGAGAAGTCCGGCGGGACGTGGCAGTACTTCTACGCGAACCTCTCGATGATCCCCGACGAGTCCACTTACGAGGTGTACGACATGTCCTCGCGTCGCGGGATCGGTACCTTAGACGAGCGGTTCGTCGTCAACTTCGCCGGACCGGGCGAGACGTTCGTCCAGCGCGGCGAGATGTGGCGCATCACCGAGGTCGACGAGGAGGAGGAGCGCGTGAACGTCACGCCCATCGCCGACCCCGCGGGCGAGGTGCCCTCGTGGATCGGCCAGGAGATTCCGGTTCCCAAGCCCGTCGCCGAGGAGGTCGGGCGCATTCGCGGCGAGGCCGCGGCGGCGCTTTCGGCGGGCTCGACGCCCGAGGCGGTCGCGGGCGACCTCGCGGACCGATACCCCGCCGACGAGGGGACGATCGCGGCCGCCCTGAAACCGGTCGTCGACCACGTCGACGCCGGCCACCCCGTCCCCACGGACCGCCGGATCGTGATCGAGGGGAGCGCGCGCACCGTCGCGGTCAACGCCGCCTTCGGCCACGAAGTCAACGAGACGCTCGCACGCCTGCTCGCGGCGCTCGTGGGCCAGCGCGCCGGGTCGTCGGTCGGGATGGACGTGGACCCGTACCGGATCGAGTTCGAGGTGCCCCACGGAGTCGACCCCGGCACGTTCCGCGAGGTGTTGGAGTCGACCGACCCCGACCGACTGGAGGCGTACCTCGAACTCGCCTTAAAAAACTCCGACGCGCTCAAGTTCACGCTCGCGCAGGTCGCCGCGAAGTTCGGTTCGGTCAAGCGCTACCGCGAGGGACGAGGGCGGTTCGGGGGCGACCGGCTGCTCGCGGCGCTGGAGGGGACGCCGGTCTACGACGAGGCGCTCCGCGAGGTGTTCCACGCCGACCTCGCGGTCGGGGAGACCGCCGAGCTGCTGGAGGACGTGCGGGACGGTTCGATCGCCGTCGAGATCGCCCGCGAGCGCACCTCCCTCGGAACCGCCGGCCGATCCTCCGGCACGGAGTTCCTCGTCCCGGAGAACGCCGACGCCGACGTGATCGAGACGATCCGCGAGCGCATCCGGAACGACCGGGTGATCCTCTTCTGCCTCCACTGCGCGGACTGGCAACGGACGACGAAGGTGCGGCGCGTCCCCGACCAGCCGGAGTGTCCCGACTGCGGCTCGACGCGGATCGCCGCGCTGAACCCGTGGGACGAGGAGACGGTCGCGGCGGTGCGCGCGACCGAGAAGGACGACGAACAGGAGCGCCGCACCGAGCGCGCCCACCGCGCCGCGAGCCTCGTCCAGACGCACGGGAAGCGGGCCGTGATCGCGCTGGCGGCGCGCGGCGTCGGACCGCACAACGCCGCGCGGATCATCAACAAGCTTCGCGAGGACGAAGACGAGTTCTACCGCGACGTGCTCCGACAGGAGCGCGAGTACGCGCGAACGCAGTCGTTCTGGGACTAGATCGGTACGCGGACCGGTCGGTCGGTTGGTTGCGGGATCGCGGCGGGATCGGCTGTTTGTGGGCGATCACTGCCGACGACGCGGTGAGACGCCCCTCTGCCGCGTCATCCGTTTGTTTATAAGTGGTCGGACGCGGATCGGCGGTGAACGCCTCCAACGCCCCACACGCACGGTACGACACCGCAACCTCACGCCTCCCCAGCCTCGCCGGGGCGGCGCTCATGAGCGCCGCCCCGACTCCCTCGCACGCGCTGACTCGCGGCCGCCGAGGGCGGCCGCTCGGAGGGCGCGCCACCGCCGTCCGTTTATAAATAGCCCAGTACCGGACCCGCGTTTGCGTATCTCGCACCCGGTTCGGCCGCCTGTCGCTCGAGTTCGTTCCCCGCCCTACCCCAACACCGTGGCCGCGAGGAGCATCCCGCCGGCCGCGGCGGGCGGGATGGTGAGGTTGTCGTCGACGGCGACGCCGCGGATGATCGGCGGGAGGCCGTCGGCGACCGCGGCTGGGACCGCGCCGGCGAGGGCCACGGCGACGCCGGCGCCGGTCCCGAACGCCGGCACGGTGAAGGGGAGCGCGAGGGCGAGACTGACGAGGAACATCGCGATCCACGCGACGGGCCGCTTCGACTCGGTCGCGTCGTTGTCCCCGAGCGCGCCGCTGACGGGGTCGCCGAGCGACACCATCCAGATCGCGGGCACCGCGAGCGTCGGCGTCATGCCGGGGACGCCCAGTGCGGGGACCGCGGCGGCCGCGACCGTCGCGGTGCTGACCTGATACATCGCGTAGCCGGCGACGCTGTCGGACTCGTACTCCCGCGTGAGATGCCGGTAGACGGCGTGATCGAGCCCGACGACGAGCCGGAGGAACTCGAGCAGGGCGACGACGGCGACGCCGACGGCGAGGATCGCGGCCGTCTCGGTCCACGTGAGCCACCCGAGCAGGTACGGGACCGGAAAGAGGGTACCGCTGGCGTGGACCAGCCGCCGCTCGAACTCCACCTTCGCCCGCCACTCCGCCGCCGGAAGGGGCACGGGTCAGTTGGTCTCGACGTCGGTGGCGACGGTCTCGTAGCGGTCCACCAGCGCGTCGAACTCGCCGCCGGCGCGGAGCGCGGCCAGCTCCTCGGCCAGCTCCGCGGCCGGGACCCGGACCTGCGCCGCCGAGTCGCGCTCGCGGACGGTCACCGTCTCGGGGCCGTCGCCCTCGATCCCGTCGCGGTCGATCGTGACGCAGAACGGGGTGCCGATCTCGTCCTGTCGGCGATAGCGCCGCCCGATCGAGCCGGAGTCGTCGTACGCGACCGCCAGCCCCGCCTCGCGGAGGTCGGCGGCGACGCGGTCGGCCAGCTCGGTGAGCCGGTCGTCGTTTGTCACCAGCGGGAAGACTGCGGCGTCCTGCGGCGCGATCTCGGGCTCCAAGGAGAGGTACGTGCGCTCCTCGCCGTCGACCTCGTCCTCGCTGTAGGCGTGCGCCAGCAGCGTCTGGACCGTCCGGCCCACGCCGAAGGAGGGCTCGACGACGTGCGGGGTGAGGTGCTCGCCGTTCTCGGTCACCGTCTCGACCGAGAAGTTCGCCACGTCGGCGTCGACCTCGTGGGTCTCGGCGTCGCCACCCTCACCGACCTCGACCGTCACCGTCTCGCCGTCGAACGCGTCGGGGTCGCGCTCCGCGAGGGTCTCGAGCGCCTCGGCCACCGCGGCGGCGTCCCCGCCGAACTCGGGGCCGAGCACGGACATGTCGGGATCGACCGTCGCGCGCTCGACCGACTTCGGCTCGTCGTAGCGTTTGAACACGGTGAACGCGTCGTCGCCGTACTCGTCGTGTTTCGAGAGGTCGTAGTCGGCGCGGTACGAGAAGCCCGCGATCTCGATCCAGTCGCCGTCGACCTCGCTCTCCGCGTCCCAGCAGTCGGACGCGTAGTGGGCGCGCTCGCCCGCGAGGTGCTGACGGAACCGGAAGCGATCGAGGTCGACGCCGACCCGCTCGTACCACTGCTTCGCGACGCCGAGGTAGTAGCCGACCCACGGGGAGCCGATGATCCCCTCGTCGACCGCCTCGCCGACGGTGGTCTCGACGTACTCGCCGTCCTCGGCCTGCTGTTCCGTCGCGGGGTACAGCCGGACCTCGACGTCGCGCACGCGGTCCAGCGGCGGCTCGTCCGCTTCGGGGTCGATGAACTGCTCCAGTTCCGCCTGCGTGAACTCACGCAGCCGGAGGAGCCCGCCGCGCGGCGAGATCTCGTTGCGGTAGGCGGGGCCGATCTGGGTGATCCCGAACGGGAGGTTCCCCCGGGCGTACTCCTTCAGCCGCGGGAACTCCACGAAGATCCCCTGCGCCGTCTCCGGCCGCAGGTAGCCGGGCTGGGCGTCGCCGGGGCCGATGTCGGTCGCGAACATGAGGTTGAAGTCCTCGACGGTCACGCCCGCGAGCGCGGTGCCACAGGACGGGCAGGCGATGTCGTTGTCGGCGATGAGCTCCTCGACCTCCGAGCCGGGGAGCGCCTCGGCGTCCTCGATGTCCGTGACGGCCTCGACGAGGTGGTCGGCGCGGTGGGACTCGCCGCACTCCGGGCACTCGACGAGCATGTCGTCGAACGTGTCGAGGTGGCCGGACGCCTCGAAGACGGGCTCCGGCATGATCGTCGGCGCCTCGATCTCGCGGTTCCCCTCTCGGATGGTGAACCGGTCGCGCCACGCGTCCTCGACGTTCTTCTTCAGCGCCGCGCCCTGCGGGCCGAACGTGTAGAAGCCGGCGGTGCCGCCGTACGCGCCGTTCGAGCCGAAGAAGAACCCGCGTCGCTTCGCCAGCTCGACGATCTCCTCGGACGCCATTTATAAGCCCTCCAGCAAGTCCACGTCCCGCACGATGCCGTCGAGGTCGGTGCCGTTGACCAGCGGCACCTGCTCGATGTCGTTGCTGATGAGTTCCTGTGCGACTTGCTTCGCGGTCCGCGTGCCGCTGACCGTGACGAGGTCCGCGGTCATGAAGTGGCGGACCGCCCCCACGGGCAGCTCCACGTTCCGGGTCGGGAGGTAGCGGGCGCCGGTCGCCTTGATCCCCTCCCAGGACCACTCGGAGTCCTGCTCGGCGATGGAGTCGCCCGTGCTGGCCTCGCCCTCGACGACGCGGGCGACCTCCAGCACGTCGACCTCGGTGAGGATGCCGGCGATCCCGGCGTCGTCGTCGAGTACCACCGCGTAGGGGACGTTCGCCAGTCCGATCTCCCGTTCCGCGACCGGTAGCGGAGTCTCCGTGTGGGTCGCGTTGACCGCGCGAGTCGCGAGCCCGCCGACCTCGGTGTCGCCGTCGATCTCCCCGCGGGCGATGGCCCGCACCACGTCGGTGACCGTGAGGATACCGACGAGTCGGTCGCCGTCGACGACCGGGAGCCGGCGCGAGTTCTCGGCGACTATCGTGGCGGCGGCGTCGCCGATCGCGTCGTCGGCGTCCACCGTCGGCACCTCCCGCATCAGCAGCGCGAGCTGGTCCTCGTCCGGCTGCTCGATCAGGTCGTCGCGGGAGACGAGACCGCGGTACACCTCGTCGCCGTCGACGTCTTTCACGACCGGCACCGACGAGAAGCCGTACTCTTGGATATACTCCAACACGTCGTTCCGGCTCCCCGGGATCTCGACGACGACGAGATCCGACCGCGGCGTCATGGCGTCTGATACGTTCATGCACCGTCTTTCAGCGTGCCACCTCTTGTATACTGCGAAGGTGGTTCGCGAGCCGTTTCCGGTAAGACGACGAGAGAGCAGGATGACGAGAGAGCAGGATGACGAGAGATCTGACGACGAACCGATCTGTTCGTCGGATCGACGGTCTACTCCGACAATCACCCCGTGATCGACGACTGACAGGGGCTCTCGTCCCCGATCATCGCCTCGAAACGCCGATCCGCCGACGGCGGACGCTCTCGGTCCGGAACGCTTATACGTACTGTGAACAATTCACAATCATGTCACGGAGTTCCACTCCATGGGACGACCCGGACCCCGATCACCGCCGGACGGCGCTGCCGACGGATCCGGCGCTCGACGCCGACGACTCCCCGGACGTGATGGCGTCGATCGACTCGTCGGCGTCGCGACCGGAGCTCGTGATCGCGGACGTCTCACGGGAGAACGCGTGGGTCTCGGTCGACGAGACCGACGCCACCGTCCTCGAAGAGTGGTGTTGAACCCGCTCAATCAGGCGTAGGCCTCTCCGTTTTTTGCCCGTTCGAAGTCACTCCGTGCCAGCTTCGCTGGCGTCCGTCGCGGGCCGGACCCCGGTACCGACCTCCCACGCCCGGATCAGCGACGCGATCGTCCGGCACGTCGGCGCCGACACGCCGAACCGGTCGGCGCGCTCGGTCGCGGCGCCGTAGATCGCGTCGACCTCCGTGCGGCGGCCGGCGGCCACGTCCTCGCACATCGACGACCGGTTGGCGGCGGTGTCGGCGGCGACGCGCTCGACGGCCTCGACCGCCTCGTCGTCTCCGAGACCGATCCCGTCGGCCCGCGCGACCCGCGCGACTTCCCGCGCCGCCTCGCGGGCCGCCTCGCCTCCCGGCCCGTCGAGGGTCGCGCCGTTCGAGAGCCGCGCGAGCGCCGAGGGACCGTTGATCCCCGCGTTGACCGCGAGCTTCTCGTACCGCCGCCGGGGCATGTCCGCGGCGACGGTCGTCTCGATCCCGGCCTCGTCGAACGCGCTCCCGACGCGTTCCGCGAGGGGGTCGGTCCCCCCCGAAAGCGCCCCGACGACGACCTCGCCCACGCCGGTGCAGGTCACGCGCCCCGGCTCGGCGAACCGAGCGCCGTAGCTCGCGGTGCCCGCGAGCACGGTGGGGTCGAGCGCCGCGACCAGTCGCTCCTCCGTGAAGCCGTTCTGGAGCGAGCAGACGGCGTCGTACTCGCCGGTCGCGAGCGCCCGTGCGGCCGCGTCCGTGTCGTACGCCTTCGTCGTGACCACCGCGAGGTCGGCGGAGCGGTGCGTCCCGTCGGTGAGCGCCCGGGGGTGAACGCGGGCGTCGGCCTCGCCGTCGATCCGGAGCCCGTCCTCCCGGACCCGTCGCATGTGCGGGTCGCGCCCGACGAGCGTGACCTCGTGGGTCCGCGCCAGCAATCCCCCGACGAGACTCCCGAGCGCGCCCGCGCCGTAGACGAGGACCTCCATACGCCCTCTCACGGGGCGAGACTGAAAAGAGATGGCGGTGGAGGGACCGCTCGATCGCCGCGGTCAGCTTTCCTCGGCCGCCGCGGTCAGCTTTCCTCGGCCGCCGCGCTCAGCCCTTCAGTCCGCTCCCGGTCAGGGGGACGACCACGTCGTCGTCGGACGCGATGACGCCGCGCTCGCGAAGCTCGCGCAGGGCCGCCGGCGCGACGGCGCAGGTCGGCTCGGTGTAAAAGCCCGCGGCGTGCAGCCGGTCGAGTTCGCGCTCGGCCGCCGCCTGCGTGACCGCGAGCGCGTCGCCGTCGGTGTCGGCGATCGCGTCGAGTATCTGCCGCTTCCGGACCGGCTCGGCGATCTGGATCCCGTCGGCGGCCGCGTTGACGCGCCCCTCGGGGTCGGCCGCATCTGCGCCGTGGAGTTCGCGGACGATCGGCGCGACGCCGGCCGCCTGCGCGCCGAACAGGCGAGGGAGTTCGTCGATCCAGCCCGCGCGTTTCAGCCGGTGGAATCCCCGGTAGGCGCCGAGAAAGAGGGTGCCGTGTCCGAGCGGGGTCACGACTGCGTCGGGGGCCTCCCAGCCGCGTTGGAACGCGATCTCGTAGGCGACGGTGGCGGTCCCCTCGAAGAAGGCCGGGTTCCACGCGTGGCTGGCGTACCACGGGAAATCTCCGGTGTCGCCGTCGCTCCCGCTTTTCTCGCGCTCGTTTCCGCCGCCCTCCCCGAGCGCGGCCACGCACGCCTCGGTCACGTCTGCGCGCGAGCCCTCGATCCGGATCGGTTCGGCGCCGGCCCGCCGGATCGCGCGGAGCTTCGATTCCTTGACGTCGGCCGGGACGTACACCGCGGCGTCGATCCCGGCGCGCGCCGCGTACGTCGCGATCGCGGCGCCGGCGTTGCCGGAGGAGTCCTCGACGACGCGCTCGACGCCCAGCTCGCGGGCCCGCGTGAGCGTCGTCGTCGCGCCGCGGTCCTTGAACGAGCCGGTGGGGAAGACGTACTCCAGCTTGAACGCGGCGTTCCACCCGTCGGCGTCGGATGAGTCGCCCCCGTCCGCCCCCGCGTCCGCGTCGACCAGCGGCGTCATCCCCTCGCCGAGCGTCACCCGATCTCCGGCGTCGTCGCCGACGGCGAGGAACGGCTCGAACGCCCAGAGCCCGTCGCGGGCGTCTCTTTCCCGCGGAGTGGCCTCCTCCGGAATCGGCGGATCGGCGAACTCCAGCGGAGCGCCGCACTCGCAGCGCCACCGGTCTCTCACGGTCGCGCCGCACTCGGGACAGGTGAGGTCTCGGATCGAGCTCCGGTCGCGGTCGCCGGGCATCAGTACTTGTCGACGTTGGTGCCGACCGAGCAGACGTACTCGCCGGCGGCGACCTGCGGGAGCCGGCGCGTGCGCCAGAAGATCCCGTCGTCGTCGGCGGTCACCCGCCCTTTCAGCTCGCCGAACACGTCGGTCACCTCGTAGAGGGGGTCTCCGGTGGAGACGCGTTCGCCGAGCTCGCGCTCGAACCGAACCAGCCCGCCGGCCGGCGACCCGTACTGGTCGAAGCCGCGCGCCCTGACCTGCTGTTCGAGGTCGACGTCGCCGTCGAGGAAGCCGTAGTGGCGGAGCACGTTGAACACGCCCTCGACGCCGTACCGGACCGACTCCTCGTCCCAGCCGACGCAGCCGCCGAGCTCGGGATCGATGGTCGGGATGCCGTGTTCCGGGCCGACGCGCGCGAGCTGTCCGTCCGGTCCCTTGATGTCGAGGACGTGGCCGCAGCCGAAGACCTTCGCCAGCTCTAGACAGTCGCCGTGGAGGTGGTGGCGGATCCCGCAGCGGACCCGCGTCTCGTTTATCATCCGGCTGGTCGATCCCTGGTGGAGATCGAGGATGAGGTCCGCCCGCTTCGCGGCTTGGAACGTCGCGTGGGCGATCCGCTCGCTCGTCGTCCCCTTCTCGTCGCCGGGATATCCGCGGTTCATCTTCCGGTCGTCGATCGGGTTCCGGTGTTCGGCGACCTGGAATCCGAAGTAGTTGACGACGCCGACGACGAGGACCGCCCCCGACAGCTCCGCCGGATCGAGCCGGGGAACGACGCGGTTGACGACGCCGAGTCCGTTGAGTTCGTCGCCGTCACTGACCGCCTGCATGTACAGCGTCTCGCCGTCTTCCGCGCCGTTGATGACCGCCACCGGCAGTCGGACGGGACTCCCGTCCCGCGTCTCGCCGACCTCGAGACGGCCCGTGTCCGACTCCCCCGGCGAGGCGCGAGCCGTTCCAAGCGTGATCATTACGCGAACGTGGACCGGCCGCCCCTTTATCCGTTCGGTCCGCGGCGGTCCTCGACACAAGCTTTATCGCCGTATCGCTCCAGAAGTCGGTAACCACGGCCGCGTCTCGTCGCCGCCGCACCACTTCCGCGGCGATCCCCGCTGCCCACTGAACGCGGCCCCCCTCATGAGCATCGACATCGATCCGCTGTCCGGCGCGGCCGGGCTCACCGTCACCGATCACATCGAGAACACGCAGTTCGAGGTGTACACCGACCGGCCGGTCGAGCCGACCGCGAGTCCCGGGGACGATCACTACTTCCCGGTCGACGCGAGCGTGACCGTCGAGACCGGGTCCATCGAGATCCCCCGCGTCGCGGTCGTGGAAACCCGTTCCGGCGACGGGACGCTGCTCACCCGCGGCGACTCCTACGCGATGCCGGCGGGGACGTACCACGTGGGGATCGACCCCGCCCCGACGAAGCTGTACCTCGCGTTCGCGTCGCCGTTCTCCGTGTCGACGACGGAGCGGACGACCCGGATCGACCTCGACGCACCCGCCGAGGTCACGCTCGGGTTCCGATCGCTCCACCAGGTTCCCGCCGGGACGATCGAGACCCCGACCGACCCCGAGTCGCTGATGGACGCCGTGTCGCTGCTCGGCTCCGCGCTCCAGACGACCAGCCCGGAGCGGTCGTTCCCCACCCTTCGGGGGCACCCGCCGCTGATCGAACCGGGCGAGGAGTTCCGCGTTCCCGACCGCGTCGAGCCGGTCGACTCCGGCGTCCGGATCGTCGTCCCCCCGGAGTACCGCTACCTCTACCCGGTGGTCTCGCTGGCGTACTACCTCGCCGCCGACGTGGTCCCCGGCGACGCCCCCCGGATCGAGGGCGACGGCTGGATGCACCCCTTAGAGCCCGACTTCGAGCGGCGTACCGCCGAGGCCCTTCGACAGGCGTTCCACTTCGACTGTCTCGCGCGCACGGAGGGGTTCTACCCGGTCGATCTCCACGAGCGCGAGACCACCGACCTCGACCTCGACTGGGGCCGGCTGTACGACCTCCCGCTCGCGGAGCGACTCGGCGAGTACCTCGCCGTCCCCTTCGAACGCGTCGAGCCGGAGCTCCCCCAGTGGACGCTGACGACCGACGTCCGCCCCGACCCCGAGAACGTGGAGATGCTCCCGTTCGTGGCCGGCGAGCTGTCGATCGTCCGGTCGCCGGAGACGGTGACTCCCGCGACGGCCGGCGAGGGCGGCGGGCTCGGGTTCTTCCGCGGGCCGCGGGCCGGCGCCGGCCGCACTCCGACTGACGCCGCATCCCTCGGTCCCGACGAGTTCGTTCGCGGCGGCGCCGCCGGGACCGAACCCACTCGCGGCACCGACGCCTCGGCGGAGCGCGGCGCGGTGCCGACCGACGCCGACTTCGTGCGGCCCGAGCCCGTCGACACGGTCGAGCACGCGTGGGTCGGCGCCGGCGTCCCCCTCGACGCCAACAAGGCCACCCTCGACGCGTACCACCGGCGTCTGGAGGCCGGCGCGGTCGAGCAGTCGCGGATCTCCGTGCTCGTCGTCTGTAACGACGAGCAGATGCGCGAAGAGGGTGAGGTCGCGGACCTGTACGGGCTCCGCGATATGGTCCAGTTCGACATCGAGGTGCGCCACGACCTCACCCGCGAGGAGATGCGCGAGACCCTCCAGTCCGACGTCGACTTCCTCCACTACGTCGGCCACGTCGACGACCGCGGGATGCAGTGCACCGACGACTACCTCGATCTCACGGCCGAGGACCTCGATGTCGGCGTGAGCGCCTTCCTGCTCAACGCCTGCCAGTCGTACCAGCAGGGCGAGGCCCTCGTCCACCGCGGCTCCCGCGGCGGCATCGTCACCCTCTCCGACGTGGCGAACTCGCCGGCGACCCAGCTCGGCCGCATCATCGCCCGACTGATGAACAGCGGCTTCAACCTCCGCACCGCGCTCCACGTCGCCAAGCGAGAGCTGATCACCGGCCACCAGTACATCGTCGTCGGAGACGGCGGGACGACGATCTGTCAGAGTCGGAGTGGGATCGCGCCTGTTGTAGAACTAAAAGAGACGAACGCAGGACAATACAATGTTAGTATTGAAGCATTTCCGAATGGGCCATATGGTCTTGGAACCATGACTCTCGCTAATCTCTCTACTTCCGAATTAAATTATTACGTGCCAAAGGAAATTTTAATTGCTGATGTGTCTGGAGAGTCTGTGAAGAAATTTATTAATTTAGAAACACTACCAGTGTTTTTTCACGGTGAACTCCATTGGAGTGACCGGCTAGAACTTAAATCAAGGCCCAGGAGTTGACGCCATCGCGTTCGCCGATGCGGGCGCCGCCTGCGTCAGCAGGAGGAGCGCGGTGAACAGGACGCCGGCCATCTTCGGGTGCTCTGCCACGTAGTCTGCAACACTTTCGTGCATATTACACAGAATATCGCGTGATATTAACATCAAAACCGTTTTGCGGTAACTATTCTTAGATATTTGAATATAAATAGATAATAAATTAATGACACGCTCCGAGATGTCGACCCGTCCGTTCGATCGTACATCTGCGATCGGCGTCGACAAGGGAATTTCGGGGCTCGGCCCACCGTTTTTTCAGTCCTCCCGGCGGAGTTGGTACCATGACCGATGTCAACGCGGCCATCCGCGACGCGTTCGAGCACACCGACTACGACCTCGGCGACGTCGCCGTCAACCGGCGGCAGGTCCGGGTGCCGGTGCTCCAGCAGGGCGCCGACCCCGACGCGCTCACCGCGGTGATCGAGGAGGCGCTCGGCGCGGACGCTGTCGTCGCGGCGACCGTCACCACCGAGGCAATCGACGGCGAGGACACCATCGGTACCGTCGTCTCGTTCCGGTACCAGCCGTGAACGGGTCGCGGGACTGATCGACGCAGCGCCGGGCGACGCGGCTCGTTCCGAAGCGCTCGGAACGTCTCGCCGGGGCGTAACGCGGTACGATTAAGCGTTCGGTGTCCGTACACAAGGATCACACGATGACGGTCGACGACGGACACGACGGCGCACAGTACCTCGCCGGGTCCCCTGTCCGGGTCGCGATGCTCCGTGCGCTCCGAGATGAGCCGCGCCGCCCGGCGGGCCTCACGGATGCGGTCGACGCGACGCGGACGACGATCCAACGCATTCTCTCCGGATTCAGCGAGCGCGACTGGGTCGTCAAGCGCGATGCGGCCTACCACGTGACGCCGACCGGGGAACGGGTCCACGACGCGTACGAGGCGCTGCTCGACGAGGTCGAACTCGCGGACCGGTACGGGCGGCTCGCCGCCGACCTCGAACGCGTCGGCGCCGACTTCCCGCCCTCGGCGCTCGACGCCGGAGAGCTGACCGTCGCGGCCGACCGGAACCCCCTCGCCGCCGTCGACCGACTCACCGAACTCCTGCGCGAGGGGTGCGGCTCGGAGATCCGCGCGGTCTCGCCCATCGTCATCCAGCAGTTCAACGACGCGGCGGCGGAGGCGCTCGACGCGGGCGCCGAGGTCGAGCTCGTCATCGACCAAGACGTGGTCGCGGAGTCGATCGCGGAGTTCGGTCCGGCGACCGACCGAGCGATCCACGACGACGACGCGACGGTGTACGTCTCCCCCGAACCGATCGAGTACGGGATATTTCGGTGCGACGACCTCGCGTGCGTGACGGCCTACGACCGAAGAAACAACCCTCGATGCGTGCTCGAATCGACAGACTCAGCGGTTATCGAGTGGGTTGACGACCGATTCGAGTCGTTCGTCGACGAGGCCAGACGCCTCTCCGCGGTCGTCGAGAACGCCTGAAACGGTCACCGTTGCTCCCGTCCGTCGTCCGCCGGATTCGCCGACTCGTCGCCGTCGGCGTCGATGTCGTCCTCGGAATCGATGTCTTCCTCGGGATCGAAGTTGGCCGGGACGACCGTGGGATGGTCGATACCGACGGACGGTTGGCTGTGTGCGCTCATGGCTCTACCGACACGTAGACGATCCACCCTCTAAAAATTACCCATAGGCATAACGCATCCGCGATGAGGCCGGGTATGTCCAAGGGTTATTCATGCGACGAGACCGAAGCGTTTCGAGGTCTCAGTCGGACCTACTGGAAATTCTCGTCGTACAGGTCCTGTGCGTGTTCGATCGCGTCCTTCGCGGCCTGCTTGTCCTCCCACCCGAGGGTCTCGACCTCCTTGCCTGCTTCGAGGTTCTTGTACGTCGAGAAGAACTCGTCAATCTCGTCGAGCGTCTGCTGAGGGATGTCCGTCAGATTCTCGATGTGGTCGAACCGCGGGTCCTCAGTGGGCACCGCGATCACCTTGTCGTCTTGCTCGCCGTCGTCGTCCATCTTCATCAGCGCGACGGGACGGGCCTCGATCACGCAGCCGGGGAACGTCTGGTCCTCGACCAGCACCATCACGTCGAAGGGGTCCTCGTCGTCGTAGTACGACTGCGGGATGAAGCCGTAGTCGTACGGGTAGTGGACGTTCGAGTGAAGCACGCGGTCGAGGACGACGCCGGGGATGTCCTTGTCGTACTCGTACTTGTTCCGCTCGCCCTTGAGACACTCCACGACGGCGTAGATCTCGTCCGGCGCGTTCGGTCCCGTCTCGAGGTCTTCCCAGAGGTTTGCCATGTACGGGATACTCCGTCCATCGGTCGCAAAGTCCTTTCGGGTTTCCGCCGCGACCGACGTCGCCGACCTCTCTGTCTTCCGCCCGGGATGGCCTCTTCTCCGGTTCGATACCGCTTAGTGCACCTGTTTTCGGTTACTCTCGCGCCGTTGTTTCAGGCGAGATACACCGGTATATCGGATGACACATCTCGTCTAAACGCCCCAGTTTCGTCGATGAATTGTCGTGTATCCGCGCTTACAGTGGTTGATCATTCGATAACGAGAGATCGATGAATCGGAGCGCTCAAACCTGTTCTCACAGGTATCGGCACGAATAGCTGGTTTGAGGGCTGATGAAGTATTTAAACGTTCGTGAATCTTGAGAAAGGTTATAAGTTCGGGTTCCCTTCACCTAACTATGTCAGAGGCACAATCAGTCACTGATGACCCAACGACACGGACGGCGGCGGACCTGACCGCGTTCCAACAGAACATCCTCGCGATCCTCGCGGAGGAGCCCATGTACGGGCTCGCGATCAAACGCGAACTGGAGTCGTACTACGGCTCCGAGGTGAACCACGGGCGGCTCTACCCGAATCTCGACGACCTCGTCGAGGACGGGCTCGTCGAGAAGAGCGAACTCGACAAGCGGACCAACCAGTACGAGCTCACCGAGGCGGGCCACGACGCCGTCCTCGGTCAGCTGGAGTGGGTCCTCGACCGGTTCGTCACCGACGAGGAGCGCGCGGACGAGGTCCGCGCCCTGCTCGACGAGTAACGACGTCCGCGTCGCAGGCGTCCCGGGCGGCAACCAACATTTTGGCACACGCGCGCGGTGAAAGCCGCGCACGCTCGATCGCCGAGCGGCGGCTCTGTGGGCCTTCTGCGGACCTCCGCGGGCTGCTATCCACGTCTCCGCCGACCTCCGCTTACGACTCCTCGGGACCGTCCACGTCCGCCGCGACCGACTCGATCACGTCCAGCGACTCGTCGACGACCGCCAGCTGCTCGTCGGTCGGCCAGCCGTTCCGCGGGAAGTACTCCTCGCGGAACTCCTCGCGCACGTCGGGGGTCGCGTCGTCGACCGCGCGCACGTAGTGGTTGCTCATGAACGCCGCGAAGCTCCGGGCGGTGTCGGCGTGCGGCTCGCCGTGCGCGTCGGCGACCGCGTCGGCGACAGAGTCGTTGTACGCGGCGATCTCTCGATAGCGGTCGGCGTCGCCCGGCCCCGACAGCGACACCTCGACGGCACGGTCGGTGGTCTCGATCCGGTCGAGTCGGACCGTCCCGTCGTCCATCCACTCGTCGGGGTACAACACGAGCGTGTCGTCCTCGTCGCGCAGCCGCGGGACGTAGTCGTGCCCCTCGACCAGCCCGTCGCGGCGATCGCGGTAGAACGCGGCGGCCGCCTCGTCCTCGGTCTGCCGGGCGAGTCGGGTGAGCCGCTCCGCCTCGTCGACGACCTCGGCCGGCACGTCCGGGATGCGATCGGCGTCGTCGCCCCCTGCGCCCTCGCTGTCGGCTCCGTCCGCCTCCCCGTCCTCGTTCGGTTCCTCTGCAGCCATCACTTCGCGCGCTCGTTCCTTTGCCCACTCCGGGGGCTCGTCGTTAGTTCGCGTCATCGAGTGCCTCGTTCGCCAGATCGTCGGCGCGTTCGTTTATCTCTCGCGGAACGTGGCCGATCGACCACCGGTCGAACCGCTCTAACAGCTCCCGGACGCGGACTCGTCGCTCGCGGAGTTCCGGGTCGTTTGCGTTCCACTCGCCGCGCACCTGCTTGACGATCAGCTGGGAGTCGCCGCGGACGTCGATCTCGTCGAAACCGTACTCGTCGGCGGCCTCCAGCGCCCGGATCAGCGCGGCGTACTCGGCCTGATTGTTGGTGGCGCGACCGATCCGCTCGCCGCCCTCGGCGACGATCCCGTCCGCCGTGACCAGACACCAGCCGACCCCGGCCGGGCCGGGGTTCCCGCGGGAGGCGCCGTCGAAGTAGACGTGCGCGCGCCCGCCGCCCTCGTTCAGCAGGGCCGTCAGACGAGTCGGGTCGCTCCCCTGTACGACGACCTTGTCGTCGTACGCGACGGCGACGGCGCCCTCCCGCTCTGCGCGCCACCGCTCGTGGGCGGTGTTCCCCTCGTCGATCGGGACGCCGGCGTCCGTCAAGCGGGACCGCGCGGTCGCCGGATCGCAGTCGATCGTCGGCATTCGATCGGGTTCCGCGCTCGCGGGACAAAGGGCTGTCCGTCGGCCGCGCCGATCCGCAGTGCCGGCTAGATGGGGTAGTCGACAAGACGGGCGGGGCCGTCGTTCGAGCCGAGCGTTCGCCGCTACTGTTCCTGTGTGACACACCAACACCCTAACGAACTTTTAAGTCAATCCGTTTGGATACTATATAAATGCGATGACACGGCCAACCCGGCAACGGGATCACGACCGGCAGCGTGTGCGGGACGAGGACGCCGACGAGACTGAAACCGACGCCGAGGGGGTCGACGCGGCCGAGTTGGACCCCGACGAACTGGACCCAGAGGATTTCGATCCGGAGGAACTCACTCGGACGGCCGACGGAGAACTGATACACGAGGAGACGGGGATTATCATCGAGGAGGAGCAGATCGATCCCGGCCCGGAGTGGCGCGCGTTCAACCACTCCGAGCGACAGGAGAAGTCGCGCGTCGGCGCCCCGACGACGAAGACGATGCACGACAAGGGGCTGACGACGACGATCGACTGGAAGGACAAGGACGCGTACGGCCGCTCCATCTCCTCGAAGAAGCGGTCGCAGATGCACCGGCTGCGCAAGTGGCAGGAGCGGATTCGGACGAAGGACGCGGGCGAGCGCAACCTCCAGTTCGCGCTCTCGGAGATCGACCGCATGGCCAGCGCGCTGGGCGTCCCCCGCTCGGTACGCGAGGTGGCTTCAGTCATCTACCGACGCGCGCTCAACGAGGACCTGATCCGCGGGCGCTCGATCGAGGGCGTCTCCACCGCCGCCCTCTACGCCGCCTGTCGCAAGGAGGGGATCCCGCGCTCGCTCGAGGAGATCTCCGACGTGTCGCGGGTCGACCGCAAGGAGATCGGACGCACGTATCGCTACATCTCTCAGGAGCTCGGCTTGGAGATGCGACCCGTCGACCCGAAGAAGTACGTCCCCCGTTTCTCCTCCGAGCTCGAGCTGAGCGAGGAGGTCCAGTCGAAGGCCAACGAGATCATCGAGACCACGGCCGACCAGGGACTGCTCTCGGGGAAGTCCCCCACCGGATACGCGGCCGCCGCGATCTACGCCGCGTCGCTGCTGTGTAACGAGAAGAAGACGCAGCGCGAGGTCGCCGACGTCGCGCAGGTGACCGAGGTCACCATCCGCAACCGGTACCAAGAGCAGATCGAAGCGATGGGGATCCACAGCTAAGCGTCGTCGACGCGCTCTCTCTTCGCCTTTCCCACGCCGTTCCGTCACTTCCTCCCCGACTTCCGGCAAGGTTCCGCCTCCCCGACCTCCAGCAACGTTCAAGCCGCCGCGCCGCCAACGTCTCGCCGAATGCGGCTCGACGAGTTCATCGAGTTCGAGGCGAACGAGCGCGCCGAGCGGCGGCGCCTCGCCGCCGAGAAGGATTACGGAATCCTCGACCACCTCGACTCCTTCGAGCGGCGCTTCGACGAGCACGTCTCCGACGACGCCGTGGTCGGCAGCGTCTCCCCCTCCATCTTCGTCGGGCGCTCGAACTACCCGAACGTCTCGACCGGGCTGCTCTCGCCGGTCGGCCGCGAGGAGCATGCCGCGCGCTTCGAGACCTCCGCGGCGTGGTACGACGAGGGCGTCTCCATCAGCGACGTGTTCGACCGCCGGACGAGCCTGCTCAACTCGACGCGGGGGGTCGACGTCGGTGACGCCGGCGCGACCGGCGGGGTGAAGTCGGTCGGCGGTGGCGGCCCGGCCGAGAGCGTCCACGACGCGTGGAACGGGTGGCTCGGCGTTCAACGCGAGGTCGCGATCGCGGACCGCCCGGTCGACGTGGAGATCGGCCTCGACGGCGCCCCCGACCTCGACTTCGATATCGGGACAGAGGACATCAAGACGCCGACCGGCCCGCGCGCCGCGGCCCGGTCCGCCGATCTGGGCGAGAATCCGCACGTCCCGCGCCCGGTGAAGAAGACGCTCGAAGACGACGACTGGCGCGCCGAGGGCGCGATGACGTACCTCTACCGCCGCGGGTTCGACGTGTACGAGATCAACACGATCCTCTCCGCGGGCGCGCTCGGACGGGGGGAGAACCGCCGGCTCGTCCCGACGCGCTGGTCGATCACGGCCGTCGACGACACGGTCGGACAGTTCCTCCGCGGGTCGATCCGCGACAGTCCGACGGTCGACCGGATCGAGGTCCACCGCAACGAGTACTTGGGGAACGCCTTCTGGGTGATCTTGGTCCCCGGACAGTGGGAGTACGAGCTCGTCGAGATGAAGTCGCCCGGCTCGATCTGGAACCCCGATCCCGAGGCGGGGGTGTACCTCTCGGCCGCGAGCGAGGGGCGCGAGGGGCGGACCGGCTACGTCGAGGAGACCGCGGGCGCCTACTACGCGGCCCGGATCGGCGTCTTGGAGCACCTCGACGACCGCGGCCGACAGGCGAAGGCGCTCGTCCTTCGGCACGTCTCCGACGACTACTGGGGTCCGGTCGGCGTCTGGCAGGTGCGCGAGGCGGTCCGGAACGCCTTCGAGGGCGAGTTCGGGACCGCCGAGACGTTCGGCGAGGCGGTTCGGGGCGTCGCCGAACACCTCCCGGTGCCGCTGGGCCGCCTCCGGCGGAAGTCGACGATGGCGGCCGGGCTCCAGGCGAACCTCGGCGACTTCGTCGACGTCGGATGAGGACGGCTCGGCGAGGAGACCGCTCCTCGCGCCCGATCCGTTTTAGTTGCCCCGCCGAGTGGGTGGCGCATGGTCCCTCCGATTCCCGCGTTCGGCGGCATCCCCGCCGGTCCCGAACTCGTGATTATTTTGATAATCTTCGTGCTCCTCTTCGGCGTTCCCATCGTCCTCATCGCGGCGGGAGTGCTGTTCCTCAAACTGCGCTCCGAGAGCGAGGAGGCGGACGCCGACCGTCTCGCGGAGCTGGAGGCGGAGGTCGAACGGCTCCGCGAGAAGGTGGACGACGAGCCCGGCGAGCGCGACCCCGCCCGCGGCGGCGAGCGCGACGGCGACGATCGCTTATAAACGTACGAGGCGGTCGCCGTGCTCTCGATCGCTCGCAAAAAATTGACACACCGATCGACGTCGCTCGCTCCCCGTCAGTCCTCGGCCCAGTAGTACAGCTCCTCCCGCGGCGCGTCGCAGTTCGGGCAGTTCTCGGGGAGCTCTTTCCCGATCTCGCCCATCTCGCCGCACTCCCAACAGCGCCACATCACGTAGGCGGTGCCGAACACGTCGCGGGCGTCCGTGAGCGTCAGCGGCTCCGAGCCGGAGGGTGCCGAGACGTAGAAGCCGTCGTCGTCGACGCCGCGGACCGACCCGAGCTTCTCGCCCTCCTCGTCGTACACGGCTTGCCCGATACTCACGTCGGCGAATACGGGTTCTTCGGAGGCCATGTGCGGGGGGTACGCACCGATCCCTCATAAGTGTGGTATGTGAACTTGTAACACGACACCTGCGAATCGATTTGAGGCCACGGGGAGCGGCCCACACTCAGAAACCCCGTTCAGGCGACCGGGGTGCGCTCGACGACCGTACCGTTCACGGTCGGGTACTGCTCGACGATTTCGCCCTCCGCTAAGTCGCCGTCCTCGACCATCTCCTCGAGGAGCCACCACGCGACCTCGACGTGGTCGGACTTGACGGTGTAGAACTCCTCGGGGACGCCGAGCGCCTCGAAGCGGTCGGCGTCGGCAAATGCCTTCCCGTAGACGAGGGTGCCGTCGTCGGTCACCTCGTCGAACTCGCGCCGGATGTTCTTCGCCATCCGCTTCAGGCGGTTGCGGTGTTGGGCGGCGTCCTTGAAGACGGACGTACAGAAGTACACCTTCTCGTGGCTCGCCATCTCGGAGACGATCGCGTCGTCCTTCGACCCCTCGACGGCGGACATGTGGCCCTCTTGCAGCTCGAAGCCCTCCTCTTGCATCCGGCGGTAGTTCCCGTCGGACATCTCGAACTCGTTGATGTTGCAGAACTCGGCGGCGCCCTCGTCTAAGAACTCCAGGAACTCCGGCTCCGCGCGGATGCCGGGGATCTCGAAGGCGGGGGTGAGCCCTTCCTCGCGGGCGATGTGGAGGATCTCCTCCCACTCGGTGCCGTGCATGTCGCCCCACATCTCCAGCGGCGGGTGGAAGCGGATCTCGTCGAGGCCCGCCTCCGAGAGGCGACGCATGTTCTCGCGGCCGCCCGTGATCCCGGTGTAGAGGTGCGTGTGGTGGTCCTCGCCGAACTCGTCTTTCAGCAGTTCGAGGTACCGGGTCGTCTTCGCCATCGCCTCCTGCGGCTCGCCGCCGGTGATCGAGGTGCCGAGCGCGCTCATGCGCTTGGCCTCCGCGATCACGTCCTCGTCGGACTCGACCTTCCGCTCGTTGGCGTACACGTCGGTGACGTTCTTCCGGTTCTCTCCGAGGGGGCAGTAGAAGCAGTCCCGCTGGTCGCAGTAGCCGTAGACGAACAGCACCATCTTGCCGCCTTTGGCGCACTGTTCGCAGCCCTTGGAGATCATCTACCCCCTTCTACCGGCCGCGGCCTCAAAAAGCGTCCGAAAAGGGTCCGAACCGCGCGCTCCCGGGAGATCCGTTGTCACGGGGGCGTTCCGCAGATCCCCGCGTCGCTTCCGGTCTCCGAAACGAACACAAAGTATGTACCTCCGCCCGCGAGACGACGGGTATGACCAGAGAGCCGACCGCCGACGAGGCGACCGACACCGACGCGCTCACCCGCCGCCGCGCGCTCGCCGCCGCGGGCGGGGTCGCGCTCGCCGGGCTCGCCGGCTGCACCGCGCTCGACATCGCCACGGGCGAGCCGGCCGAGTTCTCGTCGGGCACCGCGACGGTCGCGGACGCGACGCTCGACGAAAGCGGGTACGAGCTCAACGAGGTCACCGAGAACACGCAGACTCGCGAGTTCGACGTGGCCGGATCGACCCGCGAAGTGCGGGTGACGAGTCGGATCGCCGAGTACGACAAGGCCGTCGAACTCTTCGGCGAGCGGTATCAGGCGGCGGTGTTCGCCGTGCTGGCGACCCCGCGCGTCGAGGTGCTCGGGCAGGCGTTCAACCCCGTCGGGGAGCTCGACGACGCCGAGCGCGCGCAGCTGATCGTTGACCGCTACGAGGGCGTCAGCGACCTCGAACGCGGCTCGGAGTACACGACTGACGTCCTCGGCACCGACGCGTCGGTGACGGTGTACACGGCCGAGGGGGAGATCGCTGGTACCGGCGTGAGCGTCGAGCTCGAGTTCCACGTCGCCGAGGCGGTCGAGGCCGGCGACGACTACGTCGTCCCGCTGGCCGCGTACCCGACCTCGTTCGGCGACGGCGAGAACGTCCGCCGGATGTTGAACGGGATCGAGCACGAGCCCGCGTCGGAAGACGACTGAGGAGACGCGATCGGGGAGCCGCGATTTAAAAACACCTCCGCGCGCCGCCGGCCCGAGCCGAAAACATATGCCGACCCCTCGCCTAGCGTCGCGTAATGCTACTCGTCCTCTGCGTCGACCTCGACGACGACCTCGGTCGGAAGACGGGGATCCCCACCCCCGTCATCGGCGCCGACGAGGTCACCGAGGCCGCGGTCGCGCTCGCGACCGCCGACCCGGAGGACTCCGACGTGAACGTCCTCTTTCAGGGCGTTAACGTCTACGACGAGCTGGCGGCCGGCGGCGAGGCGGTCGAAGTCGCGGCGGTCACCGGCGTCGACGGCTCCGACGTGCGGGCGAATCGCGCGGTGGGCCAAGAGGTCGACCGGGTGCTCGCGGAGCTGTCGACCGGAGAGGAGGTCTCCGCGGTCGTCATCACCGACGGCGCGCAGGACGAGTCGGTCCTCCCGGTGATCCGCTCACGGATGCCGATCGACGGGATGCGCCGGGTGGTCGTCCGGCAGGCCCAGGACCTCGAGTCGCTCTACTACACGATCAAGCAGGTGCTCGCGGACCCGGAGACCCGCGGTACGATCCTGGTGCCGCTCGGCGTGCTCCTCCTGATATACCCGCTCGTCGTCGTCGCCAACCTGTTCGACGTCGCGGGCGCGGCCGTCCTCGGGATCCTCTCCGGGCTCCTCGGGCTCTACTCGCTGTTCCGCGGGCTCGGCCTCGAAGACACGGTCGACGGCGCGGCCGCCTCCGTGCGCAACGTGCTCTACACGGGGCGGGTGACGCTCGTCACCTACGTCGTCGCGCTCGCGCTGATCGTCGTCGGCGGGGTACAGGGGATGGAGACGGTCGAAACCGTCCGCGGCGTCCGCGGGGGAGGCGTCACCGCCGGCGTCGCGCTCGCGGCGTTCGTCCACGGCTTCGTCCAGTGGCTCGCGGTCGCCGGGATCACCTCCAGCCTCGGCCAGATCACCGACGAGTACCTCGCGAGTCGGTTCCGGTGGCGGTACCTCAACGCGCCGTTCTACGTGCTCTCGATCGCCGTCGTGCTGTACGCCGTCTCCGGGTTCTTTCTGCCGGCGGCCCCGGGCGTGACCTCGCTCGGGCTCCCCGATCTCGCGATGGCGCTCGCGGCCGGGACGCTCACCGCCGTGTTGAGCACGCTCGCGTTCGCGGTCGCGGAGTCACAGCTCCCGTCGGCGGACCCGGCTTAAAAATAATAAGACAGCGCTCGTCCCCAACTCGCTCACCGCGGCGTCCACTCCTCGCAGGCGTCCATGTCGTCCATCAGCTCGTCGTGATGGCCGCAGTACGGCTGCATCCCCTGCTCCGTGCGGACGTAGTCGAACTGCGCGCAATTCCCGCAGTAGGTGTCTCCCGGGCCGTCGCGTGCGGCGGGCGAGGCGCCGGGAGCGACCGAGCCGCTCGGTCCGGACGGGCCGTCGGAGCCGTCATTGCCGTTCCCGTCGAGCGGAGAGCGGATGTCCGTCGCGCTCGCGCCGCCGTCGCTCACGCCGGCGGGCTTCGATCCGTCCGCCGACCCGGTCGGGAGAGACGATCCGGTCGAGCCGGGGGAGCCGGAGGTCCCGGACGAACCCGATCCGGAGCCCGAGGGGGAGCCGGACCCGGAGCCGCTCCCGTCGCGCCGGTTCGTCTGCGTCTCCACGTCGCCGTCGGGAGTGCCGCCGAGCAGGCCGACGCCGCCGCCGCGCTTGAGTTCGGCGCGGTCGACCTCGATCACCTTCGTCTCGCCCTTGTGAGTCACCTCCATCGTGACGGTCCCGCCGGGGTCGTTCCGGGTCTTGAAGTTGGCGACGCCGACGAACACGCTCCACAGCGTCGTCGCGGCGCCGACGAAGTACAGCCCCGCGGTCGGCAGCGTGAGATCCGTGAGTTCGGGGCGTGGCCCGCCGACCCAGTGGTTAGGATACGCGTACGCGAACAGCGCGACGCCGAGACACATCACGCCCGCCCCGACGACCGCGGCGACGCGGGTGTTGCGGTCCGCCGGGAGGACGGTCATCACGCCGAGCAACACGAGGGGGACGCCCACGCCGCCGAGCACGCCGCCGAGCTGCCGCGCCTCACCGGAGTTGTAGCCGCTCGGGAGGACGACCTCCGCGGCCACGAAGATTCCGGCGACGAGGAGCAGCGTCCCGGCGACGAACGAGCCCACGCCCAGGTACAGCCGTCGCGGGTCGACCTCGGAGCGTCCCCGTCCGCCGTACGCCTCCGAGAGACTGGTCATACGCGCCCTACGTCGTCCTCCCTGAAAACAGTATGTCAGACGTTCGCCCGCGGCGGGGGACGGAAGCGAGGCGGTTCCGGATTCACACCGTAATCCGCCTCAGACCAGCGCGTCCACGTCGACGTGCGCGTCGAGCAGCTCCGCCATCCTGTCGACGGTGCGCGCGTCGCGGGTGCGACCGCCGCGGACGATCCCCTCGGCGCGGTCGATCGCGGTGACCGTGTCGGTGTTCACCGCGAGGACGGGCTTACCGGCGTCGGCCGCCTTCCCGAGCACGGCGCCCGAGGGACGGTGACCGCCGGTCAACACGAGGCACGCCACGCCGGAGGCCTCGAGCGCCGCGGTCTGCACGTCGGCGCGGTCGCCGCCGGTGATGACGGCGGCGTCGCGGGCGCGCCGGAAGTAGCGGAGCGCCTCGTCGCCGCCCATCGCGCCCACGAGGAAGCGCTCGACGAAGCCGTCGGTCGGGGCGTCGGTGAGGAGCTCGGCGCCGAGCTCGTCCGCGAGCTCCCCGACGGTGACGCCGGCCAGCTCCTTCTCGGACGGGATGGCCCCGAACACGGTGATTCCCTTCGATTCGAGGAACGGGATCCCGTCCTGATCGAGCGACTCGAACGCGTCGTCGGACACCTTGTTGAACACGACGCCGGCGAGGCGGTCGCCGAACGCGTCGGCGGCCGCGAGCACGTCGTCGAGGTCGTTCGGGGAGTCGTAGCCGGCGACGAGCACGACCCGCGCGTCGAGCAGTTCCGCCACGTCCACGTCGGTGAGGTCGACGACGCCGCCGGTGGTCCAGCGGCCGCCCCCCTCGACGAACATGTGGTCGCGGTCGGCGGCGAGCTCTTCGTACTCCTCGCGGATCCGGTCGCGGAGCGCGTCGGCGTCCTCGGTGCCGCGGATCGCGCCCTCGACGAACGTCGGGGAGTAGACGACGGGCTCCATCTGGTGCATCTCGGCGTCCAGATCGAGCACCTCGCGGGCGAGCATCGGGTCCTGATCGAGCGTCTTGCCGACGTTCGACTGCAGCCGAGTCCCCTTCGGCTTCATGTAGCCGACGCTGCGGTCGCGGTCGGCGGCGAGCCGCGCGAGCGCGACGGTGATCGCTGTCTTTCCGGCGCCTTCTCCGGTCGCGGTGACGAGTGTCGTGGGTGTGTCTGTCATAGGTCGAGTTCCTCCGGGTCAACCGTAAGTCTCACGTCGACGGCGGCGGCGTTCGTGCCGCCGTCGGCGTCGGGCAGTGCGACGAGCGGGTTGATGTCGAGTTCGAGGATGGCCGGGAAGTCGGTGACCAGCTGCGAGAGCCGACCGATCGTCTCGATCACGGCGTCGACGTCGACCGGATCGCGCCCCCGAGCGCCGCGCAGCAGCGGCGCCGACTGGATCTCCTCGGTCATCTCGCGGGCCTCCGGCTCCGAGACGGGCGCGACGCGGAAGGTGGTGTCCTCCATCACCTCCACGAAGATACCGCCGAGCCCGAACATCAGCAGCGGACCGAACTGCGGGTCGCGGTTCATGCCGACGATCGTCTCGACGCCGTCGTCGAGATCGACCATCTCTTGCACCTGTACGCCGAGGACGGTCGCGTCCGGCTGGTAGTTGCGCGCGCGGGTGATCAGGTCCTCGTAGGTGTCCGCCACCTCGGCCTCCTCGACGCCGACGGCGACGCCGCCGATGTCGGACTTGTGGAGGATGTCGGGCGAGACGATCTTCATCACCACGTCGCCGTCGATGCCGGCGGCGACCTCGGCGGCGCGCTCGGGCGTGTCGACGATCTCGCCGTCGGGCGTGGGGATGCCGTACGCGTCGAGCAGTTCCATCGCCTCGACGCCGAGTCGGTTGTCGTCGCGGTCGCGGACCGTTCCGAGGATCTCGCGGGCGCGCTCGCGGTCGACGTCGAACGACATCGGGTCGGCGTACTCGCGCTCCTTGATGTCGCGGTACCGCGACAGCGTCGCGAGGCTCTCGATCCCGCGGGCGGGATCGAAGTAACAGGGGATCCCCTTCGCCTGCAGCTGCTGTTTCGGCCCGCGGGTCCGGTCGCCGCCCATCAGGCAGGCGGCGACGGGGGCGTCCATCTCGTCGCTCACGTCCGTGATCGCGTCCGCGAGTTCGTCGAAGTCGATCGTCGCGGTCGGCGCGGCCAGCACGAGGGCGGCCCCGACGTTGTCGTCGGCGACGGTGATCTCCAGCGCCTCGCGGAACCGCTCCACGTCGGCGTCGCCGATCACGTCGACCGGGTTGTGGATGTTCGCCTCGTCGGGCATCGATTCGGCGAGCGCATCGCTCGTCTCCCCGGTGAACGACGCCATGTCGAGGTCGGCGTCGCCGACGGCGTCGGTCGCCATCACGCCGGGGCCGCCGGCGTTGGTGACGATCGCGACGCTGTCGGTGTCGGGGAGCGGCTGGCTCCCGAGGATGCCGGCCGAGTCGAACAGCTCGTCGACGGACTCGGCGCGGATGACGCCCGCCTGGTCGAGGCCGGCCTCGTACGCCTTGTCGGAGCCGGCGAGGGTGCCGGTGTGCGAGGAGGCCGCCTGCGCGCCCGCGCTCGTCCGGCCGGATTTCACGGCGACGATCGGGGTGTCCTGGGTCGTCTCGCGGGCGGTATCGATGAACTTGCGGCCGTCCTCGATCCCCTCGAGGTAGCCGATGATCACGTCGGTCTCCTCGTCGTCTCCCCAGTGGTCGACGAAGTCGGTCTCGTCCAAGACCGCCTTGTTGCCGAGCGAGACCACGTCCTTGAAGCCGATCCCGTTGTCGTTGGCCCAGTCGAGGACCGCGGTGACGAACGCGCCGGACTGGCTCATGAAGGAGAGCCCGCCCGGGAGCGCGTTCTCCGGGCCGAACGTCGCGTTCATGCCCGAGGGCGTCGACATGATCCCCAGGCTGTTGGGGCCGACGAGGTTCAGGTCGTACTCGTCGGCTATCTCCGCGAGGCGCCGTTCCCTCGCCGCCCCGTCCTCTCCCGTCTCGCCGAACCCGGCGGTGATAACGACGACGTTCCGGACGCCCGCCTCGCCGCACGCCTCGATCGCGTCCAACACGATCGACGGCGGTACGACGACCACGGCGACGTCGGCGTCCGCGTCGGCCACCTCGTCGACGCAGGGCGTCCCGAGCACCTCGTCGTAGTTCGGGTTGACGGGAACGGTGTCGCCGTCGAAGTCGTCGAGCAGATTCGACGTGACGGCGCGACCGACGGCTCCCTCTCGGGAGGTCGCGCCGACGACGGCGACCCGGTCCGGGTCGAACATCTCGTTGAGCGTACCCATCGGTACGTGGCTATACGCACCGACGGCTTAAGATCGGCGGGAGCGTTCTCATTCCCTGAATATTAATGAACGATCGATCGTATCGATACCGTCTCGTTCGAGGACCGAGGAGGTGATGCCACGTTTGGTCCCGTAATTCGACGCTTCGGCTCTCGCCCCGCGGAGCGACTTGGTTCTCCCGTTCACTCCGCGTCGTCGCGACCTTCCCGGTCCGACCCGCAGTCTTCGGAGCCTGAAGGCGCGGACCCGTCCGTTCGCATCCGCGCGTCCGCTCCTCCAATCCCGGCGGTCGTCGGGCGGTTCGACGGGCTCGTCCCGAGGGAGTCCTCGTCGGTCGCGTCGCACTTCGCGTTCGGGACGGAGAGCGTCACGACGTTCCCGTCGGCGTGGGTGTCGAAGGTCACCCCGCCGCCAGACCGGTTGGCGACCCAGTACACGAGCCATAACCCCATTCCCCCGGTGTGACGGAGGTCGTCCATCTCCCACCGATCGGTGATGACGTACCGCTCCTCGACCGGGATCGGCGGGCAGTTGTCGCGGATCGACACCTCGACCGCATCGCCCGTCGCGCGCACGTCGATCCGGATTCGCGGCGTCGTCTCCGCGTGTTCGAGGGCGTTCTCGACCAGCTCCGCGATCGCGTAGTCGATCTCCGGGTGCGTGAACGCCCTCGCGTCCGGCGGGTACGAGACCGACACCCGCGGGAGCGTCGAGCCGTCGTCCCCTTTCGGCTCCCCGCTCGCCGTTCCCTCGTCGGTCAGCCAGCCTCCGTTCTCGGTCTCGTCTCCGTGCGCGCTCTCCGCCGGATCTCCGTCCTCGACGGGGTCGCGATAGGTGATGTCGATCGGCTCGTCGCAGTCGTCGACGACCATGCCGAGCGCCTCCTCGACCACGGGCGCGACCTCGACCGTCCGGGGCGACTCGCGCTGTCGCAGCAGGTCGATCACGCCGCGCTGTTTCTCCGCGGTCGTCAGCAGGTCGGAGGCGATCCGGCGGATCGTCTCCGCGTGCTCCCGTACGTCCGCGCCGAGTTCGGCGAGGGCGTCGGGATCGATCTGACCGCCGCCGTCCTCGCTCTCGCCGTCCGCGTCGTCGCCCCGCGCCTCCGGCTCGAACGCGTCCGACGCGGCGACGGAGTCGACGATGCGCTCCGCGGTCCCGTCGACGATGTTCATGTCGTTTCGGATCGTGTGTCGCAGGAGGTTGTCCATCACGGCGAGCTGTCGCTCGCGGCGGTACTCGTCGGTGACGTCGCGCGCGAACCCGGCGACTGCGACGACCTCACCGTTCTCGCTCACCGGCTCGCCGGGCACGCGGACCCACTTCGTGACCCCGTCGGCGGACCCGAGCCGGTAGTCGATCAGCGTCGACTCCCCGTTCGAGAGCCGCCCCATGGCCCGCTCGACGTACGGGCGATCGTCGGGGTGGACCGCGTCGAGGAACTTCGTGGGCCGGCGTTCGAGCGCGTCCGGCGACACGCCGAATATCTCCTCGGCGGCGTCGTTGACGAACAGGAGCTCGTCCCACTCGGCGGAGAACATCCAGAACACGTCGGACGACACCGACGCGATCGTCTCCAGCCGGCGCCGGGACTCGACCTCGGCCGTGATGTCCCGCGAAGTCACCACGTAGCCGTCGATCCCCGTCTGTCCGGGCGGATGGACCGTCGTCCGGAGCCACACCCACTCGTCGTCGGCGGTGCGGTACCGGTACTCCAGCGACTCGCTGACTGCCGACTCTTCGGCGACGATCCGCGCGAACGTGTTCCGGAGCCGCTCCTCGTCGTCGGGATGCGCTCGCGCGAGGGCGTCCGTCCCGACGAGTTCGTCCGATCGAAACCCGAGCAAGTCGGCGACGGACGCGTTGAGATGCCGGTAGATCCCGTCTTCGTCGAGAACGGCGATCTTGTCCCCCGCGAGATCCAGAAGAACGGCGGGATCCGGCGACTCGGCCATATGGTTACCGCTATCCGAGGCGGTTGATAAGGCTACTCGCCCGATTATCACGAGAGAAATCTCACGGCTACGCTCCCGGTCGGTCGTCGCAGACGGCGTAATCAGCGCCCGAGACGCGCGCTCAGTCGGCCGAGACGCCGGTGGTGTCGAACGCGGCGCTCACCGAGTCGGCCGCGGAGTCGTCGACGGTCAACGTGATACCGCCGTCACCGAGCTCGATGGTTGCGTCGGTCGCGCCCCGCGTGTACTCCGCCGCGTGGTCCCCGTCGGCGTCGAAGCGGACGCCTTCGACCAGTAGGGGAGTCTCGCTGAGTCGTTCGACCTTGCGGTAGGCGGTCGAGAGCGCGATGTCGCACGCGTCGGCCAGCTCGCTCGTCGTCATCGCCGTGTCGGCGGCCCCGAGGATCGCCCGGCAGTCGGGGTCGGCGAGCGCGTCGAACGTGTCATCGAGCGTTTCGTCGCCTTCCGTCGCGGTCGTCGGTCCGGTCGCCCGCGGCGCGTTTCGCTTCATGGATGTAGGTTGTGGCTCCGTCCACCCCAACACCGGCCCTACATATGGGGGGTGTTTTATAAGGGCGAACCGATTGGCGCCGCCGAGCAAGCGTCGACCAGCGAGCGCCAGCGAGCGGCGACGACGCGGACGCGCGGACGGCGTCAACGTTTTGCCCGGGGGCGGACACGAACGGACACGCAGATGGGATCCGGAATCAGAGCGGAGGTCTCGCTCCCGACGACGTCGCCGTCCCCGTTTGACGGCGTGGTCGACGGGTCGACACCGATCTACAACGTCGCGCGCAGCGCGTCGGACAGCGATCCGGGGACCGTCGTCTTCGAGTTCATCGCCGACGCGGACCTCCCGGCCCCTGAGGGAGTCGAGGTCGTGTTCGACTACGGCGCCAAGGCGGCCTACCGGTTCGAGACCCCCAGCGCCGAGGCGTCGCCGTTCGCGGTGCTCGACCGACACGGCGTCCCCACCTCGGAGACCACCATCCGAGACGGGCGGCTGGTCGTCACCTTTCACGCGACCGACCTGCCGACGCTCCGCTCCGTGCTCGACGAGTTCCGAGAGTCCTGCTCCGACATGCAGGTGTTGCGGTTACTCCAGTCGTCGTCGACGCCCGAGGAGTCGGACCTGGTCACCGTCGACCGGAGCGAACTGACCGAGCGCCAGCGCGAGGTGCTCACCGCCGCCTACGACGCGGGCTACTTCGACCACCCGAAGGGGGCCAACGCCGGCGAGGTCGCCGAGTCGCTCGGCATCGACCGGTCGACGTTCTCGGAGCACATGGCGGCCGCACAGCGGAAGCTGCTCTCGACGCTGCTCGACTGAACTCCCCTCCTCGTCGCTCGCGACCTTCGGGGGTCCCGGCCCGCCGGATTCCGAACCCTCAGGAATCCGATCCATCCTTCATGTGGATCCGTGTCGTACTCTTCACCATGAGCCCACGGACGCACACCTTCGTCTGTCCGGAGTGTCGCCGGTCGATCGAGGTGGACGACGCGATGCGGGCGACGCTGCTCGAAACGGGCTGTGTCGTCTGCGGCGCCCCCGTTACCGAGGGCGACATCGCGGACCCTCAGACCGCGTAGCGGTTGTCGTCTCCCTCGGTCCGCCCAATTCCCGGGTCCCGTCGCGGGCCTCCGCCACCGACAGCCGTCGGTTCCCCCTCGCTCAGTCTCGTGTCCTTTATCCCCTCGTACCCAGAGGATCGCGTATGGCGACGAGAAGCGAGGTCGAGATGTCCGACGCGGAGGTCGACGCGCTCCTGTCCCGGCACGAGACCGGGGTGCTGTCCCTCGCGCGCGACGAGACCCCGTACGCGATCCCGATCTCGTACGGATTCGACGAGGAGTCGCGGACCGCCTTCCTCCGGCTCGTGTCGACGCCCGACAGCGAGAAGCGAGAGTTCCTCGCGTCCGACCCGCAGGCCCGGATCGTGGTGTACGAGGAGGGCGGCGAGGGGAGCCGCGAGGAGTACGCGAGCGTCGTCGGCGTCGGCGCCCTCCATCGGGTCGATCTCGACGACCTCACGCCCGAGACGATCGCGCAGTACGGCAAGACGCAACGGCCCCTGTTCGAGATCTGGGCCGACGGGAAGAAAGACCTCGACATCGAGCTGTACCGGTTCGAGCCCGAGCGGCTCACCGGCCGTACGGTCGTCGTCGACCGCGACGATGAGTAGGAGTCGTCGACCGCTTATAAATAGCCGTTCGCAGATCGTCGATTAACGTTTGCACCGTCCTCGTTGCTGCTTACAACGATCGCGGCGATCCCGTGGTGAACACTTCCAAAGCCCAGCCGCTCGCTTATAAGTACCTGACGACAGATCGACAGGGAACACCGTCAAAGCCCCAGCCGGCGAGGCGGACGCACGCTCGCTGCGCGCTTCGGTCGCTCGTGCTGCTCGCTCCCTGCAGTGCTTACGTCACCTGCGCCCGCCTCGCCGGCCGCCCCTTTGAGTCCCACCCCGCACCGCACAGCAACCGCACCTCACACCTCCCCAACCTCGTCAGCCGTCCTCCGCTTCGCTCCGGACGACTGACTCCCTCGCACGCGCTCTCGCCGGCGGCTTCGCCGCCGGCTGTCAGAGGGACCTTCGGTCCCTCACTACTCGCGGTCGCCAGTGGCGACCGCTCGGAGGCGCGCGCCGACGGCAGATCGCTTTATAAACAGTCGATATCGCCGTCGCTCGGCGGCTCCGCCGCGGCGCGGTTACTTAAAAAGACGCTCGTCGTTCGGTCGCCGCTCAGTCGTCCGCGGCCGCCGCGTCGACTTCGGGCTCGTACAGCTCGCCGGCGCGCTCGCGCTCGGTGAGGTACTCGTCGACGTCGAGCGCGGCCTTCACGCCCATCCCGCTGGCCGTGGCCGCCTGCTGGTAGTGGAAGTCGACCACGTCGCCGGCGCCGAACAGCCCCTCGACGCCGGTCGCGGTCTGGTTCCCGCCGCGGCCGCCCTCGGTGATGAGGTAGCCGTCGTCGTCGGTCTCGATCCCGGTCCCCTCGAGGAAGTCCGTGTTCGGCGTGTGGCCGATGGCGAAGAAGACGGCGCCCACGTCGAAGTCGTACTCGTCGACCTCGTCGGCGGTCGCCGGGTCATCGAGCTTCTCCTTCGGGTGCCCGTCCGGGTGTTCGACCAGACTGACGTGGTCGATCCCGTCCTCGGGGGTGCCGTGGATCTCGGTGAGCTCGGTGTTGAGGAGGAGCTCGATCTCGCCGTCCTCCACCTTCTCCATCGTGCGCTCGATCCACACGTCCTCGGCGCGGAACTCCTCGCGGCGGTGGGCGATGTAGACGGTGTCCGCGAACTTCGTCAGGAAGTTCGCCTCTTCCATCGCGGCGTCGCCGCCGCCGACGACGAGCATGTCCTCGCCGCGGAAGAACGCGCCGTCGCAGGTCGCGCACGTCGAGAGCCCGTACCCCATCAGCTCGTCCTCGCCCGGGACGCCGAGCGTGCGGGCGCTGGCGCCAGAGGCGGCGATGAAGCCGTCGGCGGTGTACACGTCGCCGTCGGAGAGCTCGACGCGGAAGTGGCCCGCGGGCTCTTTGGAGACGTCCTCGATGACCCCGTTGCGGGTCTCGGCGCCGAACTTCGTCGCCTGCGCTTTCATGTCGTTGATCAGCTCCGGCCCGGAGATCCCCTCGGGGAAGCCGGGATAGTTCTCCACGTCGGTGGTGAGCGTGAGCTGGCCGCCCGGCTCGTCGCCCTCGATGAGCAGGGGATCGTTGTTCGAGCGCGCGGCGTAAATTCCCGCGGAGAGCCCCGCGATCCCGGTGCCGGCGATGATCAGTCGACGGTGTTCGACAATGTCGTCGGTCATACGTACCAGTTCGCCGTCGCGAAGTATGTAGGTTGCGCCCTCGGACGCGGATGGCGGGAGAGCGAGGGATGGGTGGCGGGACCGCGGAAAAATCCCGGGATCCGGGACCGCGAAAAATTCCGGGATCCGGGACCGCGGAAAGTTCCGGGAGCCGAGAGCGAACGCTCTCAGTCGGTCGGGAACTCCGGTACTCCCCCCGTCGGCGGTGAGGGGGCGTCGTCGAGCGCCTCGAAGAAGCGCCCGGCGACGAACGCCTCGACGACGTCTTCGAGCGACTCCTCGTCGGACACCTCTTGGAGGATTCCGAGCGGGACCTGCGCGCCGGCCATGGTCGCGTGCCCACCGGCGGAGCCGACCGGGTCCAGCGCGTCGCGGAGCAGTTCGCCCACGTCGAGGTCCGCGCCGCGGGCCCGCGCGGAGCCGTAGACGACTCCGTCCGTGTAGCCGAACACGAACGTCACCGCGATCCCGTCCAGATCGAGGAGGCGATCGGCCGCCTGCGCGAGGGCGTCGCGGTCGCCGATCTCGCCGACGCAGGAGGCGACGGTCGAACCGCGCACGTCCCGCCCCTCGATAGCGCGGGCGAGCACGCGGAGCGTCTCCGGGCTCACGCTCGGGCTCTCGACGCGTTCGAGCGTCGACTCGTCGGCGTAGGCCGACAGCGACGCGGCCGCCTCGAAGTCCGGGATCGAGGTGGACCGCGTGAAGTCCTTCGTGTCGATCCGGATCCCGTACAGGAGCGAGGTCGCGAGGGCCTGGTCCGGATCGATACCGAGCCGCGAGAGGTACTCCTCGATCAGCGTGCTCGTCGCCCCGGCGTCCGGGCGGATATCGACGAACTCCCCGGCGACGGGGCCCCGCGGCGGGTGGTGGTCGACGACGATCGTGACCGGATGTCCTTCCGGGAGGCTGTCGTTGATCCCGGCGCGCGAGTGGTCCACGAGCGCGATCCCGTCGTAGTCGTCGAGGTCGACCTCGTCGAAGGTCCGCAACGAGAGGTCCAACAGGTTCACCATCGCGCGGTTCTCTTGGTGGGCGATCTCGCCGCCGTAACAGGCGTCCGCGGCGACGCCGACCGACTCGGCGATCCGCTCCAGCCCGAGCGCGCTCGCGATGGCGTCGGGGTCGGGGTTGTCGTGCGCGACGACGAGCAGGGGTCCGGAGAGGTTCCGGAGGGCCCGCAACAGCCGGACCGGCTCCTCGTCGGCGTCGACGCCGACCGCCTCGCGGACCCGCGAGACGATGGCCTCGACGGGGTCGACGACGCGGTCGGCGACCGCCTCCACCGCGTCCTGCTGGGCCGCGGTCGGGTTCGTGCCGACGTGCGCGACGATCATCGCGTCCGGGTAGCGGCGCCGCGCGGCCTCCGCGGCGGCGACGTTCCGCTCCGGGTCGTCGCTCGCGACCAGCACGACCGCGGCGCTGTCGGGGTACGTCGTGGGATCGGTCGGATCGGCCTCCACGGTGGCGACGTTGCGGTCGCGCAGGGTCGAGGCCCATCCGGTGTCGTCGGTGATCGCGATGAGCTCGCCGCGCGACTCGCGGGTGTGCTCGACGAGCGTGTTCCCGACCGCGCTACAGCCGAGCAGCAGACGCCGGGCCATACCGGCGCGAGGGGGTCGCGACGCAAAACGCTGCCGTCATTCGTCGGGTTCGCTCCCCCCGGTGTCGTCGTCGGACTCCTCCACGCCCTCGCGAAGGGAGCCGTTCACCGCGGCGGCCACGTCGACCGCGGCGCGGTTCTCGGCGACGTCGTGGACTCGAACGATGTCGGCGCCGCGGTCGGCGGCGAGGGCGGTCGCGGCGACGGTGGCGTGCTCGCGGTCCTCCGGCCCCCGATCGACTGCGCCGTACATCGACTTGTGGGAGTGGCCGATCAGCACCGGGCAGTCGAGCGCGGCGAACTCTCCGGCGCGGTCGATCAGCTCGAACGCCTCGGCGGCCGACTTGCCGAAGCCGATCCCGGGGTCGACGATCACCTTCTCCCGGTCGATTCCGGCTGTCTCGGCCAGCGCGAGCCGCTCGCGGAGCGCCGCGATCACGTCGTCGACGGCGTCGTCGTACTCGGGATCGTTCGTCGGGTCGACGGGGGCGTCGAGGCTGTGCATCACCACGACCGGGCAGCCGGCGTCGGCGACGACCTCGCGCATCTCCGGGTCCGCCAGCCCGGTCACGTCGTTGATGACGTCCGCGCCGGCCTCCAGCGCCGCCTCCGCGACGGCCGGCTTCCGCGTGTCGACCGAGACCAGCACGTCGCCGTCGGCGACCGCGGACACCGACCGGATCGCTTCGATGGTCGGGACGACCCGATCGATCTCCTCGTCGACCGGTACGGGCTCGGCGCCCGGCCGGGTCGACTCCCCGCCCACGTCCACGATGTCGACGCCCGCATCGACCATCCGCTCGACGCCCGCGGCCGCGTCGTCGAGGGCCGCGTGTCGCCCCCCGTCGTGGAAGGAGTCCGGGGTGACGTTGAGCACGCCCATGACCGCGGTGCCGTCGGTCCAGGGGTAGTCGTCTGGGGCGGAGTCGGCAGGGGCAGAGTCGGCGGGAGCGGGGGAGTCCCGCGAACCCTCGTCGATCCCGAGCCGGTCGGCGATGTCGTCCGCGACCCCCGCGAACCCCGCGTCCTCGCGCTCGCGGAGCCGGGAGAGCAGCTCGCGGTACTCCGCCGCCGTCCCCGCGAGCGTGACGGGCACGCGCTCGCCGCCGGGGACGCGCCCCTCGCCGGCGCCGAGCCCGCCGATCGCGGCGTCGCCGCCGACCTCGCGGAGGGCGGCCGCGAGGCCTTCCGCCCGGTCGCCGCGGAGCCGGAGGGAGAGCACGCGGTGGTCGATCCCCTCGCGTCGGCGTCGGTCCGCGCCGGATTCGCCTCCTGGCGGAACTCCGCCGGCGTCGAGCGCGCGTGCCGCGTTCGCGGCCGGGTCGTTCCCGCCGCCGACCGACCGCGGCGTCACGGTCCGCATGCGCGCCGCGCGCGCCTCCGCGACCGCGAACAGCGAGCCGGCGAGCAGCACGCAGTCGTCGGGGTCGGCGCGCCCGATCGCGTCGTCGAGGGCGGCGGCCACGTCCTCGCCGGCGGTCACGTCGTCGACGCCCGCGTTCCGAAGCGCGGCGGCCAACACCTCCGGGTCCTCCGCGCGGTCGAGGTCCGGGCGACAGGTGACCGCCGAGGCGGTCGCGGGGAGCGCGCTCGCGGCACCCGCGTGGTCCTTGTCGTGCATGGCGCCGTACACGAGGTGGAGGTCGTCGTAGTCGTACTCGGCGAGCGTGCCGGCGAGCGTCCGACACGCCGCCGGGTTGTGCGCGCCGTCGAGCACCGTCAGCGGGGCGGTGTCGACCACCTCGAACCGGCCGGGCCACGTCGCCCGAGCGAGCCCGCCGCTGACCGCGGCGTCGGGGAGGGGATCGACGCCCACCGCCCTCGCGGTGCGCCGGGCGAGCGCCACCGCGATCCCCGCGTTCGTCGCCTGATGGTCGCCGACGAGGGGGATCCGGTAGCTCCCGGCCACCTCGCCGGATAGCGTCACCTCGGCGTCGGTCGGGCTGACGCGCCCCTCATAGGCGACGGAGAGGGCGTGGTCTCCGTCGGCGTTTTCCTCCTCGTCCCCGTCTCGCCCGGCCCCCGCGACCGTCGCGACCGGGGCGCCCGCGTCGTCGGCGACCTCGCGGACGACCGACAGGGCCTCGCCCTCGCAGGCGGTGACGAGGGGCGCGCCCCCGTCCGCGATTCGCGCTTTGGTGCGGGCGATCTCCTCGATCGTGTCGCCGAGGACCGCGGTGTGTTCGAGCGAGACGTTGGTGACCGCGGTCGCGACGGGGTCGACCGCGCTGGTGGCGTCGTACTCGCCGCCGAGCCCGACCTCCAAGACGGCCACGTCGACCTCGCGGCGCGCGAAGTCGTGGACCGCCATCGCCGTGACGACCTCGAAGAAGGTGAGCGGTTCGCCGGCGGCGGCGCGCTCGACGAGCCACGGCTTCACCTCCGCGACGAAGTCGGCGATCGCGTCCTCCGTCATCGCCAGCCCGTCGACCCGGACCCGCTCGGCGAGCGCGGAGAGGTGCGGGGAGGTGTAGAGGCCGACGGAAAGGCCGGCCTCGCGCAGGATCGACTCGGTCATGCGCGCGGTGCTCCCCTTCCCGTTCGAGCCGGCGACCTGCACGAACGACACGTCCTCCTCCGGATTCCCGAGGTGATCGAGGAGGGCCGCCACGCGCTCGGTCCCCGGCTTCACCGAGAAACGGCGGAGGTCGAAGAGGAACGCCGCCGCCTCGTGGTAGTGCATACGCCGTGGGTCGGCTCGCCGTCGCTTAGGCGTAACGGACCGGGAACGGTATCGGCCCTCTCTCGATTTCCCGTCCCGCCCCAGTCGGAAGAGCAACCCTTACGCGCGCGGCATCCCGACACGTTCACATGAACGAGACTGCGGCCGCGTCGGCGTCCGCGGCCGAGAACGGGGAGCCGGACCGCGGCGCCGCCGCCGGTGCCGACACCGCCACCGACCCGGTCGTCGTCGGCGAGGGCGTCCGCAAGTCGTACGGCGAGGTCGTCGCGCTCGACGGCGTCGACCTCCGGGTCGAGCCAGGCGAGGTGTTCGGGCTCATCGGCCCCAACGGCGCGGGGAAGACGACGCTCGTCCGCGCGCTGACGGGGACGACGGAGGCCGAGGGCGACCTGCGGGTGTTCGGCGCCCCGCCGCGCGAGGTCGACCCCCAGCGGATCGGGCTGCTCCCGCAGTCGTTCGACCCGCCGGAACGGCTCACGGCGTCGGAGCTGGTCGACTACTACGGCGGGCTGTACGACGCGGCGCGCGACACCGAGTCCGTCCTGCGGGACGTGGGGATGGCCGACGACGCGGACGCGTGGTACGAGAGGCTCTCGGGCGGCCAGAAGCGTCGGACCTGCGTCGCGACCGCCATCGTCAACGACCCCGACCTCCTCTTCCTCGACGAGCCGACCACGGGGATCGACCCGGCCGGCCGGCGCTCGATCCACCGCCTGATCGAGCGGCTCGCGGGCGACGGCACCACCGTCTTCCTCACGAGCCACGCGATGGACGAGGTCGAGCGCCTCGCCGACCGCGTCGCGCTCCTCCGGGACGGCGCGGTCGTCGCCGTCGGCGCCCCCGCCGAGCTCATCGCCGAGCACGGGGGCGAGCCGCGCTTGGACGTCGCACTCGACGGCCCGGCTGACGAGGCCGACGTCGAGGCGGTCCGGGAGGCGCTCCGAAGGAAGCTCACGGACGAGTCGGCGGGAGGGAGAGAGGAGGCGTCCGGGAACGAGGCCGCGCCCGCCGTCGAGTCCACCCGCAAAGGCCTCCGGATCGGAGGCGTTCGGCCGGAGGAGATCGGGGACGCCGTCGACGCGCTCGACGCGGCCGGGGTCGAATTCGAGTCGCTCGCGTGGTCGGAGCCGTCGCTGGAGGACGTGTACCTCCGGCTCACGGGAGAGGAGTACTCGCCGCGGTCGGGGACGGCCGATGCAGTCCCCTCCGACGGGGGTGACCGATGAGCCGGGTCGGGCGGATCGCGACGGAGGCGAGCGCGGCGGCGCGGTCGTTCCTCCGGCGGCGGACGGCGGTGTTCTTCACCTTCTTTTTCCCCGTGATCCTCGTGGTCATCTTCGGCGCGCTGGTCCAGACGCAGCCGACCGGCGGCGGGCTGTTCGCGGAGCCCGCCGGCTACTACATCCCCGGCTACCTCGCGGTCGTCGTCCTCTTTACGCCGCTGTCGCGGGTCGGATCCGAGATCGCTCGCCACCGCGACGGCGGCCGGTTCGAGAAGCTGGCGACGACGCCGCTCTCGCGGGGCGAGTGGCTGGTCGCGCACACGCTGGTCAACGTCGCGATCATCGGCGCGGCGAGCCTGCTCATCCTCGGGCTCGTACTGGCGGTGACCGACGCGGAGCCCGTCGTCTCGCCGGCGCTCGCGGCGCTTCCGGTCTTCATCGTCGTCGCCGTCGCGCTCTTCTGCGGGCTCGGGGCGCTGCTCGGCGCGCTCGCGGACTCGCAGGACGGCGTGATCGCGGCGAGCAACACGGTCGCGCTCCCCCTGCTGTTCCTCTCGGAGACGTTCGTCTCGCCCGAGCTGCTGCCCGAGTGGTTCCTCCCGGCGGTCGCGGCCTCGCCGCTGACGTACTTCGCGCGCGGGACGCGGTCGATCATCTACGAGCCCGGGCCGTGGGTCGGCGATCTGGCGGTGCTCTCGGTCCTCGCGCTCGCGTTCCTCGCGCTGGGGGCGTACGCGGTCCCGCGGACGGACTGAGGGGGCCGGTGGCGGGCGGTCTCCTGGAGGCGAACGCCGAGGTATTTCGGGATCCGGACGCCGGATTCCCGGGTCCCGAAACGGAAGCCGGTCATTTATATCGCCCGACGCCGTCTCCGACAACGAGAGAAAGCGTGCCCACCGTTCAATTCACCTGCTCGGACTGCACGCAGACGATCGAGGTCAACGACGAGATGCGGGAGACGATCCTCGACAGCGGCTGTCCGGTCTGTACGACCCCGGCCAGCGAGGAGGACTTCGACGACGAGTAGCGGCTTCACCGTCGATATGCGGGGGGGTTTTGCGTTCGGTTATTTATAAGCGATCGACGACCCTGCGGTGAAGGTCTCCAACGCCCCAGCCTCGTCGGAACGGCGCAGTCGAGTCGCTCCGACTCCCTCGCGCGTGTACCTCGCCCCTTATCAGGCCGCTCGGCGGCGCGCGCCGACCGCACATCTGCTTACAAGTACTCGTCTGCGTTCACGAGAGCACTTCGACCTCGTAGCCGTCGGCTTCGAGGGCGTCGATGATGTCGGCGGCGTGTTCGGCGTCGTCGGTCTCCAGTTCCAGTTCGAGTTCCGCGGCGTTGACGGCCACGTCCCGCGAGGTGCGGTCGTGGTGGACCGCGTACACGTTCGCGCCGGTGCGGGCGACGATGCTGGAGACGCGCTCCAGCTCTCCGGGCCGGTCCTTCAGGTCGATGGTGATCTTGAGGTATCGGCCCATCTGGACGAGTCCGCGCCGGACTACGGTGCCGAGGCGGTTGAGGTCGATGTTGCCGCCGCAGAGCGCGGCGACGATCGTCTCGTCCTCCTCGTACTCGAACGCCTCCGAGAGCACGGCCGCGAGCGCGACCGCGCCGGCCCCCTCGACGAGCGTCTTCGCGCGCTCCAAGAGGAGCGTGAGCGCGAGGGCGATCTCGCGGTCGTCGACCGTGACGACCTCGTCGACGTACGCCGACATCACGTCGAAGGTCTGCTCGCCGATCGACCGGGTGGCGATCCCGTCGGCGATCGTGTCGACGCTATCGATCTCGCGGACCTCGCCCGCCTGCAGCGACTTCGCGGCCGAGGCCGCGCCCTCGGCCTGCACGCCGACGACCCGCACGTCCGGGAGTTGCTCTTTGATCGCGACCGCGACGCCCGAGATGAGCCCGCCGCCGCCGATCGGGACGACGACCGTGTCGAGGTCGGGACAGTCGTCGACGATCTCCAGGCCGATCGTCCCCTGCCCGGCCATCACCACGGGGTCGTCGAACGCGTGGACGTAGGTCCGGCCCTCCTCCCGTTCCAGCTCGTGGGCGTACGCCTGCGCCTCGTCGTAGTCGACGCCCTGCAGCCGGACGCTGGCGCCGTACCCGCGGGTGGCCTTCACCTTCGAGACGGGCGCGAACTTCGGCATCACGACGGTGGCGTCGACGCCCGCGCGGTCGGCCGCCAGGGCGACCCCCTGCGCGTGGTTGCCCGCGCTCGCGGTGACCACGCCGGCCTCGCGCTCGGCGTCGGAGAGCGTGGCGATCCGGTTCATCGCCCCGCGGATCTTGAACGCACCGGTGCGCTGGAAGTTCTCCAGCTTGAGGTGGAGGTCCGCGCCGCTCATCTCGGAGAAGCTCCGCGACCGCTCTAAGGGCGTGTGCCGGGCGGCGGCGCCGACGCGCTCGCGCGCCTCGCGAACGTCGGAGAGGCTGATCATACGTGGGCGTCGCCGCGCCGGCCGCTAATCGGTTCCGGTCCGTTCCGCTTCGGCGTCGGACGAGGCGACCCGAGACCGCACAGAGACCGAGCCGCGGGCTCGCCGTTTTAAAGGGGGAATGCACGCGTGTGACGTGCGAGTGGATCGAAGCGTGCCGAATACAAAAAGGTGGGGCTAGCGGAGTGAAAGTGAAACCGCACGACTGGAGCGCCGTCATCCCTCCGTCAGACGGGATCTCAGGGGGTCAGGCGCACCCGGATATCCTCTCGTTCGAGGTATCGCTCGACCCGCTCGGCGAACCCCTGATCGCCGCCGTCGTGGTCTCCCTCGCCACCGCCGCTCTCGATCCCACCGCTGTCGCCCTCGTCTGACCACGTCGCGTCTGCCTCGAGCCGGTCGGGGTCCCCGACGTACACCGCCGCCTCATTCGGGTGGCCGTCGGGCGCGTCGAGCGGGACCGCCATCCGCCGGTACAGCCCCGAATCGACGTGCTCGTACTCGTCGAGCGTGTCCATCTCCTCGGTTCGAAGGAGCCGCCCGCCCGTCTCGCCGCCCGGCGCGAGCGTCGGATACCGCCCCTCGACGAGGTGGAGTCCGAACAGCGTCGCCGGCCCGACGTACACGTACGAGTCGAGCACCTCCGCGACTCGTTCCGGTTCGGTGAGCGTTCCGTACACGAAGACGTCCATGGTCTGTGTGTGTCGTTCACACGTTTCAACGTTCGGGCGGCGAGGGATCCCCGTCCGGGGCGGTGAACGATCCGCGACCGGCGGGTCACTCCGACCCCGATACGGTGAAATCCCGTCCGTTCCTCCGCGGTGACGCATGGACTCCTCGCGGCGGCGGCGCGTCTGGGCGCGCGTGTTCTCGCTCGCGTGGCCGGTCATGGCCGAGCAGACGTTCCGCACCGCGATGCGGACGATCCGACCGACCGCGGTTCGGAGTGAACGCCAAGACCGCTCTGGTTTTTAAGTGTGTGACGGTCGAACCGGTCCGCATGGACCTGTCATCCGCCGTCTCCGCCACCGCGTCGACCCTCCGGCGGCGCCCCGCCGACCTGCTCCCGTTTTACCTCCTCGGCACGGCCGTCCCCGTTATCGCCCGGATGGGCCTCTTCGTCGCGCTCGCCGGGACGTACCTCCACTACGAGCTGACCGGTCGGCTCGCCGACGCGCGCCGAGCGCTCGCCGAGCTGGACCTGACGCCGCCCGACGCGCAGGACCCCGAGGCCGTCCAGGCGTGGACCGAAAGCGTGGCTCCCGCGCTCGAACCACTCGCGTCGCCGACCGCGCTCCTCCTCCTGACCGTCGGCACGGCCGCGACGCTCCTCTTGGCGATTCTCACGTACGCCGCGGTCTCCGCCGGACAGATGTCGGCGGTCGCGGGCCGCGTTCGCGGCGGCCGCGGGCTCGCCGCCGGGATCGCCGGCGTGCGGGAGCGCTGGCTCACGTTCCTCGGGCTCTACGTCGCCGAGCTTCTGCTGTGGATCGGCGTGTCGCTGCTCGCCGGGCTCGCGATCGGCGGCGCGTTCCTGGTCAACCCCTTCCTCGGCGCGGCGGTCGCGCTCTTCGCGCTGCTCGTCGGGCTCGTCGTCCTGCTTCTCGTCCGCGCGGTGTTCGCGTTCGCGCCGGCCGCGGTCGTCGTCGACGAGACGGGCGTGGTCGGCGCCGTCGAGGGCGCCGGCGGGTTTATCCGGTCGAACCCGGTCGACGCACTCGCGTACCTCGTCGTCGCCGTCGGCGTGCTCGTGGCGATCTCCTCGGTCGCGTCCGCGCTCGCGTTCCTCGGGGGCGGAGCCGCCGTCGCGCTCGCCAGCGCGGTCGTCGCCGCCCCCGCGCTGGACCTACTGAAGACCGTCCTGTACGGCGACCACCGCGGCGCGGTCGCCCCCGTCGAGCCGGTCGACGCCCGCCTCCGCGACCAGTTCGTCGGGGGCGTCCGCCGCGGCTGGGGAGAGATGGTCGGGTTCGTCCGGCGAACTCCCGGCCTGCACGCGATCGCGATCCTCGTCGGCGTCGGGTTCGGCGCGGTCGGGTGGCTCGCCGTCGACCCCTTCGTCGGCGCGGTCACCACGTCTATCGAGTCGCGGCTGGTCGGTCACCTCCCGCCGGCGGCCGCACTCAACTTCTTCGGGAACAACTGGTCGGTCGCGATCGCGACCTCGTTCGGCGGCGTCGCGCTCGTGCTCCCCGCGATCTCGTCGATCGCGTTCAACGGGCTCGCGCTCGGCGCCACCGCGGCGTTAGAGGAGAACCTCGCCGCGCTGCTCGCGTTCGTCGTCCCGCACGGTATCCTCGAAATCCCCGCGCTGTTCATCTCCGGCGCGCTGGGGATCCACCTCGGGATCGTCTCGTGGCGGGCGTTCCGCGGCCGCCTGTCCCGCGAGGCGTTCGCCGACGCGCTCGAACGCGCGTTCTGGGTGCTGATGGGTCTCGGCGTGTTGATCGCGGTCGCCGCCGTCATCGAGGGTTTCGTGAGCCCGTACTACTGGCGGCCGTTCCTCTGAGATCCGCGCCTCTCGCGGTCATCCCTGTCGCTTTCTCCCCGCTCACCGACCGTCGCCCGTACGTTCAAGTCTCTCCGTCCCGAATCCTGACCTGTATGACGCGACGCGATCCCTTCACCGAGATAGAGGACCTGCTCGAACGGATGGGACAGGAGTTCGAGGAGCTCGGCGGCACGCTCGACGCGCCGGGGCCCGGCGTCCCCGGGTTCCCGGGCGCCCGCGACGTCGCCGTCGACGTGATCGAGGACGACGAGGCGATCACCGTACTCGCCGACCTCCCCGGGTTCGACCACGACGAGATCGAAGTGGAGCTTCACGACGACGCGCTCTCGATCGCGGCCACCCGCGAGGAGACGCGGGACGCGGAGGTGGCTGCTGACGACGACGACGACGCGGCTGGAGACGAGAGCGACGACACGGACGACGACGGCTCCGAGGTCGGCGACGACGCGGACGTTCGCTACCACCGCCGCGAGCGCCGTCGCCGCGCGGTGTCGCGCCGGATTCCGATCCCCGAACCGGTCGATCGCGCCGATGCGACCGCCTCGTACGACGACGGCGTGCTCACCGTCACGCTCCCCAAGCGGTCGTCGTCGGATTCCGCCGGCCACACCATCGACGTGAACTGACCGGCCGGCTATCGGGCTCTCTCTGCTCCGTTTCGCACCTCCCCAGCCGACTGACCCGAGCTATCAGCTATCCTGTCGTCTTTAATACCACAGAGAGCGTCCCTACGGGTGATCATCATGAACAGAACCAACCCCTTCGACGAGATCGAGCAGTTCCTCGGCCGCACCTCCTTCGGCGGCGACCGCGCGTGGGGGCGTGACCTGCGGACCACCGACATCGACGTGGCCGAGTACGACGACGAGTTCGTCGTCATGGCCGACCTCCCCGGATACGGCCGCGAGGACATCGACGTACGGGCGACGGAGGGGCGGCTCACCATCACCGCCGAGCGCGAGGCGGAACGCGAGGACGGGGAGCGAGAGGCCGCCGACCGACGGTACCTCCGACGCGAGCGGCGCCACGAGTCGATCACTCGCTCCGTCGATCTCCCGGGACGCGTCGTCGACGACGGCGCGAGCGCGACGTACCGTCACGGCGTGCTCACGGTCACGCTCCCGAAGGTCGTCGACGAGGCGGACCGCGGCCACCGGATCGACGTGGCATAGTCCCGATTTCGGTCTTTCACCCCCGGATCGTGTTCCTCCACGCCGACAGCTTCTCCACGCGACGCGTGCTAAGTCGACCCATGGACGACGCTGATCACGAGGCGGCACGCCGCGAGCTCGTCGCCGGCCTCCGTCGCCGGCTCGACGTCGACGAGCGGACGCTCGCGGCGATCGAGTCGGTGCCGCGACACGAGTTCGTCCCGGAGCGCCACGGGTCGCGCGCGTACGCCGACCGACCGCTCCCGATCGGCCACGATCAGACGATCAGCGCGCCGCACATGGTGGCGGTCATGACCGATCTACTCGACGTCGGACCCGGCGACAGGGTGTTCGAGGTCGGCACTGGGTGCGGCTACCACGCCGCCGTCGTCGCCGAGATCGTCGGTCCGGGAAACGTTTACAGCGTCGAGTACGTCCCGGAGCTGGCCGAGGCGGCCCGCGAGCGGCTCCAGCGGCTCGGATACGACGTGACCGTTCGGGCCGGTGACGGGCGAACGGCGTTCCCCGACGAGGCGCGCTTCGACGCCGCGTACCTGACCTGCGCGCCGGCTGACGGGATCCCCGATCAGATCGTCGACCGCGTGCGGTCGGGCGGTCGAGTTGTCGGACCGGTCGGTCGCGCCGGCACACAGCGGCTCGTCCGCCTGACGGTCGGAGAGGAGAGCGTCGACCGGGAGGACCACGGCGGCGTCCGGTTCGTTCCGATGCAATGAGGGGCGGTGCGGTGGTGACCGACGCGATGATGAACAGTGCGACGACGAGCGAGCGCTTTTAGAGGACCGAGCACCGAGTCCGGTTATGGACGAGGCGTCGCTTCGGGCCGACATGATCGAGGGGCTCGAACACCAGATCGGCGAGACGCTGGACGAGCCCGTACTGGCGGCGCTCCAGCGCGTCTCCCGGGACCCGTTCGTTGACGATGCCTCGACGGCCGTGGACGAGACCGGGTGGAGGGGCGGGAGCGGCGGGAACGGGGACCGGTCGCTCGCGCCCGCGACCGTCGTGCGGCTGATCTCCGCACTCGACGCCGGCGAGGGCGACGAGGTGCTCGTGGTGGGCGCGGGCGTCGGCTACTCGGTCGCGCTGCTCGCCGAGATCGCGGGGGCGCGGCACGTCCACGCGGTCGACATCGACCGCGAGGCGGTCGCGATCGCCCGATCGAACCTCTCGACGGCCGGATACGACGCCGTCCTCGTCGACCGGCGCGACGGGGCGAACGGGCTCCCCGAGTACGCCCCGTACGATCGGGTCCTCCTCGAAGCCGGGGTCGTCGAGCCGCCCCGCGCGCTCCGCGAGCAGCTCGCTGACGACGGCCGTATCGTCTACCCTCGCGGGACGGCGGTCCAGACGATCGCCGCGATCGAGCCCGACCCGTCGGGGAACGCGTCCGACGACGCAACGGACGACGATACCGCCCCGACGGGATTCCGGACGGTCGAGACGGCCGGCCCGGCGCGGCTCCAGCCGATGCTCGCCGACGGCGAGCAGCGCGGCGTCGAGCGGAACCGCACGCGCCGCGAGGACGCCGAGCGCGCCGAGCAAGGACACTTCGCGCGCCACGGCTGGGAGCAGAACTGGATCGATTGGGACGACCGGCTCTGATCACTCCGCAACCACCAGCACTTCGGTGTTTCCGCGCTCGTCGACGTAGTCACCTTCCGCCGGCGGTTTCACCTCGACGGTGAGCGTCCCGTCCGGCTGGTTCGGCCCGAGCTCCGGGTCGACATCGACGGTCGCAGTTCCGTCGGCATCGGTCGTTCCGGTTGCGACACCGTCTATTTGCGCCGATCCGCTCCGGACGATCACCGTCGCATCCGCGACGCGAGAGCCGTCCGGATCGACGACGGCGACGTCGAGCGACTGCTCGCCCGGCGTGGTCACCTCCGGCTGCGGCTGCGCGTCGACCTCCGTCGCGGCCAGTCCGTCGATGTCGCCGATCATCCCCATCATCACGCTGAGGCTCGCGACGCCGACGACGAGCGCGATGACCAGCCTGACCGGAAGCCCCTCGATCGCCCGGCGGTCCGAGCGAAACGATCGGTCGTTCGCGGTGCGTCCGTCCCGTTTCGAGTGCGGCATATAGCCGGTGGCCGCGGTATCACTGATAAAGGGTCGGACTCCGGAGCCGGACCGACCCTAACGTACAAAACGCCTTGTCTCACACACACGACGTGACCGGAGATGGTACTCGAGTCAACCGCTGAGTACGCCGAAACAGCGGTCGGTACTGTCGGTTCACACGCCGTCGTTGTCGGGGGGAGCATGGCCGGGTTGTTGGCCGCGCGTGTGCTCGCCGACGGGTACGATCGGGTCACGCTCGTCGAACGAGATCCGATACCGGACGGTTCCGTCGTACGCCGAGGCGTCCCGCAGGCGAATCACGTCCACGTGATGCTTGAGCCGGCCCGTGTGATTCTCGAAGATTTGTTCGACGGCTACCAGTCAGCGCTGAAGGCCGCGGGCGGGCTCGTTATCGACGCCTGTCGCGAGTTGGATTACTACGACAACGGCGGCGTGCTGGCGCCCGCGGAGCCCGAGATGCTGATGCCCTGTGCGAGCCGGCCGCTGTTCGAGCGGATCGCCCGGCAGCAGGTCGCCGCGACGACCGGGATCACGGTCCGCGACGAGTGTCACGCCACGGGGTACGAGACGAGCGCCGACGCGGACGCGGTCGAGGGGCTCTCCATCAGGCGGGCGGACGGAGGCGAGGAGACGCTCGAAGCCGACCTCGTCGTCGACGCGACGGGGCGCGCGTCCAAGACGCCGAGGTGGCTCTCGGAGCACGGGTACCGAAAGCCGCGAACGGAACGCGTCGAGGTCGATCTCGCGTACGGAACGGTGACTATCGACCGGCCGAGCGAGGATACGTCGGCGTATCTGTGTGCCCCGTCCGCGCCGGACACGCGCGGCGGGACGGCGATCCCGATAGAGGGTGATCGCTGGCTGGTAACCCTGTTCGGCATGCACGGTGACCATCCGCCGACCGACCGGCCGGGGTTTCTCGCGTTCGCCGACTCGCTGCCGTTCGATCGCCTCGCGGGTCTGCTCCGGGAGCGAGCGTGGACGAGCGACGAGATCGAGCGGTATCCGTTCGCGGCGAGTCAGTGGCGCCGGTACGACGAGCTCGACCGGTTTCCCGACGGGTTGGTCGTGACCGGCGACGCGATCGCGAGTTTCAACCCGATCTACGGCCAGGGAATGTCCGCCGCCGCGCTCGACGCGTTACAGCTTCACCACACCATCGCGAACGGGACGGAGGACATCGGATCACGGTTCTTTCATCGGGCGGTCGATCACCTCGACGTCGTGTGGCAGACGGCGGTGGGCGCCGACTTCGAGTTCGAGGAGACGACGGGAACGAAGCCGACCGGAGCCGGACTGTTCAACCGCTACGTGGATCGAGTGACCGAGACGGCACACACCGACGCCACCGTCGCCGAGGCGTTCTACCGGGTCCTTCGACTCGAACGCGAGCCGACCAGCCTGTTCCGTCCGCGGATCGCCGCCCGCGTCCTCTGGCCGTCGTGACTCTCCGTCGCGTTCCGGCAAGGGGCAGCGGGACGAGCGCCTCCGCGCCCGCCCCGCCCCTTTTGTGTGATACCGCGGCCACCGCGGCTATGCACGTGCTCGGACGCGACTCCGATTCTGACGACGAGGCTACTTCCGGCGGGGACGCCTCCCCCCGCGCGAACGACGAGACCGACGGCGAACGCCCCCCGACCGTCCGGGTCGGAGCGTTCCTCGCGCGCGACGGCAGCGCCGGCGCTCCGGTCGGCGTGGACGCCGACGGCCCGCACGCCGGCGTCGTCTTCGGCAAGCGCGGGACCGGGAAGTCGTACACGCTCGGTGTCCTCGCGGAGGGACTCGCAGAGGCACGCGGCGTCGCGCCGGTCGTGGTCGACCCGATGGGCGTCTTCGGCGGACTCCGGGCGGGCGGCGGACGGGTGGTCGAACCGCGGGTCCGCCCGGCGGCGATCCCGCCGGAGGCGTGGCCGGACCTGCTCGATCTCGATCCGGCGAGCGGCCCGGGGAGCCTGCTGTGGCGCGTCGTCGCCGACGCCCTTGACGCCGCCGGAGAGGAGTCGGGAAGCGCTGACGAATCGCTCTCTCTCGCGGCGCTCCGCGACCGCGTCGACGCCGCGGACGCGCCCGCTGCGGACCGTCGCGCGGTCGCGAACCACCTGCGTCTCGCCGAGTCGTGGGGCGTGTTCGACGCGGACGCGCCGTCGGTCATCCGGCTCGTCGGCGATGGGGCCCCAACCGTTCTCGATCTCGCCGGCGCTCCTGAGGCGGCCGCGGCCGCGGTCGTCAGGGCGGTCGCCCGCGGGCTCTACGACGCCCGGATCGACGGCGACCTCGACCGGCTCCCGTGGCTGCTGGTCGACGAGGCGCACGCCTTCTTCGGCGGCGTCGCCGAGCCCGCGCTCCGGACGCTGCTGACGCGCGGCCGCGCGCCCGGCGTCTCGCTGGTCTGTGCGACGCAGCGCCCCGGCGCGCTGCCGAGCGTCGCCGTCTCCCAGTCGGACCTGATCGTCGCCCATCGACTCACCGCCGAACGCGATCTCGACCGGCTCGCCGAGGCGGAGGCGACCTACCTCGCCGGCGACCTCGCCTCGCGACTCCCGACCGGGACCGGCGAGGCGCTCGTCGTCGACGACGCGACGGAGACGGCCCACACCGTCCGAGTCCGTGAGCGCCGAACCCCGCACGGCGGCGGGAGCCCACGTGCGAGCGGGACGGAAGCAGCCACCGGAGCCGCTGCGGAGACCGAAGACCCAAGATGAGCGCCGGCGACGCCTCGGTATGGAACGGACGCCGTTGGGGTTCCTCCTCATCGCGCTCGGCGGGTTCGCGGGCGCCGTCGCCAGACACGGGGTCGACGTCGCCGTCGGCGACGCGACCGGCGTCGGCACGCTCCTCGTAAACGTTCTCGGCTCCTTCGCGCTCGGCGTGTTGCTCACGCGCGCCGCGAGCCACCGGACGCGACTGTTCGTCGGCACCGGCGCGCTCTCCTCGTTCACCACCTACAGCACCTTCGTCGGCGACGCTGTGACACTCGGAACGGCGGCTGGTGCCGCGTACGTCGCCGCGAGCTACGCCGCCGGGTTCGCGGCCGCCGCGGCCGGGCTGTCCGTCGGGGGGCGGCTGTGACCGATCCCCTGATCGCGGCCGTCCTCGTGGGTCTCGGCGGCTCTGCCGGTGCCGTGGGTCGCCATGCGGTCGGCCTCAAGGTCGAGGGTCGCCGTTCGGTCGTGGTCGTCAACGCGCTCGGAAGCCTCGCGCTGGGCGCGCTCCTCGCCGCACCGATCGGTTCGGGGGCGACCCTCTTCGGCGCCGTCGGATTCTGCGGCGCATTCACGACGTTCTCCTCGTTCGCCGTCGAGACGGTCTCGACCGCGACGGATGGTGAGGAGAGAATCGCCACCGAGTTCGCAGCCGCGAATTTGGCGGCCGCGCTGCCCGCGTTCCTCGTCGGTGCGGCGCTCGGCGGCGCGCTCGCCTGATCGCGGCTCGGAGAACGACAGGTACAGGCGGGTCCGGATCGTACCGCCTCGCGTGACCGACGACGCCTCGCGCGGCGACGTTGCATCCGAGGGTCCTACCGCTCCCGACGACCCCGACGACTCCGACGACTCCGACGCGCCGGTCGACTTCGGCGCCCTCTCGCTTCCGCAGCGCGCGTTCGTCGCGGCCGTCCAGAACCCGACTCGCGGGATCGTGATCGTCGGCCTGCTCGCGTTCGCGTTCTCGTTTTACGTCGCCTTCTGGCTGGTCTTCCCGCGGACCGCGGCGTTCCTGTCGGCGATCGGCGCCGTCCTGCTCGGGATCGTCGCGCTCGTGTACCTCGTCTCGGACCGGCTCTCGCGGTAGCTCGGTCCCTTGACCTCGGCTCTCCCGTCCCCCCGACTCACGGATGCGGCTCGTAGAACTCCTTGAGTGGCACTCCGAACGCGGGCGCGAGCGTCGCCACCGCATCGCCGACCAACACGTCGCGCTCGGCGAACTCTCGCTCCACCTGCGCGCCGAGCGCCACGTCGCCCGCCGCGTCGCTCTCGAGGTACTCGCGGACCGTCGTGAACTCCCGCTCTCGCTCGACGACGTACCGATCGTCGTCGATGAACGGGCCGTAGGTCTCCGGGTCCACGTCGTTGGCGTACGACTCGTAGAAGCTCGCGGCGTGTTTCCGCACCGCGACCGGCGGCCCCTCGTGGCGCACCACGGCCGGCCGCTTTGCGACCTCCAGTTCGGCGTACAGCGCGGCGCGCTTGGCGCCGTCGCTAGCTGCTTCCGGACCGTTCCCGTCCGTCATGGCGCGCGCGCGAAGTACGTCGAACCCGCGGTCGTTCAGCCCCCGAACGATCCCGTCGAGCGACCGCCGGAGCTGCGGCCACAGCTGGTCGTCGACCACGTCGGGCGCGTCGAACACGACGGCCACCGGGGTCGTTTCCCGTCGGTCGAGGTGGTCGCGGACGCCGGCGGAGTCGAGGGAAGTCGGCTCCGTCGGCTCGAACAGCCCCTCGCTCGGCGCCGCGAGCAGCTCGCGGGCGTAGTGTTGGAACCGCGCGAGGTTCGCGGCCGAGAGGACGGCCGCGACGTTCCGCGTCGGGTCAGTCGGATCGACCACGACGAGAGAGTCATCGAAGGTCCGCTCGGCGTGCCCCTCGGGATCGAACTCCACGGGCGGGTGCCAGCTCCGCGCGGACTCCACCAGGGGGACGAACCCGCCGAGCTCCAAGACGAGCAGCTCGGTCAGGTACCCCGAGAACCCCTCGGTGCGGAGGTCGCTGCCGTACGCGCCGATCCCCTTCAGAAACGCCTTCGCGAGCACCACGTCGTCGGCGAGGTCGTCGTCCAGCCGCTCGGAGAGGTACGCGTCGTGGAACGGGGTCCGGTCGACGGCGGAGACCAGGTCGCCGGCGGTCTCCACGTCGTGACAGGGCACCAGGTCCACGTCGAACCCCTCGTACGAGCCTTTCACGTACGGGTGTTCGGCGTACTCCTCGTGGCCGCCCGGGAGGACGGCGTGGCCGATGGCGAGCCCGTATTCCTCCAACTGTTCGCGGTCGAGGTCGGCGTCGAACCGCACGAACAGATCGATGTCGCGGTCGCCGGAGACCCACGTTCCGCGGGCGGTCGACCCCACTTGGACCACGTCTGCGTCGACAGGGAGGTCGGCGATCGCCTCGCGCGTCCGGTCGGCGAGGGTCGCGGCGGCCGCCCGCAGGTGCTCGCGTTCAGCGGATTCGGGTATCACCCGGTCGCGAACGCGCGACAGCACCTCCTCGAGATCGTCCATGGAGTCGGCTTCTCGCGGTCCGGCCGAAAACGTGTCGGTCACGGGGCGAACGGCGTGCTCCGGGAGACGATCGAGTAACGGCGCTCCGGCGATGTCGTGACGCGGTAACCGATAGCACCCGAGTCGGGCGGAAACGAAAGCCCTATCAAAACGAGTCGAGTATCGGAAGATGAGCCGAAGTAGCTCAGTTGGTAGAGCGCCTCGCTGTTACGACGCTCGGCGGATTTCTCCCCCGAACGTCACAGTCACGAGGCGGTCCCAGGTTCGAGTCCTGGCTTCGGCGCCTCTCCGTTTCTACACTTCGTAGCGTTAGGCGTCGCTTCTGTGCTGTCGTCGATCGTCCCACCGCAGTGTCACGGTTCTGTCCGACGATCGCGCCGATTCGGTACGCTAAAGGGTTCGTCCCGTTTACCCCGAATTACGGGCCTTTAGCTTAGTCTGGCTCAAAGCCCTCCGCTCATAACGGAGTGATCGCCGGTTCAAATCCGGCAAGGCCCATCTTCTACTCCAACAGTTCGACCAGTTCGTTCACGTCCTCGACGACCGCGTCCGCCCCGATCTCGGTGTACTTCCGGCGGCCCTCGTCGCCGGTCAGGCCGCCGGTGAGGACGCCGATTCCGTAGTAAACGCGGCTCGCGTCCTCGTCGTCTGCGTTGCGCGCGGTTCGCACGTCGTCGAGGGTGTCGCCGGCGAAGGCGACGCGGTCGGCGTCGAACCGCTCCGCGAGGTCGACGAGCGCCCGCGGGTGCGGCTTCCCCTCCTCCCAGTCGTCCATCGTGAACCGGCGGTCTTCGGGCACGTCGAGGCCGACGCGCTCCAGAGCGATCTCCGCCTCGGCGGCGGGCCGCCCCGTCAACACGCCAACGTCGAACCGCTCGGTGAGGTCGGCGATCGTCTCCGGCTCGACTAAGGTCGGCTCGTCGTGGATGTATCCCGGAGCCGACAGCGGCGGCTCGCCGCCCTCCAGCTCGCGGTACAGCTCCGCGCCGAGGTACAGCGCCTGAAACGTCTCGCGGAGGCGGTCGGTGTCCCACTGGTCGCGGACTCGCGCCTGCGCGACGCGCGGGAGGGCGCCGACGACCTCCTTCGCGGCGTCGAGCCCGCCGCCGCCCTCGGCGACCCGGTCCGTGAACGTCTCCACGTCCATCCCGAGCCCCTCGCGGCGGGCCAGCACGTAGAGGGCGGCCGCGTTCGTCAGCTCCCAGTCGTTGTTGAACCCGCCGGCGTCCTTGAACGACTGGACCGCGTCGCGATCGATCGTCTTGTCACACACCCGTTCGACGGACTCGATGATCGCCCGCCGGTAGGAGTCCGCCACGTCGACCAACACCCCGTCGATGTCGAGGACGACTGCGTCGACCTGCATACCCGTACGCCGACAGGAACGGGAAAGAACGTTCGGGTTTCCGTCGGTTCGGTCGCCGTTCCGACTCTCACGCTTCACTCGGGGCCGGGCGACCGCTCCCCGCGCTCATCGTCCCGAGCGACGTACAACGAGGCCCCTTCGACGGAGCGCCGCCGGACCGGGACGACCGGCTCCTCGAACCCGAGGGTAGTGAACACGCAGACGGCGTCGAGGCGGTCGGCGAGCGCGACGGTCGGCCGCTGGAGTTCGGCCGGGAGGTTACACGCGTACACCGCGTCGATCGCGTCCCGTTCGTCAGCGTCGGCGAGCGGTCTGGTCCCGCTGTCGCCCGTCCCCTTCGCGAGGGCGAGCACGTCCCCCCGCCGGACGCGGAGCGAGCCCTCGACTCCCTCGTTTTCGACCTCGCGTGCGGCCGCCAGCGTCCGATCTCCGGGATCGATGTCGACGGCGACGACGCGGCACCCCCGCTCCGCGAGCGCTCGTGCCACCGCCGGTCGGTCGCCGACGCCGAGTTCGACGAGGCGGTCGTGTTCCGCGAGTTCGTCGACCAGCGCGAGACGGATGGGTGAGACCACGGCGCGGGCTTTATGATTGCGGCGGTCATAAGCGGTTCCATGCTCGTGGACATCGTCCCAGTCGGGGAGGTCACCCCCCGCGTGAAACGCGAGGCCTCCGCCGCGCTCCGTTCGGTATACGACTGCGACGTGACCGTCCACGACGACCAGCCGATCCCCGGGGCGGCCTACGACGAGAGCCGCGAACAGTACCGGGCCGAGGACCTCATCGAGACCGTCGGCCGCGTCGGCAGCGGCGAGAAGAACATCGGGATCACTCCGCGCGATCTCTACTACCGCCGTCGAAACTACGTGTTCGGGCTCGCGTACCTCAACGGCAACGGCTCCGTCATCTCGACGCACCGGCTCCGCACCTCCTCGGACGGAGGCGTCTCCACCAAACCCGCTGTCGACGTGTTCGCCGACCGCGTCCGCAAGGAGGTCGTCCACGAGATCGGTCACACGCTCGGATTAGAGCACTGCGACAACAGCAAGTGCGTCATGTCCTTCTCGCCGACCGTCCGCGAGGTCGACGTGAAAGAGGAGAACCTCTGTGGCTCCTGTTCGCGGCTCGTTCGGTAGGGGTGCCGTCGGTCGGCGCGACCCGTTTCTCGCCGGTAGACGTAAACCGCATCCTGTCCAACTACTGCGCATGGCCGCAAAGCCGGAGTACCGCGACCGGCCGGACGTCGAGGTCGCGCTGTTGGACGCGCTCGTCGACCGCGGCGACGAGGGGATGACGGTGCTGGAGTTGCGCGCGGCCGTCGACGCCGACATCGACGCCGTCGAGGAGGCGCTGTCGGCGCTGAAGGAGGACTCGCTCATCACCGTCGAGAGCGAGGAGCGGGTGCGCGTGTACCCGCACGACCGCGTCGTCCCCGATCCCGAAGACCAGATGGAGGACGGCTCGGGAACCCTCGTCGACGCCGTCCGGGACCGGCTCGGACTGTAGCGATCCGACACGGTGCGCGTGCGAGAGGAGAGGACTCGACCGTTCGCGTCCGCCGAAGCCAGCGGCCTTTTGCCGCTCCCCCGACTCCCTACAGATATGACTCTCGTCTCCGACACCCACGGCGCCCACGGTGCGGTGTACCGCGACCGCGGCGGCCGTCAGGTGGTCGACCACTACAGGAAACCCGAGCGCGTCGGCAAGGCGGTCCGCAACGTCGTCGGCGCGATCGAGATGGGGTACGGGGTGCTCGCCGTCACGGGCGAGGACCGCGTCGAGTTCGTCGACAACGCCGTCTCCAACCGGGTCCCGGACGAGGACGGTCAGGGCGTGTACGCGCTCCTGCTCGACCCCCAAGGCGGCATCGAGACGGACATGTACGTGTACAACGCCGACGAGCGACTGCTCGTCTTCCTCCCGCCGGAGCGCGCCGAGGCGGTCGCCGAGGACTGGGCGGGAAAGGTGTTCATCCAGGACGTGGCGATCGACGACATCTCCGACGAGCTCGGCGTCTTCGGGGTCCACGGTCCCAAGTCGACGGAGAAGATCGCCTCGGTGCTGGGCGGACCGGGTGCGCCCGAGGAGCCGCTCTCGTTCGTCCGCGGATCGATGGTCGACGCCGGCGTCACCGTGATCGCGACCGACGCGCCCCTCGGTGAGGAGGGGTACGAGGTCGTCTGCGCGGCCGAGGACTCGGAGGCGGTGCTCGACACCCTGCTCAACCGCGGACTCAACGCGGCCCCGTTCGGCTACCGGACGTGGGACGCGCTCTCCGCGGAGGCCGGCACCCCGCTCTTCGAGTACGAACTGGAGGGAACGGTGCCGAACGTCCTCGGGCTCCGAAACGCCCTGGACTTCGACAAGGGGTGTTACGTCGGCCAGGAGGTCGTCTCCCGCGTCGAGAACCAGGGGCGACCGAGCCGCCGACTCGTCGGACTCGACCTCGACGGCCTCGCAGACGCGACCGCCGAGATCGACGGCGACGCAGATCCGGAGGGGTACGACGAGGTCCTCCCGTCTCCCGGTGCGGCCGTCTTCGCGGGCGACGAGGCGGTCGGCGAGGTGACCCGCGCGGCGGTCGGTCCCGCCGCCGGCGACCCGATCGCGTTGGCGTTCGTCCGGTTCGACGCCGACCTCGCCGACCCCACCGTGCGCGTCGACGGGGAGGAGGTCGCGGCGACGCGTGCTGACCTCCCGTTCCCGTCGGTCAAGGGCAGCGCGCAGTCCGCACGGCTGCCGACGTACCCGAGCGACGAGTAGTCCGTTTCGCTGCGGTCGCTGTTGCGGTCGGCGCGTGCCGCCGAGCGACCGACGGGAGCGAGCGGGAGCACGGAAGTCGCAGCCCGCGCAGCGAAGCGAGCAGGAACGTCTTCCGGCGGTGCTGTGAGGGGTGGGACTCAAAGCCCCAGCCGTGCTTCGTCCTCACGGCTGGGGCTTTGGAGGTCCTCGTCGCCGATCTACCAGCATCAACCATTTATAAACGAACACCGAAATTCACCGGTCTACCCGTTCGTCACACTACCTAGAGCACGAACTGCACGGCGGTGTACACGCCGAACCCGAGCGCCAGCGACCCGACGAGCGACGCGATCCACGCGAACACCGTGTATCCCATCTTCGACCGGCTCACGCCGGCGTCGCCCGCGGCGTAGCCGGCGCCGACGATGGCGGAGACGATGATCTCGTTGAAGGAGACGGGGATCCCGAACGCGACCGCGATCTGCGCGATCGCGAACGACGGGATGAGCGCCGAGATCGACCGGCGCGGCCCCATCGAGGCGTAGTCCTGCGAGATCGCCTTGATCATCCGCGGCGCACCGGTCCACGACCCGACGAGCAGCCCCGCGCCGCCGCCGACGAGCAGCGCCCACAGCGGGACCCCGACGTCGCTGAAGATCGGCACGAGCGGACCGATCGCGAGCCCCACCTGCGAGCCACCGGCCGAGAACGCGACGAGCCCGCCCATCGCGAGGAGGAACCGCCGCTGAGCGCCCTCGCGGTCGCGACCGATGTCGGCGTACACCCCGACCGCGACGACCGTGGCGACCGCGACCGTGACCAGGGGCGTGCCGATCGCGCCGATCCCGAGTTCGGGGCCGGCAGCCTCCGACAGCGAGGCCTGCTCGCCCGCCGGTCCGAGCAGCGCGAACCCGACGTTCGCGACGATCGCGCCGACGAGGCCGGCGAGCACGGCGGTGAGTGGTCGTTCCGGGAGCGTCTCACCGATGAGGAGCCGCGCGACGGCGTAGGCGACGCCGCCGCCGACGAACGGGGTGAGCACCCACAGCGTGAGGATCTCGGAGTACTTCGGCCACGCCGGGTCCCCGCCCATCGCGAGACCGACGCCGACGACCGCGCCGGTGACGGTGAACGCGGTTGCGATGGGGTAGCCGGCGAACACGCCGATCGCGACGAGCGCGGCCGCGGTGAGCAGCGCGACGATGGCCGCGCCGGCGGTGAGGGTGACGCCGCCGATCAGCTCCGTCCCCACCGCCTCCGTCACGTTCGCGCCCTGCAGGATCGCGCCCATCAGGCCCAACACCCCGACGACGAGCCCCGCTCGCATCACCGAGATGGCGTTGGCGCCGACCGCCGGGGCGAACGGGGTCGATCCGGAGGAGCCGGCGCCGATCGACCACGCCATGAAGAGACTGGCGGCGGCGGCGACGCCGAGTGTGGCGACGGTTACGACGACCATGTTACCGCTGTCCGTCGTCGTACCCTTCGCGGAGCCCCGTCAGGGTGCGCCGGACCAGCAGGAACGCGAAGAAGAAGAACCCGAGCAGGGCGACGAGGATCACGACGAACAACGGTTCGACCGGGAGCATACACTCGAATCCGTCGGCACGGTGTTATGCGTTTCGGCAGCCCGGTCGTGGGCCGGTTCCGGTCCTCGCCTCCGACAATCGCCGACCGATGACTAAAACGCGCTTTTGTCCATAAGCTAGCTATAAGCTATTACCGGCGCAAGGTGTCGATGCGACCCCCGCTTCGGCCCTCACCCCCACGATCGGTCATCGACCGGCGAGCCGTGACGGTAGACGACACCCGACAGATCGGGTCTCTCCCTCACAACTTCCCTCTCCTCCCCTCCCTCTCCCGGTGTGACCGACAGGCGGGGCGTCGCGTTCGCCCGCCGGTACTTCCCCCCTTCGGCGGGCGTCACTTCTCCGGCGATCGACCGCAGCGGTCCAGCCGGCACGCCGACTACGGCGCGATCCGGAACTCCTCGAAGACTTCGCCGGCCGGCGTGACGAGCCGTCCGTTCAGCGCACCCTCGTCCTCGCCGACCGGCTCGAGCTCCGCGTGTGCTGGCCGGTTTCCGCGCGGCTGCGCGTGACTTCCGGGGTTCAGTATCGGGAGCGCGCCGCTGTCGTCGAACCGGGGGCGGTGGCTGTGTCCGCAGATCACGGCGTCGGCGTCGCGCTCTCGGCCGAGCATCACGAGCCCGGTGTCGCCGCTGCGGTGTCGGTGCGTGACGGTGAACCGAACGCCCGCGTACTCCGCGGTCAGCACTTCGGGCAGCCGGTCGCGGATCGCCGCGTCGGCGTTGTTGCCGTAGACGGCCCGGAGGGTCCGGGCGGTCGACTCGAACGCGTCGAGTACCGGCTCGCGGTAGAAGTCGCCGGCGTGGACGACGAGGTCGGCCTCGCGGACCGCCTCCGCCGTCCGGCCCTGCAGCTTCGTCTCCTCGCGCGAGTGGGTGTCTGAGACGACGACGAGCATACTCGCCGTCGGTACGCACACGGCTTAAAAAGCGCGCCACGGGACGGCCGCTCCCTCGATCCGACCGAAACCCGGGGGGCGGACGATTACTCCTCCAAGGACAGCGACGCGAGCAGCGACTCCAACTGCACCTGCTCGTTAGCGCCCTCGGCGATCCGGTAGTCGGCCTCCCCGATCCGCTCCATCAGCGCGACCGCCTCGCGCTCGCTCAGGTCGAACTCCCAGACGGAACGGTGGAGCTGGTCGATCACGTCGCCGCCGGCCATCCCCGTCTCCGTGAGGAGCTGATCGAGCGTCGCCCGCGCCCGCGAGAAGTCGCCCTCCAGCGCGTTCGTCACCATCGACTCGATCTCCTCGGGCCGCGCGGTCGCCGTGATCGCGTACACCGCCTCCTCGTCGACCACGTCGCCGGTCGTCGCGGCCGCCTGCAGGGAGTTGATCGCGCGGCGCATGTCGCCGTCGGCGGCGTACACGAGGGCGTCGACCCCCGCGTCGGTCACCTCGATCCCCTCCGCGGCCGCGATCTCGCGGGTCTGCGCGGCGACGGCCTCGTCCGAGAGCGGCGAGAAACGGAAGACGGCGCAGCGCGACTGGATCGGGTCGATGATCTTCGACGAGTAGTTACACGAGAGGATGAAGCGGGTGTTGTCGGAGAACTGCTCCATCGTACGGCGGAGTGCTGACTGAGCGTCATCAGTGTTATGCGTCAACACCCCGTTCGCGAGCATGAAGTTGGGAGTCCCCTCCATGCTGATGTTGTACGCCTTGCCGCGATGGCTGTACTCGATACTGTCGATAGCGACCGTCTGAACGCTCTGCAGTCCGCCGTCCGTGACGACCGCCGGTTCGAACTCCTCTTTCTCGTAGTGCTCGTGGTGAGGCATGGCGCCGTCTCCGACCACGACGTAGGTGTACTCGTCTCCATACGTTTCGAGGAACTCCTCGACTTTCTCGGTCTGTCCCCACAGCTCGGCTACGCCTTTGACCTCGATCACCGTGTCTCCGAGTAGGAAATCGGGATGATACACGGAATCAGACAGCTCGAACGCCGGTTCGTACTCGTACTCGATGCCTGCCTCCTGCAGCGCCTTTGCGACGTCGTACTCCCAGTCGGATCGAACGAGGTGTCCGAGTTCGTCGCTGTGTCTGATGTTGCCACCGGTCGGTTCGTGACCTTTTAGCGCTTCGGACACTTTCTGTGCGACTTCCGGATCACGCATCGGATTATTGTCGCCGCTGATGTCGCAAACGGGGTAGTCACAGTTCTCGACGCTCTTTTCGATTACCGCTTGTCTCTCGTCCTCGTCTAGGCTCGCCCACCACTCGGCCGACGCCGTTCCGATATCGTCTTTCACTTCCTCGGGATCGGCGTCGACGACCCACTCCTCCCACGACGTTCCCGACCGCATCTCGCTGATCGTCTCGCGGAATTGTTCGACCGTCTCTTCGTCCATCTCCATGACGTGGATCCCGTGGAAATCCCCGCCGTAGTTCGGGTTGTTACTTCCGGCAAAGCGACCGTCAGAGAGTTTTTCGACGATCTTTTCGCGCCGCTCGTCGGACCATTCGGTCCCGTGCATCGGATTCCCCTCCCCGCGCGTCTCTTGGCTGTGGCCCTCATTTTTGCACTCGATGGAACAGAACCGTCCCGCCGTCCACGACTCACAGATCTCGCACTGAGACACTCCGATCTCGTCCTTGAAGTCCGCAATTTCGTCTCCCGCCGATAGTTCTCTGAGTTCCTTCTCTACGAGTCTCCCGTCTTCGCCGACCACGAAGAACGGGTGAGTTGGACTCGCGGTCGTGGTTCGACCGTCCTCCAGCTCCACTTCGAGGAAATCCGCGGTACCGGAGTCGACGAGTTTCCCTTTGTCGGACTGTATCTCGTTGGTCTCGAAATCGACGGACGGGATCGGTTCGCCCTCCGCGCTCACCTCCTCGATCGGTTTTATCTCGGGCTTCGACGGATATCCCGTCACAACCTCGGTTCCCGGTGGAACGCACAACGAGTCCGCCTCATCAAGGAACACGATCCGGAAGTCGCCGCCGAACGACGAGCGCGCGAACCCCTTGATCCGGTCGCGCACCACGTCGATGCCGCGCTGGTCGGAGGCGTTCAGTTCGAGGAAGTTCCCCCGCCAGTTGTCCTCGCCGTACACCTGTCGAGCGATGGCGGTGGCCGCGGTGGTCTTCCCGACGCCCGCCGGGCCGCTGAAGAGCAGGTGGGGGATGTCGTCCTGCTCGATGTAGCTCTGGAGCCGCTCGACGATCTCCTCCTGTCCGTGGATGTCATCGAGCGACTGCGGCCGGTACTTCTCGATCCAGATCTCCCGGCCGGTCGCGGTCGCAGCCGTCTGCTCGTCGGCCTCGCTCATGACGGATCGGAGGATCGGCGGGGTGATAAACGCCCCGAGACCCGGCCGCGTCGGCGAGCGGAGGCGAGCAGAAGCGAGCAGGTTCGCGCCCCGGCTCTCGGGCGTCAGTCGCTCCGCGAGAGCCGCTGGAGCTCGTAGGCGAACACCCAGATGCCCATCAGCACGCCGACGGGCACGACGACCTCGGCGACCTCCCGTGAGACCGGCAGCTCCGCGACGTCGATCAGCAGATGCGTCGTGGTCGCGGCGACCTGCGCGAACAGCTCGTACTCCTCGCGGATCGTGTTCGTCAACATCGACCCGACCACGAGGGTCACCATCGAGGCGACGCCGTGGACCGTCCCCCGAATATGTGGCATAATCGTCACATCCGTGACGATCTTAAAAGGTGTTTCTCCCGCGGCGTCTCGCTTCTTCGGCTCTGGTCTCTCCTCTCGCTCCCCCTACTTCTCCCCTACGCGAACTCGTCGATGAGTTCGGGCACCACGTCGAACAGGTCGCCGACGATCCCGTAGTCGGCGATGTCGAAGATGGGCGCGTTCGGGTCGGTGTTGATCGCGACGATCGTGTCCGACCCCTTCATCCCGGCGACGTGCTGGACCGCGCCGGAGATGCCGACCGCGATGTACACGTCCGGCGTGACGACCTTTCCGCTCTGTCCGACCTGCCGGTTCTTCGGGAGCCAGCCGTTGTCGACGATCGGCCGCGACGCGGAGAGCGTCGCGCCGAGCGCGTCGGCGAGCTCCTCGACGAGCTCCAGGTTCTCTTCATCCTCGATACCGCGGCCGACGGAGACGAGCACGTCGGCGTCCGCGATGTCGACGTCGCCGCCGCCGACCTCCTCGAAGCCCGTGACGCGCGCGCCCGACTCCGGATGGTCGACCTCGAGGGACTCGACCGGCGCGTCGCCGACGCCCTCCGCGGGCGCCCACTCGCCGCCGCGGACCGTGAGCACGTGGCGGTCGCCGTCGACGTCGACGGTCGTCTCCACCTTCGAGCCGTACATCTCGCGGGTGACGGTCAGCCCGTCGTCGTACGCGAAGCCGATCGCGTCCGTCACCAGCGGGAGGCCGTGCGCCTCGGCGACCGCGGGCGCGTAGTCCAGCCCGTTGACCGAGTTCGGGATCACGACGGTCCCGGCGTCGGTCTGCTCGAGCAGCGCCCCGACCGCCGACTGGTAGACGTTGTGATCGAACTCCTCGCCGTTCGAGACCGCGTGGACCGCGTCGACGCCCTCGCGGTTCAGATCGTCTGCGAACTGATCGATGTCGCCGCTGATCGCCGCAACGTGGAGGTCGCCTCCCTGCGCGTCGGCGAGTTCGCGTCCGGCCGTGATCGCCTCGTAGGAAACGTCTCGAAGCCCTCCGCGTCGGTGTTCCGAGACGACGAGCACGTCGGACATCACGCGCCCACCCCCTTCTCGCGGAGGACTTCGGCCAGGCGCGACGCGCTCTCCCCCGCGTCGCCCTCGATGATCTCGGCGTCGGACTCGCTCTCCGGCTCGTACATCGAGGTGATCGCCAGCGCGCTCTCGACGTCGGCCGCCGACAGCCCGAGGTCGGCCAGGTCCTTCGCGTCGATCTCCTTCCGCTGCGCCTGCCGGATGCCTCGGAGGCTCGCGTACCGCGGCTCGTTGAGCCCGGTCTGGACCGTCAGTACGGCGGGGAGATCCACGTCGGTCAGCTCTTCGATACCGCCCTCCAGCTCGCGGTGGGCGTGTGCGACGCCCGCGTCGGCATCGACCTCGAGGTCGTTGACGACGGCGGCGTGCTCGAAGCCGATCCGCTCGGCGAGCGCGACGCCCGTCGCGCCGAACCCGGTGTCCGCGGCCTGTACGCCGCCGAGTACGAGGTCGGGCTCCTCCGCCTCGACGACCGCCTCGAACGTCGTGACCTTCGCGGCCACGTCGGCGAAGCCCGCTTCGAGGGCGTCGTCCCACACCCGCACGGCGCGGTCGGCGCCCTTCGCGAGCGCCATCCGAATCGTCTCCTCGGCGCGCTCCGGCCCGATGGTGACGGCGACGACCTCGTCCGCGATCCCCGCCTCGGCCAGCTGCACCGCCGCCTCGACCGCGTAGTCGTCCCACTCGTTGAGGTCGTACTCGAGGTCGGACGCCGCGATGTCGGTGCCCTCGATCGCGAATTCGTCGTCCGGCTCCGCGACCTCCTTGACTGTCACCAGAACTTTCATGATCGATACTCCGTCGTTCGACCTGTAAGAGCTTTCGGAACACCTCACCGCGGACTCGCGGTTTCCGCTCCGTCCCGACCTCTCGGCGTCGGCCTCCCGCTTCGCCTCCCGATATCCCGCCGCCGGTCTCAGGTCTCGGAGCCGTCGTCGCCGTCGTCGCCATCGCCCTCGTCGTCCGGGATCGAGATCAGGTTCTCGCGCCCCAGCCGGAGCTTCTCCACGCGCCCCGACTCGGCCATCGCGGAGAGCAGCTGTGACACCTTCGCGTCTGACCACCCGGTCTCCGCGACGATGTCGGCCTGTCGCATCCGCCCGCCGTTGTTCTCCAGGAGGCGCTCTACGCGCTCCTCGTCGGACAGCAGCGAGAGGTCCTCGTTTTTCTCTTCCCCGGCCGCCGCGGCGTCGCCTTCCGTTCCGTCGCTCTCCGAGTCCGGATCGCCGGAGGCGCCGGACGCGGCGTCGCGTCCTCCGTGCCCGACCGGTTCCCCTCCGTCGCTATCGACTGCTCCCTCGCCGGCGCTCTCGCCCGCCTCGGTGGGGGAATCTCCGTCCATTCGCCGATAGCCGGCGATACTCCCGGCGATGAGCACCGCGGCGACGACGATCGCGGCGGCGAGCATCGCCCAGGGGGGTGCGGCTGTGCCGGCGGGCGTGTACACGACCGCGAACCGCTCGTCCTCGCCGAAGGTGCGCGGTCCCTCGACGATCACGGCGTTATCGCGCAGCGGGACCGTGGCGCCCGGGGTTCCGGTGACGGTGTACCCCTCCGGCGTCTCCACTTCGAGCGTCTGTCCCTCCTCCAGCGAGAACAGCCATGTCCCGCCGTTCGGCGTGGTCAGCGCGTCGCCCAACCGCAGATTCTCGCCGTCCTCTTCGAGGAACGCGGTCCAGACGAACGTCAGCCGGAACTCGCCGACTGCCGTCGTCTCGCCGGTGGCCACGTCGAACGACGAGGGGTTGTCGTGGACGATCACCTCGCGGTCCACGTCTTCGATCCGCATCGTTCGGTCGACGTTCCGGTTGGCCTCGCGGGCGAACCCCTCGAACAGCGTCGCCTCGGGCCCGACCTCGCCGTCGAGGAACCTGTCGCCGGTCGCGTCGAACGCCGCGCGGTCGGCCTCGTCGGCGAGCGCGTACCTGACCGACACGGTCCACCGGGCGTCGCGGTCCGGTGTCGGTTCGATCAGGATCCGTGTCGCCGTGTCCGGGTCGAACGGTTCGTTGATCTGTTCGACGGCGGAGGGGTCAACGGCGGACGGGCCGGCCTCGAGGGAGGACGAAGACGAGGGCGAGGGCGCGTCTCCCGCCACGGGCACGGCGCCGCTCACGACGAGTGCGACGGTCACTAGCCCGACGAGGAGAGCGCGAGACGGGGCGTTCCGCATACAGATCACCGCACTCAGGCGTCGGGCAAAACGCTTTCCATCGCTCGTTTCGGCCGCTGATGGAGCCGTAACAACCGAGTCGATCGCGGACCCCGACGGATCGCGCCGGCTCGTTGAGGTGGATTTTTTATATCCTGACGCGAACCGGGGTAATATGAGAGCCCTCCCGATCTCCCTCGCGGTGCTGCTTCTGCTCGCGCCGATCGCCGGCGCGGTGTCGCCGGCGGCGGCCGCGGGGGCGCCCCCCCACCCGGCCGCCGAGAGCGCTATCGGGGCGCTCGACGGCGTCGACGAGGATCGTGACCGCCCGCAGGTCGACACGGGGAACCTCACCTTCCGGACGCTGTCCACGCCGGTCGACGTCGACACGCGTTTCGGGTCCGAGAGACGCGGCGCAGACCTCGGCTCGTCGATCGGGTTCGCTGTCGACGAGACCGACTCGGCCATGGAGACCGCGGCGGTCATCGAGCGGATCGAGGGCGCCGAGACGAGCGCGGAACGGCAGCGCCGGATCCTCTCTGCGATCAACCGCGTCGAGCGCGCCGAGGTGACGCTCAACAGTCGACAGGCGGAGGCGTTCAACGCTCACGCTACCGGCAACCTCTCCAACCGAGCGCTCCTCGACGAGCTCGTCCGCATCGCTGCGACCGCCCGCGAGTACGACGAGCGGCTCGACGAAATCGACGCCCTCGCTGAGGAAACGGACGGGTTCAGCTCCCCGACCCGACTCGACGAGCTTCAGGTCGCGCTACAGGTGTACGAGGGTCCCGTCCGGGACTACGCGCTCTCGGCTGCGCGCGGCGCGACGCCCGCCACCAGCGTGTACGTCGAGTCGAGCGAGCGGTCGATCGTGTTAGCGACGATCGTCGACGGGGAGTACGTCCGCGAGGTCTTCCGGCTCGACCGCTGGGACCGCGGGGGCGGCTCGATCAGCAACACCGAGGCGATCAATGCCACCTCCGAAGCCTACCCTGAAACGGTGTCGCTCCGCGAGCCCGACGCGTTCGGCGCCGGCTCGGTCCAGCGGATAACCGTTCCCCACGAGTTCGGGCTCCTCCGTACCTTCGTCAGCGGCGGCACGGAACAGGTGTTCGTGGAGCACCAGCGGATTGCGCTTGGCGCGTTCCCCGACACCGAGTCCGTCTCCGAGAGCGGAGACGGATTCAACGTCACCGTCGACCGCAGCTACGCCGGCGGCCCGGTAACGGTAACCGTCCGCGACGACGAGACGGGCGAGCCCGTCCGCGACGTTACCGTCACGAAAAGCGTCGGCGACGGCGACAGCCGGACGATCGGCACCACCGACGCGGACGGTGCGGTCCGGACGCTCTCGCCGGCGGAGTCCTACCGGGTCACCGTCGTCGACGAGCCCCGCGCTCTCTTCATCGACAACCTCGACCCCATCGCGACACCGCGTCCGATCGACGGCGAGTAGCGTCGCCGCTGGCCCCGACGCTTATTACGGATCCCGCGGCAGCCCCTCCGTGCCCACCGACACTGACGCCGATTCGTCGCGGGATCCGGCCGCTGGCTGCGGATCGCCGACTGAGACCCGACCGACAGAGCCGCGATCGACTGCGGATCGGTCTGCCCGCGCGTTCACGCCGATCGCCGGTGTCCTGCTGCTCGCTATCACGGTCGTGCTAGCGGGCGGCGTCGTGACCGCGGCGATCGGCGCCCCGCCCGAGCCGGCGCCGACGGCCTCGCTGTCGCTGTCGGCGACCGACGATCGGATCACGGTTACACACCGCGGTGGCGACGCGCTCAACGCGACCGAGCTAGAGGTCCGGGTACGCGTCGACGGCGAGCCGCTCGCCCGTCAGCCGCCGGTCCCGTTCTTCTCGGCGGCGGGGTTCCATCCCGGACCGACGGGCGCGTTCAACGCCGCGACTGACGAGGACTTGCGCGTCGGCGGGTCAGCGTCGTTCCGGGTCGCGGGCACGAACGCTCCGGCCCTCGAACCCGGTCGGACGGTCACCGTCGACGTCTCGGTCGATGGCCTGCCCGTCGCGACGCTAGAGACGGTCGTCGAGTCGGGGTAGGGGACGGGATGAGAAAGAACCGCTCGAGCGCTGCCCGCTACTCCTCGGAGACCCGCGCGACCGTCGTGATCGCGCGCGGGCTTTGTGGGCTCGCCCGCTGGATGTGGTGCTCGTACGTCTCGTAGCCGGCCGCCTCGAACATCCGGTCGGCCTCCTCCTCGTCGTAGAACAGCATGATCGCGTCGGCGACCCGCTGGAGGACGGGGTTGTGCGGGTAGTCGGGGCCGACGACGAGTACCTGACCGCCCGGCTTCGCGACGCGGCGAAGCTCTCGGAGCCCCTCGATCGGGTTCGGCCAGTACTCGATCGATCCGGAGGACCAGACGATATCGAACGTGTCGTCGCGGAACGGGAGCCGCTCGGCGTCGCCGCGGTAGAAGTTCACGCGGTCGTGTTTCCCGAACTTCTCGAACGCCTTCTCCATCTGGTGGACGCTCTGGTCGAGGCCGTGAACGTCGTCGGCGTGTTCGAGCAGTCCCTCGGTACCGAACCCGGTGCCACAGCCCACGTCGAGGACTTTCGGATCGTCGAGGAACTCCAGCCACGAGAGCGCCTCCGTGCGCATCTCCTCGGTCCAGGTGAACCGGTTGACCCGGTCGTACACCTTCGAGAGGTACTTGTAGAACAGGCGGGCGTTCGACTTGTCCTCGAGGATCCCCATTTACCGCTCGGTTGGGTCGCCCGCCCCATAACGACACGGATCCTGAGCGGTCGATGTCCGCTGTCCCCTCTGTGGGCTCCCCTGTTCCGACCGGCTTTTCCGCCCGCCGCTCGACCGTCGGGTATGGAACCGACGACGAGCGGCCGCTTCCGCGTCCACGACCGCCGCCCCCGTCCCGACATCGACGGGACCGGCCCGTCCGACCCCCCCGAGGAGTTCGTCCTCGTCGAGCACCCGGAGAGACCGATCGACCCGACCGATCCGGACGCAGAGGACCGGTTCGACCCGATGTACGCCGCCGCCGAGGGGTACGAGGGAGACCTCGCCGACCGGATCGCGTCGCTGGAGCCGGGGTTCGTCGTCGACGCGACGCTGGCGTGGACCGACGGCTCGGCCCGCCTCGTCGACGTCGAGACCGTCCGCGAGACCCGCTTCCGCTTCGCGGACGACGTGGAGGGGATGTTCGAGGCCGCCGTCGACGCGTGGGACCAGATCCGCTCCGCGGGCGAGGCGGTCGGCTCGATCACGACCCGGTCGAACGACGGCGAGCCGAACGGCGCGCTGTACCTGTTCGCGGACGCGCCGGGAAGCGACGCCTTCGCCGACCTCCGGGCGGGTCGGCTCCCGATCGAACCCCTCGTCGCGCGCGTCAACGAGTCGCGCGAGGACGACGACCCCCGGGAGGTGTTCGTCCTCCGACCGGCCGCGCACGAGTTCGTCGCCGTCTACGTCGTCTTCGACCGCGACGGCGTGCTGGCCCAGACGGTCCGCGACACCTACGACCTCGGTCCCGGACTGGCGGCGGGTCTCGACGACGGCGCGCTCGATGCGGCCAAGGCGGGATCGGACGGCGACGGAGACGGGTCGGGCGATGCCGGCGACGAGGACGGATTCGACGCGCTCGACCGACTGTAAGCCGGCGCGCACGGTCTCGTCCGCTCAGAGCCAGTCGGCGTCCGGATCGACCCGGCCGTCGGGCGTCTCGCCGTTGAGCACGGCGGCCACGTCGGCGGCGCCGCTCCGATTCAGACCCTCGCGGGCCTCCTCGCTGTACCACGCCGCGTGCGGCGTGACGACCGTGTCGTCGCGGCCGACGAGCGGGTCGTTCTCGGGGGGTTCCTCGGCGAGCACGTCGAGGCCCGCGCTCTTGATCGCTCCCGTCTCCAGCGCGTCGAGCAGCGCGTCGGCGTCGACGACCGGTCCGCGACTCACGTTGACGACCACGGAGTCCTCGTCGAGGCGACCGAGGGCGTCGGCGTCGACCATTCCCCGGGTCGCGTCCGTCAGTGGGGCGTAGACGCCGACGTGGTCGGAGCGGTCGAACAGCTCATCGAACGCCGCCTTCTCGACGTCGTACTCCGCCATCTCCTCGGCCTCTACGAACGGGTCGTAGGCGACGAGGTCGGCGTCGAACCCGGCGAGCTGTTCGGCCGCACGCCGCGCGATCGGACCGAACGAGACGAACCCGATCGTCGACGCGCTCACGCGGCGGATCGGCCGCCCGGCCTCCCAGCTCCAGCCGCCGCCGGCGACCCCGTCGTCGTACACCTTCAGCGAGCGGAGACAGGCGAGAAGCAGCGAGACGGAGTGTGTCGCCACCTCGTCGGTGCAGTAATCCGGGACCCGGGTGACGGTGACGCCGCGCTCGGCGGCGGCCTCGACGTCGACGTTGTTCACGCCGACCGCCGACCGGACCACCGCCCGGAGGTCCAACGCGTCGAGCGCCTCGGCGGTGACCGGCGTGTCGATATCGGTCACCACCGCGTCGGCCCCGTCGGCCGCCGCGATCAGGTCCTCGGTCGATCCCAACTCGGCGACCTCGATCTCGACGGGCTCGTCGGCCGCGTCGTCGAGGACCTCGCGGTACGTTTCCGGGTCGATCATCGGGTACGCCGACAGCACGACTCTGGCCATATGTGAACGTTTATCCCGCCACACTTGACGGCTTTCTTGTGTTTTCAGCTTCTGAGACACCGATTTTCGATCGTGATCGTCTGTTCCCGCTCCGGCTTCGCTCCGTCTCTCGTTCGATTCGCGTCCGACTTTCGATGCCTCTTTGCGCGCGCGCCCGTAATGGCGCTCGTGAGCGACGACAGTCCGGGTGATCGCTCGACCAAACCGCCGATGCTCGTCCTTTTAGAGTCGCTTGCGTTCTACCGAAACGCCCGCGTCGGGCTCGTCGTCGGCACGGTTCTCGCGGTCCTCCTGTACGCGGTCCGGTTTCTGGAGCTGCTCGGTCCGGTGATCGACACCCGTGACTACCCGCTGTTCGGTCCGGACGTGTGGTTCGTGTTGCTGGCATTCGTGCTGGCGGCGACGTTCGCGCTGCTCGTCGCTGTCGCGCTTACCGTCGCCGAGGCCGCACGGGGAGCGCGAGACGTGTCCAAAGAGAGCGGCCGGTAGAAGACCGGGAGACGCGACGGTCAGTCGGCGGTACAGGAAGCGTCGCTCTCGTCGCCGGTGAGTTCCTGTGCCGGTTCGGTGAGCTTGTAGAGGTTCTGACGGGCGTCCGCGAAGTACACGTCCTCGTCGACGACGCCGATCCCCTCCAACCGTTCGAGCGCGTAGCGGACGGTTCGAGCCGACAGCATCGACTCTTGGACGATGCCCTTCTGAGTCAGCGGCCCGTTGTACTCGAGCACCTTGAAGACGAGCTTGGCGCTCGGCGGGAGGTCGTCGAGCCCCTCCGTTTGGGTTCCTTCCATCGTTACGAATCGAAACCGCACATCATGATAAATGTTGATGCGTCACCGCGGTCGATCGGGCGTTTTATCGCAGTATGCGGGGCTTTTTGCCTGTTTATGGGGCAAATACCGGCAATATAACCCGATAACTCGGCTGTAGACTGACCAGTCAGTCAGCGATGGCGCTCGCGCGCGCTTCGCGGCCGACCATCTTCGGAGTTCAATCTCGAGGGCGACCCGGACCCTCGGCGGGCTCTCGGGCGCTCGACGCGACTCGGGCGCTCGACGCGAGTCGGACCGTCCGTCTCGGTGAGTGCCGTTCCGAAGAAGGGACGCCGGGCGGAACGAACGGCTTTTCACGTGCGCTCGCGGATCGACTGGTATGAGCGACGACTCGGGGATAACGGGCCATACCCGAAGCGTGGTCGTCACGACGATCTGCTGTCTCGCGGGGATCGCCGCCGGTGTCGTCTCGGCCGCGTACGTCGGGACGGATCCGGTCGACGCCGCTAGCACCACCCTCGTGCTGGTGATGGGGGCGTTCGTACTCGCCCAGTACCCGCTGTACAAGGCGATCGGCGTCGGCGACTTCGGGGTCAAGGACAACCTCTACGTGGCGTTTCTGACGTTCACGCTGTGGTTCATCAGCTACACCGTGCTTGCGACGTCCGGCGTCCAACTGGTGGCCTGAGATGGCGGACGACAGCATCGCCGTCGTCGACCTCGATCGGTGCCAGCCCGACCGGTGTAACTACGAGTGTATGAACTACTGCCCGCCCAACCGGACGGGCAAGGAGTGCATCACGAAGCGCGGCGAGGACGCCGCCGAGGGCGACCCGGACCAGATCCACATCTCCGAGGAGATCTGCCTCGGCGAGACCTGCGGGATCTGCGTCGAGAAGTGCCCGTTCGACGCGATCGAGATCATCAACCTCCCCTCCGAACTCGACGAGGAGCCGGTCCACCGCTACGGCGACAACGCCTTCTCGCTGTACGGGCTCCCGACCCCGGAGCCGGGCAACGTCACCGGTATCCTCGGTCCGAACGGGATCGGGAAGTCGACGGCGGTCCACGGGCTCGCCGGCGAGATGGTCCCGAACCTCGGCGACCACGAGGCCGACGGCGACTGGGAGCGCGTGCTCGACAGATTCCGCGGCACCGGCCTGCAGAACTACCTGGAATCGCTGAAGGAGGGCGACGTGACGGTCGCGCGCAAGCCGCAGTACGTCGACCAGATTCCGAACCAGTTCGACGGTAACACCCGCGAGCTGCTGGAGCGCACCGACGAGCGCGGCGCGCTCGACTCCCTCATCGACCGGCTCAACATCGCGCCGGTGATGGACCAGCCGATCGACTCCATCTCCGGCGGCGAGCTCCAGCGCGTCGCCATCGCGGCGTGTCTCGCCCGCGACGCCGATTTCTACTTCCTCGACGAGATCACGCCGTACCTCGACATCGGCCAGCGGATGGTCGTCGCCCGGCTCATCCGCGAGCTCGCGGACGACGACGCCGCCGAGCGCTCGATGCTCGTCGTCGAACACGACCTCGCCATCCTCGACCTCCTCGCCGACACCCTCCACGTCGCGTACGGGGAGCCGGGGGCGTACGGGGTCATCACCGACCCCAAATCGGTCCGCAACGGGATCAACGAGTACCTGAAGGGGTACCTCGACAACGAGAACATGCGGATCCGCCCGTCGGCGATCACCTTCGAGGAACACGCCCCGCGGGTCGCCTCGCGCAGCGAGACGCTGATCGAGTACCCCGAGCTCACGAAGTCGTACGGCGAGGGCGAGTTCGAACTTCACGTCGAGGGCGGCGAGATCAACCGCTCCGAGGTGCTCGGCGTCGTCGGCCCGAACGGGATCGGGAAGTCGACGCTCGCGAAGCTGTTCGCGGGCTCGCTGGAGCCGGACGAGGGAGAACTCGACTTCGCGCTCGACATCGCGTACAAGCCGCAGTACATCGAGATCGATCAGCCGATGCGCGTCGACGCGTTCCTCTCCTCGATCACCGACGACTTCGGGAGTTCCTACTGGAACACGGAGATCGCCCAGCCGCTCCAGCTCGACCGCGTGATGGAGCAGAACCTCTCGGACCTGTCGGGCGGGGAGCGCCAGCGCGTCGCCATCGCGGCGTGTCTCTCCGAGGACGCCGACCTCTACCTCCTCGACGAACCCTCCGCGCACCTCGACGTGGAACAGCGCGTGCGCGCGACGACGGCGATCCGCCGGTACGCGGAGAACCACGACGCGACCGTGATGGTGATCGACCACGACATCTACATGATCGACCTCCTCGCCGACCGCCTGATGGTGTTCGACGGCGAGCCGGCCGAGCGCGGGCACGCGACTCCGCCCCAGGAGATGCGCGACGGGATGAACGAGTTCCTCGCCGACCTCGACATCACCTTCCGGCGCGACGAGCGGACGGGCCGCCCCCGGATCAACAAGCCGGGCTCGCAGCTCGATAGCCAGCAGAAGCGCGACGGCGAGTACTACTACTCGACCTAACGCTGTCCGTCCTTCCGACCAGCCGTCCCCTTTTCGCACCGACCGATCGGCGGTATCGAAGCGATTAAGCACGGAAGCCGCAAACGACGGAGTATGCAACACCTCATCATTCGCGGCGACCCCGGGATCCGGCGGGACGCGGTGATCGAGTACGAGGGCGAGGAGCTGGTGTGTTTCGGGATTAACGTCCAGGGCGGCTGGCACGGCCCGGACGAGCCCCAGCTCTGGTGTACCGTCGGCACCGAAGACGAGCGCGAGGCCTACGACAAGCGCGAGTACGTCCCGCACTGGCTCGACGTCGACACGATCGACGCCGAGGAGCTCGACGTGATCAAAGCGAAAGGCGAGCTGTCGGTCTAACGGCGCCGTTCTTTTGCGGTTTCGGCTCGGCTCTCACACCGGTGGGTCGTCCAGCCACGCCTCGATCGCGCCGGCCATCGCGCCGCGCCGGTGAATCGTCCTCGTGTCGGGGTCGACCACGGTGCTCTCCGTGCCGGGCGTTTCGCCGTCGTCGACGACGGTCGCGACTCCCTCGCGGATCCGGTCGTCGAGGTCGTCGGGATGCGTGACGCTTCCGCGCCCGGAGACGTTCGCGCTCGTCGCGGTGAGCGGTCCCGTCTCTCGGAGCAGGTCGCGGGCGACCGGGTGGTCCGGCACGCGGATCCCCACCCGGTCGCGCCCGGCGGTGAGCGCGTCCGGGACCGCGTCGCCGCGCTCGACGACCACGGTCACGGGCCCGGGGAGGAACGCCCGGGCGAACGCGACCGCGAACTCGGTGGGCTCGGTGTAGCGGAGCGCGGCGTCGACACTCGGGACCCCGAGCGAGAGCGGGTTCGAGCGCTCCCGGCCCTTCAGCTCGAACACCCGTTCGACGGCGGCGGGATCGAGGGCGTCGCCGCCGAGCCCGTACACCGTCTCAGTCGGGTAGACCACGAGGTCGCCGTCGGCGACCGCCTCGGCCGCTCGTCGGAGGGCGTCGCTGTCCTGTGTCACGACTCCCCGTTCGGCGCGGTCGCGAAAAAGGGTGACGAGTGGGGGCAACGCGTGCGGACGACCGGGAGCGCCAACTGCCGCCTCGGAGTCAGTCGACGAGCCGGTCGATCGCGTCGTCGATGGCCTCGGCGTCGGGGAACTCGGGATGTTCGGTCGCCACCCACGCGTATTCGACGGTGCGGTCCCCGTCGAGAAGGAAGGCGGCCGGCCGCGACTCGGTGATCCCGGTCATTCCGTCGATGTCGTGTGCGAGGCCGTACTCCTCGATCACGTCCGCACCGGGATCGGAGAAGATCCGGACGCCGTCGCCGCGCTCGGCGAGCAGGCGCTTGTGGGCGTACGGCGTCGAGATCGAGACGCCGAGAACCTCGAGGTCGTCGGCCCAGCCGTGGTCGTCGACGGTGTTGTAGAGGTACGTCCCCTGAAAGGCGCCGTCCATCGGGTGGAACAACAGGAGGGTCGGCCCGTCGACGGCCTCGCCGAGTGCGCGGTCCTCCCAGTACTCCTCGCCGACGAGCGGCCGGGTGAAGTCGGGCGCCGTGTCGCCCTCGGCGACGTGGTCCGTCTCGGGCAGGGAGACGACGTCGAAGTCGGGCATCTCAGGCACCTCCCTCGCCGTAGGTTCCCTTCAGGTACTCCACGATGTTCGCGCTCTCGGACATCGTCACGCCCGTCTCGCGGTCGACGATCGCCGGCACGCTGCGGGCGCCGGAGACGCGCTTGACGACGTTGCGCTCGGAGTGCATCGGCTCGACGTACCGCGAGCGGTACTCCAGATCGAGTTCGTTCAGGGTGCGGACGACGCGCTCGCAGAAGGGGCACGCCTGCAGCCGGTACAGGGTGATCGGTGGGTCGCTCATGTCCCGCCGTTCGCCGGCGAGACGGGTAATCGTGTCGACGGCGGTACTCCGGGGAGGCGACGCCTCGAACCGTTCGTTTCGATGTCCGTCGATCGCCGGAGGGCGCCCGAGAGTACCCGATGCTCGGCCCGCACAGAGGGTACCCGAAGGGAACGCTTTAATCGCGGGGCAACAGAAAACAAACGAATATGGGCTTGTCGTCTAGCGTGCCGGTGGCCGACCTCCTCCAGATACCGATGCCGGGAAACGGCGTCGTGACTGCCTTCGGCGTCGCCGCGATTCTCATCTTGGTCGGGCTGTCGGCGTTCTTCTCTTCGTCGGAGATCGCGATGTTCTCCCTGCCGCAACACCGCGTCGACAGCCTCGTCGACGAGGGGGTAACGGGAGCGGAGACGATCCGCGGCATGAAACAGAACCCCCATCGCCTGTTGGTTACGATCCTCGTCGGCAACAACATCGTCAACGTGGCGATGACCTCCATCGCGACCGCGCTGTTCGGGATCTACCTCTCTCGGGGGGAGTCGGTGCTGGCGACGACGTTCGGGATCACGACGCTCGTGTTGATCTTCGGCGAGAGCGCGCCGAAGTCGTACGCCGTCGAGAATACCGAGTCGTGGGCGCTCCGGATCGCCCGCCCGCTGAAGCTCTCGGAGTACGCGCTGTACCCGCTCGTCGTCCTCTTCGACTACATCGTGAAGGGGGTCAACAAGGTCATCGGTGGCTCGTCCGCCATCGAGTCGACGTACGTCACCCGTGACGAGATCCAGGACATCATCGAGACGGGCGAGCGCGAGGGGGTCATCGAGGAGGAGGAGCGCGAGATGCTCGACCGCATCTTCCGGTTTAACAACACCATCGCCAAGGAGGTGATGACGCCCCGTCTCGACGTCACCGCGGTCGCGAAGGAGTCCTCCGTCGAGGAGGCGATCGAGAAGTGCATCCAGGCCGACCACGAGCGCGTCCCCGTCTACGAGGGGAACCTCGACAACATCATCGGCGTCGTGACCGTCCGTGACCTGGTGCGTGAGCTGCGCTACTCCGAGGGTGAGCCCTCGCTGGAGCGCGTCGTGAAGCCGACGCTGCACGTCCCCGAGTCGAAGAACGCCGACGAGCTGCTCGCGGAGATGCAGGAGAACCGCCTCCAGATGGTCACCGTCATCGACGAGTTCGGGACCACCGAGGGGATCATCACCTTAGAGGACATGGTCGAGGAGATCGTCGGCGAGATCCTGGAGGGCGACGAGGAGGCTCCGGTGGAGTTCTTAGAGGACAACGTCGCCGTCGTGCAAGGGGAGGTGAACATCGACGAGGTCAACGAGATGCTCGGGATCGACCTCCCCGAGGGCGAGGAGTTCGAGACGCTCGCCGGCTTCGTGTTCAACCGCGCCGGGCGCCTCGTCGAGGAGGGTGAGGAGATCGAGTTCGACGGGATCCGGATCCGGATCGAACGCGTGGACAACACCCGGATCATGTCCGCACGGGTCACCGTCCTCGACGCCGAAGAAGTGGCCAAGTCGATCGAGGAGAGCGAGTTGGCGGAGTCGGATGGGGAGCCCGAAGCGGCCCCGAACGACGCGGAGTAAGAGACGGGTGCGATTTGTGGCTTGAGAGCGGACGGTTTCGCGGTTCGGTTAGTTGCTTATAAGTGATTGATCGCGGATCGGCGGTGAACGCCTCCAACGCCCCAGCCGCGAGGGCGAAGCGCTCGCTTGCAGCCGGCGGCACAGCCGCCGGCGACTGCCCCGTTGAGTCTCCCCCCGCACAGCACCGCCCCGCCCCTCACGCCTCCCCAGCCTCGTCACCGGACTGCGTCCGGTTGCAAGCGAGAGCTCCGCTCTCGCCCTGTCGCTGGCGCCGACGGCGCCAGCGATTCCCTCGCGCGTGCTCCTCGTGGCCTATCGGCCACTCGAAGGCACGCGCCACCGCACGGTTCGTTTATAAGCGATCGTCGCGGTCTGTCGGCTCCGTCGCCCATCAAGCCCGATCCGAAAACAGGCTCTCGGCGCGGCTTATCCTTTAAACGGCGTACGCCCGAGCGGCCGCGACCAGCGCCTTCCGGTAGTCGCTCTCGGAGGGGTCGGGGCCGAGTTCGAGGAACCGGCGCTTGAACGCGTCGACGTCGACGGCGTCGGTGTCGCTGGCGGCCGCGCGCGCGAGGTCGTAGATGCGGTGGTCCGTGCCGGCGATGTCGTGGCGCTCGACTAAGGCGAGCGCGAACGCGGCGTTGACCGCGGTGATCTCCGGGTCCGCGCCGCCCGTGACCGGTGGGGAGCCGTCCCGCGAGACGTCGGGGCGGTCGGCGACGGCGGCCGCGAGAGTCGATTCGAGGAAGCCGAGGAGCTTGTCCGCGGGCGCGACCGAGAGCGTGATGTCGTCGGCGTAGATGTCCTTCATGTGGTTCGCGATCTGGTAGCAGTGCGCGAGCTTTCGACGCTCCACCTGCTCGCCGGCGAGCCCCAGATACAGCGCTTCCTCGGTCGACTGGACGTGGGAGGCGTGGCCCTCCTCGTAGCGGGCCATGTGCGAGAGCTCGTGGACGGCCAGCTCGCGGGCCATCGCGCTGGTGGCGGCGCGCTTCGAGACGTTCAGGACGTGGTAGCCGTCGTAGTGGCCGGCCCACGTCCGCTCGTCGGGGTCCTCGCGCACCTTCACGTGGACCGGGTCGTCGAGGGAACACTCGGTCTCGAACAGGTCGGCGGCACCGAGAAACGGGTCGGGGGGGATATCCCCCTGTACGCGGAGGTCCATGCGTACATTTCACACGGGAGCGCCGGGTAAGTCTCTTGCGCCCGTCGAAGGCTTTTGCCGCCACGCGTCGAACCTCGGACCATGGACACGCGCGTCTACGCGGGCTACGACGACGGGCTCCGGATCGTCGACCCGGAGACGGGATCGGTCTCGCTCCGACTCGCGGACCGCGCGGTCGAGTGTCTCTCGGTCGTTTCGGGCGGGGAGGGACCTCCCTCCGCGGACCTCACCGACACCCGAGTGCTCGCCGGGACGTTCGACGCGGGGCTGTTCCGCTCGACCGACGGCGGAGAGACCTTCGAGCGCGTCGCCGCCGAGACGCTCGGTCCCGGCGGATCCGGCCCCGAGGCGGTCACCGCGGTCGCGACGAGCCCGCACGATCCCGCGACCGTCTGGGTCGGTACCGAGCCGTCCCGGGCGTATCGATCGGCGGACGGCGGCGAGACCGTCGGACGGGTCGGCGGGCTGACCGGGGTCCCATCCGCGTCCGAGTGGTCGTTCCCGCCTCGACCCGACACCCACCACGTCCGATGGATCGAGCCGTCTCCGGCCGACCCGGAGCGCTGGTTCGTCGGCGTGGAGGCCGGGGCGCTGGTCGTCACGCCGGACGGCGGTGAGACGTGGGTCGACCGGCCCGAGGGCTCCCGGCGCGACAACCACGCGCTCGCGACGCATCCGGACGCGCCGGACCGGGTGTACGCGGCCGCGGGCGACGGGTTCGCGGAGAGCGACGACCGCGGCGACTCGTGGCGGATCGTCGACCGGGGGCTCGATCACGGGTACGTCTGGGGGCTGACGGTGGATCCGGGCGACCCGGAGACGGCGATCGTGAGTGCGGCCTCGGGGGCGGGGGCGGCGCACCGACGCGGCGAGGCGTACCTCTACCGGCGGTCGGCGTCCGACTCCGGCCCCCGCTTCGAGCGCCTCGACGACCGGGGGATTCCGGCCGGCGAGGGGACCTACCGAGCGGTCCTCGCGAGCGGGCGGGCGGACGGAACGATCTGGGCGGTGCACAACGAGGGGCTCTACCGGACCCGCGACGCTGGCGAGTCGTTCGAGCGAGTTCCCGCGGACCTTCCGGCGTCGCCCGCGCGGGCGCTCGCTGTGAAGTGAAGTAAGGGATGGGACGGAGCGCCTCGGCTCCGAAGCTACTCTCGGACGACGCCGACGACGAGGTAGACGATCGGCGTATCGAGGACGGCGATCGCGAGCTTGAGGAGGTACTGACCGAGCCCGAGCGCGAGGAGGATGCTCGGATCGAGGGGATCCCCGGAGCCGAGGACGAGAGGGGCGGCGTAGAAGGCGACCCCGACGAAGATCGCGGTGTCGATGGCCTGGCTGCTGGCGGTCGACGCGATGTTGCGCAGCCACAGCATGCCCCGACCGGTGCGGTCGCGGATCGCGTGGAAGACGAACACGTCCCAGTTCTGGCTCACGACGTACGCGAGCAGGCTCCCGGCGACGACGTTGGCCGCGGGGCCGAGAGCCGTGTCGAAGGCGGCGGCGATCTCGGGATTCACGCCCGGAGCGGCGAGGGTGGACCAGACCAGCGCGAGCACGAGGAAGTTCGCGAGGAAGGCGACGTTGACGACCACCTGCGTCGCGCGACGCCCGTACAGCTCGGCGTAGCAGTCGGACGCGAGGAACGTCAACGCGTACGCGAGCGCGGCGCCCGGCAGCGTGATCTCCGGGCCCACAACCGGGAGCGCGAACGGGAGCGGGAGCGCGAGCACCTTCGCGGCGGTGAGCTGCGCGGTGGCCAAGGCGACGACGAACAGCGTGATCAGCGAGACGGCGGCCACCGCGGAGCGGTCCAGCGGATCGGCCGCGAACGGCCCCTCCCCTCCCGCCTGCGTCGCCGCCTCACTCATCGTCGCCTCCGGTGGACTCGTCGGAGTCGGCAACGCCCCGGCCCGACTCGTCATCGAGCCGATCGTGGCGGGCGTCGATCTCGTCGAGCACGTCGAGCGTCTTGCGGATCGACGCGCGGACGGCGTCGCTGCGATTCACGAACTTCCCGTCGTCGCCGACGTGGCCGTCGAGGTCGTCGAGCAACTCACCCGGGATCTCCACGCTTATCTTGGGCATACCGCGTCGATCATCTCGGAGCGATAAGAGCATTATTATCCTGGGGTTCTCTTGAGAATATCTATTATAGATTGGATCCGGACGACCCCTGCGATCGACCTGTCTCACGCGGGCCGCGTGGAATCGCACATCGTCGACGGGCTGTCCGTTGAGTGAGACCGTTCTGCTCGACCGACACCCGATGAGTCTTCCGTTCCCAGTAGACGACCGGATCGCTTCTGTACCACGTTCCCCATACGATACTACTTCGCCGCAAAATATGTCGCGCACGGGCGACCGAGAACCGTACTCATCCCACCCACCTCGGGATATCTAAACTTTTACTGCCGTTGTCGACGATTCCTTTCGCCCATAGATCGGGCGTCTTAGGCGCTTACGAGTGTGTGTTAATTGAATCTGCCTGTTCTATATCCCACAAAGCATTTATAGCTGATAGTTCATTCTCTGATTGCGACCCCTACCCAAATGGCTGCAGTACTGAGTACCGAGAGTCGAGTCCGGCCGCACCTCCACGACCACGTTGGCGACGACGAGCGGGCGTCCCTCGAAGACGACGGGAAAGCTGCTGTGGTCGACACAGAACACAACTACAAACAATGACAAACGACAATACTACACGCAAGAAGGCCGGTGCGGTCTTCTTCAGCGTGATTATGGTTGTTTCCATGGCTGCTGTCGGCTTTGCCGGCGCTGCCGCCGCCCAAACACCAGGAAACGACCCCACTGACGTCGACTTTGTCGTCGACGGAGAGACGGATCCGGGTATCGTGTATGAAGGACAGGACGTTACCGCCACGGGGCTGAACGACGACACGAACTACGTGCTCCGGTCGGTAGATGAATTCGACGGTGACGACATCACGGAAAGTACGTTCGAGGCGGAGTACGAAACGGATAGTGATGGAAACCTCACGATCGACACGAGTGGTCTCGAGGCCAACGACTACTACCTCCGCGGGCCTGAACTGGACGAGACTCGAGATAACACCTTCGAGCTGAGTGTTCAGGATATCAGCATCGATTGGGAAGAGGCGACCTACGACACCGGCGAAGAGGAAGCCGAGCTCAACGTCGAGTCCCGCCGGAACAGCTACAACATGAACGTCAGTGCTGACGGCCTCGACTACGACGAGCTTGAGGCGCTGTTCGAAACGGACACCGATAACGATCCGGTCGGTGACATCGCGCAGGACGCCGCGGAAGATGACGACGAGATCATCGTTCGCGGCTTCCGTGACGACGCGCTGATCGCCAACTTCAGCAACACCGACATCGATCCCGGTGAGTACGAGTTCACGGCCGAAGTGACGGACACGGAAGCCGAAGACACCGCATCGGTAACGCTCGAAGAGGAAGACATCGAGGCCAGCTTCGGCGAGTCGATCACCACCGCTGCGGCCGGTGATGTCGTCAACGTGTCGGTCGAACTCGAAGACTCCGACAGCACCTTCGTCAGCATCGGCGGCGAGGACGTCGGCTTCTTCGACGTCGTCGAAGTGGAAGACGACGACGACGACGACGAAGTGACCTTCCAGGTCAACACGCGCGTCCTCGGCACCAACCAGTCCGGTGACGCCTACCAGTCGGACGACGACATCGTCGACCGGAACCCGTCCGACGCCTCGTACGAGGACGAGGACGGTGACCCGGTCGATAACCTTACCGACTTCCGGATGAACCAACTCGAGCACGACGAACTGGTTCGCCCGGCCCAGCCCGGTGAATACGACCTGATCGCGAGCGGTGACGGTGTGTTCGCCGTCGACGAAGACGGAGACCTCACCGTTGACGACGAGCAGGACATCGCGACGCTCGACCTCACCGAGCCGACGATCGACGGCGTGACGATCCACACGGCTCCGGCTGACAACACTGACGAAGCCGACAACGTCGAGGAACTCCTCGAGGATGTCACCGCGAGCGAGAACATCGCCTTGGACGACCGCATGGTCATCCAGGTCGAAGCCGACGGTGTCGAGGGCTTCGTCGCGCAGTCCACCAGTGCGAACCTCAACGACCTCAACGAGGGCGTTGACGGCAGTGGCCTCACCGACCTCGTCGAGAACGATGAAGAAGGCGTGACCTTCGAGGTCGAGTCCACGTCGGCGACTGCGAACCAGGACCCGGCCGACCTCGACTTCTCGGAGACGACCGTCTACTTCGCTGACGGTCAGTTCTTCGTGGTCGCCGACACGAGCAACGACGACACGTTCGACGGCTCCGTCTCCGACGGTGACGACTTCGAAGTCACCTACGAGTACGAGACCGACGAGGACGAACGCTACAGCTTCGCTACCGCCGGCGGCGACTACAACGACGGCGAGATCGAGGACGCGTTCCCGTACTTCGCGCCCGAGACGAGCGCGTCCGCGGAGGCTACCTTCACGCTGGAGGAGCGCTCGGCGTCCTTCGACAACGAGAACGCTGACGACCAGATCGAGGTCCCCGTCGGGGAAGAAGCGTCCATCTCGGGCACGACGAACGTCGCCCCGGGCTCGGACGTGAGCGTCCGCCTGCGCTCGGCGTCTGACGTCTCCCCCGGATTCATCCTGACGGACGACGACGCGGAGATCGCCGAGGACGGCACGTTCAACGCGAGCCTCGACACGACCGAGGGTGAAGTCGACGACGAGGGAACGATCCGCTTCCGCGTCGGCAGCTCCAACGTCGAAGAAATGGACGCCATCCTCGTTGAGGGTGTCGAGGAAACCGCGACCTTCGAGGTCTCGGACCTGAGCCCCGAAGAGGCGACCGCCACCGCCGGTGACTCGGTCGACGTGTCGGCGACGATCGAGAACACCGGTAACGGCGAAGGCACCCAGAGTGTCGCGCTCACGCTTGACGGCGACGAGCTCGACAGTCAGGACGTCACACTCGGTGCCGGTAACAGCACCACGGTCGAGTTCACCGCGGACACGTCCGGACTCGACGCCGGTGACTACACGCACGGCGTTGCCACCGACGACGACGAGCAGACCGGCACGCTGACCATCGAGGCAGCGGAAGACGGCGAGGACGGCGAAGACGGTGAAGACGGTACGGACGGCAACGAGACCGACGGTGAGGACGGCGGAGACGGTGAAACCGACGACGGGACGCCCGGCTTCGGTGCCATCGTGGCGCTCGTCGCCCTCATCGCGGCTGCGCTCCTCGCGACGCGGCGGAACGAGTAACGCAGCAGCGACACTCGCAACTACCGGCCCTCGCGGGCCGACTCCCTCGCGGTATTTCTTTATCGGACTACGCGTCCAGCGACAGCGCTCGGGCCTCTCGTCGGTGGCCCTGTGTCCGCGTGACGGTCAGTCGCCACTCGCACGCCCTCCGTGATCGGGTGAGAGCGGTAGGGACAGTACGTCGGCCCGCCGACCCTCATGCGGCACCGATACGACGGTTTCGACGACGCTGTCGTCGGCCGTTGTCCCTCCGATTCGTTTCGAGGTATCCACTTCCACCGAGTCGCCTCTCTCGTTGCGGTGGGGCTCCCACGCCCGCTTGCGCTCGGCTCCGTCGGATTCTCCCGTCTCACTCTGCCGTCGTGCGTCTCGTTCGCGATCTCGCGGAGTGGAGCCCGCGCTCGAGGTCGGACGTGTTCGGCGTGGTGCGGACGTGGTGCCGAGCAGCTCGGGCACGACGGGCGCCGTCACACATACAGCGGGACAAGGAGGAAGCCAACGGCTTCAGCCGTGGGAGGTATCCGACAGCGACGTCCGGAGGAAGCACACGGCTTCAGTGGGGGCATCCGACACGCGACGCGTCGTATCGCCCTCGATCAGCGGACCGCTCACAGTGAAAAACGATGGGGACGCGAAACGAGATTCCCTACCCAAAGAGAACACGTTCGCCGCCCTTTTGGGGACCATTTAGTCCAGTTATACTGATGTTAATAACCGTTGCGATTAGTGCATCAGATCTCATGACGGTCGAAAAACATCTCTGAATAACACGTTTTGGATTATTTCAGCCTAAATAGGCGTATGACGGGCTGTAGCGGTATTTGGTATGGAATAACACACAGAAACATAGACACAAAGTATTTATCAGGACCGCCATGTGTTAGACGTGGAGTACCCCATAAGCCTGGGAGTAACTATCCGAGACCGGGTTTGGTTGCGACCTCGACGAGGTTGTCGGTGCGATGCGGAACGGGGGACCACGGTCAACGAGAAAGCTGCCAACGCGATGCAGACAACACACAACACAAATGACAAACGACAATAATACAACACGCAAGAAGGCCGGTGCGGTCTTCTTCAGCGTAATCATGGTCCTTTCCATGACTGCTGTCGGCTTTGCCGGCTTCGCCGGTTCTGCTGCAGCCGCAACAGGGAATGATAACGTCGACTTCGAAGTCGGCGACAACACAAATCCGAGTATCGTCTATCAGGGACAGGATGTTAATGCGACAGGTGATGGTATCACTGATGGCGAGACCTACGTGCTCAGAACGGTAGATGAGTACGACGGAGATAACATCACTGAGAGTACATTCGAGGCAGAGTACGATGCAGAAGGCAATAATGTCTCGATTGATACCGAAAATCTCGAATCTGGCGAGTACTTCCTGCGTGGGCCTAACGGCAAGGACGGGCAGCTCGATGAGGTTCGAGACAATACCTTCGAGCTGACTGTTCAAGATATCAGCATCGATTGGGAAGAGGCAAGCTACGACACCGGTGAGGAGTCGGCCGAGCTCAACGTTGACTCTCGCCGGAACAACTACGCTATGAACATCAGTGCTGACGGCCTCGACTACGAGGAACTCGAAGCACTGTTCGGTAACAGCACAAACAACCCGAGTGACGACACTATCGACCAATCCGCTGCGAGTGACGACGATGAGTACATCGTTAGCGGCTACCGTGACGACGCGCTGATCGCCAACTTCAGCAACACCTCGATCGACGCCGGCGAGTACGAGTTCACGGCTGAAGTGTACGACACGGAAGCGTCCGACACTGCCTCGGTGACCCTCGAGGAAGAGGACACGGACGCGAGCTTCTCTGACTCCGTCGTCACCGACGCGGCCGGTGACGTCGTGAACATGAGTGTCGAACTCGAGGACTCCGACAGCACCTTCGTCAGCATCGGCGGAGAGGACGTCGGCTTCTTCGACGTCGTCTACGTTGAGGACGACGACGACGACGACGAAGTGACCTTCCAGGTTAACACGCGTACGCTCGGCACGAACAACTCGAGCAACGCCTACCAGTCGGCAGATGATATCGTCAAGACAGATGCGGCAAACGAGGGCGCCACCTTCACCGATGAAGATGGCGACTCCATCACTGCTGGTGATACCACCGCTGAAGACTTCCGTACGAATGAGAGCGGACTCGACCAGAGTGAGCTGGTGCGGCCGGCTCAGGCTGGCGAGTACGACCTGATCGCGAGCGGTAACGGCGCGTACACCGTCAACAGCGACGGTGACCTCGTCGTCGAGGACGAACTCGACATCTCGACGCTCGACCTCGTCGAGCCGACGATCGACGGCGTCACGACGCACACGGCTCCGTCTGACGACACTGACGCGTCTGACGACGTCAGCGCGCTGCTCGAAGACGTTACTGCGAGCGAAGACATCGCTCTGGACGACCGTCTGGTCATCCAGGTCGAAGCCGACGGTATCGAAGGCGACATCGCTCAGCGGTCCGGTGTCCCGCTTAACGAACTCAACGAGGGCGTCGAAGGTGACTACCTCACTGAACTCGTTGATGACGACTCCCAGGGCGTGAACTTCAACGTCGAAGCGACGTCGGCGACTGCGAACCAGGACCCGGCCGAGCTCGACTTCGACCAGACGACCGTCTACTTCGGTGACGGTCAGTTCTTCGTCGTCGCCGACACGAGCGACGACAGCACGTTCGACTCGGTGTCGGACGGTGACTCCTTCGATGTCACGTACGAATACGTGACCGACGAGGACGACCGCTACAGCTTCGGTACGGGCGACGGCGTGACCCCCAACTGGGACGACGCCGCAGGTACGCGCGACACGTTCCCGTACTACGCGGCTGGTAACGAAGCGTCTGCCGAGGCCACCTTCACGATGGAGGAGCGCTCGGCGACCTTCGACAACGAGAACGCTGACGACTTCGTCGAAGTCGGTGTGAACGAGGAATCCTCGATCACCGGTACGACGAACGTCGCTCCGGGCTCGGAGATCAGCGTCCGCCTGCGCTCGGCTTCGGGCGTCTCTCCGCAGTTCATCCTGACGGATGACGACGCGGAGATCTCCGAGGACGGCACGTTCAACGCGACTCTCGACACGACCGAGGGTGAAGTCGACAACGAAGGGACGCTCCGCTTCCGCGTCGGCAGCACCAACGTCGAAGAAGTCGACGCCATCCTCGTCGAGCAGGTTGAGGATGAGACGGACGAGACGGACGAGACGGACGAGACGGACGAGACGGACGAGACGGACG
>NZ_VCNL01000003.1:0-222084 GCF_007671685.1 Halorubrum salsamenti | reverse complement strand
AGACGGACGAGACGGACGAGACGGACGAGACGGACGAGACGGACGAGACGGACGAGACGGACGAGACGGACGAGACGGACGAGACGAACGAGACGGACGATGAATCCGAAGACGGGACGCCCGGCTTCGGTGCGCTCGTCGCACTCGTCGCCCTCATCGCGGCTGCGCTCCTCGCGACGCGGCGGAACGAGTAACGCAGCAGCGATTCACCACACTCGCTAACCACCGGCCCTCGCGGGCCGACTCCCGCGGTTTTTCTTTATCGGACTGCGCGTCCAGCGGCAGCGCTTCTCCGAGACATCGCTCCTCTCGCGGTGGTGCGCGTGCTACTCGTCGTTTCTGCGCTCTGTCACCGATCGTGTATGACAGTCGCCGCCAGATGTGAAATAGCGTTTTTAGGGCCTGAAATGGCTGTTTGGTGGGGGTGCCTCTAATCCACATCTACACAAAGTATTTATCAGAACCGGTGTACGTTCCATGTGCAGATCCCTACCCAACGAGAACGCGACCGACGCAATTCAAACTACAACCCCAAACAATGACAAGCGATAACACTACACGGAAGAAGGTCGGTGCGGCCTTCTTCAGCGTGGTCATGGTTCTTTCCGTGGCTACGGTCGGTTTTGCCGGCTTTGCCGGTTCCGCAGCCGCCCAAACGACTAACCCCACCGACGTCGACTTCGTCGTCGACGGACAAACGAACCCGAGTATCGTGTATCAGGGCCAGGATGTCACCGCGATAGACATCCAAGCTGACACGGAGTACGTGCTCCGATCGGTGGACGAGTACGACGGTGATGACGTCTCGAGTAGTACGTTCGAGGCGGAGTACGAAACGGATAGTGATGGAAACCTCACGATCGACACGAGTGATCTCGAGGCCAACGACTACTTCCTCCGCGGGCCTGACCTGGACGAGACTCGGGGTAACACCTTCGAGCTGACCGTCCAAGAGCTCACTGTCGATTGGGAAGAGGCGACCTACGACACCGGCGAAGAGGAGGCCGAGCTCAACGTCGAGTCCCGCCGGAACAGCTACAACATGAACGTCAGTGCTGACGGCCTCGACTACGACGAGCTTGAGGCGCTGTTCGGCGGAAACAGCAACAACGACCCCGTTAACGGAATCGCGCAGGACGCCGCAGAAGATGACGACGAGATCATCGTTCGCGGCTTCCGTGACGACGCGCTGATCGCTGACTTCAACAACGCCGATATCGACGCCGGTGAGTACGAGTTCACGGCTGAAGTGACCGATACCGACGCCGAGGACACCGCGTCGGTGACCATCGAGGAGGAGGACGTTAGCGCGGACTTCGCCGAGTCTATCACCACCGATGCGGCCGGCGACGTCGTCGAAATGACCGTCGAACTTGAGGACTCCGACAGCGTGTTCGTCTCCATCGGCGGAAACAACGTCGGCTTCTTCGACGTGGTTTACGTCGAGGACGACGACGGTGACGGCGAAGCGACCTTCCAAGTCAACACCCGGACGCTCGGAACCGATGAAGCGGCGAACGCGTACTCTTCGGCCGACGATATCGTCGAAACTGACGTAGCCAGCGAAGGCGCGTCGTTCGAGAACGAAGACGGTGACACCTTCACCGACGTCCGTGACTTCCGCACGAGTTCCGACGGGCTCGACCAGGGTGAGATCGCGCGACCGATCCAGCCCGGCGAGTACGATCTGATCGCGAGCGACGGTGACTTCTCCGCCGATGATGACGGCGACCTCATCGTTGCGAACGAGCGGGACCTTGCGACGCTCGAACTGGTGGAGCCGACAATCGACGGCGTGACGATCCACACGGCTCCGGCCGGTGCCACTGGCGACGCTGACGACGTTGAGGCGCTCCTCGAGGAGGTCACCGCGAGCGAGTCTATCGCCTTGGACGACCGCATGGTCATCCAGGTCGAAGCCGACGGTATCGAGGGCTTCGTCGCCCAGGAGGGCGGGACGACCCTCGACGACCTCAACGAGGGCATCAACGGTGCCGCCTTCAACGAGCTCGTTGACGATGACAACGGACAGGGTGTGAATTTCGAGGTCGAAGCGACGTCGGCGACTGCGAATCAGGACCCGGCCGCGCTCGACTTCTCGGAGACGACCGTCTACTTCGCTGACGGTCAGTTCTTCGTCGTCGCCGACACGAGCAACGACGACGCGTTCGACGGCTCCGTCTCCGACGGTGACAGCTTCGATGTTGCCTACGAGTACGAGACCGACGAGGACGAGCGCTACAGCTTCGACGATGACTCGCCGCCGACGTGGGACAGCAACGACAACGCGGACTCGTTCCCGTACTTCGCACCCGGCGACAGCGCCTCCGCGGAGGCCAGCTTTACGCTGGAGGACCGCGAAGCGTCCTTCGACAACGAGAACGCCGACGGCTTCGTCGAAGTCGCAGTTAACGAGGAAGCATCGGTCACGGGTACGACGAACGTGGCTCCGGGCTCGGACGTGAGCGTCCGCCTGCGCTCGGCGTCGGATGTGTCTCCGCAGTTCATCCTCACTGATAACGACGCGGAGATCGCCGAGGACGGGACGTTCAACGCGACCCTCGACACGACCGAAGGTGAGGTCGACAACGAGGCGACGCTCCGCTTCCGCGTCGACAGCACCAACGTCGAGGAGGCCGACGCTGTCCTCGTCGAATCGGTCGACGACGGTGAAGACGGCGAGGACGGCGAGGACGGTGAAGACGGCGAGGACGGCCAGGACGGCGAGGACGGCCAGGACGGCGAGGACGGCGAGGACGGCCAGGACGGTGAAAACGGTGAAGACGGTACGGACGGCAACGAGACCGACGGTGAGGACGGCGGAGACGGTGAAACCGACGACGGAACGCCCGGCTTCGGTGCCATCGTGGCGCTCGTCGCCCTCATCGCGGCTGCGCTCCTCGCGACGCGGCGGAACGAGTAACGCAGCAGCGACACTCGCTATTTCGCAACTACCGGTCCTCGCGGGCCGACTCCCTCGCGGTTTTCCTTATTGCGCCACGTCTCGACCGGTGAGCGACAGCGCTACGCAGCGCCGCACAGCGCAGACCGCGTGACGCGGTGTCGCTACCGGATCGAGACCCGATTCGTGACGACCGCCGCGATCGTGGATTGGACGACGGGACGGCCGAATCGAGCTTGCGAGCGCTTCGGCGTCGTCGATGTAGCTGACACACCCTCACCGAACGCCGAGTGCCACCGACCCGCATGCGAACCCCGTAGCGAAGCGGTTAAGGGCGAACCGCGGGAAGTACGGGCAACTCGCTGGTGCGGACACAGCGGGCACTCGCCGCCGGGGTCGGTTCGACGCCGCGATGGCCGTCGACGCCGCGCCCCGGGACGAGACGACATGTGGCCGCTTCGCGGCTGAATCGCAACCGTCCGCGGACAACATATGGCACGAAGCTTCTACTCGCACATCAAGGAGGCGTGGCGGTCCCCCAAGGAGGGGAAACTGGCAGAGCTGCAGTGGCAGCGCAAACAGGAGTGGCGCGACGAGGGCGCCATCGAGCGCATCGAGCGTCCCACTCGTCTGGACAAGGCCCGCGAGCTGGGCTACAAGGCGAAGCAGGGCGTCATCGTCGCCCGCGTGAGCGTCCGCAAGGGCGGCTCGCGCAAGCAGCGACACAAGGCCGGTCGCCGCTCGAAGCGTCAGGGCGTCAACCGGCTCTCACGCCGCAAATCGATCCAGCGCATCGCTGAGGAGCGGGCCTCCCGCAAGTACCGGAATCTCCGCGTGCTCAACTCCTACTGGGTCGGCGAGGACGGCTCCCAGAAGTGGCACGAAGTGATTCTGGTGGACCCGAACCATCCCGCGATCGAGAACGACGACGACCTCGGGTGGATCGTCTCGGACGACCACAAGGGGCGCGCGTACCGCGGGCTCACCTCCGCCGGCACCAAGGGCCGCGGCCAGCGCACGCGCGGGAAGGGCACGGAGAAGACCCGCCCGAGCGTCACCGGCAACGACCGTCAGGGCAAGTAAGCCGACCGCGGTCCCGATCGATTTCTTCGCTTATATCGTCCCACCGGGGACACGATTATACCGACTCACCGCCCACACTCACGCATGAGTCTCTCGCTCGACGCCGATCAGCTCGACCGGTACTCCAGACACGTCATCATGGACGAGGTCGGCCCGGAGGGGCAAAAGCGCCTCCTCGACGGGCACGCGCTCGTCGTCGGCGCGGGAGGGCTCGGCGCCCCGGTCATCCAGTACCTCGCGGCCGCCGGCGTCGGCACCCTCGGCATCGTCGACGACGACGTGGTCGAGCGCTCGAACCTCCAGCGACAGGTGATCCACGGCGACGCCGACGTTGGCGAGCCGAAGGTCGAGTCGGCGGCGCGGTACGTCGACCGGCTCAACCCCGACATCGACGTGGTAACCCACGAGACCCGTCTCGACGAGGGAAACGTCCACGACCTGCTCGCCGGCTACGACCTCGTCGTCGACTGCGCGGACAACTTCCGGACCCGGTACGTCGTCAACGACGCGGCCCGGATCGAGGGGCTTCCCGTCGTCCACGGCGCCATCTACAAGTTCGAGGGACAGGCGACGACGCTCGTCCCAGAGGGCCCCTGCTACCGGTGTCTGTTCCCCGAGGCGCCCGAGCCGGGGACGGTGCCCGACTGCGCGACGACGGGCGTGCTCGGCGTGCTTCCCGGCACCGTTGGGTGCATCCAGGCGACCGAGGCGGTCAAGCTCCTGCTCGGCGCGGGCGAGGCGCTCGAGGGGCGCGTGCTCTTCTACGACGCGATGGACATGACCTTCGAGTCGGTGCCGTATCGGCGCAACCCCGACTGCCCGGTCTGTGGCGACGACGGCATCGAGTCGATCGAGTCGATTGACTACTCGGGCGGGTGCCGCGTCGATGCGGACTGACCGCGACGGGGCGCGATCGCGGCGGACTCACAGCGACCGGTTCGGCATCGTCGCCCCCGCGGCTCCGCCGGACCCGTCATCGACGAAGCCGGAGCGAACGCACCAGCGGCAGTACTGGTAGCCCGTCCGGTTCTCCGCGCCGCAGTGCCGGCAGACGACCGTCTCGCCGTCGGCGTCGAGCGGCGGCGGGTCGCCCGCCGGTCCCGATTCCCCCGCGGTCACCGTGAAGCCCGTCGCTCCGTCGCCGGGCGGCTCCGAGTCGGCCTTCGCCTCCTCGGGTACCTCGCGCGTCGACCCGAGGAAGTCGGCCGGATCGCGGTCCCCGCGCGTGAACAGCCACGCGAACGCGAGGTTGATCAGGGCCACCGCGCCGAGGATCGCGACGAGCGGGGCGATTTCTGTTCCCGTCATGTGTTGTGTGTTAGCACGCAAAGGATATAGGCGCAACGGTGGTGGCGGGACCGCAGTACCGGGAGCGACGGAGCCGAACCGCTCGACCGCGTTCCCCGGTCACTTTATGCACGCCCGGCGAAGGCGGACGTGTATGAAGGAGACAGTCCACACCGACGCGGCCCCCGCGGCCGTCGGCGCGTACAGCCAGGCGACGACGAACGGCGACCTCGTGTTCACGGCCGGGCAGATCCCGTTGACGCCGGACGGCGACCTCCTCGACGACGCGTCGATCGCCGAACAGACCGAGCAGGCGCTCGACAACCTCGTGGCCGTACTCGACGAGGCGGGCGCTGAGTCGACGGACGTGCTCAAAACGACGGTCTTCCTCGCCGACATCGACGACTTCGAGGAGATGAACGAGACGTACGCGGGCTACTTCGAGGAGTCGCCGCCGGCCCGGTCGGCCGTGCAGGCCGGCGCGCTCCCGAAGGGCGTCGGCGTGGAGATCGAGGCCGTCGCCGTCGTCGAGTAGATGGCCGACGGGGGCGGCGTGAGCGATAGGGACGGCGGGAACGACAGGGACGGCGGGAACGACAGGGACGACGGAGCAGACGGGGGCGAGGAGACCACACGCCCGCCCGGAGTCCCGGCGACCCCTCGGACGAGGGCGCGGTCCGCGGCCCTGTGGGGACTGGTCGGGGGGTTCGCGTTCCTCGTGCTCGCGCAGGGGTACCTGCTCCTCGACGGCGACCTCCCCTTCGGGTACGCCGGACTGTTCGCGCTCGCGGGGGCGATCGCCGTCGCGTCCGGCGGGATCGCGTACGCGACCGAGCACCGACTCCACGCGAAAAGAAGGACTTAACAGTCTCACCGGATTATCTCAGGCCGAGCCAGGATGGCCGAGTGGTAAGGCGCACGCCTGGAAAGCGTGTTCCCTTCCGGGATCGGGGGTTCAAATCCCTCTCCTGGCGTCTTTCGCTGTCGCAACAACGAGCGAAGAGCGGAGCGAGCGAAACGTCTGGAGTTCAAATTTCTCTTGGCGCTTTTCCGCAGTATCGCGCCCGTACCCCGCGTAGCGACGCTGTTCGACCACACCACAGACGCTCACGCACACCGGCAGAAGACTCATAAGTGTGGGTGTTGTTCACACGGATGACGATGCCAGACACGAAATCAGGTCGCGAGCGGAAAGGGAGGAATAAGCGCCGGCAGTTGGAGAGCCGCCTCAATCGACGCGAACTCGACGCCGCCGACGAGCCGCCGGAACCGACGCTCGACGAGGTAGACTCGGAGTACCTCACCGAGACCGACCAGCTCGATCGGTGACCGCTCGCGGTCGACCCCGCTTCTCCGTTTTCGTTCGATAGTTCGCATCGCGATCCGCCGGCAAACCGCAGTAGCAAGGTCCCCGTGCGGAGACGCGTTTCGGAATCGACGACCGTCACAGAGATATATATAAACACACCAGATGAGGGCCTTCGATCGAAGTGAAGTCCCGTGCTAACTATACACATAAAAATCGACCGAGAGCCGTGGAGTCTTGCGTTTTTCTCACTGACATCGCAGGGGACGACGATCACGAACGAACGGCGCTCAACGACACATTTATATAGAATCACAATCAATCAAGCGGTGTATGAGCCAGCGAATGCAGCAGGGTCAGCCGATGATCATCATGGGCGACGACGCCCAGCGCGTCAAGGATAAAGACGCACAGGAGTACAACATCTCCGCGGCGCGCGGCGTCGCCGAGTCCGTACGCTCGACGCTCGGGCCGAAAGGGATGGACAAGATGCTCGTCGACTCGATGGGCGACGTCACCATCACGAACGACGGGGTCACCATCCTGCAGACGATGGACATCGACAACCCGACCGCCGAGATGATCGTCGAAGTCGCCGAGACCCAGGAGGACGAGGCCGGCGACGGCACGACGAGCGCGGTCGCTATCGCGGGCGAGCTCCTCAAGAACGCCGAGGACCTCCTCGAACAGGACATCCACCCGACGGCCGTCATCAAGGGTTTCAACCTCGCGAGCGAGTACGCCCGCGAGCAGGTCGACGAGGTCGCCACGCAGGTCGAACCCGACGACACCGAGACGCTGAAGAACGTCGCCGAGACGTCGATGACCGGTAAGGGCGCGGAGCTCGACAAGGACGTGCTCGCCGACCTCGTCGTCCGCGCCATCCAGGGCGTCACCGTCGAGGCCGACGACGGCTCCCACGTCGTCGATCTGGCGAACCTCAACATCGAGACGCGCACCGGACGCGCGGCCGGCGAGTCCCGGCTGCTCTCGGGCGCCGTCATCGACAAGGACCCGGTCCACGAGGACATGCCGACCGACTTCGAGTCGGCGGACGTGCTCTTGCTCAACGATCCGATCGAGGTCGAGGAGGCCGACGTTGACACCGCCGTCAACGTCGACTCGCCCGACCAGCTCCAGAAGTTCCTCGACCAGGAGGAGAAGCAGCTCCGCGACAAGGTCGACAAGATCGTCGAGTCTGGTGCCGACGTGGTCTTCTGTCAGAAGGGGATCGACGACCTCGCCCAGCACTACCTCGCGAAGGAGGGCGTTCTCGCGGTCCGCCGGACGAAGAAGTCCGACCTGAGCTTCCTCAAGAACGTGCTCGGCGCGCCGATCGTCAGCGACCTCGACTCGCTCACGGCCGACGACCTCGCGGTCGGCTCGGTCACCCGCGACGCCGAGGAGGAGCTGTTCTACGTCGAGGGCGAGGACGCCCACGGCGTCACGCTCCTGCTGTACGGCACCACCGAGCACGTCGTCGACGAGCTCGAACGCGGCATTCAGGACGCGATCGACGTGGTCTCGACGACCGTCTCCGACGGGCGCACGCTCCCCGGCGGCGGCGCCATCGAAGTCGAGCTCGCCCGTCGGCTGCGCGACTACGCCGACTCCGTCTCCGGGCGCGAGCAGCTCGCCGTCGAGGCGTTCGCCGACTCGCTCGAGCTGATCCCCCGCGTGCTCGCCGAGAACGCCGGGCTCGACGCCATCGACCTGCTCGTCGACCTCCGCGCGGCCCACGAGGCCGGCGACGCCGACGCCGGGCTGAACGTCTTCTCCGGCGAGGTCGAGAACACGACCGAGGCCGGCGTCGTCGAGACGGCCCACGCGAAGGAGCAGGCGATCGCCTCCGCCGCCGAGGCCGCGAACCTCGTGCTGAAAATCGACGACATCATCTCCGCGGGCGACCTCTCGACCGGCGGCGACGGCGACGAGGGCGGCGCCCCGGCCGGCGGCATGGGCGGGATGGGCGGAATGGGCGGTGCGATGTGAGCTTCGAGTAGGCCACACCCTATCCCCACCTCGTCTGTGTATTGACGCCCGATCACGCGTTTGGACGGTTCACATTTTTGCTTGCGAGATCGGACGCCGGAGTCGCTCCTGTCTTCTGTGAGTTATCTACCTCCTCCGTGGTGAGACTCACCCGTGGTTTCCGGTGCGGTGGCTTCTGTCGATTCGAGGCCCTCCGTGTGTAGGTGTGCAACGGAGGATTTTACCCGGATGCCACACAGGTGTCGACAATGGCGGATTCGTATGCGGAAACGCGAGCCCTCCTCGACGAACGCCCTGAGACCGAGGCGGCGATCGAGGATATCCTCACCGTTGATGAAACGGGGCCGTGGACCTTCGAGGAGATCGAAGCGGATTCGGGCACGTTCGGCGAACTCGTCTCTCGGGGCATCGTCGAGAAAACGGCGGCCGGCTCCTACCGCGTCGTCGACCCCGAGGCCGTGCGTACAGCGGTTGCCGGTGACGGACACGGAGGGACGGCCCCGGCCGAGACGCCCGCTGACAGCACACTCACCCGCGGCACCCGGTGGCTGCAGACGTCTTTCGGTGGCTGGACGGAAGCGCTTCATCGTGACCTGCTCGTCGCGATGACCGCCGTCCTCTCGTTTCTGTTCGTCTTCCGGACGATCACGTTCGGACAGGTGTTTCGCACCGACCGCGTCCTGCTACCGGGGAACGACCCGTACCATTACTTATACTGGGTCGAGCGGCTCGCGGAGGCGGACCCGGACCCGTTCGCCTTTCGCGCCATCGCCGACACGCTCGGGGGGCGTGCGAGCGGTGAGCCACTCGTGTACACGCTCGGGTTGTGGGCGACCGAACTCGGTGGGGGTGACGCTGCAGATGCCATCGCGATCGTCGCGTGGCTCCCCGTGATCGCGGCGCTCATCGTCGGTCTCGGGGTGTACCTCATCGCGACGTGGACGACAAACGACGAGCGCGTTGGTATCACGTCCGTCATCGTCTTCGCGCTGTTACCGGGCCATGCGTTATACTCCGGGATCGGGTTTTTCGATCATCACGCCTTCGATTATCTCTGGTTGACACTGTCGATCGTCGGCGTCGTGTGGCTCGCTCGCGATCACGAACTCCGGGACCCGGGGCGGCGTCTCGAACACCTCACGTCACCGGCCACGTGGGCAGTGGTCGCGGCGCTCGCCGTCGTGTTCGCTATCATGGCCCACTCGTGGAACGGATCGCCGATCCTGCTCGTCGGGCTCGCGGTGTACGTGACCGTGCGGGCGACCGCTGATCTCCGCGCCGGCTGGAACCCACTCGTCGCGACAACCCCGATCGTCGCCGCGCTGGGTCTCGGCTTCGGCCTCGCGTATCTCCTTCACAGCCGAGCCGGGTGGCAAGAACCGGTTGCCGTCTATGCCGTGCTGTTAGTCTGTGTCGGGGCGGCCGTCGTTTCGGGTGCCGCGGCCGTGCTTCAGCGTCTCGACGTGCATCCGGGCGTCCACCTCGTCGTCTCGGCGTTGAGCGTGCTCCCGCTCTGGGGCGTGTTGACCGTCGTTCAGCCGGCCGTTGCGTCCCGGTTTCTCTCCCGGATCCGCGGATCCTTATTCGGGCGTGAAGGGATCGCGGAAACGCGGAGCCTCTTTGCGGCCGACTACGGCGTCATTTTCGGTCCGATCGACCACTTCGGCTGGTTCCTTTTCGTGGCACTTCCCGTGATCGGGTTGGTCGGGTGGCGATGTGTCCAGTCACACGAGCCGCGGTGGCTGGTCCCCGTCAGCTACGCCTCCGTACTGGTGACGTTCGCGCTTATCCAGCTTCGATTCGCGGGCGAATCGGCCGCGGTCGTGGCCGTCTTTGCCGGCCTCGGCGTTGTCTATCTGCTTTCGGTGATCGACGTGGCCGAACGCCCGTCGCCATTCGGGGAGCGGTCAGCGCGCGTGCGGATCGCGCTCCGACCGGCCGGGATCTCGGGCCAACAGATCGGCTACGCGTTTGCGATCGTACTGCTCGTCTCCAGTCTGAGTCTGTTCATGGTGCCTGTAATGATGGACAATCTCGCTGCGACCGACGGCGAGGCCGAGGCGATCGAGTGGATCGACGCGGACGCCGCCGAGAGCGACGGCCCCGACTACGTCTTAAACGACTGGGGTCGCAACCGGATGTTCAACTACGCGGTGGGCGGTGACTCAAACTCGTACGCCTATGCGCAACGCACCTATGAGTCGTTCATCAGCGATCCGAACCCGGACTCGTACGCCGACGAGTTCAGCGGCCGAGTCGGGTACGTCGCCATTGAGGAGGTCGAATCAGACGCCCCTGCCTCCTCTGGATATGCACAACTGTACGAGGCACGCGGGAGTGCGACCTCGGCGGCGAACGGCTCCGGACGGTTCGAGTTGGTGTTTACCACGTCGGATGACTCGATCGCGGTGTTCAAACCGGTTCCTGGGGCGACGATTACCGGTGAGGCCGAACCGGGCGCCACCGTCTCCGTCCACACGAACGTGACCACGGCGAGTGAGACGTTCACCTACGAGCGTCGGACCACTGCCGGCGACGACGGGACGTTCACAATCACGGTCGCGCACGCGGGCGACTACCGTGTCGACGGCGCCCTGTCGAATCCGAACGGCACGACCATCTCGGTCACGGATGCCGCTGTACACGCTGGCGAGACGCACGCGATTTGAGCCTACCGGGCGGCTCCATCAGGGCTCATCGATCCGGTCGAGATATCCCGACGTCGCCGCCCCGCCCGCCGCTGTCACCGACATCGCAGTCCATTTATAGATTGTCCACCGTACGTACGGCTAATGCTCTCCGGGTGGCAGTATCGGCTGCGTAGCGTCGGCGGTGTCGCAGCCATCACTGCGCTCACAGTCGCGGTCGCAAACAGCAGCGCAGTCCACACGCTGCTCACCCGGCTGCCAGTCGTCGGTCGGCTGGCCGCGGACGCGCCGGTGGGTGCCGAACTCGTGTTCGAGATGGCGACGACCGTCGTTATTGTGACGGCGGCGTTTCTGCCGTTGTACAAGCCGCGGCCGCGGCGCATTCTCGACACGGTTGCGCTCACCCAAAAGCGGGTCATGGTCGCGATGCTCACGCTCGCCGCGATCGGGTACTTCGACTACACGTATCGACTCCCGCGGACGACGCTCATCGCGATCACGCCGCTGTTGCTCGTCATGCTGCCCGCGTGGTTCGTGGGGATTCGGCATCGACCGAACGGTGACGCCGAGCGGGCCCTTATCGTCGGGGATGATCCGGCCGCGATCGAGGGACTTGCTGCCGACATCGATATGCCGCTCATCGGATATCTCTGTCCGACGAGCGGCTTCATGACTGGTCCGTCGTCGCGACCGGTGGCCGCTGTTGCAGACGGCGGCGTCCAGCTGAACGGGCTTGAGCGGCTGGGCGGACTCTCGCGGATCGAAGACGTGCTGGTCGAGTACGACATCGATACCGCCGTGTTGGCGTTCGAACACACGGACCGAGCCGAGTTCTTCGGCGCGCTCGATGCGTGTTACGAACACGGCGTCGACGTGCTTGTCCACCGCGATCACGCCGATCGGGTGTTGACTGCCGATAGTGATGCCGGGACGCTCGTTACCGTCGACGTCGAGCCGTGGGACATCCAAGACCACATGCTCAAGCGCAGCTTTGACGTCGTGTTCTCGGTGGTCGGGTTGGCGGTGTTGAGTCCCGTTATCTGTGCCATTATCGTCGCGATCAAGATAGATGATGGCGGGTCGATCCTCTATAGCCAAGAGCGCACTGCGGTGTTCGGCGAGACGTTCGACGTGTTCAAGTTCCGGTCGATGGTTCCCGAGAGTGAATCAGTTGAGCCGGTTGCTGATGCGGCAAATGATCGGATCACGCGTGTCGGGCGCGTGTTGCGCCAGACGCATCTCGACGAGATTCCACAGCTGTGGTCGATCCTCGTCGGCGACATGAGCGTCGTCGGTCCCCGAGCCGTGTGGACCGAAGAAGAGTCGCTGTTGGAGGCGCAAGAACAGTCGTGGCGCAAGCGATGGTTCGTCAAACCGGGGCTCACGGGACTCGCGCAGGTGAACGGTGCGAAAAGTACGGATCCCGAAGAGAAGTTGCGCTACGATCTACAGTACGTCAAACAGCAGTCGTTCACGTACGATCTGAAGCTCGTTGTTCGGCAGATCTGGAAAGTCGGGATCGACGTGATAGAGACGGTCCGTGGGTGACGATTCGCAGCGGTGGGGGCAATCCTGTGGTGAGGCTCCCGAGCGTGCCGAGATGTCGTTCCTTGCGCGCTACGCGTCGGTCTCGACGACGTCTTCGGTGCCCTCGTCGGGCGCGGTGTCCTCGTCGGCGTCGTCGCCCCGGAGGCGGCGCTCGGCCTCCTCGCGGTCCTCCGGATAGCCGACGTCGATCCGCCAGCCGTCGAGACCGATGGCGTCGATCGTCCGGCCCGACTGGATGAGCAGATCGATCGCATCGGAGATCTCGTACTCGTCGCGGTTCGAGGGCTGGACGAGGTGACAGGCGTGGAAGATGGCGGGCGAGAAGGTGTAGAAGCCAGTCATCACGAGGTTGCTCGGCGGGTCCTCCGGCTTCTCGACGACGTCGGTGATTTCGCCGTACTGGTTGGTGTCACAGACGCCGTACCGGGACGCGTCTTCCCAGGGGACCTCCTCGACGAGGAAGGCGGCGTCCGCGCGGTCTTCACGCTGGCGACGGACCACGTCCTGGAGGTTCGCCTGGAAGATGTTGTCGCCGAGGATGAGCATGAAGTCGTCGTCGATGTGTTCCTCGACCGTCAGGAGGGCGTGGGCGAGCCCCTTCTGTTCGCGCTGGTGCGTGTAGGTGATCGGGACGCCCTCGTACTCGTCGCCGTAGTGGTCGATGATGTCCTCCTTCATGTAGCCGACGACGACGATGAGTTCGTCGGCTCCCAGGTCGATCAGCTGATCGAAACAGTGGGTGACGAGGGGTTTCCCGTCGACCTCGACCATCCCCTTGGGCTTGTCGTCCGTGAGCGGGCGGAGGCGCGTGCCCTTGCCGGCCGCGAGTACGACTGCTTTCATGATCCGACAGTTCAGTTCAGCCAATCATAAGGATTCTGGCTTCACGAGCCGGAACGCTGTCCACAGGGCGATCGATGCGGGTCGCGGCTCCAGCAGCCCACCACTGACACACCGTCGCTTCAAGTGAAGCCGCCCGATCGGTTCCCCGGCTCGGGAGAGTCACACACCACCGTTTCACGTGAATCGACTCGGTGGTCCGGCCTCGCCAAGCTCGTTCACGAGGCTCGGAGATCGCTCGATTTCGCGTTTCCGTGCGTTTTTCGGGTGGTCTTCACTCGAAACGGTGGTGTGTCCGTGTTGTTCTGAGGCGGGGATCCGGGGCGCACGGCCGGACGATCTCGATGTCCTCCCGAGGCCGTCAGGCCAGTGGACGGACGGAACGCGAGCAGTCCGAACCGGTATCGATCCGAACCGGTACGTTTGTACGCTGGCGTCGGATACGAGCGCGTAATGCGAATTCTCCGTGTCGCGCCGTGGATTTACCCCGACACGAAGGGCGGTGGGGATTACCACGTTCACGCGATGTCGCGAGACCAGGCCGCGATGGGTCACGACGTGACGGTGCTCACGACGCGGGAGGACGAGTCGCTGCCGCGGATCGAGGAGACGCACGGGTACACGATCGTTCGCGTGTCTCCGGGCGTGACCCTGTTGGGGAACGACGTCTCGCCCGCGGTGGCGCGGTACCTCTGGCATTCGGACGGCGAGGACTTCGACGTCATCCATGCGCACTCGCACTGCTACTTCGTGACGAACCTCGCGGCGCTGAAGCGGCGGCTCGGCGACCTCCCGCTGGCGATTACGAACCACGGCCTGTACAGTCAGAACGCGCCGGAGCGCCTGTTCTCGCTGTACCTGCAGACGCTCGGGCGGTGGACGTTCAACCAGGCGGACGTGGTGTTCTGTTACACCGACGTGGACAAACAGCGCGTCCGGGAGTTGGGCGTGAGTTCACGGATCGAGGTCGTCTCGAACGGGATCGACACGGAGCGATTCACGCCGGAGGGGCCGGAGAGCGACCTGATCGACGCGGAGGGACCGGTCGTGTTGTTCGTCGGGCGGTTCGCGGAGGGGAAGCGACCGTGGCTCGCGGTCGAGGCGTTCGCGGGGGTGTTGGAGGAGTACCCGGACGCGGAGCTGTACCTGTGTGGCGACGGGGCGTTACGCGAGGATCTGGAGACGCAGGTGGCCGAGTTGGGGATCGGGGAGTCGGTGACGTTCCTCGGACACGTGTCCTACGACGAGATGCCGAAGGTGTACCGGAGCGGGGACGTGCTGGTGTTGCCGAGCCGGGCAGAGGGGGTGCCGCGGACGGTGTTGGAGGCGATGGCGAGCGGGCTGGAGATCGTGATGAGCGATCTGGACCAAGTCACGCCAATGCTTGGGAAGCGAGGCCACGTGGTCGCCGATGTTGGGAATGAATCGTTCGCAGACGGACTCTTCGAAGCGATCGAAGACCCTAGTGAGACCTCCGAACAGATCGCGGCGGACGAGCATCGGTGGGCCGATACCGTCGAGCGTACGACTCAGACTCTTCAGTCGATCGCCGAGAAAAACTCATAAGTAATCGCTCCTCTTGTCAACGCATAATGGAGCTGAGTCCGGCGGAGATCGTTAAAAACTCTCTCTTGTACCGCGTCTCAGCACAGCTCATTGAGTGGGCCGAACAGAGTCTATTTCTCCGGGCACTGAACGACGAGCGCGTGCTGGTGGGAGCTCTCGGCTTGGGCTTACTCGCCAGCCTCGTTCGAATACTCTCCTCGGGCCTTCACGTGACCATCCAGTTTCTGAGCTTCGCGCTGCTGTTCGTCGTGCTCGCCGCGGTGACGTGGAACTACACCGAGCCACTCACGAACGAGTAGCTCCCAGCGCGCGATCACGGGTGCGGCGGCGATGACAAGGATAAAATCGAAGATAATTCGATGACGCACCCCGGTTCCGAAGTTTGAGTTGATGGCGCCGTAACCGGCAGTTCCTGCGAAATAGACTACGCCAAGCAGAATGGCGGTCGTAGTGGCGAAATCTCGACTATAGAGAGAACGAACCGCCCCAATAAATATTACAATAGTGATTACTGTTCCAACAAGTGTGAGTCCGTGAAATACTGACTCGACGTGAAGGGGGAACGGCGTGAACTGGAAGTATATCGCTCGTGCTGGCGCCGCCAATAGAAAGTCGAACCATGAACTGTACTCCATTCCGTCGAGGTAGACTGCGCCTCCAGTCGCTCGATACGAGAGTTCCGCATTTACCCGTTCAAACGAATAGAGCAGTTCAGCGAAAAGACCAAATCCAGCTGCTCCGATAGGAACGAGGATGACAAAAATTGATCGCAGAGATAGATCGATATCGGACAACTGAATCACAGTAACACTAACCGCAGCGAGTACGGCGAGTAATGAAACAAGGGCGAGTTCAGGGCGAACGAGGTAGAGCATACCCCACACCGGAAATACAAAGATTCCAACCAAAGCACGTGTTTCTGAGATAGATTTGACTGTGATTGCTAATAGCGAAAAGAAAAGAAACACCGACGTTGAATCGCGCATTGGTAAACTTAACATCAAGAACGAGAGCGGGAGGAACAGGATCATCGTCGTAACCCCGTCAAGCCGGATTCTCCCGTAGAGTGATGTCGTAATGTACCGAATTGGGATCGGGAGGAGGACAGCCAAGAGCCCAGAAATAATGGCGATATTCGTTGGATCGTGGCCAAATATGGCGTACACTATCCCTTGGACTGCTGCGAAGGAAGCAACAGTAGAGCCATCAGGGAGACTTCCTGTCGCTACCAGTTGAGCTGCCTGATCGAACTGACCAAAGTCCCATGTGTATGGTATAATTGGAATAACAACGACTGCAACGATTACGTGCCCCAATAACGCAACTAATCCGAGTCTGAGATACATCTTATCGTCTACTAACTGCGCAATATAAACGAAGACGAGAAACGAGAAACCCGTCGCCGCAAGGACCATTCTAGCTTAATCTCTGTCGCGATGATTAAAAGGATATCTCTCTGCGGCTTTGGATTCGTTCGATGATACTCTTCGGATATACACGGAATCAGAGACACAACGATAATAAGCCGTACTGATAAATACGAGATAGATGTCGGTTCAGAACAACTGGTTCTTACGAAAACTCTACAATACGTCTCCGCCGCAGTTACAATCGCTTGCTGTCTCTGTGTTAGGACTCAAAATCCGCCGCACGCGGTACGATAACCGATTTCAGACGTGTAGCAGAGCATATCGCAGACACCAGTGGAAGAGCGCAACAGACTGGCAACAGGACCAGCTTCACAAACTCCAAGATATCGCTGCGCACGCTAAACAGACGACGAAACACTACAGCGATATTGACCTCGAATCCGTGCGCTCGGCGACGACCCCACGGGAAGCGCTGAAGCACCTACCGTTCTTGGAGAGTGAAACACTCCGTCAAGAGCCTGAGGCGCTCATCTCTTCGGAAGTAGATACTGACGACTGTATCGCGTTGAGTACAAGCGGAACGACCGGAACGCCAAAAACCACGTACCACGACGTGCCGTCTCATATCAAGTATTGGGCGGTTATGAACCGGTTCTGGGGCTGGGGGGGTTGTCGGTACGGAGATCGGCGCGTGTCGTTCACCGGGAATAAGATCGTCCCTGCTGACCAATCGGGAGGACCGTACGGACGATACGACCGGGCAAATAATCGTCTACTGTTGTCGAGTTACCATTTGGGCGAAGAGACGGTCGATGCCTATCTCGACGAAATCGAGGAGTTCGAACCGGACTTCATCGACGGCTATCCCTCTTCGATCCGATACTGTGCGCAGCGGGCTATCGAGACGGATCGAGACGTCGAGATCTCCGCCTGCTTCCCGACTGCCGAGATGCTCCGCGAAGACGATCGATCGATTATCGAGGACGGACTGTCAACGAAGGTGTACAACCAGTACGGATCGACCGAAAGCGCTGCGATCGTGACTGAGTGTTCCAGCGGTCACATGCATGTTAATCCCGAAATCGGGATCATCGAGGTACTGGACGAGGACGGAAATACGGTCTCTGAAGGTGAGGTCGGCGAAATAGTTCTCACCGCGCTGAATAATCGCGCGATGCCGTTAATTCGATATCGGATCGGCGACATGGCTCGTGGGCCGCCAAAGTACGAGGAGTGTGACTGTGGAAGAGAGATGCCGATTATCGACGAGATTATTGGCCGACAGGATGAGGTCGTCGTCACAGAAGACGGGCGCCGGGTTCCGATGTTGAGTTATAATGTATTCAAGTACACTGAGAACATTAGTGAGTCGCGGATCGTACAGGAGTCTGTTGACGAGTTCGTGTTACAGATCGTCCCGGATGATGGGTATACAGACGAACAAGCGGAAATCGCTATCAAGAAGCTCAAGGATCGTGTCGGTGAGGATATCCAAGTTGAGGTCGAAACGCTGGAATCTATTCCACGGACCGACGCTGGGAAGTTCAGGGCAGTGATCAGTAACGTTTCTGCTCAGATGAATCATAAATAAACGATCTGGATTCTATCATTCATCTAAGAAATAAATGACTGCTCTTAATACTAGTTCGACAACCGATCAGACGGAGCTCGTCTACATCATTAACTCCCTACACATTGGCGGGGCTGAGATCGGTCTGTGTCGTCTGCTCAATGGATTGGATCCAGCACGGTACGATATTACTGTGGTTTCTTTAGACGGATTTAGTCAGGATTTCGTCGATGAGTTTCCTGCGTGGGTCCGTATCGTTGATCTCCGGATACGGTCGGGGATCGGTGTGTCGACTATTCGGGAGCTGTATTCGATCGTTCGAACAGCCGACGTGATCGTCGGTTCACTTATTCACTCGTCGATGGTGGCTCGGGCAGCGAAGATTGTGAATCCGACCGCGACGATAGCGACGTGGCACCACGCAGATCAGTTCAAGACTGACCTGCGACGACGGGCGTTCCGTCGGACGGCCGGACTTTGCGATGTGGTTCTCGCTGATTCGGAGCCCGTCGCGGAGATGCTGATCTCGGATCTCAGACTCGATCGATGTCTCGTTCACACAGTTCCTATCGCTGGAATTGATTTGGAGGAGTATACCCCCGTCACGCATCAGGATTCGACGAACATCACTGTTGGGAGCGTTGGACGGTTATCTGAACAAAAAAATCACGAGACTGTATTAGACGTTGCGGAACAGTTCCAGGGCTCTAACATACAATTTAAGATCGCAGGTAACGGTGATTTATACGAAGAATTACAAGCACAGATTAGAGGACGCGGTCTCACGAATGTATCTCTACTAGGACTTGTAGAAGACATTCCGGCGTTCCTCGCAGATCTCGATATTTATTTTCAGCCATCTCTATGGGAGGGGCTCTGTATCACCGTCTTAGAGGCGATGGCTGCCGGACTCCCTGTTGTTGGTAGCGATGTAGGTGGTATCGGGCGGAACGTTGAGGAAGGCAAGTCCGGATATCTGTATGACCCCCATGATACTGATGGGTTTGTCTCAGGAATCCAGAAACTTAGAACCGATCCGAACCTTCGCCGGCAACTCGGTAACCGTGGTAGAGAAATTGTTGGAGAGTCGTTCACTCAAAAACTGCTTGTGAAAGAGTTCGAAAGAGCAATTTCATTAAATATCTGCTAGGACAGAAACTCATATATATCTATCTCTGATTAATCAACGTAATGAATACCGTATTATACGTGGCTATGCTTATTACCCCAGAAATCGAAGGGACGTATAATATTGATTCGTATTCACAGGCTGGTTATCATAAAATATCTAACATAATTGATTCACTGGTCGCCAATAATAAACAAGTTACTGTTATTTCACCACTGTCAGTAACAGAATCGTCACTAATACATAGATCTCCGAAAAAATACACACACCCTGACAACGGAGTAACTATTATTGTACCTAGGCTGCTCAATGTATATGAATTTTCTGTCATTAATAAACTCTTCTTAATTATATTCACAACAGGTGAAGTAATAAAACAAATAATAAGTGACAAAATATTTATGATCTTATTCTACAATATGGTTCCTTCAAAAGCTATACCTGCGACAATTGGGAGTCTAATTTCAAACACTCCCTTAATTCTGGAATATGAAGATGGATCTTTTGCCAACCGCTCCATTGTTGGGAGATTAGCAATCAAATCTAGCCGAATTATTTCTGCACCTTGGGTTGATGGTGCTATCTGTGTCAATGCTTTGCTAGCTAAGAGAGCACCTACAAAGAACACGATCATATTCCGGGGATTCCCCTCCGTTGGACTTCCTGAAGATCTTCCAACTGTTGAATATGATGAATCAAAAACAGTCGTCATGTATGCTGGAAAATTCGATCGTCTAAGAGGAGTTCATACATATATTAATATGATAGAAGAATATCGCGGTGAAAAATGCGAGTTTTGGATCAGTGGCTGGGGTCCAGAAGAAGAAATAAACAAGATTGAAAAAGAAATTAACTTGATTAATAATGACGACGTCACATTTTTTGGTCAATTACCGTTTTCTGAGTATAAGAGGTGTTGTGTTCAAGCAGATGTTCTAATCAATCCACAGGATCCAGATAATTTATTGAGTAAATATACATTTCCTTCAAAAATATTGGATTTCCTTTCAAGTGAGACAATTATTATAACAACTGATATGGCTGATTTAAAATCTGAAATGTCTGATGTACTCATCATCGATGGAAAAAGTCCAGAATCGCTCTCTAAAACACTAGATCACGCTCTAAAAATGGATGAAAATAGTATCAACCGACAAAAAAACAATGGACAACAATGGATTCGTGACCACTGTGATCATAAAAAGATAGGACAGGATATTATAAGACTTGGCTCTTCTTGAGGTATGCTGCCGTCAATCCCGAGACAAACAAATTGCTCCATACAAGGCTTGAGCCGACGACAACAATGTTCTCGCTCATTCGTTTCTGACGGAACTCTCCGAGTAAACACGATATCTCCGACGCCGTGCGCTCTTGGGTAGAGGATTGTTGGTGAGTTCTCAGCAGTAACTGGAAGTCACAGCGGGCAAGGGTGACGCGACCGCGTCACCCGACGAACAATGTTCCCTATCAAGACGTTCGTCTCGGAGCGTCGCGCCGCGAACCTGCTGGAACAGGTTCGCTGGCGCGACGGCGTCTATTGCCCACGCTGCCGTGCCGAATCACAGATTCGCCACGGCAGCTATCGCGTGTTTCAGCGGTATCTGTGTAAGGATTGCGACCGCACGTTCAACGATCAGACCGCACGATCTTCGAACATTCTTCGGTGGCGCTCAGAAAGTGGTTTCTCGCCGTCTACACGTATATCCGCTTCAACACAAGTCTCAGGCAATTAGACGTAGAGATTGACGTTTCATACAAGACGATCTACCGGCGCGTCCAGCGCTTTTTGCGAGCGCTGGACGCGCCTCGACTACAGCTCGAAGGCCCCATCGAGATAGATGAATTCTACGTGAAAGCAGGTCTCAAGGGCCGCGAGCGCGACCGAGAGTCGCGCTCGCGTGGCCTGTCTACGCGCGGACGTGGAACATACGCTGAGGACAAGCTCCCTGTGTTTGTTCTCGCTGATCGCGGCAGTGGTGAACGACACGTGATCCCGACGAAAGCCGCGACCGAATCGAGGATTCGACTCCTGCTGGCTGACCGCCAGCAGGAGTCGTTAACCGTCTACACAGACGGCTTTCGGGCATACGATCCACTTGACGAGGACGACGCATTCACCCGTGAATACGTCGTCCACGGTGACGGCGAGTACGCCGATGGAGACGTTCACGTGAACACCTGCGAGAGCCACGCGTCGCTGGCGCGACGGTGGCTCTCGCCGCATCGAGGTGTCTCTAAAGACAGACTCACGCCGTATATCCGAGCGTTTCAGCTCCGTCGAGAAGTGTTCCGCAAACCGGGGAAAGAAGCGCTCAAAACCATCCTCGAAACTGCGCTATGACTCACCAACAATCTCCGCCACAAGAGCGTGCTGGATATCCTAGGCGAGGAGCATCGTAGAGGCTTGCTCGATCGGTTCATCGTCGAACTGATCGAGCGAGTTCCGGATCGTTTTCCCAACGACTCTGTGCCGTTCAGTCAACGCATCAAGCTGACCGCCCTGATTGCGCCCGATCTTCGCGAGAACGTGTTCTTGCGGCTTTCTCCGTCTACTGCTCTTTGAGCTCGTATAGTTCCTCAAGTGTGACCCTATCGAGCTGAGCCAGTATCGACTATACCAAATCTATCGGTGAATAATACCTCTCGTAGTATCTACTGACGATTATAGCCTATTATCGGACCTAACGAGAAAATCAATCTACAAGTACCCCTATTATATTTTCTCGGGGCCATTGACTAGCCGTCAATAGAAAGATTAAACCAACAATACTATCCAAATCATCCTATGGATATCGACACAAGACTTGCTGAACGCCCCGTATTCGTAACTGGGGCTGATGGATTTGTCGGCTCTCATCTTGTTGATAAACTAATTGAAAGGGGAGCAGATGTTCATGCCTTTGTTCGAGCGACCTCTAGTGGAGAACTGAAGAACATCCGTCACCACGCGGACGAAATAACACTCCATCGTGGTGATATCCGCGATAAACACTCTGTCGAATCAGCTCTTAAGGCATTAAAACCTCATAGTGATTCGCTGATCTTTCATCTCGGTGCGCAGGCTCACGTCGGTGAATCATGGGAGCGACCATACGAAACAGTCGATACGAATATCGTTGGTACGTTAAATCTGCTACAATCTGTTGTCGATCTCGATCTCGACATCGCAAAATTCGACACAGCCGGGACTAGCGAAGAGTACGGTAACGTCAAAGAGGAAATGCTCGGTAAGCATGAGTTCGATGGTGACGACCGTGTTCTCCTGAGTGAGCGTTCGCCAGTCAACCCAACAAGCGTCTACGCAACATCAAAACTGGCTGCGGATTTCCTCACCATGAATTATCACGACGCATACGGGCTTCCAACCGTCACAACACGGATGTTCAACAACTACGGACCACGACAGAACCCGCGATACATTACTGGGACGATCATCACACAGGCGCTTGAACGCGATATCGTTGAACTCGGAAACCTAACTCCGAAACGAGACCTGTGTTACGTCTCTGACGGCGTCCGTGGTCACCTTCACGTTGCTCTCGAAGGCAATCCGGGAGAACAGTACGTCTACGGATACGGCGAAAATCTCTCGATGCGAGAGTGGACTGAGATGATCCTCGATGTCGGTAGTGAACAGGGCTACTGGGAGAACCCTGAGATCGTTCAGGATGATGATCGCTTCCGTCCCGGTGACAGTGATGTCGAGGAGCTTCTCGTCGGATACGAGAAGCTCAATGAGGAGACCGGGTGGAAGCCCGAAGTCTCATGGCGCGAGGGTATCCGACAAACCATCGAGTGGTATGCGGACAATCCAGACAGCTGGTACGGTCGGGTGGACTGGCGATGAGTAGCAGCCAGGAGTACTGGGACGATAAGACGGTTATGGTCACCGGCGGGGCTGGTTTCCTCGGAAGTCATCTGGTCGAGGACCTCGAATCCCGCTCTGATTCGGTCGACGTCTTTGTCCCGCGAAGTGACGACTACGACCTCCGGGAAAAGCCGGACATCAAACGAGCCTTCGAGGACTCGCAAGCGGACATCGTGATCCACCTCGCGGCGACGGTCGGTGGGATCGGGGCCAATCGACAAAACCCTGGTCGATATTTTTACGACAACGCAGTGATGGGCATCGAATTGATGGAACAGGCGCGTCAGTTCGATGTTGAGAAATTCACCATTCTCGGAACGATCTGTGCGTACCCGAAACATACACCGACCCCGTTCAAAGAAAAAAACCTCTTCGATGGCTATCCAGAAGAAACGAATGCCCCCTACGGTATTGCGAAGAAGGCGTTGCTCACACAGTCTCGCGCCTATAGAAAACAGTGGGATTTCAACAGCATCTATCTTCTTCCAGTGAATCTCTATGGTCCGCGTGACGATTTCGACTTGGAGACATCACACGTCATCCCGGCCATCATCCGGAAGTGTATCGAAGCAAGAGAGCGAGGTAACGGGACGATTACTGCTTGGGGGACGGGCGAACCTACTCGGGAGTTTCTCTACGTGAAGGACGCGGCTGAAGGGATCCTTGATGCGACTGAGCGCTACAACTCTTCGGAACCGGTTAATCTCGGGAGCGGCGAAGAGATCTCGATCCGGAAACTGATCGATATTATCGTTGAAGAGGCTGGGTTTGAGGGGAGCGTAGAGTGGGACACCTCGAAGCCGGACGGACAGCCACGACGAAAACTGGATACGTCCCGAGCGAAGCAGCGATTTGACTGGGAGGCGTCGACGAACTTCCGGGAGGGACTCCGAGAGACGATCGACTGGTACGAGAACAACCGGGAGAATCTCGATGAGTGAGTGGATCTCAGAGAAAGACTGGGAAACGATTGTTCAGAACGTACCGATCGTCTCTGTCGATCTCGTGGTAAAACGTTCGGATGGAATCGTACTCGGGAAGAGAACTAACGAACCGGCAAAGGGAGAGTGGTTCGTACCTGGTGGGCGGGTCCTGAAGAGTGAAACCCGAGTTGAGGCAGTCCATCGTATCGCGGAAGAGGAACTCAGAATCACCGTTGAGGTGACTGAGTCTCTTGGAGCATTCGAACACTGCTACGAGACTTCTGACGTTGACGGTGTAGAAACAAAACACTATCTCGCGAATGGATACGTTGTGGAAGTAGATTCAGGTAAGATTCAGCCTGATGACCAGCACGAAGAGATACAAGTATTTGAGTCAGCTCCTGATTCTCTTCATACGTATATTCGATCGTATGCTGATATGTCAGAGGTGATCATCGATTGGTTATAATTGATGCTCTCTGTACTATACTATTTATTACGTCTGGATGATTAAAGTAATAATCTAGAGATATATTTTGCTATAGGCCCATTATGCGGCTACTACAAAGAATTTTTGCCGTAGAATATTTAATAAGTATGTAATGGCTTCTACTGGAATCGCAGTGTTTGCGTATAACCGGCCGAATCACCTCAGTCGTGTTTTATCTGGTCTTCAGCAAAACAATATTGATCATTTATATATATTTGTTGATGGTCCTACGGATGAGCGAGATAAGGAACAAGTGGCTGATGTTAGAAAACGTGCAGAGCAAGTCGACTGGTGTCGAACGACAGTCACTACTCATAATCATAATATTGGTCTGGCAGACTCAATTGTATCTGGGATCGAACGCGTATTTGAAGATCATCAACGAATTATTGTACTTGAAGATGACTGTGTCCCGGCCTCTAATTTTGTATCATTTATGAAAAATTCTTTAGAAGAGTATGCGGATGACAAACAGGTAATGAACGTGAATGGTTATAGTCCACCAATCAATATACCTGGTAATTATCCATATGATATATATTTTACATATCGAAGTGCTTCGTGGGGTTGGGGGACATGGCGTTCCGCATGGGACCATTTTGAACAGGATCCAATGACTCTTGAAGAATTAAAAACAAAAAAGAATGAAATTAAAAGAGTAACTCGAGATGCGGGAGAAGATCTTTATCCGATGATACGAGACCAACTCAAAGGTAATATTGATTCATGGGCAGTTTGGTGGTCGTATGCTATTGCTGCTAATAATGGATTATGTCTTAACCCGGTTACTTCAAAAATTAAGAATATTGGACATGATGGGACCGGAACTCACACTGGGAAATCAGATAAATTCAATGTAGACCTAGACACTAGACCCATCTCCGAATTGAATTTTCCACAACAACCGTTTATTAATGAAGAGATTAATTCTAGATATAATCAGTTTATTGGTAGTAAAGATCAAAGTAGATTAAAACTATATTGTATTAATCTGCTAAAATCGATGGGATTGTTGAATAAATATAATCGGTTACGGAAATAGCTATCTAATAAATGGCCGCATCCACTCTTGTTATCCCCTAGAGCTGTAATTAGTTGTGAGTAGCAGTAATTACATAAACGTCCTGTTCGCGGTGTAGATCTTCGAACCGCTTTTCAGCGATTTCTTTTGATTGTATTGTATATGACAATTCTTTCAATATTTTCTCTACTTCTTCACTAGATGCGCCATATACCCCATGACTTTCTACGAGAAGAACTTTCGGTCTGATAGATATATTCTTGAGTATCTCTAGTTCTGCACCTTCACAGTCCAACTCTAATACATCACACTCTGGAAGTGCCTTAGGAGGAATCTGTTGAGCATCACCTTCCTGGCTATAGAGATTTATTTTGGGACCGACAATACTGTGATTGATACTAACTCTTTCACTAATATCGTTAATCTCTGCTGTTTCTCTTATCTTCTTGACTTCATCTTCTGAACCTTCGTAGACAATCACATTCCCAGATGGTCCTGCCACCTTCGCAGCTCGTGCTGCTGTGACTCCCCATCCACCACCAACAATGACGATCGTCTCTCCTTCTGTCACCCACTTATTAATACCTGAAATAATTCCAGACTCATAGTCTGGTTCTGCCTCTACCTTCCAAGGGAATGAAGTAGGATTGTATCGTGCTGCATTTACGCTAACCCCGTTGAGCTTAGTTGTCATTGTTGGTAGTAGGGGAGCGATCATTCGATTATAACCATAGGGGATGCCTAGTTTGAGGGTTTGATATAGACCATTCCGTCGAATAGAATGAATTGCTCTACTAATTAAACTCATAGCCGTGTGCTCATCTTATGTACTTATCAACATTGTCTTTAGATTTTACTATCGGTCCACAGTACTGTACTTGTTTAGATACCTTTGGGGGTCAGAGTTGGGTCAGATCCATAGAACTGACTTATTGGCGCTACTTGGTCTAACTGATACACATCATGGTTAATCGAAACTCTTGGTAAATAATAAATATTCTACCTATGCAATAGCTATTGAGTTTACTGTGGCGAGACGCAATACGAGGATATATATCAAAGCCCGATTTCCGTTAGATCAGAGATCTAGGTTGATAGAATGAGTAAAAAAATTGACTTATATTTTTCCGGTCTTGTCCGAGATGCTAGCGGCACAGTAGGAGCAAACGTAGAAAAAATCTTAGATATTTGCGACGACAAATCTGTCGGAATCGGGAAAATATTCATAGCGGAAAATGGATCAAAAGATGATACTCGGGATATTCTAAAAGCACTTGAGAGGGACAACTCATCCATTGAATTACAATTATTTGACGACTTAGATGAAGAGTTCCCTGTTCGTGAAGAACGAATTGCACATCTTAGAGAGAGTCTCTTCAACTCCATCTATAAATCTACCAGAAGTTCGTTAATTGATCATTCACAACTCTACATTCCAATTGATCTTGACTCCATGATCGCACAATCTATTAATCAATCAGATTTTATTGAGGAGTGTAAATATGTGGCAAGTGGTAAAACAGATGCAGTATTTCCAGTAGCTAGACCGCGATACTATGACATCTATGCACTGCGAGCTAAAGGATGGATAGAAACAGACTGTTGGAAAAATGTTCAGAAATCGAGGGGTTTGGGTAGACCACTTTTTCCTACAGTAAAATATGTATACTCCAATCAAAAAAGATTAGATGAATTACAGCAGCTCGACCGAATATCCGTTGAAAGTGCATTTGGTGGTCTTGGTATCTACAATCTCAATAGTCTGGGGGATGCCAGTTATAAATCTAATGGTAAATTACCGAAGAACTTTTGCGAACATGTCTCATTCAACTCAGATGTCAGATATAAAGAAATAAGTACAAATCTTGTAGTCAAAGCACCACAAGAACACATCCGGTATCATACCTCTCTAATTGATAAGCTAATAATACTATCTAGACTATCACTCATAAACATACGTGAAACTATATCTGGTTGAATTCACCGATCAACTAGAACCCACACAATTAACGTCCAGAAAGATCTCCATCTTCAAATCAAATTCAAACTGGAGTACTCAACTAAGATCGACGGCTTCTTCAATTCCTATTGACTTCTAATTACTAACAACCCGTCTATGCTGTCCAATTTTGGAAAAATACTGCGCTATATTCGGTCTCGCTTCTATTCTGGCAGGGTTCGTCAAACCATTCGAAATATAGGTCTCAATAAGATCTTATCACGACCATTCTGGCAACTTGTGTATACTCTTGAGGATACACAGACACATAATATAAATAATCATTCAGTTACCTTTCGCACCGACACATTCACTGAGTTTATGCGCTTCCGCAATCTCGTTGGTGAACGCTCTATCATCAAAGATTTACTAACTACCATCGATTCTAATGATGTTTTTTATGATATTGGTGCGAATGTTGGTACTTACACCTGTTTCGCTGCTGCTGAACTCGGCTCCGGTAGAACAGTTGCGTTCGAACCAGAACCAGAAAACGCTGACCGTCTACAAGATAATCTTGAACTAAATAGCCTTGACGCCAAAATCATTCGAGTCGCGCTGTCTGATACCGATGGAACAGTCGATTTCGCTCTTACCGGCGAAGAGGCTGGTGAAGGACAACACGCTATTGCGACTAATAGCGACGGACGAACGCTTAAAGTCGAGACCGCTAGAGGCGACACAATAGTAGAAAAGCGCAAGCTTCCCAAACCAACCGTCGTGAAGATCGACGTCGAAGGTGCTGAACTATCTGTGCTTCGGGGACTTCAGGAGACGATTCGCGAGAGCTGCCGGCTAATATACGTCGAAGTACACTCCGAGAAAATCGCGGACTTCGGTGGAGATGTATCTGATGTTGAAAAGTTTCTCACAGATGCCGGATTTGAACTGACGGAGATGTCTCGACGTGGAAGTGAGATATTCTTCCGGGCATCAAAGTAGATATCAATAACAAGTGTCCGTCTTTATGACTGTATGTCTCTATATCGCTCAAAACACACATTCATCTGATGACTATCCAATATCTCTTGAAAGCTATGAGTAACATCAGTCGAGGATTTATTTCAGTTTTCGGATCAAGGGTAGCTACTCTCGTTCTTGGACTCCTAATAACGCCAATTCTCGTCCGATTACTTGGTAGTTCCCAATACGGGAACTATGCCTTTCTGTTCTCAATTTTAACCATTACGATGACTTTCGCTAATGCTGGGATCTTTGATGGAACTCGAAAATATATTGCTGAGAATCGAGTGGAGTCAAACTGGTCCGAACATGTCTTCGCATTCTATCTTCGAGCTGCTTTCGTACTAGCTGTTTCCGCAGCATTGGCGTATTTTGCGTTCTCATGGTCTGGCCTTTCTGGGCGTTTCTTCGGAGACGAGTTTGAGATCTATTTTTATCTTCTTGCTATCCTAATTATTCTCCGTCAGGCGAACTCCATCGCTCGTGGGGGATTGATGGGGCTTGGGCTTGAACACCGGAGTGAACCGCTAAGTATTCTTAAGGAACTTTTATATGGGTTCCTCGGACTCTCACTCGTGTACATTGGTTACGGACTCGTCGGTGTTCTTGTTGGACAGATCATTGCTACTTTAATCGTCTCGATCCTTGCGTACGCAATCTTATTTCGACATATCAGATTTCAATCTATTTTCATACGTCTTCCCGACGAATTTCCGAAGAGGGAATTGCTTTCCTTTAACAGTCTTAGTGTCATTCTAATCCTATTAACGGCGTCGCTGTATCACGTCGATATTCTATTCCTCAGAGTGCTAACCGGCGATCAAGCGACCGGATACTACAAGGCAGCACTCGTCGTCGCTGAGTTTCTCTGGTTCGTGCCGCACGCATTACAGACGGTACTTCTCCACTCATCTTCGGAACTCTGGGCAAACGACCGCACAGAGCAAATTACAGAATTAGCGTCTCAAACGACACGATATAATTTATCGCTCGTACTGTTGGTCGCGATCGGGTTAGCAGCGCTTGTTCGAGACTTCGTTCCGCTTTATTTCGGGTCCGGCTTTGACGCTGCCATCTTACCTCTCCTCTTGTTACTCCCGGGTGTCCTCGGTTTTGCGCTCGCTCGTCCAATATTCGCCATCGGACAGGGAAAGGGCCAACTTCGCGTGCTAATTCTCGCAACCGGGACAGCTTCGGTTATTAACTTCTGCCTGAATGCGCTACTAATTCCAACGTACGGAACTCGTGGAGCAGCTGTCGCCACGAGCATCGGCTACGGATCGATGTTGGTACTTCACGTGATCGCTGCGCGGCGAGTCGGATTCGATCCGATTGACGATCTCCGTCTTACGAGGATCACAGTCGTTGCCCTCCTCGCTGCTGGTGCCATCTTCGGGCTCTCATCAGCAATCGACTCGTCAATTGCTTCCCTGATCGTGGTCCCGCCCGTCGGATTCGTTGTATATGCCGTATTGACCCTCAGGCTCTCTGTAATCTCACCGAAAGAAACCGAATTAATCACACAGAGATTACCGGAGCCGATTCGAGATCAGGCTAAATCTATAATACAGTTTGTTAGCTGATTATAATACGTATCTATTGTAGCGTACCAAGAGGTCTCGCTAAAACCTCTTCTCCCGTAGAAACTCATTGCTCGGTCGAATGGTCTCTTTATAAAATAGTGAGTGTGGATTTACATCTACCAATCGAACTATGGGAGAGTACGTTTCGTATGCTTTCCCGCTCGCGTCCCTCCGAGAGACAGAGTACATTTCGTGTGCTTTCACTGTGTGTGCTCGGCGATCTCCGTCCGCGTCTCTAAGACGATCGCCGGATCGAGGTCTAACTCATACTCGTAGTACTGCCCGCCGCTCAATCCCTTGTTCTGCTCGTGGCGTCGAAGGAACCCCAGCATGTGGCGGTCCGAGAGGTGGTCTTGGATACTCTTCAGCGTCGACAGCGGCGAGGCGGCGTGCGACTCCGCCACCCGCTCATACGTTCGCTGGATCTCCTTCGATCGCGCCGGGACCTCCCCGCCCGTCTGGAGGTTCGCGATCGCTTCGAGGATGTACTGCGCGTGTTCTGTCTGGTCTCGGATCTTGTTCGCGACCCGACCGCGCTGGACCCGTTCCCGTGCGGTCTCGATGTGCGCATCCGTGACCGGCGCCTCGCCGTTCTGCTCGGCCAGCTCCGCTCCGACGCGGAGCAGATCGAGCGCCTGCCGCGCGTTCCCCATGTCCTGTGCGGCCAACGCTGCCGCCTTCGCGATCGCCGACGTGTCACACGCCTCGTCGACGAAGGCGCGGTCCGCACGGTGTTCCAGAATCGTTCGCAGTTCCGCGGCGTCGTACGGACTGACGGAGCTCTCGGTCTCCATCAGCGTATCCTTCACCTTCGGCGAGAGCGTCTGTCGGAACGTGTAGTCGTTGCTGATCCCAATCACGCCGACCTTCGCGTCCGTGATGTGACCGTTCGCTCGCGCGCGTGGTAGTTCGTACAGCAGCGTGTTCGCGTCCTCCAGATGGTCGATCTCGTCGAACACGACGAGGTGCGTCCCGCCGATGCGATCGAACTGTCGGTACAGTTCGTCGAACGCGTCTCCAGTCCCGAGTCCCCGCTCCGAGAATCGGTTGGTCCGCTCTAGAAGTCACCCGTTGACGAGGCTGCGAACCCCGATTCCGAACACCGGCGGGAGTACACAAGAATGCCTCGTGGGCAGCGACTACTCCCCGACGCTGTTAAGCGCGCTATTCAACTCGAAGAGCTCACGGACGACATCGCTGTCCGCGACCCGATACCGGCGTGGTGACGTGTTCGGAACGTCCTCGATGAGTTCAACCTCACACAAGAGGTCCGTGTAGTTGCCAACAGTTTGGCGCGTGACGCCGGCGTGTTCTGCGAGTTCGGTTTTGTTGAACTCACGATTTGGCGGGAGATCAAGCAACGCGTCGACGAGAATCGGGATCGCATCGTGCTGCGTGAGGTAGAGCCACCCGCTCGGGTGCTCCTTCCGGAGTTCCTTCTTCGCCCCGCGGTCGTCCGCGTGCTCCATACTGCTCATACAGAAAGCCACCATCTGCGTGTGTATAAGTGTTCCCACTAGCGTTAACAGCTATTAACAGCCTTTATATGAGCGTGGATTTATTTCTCCGCCATGGAGAAGCCGTCGGTGAAATGTGCCCTCCTCGCGACGATGATAGCGAAACACAAGTGGGGTACACCGATCACGGAGGAGGCGCTCCTCAATCTCTCAGCGATCGACGGCGACTACCCGACTGCGCGAGATGTCTACGCCGATCTTCGCCGCGAACCCTACATCACCTACCGCGGAAACCGCGGTATCGAACTTAACAAGAGTCGCTTCGACAAACTCGCCGATGTCCTCTACCAGGAGTGTGGCTGGGAGGCTTGGGAGATCGACAGTCGCCTAAAGCACTACGAGGGTATCGAAGAGCACGATTGGAAGTGATTTCATATACTGAAAACGGACCGTGGTCCCGTCGCGTTCATCGCCACCCCCACCCCACCGTGTCGAGTGTTCTTTTCGAGACAGGGTGGGACACTTTCCCCTGAGAACCCATCGTGTCGAGTGTTTGAGCAGAACCACTTGGGACCATCCGAACAACGCTGACCGACCTCACTGCCTCACGTCATCCGCGTCGCCACGCCTGTCGGGAGCGCAATAAAATCGAAATCCCCGAACGACATTGCCGACGACACCGACGTCGAACTCGTACTGGCAACGTCGGGCCCTTCGGGTGGGCAGTACGAGGGACACACCGTATACCGAGTGAAATCAAGAGATGAAACCCCGTCAAACCGTCGTCACACACGTCGGACCGAGTGACACCTGCCGAAACAGTACAACGCAGTCAGCGTGACCCAGTTCAGTTAGAACGATACCTCCAACCAGACTTCAGGCTCACAGAGGAGTAAGGAGGAAGCCTACGGATTCAGCCGTTGGAGGAATCCGACACTCCCCGTAACATACCACGAGCGATAGCAATCTGACTCCCAACTACCAGCCGTAGAATTTATAAATAAACAGATTAAAATGTGAAATACAGATGGGGGATGTGATCCGCACCGTCAAAGTCAAGCTTGACGTACCCGAGGAGCGGTGCGACGACCTCCATCAGACGAAAGACCAGTTTCTCCACTGTGCGAACACGACCGCAGCCTGGGCGTGGAGACACCCAGACGAACACTGTGTCACCTCGAAACAGAAAGCCGAAACCGCTCTGTACGACCGACTCCGGGATGAAACCGAGCTAACTGCGAACCTCGTTCAGAAGGGGATTCGACGCGCTATCGAGGCCAGCAAAAGCGGTGTTGCCCGACTCAAAAAGGGCGAACCCACGAGTCAACCACACTTCGACGCGTGGAGCGTCGTTTACGACAAGCGCAGCGCGACGTTCCACCGCGACCACGTCTCTCTTTCAACAGTGAACGGGCGCGTCGAGTGCGAGTACGTACTTCCTGACGATCCTGAGGAGACACCGATCGGCGAGTACCTACTGAACGAGGACTACGAGTTCCGGATGTCCACGCTTCAGTACGACCGCTCGAGCGAGGCGTTCTACCTCCACGCGCGTATGCGCCGTACCACAGACGAACACGAGCAGTCCACGGCTGTTTCTAACGCCGAGCACAGAACAGTCCTTGGCGTTGATCTGAACGTGGACGGCTCGCTCGCTGTGACTTCTACGGGTGCGTTCATCGGGAACGCCGACGAGATGAACCATCGACGCCGCGAATTCGAGAAAACGCGCGGGTCGATGCAACAGGCGGGTACGCGGTCGGCGCACCTGTCGATCCAGTCGATGGACGACCGAGAACACCGCTGGATGCAGAACGAACTCCACCGCGCTTCGAACCGGATTCTCGACGAAGCTCGCGACCACGAATGTACGCACATCGCGTTCGAGAATCTGACGGATATCCGCGATCGGATGGCTCGTGCGAAGCGGTTCCACGCGTGGGCGTTCCGCCGATTATACGAGTACGTCGAGTACAAAGCCGAGACGCTCGATATCGAAGTTGAGCAGGTGAGTCCGGCGTACACGAGCCAGCGGTGTTCGAAGTGCGGCTTTACACACGAGAGGAATCGGAAATCGAAACACCAGTTCGTGTGTCAAAAATGCGACTACGAGCTGAACGCGGATTATAACGCGAGCAAAAACATCGCTCGAAAACTATTGAAACGTCTCCGCTCGGGGCAGAAGTCTTCGAGTGGAGGCGCACCCTGTCAGTGTGCGCTGAAGTCAGGGACGCTGAACCTGAACGGCGAATTTATCGCCTCCGTCGACTCGACGGCAGAAGGGGAGTCCACTGACAAGCCCACGACTTCAGTCGTGAGTCACTGACTCGGTACGAGGTGTGTCTCTCGGTGACGCCAGCGACGACCAACCCGCGTGACCAACACCAAACGGACAGTCAACGATCATCCAGGGACGATGTGTACGACTACCGAAGGAATCCACTGTCGAGACCAGTGATCTCACTCGGTATCGAGTATGCCCGTACCCGTGCCAACTGTCTCGTGGTAACGCTCGATACGGTGGAGTGGGGGATCCGACTGCTGCCCCGACCAAGAAAGCACTCGACACAGTGGGGTGTCGAGCGCTCCGCCCACCGACTCGCCCGCTTGCTTCCTCTTCAGAGTCGGCGGCGAGGTGGCGAAGAAGCGCAGCGACGACGGCGTCGACGATTCGCACATCGTCGAGGCCCAGGACCTCGTCCAGTGCGGTCAGCTACGCAATCGGATCCGAGACCAGACCCAGTACGCCCAACTGCTGATCGAACCGCCCGCGTCCCTCGAAGAACGAGGCGCGACGCCGGCCCGGTCGAAGACAATCAAAACCCGGTACGAGCGCGGGGCGAACGCACACGCCGTGGACTCGCGTACGACGCTGAAAAGCATCCAGAACCACCTCTCGGAGCTCCACAGGCTCGGCTTCCTCCAACGGACGAACCGGAATCGCGGCGAGAGCGGCGGCCGGTACGACGAGTACGGCCTCGATCTCGACCCCGAGATCGTCCTCGCGATTAGAGACGAGATCGAAACGGAACGCGACCGGTGACACCCGGCCGCGAAGACAGACGAAACGTACTCTCTCACTTTGCTGCTAAGCGAGTGAGAATTGGGGGAACCCTGCCGGGACCGTTCCCGGGCAGACGAAACGAGGTGTGTCCCTATCACCCCCACCGTACGCGATCCAACTCGGAAGCCTCCGAAATACGTCGATACAGCGACACGAATCGCGGGTTCGTGCCAGGGCGTCCTGCTCGAACGCGAACGTCACCCGTATCGAACACTCGACGCCGTGGGGTGTCAGGGGCTCGTCCCGAAAAACGCAAAACCAACTGGAAAGGCCTTCATACCGCATAATTCGACTTTTCGAAGTCTTTTAGTTGGGCCGGTGACTGTACCTAGATGAGATGGTGGACCCCGACCACGTCGTGACTGCTGAAGATGTTGCCGACGCGACCGGCCAGTCCATCGAAACGGTGGCCCGGGGCTGGCACGAGCTGGCCGAAGAGCAGGTCGATACCGAAGAGTCCGAGTCGGAGTCCACGGACCGTCGCCGGATGTTTTCCGACGACTAAGCCATTTTCGTTAGGTCGCAATGAGTGGCACCAACGACGGGTCCACTAATTCCATCGATCAGCTGCTGGGCCACACAGAGGGACCGACAGGAACGCCGTCGGAAGAGGTGATCAAGCGTCTTCGGTACTCAAAACAGATTGTCGATATCAACTTCACCCGTCTTAGCGGGCTCTGTGATGATTTGCCACGGACGGGTTCGTGTATTATGCCCCCGTGGAACAGTCGGATATCCGGAGCTTTGAGCGAACACCTATCGATTCGACGCATATGCTGGTATCTTCGTTTCGAACAACCGCTGAAGCGCGGTCCACAGAACTTCTGTCGGAACAGATTTCGTGAATTCTGTGCGTGTCCGATCGGATTCCCCTGTGTTTCGGTGTTCGTACTGAAAGTGTACCGAACCTAGATCCGGGTGATCCTTGTCGCGGTGCCACCCACAGTCGAAGCCTGTGTTCGGGTCCGCGTAGTGGATTCGATAGGATTCCGTTTCTCGTCGAAACCGCCACTCCACTTCGAGTAGTGGGGACTCCGGACCAGTTGGCGGCGCAATTCGATCCGGAGCGATAGTCGCCCGAATGTATTCTTTCGAGATACTGTCCGGCTCAAAGCCAACCGTTGTGACTTTGGGATGTCGATTTAAGACGTCACGAAGCCCGTCGTAGACAGACGTGTCGATCGTCCCTGGCAACCCCATCGTTCAGACCGGAACCCCGTCTCGATCGGTCGCCCAATCGTACTCTTTCAGCGCTGCCTTCACGACCGGCAACCGGTCAGCGAGGTGTTCCCACTCGCTGGCGATCGCACGCCGTCTCTCGGCCTCGTCAGGGGTATCGACGTCGGCGACACTCGCGAGGAGTTCGCTTGGCGACTCGACGTCGTACTCGGCTTCCCACTCTGCGATCCGCGCCCGCATCGACTCCAGGGCGTCGGCAAGTTCCTCTCGGTCGTGCTCGCGCTGGAGGGCCGCGACTTCGCGATAGGTCGCCATCAGTTGATCGACACAGTAGAGCGTCTGGCTCCCGCGGTCGGTCTTCTGTAAAACGTTATCCTCGACGAGCTGATCGAGGTACTTTTGGGCCGTCTTCGTCGTGGTTTCTGTTTCCTCGGCCACCCACGATGCGGTTCGGGGCGTTCGGAGCGTTCGCGCGGCCGCACGAACTCGCTCACCTCGCGTCATCGAGGGAGCGTTTGAATCGGCAGCGTCCGTTTCGTTCGGCATAGGGCCTCCTATGCTCTGGAAAAACATATATCCAAGGGATTGTAGATATTTCTCACTCGCTTTTGAGCGCGTCGTACATGTTCCGGTTCGAATCCCGGTCGTCCGCCGCCACCCGCCGGATGTCCTCTATCACCTCATCGAGCGGAGATGCTGTTTCCGTCTCTTTCTCCGTGGCCATACCGAAACGGACATTTCGAAAGCCGTTAATCGCTCTGGCCCGAGGAATCGCCGGTCAACTGGTCCAGTCCGTACTGGACGAACTGAACAAGCCATTTGCCGATCTCACCGGCCAGATCCAGCGCTTCTGTGTGGGATCGGTGTCGATCGTGGCCCCCGAAGCGTTCATCCGCTCCCCTACCCCACCGCGTCGAGTGTTCCTTCCGAGACGGGGTGAGGGGTGGAGCCATCTGGGTACCCATGTCGAACACGTGACGCTGTGGAGTGCGATGCAGACCTGTCGTTTGTCGTCTCCGAGAACACTCGACACGGCGAAGTATCAGGAACCCGTCCCTTTCTCCCCGCGCACCAACTCGCTCGCCCGCTCGGTATCCTCCGACGTGTTCACGTTCACGCGCTCACCCACCCGAACCGTCGCCACCTCGTACCCTGCCCGCACCAACAGGCCCACGGCCTCGCTCAGCTGGTACTCGCCCTCGGCCGACGGCCGGAGCAGCGCACACGCGTGAAAGACGTCCTCGGGCAACACGTAACACCCGGTCGTGACGAGCGTCGACGACGGCTCCGCCGGCTTCTCGACGATCCCCGTCACGCGCCCCCTCTCGTCCGTCTCAATCACGCCGGTCGTCGCCGCGACCTCGGACGATACCTCCTCGACCGCAAGCGCGGCGTCCGCCTCCCCGACAGCCTCGACCGCGGGCTCGACGCTACCCGCAAAGACGTTGTCGCCGTTCACGAGCAGGAACGCCCCGTCGACGTGCGGCTCCGCCTGTAACACCGCATGCCCGAGTCCCAGCCGCTCCCGCTGGTGGACGTACGTCAGTGGCTCACGACTTCAGTCGTGGGTCACTGACGTGTCGAAGTGATCTGTGCGCATCCGGCGACGATCGACGACCCACACGAGACCAGCGAGCACCGTCGCAGCGACTATCGGCCACCGGTCGGTACTGAGATAAAACCCGTCGACGGCAAGGCCATGTGTGACGAACGGCCACAGCAACGGACTCGTGATCCCGGACGGCTTATACAACAGCAAATCGAGCGCGTAGTGAGACGCGGTACCAACACTCAAGAGAGCGAACACGACACGCCGATACGCGTTCGGGACGAGGAGTGCGCCAATGCACACGATCAGGAGCGTGCCGCCGACACGGTGGAGCGGGCTCCACGTGAACGGCAGCCCCAAGAGAGCTGTCACCGTTTCCTCGGGGACCACCAGATCGATCCGATTGAGATCTGGGAGCGTCGATCCGATCATTACCGCCGTGACGAACGGATAGGAGATCCACTCGTACCGCCACGAGAGCACGATCGCGAGGGTGTACCCAATCAAAATATGCGTGAAGAGGTCAGCCACTGGCATCATCCTCCGATAAATAGCGGGTGTGAAGTGGCGTGTCCCGCGGCGAGAAGGTAACCGTCTCCGGATCGAACCGCCACCCATCGGCGATCCGGAGCGCAACGAACAGTGCTCCAAGCACCGAGACCGCGTACATGTACGCCGTCTCCCACGGCTCTCGCACGACTGCCCGGTCCCGATCTGCGGTAAGCGTCCCGTCCGTCGTGAGCGTGCCATCGACGACGATCTCTTGGCCCACGGCGACGTCCGGCGCATTCTCGACAGGGAGGTGTTGTGTGGTGGTGCGGTCGGTGACCTCGATAATGACTGGATCAGTTGCGATCACGACGCCACCCGTCTCGACATGGTCGCCGGCCAGATCGGCTGGTGCTACGTCGGGCTCCGCGAGGTCAGGCCCCGAGCTTGCGGGTGCTGGATATCCCGCGCCGGCAAGCACAAAGAGCCCACTGAGAAGGATAACACAGACTCCGAGTGCGACTAGTCGGTACCCGACAGCAGTAGCCATCTAGGGAGTCGTCCGTCGGTAACGGATAAAGATCCATCGATAGTGTGTCTCAGTGACAAATCAACCCCTTTCGGATCCTGATGAGTCGGTGAACGGCGTTCGATTTCGTCCATCGCTTTGTAAACTCGAAGCGATGCCCCTGCCCGAGTGAATCGCCCTCTCACGTGACGGACTTCTCGAAGCCCGTCACACACCGGCCACGGCATTGTTCCCTGTCAACAAGCCCAATCCTGTCTCAAACCAGAGCCGCCTACGACTCCCGCACGAGCGGCTCGTACCACTCGCGGTTCGCCTGATACCACTCGATGAACTCCCCAACCCCCTCCGCGATCGTCCGCGAGGGCTCGTACCCGATCAGCCCGCCGGCCTTCTCGACGGACGCGTGCGTGTGCTCGGCGTCGGCCTCCCGCGCGGATTCGTACTCGATCTCCAGTTCGGGTGCCAACTGGTCTCGCACCGTCTCGGCCAACTTCTGAATGGAGATGTTGTCCGAACTCCCGATGTTCAACACGTCGCCATCGGCGGCGTCCGACTCCAGTAGCGTCCGATTCGCGTCGACCACGTCGGCCACGTAGGTGAAGTCACGCGTCTGCTGGCCGTCCCCGTAGATCACCGGTGGCTCGCCGTTCAGACACCGCGAGACGAAATTCGAGATCGCCATATTCGGCCGCATCCGCGGGCCGTAGACGGTGAAGTACCGCAGACAGACCGTCGGGAGACCGTGAAGCTCGGTGTACACCCGCGCCATGTGCTCTTGCGTCAGTTTCGTCACGCCGTAGGGACTCACGGGCTCGGTGGGGTGATCCTCCTCGTAGGGCAGCGAGCGCGGCTTGCCGTACACCGACGAGGAACTCGCGAGGATCACTCGCTCGACGTCCGCCGCTTTCGACGCCTCCAGGAGATTCACCGTCCCGTCAACGTTGATGTCGGTCACCTTCCGGGGATTATCCACGCTCTCGCGTACGCCCGCCTGCGCGGCTTGGTGGACCACGATGTCCGCGCCGTCGACGACCGCTCGGACCGTCTCGGCGTCCCGCACGTCCCCCTCGACGAACCGGTACTCGACGGCTCGGTCCTCGGCCACCTCGCGGTGGACGTCGATCGTGTGGCGCTTGATCCCCTCGGCGTAGAAGGGTTCGAGATTGTCGAGGACAGTCACGTCATGGCCGTCGGCGAGGAACGACTCGGCGAGGTGGCCGCCGATGAATCCGGCCCCTCCCGTCACGAGGATACGCATACGCGCCTTTCTAAAGGCCGACACAAAACTCGCGCGGTTCGTCGAACTGGAAGATGCTCCGGTTCTGACTATTCAACCGGCGCTTCAAACTCTGCCAGCCGGCGGGCCCGATAGAACCGCACCCGACGCGTCAGCACCCGCCAACAGACCGCGGCGACGGCCGCTCCAACCGCGTTCACGAGCAGGTCACCACCACTGGCAGTCCGCGCGTCCAGCGTCAACTGGAGCAGCTCGATACCCGCCCCGTACCCCACCGCGATCAGAAACACGACACCGAGGACGGACCGATCGCGCCACGGTCGATCCTGAAACGCGTACGCGAGCGTGACGGCGAGCCCGGCATAGGCCAGCCCGTGCAGCCACGTGCTGTACGCGAGCACGCCAAATGGCCCCCGTCTGATCACGCCGCTACCGGGCGGGGTAAACACCGAAAAGTACAGAATCGTCGCCGCGACCGCGAGGACGACTCCCCACCGGAGCGATCGCGGGACGAGCGGGAGCCGGACGCGAACCATCTTTGTTCGCAGCTCTTCGCAGAGCAACTAAAGACCACAGGATTTCGCCCGCCGCGCAGGACAGGCCGAACGAATACGCTTTTGACCCATGCACAAGTTGCATGTGACAATGCCGCTTTCGGAGGGTCTCAGATGGAACTGATCGACGACGACGGCGACCTCTTCGGCGTGGTCAACGTCGTCGACGCACTCGTTGTCCTCCTTCTCCTCGCGGTCGTCGTCGCGGGCGTCGCGCTCGTCTTCGGCGGCGACGATCCCGCACCCGAACCGGACACCGAAACCACCTACGCCACCCTCGATATGGGAACGCAACCCGCATACGTCGTCGACGCGATCAACGAGGGCGACACCTACGAACCGGACGGCTCCTCGACGATCACGGTCACGGACGTCCATCTCACGCCACGCGAGGACGACGTCGGCGTCACGCTTCGCGTCCAACTGGACGGCACTCCGGGCGACGACACCGTCTCGTACGCGGGTGCCCCGCCGCGGCTCGGCCGGAGCCTCACTATCGCCACCACCCGCTACGAGGTGAGCGGGCAGATCCGGGCGGTCGGCGACGACGACGCGCTCGATCGCACCGACCAGCGCGTGATCCTCCGTGACACGCTCGATACGGAGACCGCGGCGTCTGTGACCGCCGGCGACGAGGTCCGTCTCGCCGGACGGACCGTCGCGACGGTCGAGGAGGTCGCGACCTACGCGACGGGCAACGCCTCCCAGACGCGGGTCTTCCTCGAAACGACGCTCGACGCCCACCGCGAGGACGGGCAGGCTCGCTTCGGTGGTGTCCCGCTCCAGCGTGGCCAGTCGCTCACTCTGCCTGCCGACGAGTACACTATCGACGGCCAGATCGAGCGCGTGAACGGCGATCTCCAGTTGGGCGAGACCGCGACGCGATCGGTCACGCTCCGCATGGACGAGGTCCACCGGGACACCGCCGACGCGATCCGACCGGAAATGACCGAGGGCTCCACGAGCGATCCCGTCGCCGAAGTCACGGCCGTCGACACTGAGCCGTCGATCATCATCGCGACCGGTGACGACGGCAGCGTCACCGTCGCCGACCACCCGGTCAACCGTGACGTGACGATCACCGCGGATCTGCAGGTTCGCGAGACGGCCACTGGCGTCCAGTTCAAGGGTGAGCCGTTACGCAGCGGCACGACCGTCACCCTCGATCTCGGGACCGTCCTCGTCGAGGCCGAAGTGGTGAGTATCGGCGGATGACCCGGTGTGGCGGCTGCTCTCTCCGTGTCCGCCTGTCGCAGTCGCGTCTTCGATCCGTCGAGGTGACGCTCACGTGAGTCCGCGCCCGACGGACGACACTGGCCAGGCCACCGCTCGGCGTGACTCGCCGGCTGATGAGCGCTCGTCCATACTCGCTGGGTCAACGATCGTGTCCGCTGTTCGGGCCGGGAGCCGGCGGATTTCGTCGTGGGTGCGTCACTCCGCGATCTACCAGTGGTTGACCGCCGAGCCGGACCCGGAGGTCATCGTGATCGACTTACGGGAAACGTGGACCGTGGGACCGATCCTGCGCGTGCTCGATCGGACCATCGATCGACTCGCGGATGCGGCGGCGGGCTCGCGTGCCGTCGCTATCGCCACCCGGGGGAGTACCGCCGCGATCGCGGCCCCGCTTCGCGCGGGTGGGCTCGTGCTTGCCGCCCTCGGAATCGTCGTCGCTGTGAGCGGCGTGCTCGGTGCGACCGCTCTCACGCGCGTCGCAGTTGGCGTCGGACTGGCCGTGGCGGGGGTGATCGCCATGCAAGACGATCGCGACTGGGCGACGCTGCGGGAGACGCGCCCCGTCGAGCTCGCGATTACGGCGTTTGAACCGCCGGCGCCGCCGGATTCTGGAACAGACCAGGAAGTGGATGACGCTGATCACCGCGAAGACGGTCCGTCTGACACCGAGCGCGATGACTCGACGTGACGCGTCTCTGGAGCGCTGCCCTTGCAGACTCCCTTGGCACAGTCACGTGGGAAGACGACCCGTCCGACTGTCTCGGAAAGCGGTTCGGTGAGCTGCCGCAGGCGGCCAGCGTGCTGTCACCGTCGCCGTGGCTCGCCCCGACGCCGCCACATCCGCCGTCACCCGCATCGCGAATCTGTGCCGCTTAAGTAGTCGGATCCCACGAGTTCACGTAGTGACGCTCTCGGACCTGCTCATCGCGATCCTCGCGGGGATCGTCCAAGGCATCGTCGAGTGGCTTCCCGTCTCCAGTCAGGGGAACCTGTCGTTGGTCCTCGCGTTGGTGGGCATGGAGCCCGACGTCGCGCTGCAACTCGCGCTGTTCTTGCAAGTGGGGACGACGCTGTCGGCGGCGACGTACTACCGCGGCGAGATCCGGACCGCGCTCGAAGCCGTCCCGGGCTGGCGACCCCGTGCGGCGTATGAGGGCGACAACGCGATCGCCTCGTACATCGTCGTCGCCTGCCTGATGACGGGACTCGTCGGCATCCCGCTGTACGTCTTCGCCGTCGATCTCGTTGGCCAACTCACCGGTGGGATGTTCATCAGCGTGATCGGGGTCTTGCTCATCGCGACCGGCCTTCTCCAGCTTGCCTCCGAATCGGTCTCGATGGGGGGACACACCGCCCCAACACTCACCGACTCACTCCTCGTCGGCGCCGTCCAGGGCATCGCCATTTTGCCCGGGATATCGCGGTCGGGCATGACCACGAGTGCCTTTTTGTTTCGCAGCTACGAGCCACCGGCCGCGTTCCGGCTCTCCTTTCTGCTCTCGATTCCGGCGAGTCTCGGCGCCGCCGTTCTCACCCTGCTCAGCGCCGGCGGGCTTCCGGGGATCAGCCCGACGGCCGCCCTCGTTGCGCTCTCTGTGAGCGCGATCGTCGGCTATCTCACGATCGACGCGCTCATGCGGGTCGTCGATCGCGTTCCCTTCTGGGCCGTCTGTTTCGGCCTCGGCGGGCTGGCGATCGCGGGCGGCGGGATCGTGTCGGTCGTCGTGTGATCCGACGCTTCCGGGCCTCGGACGCCTTTTCGAGAGATCACGTGGAAATTGTCCGCTCCTCCCACCGTTCACTGACGGTTGGCCCGAAGGGCCAGCGTCGCGACCAGAAGCGCGACTACCGCCACGACCGGACCGAAGCCCGGGACAGACTCTTCCGTCTCGGTGGCCGGCGAGGCCGCGTCGTCCTCCACGAAGAGGTCGATGGAACCAATCTCGTCGCCATCGAGTGAGACCGTGCCGCTCTCGCTCGGAGTGAACCCGATCCGGATGATGACCGTCTCGTTGGGAGCGAGCGCTACCTCCCGTTCGGCAACGGACTCGTCGTCTATCGTAACGGTGAGCGTTCGGTTTGCCGGGGCGTCGCCGGTGTTCCGAACTGTCGCACGCAGCGTCGTCTCGTAGCCGGCCCGGACCTGATCCGCGAGGAGTTCGGCGTCAACGACCTCGATGCTGCTGGACTCAAGCGCGACGCTGTTACCGGATCCAAGCGCGACGACGGCGACGGGGGCGGCGTGGGGGAGCGTCACCCGGTGCCCGTCTTCAGTCGTCTCGTGTGTGACGTCGGTCGTCGTCCACTCGCCGTCCGCGTACCGCATCACTGCGACGTCCTCGGGGCCAAGCCTATCGGGGAGCGCTTCATCGTTCACGGCGAACTCCAGCGTCGCCGCACCCGTGTCGGTCGCGTCAAGCGTCGAGGTGATATTCACATACCCTAGTACGGTACCCCGCGGAACGGCGGCGCGGGCTCCGGGGTCGCCCCTCGGCCGCCCGACCGTCGCCTCGAACGCCTCCTGATCTTCAGCCGGGTCGATTGTGAGTGTGGACAGCGACACTTCTTGAACCTCCGATGGGCCGGCAAGCCCCACCGAGAAGTCGTACCCCTCCCCGTTCACCCCGTCAACGCTGATCGTGACGGCGCCGTCCGATATGGACCGGACCACGGTTGGCGCACCGCCCGTCGTGGTCGACCCCGACGACCCAGACGACCCCGATGACCCCGACGATCCGGAGGAGTCGGGTGATCCAGACGATTCAGAATCGTCTGGCTCGCCTTGTTCACCTTCGTCCGGACTTTCGGAAGTATCGCCCTCGTCTGGCTCGTCCTCGTCTGGCTCGTCCTCATTAGAATCGTTCTCACTGGGCTCGCCTTGTTCACTTTCGTTCGGACTTTCGGAAGTATCGCCCTCGTCTGGCTCGTCCTCATTAGAATCGTTCTCACTGGGCTCGCCTTGTTCACCTTCGTCCGGACCTTCGGAAGTATCGCCCTCGTCTGGCTCGTCCTCGTCAGAATTGTTCTCACCTGGCTCATTTCTATTCTCTTGCTCGCCGTCGTCGGGGTCGTCTTGCTCGCCGTCGTCGGGGTTGTTCTCGTCAGAGTCATTCTCACCGGACTCGTCCTGTTCAGATTCGTCGAGATCTTCAGAATCGCCTCCGTCATTGTCGTGCCCGCCGGCACTGTCCTCGGTGGGATCGTCACCCTCGTCGCCTCTGTCGGGATCTTCGGAATCGTCTTCGCCGGGATCGTCTTCGCCGGGATCGTCTTCGCCGGGATCGTCACTCTCGTCTGGCTCGTCGTCGTCGTCCTCTTCCTCTTCCTCGTTCTCGTCTTCGTCTGGCTCGTCGTCGTCGTCAGAATCGTCGGATCTGTCGGATTCTTCGTCCTCGTACACATCCGTGTCTTCGACATCGATGTTCGTCACGTGGATATCCGCGTCGTCTCCAGCAGCTGCGACACCCCCACCGATGACTCCAGCGAACGTGAACGTCGAGAGGAGAACCGCCGCACAAACCCACGCGACAACAGCCTTGCGGCCAGACATACGCACACGAGCAGACAGAAGCAAATTGTAATAGGCTCGAAATCACGATTAATTCTCACTTAGATCGGTGTTAGAATGTGGTCGGCATCCTCACGGTGACCACTCGACGCCCGCTTGCGTCTTTCGACACGTGTTCGAAAGGCTAACTACCCGTCCGGCAAAGATTGCGAACATGCAGACGCTGCTTCTCAACGCAGACGACGTCGACGAGAACGCTCGCATGGACCGCGTCATCGACGCGGTGCGCGGCGCGTTCACGGCCTACGAGCGGGGAAACGCGAAGATGCCGGCGAAGTCGTACATCGACCTCCCCGAGTACAACGGCGACTTCCGGTCGATGCCCGCCTACCTCGACGTGCGCACCGAGGACACGACCGAGGACGACGGGTGGGACGCCGCCGGGATCAAGTGGGTGAACGTTCACACCGACAACCCCGCCGACCACGACCTCCCGACAGTGATGGGGACGATGATCTACTCCGACCCCGAGACGGCGTTCCCGCTGGCGGTCCTCGACGGCACGACCCTTACGATGAAGCGGACGGGCGCGGCGGCGGCGGTCGCCACCGACGAGCTGGCCGTCCCGGACGCGACCTCGCTCGGGATAGTCGGCGCCGGCGTCCAGTCGTACACCCAGCTCGAGGCGATCGCGACGGTGCGCGACATCGAGGAGGTCGTCGTGAGCGACCTCGACGAGGAGCGCGTCGCCGACTTCATCGACGCCTTCGACGATCGGTTCGACGTGCGGGCGGGCTCGGTCTCGGAGGCCGGGCACTGCGACGTGCTCTCGACGGTGACGCCCGTCGAGGAGCCGATCGTCGGCCCCGACGACGTGGGCGACCACACCCACGTCAACGCGATGGGCGCCGACGCGGCCGGCAAACACGAACTCGCCGATGACCTCCTGTTGAACGCGACGGTCGTCATCGACGATCACGAGCAGTGCACCCACTCCGGCGAGATCAACGTCCCTTACGCCGCAGGCGTCCTGACCGACGACGACATCTACGGCGAGATCGGCGAGATCGTCGTCGGCAACCGCCCGGGCCGCACCGGGGCCGGCTTCGGGAGCGACGGCAGAGAGGGTAGTGACCGCGACGAGGCCGGCGTCGACGGCGTCACCGTCTTCGACTCCACCGGCCTCGCGATCCAGGACGTGGCGGCCGCCCGCGTCGTCTACGAGCAGGCCGACGACAACGACAACGGCTACCCGTTCGACCTCCTCGGGCTCGCGGAGTAGCGCGGCGTTTTTCCTCTCTGTTGCGCTGTCCGTCGGTCCCCCGCCCGACCCCTTTTGTCGTCCGCGCCCGTACGAGACCCTGTGCAACTCGTCAGCGTCGCAGCGGTCGCGGAGAACCGGGCGATCGGCATGCGCGGCGAGGTTCCGTGGCCCCACATCGAGGCCGACGTCCGACAGTACCGTGAGCGCGTCGCGGGCTCGCCGGTGATCTTGGGCCGCCGCACCTTCGACTCGATGCGTGACGACCTCCCCGGCACCCGCCAGATCGTCGTGAGCCGGAGCGTCGACTCGGTCGACGTTCCGTCCGCGGTCGTCGCCGACGGCGTCGACTCGGCGATCGAACGCGCCGAGGAGATCGCCGACGGCGACGACGGGAACGATGGGGGCGACGGAACCGATGGCGACGGCTTCGTCTACGTCCTCGGCGGCGGGACGATCTACGAGCTGTTCCAGCCGCACCTCGACCGGATGGTGCTCAGTCACGTGGCGGGGAGCTACGAGGGAGACACGTTCTATCCGGCGTGGGGCGCGGAGGAATGGGCCGTCGCCGACGAGACCGCGTTCGACCGGTTCACGCTCCGCGAGTGGGTCCGGCGCGGCGACGCGGCCTGACCGCGTTCAGCTTTCGGGGCGGGTGTCGCCGCCGGTGGCGGTGTCGGTATCGCCGTCGCCGCTCCGGCGCAGCCGCCACTTTATCGCCAGCCCGACGACCAGCACCGTCGCGGCGGTGACCAGTCCGGAAACGAGCGCGCCGCGGGGGGTCGTCGTCCCCGTCGCCAGCGTGGTCGCCGAGGCCCCTCCGCCCGCGAGCGCGGCGCCGCCGGCGATCCCGCCGAGCCCGATACAACAGAGGCTGAGCAGCCCGACGAGCGACAGCGATTCGAAGATCCCGTCCCCGCTCACGGCCTCTTACACCTCCCCGTCGCTGTCGGCCGGGTCCGCGGCGTCGGACTCGGATTCCCCCGCGTCGACGCGCGTCGCGAACCCGAACCGCGGCTTCGCGTCGTCGACCTCGACGGTCACGGTCTCGCCCACGTCGGCGTCGGAGACGAACAGCGAGTACCCCTCGACGTACGCGATCCCGTCGCCCTCGTCGCCGCGCTCCTCGACCGTCACCTCGATCCGGTCGCCGGCCGCGACGGGGGCCGTGTTCAGTCCCTTGGCGACGAGGTACACCTCCGAGGAGGAGTCGCGCGAGGCCGGCGGCGAGACGGTCCGGAGGTACTGGAACTCCTCGCGCACGTCCTCGCGGAACGCGTCTAAGTCCTCGCCCTGGAACACCTTCACGACGAAGTCGCCGCCGGGCGCGAGCAGCTCCTCGGCCACGTCGAACGCCTGTCGCGCGAGGTGGACCGACCGGGCGTGATCGAGGGCGTACTCGCCGGTCATGTTCGGCGCCATGTCCGAGATCACCGCGTCCGCGCCGCGCTCGCCGATCGCCTCCCGCAGGTAGTGGCGGGTGCGCTCCTCGGTCATGTCCCCGCGGATCGTCTCCACGTCGTGTTCCTCGAGGTCGTCGATGCGCTGGAGGTCGACGCCGACGACGGTCCCCGACTCCTCGACCTCTTCGGCGGCGACCTGCAGCCAGCCGCCGGGCGCGGCGCCGAGGTCGACGACGGTGTCGCCGCGCTCGAACAGGTCCGACTCCTCGTCGATCTGTTTCAGCTTGTAGGAGGCGCGGCTCCGGTACCCCTGCTGTTTCGACCGGTTGTAGTACTCGTCTTTGCCGCTCATGTCTCTCTCACCACGACTCGTGGCCGAATGTCTGTCGAACCCGCGGGCGAATCGACGTTCATACCCGGAACGACGGGGTCAACCCGGAAATGGACATCGGTGAGAGGTCCGCCGCTGACGGACGAGCGATCCGGTCACTCCTTCGAGCGTCGCAACCGCGCCACCGCCCGTTTAATACCGGACGCGACCGCGGCTAGCGGTCGCCATCCTGTGGTCTCATTCGACGCGGTGGTGTCCGGATCGGGTGCGTCGTCGGTCTCCGAGCGCGCCGCGACGATCGCCTCGTAGTTGTCGATCATCTGCTGCCGCTGTTGCTCCTTCGACTCGACGATCCGTTCGAGCGCCTCTACCTCCGCTTCCAGCGCTTCCACCTCGGCCGCGAGCGCGGCGACGCGGACGCGGTCGTGGTAGCCGGCGCGCCGGTCGCTCTTCGGCCGAGCGCCCGCGGACCAGGTCGCTCGAAGCCGGGGACCATCGATCGAGTCCACCGCCTCAACGTCGGTGCCATCGAGAGTCTCGTGGGAGCCGGATGTAGAGGACATCGTGTGGTGGAGATGTGTGTACATATACCACACTGAAAAAGCTCAGTCAGCCGCGAGTCGGACGCGCCGCTTCCGGCCGGTTCACGGCGACGTCCCTTCCGCCGCACTGTCCACCGCGGCCCGCCCCCAGAGGCGGTCCGGGTCGCCCTCCGGGACGCGGTCCGTGCTGGGGGCTCCGGTCGCGTCGGAGCCTCGGAACTCGCCCGCGCGTTCGGCCGGTCGGACCGCGAATCCGAGGTTTCGGTAGAACTCCTTCAGCTTCGCGTCGAACGCCGCGGTGACGACCGCGACGTCGGCGTCGCGCTCGGCGCGTCGGACTATCGCGGCGACGAGCGCGGAGCCTGTCCCTCGTCCGCGACGGGCCCGCCGGACGGCCACGGCGTCGACGTGGAGCCGGTCCGACTCGGGTCGCGTCGCGACCAGCGCGCCGACGACCGTGTCCGTCTTTTTAAACCGGGCGACCAGGGCGTCCCCGGCGTCGACCGCGGCGTCGACGACTTCGGGATCCGTCTCCAGCATGGCGGCGTCGAGCACGCGGAGCATATCGAGCCGGTCGTCCGGCGAGGCCGTCTCGATCGCGACGTTCTCGGGCGGGTCGCCGGCGGATCGCTCCCCGCTCACGCGGTGGTGTCCGTCGATCCGCCCTTTATAAGCCGGAGCAGCTTCACCGACTCGGCGTCGACGACGCGGTCGCCGGGGACCGGCGAACCGTCGACCAGCGCCGACGCCTCCTGCGGGTGGTAGCCGGCCTCGCGAATGAGGTCGGCGTAGGTGGCGTCGTCGGAGAGGTCGTACTCCGCCGTCCCCTCGCCGACGACCTCGACGGAAACACGCATCGCGGACTTATCCGTCCAGCTCCTCGCGGAGCAGCCCGTTCACCTGGCCGGGGTCGGCGCTGCCGCCCGTCTCCTGCATCACCTGTCCGACGAGGAAGTTGATCGCCCCCTCGTCGCCGTCGCGGTAGTCGTCGACCGCGTCCGGGTTGTCGTCGATGGCGGCCGTGACGGCGGCCTCGACCTCGCCGGAGTCGGCCACGCCGAGCCCCTCGCGCTCGATGACGGTCTCGGGGTCCTCGCCCTCGTCGAGCATCTCGCGGAGGACGACCTCCTCGGCGTTCTTGACGGTGAGCTCCTCGGCGGCGACGAGTTCGATGAGGCGCTTGAACTCGTCGAGGCGGTCCTCCACGTCCGTGATCTGCATCTCGCGGTAGTTGAGCTCGCCGAGCAGGTTGTCGGCGACCCACGTCGCGGCGAGTTCGGGGTCGAACTGCTCGGCCACGTCCTCGAAGAAGTCGGCGACGGCCTTCGTGGAGGTGAGCTTCGAGGCCGACTCGCGGTCGAGCCCGTACTCCTCGCGGAAGCGCTCGCGGCGGGCGTCGGGCAGCTCCGGGATCGGGATCTGCTCTTTCCAGTCCGACACCTCCAGCGCCGGGAGGTCGGCCTCCCGGAAGTAGCGGTAGTCCTTCTCGGCCTCCTTCGAGCGCATCGAGACGGTGACGCCGCGCGCCTCGTCCCAGTGGCGGGTCTCCTGTTCGATCTCGCGGCCGCGCCGGAGCACGTTCTCCTGCCGGGTGACCTCGTACGCGAGCGCCTGCTCGGCGCCCTTGTGACTGGAGATGTTCTTCACCTCGGCGCGGTTCACGTCGGCGAGCGCGTCTTCCGTGATCGCCCCGTCGTCGCCGACCTCGCTTTCGGGGACCAGCGAGACGTTGGCGTCGACGCGCAGACTCCCGTCGCGGGTCGGGTCGAAGACGCCGAGGTATTCGAGGACCTCCTCCAGTTTCGCGAGGAACGCCCGGGTCTCCGCCGGCGACCGGAAGTCCGGCTCGGTGACGATCTCCATCAGGGGCGTCCCGGCGCGGTTGTAGTTCACGAGGGTGTGCGTCGCCGACTCGATGGACCCGCCGGCGTGTTGGAGACTGCCGGGGTCCTCTTCGAGGTGCGCGCGGGTGATCCCGATGGTCCGGGTCTCGTCGTCGACGCGGACCTCCAGCTCCCCGGACTGGCAGATCGGGGCGTCGTACTGGGTGAGCTGGAAGTTCTTCGGCAGGTCGGGGTAGTAGTAGTTCTTCCGGTGGAACGTGGTCGTCTCGGGGATGTCGGCGTCGATCGCCTTGCCGATCTTCACGGCGGCCTCGACGGCGCCCTCGTTGAGGACCGGCAGCGCGCCCGGCAGTCCGAGGCAGGTCGGGCACGTGCGCGTGTTCGGCTCCTCCTCGTCGGCGGGCTCCGTCGAGCAGCCGCAGAAGATCTTCGTGTCGGTCTCGAGCTGGACGTGGACCTCCAGCCCGATCACGACCGTCCGCTCCTCCGTCGCGGCCTGAGTGCTCATTACCGACTCGTTGCAGGCGGGTCACCTAAATCGTGTCGGGACCGATACGATGTCGATTCGGAGGCTCGTTCGTGTGGTTCTCGACTGTGTGGCGTTACTCCCGCTGACGCGGTGACCAGTTTCAAAGCCCCAGCCGCCCACACCGCGACCGCACCTCATGCCTCCCCAGCCTCGTCGCTCGGTCGGGGCTCCCGGCGGTCGCCCGCTCCCTCGCGACTCCCTCGCGCGTGCACCTCGCGCCCGATGGGCGCTCGGTGGCACGCGCCACCGCGGTGTTTCCGAGTGAGCTCTGTCGCGGTCCTCGCTGCGGTCGCCTCCCCGCCGGGAACGTTGCTAAACCCTTATCAGCGCGCGGGTGGGAGGAACGGCCGTATGAGCGACCTCCCGGACGACTTCGACTGCACCCTCACCAACTGGGAGTACATCTACGGGCTCTGCCGCAACGTCTCGAACGCGGTGAAGCGCGCCGACTTCGAGCCGGACGTGGTCGTCGCGCTGGCCCGGGGCGGCTGGTTCGCGGGGCGGTGTATCTGCGACTTCCTCGGGCTCAACGACCTCACGAGCCTGAAGATGGAACACTACGTCGGCGCCGCCGAGAAGAGCGACGAGCCCCAGATCCGCTACCCGATGCCGGAGGGGAGCGTCGAGGGGAAAGACGTCCTGATCATCGACGACATCGCGGACACCGGCGGCTCGATCCGCCGCGCCGAGGAGTACGTCGAGGACCGCGAGGCCGCCGAGATCCGCACCGCGACACTCCAACTGCTCGGCACCTCCGAGTTCCAGCCCGACTTCGTCGGCGAGCGCTTGGAGCAGTGGACGTGGGTCGTCTACCCGTGGAACTTCCTCGAGGACATGATCGACCTCACCGAGGGCGCGATGGAGCGCGCCGACCAGAACGTGTTCGACCGCGAGGACGTTCGGCACTACCTCGAAGAGTACCACAGCATCGGCCGCATCGAGATGGAGGTCGCTCAGGCCGGCCGCCTCGACGAGGTGCTCGACGAGATGGTCCGCCGCGACGTGGCCGACCCCGCCGGCGACGACGCCTGGACGCTCGCCGAGTAGCCCCCGCGATGGACGGAGACGACGCCTCGAACCCGAACGACCCCACCTCCGCCCTCGACGCCCTCCTCGACGCCTACGCCCTGAAAGACGAGCGGCGCACGGGCTGGCAGCTCCGCGGCGTCGACGCCCCCGAGTCGGTCGCCGCCCACGCGTGGGGCGTCGCGTACCTCGTCTTGGCGCTCGGCGACCGGTTCCGCGAGGACCTGCCCGGCGTCGACCTCGACCGCGCGCTCCGGCTCGCCGTCGTCCACGACGTCGCTGAGGCCGAGACCGGTGATATCGCGACCCGCGCCGACTCGACCGCGGAGTCGGTGGACCCCGCCGCCAAAGAGGCGGCCGAGCGCGAGGCGATGGAGGACCTCGCGGGTGCGCTCCCCGACCGCGTCCGCGACGCGTGGGAGGCGTACGAGGCCCGCGAGTCGCCGGAGGCGGTCCTCGTCAAGGAGTGCGACCTCCTCGACGTCTGCCTGCAGGCGGTTCTCTATGAGCGCGGCGACCGGTACGCCCCCGCCGACGGCGACCCGGACGCGTTCCGCGAGTACGACGACCTCGACGAGTTCTTCGCGACGACCGAGCCCCGCCTCCGGACCGAGACCGGGCGAGCGCTGTTCGATCGACTCCGCGATCGGTATCGGGCGGCTCGGGACGAGGAGTGATCGGTCAGATCGAGGCGCGCCAGGCGGTCGCGGCCGCCTCGATCACCTCCAGCGCGTCTCGGCTGCCGTCCGCGTCGCCCTTCTCGAAGTCCGCCTCGGTCTGGCCCATCTGGTTGGTCACGTGCGCGAAACAGACGACTGGCCGGTCTCGGGCGTCCGCGAACGCGTACAGGGCCGCCGCCTCCATCTCGACCGCGAGGATCCCCTCCGACCGGGCGCGTTCGATCGCGGTCTCCGTCTCCCGGAAGGGGGCGTCGGTCGTCCACGTCGCTCCCGCGTACACCGGACGCGACACCGCCTCGCACGCGCTCTCGATCGAGACCCGGAGTTCGGGGTCGAGGTGGGCGTACTGACCCGCAGATCGGTAGTGATGGCTCGCTCCCTCGTCGCGGAGCGCGCGTTCGATGAGGACGAAGTAGGGCGGGTCGTCCTTCGGGACGATCCGTCCCGAGGAGGTCACGCTGACGAGGAACTCGCAGCCGGCGGCGAACAGCTGCTCCGCGACGAGGACCGCGAACGACGCCCCGACGGCGCATCCCACGACCCCGAACTCCTCTCCGTTTCGTTCGAACCGATAGAGGTCGGTGTGGTAGCCGGGCCACGTCTCGTCTTTCTCCGCTTTTCCGGCGGCCGTCAACTGGCGGACGATGTCCCCGTCCGGGTCGAGGACGCAGATATCCGGGACCGACCGTTCCGGGAGGTCCTTCTGCCGCCGGGCGTTCTCCAGGAGGACCTCCGGCGCGAAGACGGACGGTTCGTCGAACGCCTTCGCCTCGAAGAGCGGAGATGAGAGTGTATCGGGCGAGTCAGTCATCGACTTCGTGTTCACGCAACCCGTCCAAGGAGATTGTGGTCACTCGGTTGGAGTCCCGACTACCGCTGAGATAGCGGCAGCCGTCGGATCGGAACTCTCGAAGACTTCCTCGCCGGAGATTCCCAGGAAGAGATCTCGCTCGCCGTCGACGTATTCCGACACTGTGTCGGTCAAGACCTCGGAATCACGGTGGGCCATCCGCCGGAAATAGGACCCCTCTCGTTGCAGGTTCGATTGAACGTACTCGGAGCGCGTGTTCAACACGAGCGCAATGAGCGTCCCGCCAGACGCGAGAACGCGAGTCGCCTCGGCGAGTGCCGCATCGGCATCGGGAATGAATTCGAGCGTCGAGACGAAAACGACGGCGTCAACGGATCCGGTTGCGACGGGGAGCGCGGTCGCGTCGCCGAGAACGATCGGCGCGGAGACTCGCTCCCGTGCCGCTCGGGTCATCTCCTCCGAGCGGTCCACTCCGATGATCTCGTGATCCGGAAAGCGCTCTTCGAGCGAACCGACGCCGCAGCCGATGTCCAGAATTCGGTCATCCGTAGCGACGTGCCGTTTGACGTATGCGGCCTCCCGATCCATGACCGCGGTCCCGAACTCGGACTCGCAGAACCGAATGAAGCGCTGAACGTCGCTCATCTCACAGAGGAACTACTATTGGATACCTTAAATAAACACCCACGAATTAGCGTCGATCAGTCGTCAGCCCGTTCGGCTCGTCGGATCTCCTCCACTTGCAGCGGGTCGCCGGTCGACGTCGCGGTGACCAGTCGCAGGAACTGTCCCGCGTTCGTGAGGAGCTTGTTCTCCGCCTTCCGAAGGTGTTCCTCGTACGTCGAACGAGCGACGGCCGTCTGCTCGGCCAGGTCCCGCAGCGAGGTCTTCCGGGGTTGCTCGTAGTACCCGCGTTCCAGCGCCAATTGGAGCGCGGCTAACTGTCGATCAGTGATGTTCTCGAACAGTTGATTCGCCGGCGCAAGCATGCTGTGGGGAATCTGCTTCTCCGAGATCGAGGTTTTCGAGAGCAGTTCGATCTCCCTGTCCGAGCGCAGGTCACCGAGCAGCGCTCGGATGTCTTCGCCGTCGAACGCGACCACAGTGTAATGCTCCCAGCCCTGGCGGTAGATCGTCGGCGACTGATACAGGCAGTTGTGTTTCTCGAAGCGATCGATGATCGACTGCTCGAGCGAACAGAGACAGGACTGCGTGACGACGTGGTACCCGTCGTCGTCCTCGGACTCGTGGAGGACGGTTCCGATCTGGTCAATATCGTCGAGCAGCGCGTCCGTCGGCGTCGTCTCCGCGGTGATTTCGAGCACCTGACAGTCGCTCAACGGCCACTCGCGAATGGTCAAGTCCGGATGCCGCTCCGATATCTCTCGGTACGGACACTCGTGTTTGACCCGGATCGAGGCCTCGTACAGGCTCATACGGGGGTTTTGGAACTGGCACTGATTAACGGTGCCGGTCATGTCCGGCAGCGGCCGTATCCCCCTGTCTCCGCTATTCCGGAGTACGATGCAGGAGCTATCGCCGGACGCGCTCAGCGAACAGCTGCGAAACGACGACGCGGGACCCCTCGTCCTTGATATTCGCCACGAGACGGAGTTCGAGGAGTGGCACATCCCGGGCAGCGTCAACGTCGACGTCTACGACGAGCTGACCGAAGACCCCGAGCGGGCCAAGCCGGCCCTCTCCGATCTTCCCGATGACGCGGAGATAGTCACCGTCTGCGCCGCGGGCGTCGTCTCGCAGACGGCGACGGACGTACTCCGCGAGCTGGGCTACGACGCGGTGACGCTCACGGACGGGATGAACGGCTGGAGCCGCGTCCACCGGCACGCGGAGGTCCCGGTCGACATCGACGGCACGCTCGTTCAGATTGCGCGCCCGGGCAAGGGCTGTCTCTCACACGTCCTCGTCTCGGACGGCGAGGCCGCCGTCTTCGACCCGTCGCACTACCTCGACGAGTACGACGCGATTCTCGACGAGCACGACGCCGACCTCGTCGGCGTCTTCGACACGCACGCTCACGCCGACCACGTTTCCGGCGCCGCGGAGCTCGCCGACCGTCACGGCGTTCCCTACTTTCTCCACCCGAAGGACGCGCTCGCCCTCGACGCGACGCCGATCGAGGACGGACGGACCGTGGCGGTCGGCGGTCTCACCGTCGAAGTCGTCCACACGCCGGGACACAGCGAGGGAAGCGTCTCGTTCGACGTCGGCGGCGCGGCGCTGCTCACCGGCGACACCCTCTTTCACGAGAGCGTCGGCCGCGTCGAACTCGGCGTCGAGGCCGGCATCGAGGACTCCGACGTCGAAGGGAACGCGGCGACGCTCTACGAGAGCCTTCAACGGCTGCTGTGCAGGCCGGACGACGCGCTTGTGCTGCCGGCGCACGATCCCGGCTCGCCCGAACCGCCGGTGACCGCGACGCTCGGAGAGGTCAAAGAGCGGAACGCGGACCTGGGTCGCGACCGCGAGGCGTTCGTCGAGGAGCTCGCGTCGGACGTCCCGGACCACCCGCCGAACTTCGAGCGCGTCAAGCGCACGAACGTGGGTGAGGAGTCGGTTCCCGCGGACGAGTTAGCCGAGCTGGAGCTGGGGCCGAACAACTGCGCGGCCGAGTGACCCATGAACATGACAACCGATATCAAACAGGGGGTCCGCGAACACCTCGGCCAGTTCTCGCTGCACGTCCTGCTCGTGTTCGCGACCGGACTGACCATCGGGTCCGAACGCACCGTCGTCCCCGCGCTGGGAGAGGACGTCCTCGGCGTCGAATCGTTCCTCGTGATCGGCTCGTTCGTCGTCTCCTTCGGGGTCGTGAAGTCGATCCTCAACCTCTACGCCGGCAAGTGGGGCGAGGAGTACGGCCGAAAGCCAGTGCTCGTCGCCGGGTGGGTCACGGCGCTCCCCCTGCCGGTCATCCTCATCTTCGCCCCGAGCTGGGGCTGGATCACCGTCGGGAACGTCCTGCTGGGTATCAACCAAGCGCTGACGTGGAGCATGGCGATCAACGCCAAGATCGACCTCGCGAGCCCCGATCAGCGCGGCCTCGCGGTCGGCATCGACGAGTCGTTCGGCTACACCGGCGTGGCCGTCGGCGCGTGGATCACGGGCGTCATCGCCAGCCGGTGGAGCCTCCGACCGGAGCCGTTCTACTTCCTCGCCGTCGTCGTGGTGCTGGCGTTCCTCATCTCGGTTTTCCTGATCAAAGAGACCGTCCAGTACGCGCAGGCCGAGGGCGACGACGACGACCGCGACGCGAACCTCCCGTTCAACGAGGTGCTGAAGCGGGCGACCTACGGCGACCGGACGCTGTTCGCGGCGGCGCAAGCCGGCCACGTCGAGAACTTCGTCGACACGCTGTTCTGGATCGCCGTCCCGCTCTACCTGCTGAATCAGGGGCTCGACATCGCGGCGGTCGGGGCCGTGGTCGGCGTCCACAGCGCGATGTACTTCCTTCAGATCGGAACCGGTGGCCTCGCGGACCGGATCGGCCGACGGCCGCCGGTCATCGCCGGGATGTTCCTGGCCGGCGCGGGCGTGCTCGGGATGGTACTCGTCGAGGGGTACCTCACGTGGGCCGTGCTGGCCGGCGTTTCCGGATTCGGGATGGCGCTGCTGTATCCGAACCTGATGACCGTTCCGAGCGACGCGGCCCATCCGACCTGGCGGTCGGCCGGGATGGGGGTCTACCGGATGTGGCGCGACTCGGGCTACGCCGTCGGCGCGATCCTGATCGGACTCTCGATGGAGTTCGTCAGCGCCGAGGCGGCGTTCTATCTGACCGCCATCCTGATGTTCCTCTCCGGCGCGGTTGTGTACGTCTGGATGGAAGAGACGCATCCCGAGTTCGGAACCCACGAGCCGCCCGCTCCAGTGCCGGAGCCGTCGTCGGACCCGATCGCACAGGACTAGCTGACGGCGGGATCCTTCGCGACCGCCGCCGATTCGACGTCTGTCGAACCTCAAAAACGACGACTGTAGGTCCTCTCCCGGCCGATCAGCGGCGAGAGATAGCAAGAACGTTAACGGCCGAGTTCGTTTCGGGGAGTGAGAGCTTTCACCACGCATGTCCGAGAACACTGATCTGATCATCGTCGGCGGGGGAATTAGCGGGGCGTCGCTGCTGTACACGGTCGCGAAGTTCACCGACATCGACGACGTAACGCTGATCGAGAAGGAGCGGGAGATCGCGGCGATCAACTCCCACCGGACGAACAACTCCCAGACGCTGCATTTCGGCGACATCGAGACGAACTACACCCTCGAGAAGGCCGAGGAGGTCAAGGAGGGCGCCGAGCTGCTCGCGGGCTACCTCGAAGGGACCGACCCGGACCGAGAGATGCACAGCAAGCGCAGCAAGATGGTGCTCGGTGTCGGCGACGAGGAGGTCGCCAAGCTGGAGGAGCGCTACCACGAGAACGGGTTCGGCGACCTCTTCCCCAAGCTGCGCGAGATCGGCCGCGAGGAGATCGAGGAGCTGGAGCCGAAGGTCGTCGAGGGCCGCGACCCGGGCACGGAGCTCAAGGCGCTCCAGACGCCCGACGGCTACGTCGTCGACTACGGCGCGGTCGCGAAGTCGTTCGTCGACGCCGCCCGCGACGAGGAGGGCGTCGGCGTCCACCTCGGCACCGCGGTCGAGAACGTCGACGAGGGCCGTGACGGGTTCACCGTCGAGACCGACGACGGCGACTTCGAGGCCGACGCGGTCGCCGTCGCCGCCGGCTCCCACAGCCTCCAGTTCGCGAAGGAGATGGGATACGGCGAGCACATGTCGCTGCTCCCGGTCGCGGGGAGTTTCTTCCTCGCCGACGACCTGCTGAACGGGAAGGTGTACACGCTTCAGATGAAGAAGCTCCCGTTCGCCGCGGTCCACGGCGACGCCGACGTCCACGACGACGGGATCACGCGCTTCGGTCCCACCGCGAAGCTCGTCCCGACGCTCGAACGCGGCCGGCTCTCCACCGTGGGCGACTTCGCCGACGTGTTCGGCTTCTCGCCGTCGTCGGTCCTGAGCTACGTCAACATCCTCTCGGACCGGATCCTGTTCCCCTACGTCGTGCGCAACCTCGTGTACGACCTCCCCGAGGTCGGCAAGCGCGCGTTCCTCCCGAACGTCCAGAAGGTCGTGCCGACGGTCGACGTCGACGACATCGAGCGCGCCAAGGGGTACGGCGGCGTGCGCCCGCAGATCGTCGACACGGAGAACAAGGAGCTCGACATGGGCGAGGCGAAGATCACCGGTGACGGGATCCTGTTCAACATCACGCCCTCGCCGGGGGCCTCGACCGCGCTGAAGAACGCGATGACCGACGTGCAGACGGTCCTCGACTTCTTCGACGAGGACCACGAGTTCGACGAGGAGGCCTTCCGCGAGGCGACGATCGAGAACTTCCCGCGGGTCGACGATGAGGGCGCCGAGTCCGAGGCTGAGGACGACGACGACTCCGACGATCGCGTCCCCGCCGAAGCCGACGACTGACCCGGTCGGGTCGACCCGCAGTTGTTGCTCGACGCGCGGATCGTCGTGCGACGCGCGGGACCAGTCGATCGTCGTGCGACGCGCGGATCGTCGTGCGACGCGCGGGACCAGTCGATCGTCGTGCGACGCGCGGAACAGCCCGGACCGTCGCTCGATATCGGTCACTGCCGGGCGCGACGCCGCTATCCGAGTTGAGCCGGATGTGACCGGCTTAACTCGGTTGAAATCGCACCTAACCGGGTGCAGGGCCATCCTCCCTTTTATTCAATCACCCGCTACGACGAGTTGCAATGTTCGAAGCAGATCCGGTCACGATGGCAACGCTCGCAACGGACGCGGCCCAGACGGTCCTGCAGGTTGGCCCGCCCGCGGACGCCGCCGGGCAGCCCCCCGCGTTCGTTCAAGACATCCTCGCCGAGGTCGGGTCCTCGGCCGGCGACGCGGCCGGCGGGATCGGCGAGACCGTCAGCGACCTGACGCCCGGCGGGAGCGACGTCGCTGCGGGCGCAAGCGACGCTTCCGAGGGCGCAGGCGACGCCGCCAACGGTGCCGCAGGCAATGCCCCCGGTCGATAACGCCGGCGCCCTGACCGGGAACCGTCACCCGATCTCCGATAGCGCCCTCCCCCGCCCAACGGGGTCTGATCGCTAACCGATTGCCGATCGCCGACGGAGGCTCGTCGATCCGCTTTGGCGTCGAGTGCAGCGTACGTCGCCCGTCGTGTCGCTCGACCATGTGAATATCGAGCAGTCGGCGGAACGCCCGTCCCGGATCAAGCCCCCGTCTCTTCGCCGACCTCCCGCTCGAACGCCTCACGAAGCACGCGGATCGCCCGCCGCTTCGCCCCGTCGGGGACGAACACGAAGGGGATCGGCACGTCGAACGCGCGGTCGCCGTACAGCCCCCAATCGCCGACGGACCGCGTCGTCCCGCCGTAGGCGATGGGGATGTCCTCCAGCTCGTCGGGGTCGTAGGCGGGCACGTACGAGCGGTCGATCCACACCTCGTGGACCGGCACGTCGAGGGCGTCGGCGAGGAGCCGCTCCAGCCGGTCGTCGCCCTCGGTGAGCCACGCCGTGAACTCGTCGAGGCGCCCGCCGTCGCTCTCCTCGCCGTCCCCACCGCCGTCTCCGCCGAGATCGCCGCCAACCCGGTCTGCCAGCGCGATCCGGTGTTTCCAGCAGGTGGCCGGGAAGCGCCGCCCGCGGAAGCGGTCGTACATCGACGCCAGCGTCGAGTCGGGGTTCTCGCGTGCGGCGATTCGGAGGCGTTCGAGCACCGCGTTGTCGTCGAGTTCTCGGTCGAGTATTCCGTCGACTGTGACGGGGCTTTCACCCGTCTCGGCCGCGTACTCGCCGAGCATCGCCTGTAGGAGCCGGTTGGCGTACACCGACTTGTGGTGTTGGGTGACCCACATGTACAGCGCGATCCGCCCTTCGAGGTAGTTGCCGATGGTCGACAGCGCCTTCTCGGTGAGCGCCAGCCCCTCCTCGGGGTGAGCGGTGTAGGCGTCGACCATGCGGTCGACGTCGAAGCTCAACACGCCGGCACCGGTCATGTAGTTGTCCCGGGTGATGTAGTCGAGCCGGTCCACGTCGATGGGGGAGTGGAGCAGCTGAGCGCCGACACCGTACTGCCACGGCTCACCGCGCTCGTACGCGAGGCTGTAGCCGAGCACGTACGCGCACACCTCGAAGGGGTCCACGCCGAACGCGCGGAGCGCGTCGCCGTACTCCTCGACGACGATCACGCAGCCGAGCAGCTCGTGCGGGCTCGCGGAGCGGAGCGGGGCGCCGCCGACGCCGGCCGAATCGAAGGCGTCGACCAGTCCGGTCTCCGCGACGCGCTCTCGGAGGACCCCCTCGTCGAGGAACCCCTCGGAGAGGTGCGAGAAGGGCGGGTGGCCGACGTCGTGGAGCAGGCAGGCGCACTCCAGCGTGCGCTGGATCTCCTCCAACTCGTCGGTCGTCGCGTCCCGCGCGAAGTACGACTGTCGGCGGAGGTTCTCGAAGACGGTTCGGCCGAGGTGGTAGACGCCGAGCGAGTGCTCGAACCGGGTGTGGTTCGCGCCCGGATACACGAGGTGCGTCGCCGAGAGCTGGCGGACGTACCGCAGCCGCTGGAACGGCCGGGTGTCGACGACGCCCTCGACGAGCGCGTCCGGCAGCTCGACGTAGCCGTGGACGGGGTCTTTGATCTGGGTGGTGGGCATCGACTGTGGACACGACACCGCCCCGAAACCTGCCTCTTTCGGTCCCCCTCTGGACGCAACCACGCTCCCTCTCTCCGAAACGCCCGATTCCGTCCTTATATATAGCGAGCGCGGCGATCCTTACGCATGGTATCGGACGCCGCCGACGGGACCGGATCCCCGGTCGTCGATCGGTGGACCGCGCTCGATCGCGGCTGGCAGGCGCTCGCGCTCGGACTCGGGATCGTCGCCGTTCACGCCGCGGGACAGGCCGCGGGCCTCTTCTGATGGGGGTCGTCGCCGCCGCTCGGCCGTACCTCCCCGGCCTCGCGCTGCTGGCCGTCGGCGCGCTCCTCTCGCACCTCGTCGCCGGCGCGGTCGACGGGCTCCAGCCGCTCGTCGTCGCGGTCGCGGTCGGCGTGCTCGTCGGCAACACCGTCGGGACGCCCGACGCGGCCGAGCCCGGCGTCGGCGTCGACAAGCTGTTCTTGGAGACCGGGATCGTCCTGCTGGGCGCGGCGGTCGTCGTCGAGGAGTTCCTCGCCGCGGGGCCGACCGTGCTCGGGCTCGTCGTCGCGACGGTCGCCGGCGGGATCCTGCTCGCGGAGCTGATCGCTCGGGGGCTGTTCCGGCTCGACGGGACGACGCCCTCGCTCCTGGCGGCGGGCGCGAGTATCTGCGGCGTCTCCGCGGTCGTCGCGATCGGGCGCGTGCTCGACTCCCGCGGGTCGGCGATCACGTTCGCCGCGGCGACGGTCCTCCTCTTCGACGCCGTCACGCTCGTCGCGTTCCCGGTCGCCGGCGAGTGGCTCGGGCTCACCGGCCGGCAGTTCGGCGTCTGGGCCGGCGTGAGCATGTTCTCGACCGGCCCCGTCGCGGCCGCGGGGTTCGCGCACTCGCCGGAGGCGGGACAGTGGGCGACCGTGACCAAGCTCGCGCGCAACTCCCTTTTAGGGGGCGTCGCGGTCGCCTACTCGCTGGCGTACACCGCGCGGTCGGCGACCGACCCGGGCGTGCGGCGGCTGTGGGCGGAGTTCCCGAAGTTCCTCCTCGGGTTCATCGCGGTCGCCGCGATCGCGAACAGCGGACTCCTCTCGCCGGCCGCGCTGGAGTCGATCGGGCGCGTCTCGGACGCCCTCTTCACGCTCGCGTTCGTCGGTCTCGGGCTCTCGATCCGGCTCCGGGAGATGCGTGAGGTCGGCGGGGCCGCCGTCGGCGCCGTCCTCGTCCACCTGCTCGTCGTGAGCGCGCTCGCGCTGGCGGCGGTGCGGTGGCTGCTGTAGCCCCCTTTTCACTCCTTATAAGTAGCGAGCGGGCGCAGTCCGGGTATGAGCACCATCGGCTTCATCGGCGGCAGCGGTATCTACGAGGCGCTCCCGCTCAACGACGTGCGCGAGGTCGAGTACGACACGCCCTACGGCGAGCCCAGCGACGCGATCACGATCGGCGAGTTCGCCGACACCGGGAAGGAGGTCGCGTTCCTCCCGCGTCACGGCTCGAACCACGGCGTCTCGCCCACCGACCTCCCGTACCGCGCGAACATGTACGCTTTAAAAAAGGCTGGCGTCACCCACGTCTTCGCGTCGAACGCGGTCGGAAGCCTGAAGGAGGAACTGGAGCCCGGCACCCTCGTCGTCCCCGACCAGATCTACGACCGGACGAAACACCGCGACCTCTCCTTCTACGGCGACGGCGTCGTCGTCCACCAGCCGTTCGCGGACCCCTACAGTCCGGAACTGGTCGATCACCTCACCGAGGCCGCGGAGTCGGCCGTGGACGGCGACGAGGGGGATGACGGCGACGACACGAAGGTCGTGAAGGGCGGCACCTACGTCTGCATCGAGGGCCCCCAGTACTCGACCCGCGCGGAGTCGGAGTTCTACAAGAGCCAGGGATGGGATCTCGTCGGCATGACCGCGATCCCGGAGGCGAAGCTCGCCCGCGAGGCCGAGATCGCGTACGCGACGATCGCCGGCGTCACCGACTACGACGTCTGGAAGGAGGACAGCGAGGTGACGCTCGAAGAGGTCCTCGAAAACGCCGAGCAGAACCAGAAAGCGATCAAGGCCGCCGTCGAGGAGGCCGTTCGGTCGCTTCCCGACGACCTCGAGTGCGAGGCGCACACCTCCCTCGAAGGCACCGTCAACACGCCGACCGAGGCGATTCCGGAGGACACCCGCGAGCGCGTCGATCCGCTGCTGGGCGACTACTTATAAACAGCCCCCGGTGCGGTGGCGCGTGCCGCCGAGCGCCCGCAGGGCGCGAGGTGCACGCGCGAGGGAGTCGGACCGGCACAACAGCGCCGGTCCGACGAGGCTGGGGTTTGGAGAATTTCACCACCGCTCTGCGGTATCCATTTATAAAAGGGAGAACTGGGCTCCGGTCTCGAACGCGTCTCAGTCCGCGATCGCTTCCGACTCCCCGGTCATCGCCGCCGGGTCCTTCACCCACAGGTCGCCGAACAGGTCGTCCTGCTGGAGCCGGACGGAACCGCGGTGGGCCATGAACAGCAGCGCGAGGTACGTCATGAAGGGCCGTCCACCGGCGCTCTCGATCTCGCCGAACAGCACCTCCGTGCGCCCGCGGTCGAAGTGGGTCCGGAGAGCGTTGTCGATCTCCACGATCACCTCCTCGATGTCCTCGTCGTGGGTGCGGTCGGTCGCCTCGCCCGCTGTCGGCTCGCCGTCCTGTCGGAACTCGTCGCCGGCGTGGTAATCGAGCGTCTGCGTGCCGCGGGCGTGCCCGTGCGGCGACTCCGAGGTGTCGTACTCGCGGGAGTCCTTCCACCACGAGCCGCGCTCGGCCTCGCGGAGCTCCCGGACCAGTTCGTCGAGCGTCTCCGGAGACCCTCGGGTGTTCTTCCGTTCGAGGCGGCGGTCCATCTCGGCCTCCAGCTCGTCGATGGGGTCGAAGTCGCCGTCGGCGGGGTCGGGCGCGCCGCCCTCCATCGCGACCTCCCACGGCTCCGGCTCGGGCTCCTCGTCGTCGTCGTCGTCGGCCAGCATCCCGTCGCTCTTCATCCGGAGCAGGACGCTGGCGTAGAACAGCGCCCGCCCGGTCGTCCGGAGGTCCGTCTCGTCGAGCTTCTCTAAGAACGCGTCGGTCACCTGCACGATGTCGATGTCCCACGGCTCGATCTCGCCCTCCTCGGCGAGCTGGACGAGGAGCTCGACGGGCTCGACCTCGTCGTCGTCGGTCTCGTCCGGAGGTGAGACGCCGGTCACGTCCGGTCCGGATTCGTCGGTCGAGTCGGGGTCGTCGTCCGGGGCGTCGTCGGCGAACGGGTCCGCCCCGTCGCGCTCGCTCGTCAGGTCGAGGTCCGGGACCCCGCCCGCAGACTCCGGGGGCTCAGTCATCCGCGGTCACCTCCCCGTCTCCGTCGTCGCCGAACTGCATCCCCGTTACCGCCGAGAGGTTGTCGCCCTGCATCGTGACGCCGATGGCGCGGTCGGAGCGCTCCAGCAGCGCCGACCGGTGGCCGACGACGACGAACTGGGCGTCCCCGGCCAGCTCCTCGATCATCTCGCCGACGCGCTCGGCGTTGACGGCGTCGAGGAACGCGTCGATCTCGTCGAGCGCGTAGAACGGCGCGGGGTTGTGCCGCTGGATCGCGAAGATGAAGGAGAGCGCGGTCAGCGACTTCTCGCCGCCGCTCATCGCGTCGAGCCGCTGGACCGGTTTGTCCGCGGGCTGGGCCTTCATCGTCAGCCCCTCCTCGAACGGGTCCTCGGGGTTCTCCAAGAGGAGCTCTCCGCTGCCGGCCGAGAGGCGCGCGAAGATGTCCTCGAAGTGGTCGTTGATCGACTCGAACGTCTCCATGAACGTCTCCTTCTTCGCCGCCTCGTACCCCTCGATGCGCTCCTCGATCGCGTCGCGCTCCTCGACGAGCACGTCCCGGCGCTCTTGGAGCGTGTCCAGCGCCTCCTCGACCTCGTCGTACTCGTCGATCGCGAGCATGTTGACGGGTTCGAGCGCCTCCATCTCCGCCTCCAGCTCCTCGATCCGCGACTCGACTTCGTCGAGGTCCGGAATCTCGTCGGCGTCGTACTCGCCGACCTGCGACTCCAGCTCGTCGATCTCCCACGCCAGCCGGTCGCGGCGGTCGGTGAGGCCCTCCAGGTCGGACTCCGCCTCCGAGACGAGCGAGCGCTGCTCGTCGCGCTCGCGGGTCGCCTCGGTGATCTCCTCGCGGAGGTCCTCGCGGTCCGCCTTCAGCTCCGTCAGCTCCTCCTCGAGCTCCGCGATCGCCTCGCGTTTCGACTCCAGCGTCTCCTCTTTCTCCTCGATCGCGGCCTCGTGCTCGGCCGCCGCCTCCTCGGCCTCCGCCTTCCGGTTCTGCGCCGTCTCGACGGTGTCGTGGAGGTCGTCGACCGCGTCCTCGGCGTACCCCTTCTCCAGCTCGAGCTCGTTGCGCCGCCCGTCGAGCGAGCTCATCCGGTCTTCCAGGTCCGAGATCTCTCCCCGGATCTCGTCGGCGCGCTCCGAGAGCTCCGGGATCTTCGAGTCGGCCAGCTCCGCCTCGATCTCGTCGATATCGGCGTCGAGTTCGTCTATCTCCGCGTTCAGCTCGTCGATCTCGGCGTCGAGTTCGCTCATCTCCGCGTCGACCGACTCGCGTTCAGCCTCCAGCTCTTCGAGCTCGGCCTCTAACTCCTCGATGCGGTCCTCGGCGTCGGTCAGCTCGTCTTCGGCGCGTTCGACGTCGGCCTCCAGCGACCGGACGCGCTCGGCCGCGTCGGCCTTCCGGTCGCGCGCGTCGTCGATGTCGGCTTCCAGCTCGTCGATCTCCGCCTGTAGCGCCTGCCGTTCGTCCTCCAGGTCCGAGATCTCGGTCGCGAGCCGTTCGAGCTTCCCCCCGCCGGACTTCGTGAACGCGTACCGGGAACCGCCGCCCGATCCGCCGGTCATCGCGCCGGACTTCTCGACGAGGTCGCCGTCGAGCGTCACCATCCGGTAGTCGCCCATCAGGTCGCGGGCGGTGTCCATGTCCTCGACGACCAGCGTGGAGCCGAGCACGTACGAGAAGATCCCCTCGTACTCGCCGTCGTAGTCGACGAGGTTGCGCGCGAAGTCGACGACGCCCGGCACCGAGGGCTTCCGCGGGAGGCTCCGGTCGTCCATCTCGGTGATCGGAAGGAACGTCGCCCGGCCCGCGTTGCGCCGCTTGAGGTAGTCGATACACGTCGAGCCCACGCCGTCGTCGTCGACGACGACGTTCGCGAGCCGACCGCCGGCCGCGGTCTCACACGCCTCGGCGTACTCGGCCTCGACGGAACCGAGTTCGCCGACCGCGCCGTGAACGCCGTCGATCCCGCCGTTCTTCACTTCGGTCACCGCGCGGGGCCACGAGGCGTCGCCGCGCTCGTCGGCCGCGGCCTCCAGCTTCGCGTACTCGTTCTGCTTCTCGCGGAGGTCCTCCTCGATCGCCTCCAGCCGCTCGCTCTTCTCGGCCTTCTCCGCGAACAGGTCGGCGACCGCGTCCTCGATCGTCTCCTCGTTCTTTTCCGCCTTGTCGAGCTCGCTGTGTAGCTCGGAGATCCGGGCTTTGTGCTCGGGGAGCGACTCGCGGGCCTCCTCCAGATCGTCCCGAGCCTCGCTCACCGCGTTCGAGCGTCGGCGGGCCTCGTCGAGCAGGCGGTCCTTCTCGCGCTGGAGTTCATTTTTCTCCTCGCGCAGCGACTCGATCGCCTCCTTCTTCTCCGCGAGCTCCGCTTTCAGCTCGTCGAATTCGGTGTCTGCGCCCTCGATCTCGGCCTCCACGTCGGCGAGCTCGGAGCGCTTCGTGGCGATCTCGGATTTCACCGAGGCCTTCTCGACTTTCACCTCGCGGATATCTTCGTCGAGCTCCTCGATCGTCTCCTCCTTGCGGTCGATCTGGACGAACGCGTCGCGGCGCTCGGTCTCGGCCTCCGCGGCGCGCTCCTCGGCGGCCTCGATCTTGTCCTCCAGCCGCGAGATCTCGCCTTTCACCTCCTCGATCTCCGAGCGGATCTCGATCTGCTCGTCCTCGCCTTTCGTCTCGATCTCGTGGTTGAGGTCGGCTAAGTCCTCTTCCAGCCGCGTGAGCTTCCCCTGTCTGGCGTCGAGCTCGGCGCGAAGGTCCTCGAGTTCGTCTTCGGCCTCGTCGATGTCGTCCTCGACGCCCGCGAGCGTCTCGCGCTTCTCCTCCAGCTCGGAGGCCTTGAGGAAGCCGCGGTACTCCTCGAGCTCGTCGCGGTACTCCTGATACCGGAGGGCGGTCTCGCGCTCGTCGGACAGCTGATCGAGCCGGTCCTGCTTCTCGCCGATCCGGAGATCGGCCTCCTCGATCCGGTCTTCGACCGTCTCCAACTCCTCGTAGGCGGCTTCCTTCTTCTCGTCGAACTCGGCGACGCCCGCGATCTCGTCGATGATTCCCCGGCGCTGGTAGGGAGTCATGTTGATGATCTCGGTCACGTCGCCCTGCATCACGACGTTGTACCCCTCCGGCGTGACGCCGGCGGCCGCGAGCAGGTCCTGCACGTCCGAGAGGTTCACCGAGCGCCCGTTGAGGTAGTAGTAGGAGTAGTAGTTGTCCTCGGTCTCCTTCACGCGGCGCTTGATCGTGATCTCGGAGACGTCGCCGACGTTCTCCGTGCCCGCCGCGGAGACGACCTGCGACCGGTCGAGTGTCCCGTCCTCGTTGGACAACACCACGGTCACCGACGCCTCGTTCGGGCCGTCCGAGCCCTCGCCGCCGTCGTGGCCGGGGTTGTAGATCAGGTCCGTGAGCTTCTTCGCCCGGATCCCCCGGGTGCGGGCCAGCCCGAGCGCAAAGAGGATCCCGTCGATGATGTTCGACTTCCCGGAGCCGTTCGGCCCAGTGACGACCGTGAAGTCGTCGTAAAAGGGGATCCTCGTCGTTCGTCCGAAGCTCTTGAACCCGTCTAAAACCACTTCTGTGATATGCATGTGCGCGGAGGGTGGGCGGCGGGTTACGCGACGATGATGTCGCTGTCGGACTCCTCGTCGCTCTCCGCGTCAGACCCCTCGGCGGCCTCGGCGTCGGGCGTCGTCGCCTCCTGTTCGGGGACGATCACGTCGTCGCCCGCGGACCCATCCGAGTCACCCTCGTCCGTCCCGGCGTCGTCGGCCGCGGGTCCGTCGTCGGTCCGTTCGACGACCTCGACGTGGTCGTCGGAGTGGGTCCGGCGCTCGCCGTCCGCCGCTTCGGACCCCTCTGCGGCTTCGTTCGGTGACCCGTCGTCCGTCGGTTCCGTTGACTCCGCCGACTCGGTCGCGTCGGTTGCGACGGCTACCTCCTGAGCGTCTTCCACCTGTCGGACGCGCTCTTTCATCTCGACGAGCTCCTCGGTGAGCCCGTTGACCGCCGCCTGTAGCTCCGCGACCTGTCGTTCGAGGTCCTCCACGCGGTTACTCATTATACACACGTATGCCCACGCGGGCCGTATAAATCTGCGTCAGACATGTGTGTCCATGTCGCATGATCCTCCATGTAAACCGCGGGATCCTGAACGATGGCGGGTGCGTACATTTCGAACCGCTGAAACGTGTCTGTCGATCGTCGGACACGAGGAGAAGATACTTGTAGTGAGAGTTGATATCGGTTCTGTATGAGCAAGATCACCTTCCGGGCCGACGACGACCTCGTCGAGCGGCTGGAAGCGTGTGACGCCTCCAAAAGCGAGGTGATGCGAGAGGCCCTCCGGACCCACCTCGACGGCGCGATCGAGGGGGACGAAGACGGCGGCGATACGGCCGCGTCGGACGCGTCGATCGACGCCGCGCTGGCCGAGCGGATCGACGACCTCATCGCCGATCGGCTCGACGCCGCGTTGGACGAGCGGCTCGGCGATCGATCGGCCGCTCCGTCGGCACCTCATACGGCGTATACGCCCGGAAGCGCCGGGGATATCAACGTAAACGTCTCGCTCGACGCTCCGGGTGCCGACGAGGACGACGCGAGTGTGACGCGTGAGACGACCGAGGACGCCGACGCGCAGACTCGTAAGACGCCCGGGGATCCGGACGTGCAAACGCGCGAAAATACCTGTGGCGGATGTGGTGAAAACGTTCCCTCTGACCATGTATACTGCCCGAACTGCGGTGAAAAGCAGTCGCATCGAGCGTTCTGCGAATGCGGTGACGAGCTCCGGACCGACTGGGCGTTCTGTCCCGGGTGCGGGCGCCGAACTCCCGCTGCCGACGTACTGAAGGATCGTTGATAGTCGCTTAAGGCCGCGTATCTCCCGCTGCCGACGTACTGAAGGATCGTTGATAGTCGCTTAAGGCCGCGTATACGTTCGAATTATGGCGTTTTCACGATCTGTCTTACACCCTCCGGTAGTTTTATAATGGTAGCCTCGGTGACTTCAATTGCGTAAGACGGTCGTCTTACAGCGACCGTCCGAGTCGGGGTGACCCTCCGTCGTCGGGCGATTCGTCGCTGTAAGACACGCGCGTCGCGTGGTCGCCGTCTTACCGGGGGAATACAATGGAGCGTGTGACACTACGAATCCCGAAACAGCAGATCGACGAAGTCGAACAGATGGTCGAGACGGGCGAGTTTCCGAACCGGAGCGAGGCGATCCGGTCGGCCGTCCGCGACATGTTAAACGAACAGGACGGCGAGCGCGACGAGCGCGGCCGCAACCGCAATTGGGCGAAGGTGTAAACTGATGCAAGATCTCGTTCAGGACGCCCTCGACAACGCGGAAGCGGAGAAGCGCGACATGGATGTCGACATGGACGACGACGAGTTCGGGGACCCCCGGATCGTCATCGTCGGTGCCGGCGGCGCCGGTAACAACACGGTCAACCGGCTGTACAACATCGGCGTCGACGGCGCCGACACCGTCGCGATCAACACGGACAAACAGCACCTCAAGATGGTCGAGGCCGACACCAAGATCCTCGTGGGCAAGTCGCTCACGCAGGGGCTCGGCGCCGGCGGCGACCCCAAGATGGGCGAGCGCGCCACCGAGATGGCCCAAGGGACGATCAAAGAGGTGCTCGGCGACGCCGACCTCGTCTTCGTCACCGCCGGGATGGGCGGCGGCACCGGTACCGGCGCCGCGCCCGTCGTCTCGAAGATCGCCAAGGATCAGGGCGCCATCGTCGTCGGGATGGTCTCGACCCCGTTCAACGTCGAGCGCGCCCGGACTGTGAAGGCTGAAGAGGGGTTAGAGGACCTCCGCAACGAGGCCGACTCGATCATCGTCCTCGACAACAACCGGCTGCTCGACTACGTGCCGAACCTGCCGATCGGGAAGGCGTTCTCCGTGATGGACCAGATCATCGCGGAGACGGTCAAGGGGATCTCCGAGACGATCACCCAGCCGAGCCTCATCAACCTCGACTACGCCGACATGTCGACGATCATGAACCAGGGCGGGGTCGCCGTCATGCTCGTCGGCGAGACCCAGGACAAGAACAAGACCCAAGAGGTGGTCAACGACGCGATGAACCACCCTCTCTTAGATGTCGATTACCGCGGTGCGTCCGGCGGGCTCGTCCACATCACGGGCGGTCCGGACCTCACGCTCAAAGAGGCCGAGGGCATCGCGAACAACATCACCGAACGGCTGGAGGCGAGCGCCAACGTGATCTGGGGCGCCCGCATTCAGGACGAGTACAAGGGGAAGGTCCGCGTCATGGCGATCATGACGGGTGTCCAGAGCGCGCAGGTCCTCGGCCCCTCCACCCAGAAGCAGGCCGACAAATCCCGCGCCGCGGTGGACGCTGACGACCTCGGCGACTCGCGCTCGCGGGCGGCCGAGACGAACGGCACAGCCGGCAACGCGGCGGTCTCGGGCAGTACCGAGGGCGGCGCGTGGGAGTCCGACGGTGGCAGCGAGCCGACCGAGAAGAACAACGGACTCGACGTCATCCGCTGACGCTCGCTCCGACCGATTCCGGCGTCGTCACCGGCCCCGGCGTCGTCGCATCGATCTGCTGACCGCGGTTTTTCCGTCCGACCGACTCTCCAGCTCTCCGCCTGCCGAGTTACGCCGCCTCGATCGAGTCGAGTAGCCGACACTTCCGGCAGACGTCGCGGCTCGTCTTCGAGCCGCAGCGATCGCACTCGCCGAGGTCGGGCGAGTCGGCGGCGGCGTCGCCGCCCTCGCGGTACGCCTCGGCGGCGAGCGCGGACAGCTCCTCGTAGCCGGCCATGATCGAGTGGCGGGCGCCGGGGTGGTTCTCCTCCAGCTCGTGGATCGTCGACTGGATCTCGCCGCGGTAGGCCTCCGAGGAGTGCGGACACTCCGCCATGTGGGTCGGGAGGTCGCGGACGTGACAGTAGAGGGCGATCTCCTTCTCGGGCACGTCCCGCAGCGGCTTGGCGCGCGGGACGAACGCGTCGGTTCCCTCCCGCTCGTCGAAGGGGCCGAGCGAGGCGTCGAAGTGTTTCGCCACCTGCCGCACGTCGCCCTCCAGGAAGTTCATCATCGCCGTCTGGGCCTCGTCGTCGAGGTTGTGGCCGGTGAGCAGCTTGTCGGCGTCGAACTCGGCGGCGTACTTCTCCAAGAGGTCGCGCCGGAACACGCCGCAGTACGCGCAGGCGGCCATGTTCTCCGGGTCGCTCTCGACTACGTCGTCCATCTGCACGTCGAACTCCTCCTCGTAGGAGACGACCTCGTGGCGGAGCGAGAGGTCCTCGGCGAGCTCGATCGTGGCGTCGATGCTCTCGTCGCGGTACCCCTCGATCCCCTCGTGGATCGTTAGCGCGAGCATCTCGACGCGCGGGTCCTTTCCGAACACGTCGTCTAAGATCTGCGTCAGCGCGACGCTGTCTTTCCCGCCCGAGAGGCCGATCACCCAGCGGTCGGGGTCGTCCGGCGTCGCGTCCGGGTCGAGGAGGCTGTCCTCGCGGACGCGGCGTTTCACGCGCTTCTCGACCGACCGGCGGAGGTGGTCGCCACAGAGGTGCGCCCCGGAGTAGGCGGCGTGGTGGATCGCGTCGTCTCCGCACCTGTCACACTCCATCGGTGTCGGATTGCGGTCGCGCGCGGATACCCGTTTCGGGCCGTGACGGGAACGCGTCTCTGTGATGACGAGAACGCGTCTCTGTGACTGAGTCCGTTCGTATCGACCCCGAACGCCGTCGAAGCCCCAATCGATCGCTTATAAACCGTTGCCAGCAACTCCGCGGCAAAGACCTCCAAAGCCCCAGTCGCGAGGGGATCGCGGCCTACCGGCCGCTCGCCAGTCGAGGGCTCCCTTCGGTCGTCCTCGCTCCTCGCGCGACTCGTTGCGCTCCTCGCGCGACTCGTTGCGCTCCTCGCTCGGTCGCTGGCGCTCCCTCGCTGCGGTGCTAACGTCGTCGTGCTTCGTCCTTCCGGGAGACTCCGTCTCCCGTCTTGCCGCTCGCTTCGCTCACGGAAATCGCGACTGCCCCTTCGAGTCCCAGCCGACCGCACCTCACGCCTCCCCAACCTCGTCGGTGGTCCTCCGCGTCGCTCCGGACCACCGACTCCCTCGCGCGCGCTGTTCGCGCCCGAAGGGCGCTCACAGGCGCGCGCCACCGCAGCCGGTGTGAGTGGACATCCGACATCGACAACCGCCCGCGCGTTGTCGCCGGTTCCGATACGGGTTTGACCGGGGCGCCGTCTCCTGTTGACGTGACCGAGTCCCCGACCGGCGTCGACCGCGATCCCGACCCGCGCCCCCTCCGAGAGGACCCGCCGGCGGAGAGCCTCCGCACCCGGCTGTGGCGCCACGGGTTCAACCTCTTACCGGCCTACCGCGGCACCGGCGCCCGAGTCGACCACATCGGCGCGGACTGGCGGTACGTCCGGATCCGGGTCCCGTTCAACTGGCGGACGCGCAACGCGGTCGGCACGATCTTCGGCGGGAGCCTCTACGCCGCTATCGACCCCGTTTACATGACGATGCTCCGCCGGACCCTCGGCGACGGGTTCACCGTCTGGGACAAGTCGGCCGCGATCGAGTTCCTCGAACCCGGCCGCGACACGCTGTACGCGGAGTTCTCGCTCACGGACGAGGAGATAGCGACGCTCCGCGAGGAGCTCGCGCCCGGCGAGTCGACCGACCGTCGGTACCGCGTCTCGCTGGTCGATGAGGCGGGGACGGTCCACGCGGCCTGCGAGAAGACGCTGTACGTCCGTCGGGACGAGTGAGCGACGTGGTCGAAGGTCGGCCACCGAGGTCCGCTTACGCCGTCGCGCCCGCGACGAGGGTCTCCTCGACGGTCTCGACGAACCGGTCCGGGTGTTCGACGTGCGGAAGCAGCTTGGCGCGGTCGAAGACGACGAGGCGAGCGCCGGACGCGTCGGCGAGCTCGCGCCCGTCGGCCAGCGGACTCACATCGGCCTCGCGGCCCCACACGATCGTCGGCGCCGCGTCCATCTCCGCGAGCGCCGCCGCGAGATCGAGGTCGCTGTTGAGGTACCCCGAGACGAACGACGCGGGCGCGAACCGCGCGTTCTCGACGTGGCTCGTCCGCCACTCGTAGTCGGTCCACTCGTCGCTCGGGTTCGTCGGGTCGTCGTAGCCGTGGTCGGCGTTGAAGTACCGGATCGACGGCTTCGAGGCGATCACGTTGAACAGCGCGTCGCCGACGAGCGGCGCCCGGATCAGCTCGCGCAGCCACGACTTCGGCGGGCTCGGTCCGGCGACGGTCGTCGGACAGACGCCGACGAACCCGCGGGTCTCGACGCCGTCCGCCGCCGAGCCGTCGACCGCCGCGGCCGCGTACGCCGCCGACAGCGACGAGGCGACGACTGCGGGCCGATCGAACTCGGCGAGGAAGTCGCGGACGAAGTCCTCGTACAGCGCCGCGGAGTAGCGCAGCGGCGGGCGGTCGGAGCGGCCGAATCCCGGCAGGTCGGGGGCGACGACGTGGTGCTCCGCGGCCAAATCGTCGAACACTTCGCGCCACTCGCCCGCGGAGCCGGCGGCGTTGACGCCGTGGAGGCACACGAGGTCGGGGTCGTCGGGGTCGCCCGCCTCGGTGTACGCCACGTCCATCCCGCGCCAGCGGAACGTGCCGTCGTCGCCGTCGAGCGGCGACTCTAACTCCCCTTCGTACCGGAGCCCGGTGTTGAGGGCGGCGATCGCGCCGACGCCGAGGAGGGCGGTCCCGGCGAGGTTCCTGAGCTTCATGGAAACCTGTTGGTCCGCGGGCGACTTATACCTCGTGGGCTCGCTAACCGGTCACGATCCACGGTATCGCGTCACGTCGCATCGCGGTCGACGCACTCCGCGATCGGCTCGACGATCTCCGCGGCGAGGCTGTACGGGTCCGTCTCCCGCCGTCGGACCGAGTCGGCGAGCGCGTCGATCCCGCCTCGGCGCTCGATCTCCGCGGTCGCGAGCGCGCCCACGTCCGAGCGAACCAGCGTGCGGATCTCCTCGGCGTAGCGCCGGCGCTCCGCCGACTCGATCGCGCCCGACTCGCGGAGGTGGATCGCGTGCGCGTCGAACGTCTCGATCAGCTCCGGGACGCCCTCGCCGGTGTTCGCGACGGTTCGGAGGACCGCCGGGGTCCACGTGGTCTCGTCGTCTCCACCGTCTCCGTCGTCCTGTCTCTCCTCGTCGTCCGGGTGGTCCGGGACCTCGAACCCGTGATGGCCGCCGTCGAGCCCCTTCGTCGGGCTCTCGCGTCGGTGGACCATCTCCTCTAGCTCGGCGAGGGTGCGCTCCGCGCCGTCCATGTCGGCCTTGTTGACGACGAACACGTCGCCGATCTCCAGGATGCCGGCCTTCAGGGTCTGCACGTCGTCGCCGGAGCCGGGCTGGACCAACACCGCGACGGTGTCCGCGGTGCGGACCACGTCGACCTCGTTCTGGCCGGCGCCGACCGTCTCGATGATGACGACATCTTTCCCGAAGGCGTCGAGCGCCTTCACGGCGTCCGCGGTCGCCATCGACAGCCCGCCGAGCTGTCCGCGCGCGCTCATCGATCGGAAGAACACGTCCATGTCACCGACGTTCGACGCCATCCGGATCCGATCGCCGAGCACCGCGCCGCCGGTGTACGGCGAGGAGGGGTCGACCGCGACCACGCCGACGGTGTCGCCGCGGTCGCGGTAGGCGGCCGCGAGCTTGTCGACGAGCGTCGACTTCCCGGCGCCGGGCGCTCCGGTGATCCCGATCACGTCGGCGTCGCCGGTGTGCTCGTGGAGCGCGGCGACGATCCCGCGGTAGCCGGCCGCCCGGTTCTCGATGCGGGTGATGACGCGGGCGAGGGCCCGGTGGCTCCCGGCGAGGAGGTCCTCGACGAGTTCGGCGTCGCCGTCGCCGAGCGCGGTTGCGTCCGTCCCGCCCATCTACGCTCGCTCCGGGAGGTTGTTCCGGATGAACTCGATCGTCTCCTCCATCGGCGTGCCCGGGCCGAACACCTCGGCGACGCCCAGCTCCTTGAGCTCCGTCTCGTCGTCGTCGGGGATGATCCCGCCGACCAACACGAGGGTGTCCTCGAACGCGTCGTACTCTTTGAGTCCCTCGATCACCTTCGGGACGAGCGTGTTGTGCGCCCCCGAGAGGATGGAGATACCAAGCACGTCCACGTCCTCTTGGACCGCCGCCTGTACGATCTCCTCGGGCGCGCGGTGGAGCCCGGAGTAGACGACCTCGAACCCGGCGTCCCGGAACGCCCGCGCGATCACGTGTGCTCCCCGGTCGTGGCCGTCGAGTCCCACCTTCGCGACCAGACAGCGGACGGCTCGCGTCTCCTGTTCGGCGCTCATGTCTGCCTCTCCGTCGCGTGACCGTTTGATTCTAACGGACGTTCAGGATGGTTCGGGTGAGCGGGAAGTGATGGATCCGAATCCTTCCGGGACCGACGCGTTCAACGCGCCGGCGACGGTACTGACCCGCATGGACATCGACGCCCCCGACCCTTCCGACGACCGACTCCCCGCTGAGACGCGGATCGGTCGCGCCGCGCTCCGGGTCGCCGACCTCGACGAGACGACCGCGTTCTACCGGGACGTGGTCGGCCTCGCGGTGATCGACCGCGACGACGACCGAGCGGCCCTCGGCGTCGACGGGACCACCCTGCTCGTCTTGGAGCGCGACAGCGACCGCCCGGAGCGGGGCCGGACCGACGCCGGCCTCTTTCACACCGCGTTCCGCGTCCCCTCTCGCGCCGCGCTCGGCGAGGCGCTGGCCCGCGTGCGGGACCGGTGGCGGCTCGACGGCGCCTCCGATCACCTCGTCAGCGAGGCGCTGTACCTCGACGACCCGGAGGGTAACGGCGTGGAGATCTACCGCGACCGCTCCCGCGAGGAGTGGCCCGTCGCCGACGACGGGACGGTGCAGATGGCGACCGAACCGCTCGACGTCGAGGGTGTCGTCGCGGCGGCGGATGAGTCGGGCCCCACCGACCACGCGCCGCCCGGCACCGACGTGGGTCACATGCACCTCGAAGTCACCTCGCTGTCGGCGTTCGAGGCCGTCTACGTCGACGGGCTCGGCTTCGAGGTCGGGATGACCGGGCCGAACGTCCGGTTCGTCGCGGCCGGCGGCTACCACCACCACCTCGGCGCGAACACGTGGCAGGGACGGACGACCCCGTCCGCGGGACGCGGCCTCGCGTGGTTCGAGGTGGTCGTCCCGGACGCGGCCGCGCTGGCGGCCGTCCGAGAGCGGCTCGACCGCGTCGAGGCGGCGGGCGAGGTCGATCTCGCCGTCGACGAGCGGGACGACGGGATCGCGGTCACCGACGCTGACGGGATCGAGGTTCGCGTCCGGACGGGATCGGAGTGAACTACCCCACCCTACCGCTCGGGCTGACGCCCTCGCGCTTGAGGGTGGGGCTTCCTGTTTCCACGACGCGCTTTGCATCCACAACCGAGGACACAGGGAGCGCAGTCTCCACAGGCGTTGATTCGGAGCGTCCCGATCCTAACCGCTTCCTGATACCGCGAGAAAGAATGTTCCACGCCGCGTTCGCGTCTCTGTCCGCCTCGAACCCACACGCCGGGCAGGAGTGTTTGCGCATCCACAACGGTTTCTCGGTCGAAACGCCGCAGGACGCACACTCTTTCGTCGTTCCGCGCGGATTCACAGCAACGAAGTGCGTTCCTTCGCGTTCGCACTTGTATTTGAGCATCCGCAGGAACGTCCCCCACGCCGCACCTGCCCGGTTCCGCGAATTGCCCGGTAGTTCGACCAACCCCTTCGCGTCCAAGTCCTCGACGGCCACGAAGTCGTACTCCCGAGCGTAGTAGTTCGAGAGTTTGTGAAGGAAGTCGCGGCGCTTGTTCTTCAACTCGGCGTGGCGTTCTGCCACGACCCGACGCTGTTTCTCCCAATTGTCCGACCCGTGCTGTTTCCGCGAGAGGTCGCGCTGTGCGCGTTCCAAACGTTCGCGTTCGTCGGACAGCTCGAGGGATTCGACGGCGGTTCCGTTGGTGTCGTGGGCGTACTTGAGAATCCCCACGTCGATACCGACGCAGTTCTCGGGATTCTCCGGCTTCTCCGGCGGGTCGTCGGGCGTCTCGATGCCGAGAATGGCGTACCACTTCCCGGTAGGTTCTTGCTTGACCGTGACGGTCTTAATGTCGGCGTCGGCGGGGATGTCGCGGTGGAAGGTGAGCGGGATTTCTCCGAGTTTCGAGAGCCACAGTCGGGTCCGACCGCCCGTGTTCTTGAGCTTGAAGCCGGATTGACTGTAGGTGAAACTGCGGTACTCGCCCGGTGCCTTCCACTTGAGCGTCCCGACGCGGTAGCCGTTCTCTTTGTGCCCTCGTAGTGTCGAGAGGTTGTCGTACAGCCGTTGCACGACCTTCTGTAGTACCTTCGAGTGAACGCCTTTCAGGTCGCTCCACCACTTCTTGAGACTCGGCAGGAGCTTCTGCTCGGAGTATGCCGCGGTGTCGTCGGTGCGGTTGAGTCGGTGGAGAAAGTGGTTGTAGACCTGTCTACAGGTATCGACAGTCCACGCTAACTGTTTTTCGAGAGCGTCGGACGGTCGGAGTCGATACCTGTAGTTGTAGTTCACGAGCGTTCTTCGATGAGTTCGTCAAGTTGTCCGCGAACGAACGACGAGAGGTTGAGGTGGTTCTCCTCGACCCACTCGGCTTGGTCTTCGCGGATGGTGATGTTCTTCCGCCTCACTACATACGCACTATGCGTATCTGTGCGCATAGTTGTTTCGATTGCGTGGGCCTGTGGACCGAGCGTCGAACGTGTTTGAGAACCGTGCGGCGCTGTATCCCCTCCCTACTCACTCGCTTCGCTCGTTCGTTGAGGAAGGGGCCTTAGCGCCTCAATTCAGGTAAAGAGAAGCAGCGGTCAGGCTTTCGCGTCCGAGGCCGTCATCGTCTCGAGCGGCGCGCCGTTACGCGAGCGCCGGTTCGGCGTCGTTTCCGACCCGTACGTTGGTCAGCGCCTCGACGTCCGCCCGGAGCGTCGTCTCGTCGTCGTCGAATCCGTACTGTTCGAGGGACGCGGGCTCCCCGGTCCGCAGCGCCTCGGCGCTCGGTGGGAGCGCGGCTCGGACCGCGCCGGCCGCGCGCTCGTTGACGACGGTCGGTCGGTCGCTGTCGGGATCGATCCCGATGCGGAGCTCGGCGAGCGGTTTCAGTTCGTCGTTCCGTTCCGCGGCGTCCACGACGCCGTGGAACCAGCGGGCGGCGAGGCGTTCGTTCGGCAGAACGACCAAGCCGGTCTCGCGATCGAAGCTCGTGTTGTGGCGTCGAATGCGACGCTCTAAGGTCTTGTTCATCTGCGATCAAGTAGGGCCTCTGTTCCGTTAAACGTTGGCCTTCAGGGTCTCTATCCGTCGATATTGATGATGTACGTTTAGTGCGCCGGTTCCGACCGGTCGGGGCGCGGTGAGGTCGCCTTCCCTTCGTCGTCCGCGCCGGTCGCGTTCGCGCTCCGCGAAGGCGGTCGCCATCTGGCTGCGTCCGGCGTTGCGGACGCAGACGAACGCGAGGGGGGTCCCAATCAGTAGATCAGCTCGTCGTCGTTCTCGACCATGTACAGGGTGCGCGCCGCCACGTTGACCGCGTGGTCGGCGACGCGTTCGAGGTCGCGCACCGCGAGCAGCGCGCGGGAGACCTCGTCGAGCGAGGCCTCCAGCGCCTCGGCATCGGCGTCGGCGTCGGTCTCGGCATCGGAGCCGCTCTCTGCGGCCGCCTCGTTGCGGGCGCGGTCGGCCTCCAACAGCTCGCGGACGACCGCCTCGCTCGCCTGCCGGCACCGCTCGTCGAACTCGTCGTCGCGGGCCGCGATCTCGCGGCAGGCCGCGGCGTCGCCCGCCTCGTAGGCGGCGACCGCGTCGGCCACCATCTCGCCGGCGTCCTCGCCCAGTTCGCGGAACGCCACGGCCGGGTGGACGCCCCCGTCGGGCCCGCCGTACCCCGCGAGGTTGGTCGCCAGATCGGCGACGCGTTCGAGGTCGGTGATCACCTTGAACGAGGCGGTCACTAACCGGAGGTCGCCCGCGACGGGCTGTTGGAGCGCGAGCAGCTCCGTGCAGTCGTCCTCCAGGGCGAGGTACGTCTCGTTCACCTCGTAGTCGCCCTCGATGACCTCGTCGGCGAGTTCGTCGTCGCCGGTCGCGGCCGCCTCGATCGCGGACGCGTACCGCTCGCCCACCAGCTCGCCCATCGCCACCACGTCGGCTCGAAGCTCGTCGAGCTTCTCCTGGTAGTTCTCGCGAGGCATTTACCCGAACTTCCCCGTGATGTAGTCCTCGACGCGCTGTTCTTCGGGGTCCTCGAATATCTTGGTCGTGTCGTCGTACTCGACGAGCCGACCGCCGGTGAGGAACACCGCGGTCCGGTCGGAGATACGCGCCGCCTGCTGCATGTTGTGAGTGACGATGATGACGGTGTACTCCTCCGCCAGATCGTCGATGAGGTCCTCGATCTTCGAGGCCGCGACGGGGTCGAGCGCCGAGGTCGGCTCGTCCATCAGGATGACCTCCGGGTCGGGCGCGATGGCCCGGGCGATACAGAGCCGCTGTTGCTGGCCGCCCGACAGCTCGAGCCCCGAGGAGCCGAGCTGGTCTTTCACCTCGTCCCAGAGGGCGGCCCCTTTCAGCGACTCCTCGACGCGCTCGTCGACATCGCCGTCGAACCCCTGTATCTTCAGGCCGTACGCGACGTTGTCGCGGATGGACTTCGGGAACGGATTGGGCTTCTGGAACACCATCCCGATCTTCCGGCGGAGGGCGACCGGGTCCACGTCGGCGTCGTACACGTTCTTGCCGCCGAACTCGACGTCTCCCTCGACCCGACAGATCTCGATCATGTCGTTCATCCGGTTAATACACCGGAGGAACGTGGACTTGCCGCAGCCGGAGGGACCGATCAGCGCGGTCACCCGATTTTCGGGGATCTCCATCGACACGCCGTCGATCGCCTGTTCGTCGCCGTAGTAGACGTCCAGGTCGCGCGCGGCGACCGCGGTCGCGTCCGTCGTCGCGCTCCGTTCGTTCGCTCCGGTCTCTACGTCCGTCGTGATGAGTGAGTCGCTTGTCTCTGTGTTACTCATGTTAGTTCCCCCGCTCCGCGCGGTTCCGCAGCAGTATCGCCGTGCCGTTCATGCCGACAAGAATGACTAGAAGCGTGATCACGCCGGCCGCGACGACACCGTACCGGAACTCCGCCTGCGGGAAGCCGGCCCACGCGTAGATCTGCATCGGCATCGCGCTGAATTTGCTAAAGAGGCTGTCCGGCGCGCTGAACACCGTCGTCGCCGCACCGATCATGATGAGCGGCGCGGTCTCGCCGATCGCTCGCCCGAGTGCGAGGATCGTCCCGGTCAGGATTCCGGGCAACGCCTCGGGGAGGACGACGTTTTTCGTCGTTTGCCAGCGCGTCGCACCCATCGCGTCCGAGCCCCGCCGGAGGTCCTCCGGCACCGACCGGATCGCCTCCTGTGCGGAGATGATCGTGATCGGTAGGATGAGAAGCGACAGCGTCAGCGACGCGGTCACCGCGGTCCCGAAGCCCAGCCCGAGGAGGTTCGCGAACAGTCCCAGCCCGAGCAGCCCGTAGACCACCGACGGGATCGCTGCGAGGTTCGCGATGTTGACCTGCAGCAGCCGCGTTAGCGATCCGATGAGGCCGCTCTCGGCCGTGTACTCCTCCAGGAAGATAGAGGTACCGACTCCGAGGACGAACGACAGCACGGCGACGAGCGCGATGATGATCACGGACCCGACGATCGCGGGATACAGCCCCGCATCCGCCGCGGTCCGCGAGGGAGACCCCGTGACGAATCCGACGTCGAGCCACGGGTCTGGCGCGGGGACGCCCCACGCCTCGACGACGAGCGCGCCGACGAGGGCGCCGACGACGAGCAGGAACGGCAGCCCGAGACCGATCAGTCCGTCGCCTTCGTCGATCGCCCGATGAACGTAGACCGCCGTCGGTACGCCGACCGCGATGAGGACGATCAGCGCGGTGGGGCCCGGGACGCCGAAGCCGCCGGCGAGGAACCCGCCGGCGGTCGCAACTGCGAGCGGAACGCCGCCGGCCGCGGCCGCCGCGATCCGGCTTCCGCGCCCGTCGACGACGACCGCGCCGACGACTGCGATCGGAACCGCGAGCGTCCAGATGTAGATGAGGAGGTCCGACGGGTACGTGGCGATAACGCCGCGAAGGAACACCGCGGCGACGATCCCGACGAGTCCGACGGGAGCCGCTGCGGTCATCGCTCGGCCGGCCGAGCGCCAGCGGCCGTACGCGTACAGCACCGCGGCCGGAAAGACACCCAGCGTGTACGCGAGGAACCACACCAGCTCGTCGAACACTAAGAACAGGGTCCCGACGGCGAGGCCGATCGCAGCCCCGCCGACGAGTCGGCCCACCAGTCCGAAGCCGACCGCGCCGACGCGCCCGCGGCTCCCGACGTACGCGAGGTACGCCGTGACCGGGGCGGCGACGACGAAGAGGTACGTGAGCTGCCAGGAGAGCCGCGGAATCTCCACGACGAACGCCTCGACCGCGGTGAAAAGCGCCGCGACGGCGACGAGGCCGCCGCCGAGGACGCCGAGCGCCCGTCGGGTCACCGCTCGATCGCCCGCGCTGTACAGGCAGAAGGCGAGGAACGGGACGACGAGCGTGAGGAAGTACGTCAACAGCCACTCCGGGCTGGCGTCCGCCAGATCGAAGGCGTCGATCGCGACGTACACTAAGAGGACGCCGAGCGCGACGAGGCCGGCGACGCTCGCGCCGAGCGAGAGGTACTCGAAGACGATCCCCCGGACCCGACTCACTTCGCCGAATCCGCCGTCGGTCGCGTTGTCCGTCGCCATCAGTACTCCTCCCGGTAGCGTTCCGCGATGATGTCACTTATCACGTTCATTACGAGCGTCACCACGAACAGCGAGAGACCGAGCGCGAACATCGAATCGTACGGGATCGTCCCGCCGGTGAGGTCGCTCTGGGCGATCTGTACCATCGCGACGGTGATCGTCATCCCCGACTCCAGGAGGATGTCCGCGGGGTTGATGTACGGGATCCCGAAAATCGCCTCTTGGACTGCGGGCATCCGCGCCTGTGCGCCCATCGCGACGACGACGATCATCGTCTCGCCGATGGCGCGCGAGACGGCGAGGATGTACGAGGAGGCGATCCCGGAGATCGACGCGGGGACGACGATCCCGGTCGACACCTCGAACTTGGTCGCGCCGAGCCCGTAGCCGGCCTGCCGCAGCTCGTCGGGCACCGCGCTCATCGCGTCCTCGGAGATCGACGACACCATCGGGATGGTCATGATCCCGACCATGATCGACGCCGACAGCGCGTTGAAGGTGCTCATCTCCGGGAACACCGTCGCCTTCAGCGCCGGCGTGATGTACACCAGCGCGAAGTACCCGTACACGACCGTCGGGATACCGGCGAGGACCTCCAACAGCGGCTTGAGTATCGAGCGCGCGTTCGGGCTCGCGTACTCGCTGAGGTAGATCGCCGTCAGCGTCCCGATGGGAAGAGCGATGCACGCCGCCGTGATGGTCACGGTGAGCGTCCCGATCAGAAGCGGGATGATTCCGAACGCCTGCCCGCCGCCCGCCGGATTCGGGCTCCAGTTGGTGCCGGTCAGGAACTCGGCGATCGCTATCTCTTGGAAAAAGACCACTGCGTCCGACAGCAGCGTCACGAAGATCGCGACTGTCGTGAGCAGGGTGACCGCCGCGCACGCGGCGAAGAACCCGCCGTAAGTTCCCTCTTTCAGTCGTCTGAGCCCGCTCCGCCGCTGGAGATCGGGACTCTCGGTACTATCTGTCACAACCGGTCGGGTATCGCACGCTGTCGTAAATCAATACACCGGTTCATCGCGCTCAGTCACCCCTGCGCCTGCTCGATCGCGTCCTCGAGGATCTCCATCTGCTCCTCTTGGGTCTCCTCGGTCACCGGGACGTACCCCACGTCGCCGGCGACGAGGTCCTCGTTCGTCGTCTGCCTGACGAAGTACCGGGCGAACTCCGCGATGTGCTCCTCGCCGAGCGACTCGATCGAGGGGTAGGTGTACAGCGACCGCGAGAGCGGGCTGTACTCGCCGCTCGACGCCGTATCGAGGCTCGGCTTGACCGGGCCGTTGCCGTCGTCGATTCCGAGCGCCTTGAGCTGGTCGGGGTTCTGGTAGTAGTACGCGAAGCCGAAGTAGCCGATCGCGTACTCGCTTCCCATGACGCCCTGGGCGATGCTGTTGTCCTGCTCGGTCGCCTGGTAGTCGCTGGTGTGGCCGCGCTCGCCCATGACGTTCTCGATGAAGTAATCGTACGTGCCCGAGGTGTCGGCCGCGCCGAACCGGTTGATCTCCTCGTTCGGGAACTCGTCGCGGACCTCGTCCCACGTCTCGACGGCGTCGGACTCCCAGATCGTCGCAAGCTCCTCGACGGTGAGCGAGTCGATCCAGTCCGCCTCGGGGTTGACGACGACCGTGAGGGCGTCGGTCGCCGCGATCAGCTCGATGTACTCGACGCCGTTGTCCGCACAGAGCTGCTCTTCTTCCTCCTGAATCTGCCGGCTCGCGTTGTTGAAGTCGGTCTCGCCGACACAGAAGTAGTTCGAGAAGCCGCCGCCCGACCCGGTCGAGCTGATATCGGGGTCCACGTCGGGGTGTTGTTCGCTGAAGTCCTCCGCGATCGCGCTCATCAGCGGGAAGACGGTCGAGGAGCCGGCGATGTTGATCGGGCCGGACAACGAGCCGTCGCCGCCCTCTCCGCCGTCTCCCGTGCTCTGCGTACAGCCCGCGAGCGCCAGCGCGCCCGCCCCGGCGATCGTCGCGAGCGATTTCCGACGAGTGATCCCCTCGGTATCCGCGTCGTGGCTTGATGCCATCACCTGACCGTGGGCGTTTTCCAGTTAAGTAGTATGCTATGAGCGGTACGACCGACCCAGTATCGCTCCCCGGTGCTATATACTCTATATAGATCGGCGAGCGGCACTCCCCGCGCGCCGCCGATCGACGGTCCGGGCGTATTTTTAAGCCCCTCCGTGCGAAGACCCGGACGATGACTCCACCGACGACCGGGGACCCAATCCCGCTCTCGCTCTCCCGCGAGGAGGCGTGGGTCGCCCATGCCGCGCTCCTCGACGCGGGCGCGGCCGCGGTCGACGCCGGCGACGACGCTCCCGCGCAGTGCCGACCGATCCGCCGCGTCGAGCGCGAGCGTCCGTTCGCGCCCGGCGACGCCGTCGTCCTCCGCGACGCGCTGATCGACTACCTCGGCGACGCGCCCGTGCGCGACCGAGCGCCGGGGCGGGCGCTGCTGCGCCGGGTCGACGACGCGGTCGAGTCGTCGTCGCCCCCCCGAGACGCGCATCGCGGCGCCTGACGCCGCTCGGTTTCCGCCGGTTCGTTCCGCCCGCGACTACGACCGCGCCTCCACCGCCTCGATCAACAGCTCCGCGACGTCGACGATCTCCACGTCCTCCTCGAAGTCGCCCGTCTTCCGGCCGTCCTCGAACATCGTCGTACACATCGGGCAGGCGACGACGAACTTCTCGATCGCCGCGCCCGCGTCGGTGTCTTCGACCGCCTCGCGGAGGCGCTCCTCGCTCGGCTTCACCGCCTCGTCGTGTTCGGTCCAGAGGCCGCCGCCGCCGCCGCCACAGCAGAACGACTCGTCCCGCGAGCGCGGCATCTCGTGGAGGTCCGCGCCGGTCGCGCGGATCAGCTCGCGGGGCGCCTCGTACTCGTCGTTGTACCGCCCGAGGTGACAGGGGTCGTGGTAGGTGACGGTGTAGTCGAGCTCGTCGCCGGACAGGCCGAGCCGCCCCTCGTCGACCAGTTCCTCCACCACCTGCGTCCAGTGGAACACGTCGACTGCGCCGTCGGCGTTCCACGGCTCCTCGCGGTCGAACGGCATCATCGGGTCGTCCGCGAACTCCGCGAAGTCGACCTCGGGGTACTCGTTTTCGATGGTGTTGTACGAGTGCGGGTCCGTACAGACGATCGAGTCGAACTCGCAGTCGGCGAACGTCTCGACGTGGTGGCCCGCGAGTTCGAGGTAGAGGAACTCCTCGCCGATCCGCCTGATGTCGTTGCCGTCGGTCTTCTCGTCGTCGAACAGGATTCCGAACGACACGTCGGCCTCGTCGAACAGGCGAGCGAGCGCGCGAGCGACCTTCTTGTTCCGGTCGTCGAAGCTCGGATAGTCGCCGACGTACCAGAGATACTCCACCTCGCGCTCGCGGGCATCCGGGACCTCCACGTCGTCGAGCTCGTCCGCCCAGTCGCCGCGGGCCGACTGCGACTCGCCGAAGGTGTTCCCCTTCTGCATCACGTCCTGGAACACGTCTTGGAGGTTCGAGTCGACCGCCCCCTCGTCGACGAGCTGGCGGTTCAGTTTCGTGAACGACGTGAGGTGTTCGATGTCGACGGGGCAGGCGTCCATGCAGGCCATACACGACATGCACGACTCCATCGACTCGCTGGCGATGACGCCGCCCTCGTCGGCGACGATGGGGACGGTGCCGCCGTCTGTTGCGATTCTGTCGCCGCGTCCGGCCACCGGGTCGTCGCTCACGGACTCGCGGTACGCCTTCAGGTCTAAGATCACGTCCCGCGGGTCGAGGTTCCGGCCGACGGTGTCGGCGGGGCAGGCGTCGGTACACCGCCCGCACTTCGTACAGGCGTCGCCGTCCATCAGCTCTTTCCACGTGAAGTCCTCGATGGATTCGGCGTTCGTGTGATCGAGGTCGGCGGGGACGTTGGGGAGCCGCGCGCCCGCCTTTTCGTCGCGGGCGACGACGTTCGCGAACGAGGAGATCATGTGGAACGGCTTCGCGTACGGGATCCACGCGATGAACGCGAAGGCGAGCAGCGAGTGGCTCCACCAGACGACGCCGTAGACCGCCTCCGCGCCGCCGGCCGTCAGCCCCAGCCACCGGAAGCCGGCCGCCATCGCCATCCCGACGAAGCTCACCGTCTCGTCGGCGCGGGCGGGCTGACCGACGATGCCGAGCGCCTGCACGACGAAGCCGCCGACGCCGAGGAGGAAGAGGGTCCAGACGAACGCGTCGTCCTCCAGCGAGGTGTGTTTCCCCCACAGCCGCCCGTCGCGGTCGCGGTACCGGCGGTACGCGGCCATGCCGACGCCGACGACGAACAGCAGGCCGAACGCGTCGACGACGAACTGGTAGGCTAAGTAGAACTCTCCCACCCAGAACGACTCGCCCGCGATCGGGCGGTACACGTCGATGTCGAACCCGAGGATCGTCGTCGCGACCAGCAGGGTGAGGAAGCCCCACAGCACGAACGTGTGCATCACGCCGGCGTACAGGTCCCGGTCGAACTGGTTCTCGTTCGAGAGCACCGTCTTCGTCGCCGCGACCGTCCGGGCGGGGAGGTTCGACAGGCGGTCGCGCGGGTCCTCACTCCCGCGCGCGTACGCCGCGAACCGGGCGTATACCCCGTACAGGAACACGAGGATCGCGACCGCGGCGAGCCAGTAGAACGCGGCCTTCCCGACCGGACCGATCGTCCAGAACGTCTCCCGGGTGGCCGCCTGCAAGGGAGTCATGATCGATCAGGCGGATACTGCGGGGTTAAAACTTGCCACAACGCGGGGCGCGTCGTCTGGCGTTTCCGTGAGGGCGACACGGCGGTCGCCGCTCGGACGCCCGGACTGCGGTCGCCGCTCGGGGCTACACCACGCTCGCCACGGCCGCCGCCGCCAGCCCCCCACCGACCGCGAGCGCCGGGTAGTCGGCGGGCCCGAGCGCGAGCCGCGGGAGCGTCGGATTCCACGCGAAACACCGAGCGTTCAGCGCGGTTCCCAGCCGGTCGGCCCGCCCGAACGCCCGGTTGATCCCCGCGACGGCGACGAGCCGCACGCGCTCGCGGACCGGGAGCGCACCGCCGCCGCGCGCCCGAACCGCCTCGCGGGCCGTCAGCAGGTCCCGCTTCAGGAGCGGGAGGAACCGGAACACGAGCGCGACTCCGGTTCCGAGGAACTGCCCGGGCTTGCCGGGGACCGCGCGCTGGATCGCCGCCCGCGAGTCGCGGACCGGCGTCGACCGCACGTAGCCGGCGGCGACGACGAGGATCAGCAGGACGCGGTAGCTCGCGAGCCCCGTGGTCGCGGCGCGCTCGACCCGGAACCACGGCGCCCCGAGCGTCGCGCCGGCGACGAGGGGAGCGAGGAGGAGCACCGGGAACGCGGCTCGGTAGGTCCACAGGTCGCGGGGGCCGCCGCCGGCGAGGGACAGGCAGGCGACGGCGAGGAGGGTGAGCGCGGCGAGCCCGCGGGGGGCCGTGTGCGCGTACGCCGCGGCCGCGAACCCGACCTGCACGAGGAGCTTCGACCGCGGATCGAGCCGGTGGGCGAGGGAGTCGCCGGGGACGTACGAGAGGGTCACGGGTCGTCGGCACCGCCGGTTCTGGCCGGCGGCGAGCCGTCCGTCTCGAACGACGCGGGCACTCGAACGTCGAGCCCCGGCAGCTCCGCGGCCGCCTCCCGAGGCGCGTCGTCGACGGCGACTCGTCCCGCCGACAGCCCCACCACCCGGTCCGCGAGCCCGAGCAGTTCGCGGAGGTCGTGGGTGACGACGATCACGCTCGTTCCGGCTGTGCGAAGTTCGCGCAGCCGATCGAGCACCGACCGCCGAGCCGGCTCGTCGAGGCCGGTGAACGGCTCGTCCAAGACGAGGTGGGCGGGCTCCATCGCGAGCGCGCCCGCGATCGCGACGCGCTCGCGCTCGCCCCCGGAGAGGCTCGCGATCCGGTCGGCCTCGCGGCCGTCCATGTTCACAGCGTCGAGCGCCGCCGCGACCCGCCGGTCGATCTCGGCGTGCGAGAGTCCGAGGTTCTCCGGGCCGAACGCCACGTCCGCGCCGACGGTGGCGGCGACCAGCTGGTCGCGGGGGTCCTGAAACACCATCCCGACCGCCGAGCGCGCGGCGACGAGGTCGTCGCTCACGGGGGTGCCGTTGACCGAGACCGTTCCGTCGTCGGGCTCGACGAGCCCGTTGAAGGTCCTGACGAGCGTGGTCTTGCCGGAGCCGTTCGCGCCGGCGACGACCAGGAGCTCGCCGTCGGGGACCGAGAGGGTCACGTCGTCGACGGCGACGACGCTGTCACCGTCGTCCGCGTCGCTCCCGCCGTCTCCGGTCCGGCCGTACCGACACGTGACGCCGTTCGCCTCGATCACGGTTTCACCTCCGAGTCCGTCACCGACCGCCTCACGCGGCCGCGACCGCGTCGGAGCGCACGATGCCGACCGCGGCGGCGACCTTCAGCACCTCCGCGGGGAGGAACGCGGCGGCACCGACGGTCACCGCCTCGACGGGACCGAGCGAGAGCACGTACGCGAGCCCGGTGACGCCGAGCGCGTAGATGACGGCGGTACCGAGGACCATCGCGCCCACGAGCGTCGGGAGCCCGACGGTGTCGAGGTCGCGGAGCGTCGCGCCGCGGTGGACGACCGCGCCGACCGCGGCGGCGGCCGGCGGGTACGACCAGAGGTAGCCCGCCGACTGGCCGACGAGCTGTCCGACCCCCGCGGATCCGCCCTGGAACACCGGGGCGCCGAGCGCGCCGGCCGCGAGGTAGAGGACGAGCGACGCGGCCCCCCACACCGGACCGAGGTAGATCCCGGCGAGGAACACGCCGAGCACCTGGAGCGTCACCGAGACGGGCGAGACGGGATTCGGGAACGTCACGTACGCGAACGCGCCGACGAGCGCGGCGAACAGCGCCGCGCGGGCGAGGTTCGTCGCGGCCTCGTCGCCGACGAGATCCACCGACTCCGTGCTGGTTGCCATGTCTCCGACACACTCGTAAACCGACTTGAAGGTACTGGTTGACGACACGGGAGAGGCTCCGACGATCTCCGTTCGACACCGCTGGAAACCGCTCAGACCGGACGCGAGGCTTATTTATCGTCGGCGCGTATCGCCCCGTCCATGGACGAGAAGACCTCCGAGCTCCGCGACATCTTCGTCGAGACCACCGGGTCCGAGACGGTCACCGAGCGGCAGGCGGAGTCGCGCGGGACGCTCACCGACCGCGACGAGGCGGCGGTCGACGAGCGGGTCCGCGAGCTCGTCGCCGCGATGCGCGACCGGTACGACTTCTCGACCGACCTCGACGACGCGACCTACGCCCGGATCGCCCGCGGCCGCTTCGAGGAGGGGGACGACGAAGCGATCGCGGCCGCGCTCGTCGAGGAGCGGGAGGCGGACGGGGACGGGGAGGGGGCGGGAGCCGGTGCTGGGGACGGCTCGGGAGTCCCGCCCGTCGTCGATCCCGCGACCGTCCGCGACGCCCGACTCGACCTCCACCTCGTCCGCGAGGCCGACCGCGAGGTCGACGACGCCTCGTTCGAGTACGACGACCTGAAGCAGCTGACCGCGGAGGGACGTTCTATCCCCGAGTGCGCCGAGGCCCTCGACGCCGACCCCGACGTCGTCGCGAAGCACGCCCGCGTCGCCCGCGTGGACCTGACCTCCACCCGCGCGAACGACCGGTTCCGCGACGAGTTCCGCGACCTCCTCACCGACGCCGAGATCGAGGACTCACACGCCGAGACAGCCCGCGACGACGGGCTCGAAGAGGCGACCGAGGATATGGAGACCGACGTTTCCTTATAAATCGTCTGCGGTGGCGCGTGCCGCCGAGCGCCCGGAGGGCGCGAGGTGCACGCGCGAGGGAGTCGGTGGTCCGGAGCGAAGCGGAGGACCACCGACAGGGCGAGAGCGAAGCTCTCGCTTGCAACCGGCGCTCCGCGCCGGTGACGAGGCTGGGGAGGCGTGAGGCTGTGCGGTGCCGTGCGGGGTGGGACTCAAAGGGGCAGTCGCCGGCGGCGCTGCCGCCGGCTGCCAGAGGCGCGAAGCGCCTCGCTGCCGTGAGGGCGAAGGCGCGGGACGTAAGGACCGCAAGGAGGGAGCGCTAGCGACTGACTGAGGACCGCAACGACCGCACCGAGCCCTCACGGCTGGGGCTTTGGAGGTCTTCACGGACGGTCCTCCGTCGACAGCTTATAAGCGAGTGACAGGGACTTTGGAGGCGTTCATCACCGATCTACCAGCAATCGCTTATAAGCGATCGACTGGAGCTTCGGAGCCGTTCCCCGTCGATCCGCCGTCAGCAACGTTCACTCATCAATACCTACCCGCGATCAACGCTTCAGAACGGCCCCTTGCCGCCGCCCATCATGTCGCCGAGGCCGCCGCCCTCGCCGCCGCCGCCCATCTTCTTCATCATGCGCTGCATGTCGCCCTCGCCCATCCCCTGGAACTGGCTGATCGTCTGCTCCATCATCGAGTGCTGCTCTAAGAGCTGCTGGACCGTCTCCTCGTCGGTGCCGGAGCCGCGCGCGATCCGCTGGGTGCGCGACTGCCCGACGACGCGGGGGTTCTCGAGTTCCTCCTCGGTCATCGAGTCCATGATGCGCTCGAACCGGCGCATCCGGTCCTGGGTCACGTCCATCGCGTCGTCGGGAAGTTGGTCCATCATCCCGCCGCCCATGCCGGGGATCATGTCCATCACCTGATCGAGGGGCCCCATCCGGTTCATCGCGTCCATCTGCTTTTTCATGTCCTTCAGGGTGAACTCGCCCTGCAGCATGTCCTCGGGGTCCCAGTCCTCGTCCTCCTCCTGAGCCTCCTGCATGGCGCGCTCGACGCGCTCCGAGAGCTGCTTGAGGTCGCCCATCCCGAGCAGCCGCGAGATGAACCCGGAGGGCTCGAACCGCTCGATGTCCTGGACCGTCTCGCCGGTCCCGAGGAAGGCGATGGAGGAGTCGGTCTCGTTGACCGCCGTCAGCGCGCCCCCGCCTTTCGCGGTCCCGTCGAGTTTGGTGATCATCACGCCCTCGATGCCGATCGACTCCTCGAACTGACGGGCCTGCTCCTTCGCGCCCTGCCCGATCGCGGCGTCGAGCACGAGGAGCGAGCGGTCGGGGTCGACCGCCGACTCGATCTCCTCGATCTCGGCGATGAGGTCGTCTTCGAGCGCGTGGCGCCCCGCCGTGTCCACGATGTGCACGTCGGCGTCCTCGGTCTCTTCGAGTCCCGTCCGCGCGATGTCGACCGGATCGTCGTTGTCGGGGTTCCCGTAGAAGTCGACCTCGGCGCGCTCGCACATCTGCTTGGCCTGGTCGTACGCGCCCGGCCGGAAGGTGTCCGTCTGGATGACGGCGGGGCGGAGCCCCTTCTTCGAGAACCACCACGCCATCTTGGCGGCGGAGGTGGTCTTCCCGGACCCCTGCAGGCCGGCGAGCAGGATCGTCTGGTTCTCGAGGGGGAGCTCGGTGGAGTCCCCGACCAGCTCGACCATCTCCTCGTAGACGATCTTGAGGACGTGGTCCTTTGCGGTCGTGCCGCCCGGCGGCTCCTCTTCGAGCGCGCGGGACTTGATCGAGTCCGACAGCTCCATCACGAGGGAGACGTCGACGTCGGCGGAGAGGAGCGAACGCTGGATCTCCTTGACGATCTCCTCGACGTCGCTCTCGGAGAGTCGGGACTTCCCCTGGAGCTTGTCGAGGCTGCTCCGGAGGGACGTACCGAGGTCGTCGAGTACCATTTGCCGGAGATAGGCGGTCGACGCGGTAAAGCTTTGTTCGTCGGCGGGCGCGGGATACGTTGCTGACTGTGGATCGAGGGTGGCCACTTTCAAAGGCCCAGCCGCTCGCTTATAAGCAGTCGACGGCGGATCGACCGTGAACACCGCCAAAGCCCCAGCCGTGAGGCGGGCGCACGCTCGTTGCGCGCTTCAGTCGCTCGCGTTGCTCGCTCCTTGCAGTGCTTACATCGCCTGCGCCCGCCTCACGGCTGCCCCTTTGAGTCCCACCCAACCGCACCTCCCCGCACCTCACGCTTCCCCAGCCTCGCCGCTCGCGCTTAAAAGCGCTCGCGGCGTCCCTCGCGCATGCACCTCGCGCCCTGGGGGCGCTCGGCGGCACGCGCCACCGCACAAGAACCTCACTGCTGCTCAACGAGCCGCGCGCCCGCGGCGTCGATCCGACAGACCTCCGGGTCGTAGCCCGCGTCGGAGAGCCCGGTGTCGAGCGCGAAGACGGTGCGGCCGAGCATCGCCATGGCGGCCTCGCCGCCGGCGGAGTTGACCGCCGCGATCGCCTCCGCGACCTCGGGAACGAGGAGGTCCGCCTCGCGGGCGAACGCGCGGGCCGCGTCCATCATCGTCGGAAGTCGGGGGTCCCCGCGGAGCCGGTCGAGGGCGTCCTCGCCGGCGGTCGAGAGGGCCGCCGTGTCCCCTCCCAACACGCCTTCGGTCGACAGCTCGCCGAACGTGACGTACTCGACGCGCGCGGTCGCCGGGATCCCGTCGAGCTCGCCGACTCCCGGGGCGCCCGGCTCCAGCCGGATCGGAACGCCGCCGCGCGCCTGCGCGACCACGTCGCCCAGCCCGGTCCCGCGACTGACCTCCGCCTCGTGGGCGATCCGGACCAGCTCGTTCTCCGAGCGCCCGCGGTCGAGGGCGTCGTTCGCGGCGAGCGCGGCCCCGAGCGCGGCCGCCCCCGACACGCCGAAGCCGGCGCCGATCGGGAGGTCCGCCTCCACCGCGACGTCGACATCCGAAGCTCCCAGTGCCGCGAGCACGTCCTCGACCGCCCCGATCGTCCCCGTCTCGCCGTCGATGGTGCGGGAGCCGGCCGGCTCGGGGGAGTCTCCGGAGTCGCCGCTCGCGTCCGCTTCGCCCGCCGCCGCCGTTACCCGGACCGTTACCCCGTCAGTGAGCGTCACCCCGACGCCACGCGAACCGGCGGCCGCGGGGCGCTCGGCCGGGTGCGCGCTGAAGAAGGCGGTGACGTGACCGGGAACGAACGCGGTCGCCCGCTGCCTGCTCATGCCGAGTCGGACGGGTGGCCGTCGATTAACGGTTGTTATCCGCGGCGGCGAGGCGGCGATCCGAATGCGGGAACCGACCGCCTCGCGGCCGGCGACGCCGACACCGCAGCCCTAAGTATCGTCCGGCCGAACCGGCGAGGTATGCGAGACCAGTTCCGCCCCCTTCTCGCCGCGCTGCTGGCGATGGCGCTGCCGGGACTCGGCCACCTCACCCTGCGCCGATGGGGGCGGGCGCTGCTGTGGCACCTGACGATCGTCGGCGGCAGCGTGGCGCTGTTCGCTCTGTACGACGTGCCCGTCGCGTCGACGATTTCACCGACGGAAGCCGTCGAGGCGGCCGCCGCGCTCCCGACGGAGGTGACACTGCCGATCGCCGTCCTGTACACGCTCTCCGCGGTCGACGCCTATCTCGTCGGACGGGCGGCTGTCGCCGAACGACGGCGTGCCGACGCGACCGCCGAGGCGATCCGACGCCGCACTGCGAGCGACGACGGCGAGAGCGGCGACGCCGACCTCTCTGGCGACTCCTCCGGCGCGAGTTCCCCGTCCCCGACGGTGACCGCTACCGGGAGCGACGCTCGGCCGGCGGAAGTGGAGTGCCCCCACTGCGGTAAAGAGACCGACGCCGATCTCGACTTCTGTCACTGGTGTACCGAGCCGCTCCCGTGGGCCGACAGCGGGTGAACCGGTCCGTTTGGGAGATCTCTTCCGATGGGGGAAGCCCGTCAGTGTGCGCTGGGGGTACGAGACCGGGACTGCCTGACGGCCAAGGTGCCTATTTGTTCTTTCGTCACGTGTGATCCGCATGGAACACGCTAGGTACGTATACACCAGCGGGATGTCCGAATCCGACATCGACGGCTACCTGCGAGCGGGCGAGTACGGCGTCCTCGGACTGGCAAATGATGACGACGCGTACGCCGTCCCGCTGAGCTATCACTACGACGGAGACCGGTTTCTCCTCCGAGTGAGCGAGCACGACGGCGAGAGCGAAAAGGTGGATTTCCTCGAAACGACCGAGACCGCCACGTTCGTGTGCTACGAGGCATCGACGAACGAGTCGTGGAGCGTCCATGTTCGCGGCCCGATCCGGAAGTGGCAGGGAGATGTCGATGAAACGACGCTCAATGAGTGGTTTCAGCCGTTTCGGCTGTTCGACGAAGCGGTCGAGAGCGTTGAATTCGACCTGTATACGCTGGAGATGGAGACCGTTGTCGGCCGGAGAACGGCCGAGTAGTTTCTCACATCTGATAACTGCGTGGTAACTATCATATATCCGTCCCCTGAGAGTATCGATACGGACGCGAACGACGGACGGAACATGAGTCTGAATCCACGGCAATACGACGTACGGGAACTGCGCCGGATCGCGGACGCACCGCGGGACGGCGTCGACGAAGCGCCTCGGGAGCGGTCGCTTCGTCAGCCGAACCGGAACCGAGCGGAGCAGGCGGCCCGCTCGGCCGCGTTCACCGAGCTGCTCCAGCGTCAGCGGGGGCTGCGGCTGTCCGGCGACGGAGACCGATCCGACGCCGGCGATCGACCGTACCTGACGGCGATTCCGGCCTCTCCGGAGGCGGAACACGAGATCGGCGAGTGGCTCGGCTACCTCGTCGACGTCGGCGGCCACGTGCGGAGCCGGGACGCGCTGTCGTACTACGCCGAGCTCGGCTGGGTCGACGACGACGCGGCCGAGGCCCTCCGACGCCGGTTAGCGGGATTCGACGCCCCGCGGTACGACCGGCCCTTCACCCCCGCGGACCACCGGATCAGCCTCGTCTCCATCGTCCGGATCGCTTCGTGTGCGAGTACATCATGAGCGACGACGACGAATCCACGGACATCAACGGTACAGACGGCCCCGAAGCGGTCGGCGTGAAACTCGGTAGCACCCGGACGGTGCTCGATCTCCCCGACGGGCGGGGCGGCCGCGAGCGACACTCGACGCTGACGTGTCTGGCGACCTACGAGGACGCCATCACGGGCGACGAGAAAGTCCTGTTCGGCCACGAGGCCGCGATCGAGTACCCCGACACGGTGCGCTTTATGCTCCGGTCGGGGCTCCCCGAGGACGACGAGAGCGTCGCCGACGCCGAGCGCTTCTTCGAGGCGCTCGTGGACGCCCACGACGTGCCCGCGGACAGCGCGGTCGTCTACGCGGTGCCCACGATCGACAACGAGGAGGGCGTGAACAACCTCAAGTCGGTGATCGAGGGATCCTCTATCGGACAGGTCGAGACGCGGAGCTACCCCGAGTCGCTGTGCGGGGCGATCCCCGCCTACGGCGACGACCTCTCCGCCATCGACGAGGTGTTCGTCTCGATCAACATGGGGTCGACGACGCTCGAGGCGTGCGCCTACCGGCGCGGCGAACAGCTCTCGCCGTTCTCGACCGGCTCGGTGACGGGTAACGAGGTCGACCGCCGGATCGTCGCCGCCGTCGAGGAGGAGAGCCAGGGCCGCGTCCACATCGACCGGACGACCGCCCGGGAATATAAAGAGGAACACGCCGACGTGGACGACTTCGAGCCGTTCACGGACGTGATCCAACAGCCCGGCGGCGGGAGCCACGAGTTCACCGTCGACCGCGGCGTGCGGGAGCCGGTCGACCGGTACATCGACGAGGCCGTCGACGCCGTCGCCAACGAGTTCCTCCCGGAGCTCGCGAACGACCACATGAAACCGTACCAGCTCGCGCTGGGCCGCCCCATCGCCGCCACCGGCGGGATGGCCTGCATCCCCGGGCTCACCGAGGAGTTCGAGACGCGGCTCTCCGCCGAACTCGACCGCGACGTCGAGGTCGTCTCCCCCGACGACCCCGCGACCGCCGCGGCCGAGGGCGCCGGTCGGATCGCCGAGCGCCTGATCTGAGCGGGCGACCGGTTTCCTGACGCCTCTCTACCCTTTAAACCTCGAACAGCCGCTCGGCGTCCTCGGCCTGTCTACGGTAGATCCCCCTGCCCTTCAGCCGCGGGACTTCGTGTCGGTGGAGCGTCTCTTCGTCGCAGTCGTACACGATCGGGAACACGTTGGTCCGGCGGTTGGCGACCGTGTACGACTTCGCCGCGTCGATGACTGACCGATCGGGGTCCGACACCGTGAAGACGACGTAGCCGAGCGGCGTCGTCGGCCCTCGTCGGTCGTCGACCTGCTCGACGAGCACGTCTCGGAACTCGTCGGCGGTCGCGGTGACGTCGTCGGGAGTGGGGTCCGACTCGTCGACGAGCGTGGCGAGCGCGACGCACTCGCCCACTGAGGGGTCGTCGTCGCGGGTCACCCACACCGGATCGAACCCCCTCGTGTACCCGTCGACCACCTCGAAGCCGTGTTCCCGCCGCTTCTCGACGACTGCGTCGCGGTACTGGTTCGGGCCCATGTCGGGATCCCACGAACTGAATGGTAAAAAATGACATACACGACGGAGGCGAAAGGGTCGGGTGAACGCGCACCGGGCGAGAGAACAGTCCCGGGCGGATATCGGACCTCGGTCACTCCGCGCCGCTCCGTTCTCTGGTTCGAATCCGCATTGCGACTGTTCGTCCTCACTTCGCTCGGAGAATAGTCCCGGGCGGATTCGAACCGCCGTCAATGGCTGACTTCGGGCATCCGACGGGCATCTCCGAAGAGACGGGCCGTGATCGCGTCTCGGCCGCTGACGCGGACGGATTCCCTCCAAAGGCCATTATGATTGGCCACTACACCACGGGACTGCACTCGACGGTTGCCCGCCCGCACTCAAGTAGGTTACTTTTCACTGACCCTCACCGACCGCCGATCGCGACGCACTCAGCGAATCGTCCGAGTGATGAGGAGTCAGTCCCCCCCGCCGAATGACCCGGAATCGCCGGCGCTGGGGTCGCGGCTGTCGCGCTCCCGACCGTCGGGCGTCGGCGTCGAACTCACGTCGGTGTCCACCCACGCCTCCCCGTCGTCGAGCGGCGACCCCGACTCGGTCCGCTCCGAGGCCGACAGTCGGTGGCCGGGGACGGTCCCCGGATCGTGTCCGGCGCGCGTCCACGCGCCGGCGAGGGTTACGTCGTCGTCGATCGCCGCGGAGCCGCCGGTCGCCTCGTCGGAGGCGGCCGCGCCGGCCGTCTCGCCGACTGCGCCGGCCGCCGCTCCTCCCCCGGCCCCCCCGCTCGTGTCACCGCGTTCGGCCGCGAGCGCCGGCGGGGTGTAGGTGTACACGAACTCGTCGGTCACGGCGTGGTACGCGTCCGTCGCCGGGTCTTCGACGACGCCGGTGTCGTTGTCGATCGCGAAGTCGACCAGATCCCGGAGGGTCGACGCTTCGGCCTCGGGGCGCTCGTGGACCGGTTCGGGGAGCCGGATCGAGGTGATCCACTCCGCGAACTCGGCGCGATCGTCCCGGTACGAGAGGTACTCGCGCTCGGCCGGCGTGAGCGCGAGGCCGACCTCGCGGCGGGCGTACGCCAGCCCGCCGGCCCCGGCGAGCCCCGCCAGGAACAGCAGCGGCCCGCCCACGGAACGGAGGGGCCCGTAGCTCCGCTCGACGGTGACCTGCTCGGACTGTTCCCGCGTGTTCGACTGGACTCCCGGCTCCGAGACGGTGTACGTGTCGCCGCCGTGTTCGATCGTCATCTCGATCGGCTGCGTGTACGAGGTCGCCTCGCCGTTGATCGTGCCCTCCACGGTCACGTCGGTCTCGACGAACGTCTCCGTCTCGCCGGGCGAGGTCCCGAGGTCCGACTCGATCTCGCTGGCCGTCGCGGCGACCTCGGAGCTGTTGAGCGCGAACGACGCGGTCGCCGGCTCTTCGGGCTCGACCCCCGAGACGGTCTCCGTCATTAGCGTCTCCCGCTCGTCCCAGTAGACGGTTTCCCCCTCGCCGCCGACGTTCTGGACGACGAGCACCGACTCGAAGGAGACGTCGACGTCGCTCGCGGCGTCGGCCGCGTAGCTCGTCTGCACGCCGACGTCGAGTACGGGCGCGATCCGCGTGAAGTACGTGTCTCGACCGTCGAGTACCGTTCCGGTGTCGAACACGGAGTTCGGCTCCGTCACCTCGGCGGAGTGGACGTACTCGGTCTCGACGGTCAGCGACGGGACGGTCCGCGTCTCGGTCTCGGTCCCCGGATCGACGTGGGTCGTGTAGACGAGCCCGCCCCCGACCGCCGCGGCGACGAGGCAGACGGCGAGGATCACGGTGAACTGTGCGTTCAGTACCGCTCGAAGGCGGAGCCGGGTTTCGCTGGGAGATGTCTGGCTCATTCGGTCACCTGTAGATCTCGCGGAGGACACGGCGGTACAGCGGGGGTTTGGCGCGTGACTCTCGAGACCGTATCCGCGCGGGCTCGCCCCGGAGCAACAGCAGTCCGAGTCCGACGATGCCGCCGCCGAGGAGCCCGTCGATCGCGACCAGCGGGGCCCACGGGTGGACCCCGTACAGCTCGTCGATCACGCCGGCCGGTAACACGGCGAGATATCGGTGCTCGGTGACGAACAGCCGGTAGTAGCCGGTCTCGTCGGGCGCCGTGAGCGTCACCGTCGTCGACGCCTCGCTCCGTCCGCCGACGGCGACGCGCTCGGGCTCGACATCGACGCCCGGGCTCTGCGGGGTGACGTACGCGTACACCGGGACCAGCCCGGCGTTGGGGACGACGTACTCCAGCTGCTGGCTCGTACCGCGCTCGATGACGGTCGGGTCCTCGGACTCGAACTCGGCGCTCACGACGCCGTACTCCTGGCTCCCGGCCGGAACGACCATCGCCGCGGTCGCCGTCGCCATCAACACCAGCGCGAGCACGCCGACGATCGCGAACACCGAGGTGCCGTCGTCGCGGGAGCGGTCGCGCTCCCGTGTTTCGCGGCTCCCCCTGTCGAGGTACCAGTCGACCGCGTACGCGACCCCGGAAAGCGCGAAGAGGATGTACGCGAGCCCCTGCGTCCCCTGCAGCGACCGGACTCCGAACGTGACCGCCAGCCACGTCTGGACGGAGTCGAGCGCCGACTGGAACCCCATCGCGACGGTGCCGAGGTGCGGAATGACGACCACGCTCCCGCCGACCGTGAGCGCCTTCGCGACGATGTCGGCCTCCTGGACGACGGGCTCCCCGCCGTCCTGATCGGTGAACGGGTTGTTGTCCCCCCGCGTGACGTACCCGCGTTCCGTCTCTTCGACGACGCGGTGGGTCGTTAGTCCGCCGCCCTCGATCTCTTGGGCGTCGAAGGTCACGACATCGCCGACGCCGATTCCGCCGGCGAGCGGCGCGGGGATCGCGATAAACCCGTCGCCCGGGTTGAGCACGGGCTGCATGCTGCCGGTCTCGACGTAGCTCAGAAGCACCGGCTGCCCGAGGTACTGCCCCACAATGAGCGAGGCGACGACGAGCACGGCCGCGACCTGTAGCGTTATCGAGAGCGTGCGTTTGAGGGACATGGGTCGTGTCTCGGTGGTCGGCCAAGCGGTTCCTCGTCGATCGGCCGCCGATCCGTTGCCGATCGATCGCCGATCAGTCGTCGATCTGTGAATGTCATCGATGCGTTATAAATTCGTGGTTCGGGGCAGCGCAGCGGTGAGGGATGCGGCGAGGTGCGCTCACCCCTCGAACGCCCCGGCCGCGAGCAGGGCGAACGGCCCGATGAACGCGAGGCAGAAGCCGAGCAGGTGGACGTACAGGTTCACCACGCTGCCCGGTCCCGTCGGATCACCGGGGAACCCGACGATCGGATAGCCGACGAGCAGGGCGACGCCGACCGCGAAGAGGTCGCCGTCACCCGGGTTCGACACCGTTGCCCGGCCCCCTCGTCGGACCGCCTGTCGGAGCCGGACCCCGGCGCTCGACGCGTACAGCAGGCCGAGCAGGACTCCCGCGACCGCGGTCGCGAGTCCGGCGACCCCGGCGCCGTCGAGGGTTCCCGGTGAGACCGGCAGCGCCAAGAGCGCCATCCACCCCACGAGCGGGAAGAAGGCCGCGGGGAGCGCGCGGACCGACGCCTCCGGGAAGAACCGTTCGCGAGCGTACACACCGAGTAAGAGCGGGAGCAGCCCGGCGAGCGCCATGTTGACCCCGGAGAAGCCGAAGCCGATCGCGTTCCGGGGGACGGCGAGGTTCAGCGCCGAGAGCGCGAACGGGAACGCCAGCAGGAACGCCGCGAGCGCGACCATGAAGAACCGCCGGTAGCCGGCCAACACCGCGAGGGCGTACCCGACGCCGGCGAGGAGGCCGTACCCGGCCACGTTGCCGGCGAGGTGGCCCGCGTCGAGATGGACGTAGTGGGCGGTGAAGGCGGTCCGCACCGTCGGGTCGGTGTACGCGAACGCGAGCGACCGTCGGATCGACTCCGGCAGCGCGAAGACGGCGCAGAGGATCGCGGGCACCGCCGCGAGTACGAGCAGGTCGACGAGCCGGACCCCCGCGACCAGCTCGCGGCGGAACCCGGCGTCGTCGGCGTCCCGCTCCGCCGCGGTCCGCTCGTCCCGCTCGTTCGAGGAAGCCGTCACGCCCCGACTCTCGCAGACCAGCGATTAAGACCTGTCGCCGGGGACATCTCACGACCGAGGTGTCCGGCGGACGAGCGCGATTCCGGCGACGACGAGCGCGACGAGCGCGAGCAGGCCGCCGAGGTCAATGAGGCCGATACTTCCCGGCTCCTCGGTCGGTCCGGCGCCCGAGTCCCCGGTTGACCTCCCGTCAGATCCCCCCGTCGCTCCGTCGCCGGTGCCGGCCGCGTCTCGAGTGTCCCCGTCGCCGTCGTCGCCCGCCGGGTCGCCGACGAGCAGGGTTCCGGCGTCCGTCCCGGCGACCGCGAGCTCGTACTCGCCGGCGCTCTCGAACGCGCTCACGAGCGCGACGGTTTCCGTCTCGTTCGGCGCCAGCGCGACGCTCTCGTTCGCGACCGGGTCGCCGTCGACCGTCAGCGTCACCGTCTCCTCGCCGGCCGCGCCGCCGCCGTTCTCCACGGTCGCTCGAACGGTCGCCTCGTCGCCGGGGTCGATCGCCTCGGGCGCAACCGTCGTCTCGGTCACGTCGAGTCGAGGGACGCGCTCCGCGACCGCGAACGTGGAGAACTCCTCGGTCGCCGCTCGGAAGTGCACCCGGTCCTCCGAGAGTCCCCGCATTCGGACCGCGTCCTCACCGACGACGGTGGCTCCCTTTTCGGTCCAGTTGCCCGCCTCCGTCTGGCGGTAGAGCGTGACGGTCTCCGGATCGATCCCGGCGTCGTCGAGCGCCTCGCGCGAGGCGCTGAAGCGGACCGTCATCGCGTCGACCCCGTCGGCGTCGAAGTCGTGGTCTACGGCGAGATACGCGATCGACCGCGGGGTCGTCGACGCGTCCAGCGCGCTCCCGTTCTCGAAGGGTTCGGGACTCCCGACCGCACTCACTGCGACGCGCTCGTTCCGGACGCCCGTCAGGTCGAGCCGGTCGAGGGTGACGTTCGCGCCGTCGAGGTGCATACCGTCGGCCCCGAAGCGGATCGTGTCGTCGTACCCGATGTCGCTCGCGTCGAACTCGCGCCGGCCGTCGCTCGGCGCGGTGACCATCGTCACCGGACCGGAGTCCCCGGTCGAAGACGAGGCGGCCGGGACCGACTCGGGCTCCGCGACCTCAGCGCGGATCGAGAACTCGTCGGCGCCGAGCCGCGTCCCGGCGACCTCGCCGCGCGCGTCGATCGCGATCCCGACCGACACCGTCTCGTTCGGGCCGAGGGTGACGTTGTTGTCCCTGTCCCCGATCGAGTCGCCGTCGGTCGTGAACGTCACCGCGTCGCCGCCGTCGTGTTCGATCCAGACGCGCGCGTACTCGTCGGCCGTGTACGTGATCTCGAACACGCCGTCCGCCGACGCGAGCGCGTCGGGGTTGACGCCCTCGAAGTCGGCCGGGAGGTTCGGGTTCGTCGGGGAGATGTCGACGACTATCTCGTCGTCGTCATTTAAATAGGCGTAGTTCCCGTTCGGCCCGTCGGCCGGCTGGACCGCGAGGTCGTCGTCCGCGAAGGTGTCGGCGTCGCCGTCGACCACCGCAGCGCCCGTGGTGAAGATGAGTGAGCCCGCGGCTATGAGGAAGAGGGCGAGGATCAGGGTGCGGCGGGCGGTGGGCATGGGTGACTTGTCAGAACCTTATGAGATATACAGGTATGGTTATGCTGTGCCTGAATTGTCTCATACTTCGCTTGATGAGGACATTCGGAACCAGACGAATGAAAATTGTGAAGATCACAATCCCAATTGCTACGATCGGTTCCATCAAGATCGATGTATACCGGAGACGAAGCGCGGGTACGCGTTCGTGTTATCAAGTGCGTCATTTCATACTAATTCGCTTGTGGGAACCCACCGACGGAGTTGAACCGCCGAACGATCAAAGTGGGTTATTCGCCGGGCTTTTCAGCGACGATGGTCAGCGTCTCGTCGAACTCACTGATGTGGGAACCGTGAGTGTCGATGTAGAGCCCGACATCGATGCTGTCGCCGACAGTGAGCGTTGGTGGGTCGTCTTTGAGGATACCGGAGTCGTTTACGAGCGCGAGATCGGAGAGACTGTCACCGTTGTAGGTACTGTATAGCTTGACTGGTTGCGTACCCTGATTGCTTACGCTGAATAGATCGTGGAACTCGTAAACTGAGTCGAGCCCAACACCTTTGCCATTCGAGTTTTCGCCATCCTCATCACCGGGAATCTCGAACGCAATCTCACTACCGTTGATGAACGACCGACCGGTGTTCTCGCCATCAATTCCTTCTTTCCCGATCTGCTCCATCCGAAGGAACGCACGGTAATCTTTGGCGACAGCGATAGAGACGCTTCGCTCGGCTTCGACGTTGGTGAAGGCCCCTGTACCAAGAGCTGCGCCCCCAGCACTGACGAGCCCGCCAACGCCTGCGAGGAATCTGCGCCGTCTCATAAATTAGTAGTCTAGTTAGTCTCTGTTCCCGCCAACACGCTCTGCGATGATCGTGACGGTGTAAGTAGTCTCACCGCTGATCGCGCTGGGATCAGTCACGTAGACGCCGATATTTTCGAGCGTCTCCCCGACACCTAGTGTGTGGTCCCAGTTGGGATCCTCAGGATAGTTACGAACAGCGAACCCTCCGCCGAGATCGTCATCAGTTCCCTGCACGTCCTCGGCGTAAATCCCGAGTTCACTGGGTTCCGTACTCAGGTCGACACCGATATTCACCTCCTGGGTTCCGTTATTCGTGACATCCACGAGGTTGTCGAAGATAGTCACTGCATCCTTGTTCACACCGGACCCACCCGTTTCACCCGTCCCAGCGGATTCATTCGTGTCGGTGAGATCGATGGCAAATGCACCATCAGTCGGGAGAGTTACATACTCTTGAGCGTTCGGAGTAACTCCCCCATCTTCTTCGGCCCTCGTAAACTGGAGGAACGCACTCGCGTCACCTGCAGTGTCTACGGTGATATCACGATCCGCACTCACACTCGTGAACGCGCCCGTACCCATTGCAGCTGCACTACCCGTAGCCAATGCGCCCAGACCGGCGATGAACTTGCGTCGGTTTGCCATTGTTGTTGACCTCGTTTAGTCCGCACGCGACCCGCGGGCCGTCGACGACGGGACGTCCCGCGTCACCCGGGGTCGCTCTACTTCACCCATGAGCCCTATCCCATATCGTTATGAATTTCCAGAAACAGTTCCGGGCGGGACTGAAGATCCGGTCGGTGGGTTCCGTCCCCGCCTGAACCCCGATCGATCGGTTCAGGCCCGGCCTGAGACCCACTCGCAACGCGTTCACGCCCGGCCTGAATCGGCAATCGTTGCTGCTGAGATGTCCCCGAAGCGAACAGAAACCTGATAAATAGTGAACGGGACATCTGAGATACTAATTCGCATAAACCCGTTTTCTTGGGGTTTCACACCAGTGAGAAAGGCGTATCGTCTGTCTTCACTGGACACTGTTTGAACGGCGAGAAAGTTTAGCTGAGTATCATAACCGCGGGATTTATGTTGGAGTATTCATATGTGTCTGACAGAAATGGCGTCGGTACAGCAGCTCGACGAGAGAGGAGCAGAACCGGCGACGGACGTGTCCGAGGACGAGTTGTTCGACGTATTGGCGAACCAGCGGCGGCGGTTCGCGGTCCATCTGCTGAAACGCGAAGCGGACGACTCGATCGCGATCGGCGATATGGCCGAGCAGATCGCGGCGTGGGAGAACGGGATCGACAGGGCGGAGATCACGGGCAACGAGCGCAAGCGCGTGTACACCGCGCTCCAGCAGTCGCACCTGCCGAAGATGGACGACGCGGGCGTCCTGGAGTTCAACAAGGACCGGGGCATCGTCGAGCCGACGCCGGCCCTAACCGACATCGACGTGTACATGGACGTGGTCGAGGGGAAGGAGATCCCTTGGAGCACCTACTATCTGGGGCTGTCGGGCGTCGCCGTCGCGCTCGTCGGCGCGGTGTGGCTCGGCGCGTGGCCGTTCACGCTCTTGCCCGACATGGCGTGGACGGTTGCGATCGTCGTCGCGTTCGCGTTCTCGGCGATCACGCACAAGTACTACACCGCGGAGATGAAGGTCGGCGAACCCGAGGAACCCCCGGAACTGACGTAAGTCAGTGGATTCAAGCGGCGCGTACCGGATTTCCGGCGCCGCATAACCTTACGGTCGGAACGCGTTGTGGCGAGTGAGCGAAGAGCGAATCCCAATTGGACATGAAACGACGAAACCTCATCCTCCTGCTCGGCGGCGCGAGTTCCGGTGCGATGAGCGTCGGCACCGGCGCGTTCAGCAGCGTCGAGGCCGAGCGCGGCGTGGAGGTGAACGTCGTCGAGGACGAGAACGCGTATCTGGGCCTGAAAGAGGACTCGGACGATGGGGTCGTACGGATCAAAAACCAGTTCGCTGGGGATCTCGAGTTGACCGTCACCGCAGCGTTGGCGTCAGGAAACGGCGCGGTTGAGGTCGAAGAGGACAGTGGCGACATCGAGATCGATATCGAGCCGGACAATCGAGAGGAAGGCGGTAACTCCTCACCCGACAACAGCGCCGATATCACGATCCCACTCGGGAATATCGCCGACGTGACCGCCGACGTGACTTCCACGTGTCACGGAGCCGGAACGGTGAGCCTCGAACTCACCTTCTCGGGTGCGGTTTCGGACACCGGAACGACCGTCGACAAGACGCGGACGTTTTCGATCGAGTACGAACCGGAAGACGACGCGACGGACCAAGTCACGAAAGTCAAGTTCCCGGGAAGCAGTAATAACGTGAAGATCCTCACGACCCAGAGCAACGGTAGTGGCGGCGGTCACAACGGCGAGGTTACTGCAAAACTGTACTGTGAGAACGGCGAGGGCGTAAGATCTAGCAGTGATTACGAGTGCGTTCCAGTGGACGAGGCGGTCGACGAGACCAATTTTGGCGGTGACTGTGAGGGGTCCATCGTCGGCGTTGGTATCAGGGATATCGGTGTCTTCGAAAAGTCCGACCGCGGTAACGGGAATACCGTCGACGAGGAGGCGGCCAGAGACGCTCCCTCTTGGGAGTAGTTCGCACCGTGCAAAACCGGCGGACCGGAGAGCGAGTACTGTTCCCGCTGTCGATTATCGCACTCCTTGACGTCGAGTCGTTCGGTCCACGCTTCGAGTCGGGCGCGGGAAAGCGCTTACCGAACCGAATGTCGCTTGAGTTCGACCGCACCGTTCAGGTGCGCTTATGTGTCCCCCGTACTGACCCTCGACTATGGACGACCACTCCCACGAGCCCGATCCGGACAAGCGCGTGACAGCCCCCATGCAGACGTTCGGCAGCCGCGAGGTCGGTATCGGCGCGGCCGTCACCCTCGTCGGTCTGCTCGTCGCGTACGTCATCCCGTTCCTGTTCACCTTCTGAGCGGCGCCGTCGCTCGCGATTTATAAACACACCGAGAACAGCGACGGCGACCCGCCTATCGCGGGTACCAGGCCAGCGGGTGAGCGGCGGTGAGTTCGAGGTTCACCGGCTCGTCGAGGTCGAACTCCTCGACGTGGTTGTGGAGGCAGTGGACGACCTCTCCGGAGTCGAGTTCGAACTCCTCGACGTGGTTGTGGAGGCAGTGGACGACCTCTCCGGAGTCGAGTTCGACCCGGTAGATGAACGAGGGACCGACGTACTGCCGCGAGACGATGGTTCCGTCGGCCAGTTCGGCGCTCGCGGGGGTCGCCCGGAGGTCGTCGGGCCGCACCAGCACGTCGACGGGCGCCCCGTCGTAGACGGTGTCGTACCCCTCCAGCGTGACGGCGTCGAACCGGCCGACTCCCGTCTCGACTTTCCCGTCGCGGAGGTGCCCCTCGAGGAACGACGCCCGTCCGAGGAAGGAGGCGACGAACTTCGACTCGGGGCGTTCGAACACCGACTCGGGACGGCCGACCTGCTCGATCTGGCCGTCGTTCATCACGGCGACGCGGTCGGAGATGGAGAGCGCCTCCTCCTGGTCGTGGGTGACGGAGACGGCGGTGACGCCGGCCGCCTTCAGGATCTGTCGGACTTCCTCGCGCATCTCGACGCGGAGCCGCACGTCGAGGTTCGAGAACGGCTCGTCGAGGAGGAGTATGTCGGGCTCGGGCGCGAGCGACCGCGCGAGCGCGACGCGCTGCTTTTGTCCCCCGGAGAGCTGGTCCGGCGTCTTCTCGCCGTGTTCGGGCAAGTCGACGAGGTCGAGCATCTCGTCGACGCGGGCCGCGTTCGCGTCGGCGCCGTCGTCGAGCCCGAACGCGATGTTCTCCCGGACGGTGAGGTGGGGGAACAGCGCGAAGTTCTGGAAGACGATCCCCACGTCGCGCTGCTCGGGCGGGACGAACGCGCCGTCGCCGGAGACGGTCTCGTCGCCGAGCGTGATCTGCCCCTCGGTCGGCTCCTCCAACCCGGCGATGGTCCGGAGCGTGGTCGTCTTCCCGCAGCCGGACGGGCCGAGGAAGGTGAGCAGCTCTCCCGGCTTGACGTCGAGGGAGACGCCGTCGACGGCGGTCTCCGGGCCGAAATCCTTCGTCACGCCGGACAGCGACAGCACGGGGTCCGCGGACGCCGCGGCGGGCGATTCGCCCGCGTCGGTACCCGATTCGTTCGTGTCCGCGGGCGACTCGCTCGCGTCCCGAGCCGACTGCGTCCGTTCGACTGATTGCGTGTGAGACATCGGTGTGTCGGGCGCCGGGCCGGCCGGCGTCCCGTAACTGGGACTACGTATTTTAGGAAAACCTAAAAACGTATCGCTCGCTCCCTCTCGGTGATAACGCGGGGGCGACGACCGCCCCGATCGTGGCGACCGGGCGATCGTCCGCGAGGTCGATTCAGGCGAGTTCGCGCTCGATGACGCCGCGGAGTTCCCGGATCGCGTCGGCGTCGAGCGCGACCGCGTCGCCGTCGACCGAGAGGGAGAGCGTCCCGTCGGTCGTCACTTCGCCGAGCCGGAGGACGGGGAGGTCGCCCGCGATCTCGGCGACCGCCTCGGGTTCGGTCGTCTGGACGACGAGGCGGCCGGGCGTCTCCTCGAAGGCCGCGACGCGGTCGGGAAGGGTCACGTCGGCGCCCGCGTCGCCGGTCACCAGCTCCGCGAGCGCGACCGCGAGCCCGCCGTCGCTCACGTCGTGGGCCGCGAGCGTCGACTCGTGGCGGGCGACCGCCGCGAGCGACGCAACGAGGTCGCCGAGACCGTCGACCCCCCCGGTGTCCGAGTCCGGGAGCGCCGGGAACCGGTCGGTTCCGCCGGTCTGCGCGAGGTACTCGGAGCCGCCGAGCGCGCCGCCGTCGGCGCCGCCGGCGCCGACTAACAGGAGTTCGGAGTCGCCCGCGCGGTCGGCGTCGAGGGCGGCGGGCGGCGCGTCGTACCCCTTCCGGGTGCCGATCACCGCGAGCGTCGGCGTCGGCGGGATCGGGCCTTCGACGCTGTCGTTGTACAGCGAGACGTTGCCGCCGACCACCGGGGCGTCGAGGTCGGCGCAGGCGTCGGCGAGCCCGTCGACGATTCCCTTGAAGCCGCCGTACACGTCGGGCTTCTCCGGGTTGCCGCCGTTGAGGCAGTCGACCGCGGCCAGCGGGACCGCGCCCTTCGCGGCGAGGTTGGTCGCGTTCTCGAGGGCGACGGCGCGAGCGCCCTCGTAGGGGGCGGTCTCGGTCCAGTTCGGGTTCGCCCCGGAGGAGAGCGCGAGGCCGACGCCTTCGGGGCGCTCACCCTCGGCACTGTCCCCGTCCGCCGCCGTCTCCCGGATCGCCATTATCGCGGCGTCGTCGCCGGGTTTCATCGCGGTGCGGACGCCGACCTCGTGGTCGTACTGGCGGTACACCCAGCGCTTGCTCGCGGTCGAGGGGGCCGAGACGACCGCCTCGACCGCCTCGTCGAGGGACGGCTCGGGCTCCGGGAGGTCCCGGTCCGGCTGGGTCGGGGCCTCGCTCGCGAGGTCGTTCATCGGGGCGCCGTCGGCGAGGTACTCGGCGTCCACGTCGACGACGACCTCGGACTCGGCGTCGGCGGCGTCCGCGTCTCCCCCCTCGCTGTCGCCCGCGAACTCGCAGACGTAGTTCCCGTCGGTCACCTCGCCGATGACGGAGCAGCCGAGGTCGAACCGCTCGGCGAGCGCCGCGACGCGGTCCACGTCCTCGGGCGCGACCTCGTAGCACATCCGCTCCTGGCTCTCGGCCAGCAGGATCTCCATCGCGTTCATGTTCGGCTCGCGCTGGTGGACGGAATCGAGGTCGATCCGGGCGCCGAGCCCGCCCTTCGCGACCAGCTCGGAGGAGGCGCCGCCGAGGCCCGCCGCGCCGAGGTCGCGGGCGGAGAGGACCAGCTCCTCGTCGATCAGCGCCTCGTTGCACTCGATCAGCCGCTTCTCGGCGTAGGGGTCGCCCACCTGCACCGCGGGACGGTCCTCGGTCTCCGCGTCCTCGGCGAGGTCCTCGCTGGCGAAGGAGGCGCCGCCGAGCCCGTCGCGGCCGGTGCCGTTGCCGACCAAGACGAGCTTGTTCCCGGGCTCCTGTGCGGTCGCGGTCACGAGACGCTCCTCGTTCGTGAGGCCGACGCAGGCGACGTTGACGAGGGGGTTCCCCTCGTAGCCGCCGTGGAAGGCGACGCTGCCGCCGACCGTGGGGACCCCGATGCAGTTGCCGTAGTGGGAGATCCCCTCGACGACGCCCTCGAAGAGGTAGCGGGAGCGCTCGCGGTCGAAGTCGCCGAAGTACAGCGAGTCGAGCAGGGCGATGGGGTACGCGCCCATCGACATGGTGTCGCGGACGATGCCGCCGACTCCCGTCGCCGCCCCGTCGAACGGATCGACGAAGGAGGGGTGGTTGTGGCTCTCGACGCCGAAGGTGACGTACTGATCGCTGTAGTCGTCGGCGTCGCGCTCCGACGCGGGCGCGTCCGCGGCGTCCGGCTCGGGCAGCGCGAGGACCGCCGCGTCGTCGCCGGGGCCGACGACGACCTGGTCGCCCTCGCTCTCGAACGCCGACAGCAGGGGCCGCGAGGAGCGGTACGCGCAGTGCTCGCTCCAGAGGTTCTCGAACAGCGCGGTCTCGGCCGCCGTCGGCTCCCGGCCGAGCTCCGCGACGACGAGCTCGTGGTCCGGCTCGGACAGACTCATTCACTTACGTGGTTATCGAGACGGTTCTAATGCTTTTCTATGTGCACGTTCGTGTGGTCAGAAGCGACTTCGACGGCGACGTGGATCGGGGTGCTGTGCGGTGGCGCGCGCCTCCGAGCGCCCACCGGGCGCGAGTAGTGAGGGACCGAAGGTCCCTCTGACAGCCGGCGGCGAAGCCGCCGGCGAGAGCGCGTGCGGGGGACGCCGCAAGCGCTTTTAAGCGCGAGTCGTCGCGGCTGGGGCTTTGGAGGTGGTCACCGCCGATCTACGACTGGACAGCCCCCTACAAAACCGCGAGCGACACGCCGTAGATCACCAGCGATCCGACCGCGCCGACGGCCAGCGACTTCGTGTTCAGCCGCACCGCGCGCCGTCGGTCCGCTTCGAGCGCTTCCTCGTTGGCCACTTCTTGGGTCCCCCCGCCGACGTCGAAGACGCCGATCCCGGCGAAGCCGACGCAGAACCGCTCGCGGTACTGGAAGTACCCCATCGCGGCGCCGTACAGCGGGAACAGCGAGGCGATCAGCGTCCAGCGCGGCCACCCCATCGCGAGGATCGCGGCGACGGTGACGGCCGCGAGCAGCAGCGACCCGACGCCGAGGAGGAGCCGCCGTCGCTGTTGGGCCGGTCCGATGTTGCACACGCCCGGTTGGTACTCCATGCGGTATCATCGGCGTGAGGCGACGAAAACACACCGGATCCGCGCGGGAATCGCGCTGTTTCCGGTGAGACGAGCGATCGAGGGACGAGCGCGCGAGCGACAGCGCGACGTCCCGTCCGGCCACGCAAGCGACGGCCACGACGGCCCATTTATTACTGCACAGTTGAAACGAACGCACAAGAGAAGCTATGACGGAACGGTCACCCCGGGACAGGGAGTTACGGCGGTACGAGACGATCCTCGACTCGCTCGACGACGCCGTCTACGCCGTGCGTCCCGACGGGACCATCGCGTACGTCAACGATCGCTACGCCGAGATGAAGGGCGTGAGCCGCGAGGAGCTGATCGGAACGGACATCTACGACTGGGTGACCGAGGAGGCCGCGGCGAAGGCCAGACGGATCCGCCGCGAGATCGAAGCCGGAGAGCGGGAGACCGGCGCGGTCGAGTACGAGTTCCTCACCGCGGACGGCGACCGATTCCCGGTGGAGATGCGGTTCAATCGGCTCGTGGACGGGCAGAACGGGGACGGGGCGTCCGACCTCGACCGCGTCGGTGTCATCCGAGACGTTCGCGAGCGAAAGCGGCGCGAGGAGGCGCTTCGAGAGAACAACGAACGGCTCGAGGAGTTCGCCAGCATCGTCTCGCACGACCTCCGGAACCCCCTCAACGTCGCGCAGGGGCGGTTGGACATCGCCCGCGAAGCGCACGACTCCGAGCACCTCGACGCCGTCGCCGACGCCCACGACCGGATGGAGACGCTCATCGACGACCTCCTGACGCTCGCCCGCGACGGCGAGGGGGTCGAGGAGACGGAGCGGGTTCCCCTCCGCGAGCTCGCGGAGGCGTGCTGGGAGGGCGTCGAGACCGCGGCGGCCTCGCTTCGGGTCGAGACCGATCGCGCGGTCAGCGCGGACCGGAGCCGGCTCAGACAGCTCTTCGAGAACCTCATGCGAAACGCGGTCGAGCACGCGGGCGACGATGTCACCGTGACCGTCGGCGGTGTCGACGGCGGCTTCTACGTCGCCGACGACGGCCCGGGAATCCCCGAGAGCGACCGCGAGACGGTGTTCGAGACGGGGTACTCCACGAACGAGGACGGGACCGGGTTCGGCCTCGAAATCGTCGAGACCGTCGCGGCGGCTCACGGCTGGGACGTTCGCGTCACCGACGCCGCGGGCGGCGGCGCCCGGTTCGAGTTCACCGGGGTCGACGCGACCGACTGAGCGCTCCCCGGGTCGACACCGTCCCCGCGCTCACCGCTCTGCCTTCCGCGGTGGCAACCCTCAAAAGGGCTCCCGACGACCCTCCCGTGTGAAACGGATCCAGCTCGGCAACACCGTCTTCGAGGGCGAGAACGACGCGTACCTGCTCGACGGCGAGACGACCGCGCTCGTCGACACCGGCGTCGCGCTCCCGGACGTGCGCGCGGAGCTGGAGGCCGGCCTCGCCGAGCACGGGGTCGCGTTCGCCGACGTCGACGCGATCGCGCTCACCCACTGGCACCCCGACCACGCGGGGCTGGCCGGCGAGATTCAGGCCGAGGGCGACGCCGACGTGTACGTCCACGAGGCGGACGTGTCGCTCGTCGACGGCACCGAGTCGCCGCTGTTCCTCGACCGCGACCTCCAGCGCGAGACGTTCGACCGGTGGGGGATGCCCGAGCCCGACCGGGAGCGGCTGACCGCCTACTTCGACGCGGTGAGCGCCGATCTCAGCGGCAGACCCGCCGACGTGACGACGTTCGCCGACGGCGACGCGATCGACGCCGGCGGCGTCGCCCTCGAAGCGGTCCATCTGCCGGGTCACACCGCCGGGCTCACCGGGTTCGCCTTCGACCCTCGCGAGGCCCCTGACCACGAGCCGGTCGGTTCCGACCGGGGTCGCGCCGGTCCCGGCGAGGAGCTGTTCGCCGGCGACGCGCTCCTCCCGAGGTACACCCCGAACGTCGGCGGCGCGGACGTTCGCGTCAAGGGGGCGCTCGCCGCCTACGCCGAGAGCCTCGCGCGGATCGTCGCACGCGACTTCGACGCGGCCCACCCGGGCCACCGCGAGCGGATCGACGACCCGAGCCGGCGGGCCGCGACGATCCTCGACCACCACCGGCACCGCACCCGACGGGTGCTCGACGTTCTCGCCGGCGGGGGACCGGCGACCGCGTGGGAGGTCTCGGCCGCGCTGTTCGGCGAGCTCTCGGAGATCCACGTCCTCCACGGTCCCGGCGAGGCGTTCGCGCACCTCGACCACCTCGCGGACGCCGGCGTCGTCGAGTCCGACGGGACCGCCTACCGACTGGTCGATCCGGAGCCGGACGTCGACGCGCTGTTCCCGACCACGCCTCTCGACGACGCGGTCGACGGCTCGGAGGGGTAGTCGGCAGGCCTGTGCGGTCCGGGGAGTCCGAGGGCTTTCGTCGCTCCCGCGTCGATCGCCTCGCCGCCGATCGCGAGTCCTTTTGTACTCCCTCGCCGACGCTTCGATATGCACACCGCAGCGACCGCAGGGACCGCACGGATCGCGGCGACCGCGACGGCTGCGTCGGCGAGGTGGTCGGCGTGACGGACCTCGTGACGTTCGGCGAGACGATGCTCCGACTCTCGCCGCCGCGCGGCGAGCGGCTGGAGACCACCGAGGCCCTCGACGTGCAGGCGGGCGGCGCGGAGAGCAACGTCGCGGTCGGCGCCGCGCGGCTCGGCGCCGACGCCGTCTGGTTCTCGAAGCTCCCGGAGTCGCCGCTCGGTCGTCGAATCGTCGGCGAGCTCCGGAGCCACGGCGTCCGGACGGGAGTGGCGTGGGCCGACCCCGAGACGAGCCGACTGGGCACGTACTACCTCGAACACGGCGGCGAGCCGCGCGGAACGAACGTGATCTACGACCGCACGGACGCCGCGATCACGACGGTCACGCCCGCGGAGCTGCCGACCGGGGCGCTGGAGGCGGCCGAGCGCTTCCACACGACCGGGATCACGCCCGCGCTCTCGGAGCGGGCCGCGGAGACGACGACGGCCCTCCTCCGCGCCGCCGGCGAGGCCGGCGCGACGCGCTCGTTCGACCTCAACTACCGGGCGAAGCTCTGGGAGCCGGAGACCGCCCGCGCCGCCTACGAGGACCTCTTCGAACACGTCGACACCCTGTTCGTCCCCCGGCGAGACGCCCGCGAGGTGCTTGGCCGCGAGGGCGACGCGGTCGAGATCGCTCACGGGCTCGCGTCCGCGTTCGGCTTCGAGACGGTGGTCGTCACCCGCGGCACGGAGGGGGCGGTCGCGCTCCGCGACGGCGAGGTGTACGAGCAGGGCGTCTTCGAGGCCGACACCTACGACGCGATCGGCACCGGCGACGCGTTCGTCGCCGGCTACCTCGCGAAGCGGATCGACGGGGGCAGCGTGGCCGATTCGCTGGAGTGGGCGGCCGCGGCCGCCGCCCTGAAGCGCACCGTCGACGGCGACCTCGCGGTGATCACGCCCGGCGACGTCGAGAGCGTCGTCGACGGCCCGAGCGGGATCGACCGGTAGCGACCCTTATAAACAACGCTGCGGTGGCGCACGCCTCCGAGTGGCCGCCCTCGGCGGCCACGAGGAGCCCGTGCGAGGGACGCCGCGAGCGCTTTTAAGCGCGAGCGGCAAGGCTGGGGAGGCGTGAGGTGCTGAGCGGTGCGGGTGGGACTCAAAGGGGCAGCCGGTGAGGCTTTGGCGGTGTTCACCGGCGATCCGCAGTCAGCTACTTATAAGCGAGTGGCTGGGACTCTAACGGTGTTCTTGACCGTCCCGTCGAGCGCGACGACTACATATAGATGGTCGATACAGGTCCCGCCCGCGTCGAACACCCACTCAAAAACCCCTTACAGCCGCTCGCCGTCGTAGTACCGCTCCTCGATACGCCGATCGAACAGTCGCGAGAGCAGCGCGGTCAGCGGCCCCTCGACGCCCTCGCCGTCGCCGTCGACCGCGATACCGTCCACCGTCTCGACCGGCCGGATCTCCCACGTCGAGTTAGTCAAAAACACCTCGTCGGCCTCGCGCACCGCGTCCGGCGCGTACGTCCCCTCCTCGACCGGAATCCCCTCCTCCCCGGCGATCTCGATCACGGTGCGACGCGTCACGCCCGGGAGGATCGGCCCGCCGAGCGAGGGCGTCTTGAGGGCGGTGCCGTCGGCGAAGAAGAGGTTCGAGGTCGCTCCCTCGGCGACGTTGCCCTCGGGATCGAGCATGAGCGCCTCGTCGGCGCCGGTCACGCGCAGCTCCAGCCGAGCGAGGATCCCGTTGAGGTAGTTGTGCGTCTTCGCGTCGGCCGGGAGCGCCCGCGAGGAGGGTTTGCGGGTCTTCGTCGTCTGGAGCGCGGCGGGGCCGTCGTGGACCGGTGCCGAGTCGACGCCGCCGCGGAGGAGCGGCTTCGCGATCACGACGACGGTGTGGTCGACCTCGGGCCCCGGGTCGAGTGTGTCGGGTTGGACCCCCCGAGTTATCGAGAGTTTCACGTACGCGTCCGCGAGGTCGTTGGCCGCGAGCGTCTCGTCGATCCGGGCCTTCAGGTCCGAATCAGCGAGCCCGTGGTCGAGCCCGAGCGTCTCGCAGGTGTCCGCGAGCCGCGCCGCGTGGTCGTCCCACCGGAACACGTCGCCGCCGTACGCGCGCAGGGTCTCGAAGGCGGCGTCGCCGTAGGCGAACCCGCGGTCCTCGACCGAAACGGTCGCGTCCGAGGCGGGGACGAGCTCGCCGTCGACGTGGTAGCGGCGTTCCTCGCCCGCGCCGTCCACGTCGCCTCCACCCCGTTCCTCACCCATCCTCGCACACCTCCACGAAGCGCTCCACCATCGCCGTCCCCCGCGGCGTCAGGACGCTCTCCGGGTGGAACTGCACGCCGATGTGGGGCCTCTCGCGGTGGCGAACCCCCATCACGACCCCGCGCTCGTCCTCGGTGCGCGCGGTCTCGACCAGCTCGTCGGGGAGGGCCTCGCGCTCGACCGGAACCCGGGCACCCGCGGGCGCCGCGGCGGCGACCTCGCGGAATCGGGCCCGGCCGGTGTGTACCGATCGCTGCATGCCTCCCGGTTCGGCGGGGTCGACGAAACAGTTGCGGTCGGCCGTCTCAGAAACAGGCGCGGTCGGCGACCTCAGAACTCCTTGGCGCGGTCGATCCACGTCGCGGCCCGCTTCTCGCCGACGCTCGCCCCCTCGGCGACCGCCTCGGCGTCGGCGGCCGCGAGGTCCGCGACGGTCTCGATCCCGATCTCGGCGAGCCGCTCCGCGTAGGCCGGCCCGATCCCCTTCAGCTCGTCGACGTCGACGCCGGTCTCGCCGTCGTCTCCGCCCGCCTCGTCGTCGTCCGCGTCCGCCTCGGTGTCGGCCTCGGCCGTTTCATCGGCGATCCCCGCGGCCTCCGCCGGCTCGGCCGCCTCGGCCGGGTCCTCTGTGGTCCCCTCCTCGTCGACCAGCGAGTCGGTCGAGGCGGCCGCCTCCGTCTCGGTAGCGACGGGCTCGTCGTCGACCGATTCCTCGCCGGCGGCGGACTCCTCGTCCGCATCCGTCTCGGCGTCGTCACCGCCGTCACCGTCGTCGTCCGCCATCTCCTCGTGAGCGATCCCCGCGGCCTCCGCCGGCTCGGCCGCCTCGGCCGGGTCCTCGGCGGCACCCTCCTCGTCGACCAGCGAGTCGGTCGAGGCGGCCGCCTCCGTCTCAGTGGCGACCGCTTCGTCGGCGTCGTCCGTCGGTTCTGATTCCGGTTCCGCCTCGGATTCCGGATCCGGTTCGTGCTCGACGGTCACTTCCGGGTCCGTTTCCTCGCGTTCGGCGGGACCGCTTCCGAACCCGAGCTTCTCTTTGATCTTCTGCAGTAGGGCCATCGACGGCAGATACGAACGTCGGATATTTAAAAGCCCTCGCCGCCGCGACATCTCGCCACTTCCAGTCGCGCCGACCGTCCTTCTCACCCGCCGACCGCGTCTCGCCGATTTATAAGGATCACCGGCGCGTACGGGAGGTATGAACGCTCTCAACCCGGTCATGTGGTCGGTCCACGTCGCCTTCGCGGTGCTGTGGACCGGCGGCGTGTTGTTCGTCGCGCTGGCGGTGCTTCCGCCCGCGCTCCGCGGCGAGATAGACGGCGGCGCCCTCGGCTCGATCGTCGGTCGACTCCGGTGGATCAGCCGGATCGCCGCGCTCGCGTTCCTCGCCTCCGGCGGCCACATGGCGGGCACGCTCTACACGTTCGAGTCGCTCACCGGGAGCGCCCGCGGGTACCTCGTGTTGACGATGATCGCCCTGTGGTTCCTGATCACCGGCCTCGTCGAGGTCGGCAGCGGGAAGATCCTCGACGGCGTCGACGCCGGGAAGCTCCGCGAGCCCGCCCGCGACGCGAAGCCGTTCCTCTACGGCGCCGCCGGGCTCTCCGTCGCGCTCATCGTCGCGGCCGGCCTGCTCGCGAGCCCGACGCTGTTCTGAGGCGCTCGCGGTCCACCGTTTTCGTCGCCCGTTTCCCTACTCCAGCTCCGCCCGCAGCGCCGCGTTCATCGCCTCCACCGGCGCGTCGGCGCCGGTCCAGATCTCGAACGCCTCGACGCCCTGGAACAGCAGCATCCACGCCCCGTCGACCGTCGTCGCGCCCGCGTCGGCCGCCTCCCGCAGGAGCCGGGTCTCGATCGGCGCGTACACCGCGTCGAGCACGGCGAGGTCGCCGTGGAGATAGTCGGCGGGCACCGGGGTCGCCTCCGGCTCGTCCATCCCGACGCTTGTCGCGTTGACCAGCACGTCGGCACCTGCGACGCGGTCGCCGAGGTCGTCGAGCCCGCCGCCGGTCGCGTCGGGGACCGCGTCGGCCAGCTCGACCGCCCGCTCCGCGGTGCGGTTCGCGACGTGGACCGCCGCGCCCGCGTCGGCCAGCGCGAACGCGGCCGCTCGCCCCGCGCCCCCCGCCCCGACGACGACCGCGTCCCGCCCGTCCAGTTCGACGCCGTGGTGAGAAAACGCGCGTTTCACTCCCGCCGCGTCGGTGTTGTGGCCGCGCGGCCGGTCGGCGTCGCCGTCGCGGACCGGCGCGAAGTCGACCGTGTTGACCGCGCCGATCCGCTTCGCGAGGGGCGCGGGGTCCACCGCCTCCAGCGCGTCCCGTTTGAACGGGACCGTGACGTTGAGCCCGGCGACCCCGAGCGCGCCGGCCCCCTCGATCGCCGCGGCGGCGTCGTCGGGGGCCGGCTCGAACGTCACGTAGCGCGCGTCGATCCCGAGCGACCCGTAGCCGGCCTCGTGCATCGGCGGCGACAGCGAGTGGCCGACCGGGTTCCCGATCAGTCCGTAAACCTGCATGGCGAGTCACGCGGCCGCGACCGACAAAAGAAGCGCGGTCGTCCGGGAGAACAGCGGGAACACCTCGGCGAGTCGTCCCCGCCTCACTCCCCGTCCGTCTCCCGGTCCGCGTCGATCACGTCCTCCAGCGTCTCCGTGCCCACGTCGCTCGCGAGCTTGACGCCCACGAGCGAGACCACGATGCCGCCGACGATGAACGCCGCGAGCTGCTGGACCGGGCTGACGGCGACGCCTCCCATCTGGAAGGGATCGATGATCGCCTCCTGCGCGAGGAAGTAGCCGGCGAACCCGCGGACGACGAGGGCGACCGCGGCGATGACGAACGGGAGGTTGAGGTAGGGCGTCCGGATCCCCTCGTCGCGGATCAGCTCGTCGAGCAGCCGCCCGACCGCCGCGGTCACGCCCGCGACCGCGAACCACGGGACCGCGGCGTAGACGAACTCGACCGCGCCCACGAGCGCCGGGGCCTCGCCCAGCTCCGACGCGGAGAGCACCCCGAAGAAGCCGCCGACCAGCGCGAGCCCCCCGGCGACGACGTACGTCACGATCGACACCTGGCCGGCGTACAGCGCCTCGCGGACGCGTTCGGGCATCCCCGCGACGAACCGGTCGATGGCGAGCCCCTTGTACAGGAGCGCGGCCCCGAGCAGCCCGGCGACGCCCGCGACCGCCTCGCCGGCGGAGAACCAGTAGAACAGCGCCGGCACCAACAGGAGGGCGATCCCGAACGGAACGAGGATCGTCGACCGGAGCTGCTCGTCGGCGAGGAACTGTTTCAGCAGGTAGTAGGTCGACTCGATGTCGCGGGCCTGCCGGACCACCACGCGGTCGACCGAGTCGACGGGCATCCGCGACTCGACGATCGGAAGCACCTGCTCGTCCTCCGCGGAGTCGACGACGACGATCGCGGCCCGGGGGTCGTACCGGTCCACGAGGTCGTCGAGCTGTGCGGCGATGGAGCGGTCGGCGCCGACCGCGCTGTCGCTCTCGGCCGACACGACCGCGACGACCGCCTCCTCGCGCTCGTCTCGGAGGTCGCGGGCGACTCGTAACGATTCGAGCAGACAGTTGACGCTGGCGTCTTCCGGGTCGCTCAGCCCGGCGTCCGTGACGAGCGAGCGGACCGCCTCCCAGCCGGCGACCGGCATGGGGACGTTGGTGGCCCGCCCGATCGCCCCGGATCGGTCGATACAGATGACCAGCGTCGTCACGTCCCGACACTCGATCCGCCCGGATAAAAAGCTCCCCGTCGCCGGGGGATCGGTCCGGCCGGGACTGGGGCCGCCGACCGCGACGACCTACCGCAGCTCGACGTCGACGTCGCCGCCCTCGCTCGCGAACACGCTCGCGACGCCGCTTCCGGCCGCGAACGCGACGCGCTCGGCCCCGATTCCGAGCCGCTCCGCGATCCCCCGGTCGGGCGTGAACTCGCGGACCTCGGGCTCCGCGTCGATCAGCGCTTCGAGCCGATCTTCCACGTCGTCTTCGGTGCCGAGCTCGTCGACGAGCCCGATCTCGGCGGCGTCGCTACCGAGGTAGACCCGGGCCTCGGTCTCCCGGATCGCCTCGGGATCCATGTCTCGGCCCTCGCTGACCGTCTCGACGAACTGCTCGTAGTACCCGTCGATGATCCCCTGGAGGTACTCCCGTTCGTCCTCCTCGATCTCCCGCAGCGGGACGCCGGCGTCCTTGTACTCGCCGGCGGTGAACTGCTCGTAGGAGACGCCGAGCTTGTCGGCGAGGCCGGCCGCGTTCGGGCGGGAGCCGACGACGCCGATCGACCCGACGAGGCTCGCGTCGCGCGCCCACAGCTCGTCGCAGCCGCTCGCGATCCAGTAGCCGCCGGACGCGCAGGTGTCGGTGGCGTACGCGAGCGTCGGGCCGTCGAACTCGGCCGCCGCGCGCCGGATGTCGTCGCTCGGGAGCACCTCGCCGCCCGGGGTGTTGAGTTCGACGACGAGCGCTTCCACGTCCTCGTCCTCGTCGGCCGCCTCGATCTGCTCCACCACGTCGTCCGCGGTCGCCCCGCCCGGTCCCGAAAGCGGGGACGGGCGGCCGGTGTCGCGGGTGATCGGTCCCGAGACCGTCACCTTCGCCGCGTTGTACTCCTCGGTCTCGCCGAACCGACCGCGGGTGAGTCGGGCGATGAGGCGCTTGCCCGCCACCGTCGCCGTCGCTCCGATCATGGCGGCCGCGAGGAGGTTCCGTCCGGTCGAACGCGCGTCGCTTGCCATACCGTCGGTAGGGCGTGCGGCCGTTTATATATACTGTCGGCGACGGAACCCGCACGTCGTCGCGGACCGGGCCGCGGGTCCGATCGCCCGAGGGCTCGACTCGCGGATTCCTCGTCGCCCGTCGGCGCCTCGGCCGGCTCGGTCCCGAATCGCGAGACCGAAGCCCTCGTCTGGCACGTCTCGAAGGCCGAATTTTTGTAGCCCTGTGTCGATGGGCGCCACAAGGATGGGAGGCAACGACGACGGAGACTCGTTCGTTCGGTACGGCATCGATGACAGACCGCCGCTCGGGAAGTCGCTCCTTCTGGGCGCTCAGCACTATCTCACGATGGTAGGCGCGAACATCGCCGTGCCCCTCCTCCTCGCCGGCGCGATGGGGATGCCCGACGAAGTCATTCCCCGTTTCGTCGGCACGTTCTTCGTCGTCTCGGGGATCGCGACTCTCGCGCAGACGACGTTCGGCAACCGCTACCCGATCGTACAGGGCGCACCGTTCTCGATGCTCGCGCCCGCGCTCGCGGTCATCGGCGTCGTGACGGCAAACCCGCCGGAGGGTATCGTCGCCTGGCGTGCGGCGCTACTCCAACTCCAGGGCGCGATCATCGTCTCCGCGCTCGCCGAGGTCGCGATCGGCTATCTCGGACTCGTCGGACGGTTGCGGAAACACCTCTCACCGGTCGTCATCGTGCCGGTCATCGTCCTCATCGGCCTGTCACTATTCAACGCGCCCGAGATCACGACGACCGATCAGAACTGGTGGATCGTCGGTCTGACGCTGGTCACCATCGTTCTGTTCTCGCAGTACTTCGGGGAGAAGTCCAAGGTCTTCCAGTTGTTTCCGGTCCTTCTCGGTATCGTGGTCGCGTGGATACTCGCCGCGGCCCTGTCGGTCCTCGGCGTCTTCGGGGCGGACGCACCCGGTTACGTCGACCTGGCGAGCGTCGCCGCGGCCGACTCGTTCCACCTCATTTATCCGCTTCAGTGGGGCGTCCCGAGCGTTACGCCCGCGTTCGTCATCGGCATGCTCGCCGGCATCGCCGCCTCGATCGTCGAATCCATCGGCGATTACCACGCCGTCGCCCGCCTCTCCGGCATGGGCGCACCCAGCAGCGAACGGATGAATCACGGGATCGGCATGGAGGGACTCATGAACGTCTTCTCCGGGGTGATGGGAACCGGCGGGTCGACCTCGTACTCCGAGAACATCGGAGCGATCGGTCTCACCGGCGTGGCCTCACGGTACGTCGTCCAGATCGGTGCCGCGCTCATGATCCTCGTCGGGTTCGTCGGCTACTTCGGACAGCTCGTCGCCACCATCCCGAACCCGATCATCGGTGGTCTCTACATCGCCATGTTCGCCCAGATCGTCGGTGTCGGTCTCTCGAACCTCAAGTACGTCGACCTCGACTCGTCGCGTAACATCTTCATCATCGGAATCGCGCTCTTCTCCGGACTCGCCGTCCCGGAGTACCTTCGGAGCGTCGGGAGCGCGACCGCCCTCCAACAGGGACTGGCCGACAGCTTCCTGCTCGGCCCCCTCCTCGGTGCCGACGTCGTCGCGAACACGCTCTACGTCATCGGGTCGACGGGTATGGCCGTCGGTGGACTCGTCGCGTTTTTCCTCGACAACTCGATCGCGGGGACGGCCGCTGAACGCGGGCTCACCGCGTGGGAGGAGGCGACCGAAGCGGACGCGGAGTTCACGTCCGCGTACGACCGCTTCGTCTCCGACGAGGAACCGACCCGCACCGACTGATCGGCTTCGAAGCGACTTCGCTCGAACGGGAACCGGTGCGATCCGTCGGCGACACGGACTCACAGCGACACGGACTCAGCGTGACCGCGCGCTGAGCCGACGCTCGGCGCGTCGCGAAAGAGCCGCAGAAACGTCTATTTACCCGAGACTTACAGCAGGCCGGTCTTCTGGAGCTTCATCAGGTCCTCGGTGTCGAGCGTCTCGCCCTCCTTGAACTTCTGGTAGATCTCCTCGGCCTCTTCCTTCTCTTCCTCGCGCTTCTCGGCGCGCTCGTCCTTGCGCTCCTCCTCCTCTTCCTTGTCGAGCTCGCGCAGGCGCTTCTGGACGCGCACGAAGTCCTCGTGGTGCTGGTCGGCGGCCTCCTGGGCCTCGACGAACAGCTCGTGCATCTCGTCGGCCTCGTCCCGGATGTCGTCGGCCTCGCGGTAGGCCTCGATCATCTGGTTGTGGTGCTCCTGGGCCTTGTCGGCGAGCTCCGTCACCTTCTGGTGGTGCTGGGACGCCTCGGAACGGACCTCCTCGGCCTCCTCGACGAGGTCGTCGAGCTCGCTGGTGTCGTCGACCTTCTCCTTCTTCTCGGCGAGCTTCTCGCGCTTCTCGTCGATCTTCTCGATGAGTTCGCGCTCGTCCTCGGCGTCGAGGACTTCCGTCTGCTGACGGAACTCGAGGTCCTCGATCTCCTCTTTGAGCTCCTCGATGGACTTGCCGGAGCCGAGCTCCATGTCCGATTTGAGCTCCTCGACCTCGTCGAACAGCTCGTTGGCCTCGGCGTTGAGCTCGTTGCGCTTGTCCTTGTGCTCCTGGACCTGCTCGTTGAGCTCGTCGCGCTTCTCGCGGTGTTCCTGGGCCTCGTCGACCTTTTCGCGCGTCTTCGCGTTGAGGTCGTCGCGCTTGGAGGCGCGCTCGGAGGCCATCTGGTTCAGCTCGTTGCGTCGGTCGCGCAGCTGACCGGCGCGTTTGATGAGCTGTCCTTTCGACCCGTTGTCAAGGTCGTCCTCAGAAAGGTCCACGTTGTCCGCCTCGTCCATCGCCTCGATATCGTACTGTTCGATGACTTCTTCTTTCGTTACCATTTTTTATCTCTCCATCACCGCTCCGGGGATAGCGAGCGCTCGCCGTCGTGCGTCGAGCCGTACACAAGAGCTCCCGTTCATTTCAGCGTGCGATCCCACCAGCGCCGGAGGCGTTCTGGTACCAGATCCTACCGCGGGCCGACATATAAATACTTCGGTGATTCGGGTGTACGACGGTAGCACGGACCGTCTACTCCTGGATCCGTGATTATCGATCACACACCAATCAATACGTATCAGCCGTCCCCGACCTCGTACGAGAGCACGATCCCGTCGTCGAGCCGTTCGGTGTCGACCAGATCGAGCCGCGGGAACGACTCCGTGAACCCCTCGCCGTCGGCGAGCGTCGGCGCGTCGCGACCGCCGATCACCATCGAGCCCACGTACACGTGGAGCTCGTCGACGAGTCCGGCGGCGAAACACGAGTGGATGATCTCGCCGCCGCCCTCGACCATCAGCCGGTCGACGCCCCGCTCCGCCAGCGCGTCGATTCCGGCCGCGAGGTCGACGTGGCCCCCGTCATCGCCCGTCTCGCCCCCCTCCGATTCGCCCTCGACCACGACGACCTCGGCGCCGGCGCCCTCGAGGGCCTCGCGGCGCTCGGCGGGCGTCGCCGGGGAGACGAGCAGGTAGGTCGTCGCCGCGTCGTCGAGGATCCGGGCGTCGGTCGGCGTCCGCCCGGTCGAGTCGACGACGACGCGGGCGGGGTTGCCGGGACGGCCGTTCCGGAGGCGTTCGACGCGCCGGTCCTCCACGTCGAGCGTGAGGTGCGGATCGTCCGCGAGGACGGTCCCGACCCCGACCAACACCGCGTCTGCGGCCGCCCTGACGCGGTCGACCCGGTCGAAGTCCTCCGGCCCCGAGATCCGGAGCTGCGTCCGGCGCCGCGTCGCGAGCTTCCCGTCGACGCTCTGGGCCGCGTTGACGACGACGTGCATACGCGAGGGTCGCCCGCGTGGGGAATGGTCGTTTCGGTTGTCCCTCCCCGGCCCTACTCGGTGACCGACAGTCCCGCCGCCACGACCGCCGCGAGCGCGAGCGCCCCGGCGAGCAGCCCGAACGCGGGCCGGAACCCGGACGCGTCGGCGACGGCGCCGACGGTCGCGGGGGCGAGCGCGCCGGCCGCCATCAACAGGGTTCGGATCGCCCCGAGCCCGCCGCCTGCGAGTCGGTCGGGAAGGGATTCGATCAGGTACGCGGCGCGGACGGGACGGAACCCGTGCGATCCGAGGCCGAACGCGACGACGAAGACGCCGAGAACGATCGGTCCGGTTTCCGCGAGGGCGACGGCGCCGACGAGTGCCGCGGCCGCGAGCGCGAGCGCAGCGACCATCACGGGGAAGCGACCGAGGCGGTCGGAGAGGTCGCCGGAGACGAGCTGGACGAAGGTGACCGCGAACAGCGCTGAGTACAGCAGGTTCGCGGTCGCGGTCGACAGCCCGGCCGCCTGCGAGAGGTACAGCGGGAGGAAGGCGACGGCCCCGTTGTACGCGAACGAGAAGGCGACCGTCACGAGCGCGAACGCCGCGAGTCGACGGTCCTCGAACAGCGCGAGGTAGTCGCGCGCGCTCGGCTCCGGCCCATCTCGTTCCGGGCCGCGGTCGGCGCCGGCCGGAAGCCGACCCGGGACGTGGAGGCGGAACGCCGCCGCCAGCGCGAGCGCGACGACGCCCGTGACGACGAACAGGGCGCGCCAGTCCGCGCCCGGGAGCCGCGAGAGGAGCGCGGCGAGCGCGGGCGGCGCGGCGACGAAGAGGGTGACCGCCGCGGGAGCCGCCACCCCGCCGAGCGCGCCGAAGGTGTCGTGGGCGCCGAGCACGCGCCCGGTCCGGAGCGGGTGAACCCGCGAGAGCAGCCGCACCGCCACCGTCTTGTGCGCGCCCGTCCCCGCGCCGATCACGAGCATCACCCCCGCCAGCACCGCGAAGGGGGTGTCGACGAGCAGCGCGAGGGCGCCGACGCCCGCCACCGCCGCGCCCGCCGCGATCACCCGGACCGCGCCGACCCGGTCGGCGATCGCCCCGCTCGGGAACTGCAGGAGGGCGTAGACGGCCATGAAGCCCGAGAACGCCGCGCCGACGGCGGCGTTGCTCACCCCGTAGCTCGCCTGCAGAGGTCCGAACAGCGGGGGGAACGCGTACCGCACGAACTTCCCGAGAAACCAGATCAGGGCCGTGAGCGCGAGCACGTCGTACTCCCGGACCCGGCCGAGGTTCATCGCCCGTTGATACCCCGGTGACGCTTAAAAACGGACGGAACCGCCCGGATGCCGCCGGTCGCCGATCGGCGGCGTTCCGGCGGCAACAGCGACTTATAAATCAGAATGCGGCGGCGCGTGCCACCGAGCGCCCGCAGGGCGCGAGGGACACGCGCGAGTCCTCGCGGCTGGGGCTTTGACGGTCTTCACCACAGAGTCACTATCAACCACTTATCAGTCTCTCACGTACGAGGGTCGACATCGTTTTCTCGCCGACCAGCGATCCACGGACCGTGTCCGATCCAACCGCTCACCACGTCGGAATCACCGTCGCCGACCTCGATCGCGCCGTCGACTTCTACACCGAGACGTTCGATCTCGACGTCCTGACCGAGTTCACGGTCGGGGGCGACGCCTTCGCCGAGGCGGTCGCCGTCGAGGGCGCGTCGGCCGAGTTCGCACATCTCGACGCCGACGGCGCCCGCATCGAACTCGTCGCGTACGACCCCGCCGCCGAGTCGGCCACTGATCCGGAACTGAACCGTCAGGGGGCGACCCACCTCGGGCTGTCCGTCGACGACGTGGAGGCCTTCTACGCCGACCTCGCTGACGACGTGGAGACGCTGAGCCCGCCCCGAACGACCGAGAGCGGGACGACGATCCTGTTCGTCAGGGACCCGGAGGGGAACCTGATCGAAGTGCTCGACGCCTAAGCGCGCGGTATCGCTCGCTTCCGTCTCACTTCACCTTCGTGCCCGGCCCGGCGTCCCCGTAGGTGGTGAGGAGGTCGGCCTCCTCCCCGGCGGCCAGCACCATGCCGTTCGACTCGACGCCGAACAGCTCCGCCTTCTCCATGTTGGCGAGCACGACGACCTTCGTTCCGGGCAGGTCGTCGACGTCGTGGAGCTGTTTGAGCCCCGCGACGATCGTCCGGGTCTCCGCGCCGAGGTCGACGCGGAGCTTCAGGAGGTCGTCGGCGCCCTCGATGCCCTCGGCCTCCTCGATCCGGCCGATCCGGATGTCCAGCTCTTGGAAGTCCTCGAAGCCGATGCGGTCGTCGCTGAGGGGTTCGATGTCGGTCATGTCGTCGGTGGTGTCGTCGTCGCTCTCGTCGGCGTCACCGCTCTCGCTCTCGTCGCCGCCATCTGCGTCGTCGCTCTCGCCGCCGTCTTCCGCCTCGGCGACGCGCGCCTCCAGCTTCTCGTTCAGCGCCTCGACGCGCTCGTCTTCGATCTGCTCGAACAGCTCCGTCGGCTCCGCGAGGTCGCCGGCGGGTCCCTCGCGGGCCGCCTCGACGGTGACCTCGTGGACCGAGCCGTCCTCGCCGAGCTGGTCCCAGAGCCGCTCGGCCTTCTCGGGCGCGATCGGCTCGAACAGGACCGCGATCGCCTTCGCGATGGCGACGCAGTCGTGGATGACCTGCGCGGCCTCCTCCGGGTCGTCGTCGACGAGCTTCCACGGCTCGCTGCGCTGGATGTACTCGTTCCCGTATCGCGCGAGGTCGGTGACGGCGTCGCCGACCGCGCGCACGGAGTAGTCGTTGACGGCGGCCTCGAACGCCTCGATCGCCTCCTCGATCGCCTCCTCGACCTCGTCGCTCGTCCCGTCCGCGATGGGCGCGTCGTCGTAGTTGCGGTGGGCGAACAGCAGCGAGCGGTAGAGGAAGTTGCCGACCGTGCCCACCAGCTCGGTGTTAACCCGGTCGCGGAACTTCTCCCACGAGAAGTCAACGTCCTGCTGGAACCCGCCGTTGGTCGCGAGGTAGTAGCGCAGCGGGTCCGGGTGGAACCCCTCGTCGAGGTACTCGTCGGCCCAGACCGCGCGGTCGCGGCTGGTGGAAAAGCCCTTCCCGCCGAGGGTGACGAAGCCGGACGCCATCACGGCGCGCGGCTCCGTGTGGTCGGTCGCCTCCAGCATCGCGGGCCAGAAGATCGTGTGGTGTTGGATGATGTCGCGACCGATCACGTGGACGATTTCGCCGCCCTCCGGCTGTTCCTCGCTCGCGCCCTCCTTCCACGCCGCCTCCCAGTCGAACTCGTCGGCGCCGACGCGGTCGGTGTACTGCTTCGTCGAGGAGATGTACTCGATCGGGGCGTCGACCCAGACGTAGAGGACCAGATCCTGCGGGTTCTCGCCGGGCAGGTCGATCCCCCAGTCCATGTCGCGGGTGATACACCAGTCCTGCAGCCCCTGCTCGATCCACTCGCGGGGCTGGTTCCGGGCGTTCGAGGTCCCCTCGAGCCGGTCGAGGAAGCCGGAGAGGTACTCCGAGAACTCGGAGACCTCGAAGAACTTGTGGGTGCGCTCGCGGTACTCCGCGGGGTTGCCCGTGATCGTCGACTCGGGGTTCTCGATCTCGCCGGGCTCGAGGTGGCGCTGGCACCCCTCGTCGCACTCGTCGCCGCGGGCGTGCGCGCCGCAGTACGGGCAGGTCCCCTCGACGTACCGGTCCGGGAGGAACTGGTCGTCGACAGGGTCGTACGCGACCATGATCTCCTTCTCGTAGAGGTGGCCGGCCTCGTCGAGATCGCGCACCAGCTGCTGGGTCAGCTCCGTGTTCGTCTCGTCGTGGGTGTGGCCGTAGTTGTCGAACTCGACGTTGAACTTCGGGAACGTCGCGGCGTACCGCTCGTGCCAGTCGAGCGCGAACCGCTCGGGGGAGACTCCCTCCTGCTCGGCGTTGACCGCGACGGGGGTGCCGTGCATGTCGGAGCCGGAGACGAACGCGGTCTCCTGTCCGAGCCGTTCGAGCGCGCGCCGGTACACGTCGCCGCCGACGTAGGTTCGGAGGTGGCCGATGTGGAGGTCGCCGTTGGCGTACGGCAGTCCACAGGTCACCACCGCCGGGTCGTCGGTGGGGAAGTCGTCGTGGCTCATGTGGTGTGTGTATCGAAGTGTCGTGGATACGGGCCTAAAGCCCGCTGATTTTCGGGTGAGATCGAGACGGACCGATCGCGTCAGCGGGAAGCCGTGCCCGATCGACAGAACGGTGTTCGCACGGCCCCTCGGCACCGGTCCCGAGGGGAGGTGACTCAGGAGTCCAACGACCGTTCGACGCGGCCGGTGAGCCGGTCCGGATCGAGCCGGTAAAACTGGAACTCCACCTGACTCGTCGGCTCGCCGAAGATGTCGACTATCGGTATCTGCTTCGTGCGTTCGAGCCCGGCGAGCGACTCCGTGGAAAGGGACTCGTCGGTCGTCGACACCAACCGACCGCTTGCCACCACGCTCTTCCACCGCCCGTCGCGTTCGCCGTAGGTGACGAACGTGGTTCCGCGGTCGGTGGGGTTCGCCTTTCCGCTCTCTCCCCCGACGGCGAGCCGGAAGTAAAACACCTCATCGACCGGGTCGTACCCGTACGACACCGGGACCGAGTGCGGGGGGTCGTCGCTGGCCGTCGACAGGGAGAGAACCCCCGTCCCGGATCGCCCGAGGAACTCGTCGCGCTCGTCGTCTTCCATCTGAACCGCGTCGGGACCGGTCATACGTGACATTGGACGGGCACGATAATGAAGACCGGCCACGGACCGCGAAGGGAGGGGAATGCGTCGGCCCGTTACGCCTCACCTATGCGTCGGCCCGTTACGACTCGCCTACACGATCGCGCGGACGATCGCGGCCGCCTCCGACGCGGTCGGTGCGAGGACGTACACGATCGGCTCGATGCCGACCGCACCGGTCTGATAGAGGACGAGCGTGTCGTTCGGATCGGCGTCGGCGACCGCGTCTGTGACCGCCTCCCGAGTGGGGCGCTCGGGGTCGAACTCCACCGTCGGATGGTCGGCGGCGAGCGCCTCGACGGTCTCGGGGGCGTACCGCACGTTCACTGCGCCGCGAGCGGTCGCGCCCGCCTCGCGCGCGGCGAGCAGGACCGTCGCGACGTGCTCGCTCACGCCGAACTCGGGCTCTCCCGGGACCATCGCCTGCCCCTTCACGTCGACGAGCCGACCGGGCACGGCCGCCACGTCGTCGATCGTCTGCGCGCCGTCGAGGCACTCAGCGACGTTGGCGCCGACGTTCGGGATGAGCCCGGCGAACCCGGAGGCGTTCGTCAGGGTCCGGAGCCCGCGCCGGACCGACGAGAGGACGCGCTCGCGCTCGCGGAGCCCGCTGTCCGGGTCGTGGACCGAGAACTCCACCTCGGCGTCGGCGAGCGCGGGCATCGCCTCCTCGTGGAGGTCCGCGAGGAGGTCGCCCTCCTCCAGCCGGCGGATCAGCACCTCGATCTCGACGAGCGCCGCGACCGGGGTCATCTCGCCCGCCGCGAGCCCCTCGCCCACGCGCTCCACGAGCTCGCGGACGCGCTCGTCGGCGACGATCCGGTCGTGGCGCGCCACGTCGCCGTGGGCGTACTTCGAGACGGCCGACTGGGAGATGCCGAGCGCGTCGGCGACCTCGCGCTGGGTGAAGCCGCGCTCGCGGAGGTCCTCCGCCAGCATCGAGCGCACGGTCGGGAGGAACTCGTCGACGACGACCTCCTCGATGAACTTCATCTGTCCTCCTCCACGTTCCTCCCGGCCTCCTCGCCGCTCTCGTCCCCGTCGAACTCCGGATCGGAGCCGATCCGGGAGGCCTGCGGGCCGTCCTGGTCCTGGTACTTCGAGCCGCGCTCGACCCCGTACGGGCGGTTCGCGGGCGACTTGAGTTCCGTGAAGATGAGCTGCGAGACGCGCATCCCGGGCGTGAGCGCGACGGGCGCGGTGCCGAGGTTCGACAGCTCCAGCGTGATCTGGCCCTTGTACCCCGGGTCGACGATCCCCGCGGTGGCGTGGATGACGATCGCGAGCCGGCCGAGCGAGGACCGGCCCTGCACGGTCGCGAGCAGGTCCGGCGGGATCTCGACGCGCTCCGTGGTGGTCCCGAGCACGAAGTCGCCCGGATGGAGGATGAACTCCTCGCCCTCTGGCACCCGCGTCTCCGTGACGTAGTCGCCGACCTCGTCGGCCTCGGTCGGGTGGATACAGGGGATGTTCGTGCGCTGGAACTCTAAGAAGCGCTCGCCGAGCCGCAGGTCGACGCTCGCGGGCTGGACCTGCTGGTCGACGTCGTCGAGCGGCTCGACCACCAGGTCCCCGTCCGCGAGGCGGTCGAGGATGTCCGCGTCCGACAGGATCATGTCGGGAGAGGGGCCCCGACCGGGTTAAAAACTCCCGAATCCGCGGACGCCCGGGGCGCCGGGGGCACCGCCGGTCGCGCGGACGCCCGTCACACCGCCGCGAGCAGGACCCCGAGCAGCGCGAAGACGCCCGCGACCGCGCCGGCGATCCCCCGATCGAGGTCGTGGTACGCCTCCAGCCCGCCGACGACCACGACCCACTGGACCGCGATCACGACCGCCGAGGCGGCCAGCAGCGGCCCCTGCATCGCGGAGATGGCCGCGACGATCTCGTTCGCGATCGCCTCCAGCGTGGTCCCGTCGACGGTCGCCGTCGAAAGCGCGTACCAGATCGCGGCGAGCCCGGCGACCAGTCGGGCCACCTCCGCCGCGATCGCCCACGCCGCGATGACGAACGAGTCGCCGAGGGAGCCGGCGCCGCCCGCGACGCGCGCCCCGCCGTGGAGCGCGAGCGCGAAGACCGCCCACCAGATCGGCACGCCGATAAGCGCGTAGCCGACGTAGCCGTTCGCCGCGCTCCGCAACTCTTCGCCCACGTCTACCTCGATCCGCTCGGGCCGGTCGCACTGCCCGGCGAAGACGGAGTCGTCGTCCTCGTCGAACGTCTCGCAGGTCGCCTCCGGTGGCCGGTCGGGGTTGTCGACCGTCACCTCGCGGTCGATCGCCGCGTCGAAGGCGGCGCCGAGCGCGACGACCCCGAGGATCGTGGCGAGGGTGACGACAACGACGACGCCGACCGCGAGTCCCTTTCCTCCCGGTTTGAGCCGACGGAAGCCGGCGCGCGAGCGATCGAGGAGGCCACCGACGAGTCCGGACAGCGGGGCGAGCGGGGAGGGCATACGCGGGGGATCCGTGAGATCCGACAAGTGTCTTGCCCATCGACGGTTCGGGACCGGGTGACTGCAGCTCTTTATAAGTCGTTCTGCGGTGGCGCGTGCCACCGAGCGCCCATCGGGCGCGAGGTGCACGCGCGAGGGATGCGGTGAGCGCTCGAAGAGCGCGAACCGCGAGGCTGGGGAGGTGTGAGGCTGTGCGGTTGCGGTGCGGGGGTGGGACTCAAAGGGGCAGCCGCGAGGGCGGCATAGGCGACGTAAGCACCACAGGGAGCGAACGGAGTGAGCGACTGAGGAGCGCAGCGAGCGTACGCCGCCCTCGCGGCTGGGGCTTTGGCGGAGTTCACCGAACGAGCGTCGATCACGTACGACCGAGCGGCTGGGGCTTTGGCGGAGTTCATCGAGGATCCGTCGTCAACAGCTATTTATAAGCGAGCGCCCGCGGCCTTGACTGTCCTCGCCGCCAACCCACCGTCGACCGCTTATAAACGACAACGATCAGACCGCGATCGATCTACCCCGATCGCTCTCACTTATTAGTACCGCGCGGTCGAACCGTCACCCAATGAGCCGTAACGACGAGGTCGCCGGTCTCTTAGAGGAGTTCGCCGACCGGCTCGAAGCGACCGGCGTCGAGTACAAGCCGACCGCCTACCGCCGCGCCGCGGAGAACGTCCGCGAGCACACCGCGCCGATCGAGAACCTCGCGGGGGAGGGCGAGGACGCGGTCGCCGAGATCGACCGCGTCGGCGACGCGATCGCGTCGAAGATCGTCGAGTACTTCGAGACCGGCGAGATCGAGGAGCTGGAGGAGCTCCGCTCGGAGCTGCCCGCCGACATCGAGGCGCTGACCGCGGTCGAGGGCGTCGGGCCGAAGACGGTCGGGAGCCTCTACGAGGCGCTCGGAATCACCACCCTCGACGAACTGGAGGAGGCGGCCGAGGCGGAGCGGATCCGCGAGGTCTCCGGCTTCGGCGCCAAGACCGAGGAGAACATCCTCGACAACATCCCGTTCGCGCGCGAGGCCCGGAAGCGCACCCGCCTCGGGGACGCCCGCCCGGTCGCGGACGCGGCCCTCGCCTACCTCGCCGACCTCGACGCGGTCGCCGAGGCGGAGGTGTGCGGCTCGATCCGGCGCTGGAAGGACACCATCGGCGACGTCGACCTGCTCGTCGCCAGCGACGTGCGCGAGCCCATCGTCGAGGCGTTCACCGACTGGCCCGAGGCGGACGCGACGATCGAGGCGGGCACCGGGAAGGCGAGCGTCCGCGCGAGCGGCACCCGGGTGGACCTCCGGATCGTCGACGGCGAGGAGTTCGGCGCCGCGCTCCAGTACTTCACCGGCTCGCGCGCCCACAACGTCGCGGTGCGCAACCGCGCGATCGACCGCGACCTGAAGCTCAACGAGTACGGGCTGTTCGATATCTCTGACGTCGCCGATCCGGACGCCGCCGACGAGACCGACGGCCAGCGGGTCGGCGAGCGCGTCGCGGGCGCGACCGAGGACGGCGTCTACGAGGCGCTCGACATGGAGCCCGTGCCGCCCGAACTCCGCGAGGACAACGGCGAGGTCGCGGCGGCCGCGGACGGCGACCTCCCCGACCTCGTGGCGACCGATGAACTCCGCGGCGACCTCCACACCCACACCGACTGGTCGGACGGCGGGTTCTCGATCGCGGAGATGATCGAGGCGGCCGCGGAGCGCAGCTACGACGCCCACGCGGTCACCGACCACGCCGCCGGCCCGGGGATCTTCGGCAACACCGGGCTCGACGAGGCCGAGATCGCGGAGCAGGCCGAGGCCGTCGCGGAGGCAATCGACGCGGTCGACGGCGCGGTCGCGGCCGGCGATGGGGACGCCGCCGCCGCCGACATCGAAGTCCTCCACGGCATCGAGGCCAACATCGACGCCGAGGGGGCGATCACCACCGACGACGAGACGCTCGCCGACCTCGACATCGTCGTCGCCTCGCCGCACTCCGCGCTGGGCCAGGACTCCGCCGCCGCCACGGAACGGCTGATCCGGGCGGTCGAACACCCGCACGTCGACGTTCTCGGCCACCCGACCGGACGGATCATCAACAGCCGGCCGGGAATCGCGCCCGACGTGAAGGCCGTGGTCGAGGCGGCCGCGGCCGCCGGCACCGCGATCGAGGTGAACGCGAACCCCGCCCGGCTCGACGCCGACGGAGATATGGTCCGGGCCGCGATCGACGCGGGCGCGACGATCGCCGTCGACACCGACGCGCACTCGCCCCGAGAGCTCGACAACGCCCGGTACGGGGTCCACACCGCTCGACGCGGCTGGGCCGAGACGGCGGACGTGCTCAACGCGCGCTCGCCCGTGGTGATCCGGGCGTTCCTCGACGACTGATGCCGACCGACGGCGGGACGGGCGCCGGCGACGACGAACCGACCGCCGCCGACGGCGACCCCCCTCGCGTCCTCCTCGACGCGATGTGCGGCAAACTCGCCACCTACCTCCGGATGTGCGGCTACGACGCCGCCTACGCGCTCGACCGCGGGATCGAGGACGACGACCGGATTCTGGCGCTCGCGGCCACCGAAGATCGGACCCTGATCACCCGCGACCGCGAACTCGCCGCCCGCGCCGACGACGCGGTCCTCCTCGCCGAGCGCGACGTGCTCGACCAGCTCCGCGAGGTCGCCGCCGCGGGATACCCCGTCGCGCTCGCCGACGAGCCGACGCGCTGTGGCGCCTGTAACGGGCGCGTCGAGCGGATCTCGGCCTCGGCCGGACCCGATCCCGACGACCGCCCCGAGTACGTCCCCGACGACGTGGGAGTGTCGCCGGCGGGCGAATCCGAATCCGACGTCGACGCCCGCCCCGCGTGGCGCTGTTGCGACTGCGGGCGCTGGTTCTGGAAGGGGAGCCACTGGGAGTCGGTCTCCGAGCGCCTCGACGCGGTCTGACCCCCCGCCCACCGAGCGAAACCGGTTTGGCCGCGACTCGCCTACGGTCCCGCAATGGATCGCGAGCAGGCCGTCGCCCGGTTAGAGACCCTCGTCGACCGCGTCGAACGCGAGACCATGCCGGTCCCCGTCCGCGAGGTGTGGGCGTTCGGCGACGTGGCGCTCGGGCTCGACCCGGTCGAGCGCCTCGACGTGTACGTCACGAAGGACGTGATCATGGGCGGCGACACCGAGGCGGCCGCCGACTTCGCGGCCGAGTACGGCGTCAAGGGCGTCGGCACCTCCGTGCGCGCCGAGTGGGCCGAGGCCCATCCCGATCGCGTGCGAGCGAGCGACAACGGGTACGCCGCGCCCGAGAAGTGCCTCGCGGCCGAGCTCGTCGCGGACGACGAGCCCATTCACCTCGAAGTGTGCAACGCGAGCTTCGAGGACAACGTGCGCCAGCGCCTGAAGGGCGCCCTCGCCCGCGACGCCTACGAGGAGGTGCTCGACCCCCGCGGGGTCTGCCTGTGGGTCGACGGCACCCGCGACGAGGAGGCGTTCGACCGGCTGCGGGAGGCCTCCCTCGCGATGCCGACGCTCCCCGCCGCGCTCGGGATGCTCGGCGCCGACGAGGACGTGGCCAACGAGGCCGCGGACGTGCTCAAGCGGCAGCGAGCCGAGCAGGAGGGGGCGTCGGTGCGCGGCGATATGGTGTGACTCGACGGGAGTAGGTGAAACAGATCGCTACCGACGGTCGCTTATAAGTGAACGATGCGGTGGCGCGTGCCGACGAGCGCCTTGGTAAGGGCGCGAGTCGCACGCGCGAGGGACGCGGCGAACGAAGTGAGCCGCGAGGCTGGGGAGGTGTGAGGCGCGGTTGCGGTGCGGTCGGGACGCAAAGGGGCAGTCGCGATTTCCGCGAGCGTAGCGAGCGGAAAGACGGGAGACGAAGTCTCCCGGAAGGACGAAGACGGGCGTTCACGAGAGCAACGCTCCCGTGAGCCAATCAGAACGCTCCGCGTTCTGATGACGACGTAAGGACCACAGGGAGCGAGCAACGCGAGCGACCGAGGACCGCAGCGAGCCCATCGAGTCGTCGCGGCTGGGGCTTTGGCGGTGTTCACCGCCGATTGTCAGTCACCCGTTTATAAGCGAGCGGCTGAGGCTTTGCAGGCCTCACCGTAGAGTCGTCAATCGCTTATAAACAGCCGCCGACAACACCTCAACTCGACTTATAAACAACCACTCGACCGATCCGCTTCACGTACTCTCTCACGCCACTCGTCCCGCGGTCACGTCGAAGGGGACGCGCTCGACGCGCTCGTACTCCTCGGCTCCGATCGCGTCGACCACCTCCCGACCCATCTCGCGCCAGCGCCGTCGGAGGTCGTCGTACGCGCGCTCGGAGGTCGCCGCGACCAGCTCCTCGCGGTGGTCGGCCAGCCCCGCGCCCGAGGCCTTCCGCGCCGCGGCGGTCAGCGCCGGCTCCGCGTACGGCGCCGCGACCCGCTTCTCGTGGACGTAGCGCCGGGTCCGAACCTCGTCCAGCCCCGCCGCCGCGAACGCCTCGCGGACGCGGTCGCCGAGCGCCACGTCGGTGTCGACTCCCCGCAGGTACGCCTCCCGCGCCTCCCGCTCCAAGCGCTCCTCGGCGTCGACGGTGGAGGCCACCGTCACGTCGGCGTTGTCGGGCTCGATCGCGGCCACCAGCTCAGAGGAAACCCGAGAAAACTCCCGGACCGCGGCGGCCGGGTCGGGGAGGTTGATGAGGAGGGCCTGACAGACGACGAGATCGACGGCGTCGTCCGGGAGGGGGAGCCGCGTCGCGTCGCCGGCGACGTACGGGAGCCCGGTCTCCTCGCGGGCGACCCCCAACAGCTCCGGGTCCGCGTCGACGCCGATCACGGTCGCGTCGGGCCCCGTCTCCGCGTCGAGGACCCGGGTCAGCTCCCCGGTGCCGCAGCCGACGTCGAGGACGCGGCGGCGGCTCGGCAGGTCGAGGTCCGTCAGCGCCTCCCGGCCGTCGGCCCACATCCCGCGACGGGTGTGTTCGAGATACTCCGCGGAGAAGCGTCGCACGCTCCCGCGTTCGACGCAGAGGAGAATAAACGTACGGAACTCGGTCGTCCGGGCAGGACCGTCCCTCACTCCGCGCCGTCCGTCTCGTCGCCGCCACCACCCTCGCCGTCGCCCCCGCCGATCCCCGCGAGGTCCGCGAGGAGAGCGGCGGTGACGCCGGCACAGTAGCCGACGAACGCCCCGCTCAACCCGACGAGCGCGAACGACATCGTCACCCCGCCCAGCGGCGCGTCGCCGCCGCCCACGCCGGGGACGCCGAACACGGTGCCGACGACTACGAGCGCGGCGAACACGAGGGCGGGCACGACGCCCACGGTCAGACACGCCGGTCCGCCGCAGCGCGCGTACGCCCCGGCGGCCGCGATCGGCGCCGGCGCGTAGAACACCAACAGCGGGACGAGTCGGTCCGTCACCGCCGCCGCGGTCTGGATGTCCGCGCGCTCGGCGAAGACCGCGACCGCCAGCGCCAGCGCCACGAGGCCGGCGAACCCCCCGACCATCGTGAGGGCCAACCGACGCCGCTGCCCGATCAGCAGCGCTTTCGTGGTGGTCATATCCGTGGATCAGGCTCTTGATATATAAAGGCGCGTCGGACGCTTTAAATGCCTCCGAACGACCCGATATTCGTCTGCTAACGGCCTACTCGCCCCAGGCTCACTCCGCCCGCAGCTCGCGGACGCGGTCGATGTTCCACGCGAAGCTCTTGCCGTTCTCGGTCGGCGTCTCCAGCGCGAGCGGCACGTCCGCCAGGTCCGGGTGATTGAGGAACCGCTCCATCCCGTCTTCGCCGATGAGCCCCTCGCCGATGTGGGCGTGCTCGTCTTTGTTGGTGCCGCAGGCGTGCTTCGAGTCGTTGAGGTGAATGTACTGAAGGTGCTCTAACCCGACCACGTCGTCGAACTCCGCGATCGTCTCGTCGACCGCTTCGGGCGTCGAGAGGTCGTAGCCCGCCGCGAACGCGTGAGCGGTGTCGACGCAGACGTCGATGTCCGTCTCCGTGCGGTCGATGATCCCGGCCAGATGCTCGAACTCGCCGCCGAGCTTCGTGCCCGCGCCCGCGTCGCTCTCGACCAGGATCGTGACCCCGTCGGGCACGTCGATGTCGTCGATCACCGACGCGGCGTTGTCGAGGCCGCCCTCGACGCCCGCTCCCGTGTGCGCGCCGAGGTGGACGTTGACGTACGGGATCCCGAGCTTGTCGGCCGCGTCGACCTCCTTCTGCATCGAGTCGAGCGACTTCTCGCGGAGCCCCTCCTTGGGCGTACAGAGGTTGACGAGGTAGGAGGTGTGGATCATCCACGGACCTTCCAGATCGCGTTCGGTGCCTTCTCGGAACCGCTCGGCCTCCTCGTCGCCGATGTTCGGGTCCTGCCACACCTGCGGGGAGTGGGTGAATATCTGTCCGCAGTTGCCGCCGACCTCCACCTGATTCTCGACCGCGTTGTCCACGCCGCCCGCGATCGAGACGTGCGCGCCGACCTTGAGGCTCATACCGTTTCCACGCGAGCGCCGGAAAAAGCCCCTTCGGAACCGGAGCGATCGCCGCCTGCGATCTGTCACGGCGGTCCTGCGTCTCCGACCCCCCGGGACGCTACGCGTGCCCGTTCCCGGGCTGTGTCCGGACCCACCCCTCGTCCCGGTACTTCGTCTCGACGAGCTCCTCCGCGCGCCGGAGTTCCGCGTCGGTCCACGAACCGTCGCGGTCGAGAGCGACGCCCTCGCGATCGTCGCCCTCCCCCGCCACCCACGCGACGAGCGCCGCCTCCACCGCCGCCACCGCGTCCGCCCGATCGATATCGGCGAGTTCGTCCATTCCGACGACCCGATCACGGAACTCGGCGGGCGTCACGGGCGGGTCTGCGAACGTCCCGAGGTGGCGCTCCGCCTCGACCGAGAACGTCAGCGAGCCGTGCTGAATGACGGCGTCTCGCTTCCGGTACTGGGCGTTGCCGGCGATCTTCCGTCGACGGTCGCCGCTGTCGACGGAGTCGCCGGAGGCGTCGGAGCCGCCGGAACCGCCGGCGACCACGTCGTGTGCCGGGTGCAGCTCCCGCAGGTAGCAGGCCGGGTGGTACAGCTCTGGCACCTCCTCCTCGACGTAGCCCGCGTCGATCCCGAGCCGATCGAAGGCGTCGAGGACGGGCTTACACAGCAGGTGGTAGCAGTCGAGCAGTTCGCCCGGCACGTCGGCGGCGGGGACGGCTATCGAGTACGCGATGTCACCGCGCCCGTCGTGGTAGATCCCGCCGCCGCCGGTCTGGCGTCGGGTCACGTCGATCCCCTCGCGCTCGCAGAACGCCCAGTCGACCGTCTCCGGGTCCTGTCGGTAGCCGAGGGAGAGACAGCTCGGGTCCCACCGGTACGTCCGCACGGTGGCCGGGCCGCCGGCGGCCGCCGTCTCCGCCGCCACCTCGTCGAGCGCCATCTGCATCGGGCCCGGCCGCGGCTCCTCCCGGATCAGCCGCCAGTCGCCCGCCGGCGCGGTCACCGTCCACCACCCGCGCTCCGCGATCGGCCACCGTCCGCGCTTCCCGATCGACTATCGCCCTCGTCCTGCGCTCCGTCCGCGTGCATACGACCCACGTCGGCGTCCCGTCCGAAAGCGGTTGCGTTCGAGGGGCCGTGATTCGATCCGCCCAGTCGATTTGATATCGTACAATATGATTTATACCGTCGCTCACCGGACGCGCGTCCCTTTTAGGAATCGCCGGAGTAGGGGCGCGTATGGTTCGAAACGTCGCCGGCGACATGGCCGAGCTCGATCCCGAGGACTTCTATCTCCTCTCGGGCGTCGAGCAGGGAATGCGCTTCTCGGAGTGGGTCCGCCGGGACAAGCTCCCCGATTACGCCGACCTGACGCGCGAGGAGGTCGACTACCGGATCGATCGGTGTCTCGACCGCGAGCTGATCGAACGGAAGACGATCCAGTACGAGGGGTACCAGCTCACCTTCGAGGGGTACGACGCGTTGGCGCTCCGGACGTTCGCCGAGCGCGAGACCATCGACGGCGTGGGCTCGCCCCTGGGGTTCGGTAAGGAGGGCGACGTGTACGAGGCGCAGTCGTTCAAACCCCTCGCTCTGAAATACCACCGCGAGGGGTACACGAACTTCCGCGAGGTGAACCGCGAGCGCGAGTACACCGCGGATCGCGACCACGTCTCCTGGCTGTACACCGCGCGCAAGGCGGCGGAACGGGAGTACGAGGCGATGGAGGCGCTGTACCCCGACGTGTCGGTGCCGCGGCCGGTCGACCACAACCGCCACGCCATCGTGATGGACAAGTTCGACGGCGTCGAGCTCGCGCGCGCGAAGCTCGATCCCGAACAGGCGATCGGCGTCCTCGACCTCGTCCTCCGAGAGCTGGTGACCGCTTACGACCTCGGGTGGGTCCACGCGGACATGTCCGAGCACAACGTCGCGGTCGCCGAGAGTGGGATCACGATCTTCGACTGGCCGCAGGCGGTCCCCGTCGACCACGAGAACGCCCGCGAGTTCCTCGAACGCGACGTGGAGAACCTCCTTCGATACTTCGGGCGGAAGTATCCCCACGAGGTGCCGCGTGGCGGGGACGTCGACGGGATAGCGGACGCGATCGTCGACGGCTCTTTTAAGTCGATTCGGGCGTTCGGCGGAGAATAAACCGCACTCGACTATATCGAATTGGTTAGCGACCGTATCGACCGTCCCGGTTGCGATCTCGTGCGAGGTGCCGCGGCACTGGTGTTCCGGATCCGTAATTGATTTATATTTTTAGGGAGACCTAAAATCATGGCGCACGTCGGCGAACCGGGCTCCACGCGGAGGGTCCGGTACCTCCTCGCGCTGTACATCGCGGAACACCGGGCGGGGACGCCGATCTCCCCCGGGCGGATCGCCGAGATGCTCGATCGTTCTCCGGCGGCGACGACGGAGATGCTCCAGCGGCTCGCGGCCGACGGGCTCGTCGCTCGCGAGCCGTACGAGGGGGTGACGCTCACCGACACCGGCCGGGAGCGCGCGAGCGATCTCCACGAGACGTACGTCGCGCTCTCGTGGTTCTTCCGCGACGTACTCGACCTCGACGCGCACGAGCGCGAGGCGATGGAGATGGCCGGACTGATCAGTCCCGAGGTCGCCGAACGGCTCGCCCACCTGCTGTTCGAGGACCTCGACGTCGACGCCGAGGGCCGTCCCGATGGCCTCGGCGTCTCGCCGAGCCGCGCGGAGTGACTCGGTGCCGACCGCATCCTTTTTATTTTAGGTCCACCTAAAGACTCTCAATGTCAGCAGGCGCCCGGTCCCGCACCGACTCTCGTCGCGAATCGGAATTCGAACAGAACCCGTCAGTCACCGTCTGTGAGGGGTGTCCCGGCCGGTCGGTGTTCATGGAGTCCGAGAACACGGACGGGTGGATCGCGAGCGACCACGTCGTCGACGTGACTCGGTGAGATGACGGACGAATCCCCCTCGGACGGGTCGGCGTCCTCGACGGACGACGACCGGACGGTCATTGCGGGTCGGAACTTCGAACAGGAGTATCGGGTTGACGCGAGCGAGGCCGGCGAGTTTCTGATCGCGCTCGGCGAGCAACTCCGCGACGGCGACGACCTCCGGATCGAGACGGAGGAGTGGGAGCTCCCCTTCGCGTTCGGCGAGCCCGTGGAACTCGACGTCGACTACGAGGGCGTCGGCGAACCGGAGTTAGAAATCGAAGTGACGCTGCCGGGTCGGACCGACCAGACGGCGCCGGACGTTCGTTAAAAGGGTAGCCGGTTTTCGGTCACTTCGTCGCGGACTCCACGACGAGCGTGTCGTCCTCGAGGTAGTGCTCGATGTGGTGCGCGTGCTCCTCGATCCCCTCCAGCTGCTCGCGGAGCATCTCCGCGGTCGCGTAGTCGCCGAGGCCCTCCGCGAGCTCGATGTGCTCCCGGTAGCTCTCGATGATGTCGCCCATCATCTCTAGGTCGTTCCCGAGCGACGTGCGGACGTCGTACACGTCCTCGTCTTCCGCCTCGACGGTGGCGTTCTCAGCGAGCGTCGTCATGCTGGCGTGCGGCACGCCGCCGAGCGCCTGCAGCCGCTCGGCGAGTTCGTCGGCGGCCGCCTCGACGTCCTCGTACACCTCTTGGAGGAACACGTGGACGTCGAGGAACTCCGCGCCCTCGACGTTCCAGTGGTGTTTGTGGAGCTGGTGGTAGAGGACGTACGCGTCCGCGAGGTCGACGTTCAGCGCCTCGATGATCTGTTCCGCCTTCTCGGGTTCGAGTCTGAGGGCGTTCTCTTCGACGGTGCCGGCGTGCTGCCGAGTCTCCTTCTGCGTGTTCATAACACTACGTCGTACGTCCTCTACCTACTTATAAGTTATCAATATTAAAACACTTTTTCGTACGACCTAAAACTCTACTACACCTCCGATAGGCGTCTTATCGGCGCCGTATTCTGACTTCTTGTCTGATCTTTTGAATTTATTCGACCGGCCGATGGCTCGGCGGGACGAGGGCAGGAACTCGCCGATCACCCTGATTTAGGCTTCCCTAAGATTCGAAAGCAATTTAATGCTTTAGGGAGGCCTAAACTATATGGGAAAGCACGCGGACCGGACCACGTCGACGCGCCGTACCACGTCGACGCGCCGTAACGCGATCAGGTACGGCGGCGCGGTCGCGGGGGCGGGACTGCTCGCGGGATGTCTCGGAGCGGGATCGGGCGCTCCCGGCTCGGACGGCGGCTCCGGCGGCCCTGACGGCACCGACGGATCGGACGACGCCGAGGCCGGAGGACCGGCCGGTTCCGACGGCGAGGGGACGGACGGCGACGGGTCCGCGGGCTCGTACTCCGTCGAGATGGCGCCGGTCGGCGAAGTGACGCTCGATACGGTTCCCGGGGACGTGATGGTCTACAGCCTCCTGTACGCGGACATGGCGGTCGCGTTCGGCCACGGCGACGCGGTGAACTCGCTCGGCTTCGACGCCGACGCCGGCGGGAACACGCTCGACGCCTACTACGCCGAGCTCGACGGCGTCGAGTTCGACCGGGAGGGGATCCGACAGCTCAACACGGGCTCCGGCGACGGGATCTCGGTCGACCGGGAGCTGCTCTACGAGCTCGACTCCGACCTCCACCTGGCGGACCCCTGCCTGTTCGCCTCCTTCGAGGGGTGGGACGAGGGCGACGTGGCGGAGGTCCGCGACAACGTCGCGCCGTGGTTCGGCAACGTGTTCAGCCGCCGGAACTCCGAGCCCCCGGAGTCGTGTCGCGACGGGTACGAGTACTACGGCCTCTGGGAGATCGCCGAGCGAGTCGCCGGCGTGTTTCGGGAGCCGGAGCGCTTCGAGGCGCTCTCGTCGGTCCACGACGGCCTGATCGAGACGGTGCAGGCGGACCTGCCGCCGGAGGGGGAGCGCCCGGCCGTCGGCACGCTCCTCTACATGGACGGGACCTACTACCCCTCGCGGCTCGACGACCCGGGGTTCGCCAACGCCCACGTGCGCCCCTTCGGCGTGGTCGACGCGTTCGGCGCCGACGACGTGACTTACGAGACCGCCTACGACCACGAACAGCTGCTGGAGGTCGACCCCGACGTAATCTTACACCAGTACGGGGTCGAGTCCTACTACGACGTGGCCGGCGTCCGCGAGGAGCTCGCCGACCACCCCGTCGCCGGCGAGCTCTCCGCGATCGAGAACGACCGGTTCTACCCCTCGGGGAACCCGGTACAGGGCCCGATCATGAACCTCTTCCAGATCGAGATGACCGCCAAACAGCTGTTCCCCGAGCGGTTCGGCGAGTGGCCGGCCTACGAACTCGGCGACGGCTACCCCGAGATCCCCGAGTCCGAGCGCCTCTTCGACCGCGGCCGAGTCGCGGAGATAGTCGCCGGTGATTCGGAATGAGCGACGACCTCGACCTCGACCTCGACGAGGCCGCCGGGGAGGTCGACTACGACGCGGTCGTGGTCGGCGGCGGTCCCGCCGGCTGCTCGGCCGCCGTCTTCCTCGCCCGCGAGGGGGGCGACGTCGCCGTGTTCGACCGCGGTCGGTCGTCGATCGCGCGCTGTGCGCACCTCGGGAACTACCTCGGTTTCCCGGCCGGGATCGACGTCGAGACGTTCTACGACCTCCTGCACGACCACGTCGACCGCGCGGGCGGCGCGCTCGTCGACGACCTCGTCGAGTCGGTCGAACGGCGGCATGAGGACGGGGAGGAGACGCGCTTCCGCGTCACCCCGCAGGAGGGCGAGCCGGTCACCGCCCGACGCGTGGTGGCGGCGACCCGGTACGACGGCGAGTACCTCCGCGGCCTCGACGACGACGCGGCGATGTTCGAGACCCACGACCACGGCGGCGAGGTCCACGAGCACTTCGACCGGGAGTACGCCGATCCCGACGGGACGACGCCGGTCGAGGGGCTCTACGTCGCCTCTCCCTCCGAGGCCGACCGACAGGCGGTCACGGCGGCCGGACGCGGCGCCCGCGTCGCCCGCCGGGTCGTCACGGACGCGCGGATCGCGGACGGCTGGTGGCCCGCGGCGGCCGAGGGCGTCGACTGGGTGCGCCGCGAGGCCGAGCGCGACGAGGAGTGGGCCGACCGCGAGCGCTGGGTCGAGTGGTTCGACGAACGACACGCCGACGCCCCCGTCGATCCGGACGCGGAGCGGTTCTCCCGTGTCCGCGAGGCGGCGATCGATTCGGCGCTGTCGGCGTACGTCGACGCCGACGAGGCGGAGGCGCGGGCGGCCGAGGGCCGGCGCGCGCTCGCCGGTCACCTCGACCCGGACGCCGTCGTCGACGCGCACGGCGCCGAGGCGCTGCTCGACGCGATGGACGACGAGGATATCGCCGCGTACGCGGAGGGGGCGCGATGAGCGGCGGGGGGTCGGTCGCCGGTGAGAGCGCCGCGCGCCGGGCGTCGGAGGGCCGGATCGGGTGGCTGTTCGATCCGAAGCTGGTCTCGGTCGCGCTCGCCAGCGTCGCGGTCGTCGTCGCCGGCGGGCTCGTGCAGGTGAGCTTCGGCGCGTACTCGATGACGGTCGGCGAGGCGTGGCGCGCCGTCCTCGATCCCGCGGTCCTCCTCGACCCCCGCTGGCTGTTGAACTTCGTCGTCGGCGAGGGACTGATGCGCTCGATCACCGGCTTTCAGGGGGAGCTGCCCGAGCTGGCGCACGGGACGCTCATCGTCTGGAACATCCGGCTCCCGCGGGTGTTCGTGGCCGCCATCGTCGGAATGAACCTCGGAATTTCGGGGGCCATCTTCCAGGCGGTCACCAGGAACGAGCTGGCGAGCCCGTTCATCCTCGGCGTCTCCTCGGGCGCGGGGCTGATGATCCTGCTGACGCTCGTGGTGTTCGGGGGGCTCTCGGCGTTCCTCCCACTGATCGCGGCGCTCGGCGGCGCGGTCGCGTTCCTGGTCGTCTACGCCATCGCGTGGAAGAACGGGACGAGCCCGGTCCGGCTCGTGCTCGCGGGCGTGATCGTCGGGACCGTCTTCAACAGCCTCCAGACGGGGCTGTTCTTCTTCGCGAACGACATCGGTGTCGTCCAGTCGGCGATCCAGTGGACGACGGGGTCGCTGACGGGGACCGACTGGGAGCAGGTCCGGATGGCGCTCCCGTGGACGGTCGCGGCGGTGGCGTTATCGCTCGCGGGGTCGCGGCAGCTGAACCTCCTCCTCCTCGGCGAGCAGACGGCGAAGTCGCTGGGGATGTCGATCGAGAGGGTCCGGTTCGCGCTCTCCGGCGTCGCCGTGCTGGCGGCGGCAGCCAGCATCGCGGTGGCGGGGATCGTCAGCTTCGTGGGGCTGATCGTCCCCCACATGGTCCGGAACCTCGTCGGCAGCGACTACAAGCGGGTGATCGTGGGCTGCCTGTTCGTCGGCCCGGCGCTGATGGTCGCGGCCGACGTGGGCGCGCGCCTCGGAATGGGCGTGATCACGGGCGCGGACTCGCAGATCCCGGTCGGGATCGTCACCGGGCTGATCGGCGGCCCGTACTTCCTGTACCTGATGCGGCGGCAGCAGAACATGGGTGAGCTCTGAATGGCAACGGAACACGTAGACACGACGCGGACGGACGCGACGGACGGACCGGACGGATCGAACGGCGCCGACGCCCCGGGGGCGGGAACTCCGGGCGAATCCGCCGAGACGGACGCGAGCGACCTCGACGGCGAGGACCTCGTCTTGGGGTACCCGAACGCCCCGGAGCCCGTCATCGACGGCGAGTCGATCGCGGCGGAGCCCGGCGCGGTAACCGCGCTCGTCGGCCCGAACGGGTCCGGGAAGAGCACCCTGCTGAAGGGGTTGGCGACGCAGCTCGCGCCGGACGACGGCTCCGTGCTGGTCGACGGCCGCGACGTGCACGCGATGGACACGAAGGCGCTCGCCCGGAAGCTCGGGCTGCTCTCGCAGGAGAGCACCTCGCCCGACAGCATCACGGTCGAGGACTTGGTGTACCACGGCCGGTACCCGCACCGCGGGTTCTTCGAGCGGACGACCGACGAGGACGCGCGCGCCGTCGAGGAGGCGATCGAACTGGCCGGCTGCGGTCACCTTCGCGAGCGCGAGGTCGGAAGCCTCAGCGGCGGGCAGAAGCAGCTGGCGTGGATCGCGATGGTGTTAGCGCAGGACACCGACGTGCTCCTCCTCGACGAGCCGACGACGTTCCTCGACCTCCACCACCAGATGGAGGTGATGGAGATCATCGAGACGCTGCGTTCGGAGAGCGACGTGACCGTCGTCGTCGTCCTCCACGACATCGAGCAGGCCGCCCGGCTCGCGGACCGGATGGTCGCGCTCAAGGACGGCGAGATCCGCGCCCGCGGCGCCCCCGAGGAGATCGTCACCGAGGAGCTGCTCGCGGACGTGTTCCGCGTCGACGCCGACGTGGCGCAGACCGAGAACGGCCCGCGCGTCACCCCGATTCGGGCGCGACACGAGGGAGCGGAGTAGAGCGCGAAATCGACCGCACACGACCCGCTCGTCGAGGGTCCGTCGGACGACGGGCGCGATCCGTCGCCCGACCGGTCGTCCGATCTATATTTTAGGCCGACCTAAAGATCGGAACGATTTTAATTGTTTAGGCTAGCCTAAAAACATGGTCAGGGACGATGCGGCACACGGGGAATCGACCCGCAGAGCGTTCGCGAAGTACGGCGGCACCGTCGCCCTCGGCGGTCTCCTCGCCGGTTGCACCGGCGGAACCGACAGCGGTAACAGTAGCGACGGCGCGGAGGAGGGTGACGGCGACGGGGACACGGAGACCGCCTCGACGACCTCGACCGAATCGGACGACGGGACCGAGGGGTCGGAGGAACTCCCGTACACCGCCGCCATGGAACCCGTCGGTGAGGTGACCTTCGAGGCGGTCCCGGAGCGGTGGGTCGCGTACGACGGCGGCTTCGCGGACATGGCCGTCGCGCTCGGGAAAGGCGACGGGTTGGCCGGCATCGGCAACGCCGATCGGTACTACACGTACGTCTACGACGAACTTCCGGGAGTCGACATCGATCGGAGCCCGATCGAGTCGCACCCGGAGGTCAGGACGAAAGAGCAGTTCTACGAGATCGACGCCGACGTCCATCTGTACGACCCCCAAATGCTCGTCAATTGGTTCGACTGGGGGGAGGCTGACGTCACGGAGATCCGTGACAACGTCGCCCCGTTCTTCGGCAACCTGATCTTTCGCCGCTCAGATGAGTGGCACGACTACCGGTACTACACGCTGTACGAGGCGTTCGAGCGGATCGCGGCGGCGTTCGACGAGCGCGAGCGCTACGAGGCGTTCGCCGAGCTCCACGAGTCGTTCATCGCCGACGTGCAGGGGCGCCTTCCCCCGGTCGACGAGCGGCCCAACGTGTTTCTGACGTTCGAGGGAACCGACGAACCGGAGACCTTCTCACCGTATCGGCTGGTCGACAAAGGGACGAGCAAGAAGCAGTGGCTCGATCTGGGCGTGACCGACGCGCTCGCGGGAACGGACGTCGAGAACCTCAGCACCACGAACCGCGGAGAGCTCGACTACGAGAACATGCTCGAAGTAGATCCGGACGTCATCCTCGTCCGCGGACACGAGCGCAAATCACCGACGGAGTTCCGCGACACGGTCCTCGCCTATATGGAGGATCACCCCGTCGGAAGCGAGCTCACGGCGGTCCAGAACGGTCGCGTGTACCGCGGCGGCTACCTCTATCAGGGACCGATCCACAACCTCTTTTTGACGGAACGGGCCGCGAAGCAGCTGTATCCGGATGAGTTCGGGCCAGTCACCGGCGACGAGGAGCTGTTCGACCGCCAGCGCGTTGCGGATATTATCAACGGGGAGTTCTGATAATGGACACCAACGACACGACTGACCGCGAGACGCCGACGCGAAGAGAGACGATCAAGTACGGCGGCACCGTCGCCCTCGGCGGTCTCCTCGCCGGGTGCACCGGCGGCGACGGCGCCGAACCCGATTCGTCCGACGACGGCGCGACCGAGAACGGCTCGGCCGACGACGCTTCGACCGACGACGGCTCGGAGGACTCACAGTCCGAAGGCGACGCGAGCTACACGGCGTCGATCTCGCCGACGGGCGAGGTGACCTTCGAGTCGCCGCCGGAGACGGTGTTCACGCGGCTCACCCACCACGCGGACATGGCGTTCGCGCTCGGGCGGGGGGACGACGTCACCGCGCTGCACGCGCCCGACTACTACGACGGGCTCTGGAACCAGTACGTCGAGCGCCTGCCGGGCGTCTCGCTCGACTGGTCCGGGCTCTACTCCTCGTGGGAGCCGGACAAGGAGAAGCTGTACGAGCTCGACAGCGATATCCACCTCGCGGATCCCGCGTGGGTGACGCAACTGGAGGGGTGGGACCGAGAAGATATCGACGAGATCGCCGAGAACGTCTCGCCGTGGTTCGGCAACTCCCTCAGCGACCGCCATCAGGAGCCCGCCGAGGAGTGGGCCGACGGCTACCAGTACTACGGGCTGTGGGAGCAGTTCGAGCGCGTCGCCGAGGCGTTCCGGGAGCGCGAGCGGTACGAGGCGCTCGCCGAGGTCCGCGAGGGCCTCCTGTCGACGATCGAGGACCGCCTACCGCCGGAGGAGGAGCGCCCGACCGCGATCATGATCGCCGCGGCCGACATCGAACAGATCTACGCGTACACCCTGAGCAACCCCGGGTTCCTCACGTCGCACACGCGCCCGCTCGGGCCGCGCGACGCGTTCGAGGGGAGCGTCGAGTCCGGGACGGTCGTCGACTTCGAGACGATACTCGAGGCCGACCCCGACGTGATCCTCTACCTCGGCGGCATGGAGCCGGGAACGGATATGGCCGGGCGGCGGGCCGCCTTCGAGGAGGACGCCGTCGGCTCGCAGGTCACGGCGGTTCAGAACGACCGCATCCACCCGCAGGGCGCCCGGTATCAGGGGCCGATACTCAACCTCTTCCAGCTGGAGATGACGGCGAAGCAGCTCTACCCCGACGAGTTCGGCGCGTGGCCGCGGTACGAGTCGGGACCGTACCCGGAGATCCCCGAGGACGAACGGCTGTTCGACCGCGGGCGCGTCGCGGACGTCATCAACGGGGACCTGTAGATGCGGGCCCGCGAGTGGACGGTCGCGGCCGCATTCGGCGACCCGACGGCGTACGACGTGCCGGATCTCCCGACGTGGCGGGTCGAACGCGGCGCCGACGGCGACCTCGCGTTCGCAGCCGCCGACAGCGACGAGCCGTTCATCGCGGCGGAACGACCGGTTCGGGTGCGGCGATGAGCGCGCGGTGCCCCCGTCCCGACGAGGCCGCGGGAGCAACCGAAGTCGAACCGGTCCCGGACCGAAGCGACTACGACGGCTCGCGCGCGCCGAGGGATATGGCGATCGACAGCGACGATCCGCGACTCGCACGGGGGATCGACCGATGAACGGTGACGAGATGTCCGCGGACGACGAGACCGACCCGCACCGCTCTCGCGACGTGGTCGTCGTCGGCGGCGGCGTCGCCGGCCTCTCCGCGGCCGTGTTCACGGCCCGGCAGGGGCTCGACACGCTCGTGGTCGATGACGGCGGGTCGCTCCTGCGCCGGAACGCGCACCTGGAGAACTTCCCCGGCTTCCCGCTCGGCGTGGACGCCCGGCGCCTGCTCGACCTCCTCGCCGAGCAGGCCGCGACCGCGGGCGCAGACCGGCTCGACGACCGAGCGACGCGCGTCTCGGCGGTCGACTCCGGCGGCGCGGGCGGTTCCGACCCGGACGACGACGCCCGGTTCGCCGTCGAAGTCGACGCTGACGGCGCGGGCGACGGCGACGGCGCGGGCGACGGCGACGACCCCCGCGCCCCGATCCGGACCCGGTACGTCGTCGCGGCGACGAAGAACGAAGTCGGCTATCTCGCGGACGTCGAGGGGGTCGGCATCCTCGACCGCGGGAAGTCGTACGTCGACACCGACGAGCGCGGGCGGACCGGCGTCGACGGGCTGTACGCGGCCGGTCGACTCGCGGAGAAGCCGCATCAGGCGGCGGTGTGCGCGGGCCACGGCGCCGAGGTCGGCGTGACGATCTTGGAGGAGGACGACCGCGGGTTCTACCACGACTGGGTCGCGCCCGAGGGGTACTTCACCGACCGGGACCGTCAGGTGCCGCCGGGCTGCGAGGAGATAGACGCGGACGAACGCCGCGAGCGCGAGGAGCAGTCGCGCGAGGCGATCCGAGAGCGGTTCGCGGCGCCGCACCCGGACCCGCAGGAGACCCACCCGAGTCTGGAGGAGTGAGCCGCGCGCGGAGGTGACACACGTGATCGGAACGACGCTACTCGAGATCAGCGACCACATCGAATCGCTCGCGAGCGAGACGGGCGAGTACTCGCTCGTCTGCGCGCGGTACGGCGACCGACCGGTCCCGGCCGCCGGGCTCCGGTTCGAGAGCCGGCCAGTCGCGCGTGCCGCGGCGCGCGCCACCGAGCAGTACCGCGACGCGCTTCGCCGGTACGACCCGCGGCTGCCGTACTACGACGTGATCGTTCGACAGGAGTTCGCGGACGACGGTTCGGCGGTCGAGTCCGCCGGCGACGCCCGCGGGCCGGACGGACCCGACGAGCCGTCCAACGACCCGCACGACGTACGCCGATTCTCGGCCGCGGAGGCGTCCGAGTGGAGCCTCTCCGACCCCGTGGTGGAGGGGGTGGAGGGAGTAGGGGGAACCGACGGTCGGGACGGTCGGGACGACCCGGGCGAGCCGAGCGGCCGCGACACCGACCGCGGGCGAGACCGCGTCGAGTTCTGCCACGAGGCGGCGGCCGCGGTGTTCGAGGCGCTGTCGGCCGGCGGTCACGCCGACGCCGAGTCGGCGGTGATGGACGCGTACTTCGACCTCGCCGAGCGCGTGAGCGATCCGGACGACCTCTGTCTGTGCCTCCTCGAAGCGATGGCCGAGGCCCTCCACCGGCGGCTTACCCCCGACGAACAGGCGGCGGTGCTGGCGGCCGCGGCGGCGGGGCTCCCGCCCGTCTCCGCGGACGATCCGGTCTCCGGCGCGTTCGAGCGCCTCGCGGGGGCCGGCGTCGTCGACGGGTACGCCCGCGATCCCGATTCGACGGCCGAGAGCGCGACCGTCCTGGTGACCGACTGCGCGCTCACGGCTCGCGACGGGCGGTTCCCGACGCTGCCGCTGGTCCTCGAACTGTACCGCAGAACGGAGCCGGACCGCCGCCACGACGCGGTCCGGATCGCCTCCGTCGACGAGGGCTGGCAGGTCAGCCTCTCCGTCGGTTCCGACGGCGAGCCGGTCGGGATCGCCAGCGCGGCGATCCGGTCGTAACCTGTGTGTGTCGCCGCCGGGCGGCGGGGCCGTCGACGGCCCTGACGCGAGTTCGCCGTTACTCGTCGTCTGCCTCGTCCGTCCCGTCCGTCTCTTCGGAGTCCTCACCGTCCGCCTCGATCCGCACGAGATCCGCCTCGATGTCCTCCACGAAGGCGCCCTGTCCCCCCACTGTGACGGTCTCGCCGTCGTCGGTCTCGACGACGAGCGAGTGTTGGACCGGGAACTCGTTGTTCGTCGGCTCCACCATCCCCTGTTTCGACTCGACGACGCGACCGCTGATCTCGGCCGGCTCGTCGGCGTCGGTCCACCGGCCGCCCACGGTGACGTGCGGCGTCTCCCCGGCTCGGAGCCGGAGCGTGGTCTGGAAGACGGTGTGCCTGAAGTTCGCGTACTCGACCGGGAGCGACGCGGGCGGCGCCGTCGCGAGCTCGTTCGCGGCCGGCCAGTAGTTCCCGAGGAACGAGCCGACGATCACGGGCGCGAGCTGCTCCTGCGAGAAGTGGATCGCCTGCCGGTCGGTGTTGGACCGGCGCAACAGCTCCGGCGGGGCGACGACGCCGGCCGCGGAGTCGACCGTGAGCAGCGTCGGCATCGCCTCGCTCCACGTCCGGACGACGCTGGCGACGCCGTCGAGCTCCCCGGCGAAACCGCCCGGAACCTCGCTCGCGTCGGAGACGATGAGCAGCACCAGCACGCCGCGGTCGACCGCCTCGACGAGGGAGTCGCGGATCTCGGCGAGGTGTTCGGCCGTGATCGACAGCGCCACCTCGTCCTCGGCTCCGGCGAGCAGCGAGCGGATCCGCTTTATCACTGTCACCCGCGATTTGATCACCTCGAACTGCTCGGTCTGTCGCTCCGCCCGCGAGAAGCGCTCTTCGAGACCGGGGCGGATCGCGTCGACGTCCGAGCGGAGCCGGTTTATCACCTCGTCCGGCGGGTTCGCGCGGATCGTCGTCGGCACGACGTGGTCGTTCACCTCGACGAAGCCGCGCTCCGCGAGCGACTCGCTCACGCTGTAGACGTAGCGTTTCGACACGCCGGCGGCGTCGGCGACGGTGCTCGCCTTCGCCTCGCCGTGCTCCAAGAGACTGAGGTACGTGTCGACCTCCTTGTCCGAGAGCCCGAACCGGCGGAGAAGATCGTTCAGCGTCCGGTCGTCCATATGACAGGGATGCGCGAGGGAATCACTTATAAGGGTCGCCTCGCCCGTCGCGGCGGCGAGCGCCTCGAAGACGATTCTCCTACCGCAGGACCGCGACGGTCTCGACCGGGACCGTCCTCCCGATCGGTGTCCCGTCGGTCGGCTCGCTATCGGTCGACTCGCCACCGACCGACCCATCGTCGTCGCCCGCGAACAGGTCGGCCTCGAACTCCGGCGGAACCGCCACGGTCGCCGGTCGGTCCGCGAAGTTGACGACGACGAGGAGGGGGTCGGCGTCCGCGACCGGGTCGTCGCCCTCGGAACCGCCGGTCGCCGGCGTGCGTTCGTACGCAGTCACGCGCTCGGGGTCGCCGTCGACGACCGACACGTCGGCGGCGCGCCCCCCGAAGTCGACGGCGCCGTCTCGGAGGATCGGCTCGTACTCCCGGAGCGCGGCGAGGTCGCGGTGGAAGTCGGTCAGGGCGTTGTCGCCGTCGTGCCACCGGATCGGCCCCCGGTACGTCTCGTTGCCGCGCTCCTGTCCGGCGTAGACCATCGGCGCCCCGGGGAGCGTGAACGTCGCCGCGGCGGCCGCCTTCAGCGCCCCTCGGCCGTACTCCGCGAGGTAGCGCTCCTCGTCGTGGTTCTCCACGTAGCGCATCTGGAGGCTCGGGTCGCCGAACCCGAGCCACTCGGCGCGAGCGAACGCGTCGGCGATCGAGTCGGCAGGCGAATCGCCCGCCCCGATATCCCGGAGCACGTCGTACAGGGAGGTGTCGTAGTGGAGGTCGAACTCTCCCTCGCCGTAGAAGGGGTCGTGCGGGAGCGTCTCGTCGAGCAGGAGGACGTCGTCGGTCACGCGCTCGCCGACCTCCTTCCAGAAGCCGTGGGGGACGCCCCACGCCACGTCGGCGCGGAAGCCGTCGACGACCGCGCTCCACTCGTCGACCACGTCGAGCAGCCACTCGCGGACCGCCGGACTGTCGAAGTTGAGGTTCGGGATCCGGCGCCAGTTGAAGTAGTACTCCGGCATGTCGCCGTCGGCGAGCTCCGCCCAGTCGGTGCCGGTCACGTCGAAGTCGCCGTCGGCCCGCCGGTAGTGGTCGGCGTATTCATCCACGCCGGCGGCGTGCATCTGGAAGGCGGGGTGGTCGCGGGAGGTGTGGTTGATGACGAGGTCGAAGATCACCCTGATCCCCGACTCGTGGCAGGTCGCGACCAGGGACTCGAACGCCTCGCGGGAACCGAGGTCGGCGGCGGTGTCGTAGTAGTCGGTGACGTGGTAGCCGTGCTCCGTCGGCGAGGCGAGCACGGGGGTGAGCCACAGCGCGTCGACGCCGAGGCTCTCGATGTAAGGAACCCGACGCTCGATCTCGCGGAACGTCGTCGGGAGGGTGTCGCCCGCGAACGACCGGACGAAGGCCTCGTAGATCGTCGGCGAGTCGGCCCACTCCGGAGGCGCGTGGGGGTCGGAAACGGTCGCGTTACCCTCTTTGTCCCGTCCGATTCGCACCGTCTCAGCCGCGCCGTACCGGTCTCCGTGCGGGACGACGTGGATCCGGACTCCGTCCGAGCGGTCGCCGGGAAGCTCCGAGACCGGGACCGAGAGAGTGCCGTCCGCGGCCAGCGACTCGATCCGCGCGACCGCCTCGGGGGACGCGTCCCGGTCGTCGACGAGGAAGTCGACGGCGACGGGCGACTCGCCGCCGTTTCGTCCGGCACCGCCTTCGCCGTCGATGTCGGGCGGCGCCGCGGCGTCGGCGGCGATCCGGACAGACGGACCATCTCCCGCTCCGCTATCGACGACGCTCGCCGACACCGAGACGCGCGGTCGGCCCGGGCCCGGCACGACCGCCTCGTCGCCGTGCTCGTTGGACGGGTCGTCGTTGGCGACGAAGCTGAACCCGTGGCGGCCGGGCGGAACGCGGACCTCGCAGACCCAGTCGTCGCCGTCGCGCTCCGGGCGGTCGCGGGCGAGCAGGCGGTCGTTGTGGGGCCACATCAGCGAGACCCGGTCCACGTCGCCGTCGTCGACCGGCAGGTCCGCGGCGGGGACGCGGAGCTCGACCGACCGCCGCTCGTCGGGGTAGGCGCGCACGCGCTGGCGGTGGGTCCCGTCCGGGGCGTCGAGCGTCAGGACGTACGTGCCGGGCGCGTCGGGACGGAGGTGAATCACCGGTGCGTCCGGGCGACTCGTCTGGCCGGGGACGAGGACGTCTCCGTCACCACTGTCCCCGCCAACCCGGCCTCCGTCGTCGCGCGCGTCGCTCTCGGTCGGTGCGTCGCGGAGCGTCCACTCGTAGGACCCGTCGGGATCGGGGCTCCGCGGAGCCAGCTCGACGGATTCGCCGACGCTCGTCGTGCGCGGCGGACCGGGTTCGTGCATACGGAGTCCCGACGGCGGCTCGGCTTGAGGGTTTCCGTTCTTCAAACGCATGAATAATAATTACACCAAAACTTCATACGCGGAGGGGTCGTTTACCCGCGTAATGCAACTCCGCGACGCGCTCGACGACTACAAGCGAAACACCGGGCACGCCACCCGGTTCCCCGGCGAACGCCGGACCGTCACCGGTCGCTTCTCGGGCGGTGAGGGGCGACTCGTCCACGTCGATGCCGGCGGTGAGATCCGCGACTTCGGCTACCCGCTGACCGGTCAGACGGGACTCGTCCGCTCGCGCCTCGGCCTCGCGGTCGGCGACGAGGTCACGTGGCTCGACGAGGTCGCGACCCGGCAGCGCTACGTCGGCGATGCGACCCTGATCGAGACCGTCCACGAGACCGGCCACGGGACGGTGACCAGACACGACGCGACGCTCGGCGACGCCCACCTCACGCGCGCGACGATCGACGTCGGCGACGACGGGCACGCGAACGTCGACCCCGCCGACCTCTCGCTCGTCGTGTACGCCCGGTTCGCGCCCGACGGGCGCGACGACCGGGTGGGGCAGCTCCGGTACGACGACGCCGTCGAGGTGTACCACGCCGACGAGCGCGACTTCCTCGCGAGCGACACCGGCTTCGCCGACCTGCGCGGCCAGCTTCCGGCGACGTTCCCCGAACTGATCGACGACGCGCCGACGGATCTCCCCCGGGACCGCGCCAGCGACCGTTACGAGGAGGAGCGCCTCTCCGGCGAGGTCATCGCCGACGTGCCCTTCGAAGGCGGCGTCGCCACGGTCGCGTCGCTGCTGACCGACCGCGAGGAGACGACGCGCGAGGCCGCTCGCGACCGACTCGACGAGCTGTTCGAGTCCCTCGACGACCCCGACGCGCTCGCCGCGGCCGCGGGCGAGACGACCCCCTCGGTCCCCGAGTCCGTTCCGGCTCGGGAGTCGATCGTCGCCGACCTCCGGGTGCTCTCGCTGCTCTCAGCCGAGTCCGGGCTCCGAATCGCCGGTCCAGACTTCGACCCCTTCTACGCGACCTCCGGCGGCTACGGCTACACGTGGTTCCGCGACGACGCCGAGATTTCGACGTTCGCGCTCGACGCCGACGACCGGCTCGGGCTCGGGCTCGACGACTGGCACGCCCGCTCGGCCGAGATGTACGTCGCCACCCAGCGCCCCGACGGCTCGTGGCCCCACCGGGTGTGGCCCCGGAACGGCGCGCTCGCGCCCGGCTGGGCGAACGCGCGCATCGAAGACGGCCCCGACGTGGACTACCAGGCGGACCAGACCGGCAGCGTCATCGCCTACCTCGCGCAGGCGCGCGCCGCGGGCGTCGACGCCGAGGGGCTCGATCGGACCCTCGTCGCCGCGCTCGCCGGGCTCGACGAGACGCTGGAGGACGACGGCCGCCCGGTCGTCTGCCAGAACGCGTGGGAGGACAGCGCGGGGCGCTTCGCGCACACGACCGCGACGTTCTTGGAGGCGTACAGCGAGCTCGCGCTCCACGGCGAGGGGCTGGGCGCGTCCGATATCGATCCCGACGGCGACCTCGATCCCCTCCCCGACGACCTCGCCGGCCACGCCCGCGATCAGGCGGCGCGGGTGTACGACGCCCTCGACGACCTGTGGGTGCCCGAGCGCGGCTGCTACGCGCTCCGCGAGACGCCCGAGGGCGCGATCGACGACCGGCTCGACTCCTCGACGCTGTCGCTGGCGAGCGCGCACCGCTCGTTCGACGCGCTCGGAGGGGACGAGGTGGCCGGCGACGGCGCCGGCGATGGGACGGCGGAGGCCGGCGCGGTCGACGCCGAGCGCCTCGACCGGCTGGTCTCGCACGTCGAGACGGTCGTGGACGGGCTCGCTCACGAGAGCGACGAGATCGCGGGGCTGATCCGGTACGAGGGCGACGGCTGGCGACGGGCCGGCCAGCGCTCCGAGAAGGTGTGGACCGTCTCGACCGCGTGGGGCGCGAACGCCTGCGCCGAACTCGCCGTCCTGCTCGCCGACCGCGACGACCCGCGCGCGGCCGAGATGGTCGAGCGCGCCCGCGAACTGCTCGCGCACGTCTCGCCCGGCGGGACGCTCTGCGAGCCGACGAGCTACCTCCCCGAGCAGTTCTTCGACGACGGGACGCCCGACAGCGCGACGCCGCTCGGATGGCCTCACGCGATCCGGCTGGCGACCGTGGCGCTGCTCGACGACGAACTCCCGCAGTTCGCCGACCGCGTCGCCGCTGACGACTGATTCGACGTGCCGTGTCTTCGCTTCGATATTCAAATCCGCCGAGCGTGTGCGATCCGGGCTTATAAGTCGAGTGCGGTGGCGCGTGTCGCCGAGCGGCCGCCGGCGAGAGCACGCGCGAGGGAGTCGGCCGGGGCTTTGGAAGTGTCCGTTATCGATCCCTCGGCAGCCAATATAAACGCACACTGGGACCTCACCGCTCACGCACACGGCGTCCCACCGACAACGCGTGAAAAACCGAGAGACACCGAACTTATCGCCACTCGTCCGCCGGCACGCAGTCCGCCGCGCGGACCGTGATCCACCGGGTCGTCCGCTCGTCGGGATCGCGGTCCCGCTCGAAGAACGTCACCTCCTCGCCGTCGGAGTCGCCGTCAGTCCGCTTACAGACGAGCTCCGACCGCTCGGCACGGACCTGCGTCGATGACGTGGACATACGTCACGATTCGTTCCCGATCAAATAATAAGTATTGGTTTTCAGTCGCGATCGACGGAACAACCGCCGTAGATATCGGAAATTAACCGGCCCTCGAGTAAAACCACAGACCGGATTCCGTCCCCCTACAACCGGACGGGCACACCGCGCTCGTCGAGGTACTCCTTCGTCTCCTCGATCGAGTAGTCGCCGAAGTGGAAGATGGAGGCCGCGAGCCCGGCGTCGGCGTTCGCCTCGGTGAACACGTCGTACATGTCCTCGGGCGAGCCGCAGCCCGAGGAGGCGATGACGGGCGTCGAGACGGCGTCGCACACCGCTTTCATCAGGGGAATGTCGTAGCCGTCCTTCGTCCCGTCCTTGTCGATGGAGTTGACGAACAGCTCGCCCGCGCCGCGCTCCTCGGCCTCTTTCGCCCACGAGACGGCGTCGATACCCGTTCCCTCGCGGCCGCCCTTCTTGGTGCACTCGAACCACACCGTCTCGCCGTCCTCGTCCTCGTAGAAGTGCTCGCCCTCGTCGTCGTACCGGCGGCGCGCGTCGACGGAGATGACGATACACTGGCTGCCGAACGCCGCGGCGCCCTCCTCGATGAGCTCGGGGCGCTCTAAGGCGCCGGTCGTGATCGACACCTTGTCCGCGCCCGCCCGGAGCGTCTCCTTGATGTCGGCTTTGGTGCGGATGCCGCCGCCGACCGTCAGCGGGATGAAACACTCGTCGGCGACCGCGTTCACCACGTCGAGCATCGTCTCGCGGCCGTCCGCGCTCGCGGTGATGTCGAGGAAGACGAACTCGTCGGCGCCCGCGGCGTTGTACTTCTTCGCCAGCTCGACCGGGTCGCCGGTGTACTCCAAGTTCTCGAAGTTGACGCCCGTGTACACCGCCGCGTCCCCGTCGTCGTCGAGGTCGACGTCGATACAGGGGATGATCCGCTTCGTGAGTCCCATTCGTTACCGGTCGTTGGCGACGGCTGGGGTTAAAAGGCGCGGGGACGGGCGGCCGGTCCGCGCCGGCGGTCGATCGCGGGCCGACTCCGGGCGGTCCGTCACTCCTCCGGCGCTCGCCGGTCGTACTTCGCGACGGCGCGGTCGGCGCGCTTCGAGATGCCGTTCGGGTTCCGAGCCGGGCTCCGGTCTCGGCTCCGCGCGACGAGCCCGTCGGAGCTCCCGCCGGCGAGCCCGAAAATCACGTCGCGGCCGGTGGCGATCCACCGCGACGGGGTCGACTCGCCGCGGATCACGTCGCCCGCGGCTCCGAGCGCGTCCGTCGCCGCGTGCGTCCCGGCCCGCGCGATGGCAGTCGGGTGGACTCCGTAGTTCTTCGAAAGTCGGTACGCGAGCGCCCGGTACTTCCACCCCCACTCGCGGGCGCTGCGCCCGCCGTCGGCCGCCGTCGGGCTCGGGAGCGCCTTGGCGACCGCCATGCCCTCGCGCCACGCCACGGTTCGGCCCATCTGCGCCAACCGGTGGGCTGCGTCCCGTGCGCCGCCGGTGTGGAGGTACTCGTCGAAGCCGTCCAGGTCCCGAAGCGCCTCGCGCCGGAAGGCGACGTTGCCGCCCTCGAAGTAGGTCACCTCGGTGCCCGCGATGCTCCGGCGCTCCGGGCCGTCGCGGGGCTCGTCGGCGTCGACTTCCCTGTCGTGTTCCCTCTCTTCCGGCTCGATCGGCGTCACCGGCCCCGTCACGGCGTCCGCGACGTCGAGTCCGGTGCGGACGGCGTCGAGCCAGCCCGCTTCGATCCGGTTATCGTAGTCTACGAGGGCGACCACCTCGCCCGTCGCGACCTCGACGCCGGCGTTGCGGGCGACGTTGACTGTGCGGTCCGATATCTCCACTAACACGTCCACGTCGTCGCGGTCTCGTACCATCCCGGTGGTGCCGTCGGCGGAGGGGCCGTTGGCGACGACCACCTCCGCGTCGGGGGCGTGGGCCGCCAGCGCGTCGAGGCAGGCGGCCAACCGGTCTCGCCCGTTAAGGGTGGGAACGACGACCGAGAGGTCCATACGGTCAGCTATCGGGGCCAAGGATTAAAAAGGGCTCCGTGCGGGGCCGACCGTGCGGCCGAGCCGAGAATCGGTCGGCGAGCGTTCGGACTGTCAGGTCGGCGAGCGTTCAGACCGTCAGGTAGTACACCTGCTTGCGCGCGTCCTTGAAGCTGTAGCGAGAGTCGACGAGGCCCTCCTCCTCGAGGCGGTTGAGCGCGTAGCGGACGGTCCGGTCGGGGAGCAGCGACTCGTCGGCGAGGCCGCCCTGCGAGAGGGGGGCGTCACCCTCTAACACCTTCGCGACGAGCTTAGCGCTCGGGGGGAGTTCGCGTAAGCGGTCGCGGTACTCCGACTCCGACAAACGATCCTGGTCAGCGGTCTCCGCGGGACTGGTACTCATGTCTCATGTGCAGTCCGCGCCTATTGGTAAAGGTTGGCTACATATAGGGCAATTCGATTGCAATAATATAATGTGTTAATATCACATCTCGGAGAACCATCAATCTTGATCGATCAGGCAGATTTTGACGCGGTGGCGCGTACGGTCCACCGCGGTCCCCGAGTCTCACGTCGACGTCCCCGAGTCCGAATCGTACGCTCACTTCGCGACGGTGATGCCGGACGGGACGCCGCACGTGACACCGGTGTGGGTAGACCACGGGGACCGCGAGTACGTGTCCGTCAACACGGCACGCGGCCGCCAGAAGGTGCGGAACGTCCGCCGGAGCCCGAAGGTGGGCGTGAGCGTACTCGACTCGCCGGACCCGTACCGGTACGTCTCGGTGCGCGGCGAGGCGGAGCTCACCGAGGAGGGAGCGACCGAGCACATCGACGAGCTCGCGCGGCGGTACTTCGACGGCGACGAGTATCCGCACCACGGCGAGGAGTCCGGTCCGCGAGTGCCGGTGAAAATCCCGGCCGAGAACGTCACGACGAGCGGCTGATCGGGTCGACTCGTCGAGCGAATCGCCGACCGTATCCAGTACGGTTTTGTCGGTCGGGTGTGCAGTACGGACAACGTGAAGGGACAGGACTGGTACCAGGCCGACGAGGTCGCGGAGGAGTACGAGGACGTACGGTTCTCCGGCGGCGGGGAGCTCATCGATCGCCGCGAGAAGGAGGCGGTCCTCTCGGCGCTCGGACCGATCGAGGAGGGACAGCGCGTGCTGGAGGTCGCCTGCGGCACCGGCCGGTTCACGACGATGCTCGCGGATCAGGGGGCCAACATCGTCGGGATCGACATCTCTCGCGAGATGCTCGAACAGGGGCGGCAGAAGGCGGCGACGGCAGGGCTGTCCGACACGGTCGAGTTCGTCCGCGGGGACGCCTCCCGGCTCCCGTTCCCGGACGACCACTTCGACTCGGTGGTCGCGATGCGGTTTTTCCACCTGATGGACGACCCGGTCCCGTTCCTCTCGGAGCTGTGCCGCGTCAGCGCGGATCAGGTGTTCTTCGACACGTTCAACAGCCGCAGCTTGCGGACGCTGTACACCTGGCTCCTCCCGATGGGCTCTCGGCTCTACTCCGAGCGACAGGTCGCGGCCATGCTCGGCGAGGCGGACCTCACGCTCGCGGGAGAGGAACACGACTTCGTGCTTCCGTACGGCTTCTACCGCGAGCTTCCCGGTCCCGTCGCGAAGCCGTTCCGGGTGCTAGACGAGCTCGTCGGAGACACGATACCGGGCGATTACGTGGCGTCCGTCTCCTACTGGGACGCTCGGGTCCCCGCGGACGGCGCCGGCGACGACGGGGCCGCCGCCGAGTGAGCTAGGTCGACTCCTCGACGACTTCGCCGACCGCGAAGTTCGATTTGACCTCCGTTACCTCGATTTTCACCCGCTCGCCGACCTCCGTGTCCGGGACGATGATCACGTACCCACGCTCGACTCGGGCGATTCCGTCGCCCTGCTTCCCGAGGTCCTCGATCTCGACGTAGCGCATCTCCCCGGGCTCGACCGGCGGCTGCGGCCCGTCGTCGGCGCGGGACGCCGAGGCGTCGATGCCCTCGTCGGTCGCCCCAGGCGCGTCGGACTCGGATCGGGAGATGAGCGCGACGCGGTACGTCTCGCCCGGCTCCAGCGAGCCGGTCTCGACCTCGCGTCGCGGGACTTCCACGACGTACTCGCCGTTCTCCTCGCGAACGTCGGCGCTGAACAGACAAAGGAGCTTCTCTGAGATCTCCATAGTAGACTCCAGCGAAACGTGGAGACGGACCAGTATAGTTGTACCGCCGACACGCGCGGATCACCCGTCGAGGCAGGCGTCGACCAGCGCCGCCTCTCCCTTGCGGAGGTTGGTGCCCGCCGTCGACGGCGAACACTCGATGGCCGCGGCTACGTCGGCGACCGACCCGGTCCGGCGACGGGCGAGCGCCCCGAGCACGTCCTCTTCCCGTTCGGCGGGGGACCGCGTCACCGCATCGGGATGCGCTTCGCGCGAGGGGAACTGTCGGCTCGCGGTCGCGACGCTGCTCCGTCGCGTGCGGTTAGAGTCGGTGACACCGGAGCTGTCACTCCGCGCGAGCGCACACACCCGGCCCGGTGCGTGTGCGTGTCTCGACGCGAGACGAGTCGCCCCAGCCGGACGGCCCCCGAAACGAGTTGACGAATAAACATATGTACTTCGACAGAGATCCCTTCGATATGGTCTCCTCGGACAGCAGCACGCGTCGTCGCATCGCCGTCGCGCTCGCGATCATGGCGCTCCTCTCGCCGCTGGCGACGGGGCTCGCGGCCGCCCAGTCCGCCCCGGGCGCGTCCGGAGCCATCGTCGTCGACGAGGGAGAGACGGTCGACGGCCTCGAGGGCGCGGCCGCGACCATCGTCGTCCGCGGAACCGTCGAGGGCGACCTCTCCGGTGCGGCCGGCTCGGTCCGGATCGCGGAGACGGGGCGGGTCGACGGGAACGTCCAGGTCGCCGCCGGGACCGTACTCGTCGCCGGCGCGGTCGGCGGGGACGCCGAGGTCGGTGCCGGCTCCTTCGATCTGATGGAGACGGGTCGAATCGACGGCTCGCTCGATGTCGGCGCGGGCTCGATAACCGTCGACGGCGCGGTCGGCGGGGACGTTCGCGCGGCCGCCGACTCGGTCGCCATCGGCCCCAACGCGGACGTCGGCGGCGAGTTCCGGTACGACGCCGACGAGTTCACCCGGAGCCCGGACGCGACCGTCGCCGGCGGCGTCGTGGAGGACACCAGCCTCGGCGGCGACACCGGGGTCGGCTTCGGTGGTGACCTCGTCCCGTCGTGGTTCGGGCCCGTGTACGGCGTCGCGGTCAACCTCGCATTGGGCGCGGTCCTCCTGCTCGCGTTCCCCCGGTTCTCGCGTGGCGTCGCGCACCGGATCGGCGACCGGCCGCTCGCCAGCGGCGGGGTCGGGCTCCTCGCGTTAATCGTCGTTCCGATCCTCCTCGCCCTCGTGGCGATCACGGTCGTCGGCATTCCGCTGGCGCTCGCCGGGATCGCGGCCTACGTCGTCGCGCTCTGGGTCGGCTCCGTGTACGGTCAGTACGCGCTCGGATCGCGGGCGCTCGACCGGATCGACAGGCCGAACCGGTGGGCCGCGCTCCTGCTCGGCGTCGTCGGGGTCGCCCTGATCGGGCTGGTCCCGTGGGTCGGCGGGCTCGTCGACCTGCTCGTCCTCCTGTTCGGGCTCGGCGCGCTCGCGTTCGGACTCAGAGACCGGTACCGGGGGCGGAACGACGCGATCGCCGCCGACGGCGACCCGGTCGAGATGGACTGACCCCGGCTCCGCGTCGCGCGATTCTCCCTGTCTGCGTCGCTCCCGCCTCCGGCAACTGCCGCCACCGCACCAAAGCCTTTCTCGCGGCCCGTCGAACCGTGACCCATGAGCGATCCATCGTTCCAGTACGGAGCCGTCTCGTCACCGATCGTAACGCCGTTCGACGCCGACGGCGGCGTCGACACCGACGCGCTCGCGAATCACGTCGAGACGCTCGTCGACGCCGGTCTCGACGGGATCGTCCCCTGCGGGACGACCGGGGAGTTCGCCAGTCTCACCGACGAGGAGCGTCGGACGGCGATCGAGACCGTCGTCGAGGCGGCCGACGGCCGCGTTTCCGTGGTCGCCGGCGCGGCGGACACGACCGTCTCGGGCGTGCGCGATCGGCTGCGCTTCGCCGCCGACGCGGGCGCCGACGCGGGACTCATCACGCTCCCGTACTACCAGACCTCGACGGGTCCCGACGGCCAGCGTGCCTTTTTCGAACAGGTCGCGGACGACGCGGCGCTCCCGATCTACCTGTACGACATCCCGGCCGCGGTCGGCGAAGCGATCGACCCCGAGGTCGCCGCCGACCTCGCCGCGCACGAGTCGATCGTCGGGCTGAAGGACACGTCGGGCGACGTCTCCGGGATCGACGCCGCCCTCAGCCGGACCCCCGACTCCTTCACCGTCTTCCAGGGCGTCGACGCCCTGCTGTACCCGAGCGTGTCGCTCGGCGTCGACGGCGGGATCAACGCGCTCTCGCAGGTGATCCCCGAGGTGTTCGTCGCGTTCCGCGAGGCGATCCGCGCCGGCGACGACGGCCGCGCGCTGGCGCTCCACCGGGAGGCGATCGCCCCGCTTTTCGCCGGGTGTGCCGAGTACGGCTTCGCGCCCGCCGCGAAAGTCGCGGCCGCGCACCGCGGGTTCATCCCGAACCCCCGGGTCCGCCCGCCGCTCACGCTTCCCGACGCGGCGGGACGCGAGGCGATCGCCGACGACGTCGACGCGGCGCTGGACGCCGTTTGAAAACCGTCGGGCCCGGTATCGGGCTCAGTCCCCGTCTATCGGCGTTCCGTCGGCCTCTTTCGGCCCCTCGGAGTCGAAGACGACCACGTCGCCGTCGGCGCGCTCGGCGGCGGTCGGGTCGTAGTTATCGCGGACGCCGATCGCCTCCTCCAGTTCGCGGACCGCGCGCTCCTTCAGCGACGCGGCCAGTTCCTCGGCGTCCTCGCGGGAGATGTCGCGGCCGAGCCCCTCGCACTCGTGGGCGCGGACGACGCCCTCGGCGTCGACAGCCTCGCCCATCGGCTGGCTCGTCCCGTCGAGCGCGACGCTGAACGGGTACGTCTGACAGATGAGGGGTCGGGCGTCGTGGACGGTACAGGCCCCTTGCCCGTCCGCCTCCTCGTAGAAGGTGCAGTCGCCGCAGTCGTCGGTCGCAAGCGCCCACTCGAACGTCTCGCCCGCGGGCTCGCCGTCGTCGCCCGCGGAGAGCCCGAAGGGCATGGGCCGGGCCGCGTCGCGCCAGTCGTACGACTCGCCGAACTCCGCCTCGGCGGCGTCGGCGACGGCGCGGACCTCGTCCGGGAAGACGGTGGCCGTGTGGGGTTCGCGGTCGGGATCATCCGCTCCCGCTGCCTCTCCTTCCCCCATCCCCGCCGGTGCGCCTCCGGGCTCGTCGGGGGCGTAGCCCGTACAGCAGCCGCCACAGCGCGTGCACTCGAAGCCGATCGACTCGATGGCGTCGGCGAGCTCGTCGGCGTCGAGGTCGCGGGCGCGTTCGAGCTCGGCTTCGAGCGATTCCATGGGATCGCTTGCGGTGCGGGCGGGTTAACCTCGTTCCTTCGGGGCGAAGGAGCGAAGTGCGACCGCCCCCAACCGACCGGGCGTGAAGGAGTACGAGCGGAAGGGGCTCCTCGAGCGCGTCAACCGCGAGGCGTCGACGGTGGGCGCGGAGATCCCCGAGGAGATCGAGATCCAGGGGGAGCCGATCGAGCTGCGGTCGTTCGTCTTCGAGATCAAGCGCCGCGACACGGTTCCCCCCGGCGAGCGCGACCGGGTCGAGCGGGCGAAGCGGAACCTCCGGCGCGAGCGCCTAGAGCGGCTCGAACCCATCGAGGAGAACGAGGTCGACTACGACCGCGGCGAGGAGTTGGCGGCCTCGATCATCGGGATCGACCGCGCGCTCGACGCCTTGGAGGGGCTCGACGCGCCCGACCCGGAGACGGAGGCGAAGCGACAGGAGGCGGCCGACCAGAAGCGCTGGATGAGCTTCCTGAAGAAGGCGCTCGGACGGGACGACGCGGGCGGCGCGAGCGGGCGGACGCGGTTCTGACGAAGCTGACCGCCGGACGCGGTTCTACGGAGCCCCGTCGCTGGCGGCCGGCAGAAACCGGAGCCGGTAGTCGTAGTACCGGTCCTCGTAGCGGACCCGCTCCGACCCCGACTCGCTCCACCCCGCGTCCTTCCGAATGTTGCCGTCGAGGTACGGGCGCTCGTGTAACCCCCGGAGCACCTCCGCGTAGCCCTCGGAGTACGGGTGCGACTCCTCGTACCCGTCGTGTCTCGCGGCCTCGATCACCTGCCGCGCGTCGTCCGAGAGGTCGTCGCGGTCGATCCGCGCGCCGACCGTGCGCGCTCGGAGGATCGCCTCCATCCGCTCCGGCGACTCCGCGACCGGCTCGGCGACGGCGCGGTGCACGGGCTCGTGGAACCGCTCGCGCGTGACCTCGACCCGGTAGACGGTGTCTCGGTACGTGACGCGACTCGGCCCGTCCGTCGCGAGCAGCTCGCTCGCGTCGATAGCGCCCTCGTCGCGGTAGACGTAGCCGCCGCGCTCCACCAGTCCGATCGGCACGCCGCCCGAGTTCCCCCGCGCCCGCGCCGAGCGGTGCGCGATCTCGACGGCGCGGCGGTCGCCCTCGGGGAGGGCCGTTTGCTCGACGGGGTCGGAGTCGTCACCACTGTCGGTTCCGTTGCCGTCGTCGGCCTCGTCGGTCCCGGCGGCCTCGTCGACATCGAACAGCCGGAGCACGGGGCGTGTCGCTTCCGCCTCGTCGACGACGACCGAGCTCAGCCGGTAGTACGTCCCCTCGTGGCGGGCGTACGTCGGGTCGTCGCCCGCGGACGGGAACGGCGTCCGGTACTGCGTGGTGTACTCCTCCCCGTCGCGGGCGGCCGCGAACGCCGCCTCGTCCCACCCCGGGTCCGTCTCCGCGGGATCGACGACGGCGCCGTCCCGGAGGGTCTCTCCGAGGTCACTGAGGGAGAGGGCGAGAACGCGGTCGTCGTCATCGCCGTTCGCGGGACCGCCGGTCACTGACCCGTCGAGGCACCCGGCGACCGCGCCCGCCGCCGCGGCGAGGCCGCCGGCGAGCACCCGGCGTCGGGAGGGCTTCGAATCGCTCATACGGGTCGTTCGTCGGCCTGACATAAATGCGTCGGCGTTGCACAAAGAGCCGCTGTCGTCTCCGGGGCCCTCGGGGTCGGCCTCGTCGTCGGCTTCGGTCGGCCCGATCACCCCTCAGTTCCCGGTGAAGTCGATCCGCGAGTCGCCGGCGTCGCCGTCGCGGTTCGAGTGACCGAGCCGGACGAACTCGTAGGCGGCGTCGGCGAGGTACACCGCGTCGCCCTCGACGGTCACGTCGACAGACTCCAGCACGGCCCCCTCGCAGGGCCCGAAGTTGCAGTAGCCGCCGTCGGCCTCGAAGGTGGCGCCGTGCTTCTGGCAGAACACCTCGCCGTCCCGGACGAACGCCCCGTCGTCCTTGTCGAGGCGCACGTCGGTCCAGTGTTGGCAGTAGTTGCGGAACGCGCGCACCCCGCCGGCCGCCCGCGTGAGGATCGCCTCGGCCTCGGGCGTTCCGTCCTCTCCCTCGCCCACGTCGCCGTCGCCGTCGTCGACCGCGCCGGCGTCGACCGGTCGCAGCGTCACGAGCAGCGTGCTGTCCTCGGGAACCTCCTCGACGGCGGCGATCCGACGGTCCGCGTCCATACGCGTCCGTGGCCGGCGTCGCGTTTCAACTGATCGATAGCGCAGAGTTCTGTGGTGACTTCCGACGCCCGGTCGGCCGCTTATAAGTAATTGAGAGGAGATCGACGGTGAGCACGGCCAAAGCCCCAGCCTCGCCGGCTGCCCCTTTGCGTCCCACTCGTACCGCGACCGCAGCCTCACCCCCTCCCCAGCCTCGTCGGTTTATAAATAATCGTCGTCGTCACTCAGCCGTTTAAATACGTGATCGATTCCCCGTCGCGATCACTCGCGTTCGGTTTCAGTTTCGGCCTCGGTCTCTCGCTCGTCGCCGTCTGCGCTCGCTTCGGTCTCCCGCCGCGCCTCCTTCCGCGCCCTGTCCGCGGCGAGCTCCTTGTCGATGTCGTCTTCGACGTACCCCATCGACTCCACGGTGACGACGTTGCCGCCGCCGGGGTCGACGACCATCACCTCCTCGCCCACCTCGATCGTCCCCTCGATCGAGCGCGCGGAGTAGTGGGGGTTGAACCCGCCCCCAGAGAGCTTCACCTCGCCGCCGGCGGTGGTCACCTCCTCGGTGACGACGCCGGTCTTTCCCTTTAGCGCGGCGCTGTCGCTCGTCTGCTGTTGACCTTTTCCGCCGTACAGGTCGAACTCGTGGTAGCCGTAGAAGGCCGCCGCGCCGAACACGAGCGTCAGCATCGCCATGACGAGGGTCAGGCCCGCGCCGACGACCCCGAGCGACGTGAGGAGGAGGCCGCCGAGCCCAGCCCCGATCAGCGCGATGCCGACCACGATGAAGTTCGCGCCCGGGGCGAGCGCCTCCGCCATCGAGAGCAATAGCCCGGCCGTCAGCAACAGCAGGGGCAGCGTGTCCGGGGAGAGCAGTCCGGACTGCACGAGCACGTCCATATCCGGACGTACGGCTGTGACGGTATAAGTGGTGGTACGAGACGACGGAACGAAACGGCACGACGACGGAACGAAACGGTCGGAACGCGACGGCGACCGGTCAGAACCCGAACAGCAGCACGCCCACGGTAAGCACGACCCCCAGCGCGACGAAGACGGCGTGCTCGGTGTCGATCGACTCGGGTTCGATCGGCTCGGTCTCGGGCGTGTGGGTGTCCTCGGTGACTCCGTCCGGCCCCACGTCGTCGACGGCGAACCGCCACTCGCGCTCGTCGTCCTCGTCGTCCGTCCGGGTCTCGTTCGCCCGGCTCCGCACGTCGTCGCGGTCCCCCTCGTCGCGGCCGTCGTCGCTACTCATACCAGCGGCTAGGCGGTTCACCAGTAAATGGCTGGCGGGCGGGGGCCGCGTCGGGCGGGGCGGTGTCGGATGCTGCCGTCCGCGCCCTACCGCTTCCGCGCCGCCGCGATCACGTCGCCGTCGTAGACGACGCCGCGCTCGCCGTCGACCGTCACCACGGTTCCGTCGGTCACGCTCTCGGGGAGGCCCGCGCCCGAGACCATCGGGACGCCGAGTTCGCGAGCGACCACGGCCGGGTACCCCGTCATCCCCTCGCGGGCGTCGACGATCCCGGCGAGCGCGTCGAGGTCGCCCGTGAACTCCCCCTCGAAACTCGGGCCGAGAGCGACGATCGACCCGTTGGGGACCTCGCTCAGGTCGCCGTCGGCGGTGCGGTACACGGGGGCTGCGACGCTGCCGGCGACGACCGCCTTGCCGGTCACCAGCGTCTCGGCGGCGACATGGACCTTGAGCGTGTTCGTCGTGTTCGTCCCCTCGAACTCGGTCAGCATGCCCGAGAGCACGACGAGGGTGTCACCGGAGGCGGCCCCGCCGCGGTCGAGCGCGGCGTCGACCGCGTTGTCGAGGATCGTCTCCATGTCGTGGGCGTACTCGGTCAGGACGGGGCGAACCCCCCACGAGAGCGCGAGCTGGCGCCGGACGCGGTCGTTCGGCGTCGTCGCGACCACGGGGACGCCCGGTCGGAACATCGCCGTCTTGCGGGCCGTGAACCCGGACTCCGAGACGGCGACGACCGTGGAGGCGCCGATGTCGCGCGCGAGGTAGCGCGCGGACCTGGCCAGCGCCTCGGTCCGCGAGCCCTCCGCGGCGGCCGGGACGCGCTGTTCGCGCGTCTCCGCGTACTCGTCGCTGGACTCGACCTGCCGGACGATCCGGTCCATCGTCTCGACGACGTTGACGGGGTCGTCTCCGATGGCGGTCTCTCCGGAGAGCATCACGGCGTCGGTGCCGTCGAGGACGGCGTTGGCGACGTCCGAGGCCTCGGCTCGGGTGGGGCGGCGAGAGGAGACCATCGAGTCGAGCATCTCCGTCGCCGTGATGACTGGGACGCCCGCGTTGACGCACTTGCGGATGATCCGCTTTTGAATGACGGGCACGTCCTCCAGCGGGCACTCCACGCCGAGGTCGCCGCGGGCGACCATCACGCCGTCGGCGGCGTCGACGATCCCGTCGAGGTTCTCGACCGCGCCCGCTCGCTCGATCTTCGCGACGACGGGGATATCCCCGTCGCCGCGCTCCTCCAGCGCGTCCGCGATCCGGTAGACGTCCTCGGCGTCGCGCACGAAGGAGGCGGCGACGAAGTCGGCGTTCGCTCGGACGGCCAGGTCGAGTTCGGCCTCGTCCGCCGGCGTGATCAGGTCCACGTCGATGGCGACGCCCGGGAGGTTGACGCCCTTCCGGGAGCTGAGCTCTCCGCCCGAGACGACGGTGGCGACGACCGACTCGCCGTCGACGCGCTCGACTCGGCACTCGATCCGACCGTCGTCGAGGAGGATCGTGTCGCCCGGCCCCGCGGCCGCGATGGAGTGTGTGAGACCCACGCGTTCGGGCGTGGCGTCGTCGCCCTCCGCGAACGTCACCTCGGACCCGGTCGCGAGCTGGATCGGCTCGTCGAGCTCGGCGGTCCGGACTTCCGGCCCCTTCAGGTCGACCATCACCGCGAGGGGATCGTCGATCTCGGCGTCGACGGCGCGGGCGCGTTCGATGACTTCCTCGCGGTGGTCCGTCGTCCCGTGGCTGGCGTTCAGCCGGACGACGGACATCCCCGCGTCGGCGAGGTCGCGGATCGTATCCCGGTCGTCCGACGCGGGACCGATCGTACAGACGATTTTGGCGTTTCGCATGTCGCCGGATTCGGCGCAGGGGCGGAAAAAGCCACACGGTTGAGTCGTCACCGAGTGAACGTTCGTGACGGTTGCTGGCCGGCGGTCGCGGTCCCGAGGCAGACCCCTCAGAGCGTGAGCGCGATCGATAGCGCGAGGGCGGCGACGCCGGCACCGAGGAATAGCCGGTTCGCGCGGGAGTTCGCGGCCGGCGTCAGATCGAACGTGACGTGCCGCTCCCGAAACGGGCGGAGCGGCCAGATCCCCATCGGCGTGATCGCGTCGCCGGCGATGTGCGAACCGAGGGAGAGCGTCGCGACGCCCCCGACGAACGCCGGGGTCCACGGCGGAAGGCCGGTTCCGACTCTCGGGGGGAAGAGAGCGGCCCCGTCGCCCGCGGGGACGGCTATCGCGGCCGCGAAAGCGACGGACGCGCCCGCAGCGACCGCGAACGCGATCGTGTGTGTCGGGCCCCGGTGCGCGACCGGAAGCCGGTGATCGAGGTCGGGGACCGTCGCGAACGCGACGGCGACCGCCGCGCCGAGGACCGCCAGTCCGGGCTCGCCGGCGGCCCGGATCGCCCCCGCGACCGGCGCGTACGCGAGCAGCGCGATCCCGACGTGACCTCGCCAGTACATAGGTGACGCTCGGGGGTAGCCGATAAAAAACCCGTTGGGGAGGGGGATGTCGTCAGCGGAGATCCGTCTCAGCCATCGATCGCACGGGCGTCGTCTCAGTCGTCCGCCGGCGCCGGCGCGTCGCTCGCGGAGAGCCGGACTTCGGGCTCGTCGACGCCGAGTTCGTCGAGGGCGGCCTGCGCGGCGCGCTTTCCGGAGACCAGCATCGCGCCGAACGTCGGACCCATCCGCGGGAGCCCGTGAGCCGTCGCGACCGCCATGCCGGACGCGATCAGGCCGTCGTGGACGACGCCGGTGTGCTCGACGACCGCGTCCTCGCTCTCGCCGACCCACATCGAATCGTGGCCCGGGGAGTCGTGTCCCGGGGCGCCGTACTCGCCGTCCCCCGTCTGGTCCATCCCGGTGTTGTGCTCCTTCGCGTGCTCGATGCCGGGCGCCGAGAGGACGCCGCGCTCGTCGAGCTTACTGATCGCGACCGCGTCGTGGCCGGTCGCGTCGATCACGAGGTCGGACTCGACCGCGATGGGATCGACGCAGGTGATCTCGCGGGGAAGCGCGTGGACCGGCGTCCAGTTCATCACGATCCCGCCGACGCGGTGGTCCTCGCGGACGACCAGGTCGGTGAACTCCGTCATGTTCTGGACGCGCGCGCCGGCGTCGCAGGCCGCCTTGATCAGCCCTGAGCAGGCCTCGGGGCCGGCGGCGGTGTAGAGGCCGTCCACGTCGTCGACCGGCTCGTAGTCCACGTCGAGGTCGCCGAGGATCTCCTGTGCGGGGTCTCGCACCGTCACCGTGTTCATCAGGAACCCGCCGAGCCAGAACCCGCCGCCGAGGTAGTTGTTCTTCTCGACGATCATCACCTTCACGCCGCGCTCGGCCAGCTCCTTGGCCGCCATCAGCCCCGACGGGCCGCCGCCGAGGATAATCACCTCGGAGTCGGTGAAATCGAGGAACCCGTCGGTCCACTCGTTGCCGATGGCCTTCGTCACGTCGGTCTCGCTCACGTCGCTGAAGCCGTCGAATCCGTGCATACAACCAAGTAATATTACTAGGTAGTAAAAGACGTTGCGGTCGATACGCGGCTGTGCTTATAAGACATGACGGTGGATCGACTGCAAACATCTTCAACGCCGCCAAAGCCCCAGTCGCGACGGCTCGATGCGCTCGCTGTGGTCCTCGTCGCTCGATGCGCTCGCTCCTGCGGTCTCGCCGGCGGCTTCGCCGCCGGCTGTCCGAGGGACCTTCGGTCCCTCGCTACTTGCGTCGCGCGTCTTCGTCCTTCCGGGAGACTCCGTCTCCCGTCTTGCCGCTCGCTTCGCTCGCGGAAATCGCGACTGCCCCTTTGAGTCCCACCCCACACAGCACCGCCCCGCACCTCACGCCTCCCCAGCCTCGCGGTTCGCGCTCTCCGAGCGCTCTCAGCGTCCCTCGCGGACTCCTCGCGGTCGCCGGTGGCGGCCGGTCGGAGGCGCGCCACCGCCTCGTTCGTTTATAAGTGACCGTCGCATCGCTCAGCCGTTTAAACACCGTATCGCCGTCGATACGCGGCGATTCCCGCACCTCGGGTTCGGTCGGCTCGTCGTCCCCCTTCCTGACGCCCCCGACTCGTAGCCTTTTTACGCTCGCTGGCGGTAGACGCAGTCACTATGGCTGAGGACAAGGCACGAAGCACCGGCAGCGCGGGCCGATTCGGCGCCCGCTACGGCCGGGTCTCCCGCAAGCGGGTCCAGGACATCGAAGAGGAGATGCAGAACGCCACCGTCGACGGCGACGACGTCACGCGTAAGGGTACCGGCATCTGGGTCAACGAGGAGACCGGCGAGACGTTCACCGGCGGCGCGTACCGCCCCGAGACGCCCGGCGGTCGCACCGTTCGCCGCTCCATCCGCGCCGCGCTCGCCGACGAGGAGTAAGGCGATGAGCTACAAGTGCTCTCGCTGTAAGCGCGACGTCACCCTCGACGAGTACGGCGGCGTGCGCTGCCCGTACTGCGGCCACCGCGTCCTCCTGAAGGAGCGCGGCGGCGACGTGAAGGAAGTCAACGTCGAGTAATCCCCGTTTCGACCCCGACCCGTCATCGTGACTGCCGATCCCGTCACCGCGACCGCCGACCGCGCGCACGAGACGGTTCTCTCGTTTCGCTACCCCTCCCAGCGGCGCGCGCGTCTCGTCGGCGCCGCACTCGAACCCGAAGTCGGCGAGATAGACGACGCCCGCTCCGCCGCGACCGTCTCCCGCGACGGCGACGCGGTCCGCGTCCGCGTCGTCGCCGACGACCTCGTCGCCCTCCGCGCCGGGATCAACAGCTGGTCGCGGCTCGTCGAGGTCGCCGAGCGCGTCGGGACTGGGCGCGGTCGAGGATAGCGACGACCCGCCGATACCCCGACGCTACGGGGCTGTACCCACCGAACCGATCGCTGATGGAGAAGTCGGGGGTTTTTCCGTCCGGGACGCCTCATCTCGCCCATGCAAGGGAACATGCCGCCCGAGGCACAGGAGAAGATCGAGGAGCTGCAGGAGCTGCAGGAGACCGCACAGCAGGTCGCCGAGCAGAAAGAGCAGGCGCAGTCCGCGCTCAACGAGTCCAAGACGGCGCTCGACGCCCTCGAAGACGTCGACGAGGACGCCGGGATGTACCGCGAGATCGGCGAGGTCCTCGTCGAGACGGACTACGAGTCCGCCTACGACGACCTCGAGAACAAGGTCGACTCCCTCGAAGTGCGCGCCGAGCAGCTCGAAAAGCAGGAGGAGCGCGTTCAAGAGCAGTTCGACGACCTGCAGGGCGAGCTCCAGCAGATGCTCCAGGGCGGCGCCGGCGGCGGCGGCCCGATGGGTCCGGGCGGTCCGGGCGCGGGCGGCGCGTAAGCGTCGATGTCGAGCGAATCGAGCGACGAATCGGTTGACGGAGACGACGGGCCCACGGACGAGGAAGTCGTCCGCACCGCCGCGGAGGCGGCCGAGGGCGTCGTGTTCGCCCACTACGACCAGTCGGCGGTGACCGACCTGGACGTGACGGTCACGTTCGAGGAGGGCGTGCTCGACGTCGACGTCTACCTGAACGCCCCCGACGACCCCGACCCGGACGCCGTCGCCCGCGAAGCGGCCGAGACCGCCGGCGAGGCGGTCGACGAGCTGTTCGCGGAGTAGCACGGCGGTCGCCGGCGGCGCCGCACGGTCGACACCGTCGCGGCACCCTTTTCGATTCTGTTCCGCGCGAGATAGCGACGCGTTCGCGATGCCTACGGACTTCCGTCGGCCCGACCCGCGGGCGGGCACGGTAACGACGACACTCGGGGGTGGAAACGCGTTGAACGGACGCGACTGTCGACTTCACAGCCCGACGAGCGCGATCGACATCGCGACCGCCGCGGCCGACCAGCCGACGCCGATCCAGGTCAGCACGGCGAACGCCTGTCGGGCCCCTGACCGGGTCCACGACGACTCGCCCTCGAGGTGGTCCTGTACGGCGACCATCGACTCGCCGAAGCCGACGGTCCCGCCCCACGTCGCAACGCCGAATCCGAACACCAGCGCGCCGAGCGCGAAGGAGGTATCGGTTGCGGCTCGCGACCCGACGACCGGGAACAGCACGGCCGCGACGGCGACGCCGACGAGACCGCCGACGCCGACCCACCGCGCGACCGCTCGACCGAACGGGCGGAGGTCGCGTTCAGTCAACGGTCTCTCGCATCCGGGGGTCGAGCGCGTCGCGCATCCCGTCGCCGAGGAGGTTGAACCCGAGCACCGTCAGCGCGAGCAGCAGCCCGGGGAAGAAGGACCACCACCACGCCCCGGAGAACAGCCCGAACTCGACGCCGTTCGAGAGCATCATCCCCCACGTCGGTTCCCCCGGACTGGCGCCGAAGCCGAGGAACGACAGCGCCGCGATGTCGATGATCGCGAGCCCGTAGTTGAGCGTCGACTGGACGGTGATCGGCGCGAGGCAGTTCGGGAGGATGTGGCGGACGAGCAGCCGCGGGTCGGTCGCGCCGAGCGCCTTCGTGGCGTCGGTGTACTCGTCTTCGAGCACCTTCAGCGCCGCTCCCCGGACCACGCGAGCGAACCGCGGCGTGTACACGAGCGTCAGCGCGCCGACGGCACGCCACAGCCCCAGCTCCTCCGGGAAGATCGTGACGAGCGCGAGCGCTAGGAGGAGCGACGGGAACGACAGCAGGACGTCCATCGTCCGCATGATGAGGTTGTCCGTGAGGTCACCGTAGTACGCCGCGACGATCCCGAGGCCGACCCCGAGGAACGTCGACGCCGCGACGGTGACGGTCCCGTAGAGGACGGCGTACCAGGCCCCGTACAGCACCCGCGGGAAGATGTCGCGCGCCTGCCCGTCGGTGCCGAACAGGTACTCCAGGCTGGGCGAGGCCTCGGAGGGGTTCGTGCCGAACTGGGTCGCCATGAGGTCGCTGATGTTGTAGGTGAGCCGCGCGTAGATGGCGAGCAGGACGACGCCCACGATGATGACGATCCCGGTGACCGCGAGTCGGTTCGAGACGAGCTGCGAGAGGAACGGGCTCGCTCGCAGGCGCTCGACGATGCCTCGTTCGACGGTTTCGGTCTGTGTTTCTGTACTCATTGTTCGATGCGGGGATCGAGGATCGAGTAGGTGAGATCGACGCCCAGGTTGACCAGCGTGTACAACACGGCGAAGACGAGGACAGTTCCTTGCACGACGGGGTAGTCGCTGCGATTGATCGCGTCGACGAGCAGCGTGCCGATGCCGTTGATTTCGAAGACCGTCTCTGTGAGGACCGCACCGCCGAGCAGCGATCCGAACTGGATGCCGATCACGGTGATGACGGGGATGAAGGCGTTACGAAGCCCGTGTTTCATCACGGTGATCTTCGAGCCCTGCCCCTTCGCCCGGGCAGTCCGCATGAAGTCTTGGCGGATCACCTCCACCATCGACGAGCGCATCATCCGCGAGAGCAGCGCCATCTGGTAGATGCCGAGCACCACGACCGGTAACAACAGGTGGGTGACCGCGGACCGGAACGCCGCGAAGTTCCCGGCCAACAGCGTGTCGACGAGGATGAACCCCGTGACCGGGTCGACGAAGTACGCCGATCCGATCCGGCCGCTGGTCGGAAGCAGTCCGAGGAACTGCGCGAAAAGCAGGATGAGCAGCGGACCGCTCCAGTAGATCGGGATGCTGATTCCGCTCAGTGCGCCGATGCGGGTGAGGTGATCGGTCCACGTGTCCTGTTTGACCGCGCTCAAGATACCCAGTGGAAGCCCGAACAGGAGGCCGGCGAACTGGCCGAGCAGCGCGAGTTCGATCGTGATCGGGAGCCGGTCCGTGAGAATCTCGCTCACCGGCGTGCCGCGGTTCACCTGGTAGGACTGACCGAAGTCGAACGTCGCGACCTCCCCCAGGAACCGAATGTACTGCTGCCAGAGCGGGTCGTCGAGCCCCAGGTCAGACCGGATCTGGTTGACGAACTCTTGGCTCGCTCGCTCGCCCGCGATGACCACTGCCGGATCGCCCGGCGAGAGGTGGAGGATGGCGAAAACCACCGTCGCGACCCCGAACAACACGGGGAACAGCATGAGCAGGCGTTTCAAGACGAAGCGTTTGGAGACCATTCAGACGTATCGGCGCGTGGGACGGTCAAAAAATCTGTGTTCGGTTCTCGTTACTCGAGTTCGACCGCTTCGAGGTACGGTCCGCCTATCGCGGCGACGGTGTAGTTGCTCACGCTGTTGGACACGCCGCGAACCTCGTCGGCGTAGTCGATGAACACCCACGGCGCCTCGTCGTGTGCGATCTGGGCGGCCTCCTGGTACAGCGCGGCTCGGTCCTCCTGATTCGTGGTCCGCTGGGCCTCCTCGACGGCGCTCATGTACTCGCTGTTGGCCCACGCGGCGTTGTTCGAGGTGTTGAATCCCTCGGTGTCCCAGGACACCCAGTCTTGCCCCTCCGGCGCCTCGGTCTGCGGGTGCATGAGGACGTAACAGAAGTTGTCGGGGTCGGCGTTGTCGGTGTACCAGCCCGCGAGCGTCGCGTCGTGGCGCCCCTGGCTGGTGTACGTGAGGTAGTCGGAGAACTGTCGGTCGTCGATCGACACCTCGATGCCGATCTCCGAGAGGTTCGACCGGATCGTCTCGGCGGTCGGGAGCGGCGCGGGGTTGTACCCGCGGGGGTTCTGGAACGTGGTCAGCGAGAACGAGAACCCGTCGCCGTAGCCGGCCTCTTCGAGCAGGCTCTGCGCCTGATCGGGGTCGTACTCGTAGGGGCTGATGTCGTCGTTGTGGCCGAACAGCGCGGGCGGGATCGGCTGGTCGGCCTGCGTTGCGATCCCCGAGTAAATGTTCTCGACGATCGCCTGGGTGTCGATGGCGTAACTGATCGCGCGGCGGACCCGGCGGTCGCGGAACGGCTCGACGCGCGAGAGGTTAAACGCCATGTACCCGATGTTGATTCCCGTCGCCGTCCGGTTCTCGGCGCTGTCGGACCCCTCGATGATCTGCATGCTGTCGGGATCGAGCCCGTCGATGATGTCGAGTTCCTCCTCCACGAGCGCCTGTGCACGCGTGGAGTTCTGGCCGCGAGTGAGGAACAGCACCTCGTCGACGTTCGGGCTCTCTCCCCAGTAGTCGTCGTAGGCGGTGAGCCGGATCCGATTGTTGGCGTCGTCGAGGTTCTCGAGCTGGAACGGACCGGTACCGACCATCTCGTCATCGAGGTTCGTGTCGCCCTCGATCGCGTCTTGGGAGATGACGACGGCCGCGAACATCGCGAGGTTGCGGAGGAACGGCGCGTACGTCTGGGTCAGCGTGATCGATAGCTCGTAGTCGCTCGGCGCCTCGACGCTCTCGATCCAGTTGCCCAGCGTGAACGGCCCGTACGCGGAGGCGTCCTCGAAGTGGTACTCGTAGTCGTCGTCGACGAAGCGCCGATAGGTGGCGATGAAGTCGTCGGCGGTGAAGTCCGACCCGTCGTGGAAGGTCACGTCCTCCCGCAGCGTGAGCGTCACCGACTCGCCGTCCATCGACCAGTCGGTGGCGAGCGACTCCGTGAGTGACGCCTCGCCGACTTGGAACGAGATCAGTCCTTCGTACGCTTGGTTGGTCACCTTCGCGACCTCGCCGCTGGTGGTGTTCTGCGGGTCGAGCGTGCTGGAGTGAGCGCCGCGGCCGTAGCGGAGCGACGTCGTGTCGCCGTCGTCGCCGTCGGTGCCGTCGTCGCCGTCGGTGCCGTCTCCGCCGTCGTCGCCGTCACTGCCGTTTCCGCCGTCGCCGCCGTCGCCGCCGTTTCCGCCGCAGCCGGCGAGGGAGGCCACGGACGCCGTGGCGACCGTCGCGCCGCCCGCTCGTTGCAAGAAGCTCCGTCGTGAGGTTCCTGTGGTATCAGGGGACATACGTTGACGGATAAATCAGCCACCTAGATAATTCTGGTGGACAATAAGGACGGAACCACGGAAGAAACTCTGTCCGAGTGGTCACGCGTTTGTTTGTCGGGCGGATCAATCGTCGTGGAGGTGACAGGCGGCGGGATGGGCGCTCTCGTCGAGTGCGGGATTGGATCGCTCGCAGACGCTCTCGAAGGTCTCGCGCAGGGTGGCCTCGGCCTCTTCCCACCGATCGTTTTTGAGATGCTCGAAGGATTCGGCGACGACCGCTCGGGCCTCTCCCGAGAGGGGACCGTCAAAGAAGTACTCGAAGAGAGTCGGGTGTTCGCCGCCGTCGGCGACGGCGGTCGTCACCGATTCGTCCTCGATACGGACCTCCGACTCGATGGCGTCGAGGTCGATGTCCCTGGACTCCAGACGCTGTCGGTAGAACATCACCTCCCGGTATCGCTCTTGGTCGATGTCTAGTCCGTCCGGCGGAATGATCGACGGACACCGCGTGCGGAACCGGCAGCCGGAGGGCGGATCGATCGGCGACGGGACGTCCCCCTTGAGGATCGTTCGGTCGCCCGTGTCAGCAAGGGGGTCCGGCTCCGGAATCGCGGACAACAGCGCCCTCGTGTAGGGGTGTTTCGGCGTCTCGAACAGTTCGTCCGTCTCGGCGACCTCGACGATCTGCCCGAGGTACATCACGGCCACTCGGTCGGAGATGTGGCGAACGACGCTCAGGTCGTGAGCGATGAACAGGAAGGTGAGTCCGAACTCCTCTTGGAGGTCCTCCAGGAGGTTGATGATCTGCGCCTGGACGGAGACGTCGAGCGCCGACACCGGCTCGTCGGCGACGATGAAGTCGGGATCCACCGCCAGTGCCCGTGCGATACCGACTCGCTGGCGCTGGCCGCCGGAGAGCTCGTGAGGGTATCGACCGAACTGCCCGCGCTCCAGCCCGACCGCGTCCATCAGCTCGAAGACGCGCTCGCGGCGGCGTCCCTCGGCGAGGTCGTGGATCTTCAGCGGCTCCATGATCGTCTGTCCGGCCGTCATCCGTGGGTCCAGACTCGACATCGGGTCCTGGAACACCATCTGCATGTCCTTCCGACGCTTCCGAAGCTCGGACTTCGAGAGTGACCCGAGCTCCTCGCCGGCGAAGACGACGGTGCCGTCGGTCGGCGGGTCCAGGTGGAGGATCGCTCGCCCCGCGGTGGACTTCCCGCAACCGGACTCGCCCACGAGCCCCAGCGTCTCTCGCTCACGCACGTCGAAGTCGATCCCGTCGACGGCCTTGACGCTCGGATCGCCGCCGCCGAGCACCCGGTCGAGTGCGCCCTCTTCCTGTTGGTAGTACTTCCGCATCTCGCGGACCTCGACGATCGGGTCGCCGATGGCCGACCTGGCGCCGACTTCGACGCCATCGGTTCCGTACGCGGCCTTGTCGAACTCGTCGTGGACGCACTTCGACCGATGGTCGACATCCCCCGGGCCGTGCTGGAGGAACGGGATCTCCCCCTCGCGGCACTGGGGCTCGGCCCACGGACAGCGCGGCGCGAAGTGGCATCCCTCGGGCATGTCGATCAGATCGGGAACGTTCCCTTCGATCGGCGTCAGCCGCTTCTTGTCCTCGGTCGGGATCGACTCGAGCAGCGTGTAGGTGTAGGGGTGGCTGGGGTTAGCGAAGATCTCCTCGACGGGGCCTTCCTCGACGATCTCGCCGGCGTACATCACGGCCACGCGGTCGCAGGTCTCGGCCACGACGCCGAGGTCGTGGGTGATCATCAGGACGGACATCCCGAACTCCGTCTGAAGGTCGTCGATCAGATCGAGAATCTGCGCCTGGATCGTCACGTCGAGCGCGGTCGTCGGCTCGTCAGCGATGAGGAGGTTCGGCTGGCAGGCGAGCGCGATCGCGACGAGCACGCGCTGGCGCATCCCGCCGGAGAACTCGTGTGGATAGTCGTCCAGGCGCTGTTTCGCCTCCGGGATGCCGACCGCCTGAAGCATCCTGACTACCTCGTCCATCACCTCTTCGTCGCCGTCCCGCCCCCCGATCTTCGGGAGGATCTCGTTGATACCGTTGAGCCAGGTGTCTCTCTTCTGACCGCCGTACCGATGGAGCCGCAGCGACTCGGCGATCTGTTCGCCGACGGTGATCGCCGGATTGAGCGAGGTCATCGGGTCCTGGAAGATCATCCCCATCTCTCCCCCGCGGATTCGGCGGACGGCCGCTTCGGGAGCGGCCGTCACGTCGACGATGCCCTCGTCGATGTCGATGTCGCTCGGGTCGGCTCCGTCGCGGATCCGTGCGCGGGAACCGTCGTCGAGGTAGACGAAGCCGTCGACGGCCTCGTCGACCGCCGCAGCGAGTTCGTCGCCCACGTCCTCGGGGCCGTCGCGGTCCTCGAGGCGGTCGGCCGCGCGTCGGAGGTCGGCCGCGAGATCTGCGGGATCCGCGTCGGCGGCGAGGTCGTCGGCCATACCGCGAAGCTCTGCCGGAGTGTCGGAGACGCGCTGTCCGGCACGGAGGTCGCTGGTGACGGCCGCGAGCGCGTCGATCAGTTCGGAGGGGTACGGGACGTACGCGCCGTCGAACTCGTCGAGGAGGGAGGCCGCGAGCGCGGCGTCGGCGAGGGCGATCCGGCCGCCGACGACCTCGCCCGGATCGTCGACGAGATCCATCGCGGAGAGGGCGGTAACGCTTTTTCCGGATCCGGACTCGCCGACGAGGCCGACGGTTTCACCCTGTTCTATCGTGAGGTCGATGCCGTCGACGGCCTTGACCGCACCCCGTTCAGTTTTGAACTGGGTGCGGAGCGTCGAAAGTGAAAGGAGGTTAGTCACTACCAGCGGTAGCGCACCTCAAAGGAAAATATCTTTGGGAGTGGTGGGAACCTTTTATGGCCTCCCCCGAACGTCTCCCGGTATGGGCGAATCCTCTGGGGACGGCGTCACTCCCAACGTACAGGCCAGAGAGGGCTGGCCAGCGGTCATCGAAGACATGGAAGCGACCGCCGCGGAGTACCGAGACGGCGGGTGGACGACGCTTGAACTCCACCCCGGCGACTCGGTCCTCGTCGACTCGGACCGCCGAACCGGGATCGACGTCGTCCTCCCGGGTCCCGAGTTCGAGAACCTCGAATCGCTCGTCGAGGAGCGGTCCTTCCGAGACGTCGAGGTGTTCCGCGCCGAGGGCGACGGGCTGATGTACCTGCTTGTCGTCGAGACCGATCCGGAGACCGAGACGGCCGTGTTCGTCCCCGCGTACTACGACCCGAGCGCGGCCGCGGAGACGATCGAGTCGATCAGAGAGGAGGGGACGGTGACGCTCTTCTGTCGCCGACTGAACGACGACACGGTGGAGTTCGTCCACAACGACCCGGCACCGTTCCTGCCGGAAACCGGCGAGTGACGCCTCCGGACGGCCGTTTCACGACCACCGTTAACTATTCACGTGATGCCGTGTAACGTTAACGCATGTCATCCAGCTATGGCGGCACATCGGCGTTCGATCGGCTCCGCGCGCGGCTCGACGGGCAGTCCTACGCCTGCGAGGAGTGCGGATTCGTCGACGAGGGGGGGACGTGGGAGGCGGTGACGACGGGCGCGACGGTCGAGTACCGCCGGGAGTGCCCGAGCTGCGGGACCGAGCGCGTTCGATTGTATCGGCTCTGAGAAGGGAACCGGTCGAGGTCGACCGCCTACGCGGACTCACAGACCGCGACGAAGTTCTCGAACACTTCCTCGCCCCGCTCGGTGTGGGCGACCTCGGGGTGCCACTGAACGCCGTACAGCCCCGCGTCGGGGTTCGACATCGCCTCCACGTCGCAGACGTCGGAGGTCGCGGTCCGGACGAACCCCTCGGGGACCTCGGTCACCTCGTCGGCGTGGGAGGCCCAGACGCGCGTCTCCGGGGCCAGCGAACCGACGAGCGGGTCCTCTTCGTCGGTGATCTCCACGTCGACGTCGGCGTAGCCGCCGTAGTCGCCGCCGCCGACCGTGCCGCCGCGCTCGACAGCGATCAGCTGCATCCCGAGACAGATGCCGAGGACGGGAACGTCCAGATCGAGGTAGTCGGGGGCGTTGCCGACGCGGTCCATGTCGGGGCCGCCCGAGAGGACGATGCCGTCGGCGTCGAGCTCCGACGGGGGCGTGTCCGCCGAGACGATCTCGGTGTCGACGCCCACGTCGCGGAGCGCCCGCCGTTCGAGGTGGGTGAACTGGCCGTGGAGGTCGATGACGACGATCCGGGTCATGGCGGCGATTGACGGCTCCCGCACAAAAGCGGCTCGGAACGTATCGCAGTATCGTGGTGGTTTTGGACGCTAAAACTACACGATGATACACGAACGTGGATCGACTAGAGGTCGAGCGGCCCGCTTTTGGTGAACTCTCGGAGCAGGACCGTCGCGTACGACCCGCTCGGGAGCGCGAACGCGAACCGCGGGTCGCCGTCGTCGAACGTCACGTCGAGGTCGCTCCGGAGGAGGATCGCCCGCCGGGTGCCCGACGAGTCGAACTCGCCGGGGAGCGCGAAGTCGCCGGGCTCGATCCCGGCGTCGGCGAGGACCTCGCGCTCGATCTCGCCGGGATCGCCGTCGCCGAGGTCCGTCTCCGTGCCGACGAGGGGCGCGGTGACGAACGCCCGGCCGCGCTCGCAGTGTCGGGTGACGACGGAGACCCGGTCCTCGTCGACCCGCTGGAGCCGGTCCGTGTCGGGCGCGTACAGCTCGTCGGGGGCGTCGCCGTCGGCGAAGCAGACCACGTCGCCGGCGACCGGGCGGTCGAACGGGAGCCCGCGGCGAAGGCGCTCGCTCAGGACCCGGTTGAAGAGGAACGACTGCGCGGCGTTGACGAAGAGCCGCTGGAGGTTCGAGGGGACCGCCTCCAGCGCGTGCCGCCAGTCGTCGCCGTCCGGCGGCGCGTCGGGGGCCACGCCGCGCTCGGCGAGCCGATGGACCATCGAGCGCTCGAACCGGAGCTTGCCCGGGATCGCGTCGAGGCAGGCCTCCCAGTCGCCGTCGCCGGTGCCGTCGGCGGCGGGGGCGGATTCCCCTTCCACGCCGAACGCGGCGTCGACGCGATCGCGCGCGGCGCGGGTGTCGTCCGGCTCCGTCTCCGAGGGGTTGCCGGCGTACAGCCGCACCGCCTCGCGGAAGTCGTCGCGGACGACCGCGAGCCCGACGCGGTGGGTGACGGGACGCCGGCTCCCGAACCGCTGCTGGCCGAAGTAGTTGGGGACGCCGACGCCGGCGGAGTCGCCGTCGGTCGAGTCGCTTGCCGCCGACCCTCTCCCGTCGCCTCCGAACGCCCGCAGGTCGCTCACCGCGTCGGCGACGCGCTCGGGTGCCTCGGGAACGGCGTCGGCGACCCGGATCTCGAACGCGTTGCCCGCGAGGTCGCCGAACGAGAGCCCGCGGCCGGCGCGGCCGAGGGCCTCGATCTCGGCGCCGCGGATCTCGGGGAGGTCGTCGGGGTCGACCTCGCGGAGCGTGAACAGCTGGGTGGTGACGGCGCGCTTGTCCTTCGTCCCCGCCCACGAGACGCGCTCGCGGCTGATCCCGAGAGCGTCGGAGACTCGACGCGCGAAGTCGTTCGTGTCCCAGTCGCGGAGCGTGACGCGGACGACGAGCTCGGGGTAGCTCCCGGCCTCCGCGCCGAGCGGTTCCGGCTCGAACGCCTCGAGCTCGCGGACCCGGAAGTCCTCTGGCGACTCGCGGAGCCGGCCGCCGATCCCGTCGGCGTCGCTGACGTAGTGGTCGATGCCCGCGGCGCGCTCGGCCGGGTGCGCCTCGCGGAGGGGAGTTGACGGCGCCATCTAGTACAGCGAGAGGTCGCCGGTCACGCGGTCGACGGTGTCGTCGCGGGCGGGACCCACGGCGAGCGCGGTGACGGTCCCCGGCTCCAGTTGGGTGTGGCCGGCGTCGCGGACGATCGCGTACGGGATCCCCTCCCTGTCGGCCTTGTCGGCCAGCTCGAACAGCTGGCTCTCGGACTCGCCCTTGAGCACGACCTTCTTTTGTCCCTCTCCCTGCCACTTCTTACGGACCCGTCGCCCCGCGTCTTGGTACGCCGACAGCGACGCGTGCGCGACCTGCGCGGCGAGTTTCCCTTCGCCCATCCCGATGTCGGTGCGGGCGACGATGGCCTGTTTCATGTCTCTCTCCACCGCCGCCGCGGGTTTAGCGTTTGTCTCTCACCGGTCGCTTCGTCCGATCGGCGGTCGACGGGCGACCTGCTGCGGTTCTCATTCGGTGGGGTCAACCGCGGTATTGAAACGCCTGAGGCACGCAGCATGACCATGCACCGCAGACGGTTTCTCCGGCGGACCGGCACCGTCGCGAGCGTCGGCGCGCTGACGGGGTTCGCCGGCTGTGCCGGCGTCGGCGGCGAGCCGGGCTACGACGTGGGGATGATGGCGTCCGCGTTTCAGCCGGCCGAGGTGACGGTCGCCGTCGGCGACACCGTCGTCTGGGAGAACACGAGCGCGCGCGGCCACACGGTCACCGCCTACGAGAGCGCGATTCCTGACGAGGCCGAATACTTCGCCTCGGGCGGCTACGACGGCGAGGAGGCGGCCCGTGAGAGCTGGGCCGGGAATTTCGGGGGTCGCTTGGAGAACGGCGACCGCTACTCGCACACCTTCGAGGTCGCCGGCCGCTACGCGTACGTCTGTATCCCCCACGAGACCGGGGGGATGGTCGGAACCGTCCTCGTGGAGGAGTGACGTGCGAGCGCACCGACCCGACCGCGTTCTCCCCCGGGCGACGAAACCCATTAGCACGCGCGACTCCAACCGCAGGTGACTCGACTCATGGACCTCTCACCGCTTCTCGGGACCGATGTTCTGCTGTTTCTCGCCATCGGGCTGCTCGGTGGCGCCCACTGCATCGGGATGTGCGGCCCGCTCGTCACGGTGTACGCCGGTCGGATGGGCGACGGGAGCGAGCGCGCCGACGGCGGAGCGCCTACCGCCGGCGCGACTGCCGACCGCCGCGGGAGCCACCTGACGACCTACGAGGTCCGCCAACACGCGCTGTTCAACCTCGGACGCGCCGCGAGCTACGCGACCATCGGCGCGGCGCTCGGCGCGCTCGGCGGGGCCGTCCTCGTCACGACGGCGACGCTGACCGGCGCGGCGGAGGCGGTCCGCGGCGCCGTCGGTCTCGTCGTCGGCGCGGCCGTAATCTTGGTCGGGGTCCGGTACGCGCTCGGCGGCGCGACCGGCGGGATCCACCTCCCCGGACTCGACCGGGTCTCCGGCTGGCTCACGGGCCACGTCGACCGGCTCGCCAACGGCCCCGGAATCGTCGGGCTCGGCGCGGTCCACGGGCTGCTCCCGTGTCCGATCCTCTACCCGGCGTACCTCTACGCGTTCGCCAGCGGCTCCGCCGTCAGCGGCGCGCTCGCGCTCGGCGCGCTCGGCGTCGGGACGATGCCGGCCGTCTTCCTCTACGGCACGGTCATCGAGAGCGTCGACGCGGTCCACCGTCGCCGAGTTCACCGACTGCTCGGCGTCGTGTTCGTGGCGCTCGGCTACGTCCTGTTCGCGCACGGGCTGATGGCGGTCGGCGTCCACGTGCCGCACCCGAGCCTGCCCTTCTGGAACCCGATCGACGTCGCGGCCGCGGGGGGTCACTAACCCATGAGCGCGCCCGACTGCACCCTCTGTGAGCTCCCGACCGACGGCGTCGACGTGGTCGACGACGAGGGCAACGAGTTCTGCTGTACGGGCTGTCGGGACGTGTACGAGACGCTCGGCGACGTCGACGTCGACGCGGACGCGGTGCGCGAACGGCGGCGTGAGGGCAGCGAGGGCGAGACCGGCGACGCTGGCGGCGGCGCCGCCGACGAGGCCGAGGTCCCCGCCGACCACGAGGCGACGTTCCTCGAAGTCGACGGGATGCACTGCGCCACCTGCGAGGCGTTCATCGAGACGGTCGCGACCGAGAACGAGGGGGTCAGCGCCGCGAGCGCGAGCTACGTCACCGACACGGTGCGGATCGACCACGACCCCGACGCGGTCTCCACCGACGACCTCTCGGAGGCGGTGAGCGGGCTCGGATACAGCGCGTACGACCGCGACGACGCCTTCTCGCGCCGACAGGCGGACAACATGGCGACGGCGCGGCTCGCGGCCGGCGTGCTCGTGGGGATGGCGGTGATGCTCCAGTACATCGTCATCATCTACCCGACGTACTTCGCGTTCCCGTTCTACAACGAGCGCACCTTGGAGTACCTCAACGAAGCGATGGCCTCCTCCTCGGGGACGTACTTCTTCATCGTGATCGCCGTGCTGACGACGGTGGTCCTGTTCGTCACCGGGAAGCCGATACTCAGGGGCGCGTACGTCAGCGCGAAGACCCGGTCGCCGAACATGGACTTACTCGTCGCGCTCGCGGCGCTCAGCGCGTACGTCTACAGCACGCTCGCCGTGATATTCGTCGAGTCGCCGTCGATCTACTACGACGTGACCGTCGCGATCATCGTGATCGTCACCGTCGGCAACCACTACGAGGACTCGATCAAAAAGCGGGCGACCGAACTCCTCTCCGATCTCACCGCGGTGCAGGTCGACAGCGCTCGGCGGATCGTCGGTGACGGCGGGGGCGCGGACGGCGGTGGAAGCGCCGCCGGCGAGACCGAGGAGGTCGCCATCGACGACCTCGCGCCCGGCGACCGCCTGCTCGTGCGCGCCGGCGAGCGGGTTCCGGCCGACGGCGAGGCGGTCGCGGGCGACGCCGCCGTCGACGAGTCGGTCGTCACGGGCGAGTCGATGCCGGTCCGGAAGACGCCCGGAGATGCCGTGGTCGGCGGCTCCGTGGTCGCGGACGGGTCGCTGACGGTCGAGGTCGGCCCGGACGCGACCTCCAGCCTCGACCGCGTCGCCGAGCTCGTCTGGGACCTCCAGAGCGGGAACCACGGCGTCCAGAAGCTCGCCGACCGGCTGGCGACGATATTCGTCCCGGTCGTGCTCGCGGTCGCGCTCCTCGCCGCGGGCGCCAACCTCGCGCTCGGGAACGGAGTGACGGAGGCGATGCTCGTCGGGCTCACGGTGCTCATCGTCTCGTGCCCGTGCGCGCTCGGGCTCGCGACCCCGCTCGCGGTCGCGGCCGGGATCCGCGACGCGCTCGAACGCTCCATCGTGATCTTCGACGACACCGTCTTCGAGCGCCTCCGCGGCGCCGACACCGTCGTCTTCGACAAGACGGGGACGCTCACCACCGGCGAGATGCGGGTCGTCTCCTCCGATATCGACGACGACCTGCTCCGGCTCGCCGCCGCCGTCGAGGAGCGCTCGGCGCACCCGGTCGGGCAGGCCATCGCTGTGGCGCGCGCCACCGACGGCGCGCTCGGAGACGCCGGCGCCGCGTCGGGCTCCCGCACCGGGTCGCCCGCGGCCGCCGACGGCGGGCAGGTGAAGTCGGCGGAAACCGACGACGGCGACGCCCTCGCGGTCGCCGACTTCGAGAGCCACGCCCGCGGCGTTTCCGGCGTCGTCGACGGCGTCGAGGTCGTCGTCGGCCACCCGGACCTGTTCGACGAGCGCGGGTGGACGGTCCCCGAGGAGATCCGCGAGGCGGTCGCTACGGCGCGCGACGTGGGGCGCGTCCCGGTCGCCGTCGGACGCGACGGCGCGGCGGAGGGGGTCGTCGTTGTCGGCGACGAGCTGCGCGAGGGGTGGGCGGAGACCGTGACCGAGCTGGCCGACTCGGGCGTCGAGGTGGTCGTGTTGACGGGCGACGACGAGCGCGCGGCGACCGTCTTCAGCGAGCACGACGCGGTCTCGTCGGTGTTCGCTGGCGTGCCGCCGGAGGGGAAAGCCGAGACGGTCGAGCGGCTGAAGGCGCGCGGGCGAACGGTGATGGTCGGCGACGGCACCAACGACGCGCCCGCGCTCGCCGCGGCGGACCTCGGCGTCGCGCTCGGCGGCGGGACCGCGATGGCGGCCGACGCGGCCGACGTGGCGATCGTCGACGATGATCTCGACTCCGTGGCGACCGTCTTCGAGCTCTCGCGGGCCGCGGGCCGGCGCGTGAAGGGGAACATCGGCTGGGCGTTCTGCTACAACGCGGTCGCGATCCCGCTCGCGGTGACCGGTCTCCTCAATCCGCTTTTCGCCGCGGTCGCGATGGGAGCCTCCAGCCTGCTCGTCGTGACGAACTCCTCGCGGGCGCTGCTGAAGTGAGCACACGATCTCGGTGGTCGGGTGTCAAAGCGCCAGTACGAGGGTGACGAGCCAGCCGAGTCCGGCGATGCTCAGGGCCACGTTCCGATGTCGAGCCGGTTCGGTCGGCGGATTCCGGAACAGGGCCTCGTACAGAACCAGCGTGGACGCGGCGCTTCCAGCTGCGAGCCCCTGCTGAAGCGCTACCGCTGGATGGAGCCCCACGGCCGCGCCGGCGAGCAGGAGGGCGGCCATCGCTATCAGCTGTTTGTCGTAGCGGCTCACCATCCCTCGTTTGAGCTTTAACGGCCGCGAATAAAGCCGTCTCGTCGGTTCTCGTCTCCCGATAACCACGGATACGATCCCCCGATCGACCGCCGGGACCGCAAGCGACTTTCGGCTCACGCGAGTACTCTCACGTATGTCACAGGAGCCGCGGTCTTTCGGCGTCCCCACCAACGACGGGATGCCGGCGCTCGGGCTCGGAACGTGGGAGAACGACGATCCCTCGCAGTGTGCCGACTCCGTCAAGACCGCTCTCGAAGCGGGCTACCGCCACGTCGACACGGCCCAGATCTACGGTAACGAGGCCGCCGTGGGCAAGGGGGTCACGGCCGCGGACGTGGACCGCGACGACGTGTTCCTCGCCACGAAGGTGTGGATCGACAGCCTCGCGCCCGAGGACGTGGCCGCCTCGACCCGAGAGAGCCTTCAGAAGCTCGACACCGGGTACGTCGACCTGCTGTACGTCCACTGGCCGGCCGGCGAGTACGACCCCGAGGAGACGCTGCCCGCGTTCGCGGAGCTCCGCGACGACGGCCTGATCGACCGGATCGGCGTCTCGAACTTCGAGCCGCACCACCTCGACGCCGCGACCGACGCCCTCGGCGAGGCGCCGTTCGCGAACCAGGTGGAGTGTCACCCGCTGCTCCGACAGGCGGAGCTGCGCGAGTACGCCGACGCCAACGACGTCGAACTCGTCGGCTACTCGCCGCTCGCCCGCGGGAAGATCCTCGACGACCCGACCATCGCCGACATCGCCGAGAAGCACGGCGTCAGCGCGGCGCAGGTGAGCCTCGCGTGGCTCCGCGCGAAGGGCGTCACCGCCATCCCGAAGGCGACCGGCGAGGACCACCTCCGCGACAACCTCGCGAGCCTCGGGCTCGAACTGGACGACGAGGACGTCGAGACGATCGACACCCTCGGGCGGACCGACCGCCAGCTGAACCCGGACTTCGGTCCGGACTGGTAAATAAGCGGCCGTCTCCGGACGGTCCGGGCGGACGGCCGACACGAAAGCCTCGGCGAACGACTGTCGAGTCAGACGTGCTCCGCGAGGAAGTCGACGATCGCGCGGTACGCCTCGATGCGGTTCTCCAGCTTCGAGAAGCCGTGCCCCTCGTCGTCGAAGATCAGCTTCCGGACGGGGACGCCCTGTTCGCGCGCCTCCTCGACGATCTGTTCGGCCTCGCCGACGGGCACCCGCGGGTCGTTCGCGCCGTGGAGGACGAACAGCGGCGCCTCGATCGCCTCGATGTTGTTGATCGGTGAGATCGACTCGAGGAACTCCCGATCCCCCTCCAGCGACCCGTACTCGGCCTCCCGCAGGGCACGTCGCCAGTCGCCGGTGTTCTCTAAGAACGTCACGAAGTTCGCGATACCGACGACGTCGACGCCGGCGGCCCACAGCTCGGGGTACTCGGTGAGCGCCGCGAGTACCATGAAGCCGCCGTAGGAGCCGCCCATGGCGACGACGCTGTCGGGGTCGACCTCGGGGTGATCGTGGAGCCACTCCACGCCCGCCCGGACGTCCGCGACCGAGTCCATCCGGTTCTCCACGTCGTCGAGTGCGGCGTACGCCTTGCCGTATCCCGAGGACCCGCGGACGTTCGGCTCGAAGACGGCGTAGCCGTTGTTCAGCAGGTACTGCTTGACCGAGGCGAAGGAGGGACGGCGCTGCGACTCGGGGCCGCCGTGGATATCGACGACCACGGGGTAGCCGTCTTCGGGCGACTCCGTCTCCGGGACGGAGAAGAACGCGGGGATCTCCCGGCCGTCGAACGTGGGGTAGTGGACGAGTTCGGGCTCGACGAACGTGTCCGGCGGGATCCCGGCGGTCGAGGCGGCGGTCCAGCGCTCCCTCTCGCCGGTCGTCGCGTCGACGACGTACACGTTCGCGTTGTGGGTGCTGCCGGTCGCGGTGATCGCGAAGCGGTCCCCGTCCGGGCTGAAGCTCACGCCGCCGGCGACGCCCTCGGGGAGGTCGGGTGTCGGGAACGGATCGACCCGGTCCGGCTCGACCAGCTCTCCGACCGTGATCTCGGTGTAGCCGTCGACGTTGCGCGAGTAGACCACGCGTCGGGACTCCTCGTGGACCGCGACGCCGTCGACGTTCCAGCCGTCGTCGCCGGGCTTCGCGGGCGCGTCGCCGTCGTCGTCCCCGTCGGGTCCGTCTTCGCCGGACGCCACGACCGAGAACTCGCCGCTGGCGAGGTCGAGCCGCTCCAAGCGCAGCGTGTCGCTGTCGCGGTCGGTGACGAGGTAGAGCCCCTCGCCGTCGGGCCCCCACTCCGGGCTGCCGTAGCGGACGTCTCCCTCGTGAGGCGTGTGGTGGGTCAGATCGCCGCTGGCGACGTCGAGCGTGTACACGTCGTGGTCGAACGAGGAGTGCGCCTCGTGGACGATCAGCCGGTCGTCGCTCGGCGACCACCCGGCGACGGAGAGCCACCCGTCGCCCTCGTACACCAGTTCGGCGTCGCCGCCGGTCGCGTCCCGGTCTTGTACGTACACGTCGAAGACGGCCTCGTCGCGGCGGTTCGAGGCGAACGCGAAGCGGTCTCCATCGCCGTCCCAGCCGCCCCACCGGTGTTTCGCCTCCGGGCGATCCGTGAGGTCGGTGATCTCGCCCGACTCGTAGTTGAGCAGGTACAGCTGGGCGCGCTCGTTGCCCCCCTCGTCCATGCCGAAGACGGCCTCCGCGCGCTCCGGCGAGGAGTCGACGAACGAGACCGACTCCTCGAAGAACGTGTGCTGTTCGGGCCACCCGAGCGGTTCGTCGAGCGACCACACCTGTCCGGTTCCGGTCGTGTTCAACAGGAACGAGAGCCGCCCGTTGGGTCCCAGATCCGCCCCGCCGGCGTTCCGTACGTTGAGGTATCGCTCGATGTCGTACCGGTGCATGGGGCCCGATACCCGCCGTGATGTGAAACCGTTTCGGGTGGGAACATCGATCGCACGGCCGCGACCCGCGCGCCGTCGGTCGCTCGTCCTCCGACTCTTCCCCCGCCCGCCGGATGCCGTGTCTTTTTATCCGCCCCAGCCATCCGGTCGGCGTATGCGCGTCGCGTTCGTCTCGCTTTTCGCCCCCGGCCACGGCGACACGCCGGCGCGATCGCGGACGCGACGGATCGCCCGGGGACTCGCCGAGCGCGGCCACGACGTGATCTGGCTCTGCGCCCGCTGGTGGGGCGGGGACCACGACGCGTTCGAGGACGACGGGATCGCCTACCGCTCGGTGACCGCCGACCCGTCGCCGTCGTCGTTCGCGGCTCGGCTCCCGCTCGCGCTCCACCGGGCGGATCCCGACGTGGTCCACGCGGTCAACACCCCGCCGACTCCCGGGATCGCCGCGACCGTCGCGGGCACGCTCTCACGGACTCCCGTCGTCGTCGACTGGTGGCGCGACCACCCCGCTGACTCCCGCCGGCGCTACCGGCTGCTCGCCCGGCGGGCCGACGTCGTCACGACGCCCTCGCGGACGACCAAGACGCGGGTCCGCGAGCAGGGCGCCGCCGGCGAGGACGTTCGAGTGATCCCCGAGAGCATCGACTTCGACCTCGTCGAGTCGGCCGGCGTCGACGACCGGTTCGACGCGGTGTACGCCCGGCGGCTGGACCGCCACGCCAACGTCGAGACGTTTCTGCTCGGGCTCGCGGAGCTTCGCGATCGGGACTGGACCGCCGCGATCGTCGGCGACGGGCCCGAGCGCGCTCGGATCGAATCGATGGCGAGCGACCTCCGGATCGACGACCGGGTGTCGTTCCTCGGCGACCTCCCGCTCCGCGAGCGGGTGGCGCTGTTCAAGGGGACCCACGTCGCGGTGGCGACGGCGACGTGGGAGACGTTCGCGACCGATCTGCTGTGGGCGCTGGCGTGCGGCTGCGTCGCCCTCGTCGAGTACCAGGCCGACTCGAGCGCCCACGAGCTCGTGGAGGGACGCCGGCGCGGGCGGCTCGTCACGAGTCCGGCCGAACTCGCCGACGAGTTCGTCGCCGTCGGCGACCTCGGCAGAAAGTCGATCGAGCGCGACTTCGCGTCCTACGACCGCGACGCGGTGCTCGACCGGGTCGTCGACGCGTACCGAAAGCTCCTGAACGAGGAATAAGACCGGAAGAACCGCGCGGACCGCGACGAGCGACTACTCCTCGTCCTGCGTGATCGTGCCGCCGTACTTCATGAAGACGAACGCGAGCCCGAGCGTGCTCATCATCGCGACGAACGTCGCGACGCTGAGCGCACGGGCGCCCTGCGGGACGAACACGGCGCCGGACCCGCCGCCTCCGCCGGTCGATTCCGTCTCGATGTCGCCGCCGACGGCGAGGCCGCCGTGCATGCCGACCGCGGTGTGGGGAACGCAGTGGTAGTGGGTGATTCCGACGTCCTCCTCGCTCGTCTCGTACTCGTAGGTGTACCCCTCCTCGCCGACCGGGTCGCCGCTGTCGAGGCTGGCCGGGCCGCCGCCCTCGACCGTTTGGACGTTGTGGTCGCCCCCGTTCCCGGTCCACTCCCACGTGATCGTCGTGCCGGGGTCGACCCACAGGAGGGTCGGATCGAAAGCGAGTCCCTGGTCGCCGGCGCCGACCTGAACGGTGACCTCGCTCTCCCCGCGGGCGTCTTGGTACGATCCGACGTTCCCTTCAGCCCCGCTCGGCCAGACCGGCTGCTCCTCCTGTGCCGCCGCGGTCCCCGTCGTCGCCGCCGTCGCTCCCGCGACGCCGGCCGCGCCGCCGGCGGTCCGGATGAACCTGCGCCGAGAGACGTCGTCCGTGCTCATACACCCCGGTTTGTGACGGCCTATAGTGAATATGTTGATCCGAGCGTGGTCAACTCTCCCGACCGATGCCCTGATCGACGGCGGGAGTACGTCTCTCAGTGTGGTGGTGTGGTCATTTATAAGTCGGATCGGGGTGTTGCTGTTGGTGGTTTATAAGTATTCGACGCTGTGGTGACGACCTCCAAAGCCCCGGCCGCGAGGACTCGCGCGGCTCGCTGCGGTCCTCGTCACTCGCGTTGCTCGTTCCTGCGGTCCTTGCGTCGCCGAGCTTCGTCCTCGTGGCCGCCCCTTTGAGTCCCACCCTGCCGCACCGCACAGCACCTCACACCTCCCCAACCTCGCCGCTCGCTCCGCTCGCGGCGTCCCTCGCGGGCTAGCTCGCGGCCGCCGATGGCGGCCGCTCGCAGGCGCGCCACCGCATCCTCCTTTATAAGCGATCGTCGCTGTCGCCCACAGCCGTTTAAATATCGTATCAACTCCGACGAACTGCAAAACCCACTCCCGCTATCGCTCGCGTTCCGACCCGTTTATGGTCGCCGACGCGCGCTGTCTCGGTATGACCGACGACGAGCGACGGAGCGAACTCATCGACGCGCTGCGGGCGGCCGACGCCGTCCAATTCGGTGAGTTCGAGCTCTCGCACGGCGGGACGAGCGACTACTACGTCGACAAGTACCTCTTCGAGACCGACCCCGACGCGCTCCGGCTCGTGAGCGAGGCGTTCGCCGACCGGCTCGCCGACACCGACGCGAAGCTCGCGGGCGTCGCGCTGGGCGCGGTCCCGCTCGTGGCCGTGACGGCCGCGGAGACGGGCCGCCCGTACGTCATCGCGCGCAAACAGGCGAAGGAGTACGGCACGGGCAACCGCATCGAGGGCCGACTCGACGAGCGCGAGGAGGTCGTCGTGCTGGAGGACATCGCTACGACCGGGCAGTCCGCGGTCGACGCCGTCGAGGCGCTCCGCGAGGCGGGCGCGACGGTGAACCGCGTGCTCGTCGTCGTCGACCGCGAGGAGGGCGCCGAGGAACTGCTGGCCGAGCACGACATCGAGCTGGAGTCGCTGCTCACGGCGACGGAACTGCTTGCGGAGCGGGACGCGGAGTAGGCCGGTTTTCTCGCCCGAAATCGCGCCTCGGCCGCTCCACCGTCGGCGCCGCGACCCGGTCGAGCACGTCGTCGATCACGTCGCGCTTGTCGGCGTCGTCGACGGCGGCGTCCGGCGTCAACGCGAGCCGGTGGGCGAGCGTCGGCTCCGCGACGCGTTTCACGTCGTCGGGCGTGACGGACTCCCCATCGGCCACGACCCCGCCGCCGACCTCGTCGACGTCGCGGGAGCAGGCCGCCGCGACTTCGGGGACGTCGATACCGTCGCCACGCGATCCGCGTCGAAAAGCGATGTCGGGGAGGCTCCGACCTCGCCGTCGGCGATCGAAACGCATAACAGCGGAACCGGCCAACCGAAGGATGAGCCGAGGTAGCCTAGCCTGGCCAAGGCGGTAGATTCGAAATCTACTGTCCATTCGGACACCGGAGTTCAAATCTCCGCCTCGGCGCTTCTTTCGGACGCTCGACTCGGTAGCGATCGGACCGCCTCGATCGATCGCCTACGGCTCCCCGCCCAGCGACTCCTGCTCGGACGCGGAGTCGCCGCGGAGCCGCCGCCGGCGCTTGTCGTAGGCGGCCTCGAGCTTCGCGTTGGTCGCCCGCGAGACGAGGTACAGATCGGCGTCGTCGCCGTCGCGTGGGTGCGCGCTCGCGACCCAGACGTGGCCGTCGCCCGTCGAGAGGTCGTCGGCCCAGCGCTCGGCGGCCGCGCGGCTCTCGAACGCGTGGCGGGAGCCGTCCTCGAAGACGAGCCGACCCACCTTCGCGTTGCGCTTGCGGGCGGAGGGCTTCACCGCGACGACGACGCTCACGGACGCCGTTCGGGCGGCATCGCTTAAAAACCTCGTCAGACGCGGTCGCTTGCGACGCCGCTCGACGATCGGGGCGAGCCGGTCGAACCGCAAGAAACGCAACCCCGTCTTTCGTAGCATGACGCATGAGCGATCCGGACTGGTACGAGGACGCGACGATCTACTCGTTCGACGTCAAGACGTTCAACGACAGCGACGGGGACGGCTGGGGGGACTTCCGGGGCGCGATCGAGCGGCTCGACCACCTCGACGACCTCGGCGTCGACGCCGTGTGGATCCGCCCGTTCTACCCGAGCCCGCTCCGGGACAACGGGTACGACGTGGCCGACTACCGGGGCGTCGACGACCGGCTCGGAACCCTCGCGGACTTCCGCGAGTTCGCGGATCGGGCGCACGAGCGCGGGATCCGCGTGATCACCGACCTCGTCTTCAACCACACCTCGAACGAGCACGAGTGGTTCCGGCGCGCCCGCGAGGACCCCGAGTCGGAGTACCACGACTACTACCTGTGGACGAGCCACCTGGGGGACGCCCACCAGCGCGGCAACATCTTCCCCGAGTACGAGGACGGCGTCTGGTCGTACGACGAGGCCGCCGGGAAACACTACTTCCACCAGTTCTACGGCCACCAGCCCGACCTCAACGTCGCGAACCCCGCCGTCCGCGAGGAGCTGTACGACGTGCTTCGGTTCTGGCTCGATCAGGGTGCCGACGGCTTCCGGATCGACGCCGCTCATCCGATGCTGATGCCGAAGGGACACAACGCGACCACCCTCGACGAGACCGACCTCGGTGAGTCCATCGAGCTGTTCAAAGAGATGCGGCGGGTCGTCGAGGCGGAGCAGTCGGACGCGGTGCTGCTCGCCGAGGCCGACGACGAGCCCGAGAACCTCGACTACTACTTCGGCGGCGGCGAGGCGTTCCACCTCCAGTTCAACTTCGTGATGAACGCCCACCTCACGTACGCGGTCGGGGTGAAGGACACGTGGCCGCTCGACCGCGCCGAGCAGATCCTTCCGGACGTCTCCGGCGTGGGCGGGTGGGTGAACTTCCTGCGAAACCACGACGAGTGGAACCTGCTGAAGCTCCCCGAGGAGGCGTTCGAGCACGCCCGCGAGTACTTCGGTGACGACCGGGGCGACTCGTGGATCTTCGAGCGGGGCCACCGACTCCGGCTCGCCGACCTGTACGACGGGGACCGCGATCGGATCGCCGTCGCGCACAGCCTGCTCTTCGCGCTCCCCGGTTCCGTCGCGCTCCAGTCCGGCGACGAGATCGGGATGGGCGCCGACCTCTCCCTGCCCGAGCGCGAGTCCGTCCGCACGCCGATGCAGTGGGACAACTCGGAGAACGGCGGCTTCTCGACCGCCGACCCGGAGGACTGTTACAACCCCGTGATCGACGGGGGCGAGTACGCCTACGACCGGGTGAACGTCGCCGACCAGCGCGACGACCCCGACTCGCTGCTCTCGCGGGTCCGAGACCTCTCGGCGGCCCGCGACGACTGCCCGGCGATCGCCCGCGGCGCGTACTCGGTCCCCGAGGCCGACCACAAGGAGACGCGCGTCCATCGGTTCGACCACGCGACGGAGGACGGTCGGGAGGTCGTCCTGCTCTGCGCGCACAACCTCGCCGACGGGTACCGCGAGGAGATCGTCGGCTTCGACGTCGACCCCGAGACGGTCGAGCACGTCGTCGGCGACGGCGAGCACTACGTCGCCGAGGGCGGCGTCACGTTCCTCCTCGACGAGTGCGACTACGTCTGGCTGCGCGGCGAGAAGCGGTAGGATCGGAGCCCCGCGACGGCGATCTGCTCTCCCCGATCGCCCTCAGTCGTCGGCGAGCGAGGCGGCGTCCGGCGCCGACCCGTCCTCGGCGGCGGCGGAGAGCAGACGGTCGAGCCCGTCGACCATCGCGACGACGCTGGCGCGCGTGATGTCGGCGTCGGTCGAGGAGACGCTCACGGACCGGTCGCCTCGCGAGAGGTCGACCTCGACGGTGACGACGGCGTCGGTCCCGCCAGTGATCGCGTCGACGTGGTAGGAGTCGAGCTCGAAGTCGACCCCGCCTCCGGCGCCCTGTTCGCTTCCGTCTCCCGCCAACGCAGCCCGCACCGCCTCCAGCCCGGCGTCGACCGGACCATCTCCGGTGCCGGAGGCGACGCGCTCGTCGTCGCCGACGCGGAGCCGGACCGAGGCCGTCGGGAGGTTCCCGCCGGAGGTGGCCGACAGGTCGACGAGTTCGACGTACCGGTCGCGCTCGCGGCCCTGCACGTCCTCCGTGATCGCGAGGAGGTCGGCGTCGGTGACGCGTTTCCCGCGGTCGCCGAGATCCTTCACGCGGCTCACGACCTCGCTCAGCTCGCCGTCGTCGACCGCCACGTCGTGCTCGGCGAGGGCCGCTTTGACCCCCGCACGCCCGGCGTGTTTCCCGAGGACGAGCCGCCGCTCGCGCCCCACCGTCTCCGGCGGGTACGGCTCGTACATCGTCCCGTCCTTCAGGGTCCCGTCGGTGTGGATCCCCGACTCGTGAGCGAAGGCGTTGGCGCCGCAGACCGCCTTGTTCGGAGGGAGCGCGACGCCGGTCGCCTCCGAGACGGTCCGGCAGAGCCGGTAGAGCCGCTCCAGCTCGACGGTGTCGACGTCGTACGACCGGTCGAGCGCGATTGCGACCTCCTCCAGGGCGACGTTGCCGGCGCGCTCGCCGACGCCCATGACGGTGCCGTGAACGGTGTCGGCGCCCGCCTTCAGTCCCGCGTGGACGTTCGCCACGCCGAAGCCGAGGTCGTCGTGCGTGTGGAGGCTCGTCGGGCCGCGGTCGGCGAGCCGGGAGACGACCTCCGCGGTGCGCTCCGGGTCGGCCGCGCCGACGGTGTCGCAGTAGCAGATCCGGTCGGCGCCGGCGTCGAGACCGGCGCCGAGTAGGTGTTCGAGGTAGTCGAGGTCGGCACGGGAGCCGTCCTCGCCGAGCACCTCGACCCACAGCCCGTGATCCGTGGCGTACTCGACGAGTTCGACCGTCGTCTCGACCACGTCGTCGCGGGTCGAGCCGACCTTCGTCTCGACGTGTTTGTCCGACGCGGGAACGACGAGGTTGATCCCGTCGACGCCGCAGTCGAGCGCGTGGTCGATGTCGGCCTTCACGCCGCGTGCGAAGCTCGTCACGGTCGCGTCGAGCCCCTCGGCGGCCACCCGGCGGATCGCCTCGCGCTCGCCCTCGGAGGTGCACGCCGAGCCGGCCTCGATCAGGTGCATCCCAGCCGCGTCGAGCTCGCGGGCGACGTCGACCTTCTCGGCCGGCGTCAGCGAGACGCCGGGCATCTGCTCGCCGTCGCGCAGGGTAGTGTCTAACAGCTGTACCTCGTCGAGTGTGGTGAGTTGTGTTCGGGTCAAAAGGGAGTCCGTCGGCTGGTCGGTGGGTTCGGGGCCGGTACCGCCGCGGGGCGGTCGCGCCCCGGTGTCGTTATCGTCGGAGAATTTCGCGGCCAGCCGCCGTGAGGCGACTTCCTCTATCCTCCGAACGATCACGAACGTCTCGTGTCATTCGTGTCCGTGGCGAGGAGTCACACACGGATAAGTCGTCGGGTTGCGACAGCTTTGACCGGGGCGGCAACCCGCGGCGAGCTCGCCGACGTTCTTCCGAGCGGGGCCGTCTCACCCCAGCAGCGACCGGAACGACCGTCGCCCGGTACCGCACCGCTCTCGGTAGTCGCAGGCGGAACACCGTTCGTCGTCGACGCGCGACGGCGGGCCGTCGATCGCGCGGGCGGCCCGCAGCGCCCGCCGGTAGGCGGCCTTCTTCCGAGTCGTGAGTCGGACCTCGCGGACGGCGCCGACGCTCGGGTACTCGATCAGCGCGCGCGGCACCTCGCGCTCCCGCTCCCACGCGACCGCCTTGGCGACGGCGACGGCTCTGACTCCCTGCGGCTCCCAGACACCGTTTTCCGGCGGCTCACCCGGTGAGACGACCGTGGGGATCGGCGGATCAGAGTCCGTCTCACCCGCGAGCAACTTGTGGACCGTCCCGTGACAGTCCTTTCCGGATCTGAAGACGCGCTCGTGTTCGGGATCGGAGAGCCGGTCGTAGTCGTCGCGCTCGCGGAGCCGCGACAGGTTCCGGCGGTACGCGGCGGGCGACCGACGGATCGGCAGTCGCCGGAGCGTCGCGTCCGGCGCGTCGACGAGCGTCGGGTACCGGAAGCCGAGATCGACCCGAGCCCGCGCGTCGCCGGGAACGTCTCGGTCGCGGTCGCGACGCGCGTAGTAGAGCTGTCGCGGGCAGTAGGCGGCGCGAGCGAGGTCGCTGAAGGGGATCACGGAAGGGGTTGGCCGCGGCTCGGGTGAAAAGGATCGGTGGGCGTCGAAGGAGTCCCCGTCGCTCTCGCGACACCGGCCGCGGTGGCGTCCCCGATCGCTTATCACGGATGTCGGAACCACCATCCCACGTGACCAGACGCCCGTCCCGGCGCGGTCGAGGCGGTCGCGCGGCGAGCCGCCCGGGATCGACGAGCGCCGCCTGTTCGCCATTCGGGCCTTCCTCCGCGGGTTTTCAGCCGACTCCAGCGGCGGCGCCCCCGCCGCTCACTCCCGGATCCGATCGAGATCCGCCACGAACGCCCGGAGCGCCTCCCGAGTCACGTGGGGCATACAGACGACGCGCAGCTCGCCGCGCCCCGTCCGAGAGACCTTCCAGCCAGCCTCCCGAAGCGCGTCGAACTCGGACCCCGGGAGCGCCGCCGCGACGAGCGGTAGCTCCGGCTCGACCACGTCGTACCCGCGCTCTTCGAGCGCCGTCGCGAGCCACTCGGCGTTGGCGGTCGCGCGCTCGACCGCGTCGCGGTAGCCGTCCGGCCACAGCGCCTCCATCGCGGCCACCGCGCCGGCGACGCCCGCGCCGCTCCGCGTTCCCGTCAGCGTCGCCTGCGACCGCGTCTCCAGGTAGGGCGTGTCGATCGCGAGCGCGTCCAGCGCCGCGTCGTCGCGGGCGATGAGCCCGCCGGCCGGCACCGCCGCCTGTCCGAACTTATGGGGGTCGATCGTCAGCGTGTCGACGGCGGCGTCGCCGAACGACCACTCGCCGTCGGTGAAGGGGAGCACGAACCCGCCCCACGCCGCGTCGACGTGCATCCGCGCGCCCGTCTCCCGTGCGATCTGGGCCAGTTCCGGGATCGGGTCGACTCGGCCGTACTCCGTGTTCCCGGCGACACCGACGACCAGCGCGGTCGCGTCGTCGACGGCGGCCGCGACGGCGTCGGTCCGGGTCCGGAAGTCGCCGTCGACGGGCACCGTCCGGAGCTCCACGTCGAGCAGCTCCGCGGCCTTGTGAAACGAGAAGTGGCCGCTCTCGGGGACGACGACGTTCACGTCGCTCGCGTCGTGGCGGTTCCGCGCCGACCGGACCGCCTGCACGTTCGCCTCCGTGCCGCCGGAGGTGACGTACCCCGCGGCGTCGGTCGGTGCCGGGTGGTCCGCGAGCGTCGCGAGCAGTTCGACCGCGCGCTCCTCCAGCGACGCGACCGCCTCGTACGTGGCCGGGTCGCCGGGATTGGTCGCGAGAAATCGCTCGGCCGCCTCCTGGGCCGCGGGATGCGGCTCGGTGCACATCGAGGAGAGCACCCGGTCGAACGACTGCGGCTCGGGCTGCTGCATTCGACCGAACGTTACCGCGGAGGGTCTTACCCGTTCCGCTCCGGGCGCTCTCTCCTCCGAGGCTCGCTCCTGCGACCGCGTCAGCGAACCGAGTCGAGGAGGAGCCGCTGTTCGGTCCGCTTCACCTCGTGTTGCACGTCCCGCACCGCGTCGATGTTCGCCGAGATGGAGGAGATGCCCGCCTCAACGAGGAAGTCGACCATCTCGGGTTTCGAACCCGCCTGCCCGCAGATGCTCGTGTCGACGCCCAGCTCTCGACACGTCTCGATCGTGTCGCCGATCAGCTGTAACACCGCCGGGTGGAGCTCGTCGAACCGGTCGGCGACGTGCTCGTTGTTGCGGTCGACCGCCAGCGTGTACTGCGTGAGGTCGTTCGTACCGAAGGAGGCGAAGTCGATCCCGGCGGCCGCCAGCTCCTCGATCTGCAGCGCGCTCGCGGGCGTCTCGATCATCACGCCCCACCGGTGCGTCTCGGGATCGATCCCGGACTCGCGCATGTGCCCTTTGATCCCCTCGATGTCGCTCGCGTCGTTGACGAGGGGGAACATCACCTCCAGGTTGTCGTACCCCATCTCGTAGAGCCGTGCGAACGCCGCCAGCTCCTGACGGAACGGCTCGGGCTTGTCGAGGCTCCGACGGATCCCGCGCCAGCCGAGCATCGGGTTGTGCTCCGCCGGCTCGCCCTCGCCGCCCTCGAGCTCTCGGAACTCGTCGGTCGGGGCGTCGATGGTCCGCACTCTGACAGGCCGGGGATAGAACTCGTCGGCGACCCGCCGGACGCCCTCGATGAGTTCGTCCTGATACGCGCGGGCGCCGTGATCGGCGATGTACTTCTCGGGGGTCTTCCCGAGCGACAACACCATATGCTCGATCCGGAGCAGGCCGACGCCGTCGGCACCCGTCGCCGCGGCGCGCTCGGCGGCCTCCGGAATCGAGACGTTCACCTTCACTTCCGTCGCCGTCATCGGTTTGACAGGGGTCTCCGGCCGCGCCGCCTCGACCGGTTCGAACTCCTCGCCGGACTCGGCCTCCTCGTCGGTGCCGGCGCGGACGGTTCCCTTGTCGCCGTCGAGCGTGACGTTCTGTCCGTCGTTCAGGAGCCGCGTCCCGTTTCCGGTGCCGACGACGGCCGGAACGCCGAGTTCTCGAGAGATGATCGCGGCGTGACTCGTCATGCCGCCCTCGTCCGTAACGATCCCGGCCGCCCGTTTCATCGCGGGGACCATGTCCGGCATCGTCATCTCGGTCACCATCACGTCGCCCTCCTGCACTTGATCGAGGTGGTCGAGCTTGTGGACGATCCGAACGGTCCCGGAAACGACGCCCGGACTGGCGCCGAGCCCGTCGACGAGCACGTCGGCGTCGTCGCCGGCGTCTCGGTCGCCCGCGCCGTTAGCAGCGGCGCCATCGCCGGAATCGTCTTTGCCGGCGGCGCCCCCCGCGGATTCGCCCTCGCCGGTCTCTGGATCGCTCTCGGTCTCCTCTTGGATCGTCGTGATCGGGCGGGACTGCAGCATGTAGATCTCTCCGTCGTAGATCGCCCACTCTACGTCCTGTGGCGTCCCGTAGTGGTCTTCGACGCGCTTCCCGAGTTCGACGAGCTCCTCGATCTCTGTGTCGGAGAGTACCCGGCTGTTCCGGCGGTCGTCGTCGACCTCCAGCGTGACGGTCTCACCCGTCTCCGCGTCTTTGACCATCTCCACCTTCTTGTCCGCGACAGTCACTTCGTCGACGGTGTCCCGCTCGCGGTCGTACACGTAGTTGTCCGGCGAGACCGTCCCGGAGACGACCGCCTCCCCGAGTCCCCACGCGGCCTCGATCGTGATCTGCGGGTCGCCGGTCGAGGGGTGGCTGGTGAACATCACGCCGGACTTCTCGGCGTCGACCATCCGCTGGACGACGACGGCGATGTCGACCTCGGCGTGCGGGAACCCCCGCTGCTGCCGGTAGTATATCGCCCGTTGAGTGAAAAGCGACGCCCAGCACTCCTTCACCCGTCGGATCAGATCCCGCTCGCGGACGTTGAGGAAGGTCTCCTGCTGGCCGGCGAAGGAGGAGTCCGGGAGGTCCTCGGCGGTCGCAGACGAGCGAACGGCGACGAACGCCTCCTCGCCGTCGTCGCCCATCGTTCGGTACCGGTCGACGATCTCCTCGCGGACGTCGTCGGGGAGCGGCGTCTCTAAGATCAGCTCTGCCGCCGTCTCCTCGGCTTCCCGGAGCGCGGCGGAGTCCTCTGGATCGACGTCAACCGCGGCGAACAGTTCCTCGTCGATTCCTGCCTCCTCGATGAAGGTGCGGTACGTGCCTGCCGTGACGGTGAATCCCGGCGGAACCGGGAGTCCAGCGCCGATGAGTTCACCGAGCGAAGCTGCCTTTCCGCCGACGGTCCCGACATCGTCGGCGTCGACATCCTCGAGCCAGAGTACTGCCATTCGTGTGTTCGGAGGATCCGAGAGCCGACGTATGAAGCTTCCGGCCTACGCAACCGTGAATAAAAGATTACTCGCGGTCGAGTGATCGCGTCAGATCGGGGCGCGGATCCGATGAGTCGCCTCTGGCGCGACGGCATTCCGTCCGACCGAGGCGAGTCGTATCGTTCCGATAGCCGCTACGGACGGAGGGACAAGAAACGTGGTAGAGGGCCGAAGCGATCCGGGGAACGACGAACCGGTTGACGGCTCGTACACATCCGTACGGCCCGTCCACTGGAATACTTATCTCCCGATCCAACAACACCGTTGGTAACATGTTACAGGTTCTGTAACACAATCGCCGATACAAACCATGTCGACTTGGTCCGTCACACCGACGCGAGCCGCTCCCGCTCCGCGCGCAGGAGGCGCTCCCAGAGGCCGAACAGGCGGCTGTCGAGCCCGTATCCCTCATCCACCCGCCGGACCCACGCGTCGTCGGCGAACAGCAGTTGCTGGAACCGTCGCACCGGCTCGGAGAGGTGATCGCGATCGCCACCGTAGTACGACAGCGACTCCTCCCGGGCCCGGTCGACGAGCGCCGGCGGGACCTCGATGCCGTCGGCGGCCGCGGCGTGTTCGAACCACTCCAGGTGCAACAGCGCGGCGGCGAGCAGGAACCGCTCGCGGAACCCGGAGACGCGGGCGAGCGCCGGCCTGCCGTCGACGGTCACGTCTCGCGGTCGGGAGAACTGCGGCGCGGTCACCGTCACGTTCGCGGCGTCCGCGACCGCGGCAGCGACACGTCGGAGCCGCCACTCCCCGTATCTGACCGGCCCGATCAAGCCGAGTTCGTACCACGTCGGGAGCCACTCGCAGTACGGCTCGGAGAACCGCCCGTCGGCGAGCAGCGTCGCCGAAACGGAGCGGGCCGCCGCCGGCGACAGCCCCGACGGATCCTCGCGGAGATCGGCTGTAATCCGTGCCCCATCGAGCGCGTCAGTTCCCTCGAACCCCATCCCTTCGGCAACGTGGCGGGTGTACGTGCGACTCGCGGCGTACCAGTCGGCGAAGTCGTTCGGCGCCGTCAGGCGGAGGAGTCGGAGAACGGTGATGATCGTCGTACGGGGCGGAACGGCCTAACTGCTGTGGCGGTTCATCCCTCGAAACCGTCTCCGTTCCCCTCTGCCAGCGCGTCGTCGAGCCCCCACTCCGACGCGCGCTCTGCCGCCTCCGAGCGGGCCTGTTCGCGGATCGCTTCGATCCGCTCGTCGTCTTCGAGGAATGCCGCGACCGCGTCACCGTCGTCGTCGCGGTCGGCGTCCAGTCGCTCGTCCGGGGCCGCGTCGCGGGTGCGGTCGGCGAGCGCCTGATCGTCCGCGAGTTCGGTCGCCGCGGCGCCCGGCGAGACGCGGAGCGCCTCCTCCTCGTGGGCGGTTTCGAGCGCGCCGCCGTCGACCGCGTACAGCTCGACGCGGTAGGGTCCGGGGACCGCGAGCTCGGCGAGCGCGTCCGGGCCGCCGCTGTCGCTCACCGTGTTGTACGCGAGGACGGGGACGCCCTCCGCAAACGTGACGACGCCGCGGGCGTCGCCCTCCAACAGGAGCGTCTCCTGTGGCACGAGGGTCGCGTAGCCGGTCAGCCCTCGATCGAGCGCCCGGGCGAGCGTCGTGCCCACGTCGGAGACGACCCGCGAGCGGAGCAGATCTCCCCGGGGGATCCGGAGTTCCGGCGACTCCGCGGTCCCCGTCATGGCGTGTCCGGGACGACCGCGCTCCGGAAGCGGTCGGCGACGGCCCCCTCGTCGCCGTCGCGCACGTCGAGCCGGGCCGCCGCCCGCCGGTAGCCGGCGGCCGGCTCGCTCTCGGGAGCGTGTGCGAGGAGGGGCTTCCCGGCGCGTCTCGCCGCCCTGACGGCGTCGCTGTCGGGGACGCTCGCGAGGACGGGTCCGCCGAAGCGGCGCTCGGCCTGTTCGGCCACGTCGGCGGCGTCGTCGCGGACCTTGTTGAACAGCACGCCCGCCGTCTCCGTCCCGTACGAGCGCGCGTATTCTTGGACCTTCAGCCCGTCGGAGAGCGCGGGGATCGTCGGCTCGACGACCACCACGACGCGGTCGGCGAGGACGACCGGCAACACCGCCGACTTCGAGCCGAGCGCGGCCGGCGAGTCGAGCAGCAGCACGTCGGTGTCGGCGGCGAGATCGGCGACGACCTCGCGGAGGCGACCCGGCTCGGCCGCCTCGAAGCCCGCGAGCGACGTTCCGCAGGGGACGACGGAGAGCCCGAACCGGTCGTACGTCGCCTCGGAGACGGCCGTCGCGGTCCCCTCAACGAGGAGGTCGTGGAGAGTGACTGTCGCGTCGTCGAGCCCGGCGTGGAACAGCAGGTTCGCCATCCCCGTGTCGGCGTCGACGACGGTGACGTCGTGCTCCTCGGCGAGCGCCATCCCCAGCGCGAGCGTGCTCGTCGTCTTCCCCGTGCCGCCCTTCCCGCTGGCGACCGCGAACGCCTCGACCATGCGCCGACGTGTCCGGTCGCCGGGCTAAAAGCTGTCCATCGCGGTCGCACCGGAGCCGTCACCGCTGTCCGGACTCCACCGGTCCCACCGGACAGCGTTTTGCCGTTCGGAACCAAGCGTCGACCATGCCTACCGTTATCGATGCGGACGCGCTCCGCGACAGGATCGACGAGCGACGGCGCGGCGAGCGGTCGTTCGCCCTCGTCGACACGCGTCCCCGAGAGAGCTACGAGGGCTGGCGGATCGCCGATTCGATCCACTACTTCTACAAGCCGTTTCACGAGTTCGACGCCGACGACTTCGAGGCCGAGACGGGGCTCGACCCGGACGACACGATCGTCACGGCTTGCGCGAAGGGGAAAGCCTCGCTTGACTTCGCCGAAGAGCTGGAGGCCGCGGGCTACGACGACGTCTCCGTCGTCGCGGACGGGATGCGCGGCTGGTCGGGCGTGTACGACCGGACCGTGGTCCCGCTTCCCGACGCGGGCGACGACCCGCTCGACGTCGTTCAGATCCAGCGACGCGCGAAGGGGTGTCTCGGGTACCTCGTGGTCGGTGGACGGCCGGACGATGAGAAAGCCGATCCCGACGGCTCCGACCGCGTCGCTATCGCCGTCGACGTCTCTCGTCACGGCGACGAGTGGCGGGAGGCGGCCGCCGAGCGGGACGCGTCGATCGCGGCGGTCCTCGACACCCACGTCCACGCCGACCACCTCTCCGGCGGCCGGGCGCTCGCCGACGACCTCGACGTACCCTACTTCCTCCCGGCGGCGGCCGCCGAGCGCGACGTGGCCTACGCGTTCGAGCCGCTCGCGCGCAACGAGACGCTCGACGTCGGCGGGGTCGACGTGAAGGCGCTCGCGACGCCCGGCCACACCGACGACGGTGCGAGCTACCTCGTCGGGCGGTCGGCGCTGCTTACCGGCGACACGCTCTTCACCGACAGCGTCGGTCGGACGGAGCTGCAGTTCGCGGCGGTCGGCGACGGAGGGGGCGGCGACGCGGCCGACGACGCCGCGAGCGACGGAGGTGGCGAGAGCGTCGGCGCGGCGACCGGCGCCGAACGCCTCTACGACTCGCTTCACGGGACGCTGCTCGCGGAGCCCGACGATGTCGTCGTCTGTCCCGGTCATTTCGCAGTCGCGAACGACGGGACGACCGGCGACGTCGTGCCCGGTGAGCCGGTGACGACGACGGTGGGAGCGGCGCGCCGGGGGATCGGAGTGCTCGGCCTCGACCGCGAGTCGTTCGTGGAGCGGATTACGGCGACGCTACCGGAGAAGCCGCCGAACTACGAGGCCGTCATCGCGGCGAACCGCGGCGTCGAGTCGCCTTCGGACGAGACCGCGGCGATCGAGCTGGAGCTCGGGCCGAACCGGTGCGCGGCCGACGCCGGGACGGAGCCCGCGGCGGACGACTGAAGCCGATCCGCTCGACCGAGCGGCCGATAGAGGGCTATCGGTCGTCCCGTCGGTTGTCCCGATCGGTCGCGTCGTCTCGGTCGGCTTCCAACTCCGCAACGCGCTCGCGGAGATCGTTCCGGTCTCGGACGAGCGCGTTGACGGTCGCTTCCAGATCGGCGATCCGATTCGTGAGATCGAGGTACGCGTAGCCGGCGAACAGACCGACGACGAGGCCGAGTACCCCGCCGATGAAGAATCCGACGAGGGTCGTGACCGCCATAAAGAAGGCATCGGCGATATCCTCGGCGTTGATGGGGAGGGAAAGCGGCATACGCCCGCTGGTACGCGATTCCTCAAAAGGGTTCTCACCGTTCTGTCCGACTCGCTACCGCCCGACTTCTCCCGTCCGCCTCACTCGTCGTGGATGAAGACGAGCCGCTTCGACTCGGTGTTACAGAGGCAGAGGTCGATCCCGTCGCGGGTCGCGCCGATCTGCTGCCAGCCGTGGTCGCTGACGAACAGCGTCTGAAAGACGCCGCGGTCGCAGTCGGGGTTCGGGCAGCCGACCCCCGCGGCGTTTTTGTACACGGTGGTCCCGCCACCGGAGCTCTGGCGAACCAGTCCGTCCCTCAACGAGCGGAACTCCTCTGCAGACATCGGGCCCTCGGTCTCCTCGTCTCCCATGCGTTCGCGTTCGCGGCCCACAGTATATAAACCGCCTGACTGTGGCAACTGGTGGCACGAATCACGGTTCCTGTCTCCCGTCTCGCGTTCACGCCGCGTCCCGCTTCACGGCGTCGGCATACGCGTCCGCGATCCGGGTCGGCTCCGGGAGCTTGTAGCCCGCACACAGCGCCTCGACGATCTCGACGGTCGCCGCGGGCGACACGCGGTGGCCGGGACTCACGTACAAGGGGTTCACGCGCCGGCTGTTCGGGTACTGTCGGGACTGGAAGGCGTGGCCGATGACGGGGGCTGCGGGAGTGTCGCTGTCGCCGTCGAAGGCCTCGCCGTCCACGCCCGCCGTCTCCACCGACTCGTCCGCCCGGATCGGCGTTCGCCATCCCGTCGGTCGCTCGTCGGTGGACTCGTCGGGCGTGCCGCACAGCAGGCTCTTCGCGACGCCGACGCTCGGCACGTCTAGCAGGACGCCGACGTGAGTCGCCACGCCGGCCTGCCGGAAGTGGATCCGGCCGGAGCCGTCACAGACCAGCAGGTCGGGCTCGGCTTCGAGCGCGTCGAGCGCCGCCAGCATCGGCCCACCTTCCCGGAACGCGAGCAGCCCCGGGATGTAGGGGATCGAGAGGGGCGTGATCGCGCTGGCGTACTCGATCACGTCGCCGTCGCGGATCGCGACCGCGGCGGAGACGGCCCGGTCCGCTTCGTCGTCGGGCGTCAGAAACGCCTGATCGATCCCCACGACGACCGGGGACTCCGGATCGCCGGCGCTCGAGCGCGTGCCCGGGAGCGTCTCTTGGCGTGGGTCCGGCAGCCCGTCAGTCAGGTCCGCGGGCTCGTCGATCGCGACCGCGGTCGGATCGATCCCGTGATCGTCCGCGAACGTCGCCGTCGCCGCCAGCTCGCGCTGGAGCGACTCCATCTCCCCGCGCGACAGCGACGGGTCCGGGAGGAAATCGGAGCGCTCGACGTCGTCGAGGTCGCCGCGAGGCGGGTCGGCCGCGGGTTCGCGTCCCATTCAGAATCGCCCGCCGGGACCGCCTGGGCCGCTCGGTCCGCGGGGGCCGCCCGGCCCGCCAGGGCCACCCATCTGTATCCCGCCGGAACCGCCCGCGGACCGCGCGAGGCCCTCGTTGCGCTTGCCGAACGCGAGCCCGATCGCGAACCCGATCAGGTGCGCGAGGTGCGCGATGCCGCCGGCGGCGCCGGCTCCGCCGGCTTGGAGGCTCTGTACGACGAGGAACGCCGAGACGAGCGCGATCCCCCAGGTGAGGTACTTGATCTTCATCGGGATGACGAAGAAGAGGAGCACCTGCATGTTCGGTCGCCAGACGGTGAGAACGCCGAGGATCGCGAATCCGGCGCCGCTTGCGCCGAGCACGCCGGTCGGCGGCGCGCCCGTTGCGATCGCGAACAGGACGTGGCCGAGGCCGGCGAGGATCCCGGACGCGAAGAAGAACCCGACGAAGCGGCGGGAGCCGACCGCGCGCTCGACGAGCGGGCCGAAGAAGAACAGTACCACGCTGTTCCCGATGATGTGATAGAGACCGACGGGCGAGTGAGAGAGCACGGAAGTCACCCACGTCCAGACGTTCCCGAGGGCGTTCGACTGGAGGACGAACAGCTGGTTGTGCAGGGTCACACTGATCCCGTGGTACGTAATCAACTGCGCGACGAACGTGATCCACATCGCCGCGAGGATGGCGTACGTCGCGTTCCCGCGGAAGTAACTCACGAGCCCGCCGGTGCTCGTCTCGCGGTCGATCCGTCGCTTGATACGCCCTGAGATGCCGGCCGACGTGCCGCCCGAGCCACCTGACCCGCCGGTCTCGACGCTCTCGTCGAACCCGCTGTCGAAGACGCCGCCGGGATCGTCCCACTCGGCGAGCCCCGGACAGTCGTGGTTCTCGGGCAGACGGTGGTCGGCACAGAACGTCTTGCCGCACCGTTTACACTGATACGGGAGGTTCTCGTACTCCCCACACACGTCGCACGTCGCCATTACCAGGTCTTACGGGGGCGTTCGTAAAGCGGTTTGGCTCTCAGACCGCTCTCACCATGTCAGATATCCACCGTCCATGAGCGTACCACGTTCGGTGGTTCCGCACCGATCATTTCAGAAATAGAATTATTAATCAGAAAAGACAATATAATTATCTGTTTGTCGAATGCGGAATCGATCTGCGCCGCTATACTGGAATATGGTATAATCAACTATAAACGCAAAAATAACTAATATTTTATTTCTTTTCTTATTAATTACTAATTTTTAGTGTATTTTCTACGTATTATTTATATACTCTATACATCCGATCGGATGTGTCTCCTCTTGAAGCTATATCTGTGTTATATCTAAATATAAATGGATATATTGTATTCTTATATTTCTACTCCGACTCGATCGTCGAGACCACCGGGGTGGTCGCGTTGAGCAGGATCGACTGCGCGACGCTACCGAACAGCACTTTCCCGGTTTGCGACCGCCGTCTCGGGCTCACGACGATGTACCTCGCGTCCTTCTCGTCCGCGTACTGCACGACCTCTTCGACGGGCCCGCCGACGAGGCCGACCGTCTCGTACGGTACGTCGATATCCGAGACCGCCTCAGCCGCCATGTCGCTGGCCGCCTCGCGGATCTCGCTCATGTCTTTCGGCTCCTCCGCCTGTGCGCTGGTGATCCCCAGATCGAGGAACTCCGAGCGCGTCAGGGCGTGTACGACGTGAACCGTGTCATCGAACGCCCGTGCGAGGGCGGCCGCCTCGTCGACGACGTTCGACGCTCTCTCGGACCGATCGACGGCTGCAACGATCGTCATGCTTGCCCTTTCCTCGCCGGTATAATATAGTTTTGGCGACCGGTACCGGAACGGTGCCGTCTACCGGCAACTGTTCGCAGGTGCGATTGATCCCACTTCTCCGGAAATCAGTCGGAACTCGGGGTCGTGGCAACACGGGTGCACGTCTGTCGTACTCGTACTAGCGAGGGTTTTGCCCATATTCGGAAACGCACTCACTGATAGTGGAACGCGGACACCGGAAACCGCTGCAGGGACGTTCGAGACGACGGGTTCCGAGGGGGCGACAACTCCGTCTCTCGAGCGCTACTCGCGGAGCGCTCGCACCGCAGGTAAGAGTATCGTCCCGACGCTCAACAGGAGGATGATGAGCGCGATGGGACTCGTGAGGAAGATGTCGGGCGATCCGTTCGACAGCTCCAGCGACCGACGCAGGTTCTCTTCCGCGATCGGAGCGAGGATCAGCCCGAGGACCATCGGCGCGAGCGGATACCCGCGGAGGCGCATCGCGTAGCCGAGCACGCCGGACCCGAGCATGATCCACGCGTCGAAGAGGTTCCCACGGAGCGCGATCGCGCCGATCACACAGAGCAGTAGGATGACCGGCCAGAGGAACTGCTTGGGGATGTTGATGAGCCGCGCCCAGTAGTTGGCACCGAGCAGCCCGAAGACGAGGATGAACACGTAGATGAGCAGGAACCCGACGAATATCGTGTACAACAGTTCCGGCTCGTCTTGGTATAGACCCGGGCCGGGATTGACGTCGTGAACCAACAGCGCACCGATGAGGATCGCGGAGACGGAGTCTCCGGGGATTCCGAGTGTCAGCGTGGGGATCAGGGCACCGCCAGTGCTCGCGTTGTTCCCCGACTCCGCCGCGGCGACTCCGCGGATGTTTCCGTCGCCGAAGGACGGTACCGCGTCTTTGATCCACCGGGTGGCCTCGTTGTACGTGATGAACGCGGCGATATCGCCGCCGGCACCCGGAATCGATCCGATCAGCGATCCGAGGATGCCACCGCCGGCGCTCACGGGGAGTATCGCCCGCAGGTCCGACAGTGACGGGAGCGCGCCCGATACGTCTTGATCGACCCGCTCTCTGTCCGTTTTAATTCCTTGACCGTACTTTCGGAGACCCTCCGCGATCCCGAACAGTCCGATCATCACCGCGATGAACTCGACGCCGGTGAGCAAGGCGGGCAGGTCGAACGTGAACCGGTGATACCCCGTGATCGGGTCGATCCCGACCGTCGCGACCAACATCCCGAGGAGTCCGGAGACCATTCCCTTCGTGACCGAGTCACCGCTCACGCTGGCGATGATCGTTAGCCCGAAGACGGCGAGCGCGAAGAACTCCGGCGAACGGAAATTGAGCGCGGCGTCGGCAATCACGGGCGAAAAGAACATCAGCGCGAGGACGCTGATAAAACCGCCAACGAAGGAGGCGATCGTAGCGACGCGGATCGCCCGCCCGGCCTCCCCTCGCTGTGACAGGGGATATCCGTCGAAGATGGTCGCCGCCGCCGACGGCGTTCCGGGCGTTCGAATGAGGATCGCCGGGATCGACCCCGCGTACACCGCCCCGCCGTAAATTCCGAGGAGCAGCATCATCCCGTTGGCCGGGTCCATCGTGAAGGTGAACGACAGCAGCACAGCGATGGTCATCGTTGCCGTCATTCCCGGGATGGATCCCATGAGGATACCAAGCAGGATACCGAGGATCATCAGCCCGACGGCGAGCGGGTCCGTCGCGTTGAGAGCTCCTTGGACGATGTAGTCAACCGTCATTAGACACCCACCACCAGCGGAAGTTGCGGCAGCAGTCGGGATACCGGGATGATCGCCTCAGGGAGCCGGACGAGGAATATCCGTCCGAAAACGTAAAACAGCAGCGTCGGCACGCCGAGCGAAAGGCCGACGAGGAGCAGCGGAGACCGAATGCCGGAGTAGTAGAGGAGGACCCCGAGGAATAGCATCGACCCGACCCAAAACCCCAAAATCGGTATCGCGAGAACGTACGCCACGAGGAGTCCCAACACGACGGTCGGCGGCCGAACGTCGATGTCGCTCATTTCGAGTTCGGTTTCGCCTCCGTTCAGCATGTCGGCGGCAGCGAAGACGATTATCCCGACCGAGGTGAGGATCGGGAAGAAACTCGGTCCGAATAAACTGTCGTTGGGGAAGTTGCTCGCGGCGTAGATGACCACGAGCGAGAGGAGGATGAATCCGACCGACAGCGGGTGCGACAAGAGCATCCCTACGGAGACCCGGTCGACCGTGTCTGCGATACGTTGTTTTACCATGTGTACTTCTCACTCGGCAAACAGGGGATCTGCTTGTATAAAGCTACTGGAACCCCTTTATGCGGCCGAGAGGAGGTCGGTTGATCGAACGGAGAGACCGAACGACCGCGTGAGATCGGTCGGCTCGTGGCGTCGATCAGACGAGACTGTCCGAACCTGAGAAACTCCGGCAGATTTAATTCAGAAACGACCGGACATCGAGATGACTATGAGCGTAAGTAACGTAGTCGATGGTATCGACCAGATACAGTTCGAACACGTCCGTGTGTTCGTGCTCGAAGACGTCCCGGAACCGGGGTCGATCACGCTCGTCGACACCGCCTTCGATGAGAACGGGCCCGAACTCGTCGAAACACTGGAGTCGCAATACGGGGGAGTCGATCGCGTGATCCTCACGCACGGTGACCACGGTCACCACGGCGGACTCAGCCACGTCGTAGAGGCGTTCGACCCCGAGATCGCGATGCCGGCCGACGAGACGAAGCTCTACGACCACCTCGAGGAAGCGAACCTCGATATCGAGCCGGATGTCGCCTACGAGGACGGCGATGTCCTCGACGGCAACATTCGGGTCATCCAGGTGCCCGGCCACACGGAGGCGACGTCGGCGCTGCTCCTCGAGGACCGAGACATCCTCATCTCTGGCGACGTTCTCGACGGCGCCGACCGGGGCGGACTTCCGGCCGGGTATCTCCTCCCGCCGCCGGCGCTTTTCAACGACAATCACAGAGACGCGGAGTTGAACCTCTACGCGCTGCTCGAACACGAGTTTGACGCGCTTCTCGTCTTCCACGGATCACACGTCTTCGAGAACCCGAAGGGGAAGCTCGACAACTACCTCGTCGAGCGCGAGTGGAACGAGTGGGACCCTCGGACGGACTAACCGAGTCGGAGCCAACTCCGTTTTCACACAGAATCATCCCGCAGCGAGACCTACTCTCGCAACACCGAGACCTACTCTCGCAACACCGATACGTCGAAGACCGGCTTGCACGTCTCGCCGGACAGGAAGGCTTCGAACGCCGTCTCCGGGTCGGTGAGACTGAACCGGTCGTCGAGAAACGTTTCGTGGTCGACATCACCGGTGGCGATCAGTCGGAAGGCCCGGTCGAAGTCGCGGTACAGCGCGCTGTAGGAACACTGGAGATCGACCTCCGCCCGGACCAGCGACGTGGTGGGAATCGAGGTCTCACCGGCCTGACCGATCATGACGATCTGGCCCCCTTTCCGAACCGCGTCGGTCGCCATCGGTAGCCCGGAGGAGTGACCGGTCGTATCGAAGACGACGTCGTACCCGAGCCCGCCCGTGTCTTCCGCCCAGTGCGTCTCCACGTCGCTCTCCTCGATGTTGACCGTGGCGTAGCCGAGGTCCTCCGCAAGCGGGAGTCGGTAGTTCGTGTCTCGTCCCACGCCGGCGACGGTGACGGTCGCGCCCTGCGCGTCCGCGACCTGTGCGGTGAGGAGCCCGATCGGTCCCGGGCCGGCGACGAGGACGGTATCGCCGGCACCGACACGAGAGTTCTCGATGACTGCGCGCGTGCAGACCGCGGTCGGCTCCGCGAGCGCGGCGTGTCGCGGATCGACTCCCTGCGGGACGATCTGTAACGAGTCGGCGGGGGCCGTGATGTAGCCGGCGTAGGCGCCATCGCGGTCGATACCGGTCAGTTCGATGTTCTGACAGATGTTCTCCTTTCCGATCTGGCACTGGAAGCACTCGCCGCATCCGCGGATCGGTCGTTCCACGACGCGCTGTCCGGGATCGATCCGCGTGACCGCGTCGCCGACTTCGACGACCTTCCCCGTGTATTCGTGACCGATTACCGTCGGGAGTGACATCCGCTCGAACGCGGACTTGAACTGGTAGATGCCGGCGTCGCTTCCACAGAGTCCCGCGTACTCGACTTCGATGAGCGCCTCGTCTGCGGCCGGTTTGGGCTGTTCGATGTCGACAAGTTCCATACTCCCGGAGTCACGGCGGGTTTTTGCGAGCCCTCGCATACTGGATTCTGAACGGGTGTGTGACATAAGGTTTTGGTATCGGACACTCTACCCCCTCGAACGATCCAAACGCTTATTATACACAGTCGAATATGCAGGATTGGCATGGTAAGAGATACCAGCGGCCGAACTGCATCGAACAGGCGGACGTTTTTGAAGAGCGCTGGCGTCACCGGGCTCGCGGCAACCGCGGGCTGTCTCGATCAGCTCAGCGGCGGTCAGTCGTGGCCGTCTCGGCCCGTGGAGATCGTTTCACCGTGGGCGGCCGGTGGCGGAGCCGACCGGACGAGCCGCGCGGTCGCCGACGCGGCGGAGAACTACACAGACGTTTCTTGGAACGTCAGCAACCAGACCGGCGGTTCCGGATCGGTCGGGATGAACGCGGCCGCCAACGCTGACGCCGACGGCCATACGATCGGCTGTACGGCGCCCGAGATCGCGCTGTTCGAGCATCTCGGTATCGCCGATCTCAGTCCCGACGACATCACACCGATCATGCAGTACACGGAGTTCCCGGCGACGCTGCTCGTCAACGAGGACTCCGACTTCGGCTCCGTCGATGACTGGGTCGCCTACGGCCAAGACAACACGATCCAGATGGCGAACTCCGGGTTCGGCTCCTCCTGGCACATGGCTGCGGCAGGGATCGCCAGCGAGGCCGACGTGCAGGTCGAGCACATCTCCTACGAGGGCGCCGCGCCCGCGATGACCGCCGTCGCGAACGGGGAGGTCGACGCCACCGCCGTGGGAGCCGCGGAGGCGGCACCGCAGGTGCAGGACGGCCAACTCGAGGCGCTCGGGGTCGCCTTCAGCGAGCCGGTCGACGCGCTCCCGGACGTGCCGACGCTGGCCGACGAAGGGCTCGACATCGAGATCGGCTCTTGGCTGGCGCACTTCGCGCCCACCGGTATCTCCGACGAAGTCCAGCAGAGCCTCCTCGAGACGTATCAGTCGGTGTACGAGGACGAGGGCTTCGTCGAGTTCATGAACAACAACGGCTTCATCCAGACCCGCCGGACCGGCGACGAGCTGCGCACCTTCCTCGACGAGCAGTACGAATTCTACGGGAACCTCGTCGACGAACTCGGCATCGAAGAGCAGTAACGGCCGTCGGACCACGAACGCGAAGCGACTCCGTTTTTCTCGAAGTCACGGAACGGCCGCAGTAACTGGCGTGGCGATATCGGACGGGGAGTAACTCACCGATGAATTTATGCGTCGGGTAAACCTCGCCGGGAATGTGCACACCATCGAACACGACATCGAGCGGCCAGACCGGAGTATCGTCGAGGCCTTCGAGGAGGTCCCGAGCACGATCGTTTCCGATGTGACCGGGAATATCGGCCTCACCATGGACGCTGGAATCACGCCCGCCGGCGACGGCGTCGAGATGGCCGGGACGGCGGTCACGGTCAACGCGTCGCCGGGGGACAACCTGATAATCCACAAAGCGATCACGATGGCCGAGCCGGGCGACGTGCTCGTCATCGACTGTGACGGCTACACCGATGTCGGCCACGTCGGCGAACTGATGTGTACCTCCTGTATGGCGAACGGGCTCGGTGGTCTCGTCATCGACGGCGGCTACCGGGACAGCCCCGAGATCGCGGCGATGGATTTCCCCGTCTACGGACGCGGCGTGAACCCGCAGGGGCCGCTCAAGCAGGATCCGGGGTCGGTGAACGTCACGGTCTCGGTCGGTGGCGTGAGCGTCGACCCCGGCGACATCCTCGTCGGCGACGACGACGGGATCGCGGTCATTCCCGGCGACGGCGCCGAGCGGGTGCTCGAACTCGCTCACGAGAAGATGGACGCCGAAGACGCCACGCGCGAGGAGGTCAAGTCGGGTGAGTACCTCTTGGAGATCAACGGTTACGACGAGCTACTCGACAACCTAGAGGTCGTGGGTCCAGAGGACTCGATCCAGTAGACGCGTCAGGGGCGGAGCGCCTTTCGCGACGTGACTGTCCGAGACCCGGACAGCGATCACGCCGGCGTTTAGATCGAACCGACGATCGGCCCGTCCTGACTACCTGGCGGAACGTCCCCCTGATCACAACCGCGAACACCGATTACTTCGGCGGTCCGTCCCACTCTCCGCCGTCGTCTTTCGGTTCGTAGCCGAGCACGGCCTGCGCGTGTTCGATACCGAACCAGCGAGCGGCGTTCCCGCTCACGGCGTAGAACGCGTCGTAGGTGACCTCCTCGTCCGCGAGGCAACACTCCAGCATGTGCGCGAAGTCGCGCTGGGAGGTCCAAGACGCCTTCAGCCGCTTTACCATCTCATTGTACTCCTCGCTCCCGCGTTTCCAGGACCCGGTCTGTGACTGGTCCCACACCTCGTCGTCGTCGACGCGGTGTTCGTCTCCCCTGTCGACCCCGCGTTCCGCGTCGCCGTACGGGTGATCGTACTCTTCGGTTCGGACGCTCGAGATGCGCAGCGAGTACACATGCTCCGGCGCACCGTCGCGCCGCGCGTGGACCCGGCACATGTGTTCGCCGAACATCTTCGAGGCGCCGTAGTATCCGTCCGGCTTCGGAAGGGTCTCGTGGGTGAGCCGGAACGGGTCGTGTTCGCTCGGATAATCCTCCTCGTAGAGTTCCGGAGCGTGGTCCTCCTCGTAGAGTCCCATCACGCGCTGTGAGGATGCATAGATGAGCTTCTCGACGCCGGCGTCCTCCATCGCCTTGAGCACGTTGTAGGTCCCGAGGATGTTGGGATCGATTATCTCTTCGAAGTCGGCACCGGCGTCGGACTGCGCGGCGAGATGGATAACGGCGTCCTGTCCGTCGAACGCCGGTCGTATCGCCTCGTAGTCGGCGATGTCCGCGACGTGCGTCTCGTAGTCCGGGTGATCGCTCCGGTTGAGGTACGTGAATTCGTATCGATCGTCGTCCGCCATGTGGTTGAGGATCGCCTCCCCGGCCTCACCGAACGGACCCGTCACAAGCACATTTTGAGCTGCCATCGCTGATCGTCGGTCGTTCATCATCTCATTTAACTCTTTGTGTTCTCCGAATCTCACCCGGCTTCAGACGGGTTGCGAGCCTCGTTGAAACGCCTGCTCTCGCCGCTCGATGTATTTCACTATCGTTGGAATATACATATCGAAAAACCATTATAGTTACACACGTATGTTTGTAATGGGTGGGGCTGTATGAGCGATCGGCGGGTCGCTTTCGGGACAGATCGGGAGCAAAAAGGGGCCGTATCCAACATTGTGAAAACTCACGACTCATCTGGGAGTGAATGGGTGACCTCCTCCACCGTCGGCGAGGAACCCGAGGCAGCGAACTCCGGAACCAGTGAACTTTATATTATCTTGTGAAGGCCACAGAATATGGAGCAGAGACGCGCGTGGACGGTCGCGGTGTTCTCGTTCATTTTCGCTGATGCTATCGCCGTGCAGGTACGGGGGCCGATACTCGCGAGTCTCGGCGAGGAGTTCGGCGCTTCGACGGCCACGCTGGGGCTCGTCGCGCCGGCGGGGACCGCTGGGTTCCTCGTGGCGATTGTCGTCACCGGAGTGCTTGCCGGTCGGCTCCCGATGCGACCGTCCCTGCTCGTCGGCGCGACGTGTACGGTCGGTGCGCTCGTCGCGATGAGCGTCGCTCCCACCTACGCGGTCTTTCTGGTCGCGCTGCTCGGGCAGGGAACGGCCGCCGGCGCGTTTCGCGGCCTCGATCGCGTCGTGTTGAGCCACCTCCACGCCGAACGCCGCGCACGGATGTACACGGTCTACACGCTCGTGTGGGCCGTCGGAGCCGTGCTCACGCCCCAACTCGTCAGCGTCGTCCTCGCCGTCGCCGACTGGCGGATGCTGTTCCTCGTCGTCGCGTGCGCGTTCCTCCCCGCGACCCTACTTGCCGCGCGGTACGACCTCCCTTCGATAGACGCGGAGCGCTCGGTGTCGCGGGCCGAGCTCGCGTCGCTGCTTCGCCGACCGGCCGTTCTCGGGAGCTGTCTCGGGATGGTTCTCACCGGAGCGCTCGAAGGCGTCCTCTTCACTTGGCTCGTGTACTACGCCGAGACGTTCTACCCGACAGCGACCGCGAACGCGCTGTTGTCGGTCTATCTCCTCGCGTACATCCCGGCGCGGCTCGGCTGTGCGACGGCGATCGAACGAGTTCCGCATCTGCTGCTTCTGTTAGCGGCGCTTGTTCCCGCGATACCGGCGCTCGCGGTCGCCTTCTCGGGCGTGACCGGTCCAGCGCTTTTCGCCGCGGTTTTCGTCGCCGGCGCGGCGATCTCGACCGGATTCCCGGTGCTCTCCGCGTACGCGGTCGAGTCGGCGCCCGAGTACAGCGGTCCGCTCAACGCGGTCACGAACGGGTCGACGTACCTCGGACTCGCAACGGCGCCCGCAGTCGTCGGGGTGCTCGCGGGGCGGTACGGGATCGGGACCGCGATTCAGTGGACGGCGGTCGCTATCGCCGTCGCGTTCGTTCTCGCCGTCGGCACACTGTGGCGGTGGACGGACACGCCCGGCGTCCCTCGCCCTACATAACATATTTCTTAACATCATTTAAAAAATATCTTTCTTAGCTACGACCGCACGGAGCCATCGATCTCTCCTCTCATGAAGGCCACACACATCAGAAATGCATCTTAAAACACAACTATATTTAATATTAGATTGTCTTTTCTCCACTTTCACGTGATTATTTGAGTATTAGTGAGAATTCGATCGTAATAGAACTACAGATGTCGTCTAGGACCAACACATACCCCCAATTTGCGATTATATATTTAGAACACAAGCGTATATAGGCTATATGTCTGTGTATTTTGAAGATTATCGACGATATCCCCGAAATGAGTTGATCCCATCGATAAGGCTTGACTTGCGAGAATTATTTCTAATTTAGATATACTATCTAGAACAAGACGGATTTTATATGTTTAGATCAGCGTTCGTACTTTTATGAACGACGCCTGAGCTTGAGCTCGATGATGTTCTTTTTGTTTAGTAGTTCGGGCGCGATCTCGGTCTCGATCCGGTGGTCGTCCATGCGGCTGAGCGGCCCGCTGACGCTTATCGCGCCGACGGCGTCGTCGGGCTCTGAGACGATCGCCGTCCCGACGGCGCAGACACCCTTAAAATGCTCTTCGCGGTTGATCGAGTAGCCGCGCTCGCGGATCTCGTCGAGCTCGTCGCGGAGGCGCGTCTCGTCGGTGATAGTGGAGTCGGTCACGGATGTGAGCTCCCGCTCGTCCAGAATGCGGTCGACCTCCTCCGCGGACAGCTCCGCGAGGATGGCCTTCCCGGTCGCCGTCGAATGGGTGTGGAAGTGGTCGCCGAGCGGCGCCTGGTCGTCGACGGAGTTCGGGCTTTGTGACTTGTACAGCTGGACCGAGTATCCGTTCTCCTCGACGACGACGTTCGCGTGTTCGTCCGTCTTTTCCCGCAGATCGTCGAGCTCTGTCTTCGCCGCTTGGTACAGCGCCATCTCATCGCGGAGACGGCCACCGACCTGAAGGAACTCGAGGCCGCAACGGTACTCCCCCGACTTCTTGACGACGAATCCCGTCTCGACGAGCGTCGTGAGGTGGACGTGAGCCGTGCTCACCGGCATGTCGAGGTGTTCCGCCGTCTCCGAGAGCGTCGCTCCGCCGACCTCGTCGAGGCACCTGACGATGTCGAACGCGTGGCGGACGCTTTTGATCTGACGCGGCCCCGTCTCTTCCGATTCCGACCCGTTCGGCTTTGCCATAGGTCGATCTGTGCGAGCGGCCGTACTAATACCTGCGCGTCAGTTTCAACGAAGGTGAAACGTCCGAGTGCACGTGTCGCGCTCCCGGCGCGGCGAGGTCGACCCGACGGCGATGCGACGCCCCGACTGCGACGCGGCGTGTGGGCGACGAGACGCCGTGCGTTCCGGGTCCGCAACGGACTGCGTCGACAGTGAACGTTTTCACTCGTCGGATGATAGAGTATCGCATGAACTTCGAGGCGTTCGTGCTCGCGGCCACGACAAACGATCTGACGCGGGAGCCGGCCGCGCGCGGGCTGGCAGATGTCATCGAATTTCGGATGGACAAAGCGGACGATCCGCTGGAGCAGCTCGACGACTACGACGGGCAGCTCCCGCTCATCGCGACGAACCGAACCCGCTGGTTCGGCGGACAAGCACCCGATACGGGGCGGCTCGACCGACTGTCAGCGGCGTCGCGCTCGGATCACGTCGAGGTCGTCGACGTCGAGCTGGAGACGGCCCGCGGGATGGAGTGGGTCCTCGACGAGCTCCGAGACAACGCCGTCGACTGTATCGTCTCTCACCACACGTTCGAGGACACCCCGGAACGCGAGGTCCTCGACGCGATCTTCCGTCAGTGCGGTGAGTACGGGGACATCGCCAAAGTGGCGACGTTCCCGCGGAAGCACACGGACGTGCTCCGCCTGCTCCGCTCGATCAACGTCGCAACGAAGAAGGGCATCGACGTGGCCGGGATCTCGATGGGCCGGATCGGGAGCCACTCTCGGGCGGTCGCTCCGATATACGGCTCCAGACTCGGGTACGCGCCGCTCGCGGACGACGAGAGCGAGTACGCGCCGGGGCAGATCCCCCTAGAACGCCTCCGAACGCTGATCGACGATCTCACGGCGGAAAGCGAGATCCAGAGCGCTGCCGCGGCCGCCGAGGACCGCCCGGAGAACCGACAGCCGGCGGAACACTGACTTATCGGCCGCGGTGGCCCGGCGGAGGACCCCAGCCGATATTGGCGTCTGCGGACGAGCGCAGGGGCGAGGAGATCCGTTTCGGGATCCTTATTATTGTACCGCGCCACTCGCCACCAATGTGTACTCTCTGTAGCCAGAGCGGGGGCGATCGGCGATGAAGGAGGACGAGAACGCGGTCCACGCCTACATGATCCGGCTCGAACTCGTCGACGAGCCGGGTGAACTGCTCCGGTCGCTGCGTCCGATCAGCGAGAACGGCGGGAACCTGCTGTCTATCTTCCACGAGCGGGGAAGTATGACGCCGCGCGGTCACATTCCGGTGGAGGTCGACCTCGAGGCGACTGAGTCGCAGTACGAGGCGATCGTCGAGGACCTCCAAGACGGGGGAATCAACGTGATCCAGGCCGGCGAAGAGCGCTACAGCGAGTCGCTCGTGTGCGTCCTCTCGGGACACATCGTCGACACGGACCTGTCGGGCACCCTCTCGCGGATTCAGGACGGGTCGAACGCGACGGTGACGGACCTCTCGCTGTCGGCGCCGCAGGGAACTCGAAACACGTCGAGCGCCCGCCTGCGGCTCGCCGTCGAGGAGGGCGAGGTGAGCGAGACGCTCGAGACCATTCGCGGGATCGCCGATGGAAAGGACCTCCATCTCATCGAGCCGCTGACGCGGGGTGAGCCGTGAAACTCGCGATCGTCGGCGCCGGCGTCGTCGGCCGTGCGGTCGCGGAGCTCGCGGTCGACCGCGGCCACGAGGTCGTGGCGGTCGCGGACTCGTCGAGCGCGGTCGTCGCGGACGGGTCGGACGGCCGGGACGTCGGCG
>NZ_VCNL01000021.1 GCF_007671685.1 Halorubrum salsamenti | reverse complement strand
AGAGCGTGTCATAGAATCCAACTCATAGCATCTCACAGCCCGGTTCGTTTCCTCGCTCGTAGTTGGTGATTGCAATGACGAGTCGGAGACACAGTGCAAGGAACACTTCTGTTCGTGCATGGACGCGGCCTCGGGCGCGGACGTGCCCGAGGCCGCAGTCCTTGACTGCGTCGTTGGTTCGTTCCACTCCTGTCCGGTTGTTGTACGTCTCGTCTAAGATGGATTGTTTCAGCTGAACGTCCTCGCTGTGTTCCTCGATTCGGTCTTCGACCCTGTACTCGATATTTTTCGGGTCATCAGTGTTTCGCGGATTGTATGGAGCGATTGGCACGACCCCTGCGGCCAGTAGGTGATCGTGCCAATCAAGGATGTCGTAGGCGCTATCTCCAAGCATCCAGATCGGAGTTTCGACGGCGAGCGCGTCACGTGTGACGCGCATCGCCGTCTCTTTGTCTGCTTGTTTGGCCTGTGTGAATTCCGCCGCAATCGGAATCTTTGACCCGGTTGAGACGATCGTACAGCCGAAGCCGTAGTAGTACTCCTCGGCAGTTGGATCATAGTTCCACGAGGCGGCGTCGTTGTATTGGATCGCCTCGATGTGTGTCGAATCGATAGAGTACGTGGAGTCGAGCAGGCCGCGGGCGGCGGCCTGCTCGATGAGCCTGTTGAAGATATCGTCGATAACGTGTTCGAGATCGGTGAGAAAGCGGTCAACCGTGTCCCTAGACGGCGGTTTGTCGAGTCCACAGTAGTACCAGACGAGGCCGTGCTGGAGTTCTCGTGCAACCGGACGTGTGCCGTAGATATCCTTGTAGTAGCAGTGTAGAAAGCCGCAAAAGAGGGCTGGTGGCTGGTGAACTCGTGTTCGCCCCCGCTTCGAGGGGGCGAACACGTCGTACTCTCTCAGAAACTGGAATTCAAGGTATTCAAACAGCGGTACTGTCTCGGTAGCCGCCGCATTCAAGAAGTCGTCTACCGAAGCTACGTCTTGCAGGGTTGCGCTGGTGTTGGACACACTTTTCGCACCCTGCTGCTTCGTACGTGACGCTTTCTATGACACGCTC
>NZ_VCNL01000020.1 GCF_007671685.1 Halorubrum salsamenti | reverse complement strand
GGCCTTGTTGAAATCCTATTCTTCAGACACATTCTCGCCTGAAACAGCCGGTCGATGAGAATTTCGAAAAGAATAAACTGTTTCTCCTTGGAATATAACTCTCTCAACGTGATCGATCAGGAGTTACGGAGGAATCTCTGTAGGGTGGGGCTCATCGTTGTTGCTTTCTTCGGAGCAGTTTTTGTTTCCGTCTACCTCGATTCGTATTTCCTCAGCGTCCTCTTCTCGTTAATCGCCGTCGCTGGTGTGTTCCTGCTCTTGAAGTTTCAGAAAGTGTACTCAGTCATTATGATCGTTGTTGGAGTTCTCTCACTTGCCTTCGCCGTTCTCGGCTATCTGAATCTCGGTCTCGTAAATATGCCCGTTCTGTATGCCCTCCTCGCGGTACTGGGAATCGTTCGTGGCGGTCAGGCGTATCGAGCAACGGAATAACTGTATAGACCGTTCAGAGCGACCGGTCGAGATTATGAACGAGACAAGCGATAGTGAGTTCACGAAACTGTTTCCACCAGCATCGTGATCGGACGAACGCACCGTACTTTCGCTTGAGCGTTGAGTTCACAGTCTCGGATTGACTCCGCTGGCCGTAGAGATCAGCGTCTAAGCGTGCGTTCCATGCCTTGTGGAGTGATGTGAACTCACGATGCTTAATCAGTGGCCGAACCTCATGTTGCCGGGCGAGCCGCCTGATCTTCTGGTCGTCGTAGCCCTTGTCACCGAGCAGAATATCAATGTCTTCGGGATTGCGCTTGATCAACGATGGAGCGATCTGGCTATCGTGTTTTCGTGTCGTCGTCACGTGGAGATCGAGGATTGCGTTGACCTTCGCATCAACCAACAGCGTCACTTTGAGCTGCTGAATCGTGAGTTCGGCTCGTTTCGTGTAGTGTTTTGAGGCGTGACTGCGGTCGAATCCTGACGCATCAACTCCAACGACACCGCTCGTCGGAAGTAGCGTCGCTGAGAGAGTCAATATAGCACGCCATACAGCCATATCAAGCCGGTTGAACGCCTTACAAAGCGTTGATGGCGTAGGAAGTTCAGCTAATCCGAGGGCGTGACGAATGCGTGGCATCTCGATCAGTTCGTCAAGCAGGCCACGATAGGTCGTGTTCTTTCGAACTTTGAGGCACAGCAAAACAACGTGCTGGGGAAGTGTATAGCGATGTTTGGAGAACTTCGAGGAGTATCGAGAAACCGCTCGGCGTGCCAGATGGATCGCCTTCTCAGTAAACCGGAGAATCTGCGACTTCGGGAGGGCCTTCATCTCGTCGAATTACACGGCGAACATGTAACTCTCTGAGGATTTCAACAGAGCCGAA